>NZ_JBFAZP010000012.1:0-310937 GCF_040681875.1 Longispora sp. NPDC051575 | reverse complement strand
CGGCCTTGGCTACCCCGATCGGGCAGCTCAGGCCGTTCGGCCCGTGGTTGCAGTACCCGTTGGGGTTTTTATGGGGCGAGAGGTATTGCTGGTGGTAGTCCTCCGCGTAGTAGTACGCCCGCGCCGGCTCGATCCGCGTGGTGATCTCGCCCAGACCGGCCCCGGCGACGACCGGCGCGAACGCGGCCCGCGACGCCTCCGCCACGACCAGCTGCTCGGCGGTGGTGGTCAGGATCACCGACCGGTACTGGGTGCCCAGGTCGTTCCCCTGTCGCATCCCCTGGGTCGGATCGTGGTTCTCCCAGAACTCCTTCAACACCGTCTCGTACGAGATCACCGCCGGGTCGAAGACGACCTGGACGACCTCGGCGTGCCCGGTACCCCCGGAGCAGACCTCCTCGTATGTCGGGTTCGGGGTGGAACCGCCCGCGTACCCGGCGGAGGTGGAGTAGACGCCCGGAAGGCGCCAGAAGATCCGTTCCGCGCCCCAGAAGCAGCCGAAGCCGAGGATGGCCACCTCGAAGCCGTCGGGCCACGGGCCGACGAGCGGGGTGCCGAGGACGGTGTGCCGGGCCGCGACCGGAACGGCCTCCGCGCGGCCGGGGAGGGCCTGGTCAGCGGTGGGGATGTCGAGATCACGTGGTCTGCGCATGACACCAGCATGCCGCAGTCGCCGGCCGGCTGCCCATTACGACGTGCTTACCGCCGGTCTGTCGGAGCCAACGGTTACGCTCAGAGTCATGACACACGGCTTCGATACGCTCGCCATTCACGCCGGTCAGGAGCCTGACCCCCGCACCGGCGCGGTGGTGGTCCCCATCTACCAGACGTCCACGTACAAGCAGGACGGCGTGGGTGGCCTGCGTGAGGGGTATGAGTACTCCCGCTCGGCCAACCCGACCCGCACCGCGCTGGAGGAGTGCCTCCAGGCGCTGGAGGGCGGGCGCCGGGGCCTGGCGTTCGCCAGCGGGCTGGCCGCCGAGGACGCCCTGATCAGGACCGTCTGCAAGCCGGGTGACCACGTGGTGATCCCCGACGACGCGTACGGGGGCACGTTCCGGCTGTTCGCGAAGGTCGCGGAGCGGTGGGGGATCAGCTGGACGTCGGCGAAGCTGTCGGACGTGGCGGCGGTCCGGGCGGCGGTCCGGCCGGAGACGAAGCTGGTCTGGGTGGAGACGCCGACGAACCCGCTGCTGGGGATCGCGGACATCGCGGCGCTGGCCGGGGTGGCGCACGAGGCGGGGGCCCTGCTGGTGGTGGACAACACGTTCGCCTCCCCGTATCTCCAGCAGCCGTTGGCGCACGGCGCGGACGTGGTGGTGCACTCGACGACGAAGTACGTGGGCGGGCACTCCGACGTGGTCGGGGGCGCGCTGATCGCGGGCGACGCCGCGCTGGGCGACGAGCTGGCGTACCACCAGAACGCGATGGGCGCGGTGGCCGGGCCGTTCGACGCGTGGCTGACGCTGCGCGGGATCAAGACGCTCGGGGTGCGGATGGAGCGGCACTCGGACAACGCGGAGAAGATCGCGGCGTTCCTGGTGGACCACCCCAAGGTCACGAAGGTGTACTACCCGGGGCTCCCCGAGCACCAGGGCCACGAGATCGCGGTCAAGCAGATGCTCCGGTTCGGCGGCATGGTCAGTTTCCAGGTGCTGGGCGGCGAGCAGGAGGCCGTGGACCTCTGCGACCGGACCAAGCTGTTCACCCTGGGCGAGTCTCTGGGCGGGGTCGAGTCGTTGATCGAGCATCCGGGCCGGATGACCCACGCCTCGGTGGCGGGGACGTCGCTGGAGGTGCCGGCCGATCTGGTGCGGCTGTCCGTCGGTATCGAGACGGTGGACGACCTGCTCGCGGATCTGGCCGAAGCGCTCGGTTAGGCCCGCGCCGGAGCTGGTCCCGCGCCGGGCGGTGCGCCCGCCGGGCGGTGCCGGGAGCACGGCCCGGCATGGGCGGTGCCCCACGCGGGTGCCCCGTGCGCAGGCACGGCGGCGGGGCCGGTCACCCGGGCGGGCGGAGTGCTCCCACCGGGGTCGGGAAGGCCCTGGCGGGGACCGGCGCGACCAGGTCAGTTCAGGTTCGGCCGGTTCGGGGTAACCCCCACCGGTCGGAAGGCACGAGGACGCGCGCGCCGATGCCCCGCCACCCGCGGGGCGTCGGCTAGCATCTCGCCCTCCGGGTCCGGTGTGTGCCGCGGACCCGGGGCCGGCAAACGACTTACGAAGGAGGTCGGTCATGGCCTGGGTCGGTGCAACCGCGCGGGAGATCGCTCGGGCGGTGCGGCGCGGCGATGCGTCAGCGACCGAGGTGGTGGCCGACCACCTGGACTACATCAGGTCCACGGACCGGCACCTGGGCGCGTTCCGGGCCCTGCGCGGCCCCCGGGCGCTCGCGGAGGCCGAGGCGGTGGACGCGCTGCCGGAGCTGACGAACCTGCCGCTGGCCGGGGTGCCGGTCGCGGTGAAGGAGAACGTGGCCGTCGCCGGGGAGCGTTCCGGGGCGGACTGGCCGCATGTCGCTGACGCCGACCACGAGGTGGTCCGCAGGCTGCGTGGGGCGGGGGCCATCGTGGTGGGCACGTCCCGCATGCCGGAGCTGGGCCTGTGGGGTACGTGCGACGACAAGGAGATCGTGACCCGCAATCCGTGGCGGCTGGACAGGACGCCGGGTGGTTCGTCGGGCGGGTCGGCGGCGGCGGTGTCGGCGGGGCTGGTGCCGATCGCGCACGGGAACGACGGGCTGGGTTCGATCCGGATCCCGGCCGCCTGCTGCGGGCTGGTGGGGTTGAAGCCGGGCCGGGGCGTGGTGCCGGCGGGGATCGGGGCCAACGCGTGGTACGGGCTGGCGGAGAACGGCATCCTCGCCACCACGGTCGCCGACGCGGCGGTCGGGTTCGCGGTGCTGGCCGGTCGCCGGACGCACAAGTTGACGGAGCCGGGGCGGCTGCGGGTGGCGGTGTCCCTGCACAGCCCGATCCCGGGGGTCAGTCCGGACGCGGACAACCGGGCGGCGGTGAGTCGGGCGGTGCGTTCGCTGGTGGGGGCCGGGCATTCGGCGATCCGCGCGGAGGTGCCGTACCCGAAGAGGCTGGGGGCGGTCATCCTCGCCACCTGGACGGCCTCGTCCTACCTGGACTCCCGTGATCTTGACTATTCGGAGTTGCAGCGCCGGACCCGCCGGCATGTCGCGCTCGGTGAGCAGGCCGTCCGCACGGCCGAGGTCACGTCGGGGCAGCGCACCCGGTGGCGGGGTCAGGCGTTGAACTGGCTCGGCGACTACGACCTGCTGGTCACGCCGGCCCTGGCGAGCGCGCCGCTGGAGGCGGCCGAGTGGTCGCGCCGGCCGTGGCGGGCGAACCTGGTGGCCAACATGCGCTACGCCCCGTATTCGGCCCCGTGGAATGTCGCCGGCCTGCCCGCGATCGTGGTGCCTTCGGGGGTGCGCGGGGACGGGTTGCCGGCGGCGGTGCAGCTGGTCGGGCCGCCCGGTTCGGAGCTGATGCTGCTGGCCGTGGCGGGGCTGTTGGAGCTGGCGGCCCCGTGGCGTCGGCACGCGCCGAGCTGGCCGAGGGCCCCGAAAAGGGCCTAGACCCTTCGACGGGTACTGGCGGGGGAGCGGCCGGTTCCGGGCGATCCCGTGGTGGCGGCCGCCCGGTCGGTGGCTGGCACCTGTCCGGGGGCTCCGGCCCGCCGGCCCCCGGTCCCCGGCACTGACTGCTATCCCGGCAGTGACCGCTAGCCCGGAAGTGCCCGCTACCCCGGCCGTGACCGCCGTCCCGCCCGGGTCCCCCGCACCCGGGCGAACCGGGTCAGTTCCCGAACGGCCTGGTCACCATGAGCACCACGATCAGGCAGATCAGCAGCAGCGTCACGCCGGCCGCCGCCCCGACCCGCCCCACCGCGTTGTCGATCTTCCCCTTGGTGGTGAGGAACGCCCCGGCGGCGGCGAGCGCCTCGTGCGGGGGCTCCTCGCCCTCGGGGGTCTCGGGCATGACCGGCGGCTCGGGCGTACCCGTCTCCAGAAGTTTCATGCCGCTGCGGAGTGCCGGGCGGGCCCAGAACAGGGCGACGAGCAGCATCACGAGGTACAGGGTGAGGGAGATGACCACCCACGGCGTCCCGAAGTCGTACGTCTCCTTGGCCGTGGCCGCCACCACCGTCCCGCCGAGCGCGGCCGTGA
Organism: Longispora sp. NPDC051575; assembly: GCF_040681875.1. Lineage (NCBI taxonomy): Bacteria > Bacillati > Actinomycetota > Actinomycetes > Micromonosporales > Micromonosporaceae > Longispora > Longispora sp. NPDC051575. The sequence goes on along the minus strand of NZ_JBFAZP010000012.1, from coordinate 306,758 downwards.
GCAGGGAACCGAGCGCGAACCGGCCCGTCCACCGCGCGGCCTGGAGCACCGCGTCGTGGTCGTGCACCCGGAGGCTGCGCAGTCCGTAGAACGGGACCACCGCGAGTGGTCCGATGATCAGGATCGCGGACAGTACGTGCAGCAGCAGTAGGAATGTCCTCATATGTCCAGACTAGTGACCACGGGTGCCCTGGGGAGTCAGTTGCCACCTGGCCGCGTCGGCCTGAGGGCCGGCCGGCGCTCCGCACCGACCGGCCCTCAGGCCCCACAGCAGAACCGCCTACGGGAAGATCGGCGGCACCGGCGTCAGGTCCGCGAAGTACACACTCACGTACGCGGCCGGGCTGCAGACCGCCGTCGAGGTGCCGTTGCCGGTGATGACCGGCCCGGACGCCTGGATGTACCCCATGCCGATGTCCTGGCAGTTCACCACGACCTTCCAGGGCTGGTCGACCGGGCGGTTGGCGCAGGAGATCGTCGTGGTCGCCAGGTCGGACTTCGACAGGGTGCAGTCGTAGGGGACCTGACCCCCGTCGAAGATCCGGGCGACGCCCGTCGCGGAGAAGTTGCCGCCGACACTGGAGCTGGTCAGCCGGACCCGGAACTCCTCGGTGACCTCGGCGATCCCGTCGTTCACGATCGGGATCTGCACCCGGCCCCAGAAGGCCCCGGCCGGGATGGTGACGGTGCCCGTGGTCGCGGTGTAGTCGACCCCGTTGGTGGCGGTCATCGACTCGAGCGCGTAGCCGACGGTCACCGGGTAGCTCCTGGGCGAGGAGATGCTGACCGTGACGGGCATGGACGTCGCGCTGAACGAGCACGCGAACGGCGCGACGGCCTGACAGGACCTCTCGTACTCGGAGGCGAAACCGCCGTTGACGGAGAACGTGTTATTGGGGCTGGCCGCCTGGGCCGCGGGCACCATGCCGAGCGTGGCCATGGCCACGGCGGCGGCAGCGACGAACAGTCGGGATACGTTGCGCATAATTCACTCCTTCGATCCGGACAAGCGATGTGCGGACAGATGCCACGGCCCGACGACTCTCGGACGCGGCAGGCATGACCCTGTCATCCCGGGCGCGCCCCCGGGTCTCATGAACGTCTCGTCTTTCCTGGTGGGAGCCGTGCGCGGCGCCCGCCGGGGGGTGTACCCCGGGTGGCACGATCGGGGCATGACGGCACTGGTCACGCTCGACGACGTCCGCGCCGCCCGTGAGTTGCTCGCGGGCGTGGTGCGCGAGACGCCGCTGGAGCCCTCGCGCACGCTGACCGCCCAACTCGGTGGCCCGGTGTGGCTGAAGTGCGAGAACCTGCAACGGGCCGGCGCGTACAAGGTGCGCGGGGCCTACGTCCGGATCGCCCGGCTGTCCGGGGCCGAGCGTGCCCGGGGGGTCGTCGCCGCCAGCGCCGGGAACCACGCGCAGGGAGTGGCGCTCGCGGCCACCTCGCTGGGTGCCCGGTCCACCGTGTTCATGCCGACCGGCGCGCCGTTGCCGAAGGTCGCGGCCACCCGGGGGTACGGGGCCGACGTCGAGCTCTTCGGGGCCACGGTCGAGGAGGCGCTGGTCGCGGCGAGGGAGTTCGCCGGGCGGACCGGTGCCGTGTTCATACATCCCTTCGACCACCCGGACGTGATCGCCGGCCAGGGCACCGTCGCGCTGGAGATCCTCGAACAGTGCCCCGACGTGAAGACGATCATCGCAGGGATCGGCGGCGGCGGACTGATCTCCGGGCTCGCCGTCGCGGCCAGGGCGCTGCGCCCCGACATCCGGATCATCGGGGTGCAGGCCGCGGGTGCCGCCGCGGTGCCGCCGTCGCTGCTGGCCGGGCACCCGGTCCGGCTCGCCGAGACGGCCACGATCGCCGACGGCATCCGGGTCGGCATCCCCGGCGAGATCACCTTCCAGCACATCGTCAAGCTCGTCGACGAGGTCGTCACGGTCACCGACGAGGACATCTCCCGCGCGCTGCTGGCCCTCCTGGAACGCAACAAGCTGCTCGCCGAGCCCGCCGGGGCCGTCGGGGTGGCCGCGCTGATGGCCGAGGTCGTCAAGGTGGAGACCCCGACCGTGGCGGTGCTGTCCGGCGGAAACATAGATCCACTGCTCCTTCTCCGGGTACTGGAGCACGGGCTCGCGGCGGCCGGCCGGTACCAGCGGTTCACGGTCCGGTGCGCCGACCGCCCCGGCCAGCTGGTCCGCCTGCTCGCCCTGATCGCCGAGAACGGCGCGAACGTCCTGGACGTGGCGCACGAGCGGTACGACGCGGAGCTGTCGCTGGGCGAGGTGGTGGTGGCGTTCTCGGTGGAGACCCGGGGCAAGGAGCACGCCGAGCGCATGGTCGCCGCCCTGCGCGCCGCCGGCCACACGGTCACCTTCGACTGACGGGGGCGGCGCGGCCGGCGGGTCACGTCACGCCACGCGACCCCGGCCTGGCGCGCCGCGCGACCCCGGCCTGGCGGGTCATGTCGCGCCGTGGGAGCGCGGTCCCGGCCACCGGTCTGTGGAATCGCGCCGGAAACCGCGCGGGCCAGGTCGGATCCCGGCGCCGGGAACGGTGTTGACGGGGTGTCAGGGCGGCGGGCAGGATGCCCGATCGTGTCTGCCGCAACCTGCCCCTCCTGCCACGCCACGCTGACCTCGGCGGACTCCGGCGAACCCTGGTGCCCCGCCTGCGAGTGGGGCCTGGACGACCCGGTCGGCCACGAGGTCACCGGCGCGGGCTGGATCGACCGCCTGCTGTACCGGTCCGCGTTCCGGCTGAACCGGGTCCAGTTCGGGCGGTTCGCCGGGAGGGCGATCGGCAGGCCCGGGTACGGCGCCGCCGGGGTGTTCCTCGTCGCCGTGTCCGTGGTGCTGCTCGGCGGGGAACTCGCCCTGCTAGCCCTGGCCGGCTGGCTGGCCTACGCGCACCTGTCCCTGCTCACCGCGCCGCTCATTCTGCTGATCCTCGGCGTCGTGTGGGTCCTGCTGCCCCGGTTCCCCGGCCTGCCCGACGAGTTCACCCCGCTGGACCGGTCCCAGGCCCCGACGTTGTTCGCGCTGGTGGAGCGGGTGGCCGCCGCCTCGGGTACCCCCGCACCGCATTTTCTCGGGGTGGACACCGCGTTCAACGCCTACGCGACGCCGGTCGGGCTCCGTCGCCGCCGCGCCGTGTGCCTTGGCCTGCCGCTGTGGGCGGCCCTGCCACCCGAGCAGCGGGTCGCGCTCCTGGGCCACAAGCTCGGGCACTTCGCCAACGGGGACCCGCGCGTCGGCCTGCTGACGTTCCCCGCCCTGAACACCTTCCAGAACCTGGCGGACCTGACCCGGATGGGCCCACCCGAACTCTGGGGCTGCTTCGCCGCGGTCGTGGACCTCGTCGCCCGGCCCGTGATGTGGGTGATCAGCCGGAGCCTGCTCCTCGTGCACGTGGCCATGACCCTGGTGGGCGCGCGGCAGTCCCAACGGGCCGAGTACCACGCGGACGAACTCGCCGTGCTCGTCGCCGGCAGCTCGGCGACCCGGGGGCTGGCCGACTCGCTGGCGTCCCGGGACGGCCTGGAGGTGGTCGTCCGGCGGGCGGCGCGCACCGGCCACGACGCCCGGGACTGGCGGCGGGCCGCCGAGGAGGCGCGCGCGTCGATGGCGCCCCGGGTGCCCCGGTTCCGCCAGCTCAGCATCCGGACCGATACGTCGGTGCTCGCCAGTCACCCGCCGGCGGGGCTGCGGGCCCGGCTGGTCGAGTCCCGGCCGTGGCAGGAGGCCCGGGTGGGCCTGTCGGAGTACGAATCGGACCGGATCGACTCCGAACTGGCCGAGTACTACCGGCGCAACGCCCGGGAGATCGGCTGGGTGGAGCACTGAGGACCATCGGGCCGGGCGTGAGACGGGGGCGGCCACACGGTCGGGCGTGACGCGGTGGACCGACTACCCGGCAGCGCCCGGCGGGGCCGACCCCGATCCGGGCCCGGCGCGGTGCCCGGGACGCGAAACGCCCGACCCGGGTGGCCCGAGTCGGGCGGACGGCAGGGCCGGTCGGGCGGCGGACCGCCCCGGCCGGGGGATCAGCCCGAGAAGGGCTCGAACTTGACCACGGTGACGGTGATCTCGGCGCCCGTCGGGGCGGAGTAGCTCACGGTCTTGCCGGCCTCGGAGCCCAGGATCGCGGTGCCCAGCGCCGACTCGGGGCTGTACACCGTGTAGTCCGTGGTCGCGGCGATCTCGCGCGAGCCGAGCAGGAAGGTCTCGGTGTCGTCCGGGTCGTCGTCGAACTGGATGGTGACGACCATGCCGGGGGCCACGACCGTGCTCGCGGGGGCCTCGCCGACGCGGGCGGTGCGGAGGAACTCCTGGAGGTACCGGATCCGGGCCTCCGCCTTGCCCTGCTCCTCGCGGGCGGCGTGGTATCCGCCGTTCTCCTTGAGGTCGCCCTCCTCGCGGCGGGCGTTGATCTCGGCCGCCACGGCGGGCCGGTCGGCGATGGCCTTGTCGAGCTCGGCCTGCAGGCGGTCGAACGCGTCCTGGGACAGCCACGCGGCCTTGCTGTCGGTGTTGGGCACGGCGACTCCTTCAGACGGGGGGTCAAGGGTTAAGAAAAGCGAAACTCCGAGAATATCAGCGCTGGGCCCGGCAACCTACGGTCTCGCCGCTCACGGGGAGCCCTGTTGTTGACAGTGTGTAACTGACGTCGACCCGGCTCCGCGCGTCGGGGACGAGCACCTCGGCCCTGCCGACCTCCGCGCCGGCCCTGTTCCGGGCGCGGACGACGCACACGGCCGGGGACTTCTCGGGCTTCGTCACTGTGAACTGGAGCACTACCTGATTGTCTGTGATGTCACGGTATGAGGTGAGGTTCACCGCATAGTCCGTCACGCCGTACGCGAGATAGAGCTTGACCGCGATGCCCGTTACGCCCAGTCCGAGTGCCACGGCCATCACGTAGGGTAGCCACCGTCGCGCACGACGTGGCTGTCGACGCCGGCCATAGCGGTCCGGCGGGAAAATTGTGGCGTGGGTCTCGGTCACGATCGGTCGGGCTCCGGTGTTCTTGTCATAGGCATCAGCAAGAATTCGATTATCCCGGACCCGAACGAGGAGTGTCACGGTGGCCGAGCGGCTCCGAATGATGGCGGTACACGCGCACCCCGACGACGAGTCGAGCAAGGGCGCCGCCGTGATGGCGAAATATGTGAAAGAGGGCGTGGACGTCCTCGTTGTCACCTGTACGGGCGGGGAGCGCGGCAGCGTCCTGAACCCCAAGCTCGACCGTCCCGAGGTCTGGGAGAACATCACCGAGATCCGCCGGCAGGAGATGGACACCGCCCGCGAGATCCTGGGCATCCGGCAGCAGTGGCTCGGGTTCGTCGACTCCGGCCTGCCCGACGGCTACCTGGAGGCCGCGGAGGCCGACCGCCCCGAGCTGCCCGAGGACAGCTTCGGCCGGGTGGACCCCGAGGTGGCGGCGGAACGCCTGGTCAAGCTGATCCGCGAGTTCCGCCCGCACGTCGTGACGACCTACGACGAGGACGGCGGCTACCCGCACCCGGACCACATCATGACCCACAAGATCTCCATGCTGGCGTTCGACGCGGCCGGTGACCCCGCGCGCTACCCGGAGGCCGGCGAGCCGTGGACCCCGGCGAAGCTCTACTACAACATGGGCTTCTTCAAGAAGCGCCTGTTCGCGTTGCACGAGGCGATGCTCGCCGAGGGCCTGGAGTCGCCCTTCGCGGACTGGATCGACAGCGACCGCGACTGGATGAAGGACAAGGGCGACCGGGTCACGACGTCGGTCGACGCGGGCGAGTTCTTCGGGGTCCGCGACGACGCGCTGCGGGCGCACGCGACCCAGGTGGACCCGGACGGCTTCTGGTTCGGCATCCCGATGGAGATCCAGTTGCGGATCTGGCCCACGGAGGACTTCCAGTTGGTCCGGGCGAACGTGCCGACCACGCTGCCGGAGAGTGACCTCTTCGCTGGCGTACGGTAGAGGCATGCTTCAGTACCTCGCGGAGAACAACTTCGGCGACACCCGCGGTCCCGGCCTCGCCGGCCCGCTCGCGTTGCTGCTCATCGTGCTGCTGGGCGTGGCGACCTTTTTCCTGTACCGGAGCATGAATCGCCACCTCCGCAAGCTTCCCGACCGTTTTCCCCCGGCCCCGCACGATAACGCTCGGTAGTTTTCGCGGCTTTTGAAATTCTCGACTACCGGTTGTAGAGCACCTAGCGCACATTTAGGGCTGTTGCGGCCTGGGTATGTCCCATAACCTTGCCTTCAGGGGGCCGCCAACGGGCGTCCCCTGCTCGCTGTGCGAGGGGGGTCGGGTGTTGGGTCGTCGCTGGTTGCTCACCGGCTTCGCCGCACCCGCCGCTGTGCTCGGCCTGGCCCTCGCGGCCTGGCCGGCCTGGTGGCGGCTCGTGCTGGCCGCAGCGCCCGTGCTGTGGCTCGCCTACCAGGCCTACCGGTACTGGCTGCGCATCCTCGAGGAGCGCCGGATCTGGCGCGAACTGGCCACCGCCCCGCACCGGCTGCTCCGGCTCGACGAGCGCGAGGTCGTCGACGCGGCGCTGCACGGCCTGGGCAGGCTGTTCGCCCCCGAGCGGGTCGAGATCGCGATCCGGTCGGGCGACGGCGCCGAGCGGGTGTACGCGAGCGGTCCGTCCGGCCCGCGCGGCAGGGGAGTGGCCCGTCCGCTGCGGGTCGGGGCGCACCGGATCGGCGAGCTGCGGCTGTGGCTGCGGACCCCGGGGCCGATGTCGGAGCGCGAGGACCTGGCCCTGTCGGCGTACGCGGGCACGCTCGGTGCCGCCCTGCTCAACGTGGCCGCCCACCGCCGGATGCGCGAACTGATCGACGTGCTGCACCAGGGCGACCCCACCGGCGCGCGCAAGGGGCCGGTGGGCCCGGAGCGGCTGATCCTGCTGGCGGAGCTGCGCGAGGCCCTCCTGGTCGAGGACCAGCTGGTCCTGGCGATGCAGCCGGCCGTCGAGCTGTCCACGGGCGCCCCGATCGGCGCGGAGGCGCTGGTCCGCTGGCACCACCCGAGCCGGGGCCTGCTCGCGCCGGACGCGTTCATCGAGGTCGTCGAGCACAGCGACCTGGTGGGGCCGTTCAGCCGGTACATCCTGGACCTGGCGCTGCGGATCGTGTCCGACTGGGCGCGCGGCGGGCTGATCATGCCGGTCGCGGTGAACCTGTCCGCCCGCAACCTGCTCGAACCGGAGCTGCCGCAGATGGTCGCGGCGGCCCTGGCCCGGTACGGGGTGCCGGCCGACCGGCTGGTCCTGGAGATCACCGAGACGGTGATGATGGACGAGTCGCCGGTGATCGAGGAGGTGCTGATCGGCCTGCGCAGGCTCGGGGTACGGATCGCGGTGGACGACTTCGGCACCGGGTACTCGTCGCTGACCCTGCTGACCCGGTTCCAGGTGGACGAGGTCAAGGTCGACCGGGCGTTCGTGTCGAAGATGGGGCATTCCCCCGAGGCGATGGCGATCGTGAAGACCACTGTGGATCTGGGCCGCGCGCTCGGGCTGCGGGTGGTCGCCGAGGGCGTCGAGACCGCCGAGCAGCGGGCGACCCTGATCGGGATGGGCTGCACGGCCGCGCAGGGCTACCACTTCTCCCCGCCGCTGTTCCCCGACAAGGCCAACGCCGCGCTGGTGGGGCTGGCCCGCGCCGCCGAGATGTAGCCCCGGCCGGCCGCCGCCCGGGCCCCCGCCCGGCACCTCCGGCACGCCCACGGCGCCCGGCCTCAGCCCGGCCCACCGCGCCCACCGCCTCCGGCGTCCAGCACCTCCGGCGTCCCACCCCCGGCCCCCACCAGCACGGCATGCCACCCCGAACGCCCCACCAACCGCCTGCTGAGATGTAACCGCAACCTCTCGGTGCCTGTTCATTGACTTCGTGATCAGTAGCGTCTGGGGGCTGGGGAATCCAGTGACGCTCGCGAGGGGACAATTCGTGGCCAGTTCCGTCACGCTGCAGGGCATTCGGTACCGGCGAGGACTCTCCGTGGTCGTCCTGGTGCTCGCGGTGTTCGCGGCCGCCGCTGCGGTGCTCGTCCCGGCCTACACCCGGGCGGCCCAGGAATCGGTGCTCCGGGACGGGCTGAGCGACTCCGCGCCCTGGCAGACGGAACTGTGGTTCGACGCCGCGTCCCAGGAGGGCAACGACCCGAGGACGCTGCACGCCGCCGCCGACAAGGTGCTCGCCGAACGGCCGGCCGTCGGGAGGTACTTCGGGCCCGGGGTGGACGGCGCGGCCGAGCGGATCGTGATCGGTCCCCAGCGCGCGCTGGCCCTGCACGTCTACCGGCAGGACATCTGCGACCACGTCACGATCACGGCGGGCAGGTGCACCGACCCGGCCAGGCCCGGGGAGATCCTGCTCGGGGTCAAGGCCGCCGAGCTGATCGGCGCGCAGGTCGGCCAGCCGCTGGCGTACCAGGTGATGGTCAACGGCACGGCGACCCCGCGGACGGGCACCGTCGCCGGGCTCTACACCCCGAAGGACACCCTCGACGGGTACTGGGGCCGGAACAACTACTTCGGGGGCGCCGGCAGCCCCGTCGCCGACCAGCTCGACGCGCCCGTACTCACGGGCAACCCGACCGAGGTGACGGCGGCGGACCGGCGCGTGACCGTCGAGTACCCCCTGAAGGTCGGTTCTGTCGGTCTGGCCGACGCGGCACGGCTCGCCAGCGACATCAAGGATCTCGCCCGGCAGTCCGGGGCGGAGACCGGCTCGCTGCTGCCCGGGATGCTCAGCGACATCCGGGCCGAGCAGGACGCGCTGACCGGCAGCATCCCGCTGGTCGCGCTGCCGCTGCTGCTGCTCTGCCTGTTCGTGCTGTACCTCGCGGTCGCGTCCGTCACCGAGGAGCGCGGCCCGGAGATCGCCCTGGCCAAGCTGCGCGGGTTCGGCACCGGCCGGACCGTGCGGTTCGGGCTCGGCGAGGCCCTGGTGCTCGTCGCCCTGGCGACCCCGCTCGGCCTGCTGCTCGGGCTCGGTTTCACCTGGCTGGCGGCCGGTGCGATCCTGGCCGACGGGGTGGAGGTCGAACTGCGCTGGGAGCTGCTCGCCGCCTCGCTCGTCGCCGTCGCCGCTGGCATGGGCACCGTGTGGCTGGCGTCCCGGCGCACGCTGAACACCCCGGCGCTGGCGCTGCTCCGCCGGGTGCCGCCGCGCGCCCGGTTCAAGGCCGCCGTCGGCGAGGGGATCGTCGTCGCGCTCACCGCCGTCGCGCTCTACCAGGTGCTCGCGGCCGGCGACAAGACCTCCTCGCTGGCCCTGCTCGCCGCCCCGCTGCTGGCCCTGCTCGCCGGTCTCGGCGTCGCCCGCGGGCTGGCGATGTGGAGCCGCCGCCGGGTCGGCCGGGCGTTGCGCGCCGGCCGGGTCCCCGCGATGCTCGCCAGCGCGCAGCTGGGCCGGCGGCAGTCCACGGTCCGGCTGAGCATGGTGCTCACGGTCGCGTTGTCGCTGCTCGGGTTCTCCACGGCCATCTGGGGCGTGGCCGACTACAACAGGATCAGGACCGCCGACGGGTACGCGGGCGCGTCCACCGTCTACCGGGTGCTCGCCACCGACCCGCAGGCCCTCCTCGACGGGGTGACGCGGGCCGACCCGACGGGGAAGCACGCGATGGCCGCCGTGCGGATCTCCCAGTTCTACGACGGCGACAACCTGACCATCGTCGGCATCGACCCGACCCGGTTCGCGAACGTCGCGGTGTGGCCGCAGGGCGAGCCCGGCACCGCCCAGGACGTGGCCGACAAGGTCGCCGTGGACCAGTCCCGGGCGGTCACGGTCAAGGGTCCGGAGTTCGCCGCCGAGGTCACGGTCGCCAAGCTCGACAGCGCCGGCCCGCTGCAACTGGCCGCCTGGGTCACCACCCCCGGCCGGGGCCCGCGCGAGGTACCGCTCGGCGAGCTGAAGGTCGGCACCGCCACCTACAAGGCCGCCGTGCCCGACTGCGGTACCGGCTGCCGGCTCGTCGGCCTGGTCATCCAGCGGTTCCCGGGCCGGTCCACGCCGTACGCGGTGGACCTGACCGTCACCCGGCTGCTCGACGGCGGGCACGCGCTCGACACCCGCCTCGACCTCGCCGACGCGTGGCGGGAGGTCAAGCCGGCCGACGCGACCACCGGCTCCGTCACCCCCGGCCTGAAGGTGTCCGTGCGGGGTACGGGCTCGGAGGACTACCGGATCCGGTACGCCGACATGCCCGACCGGCTGCCCACCGTCCTCGCCGGGGACACCCCCGACGCCGACCGGAAGGCCGACGCGTTCTCGATCCTGGCGCTCGGGGCCAACCCGCAGCAGTTCGACGTCGTCCAGCGGGCCGGGCTCGCGCCCCGGGTCGGCGAACACGGCATCCTGCTCGACGTCCGGGCCGAGGTGTGGTCCGCCGCCGTGGACGCCAACCTGAGCGCCTCCAACAGCGTCTCCTACGAGGTCTGGGTCGCCCCCGACGCGCCGGCCACCCTGCGCGCCGCGCTCGGCGCCGCCGGGGTGCAGGTCGTCGAGGTGCAGTCCCGGGCCACCCGCCTGGAGCGGCTCGGCCGGGCCGCACCTGCGCTGGCCCTGTGGCTGTACCTGGCGGCCGGGGTGCTCGCCGTGCTGCTCGCCGTCGGGGCGGTGCTGCTCAACGCGTACATCGGGGTGCGGGCCCGGCAGTACGAGCTGGCCGCGCTGCGGATCGCCGGCCTGCCCGCGAAGACCTTGCGCGCCGGGGTGCGCCGGGAGTACGCGACGCTGCTCGGGGTGCCGTTCGTGGTCGGCGGGACCGTCGGGCTGCTGTCCGCCGGGCTGATGGTGTCCGCGATCCCGCTGGTCAGCGCCGCCAAGGACGCGTTGACCCCGGTCTACAAGCTCGGCCCGTACGAACTGGGCACCGCCGGTACCCTCACGTTGCTCGGCTTCGCCGGGGTGGTCTGGCTCGTCCTGGGCCTGGTCCGGCGGGCCGACCCACGGCTGCTGCGTTCCGGCGGCCAGTAGTGGGAACCCTGCGGCTGGCGCTCGCCGGGATCTGGCACCGGCGGGCCAGCTCACTGCTCGTGGTGCTCCTCGTCAGCGTCTCCGTGGCGGCGGCGGTGTTCGCGCCCGCCTACAGCCGGGCCGTCGAACAGTGGTCCCTGCGGGACGGGCTGCGCACGGCCCCGCCCGCCCTGACCACCCTGACCATCACGTCCTCGCAGTTCTACGACGCGTCCGGCGACCCCGCCGAGATCGACCGGGCCGCCCGGGCGTTCTACCCCATCGGCGGGTACTACGGCGCGCCCGTCCACGAACGCCGGATCGAGGGCGCGGTCCGGTTCGACGGGGACCGGGTCAACGGCCGGATCGTGGCCCGCGACGGCCAGTGCGACCGCCTGGTGTTCACCACCGGCCGGTGCCCGGTGGCCGTCGGGGAGTTCGCCGCGCCCGCCAGTTCCGGGCTCGCCCTGGGCACGAAGGTCACCCTCGACGCCGGATGGCTCCAGCCGACGGGCACGGTCGTCGGGCTCTACAAGAAGGATGCGGGGTTCTGGGGCCCCCGGGAGTACTTCGACGCCGTCGACGCGCAGTTCGGCAGGCCCGACTTCTTCGGCACCCTGTTCGCGACCGAGGAGACCGTGAGCACCGCCGCGCGGGACCCGAAGTCGAACGTCCGGCCCCAGACCGAGACCATCCTCGACTACCCGATCCTGCCCAACAGGGTCGACCTCACCACGATCGACGCGCTCACCAGGAGCCTGAAGATCCCGATCGGGCTGGGGTTCACGGAGTGTCCGCGGCTCCTCATCGGCGATCCGCCGCGCGCCCCGGCGGAGCAGGCCGAGTGCGCCCGCCAGACCCGGCTCCTGGCCCTGACCGCGAAGACCAACCTGTCCAACGTGCTGCTCGAGGTCAAGGCGCAGCGGGCCGTCGCCGTCCGGTCGGTCATGTTCGTCGCCGTCCAGCTCATCGTCCTGTGCTGGCTCGTCGTCTACCTCGTGCTGGCCAACCTCGCCGAGAGCCGCTCGACCGAACTCGCCGTGGCCAAACTCCGCGGCTTCCGGGCCGCCCGGGTACTGCGCTTCGGCCTCGTCGAGTCGGCGCTGCTCGTGGCCGTCGCCGGACCGGTCGGCGCGCTGCTGGGCTGGGCGGCCGTCCGGGGCGGGATCTGGGCCCAACTGCGCGAACTCGACGTGCGGCCCGAGTACCGGACCCCGATGCTCCTCACCGGGCTCGGCGTGTTCGCGGGCGCGCTGCTCGTGGCACTGTTCGCCAGCGTCAGCCCGCTGCGCCGCCCCGTACTCGGCCTGCTCCGCCGGGTCTCCAGCGGCCTGCGCCGGCGGTTCGGTTTCCTCGACGCGCTGCTGCTCGTCGTCGCCGGCTTCGCCGTGTGGGCGCTGGTCACCCGGTCCGGGGACAGCGAGATCGCCCTCGTCGCGGGCAGCCTCGCGGCGCTGGCGGCGGGCGCGCTCGCCGGCCGGGTGATCGCCCTGCTGGCCCGGCGGCGCGGACCGGCCGCCATCCGCCGGGGCCGGCCGGTGCCGCTGCTCGCCTGGTCCGCCGTCGGTCGCCGGCAGGGCGGGCCGCGCCTGGTCGCCCTCGTGGTGGTTGCGACGGCCCTCACCGGGTACGGGTTGTACTCCTGGGGCATGGCCGCGCACAACCGCGAGGTCCGGGCCGGCATCGTGACCGGTGCGCCCGTCGTCTACAAACTCGAGACGGTGTCCGCGGAGAAACTGCTCGCGGCGGTGGCGAAGGTCGACCCGGACGGCCGGTACGCGATGGCCGCCGTGGACACCGTGATCGGGGTCGGCGACACCACCACCCACATCGTCGGCGTCGACACCAGCCGGCTGGCCGCCATCGGCTACTGGAACCCGGCCACCACCGGCGGCAGCGTGTCCGCCGTCGCCGACCGGTTGCGTCCGCCCGCCGCCGCGCCGATCGTGCTGCGCGGCCCGAGGATCGAGATCGACCTGACCGCGCACGTCATGGAACCGGCCGGCTCGGTGACGTTCGGCGTGCTGCTGGACACCCCGGCCGGGCGGCGCGCCGTGGCCCTCACCCGGATCGCGGCCGGACCCAACCGGTTCACCGCCGAGGTGCCGGGCTGCGAGGCCGGCTGCCGGCTGGTCGGCTTCAACGGGTACCGGGGCGGGGGCGCCGCCGGCTCCGCCACCCTCCAGGGCGACCTGCTGGTCACGGCCGTCCGCGACTCCGCCGGGGACCTGACCGACCGGTTGCGGGAGCCGACCGCCTGGCGGGGCGCCGAGCCCACGATGGACGACCAGCCCGTTGCCACCGTCCTGGCCGGCGCGGACGGGCTCCGGATCACGTTCACGACCCCGGGGCGCGAGGACCTGTCGGTGCTGCGCGTCGACGCGCCGTACCCGCTGCCCGCCATGGTGTCCGACCCGCACTTCACGAAGGACGACTTCCGCGCCGCGGGCCTGTACGGCGTCGAGCAGCCCTACCGCGCCGTCGGCACCGCCCCCGTACTCCCCGGCGTCGGCCAGGGCATCCTCGTCGACCTCGCGTACGGCGACCGCTCCACACCCACGTTCGCCTCCGACGCCGACACCACCCCGATGGTCTGGACCCGCGCCGACGCCCCCGCCGACCTGGCCGCGAAGCTCGCCGCCGCCGGGCTGACCGTCACCGGCGTCACCCGGCTCGCCGACCGCCAGGCCGCCCTCGACGAACAGGGTTCCGCCGTGGCCCTGCGCCTCTACGTCATCGCCGCCCTGGGCGCGCTGCTCCTCGGCGTCCTCGGCGTCCCGCTCACCGCCCGCCCCGGCGCCCAGGACCGCGCGTACGAGGCCGCCGCGCTCCGGGTCGCCGGCCTGTCGCGGCGGCAGGTGGGCCGCGCCGTGCTCCGGGAGTACACCCTGCTGCTCGTCATCGCGGTGGGGGTCGGCGGCGTGGCCGGCGTGGCGACCGGCGTCCTCACCCTGCCGCACCTGCTGCCCGCCACCGGCCAACTGGCCACCGTGCCGATCGACTACTGGCCCGGCCCGGAGCGGTGGGGCACCGCCCTGGCCCTGATCATCCTGGTGTACGGCCTCGTCGCCGTCACCGCCATGCGAACCACGATGCGGCGCGGCGACGCGCAACGTCTACGGGAAGGAACGTCGTGACGGAGAGCAAGGGGATCAGGGTCACCTGCCGGGGCCTGGTCTACATCTACCGGCTCGAGGGCTACGACGTCGTGGCCCTGTCCGGCGTCGACCTCGACATCGAGCCCGGCGAGGCCGTCGCGCTCGTCGGACCGTCCGGCTCCGGCAAGTCCACCCTGTTGTCCCTGATGGCGGGCCTGCTCCAGCCGTCCGCCGGCCGGCTCACCGTGGGCGACCACGACGTGGCCAAGGCCAGCGACGCCGAGTTGCAGCGGATGCGCGGACTCGACGTGGGCGTCGTGCTCCAGGGCGCGTCCCGCAACCTGCTGCCGTACCTGACCGCCGAGAAGAACATCGCTTTCGCGCAGAGTGACGTACCCCGGAGCCGGCGCTCCGAACTGCTCGCCCCCGTCGACGTCCTCGCCCTCGTCGGCCTCGACGACGCCCGGATCGCCCGCTCCAAGCCCGCCGACCTGGCCCCCGGCGAACGCCAGCGGCTCGCCGTGGCAGTCGCGATGGCCACCAACCCGGGCCTGCTGCTCGCCGACGAGCCCACCAGCCAGCTCGACCACGACGCCCGCGACGAGGTCCTGGCCGCGTTCACGGCCGTCAACCGGGCCGGCACCACGGTCATCGCCGTCACCCACGACCCCGACGTCGGCGCGATCCTCGGCCGGACCGTGACCATCCGCGACGGCCGGGTCGGGGCCGAGGGCCGGCACGGGCAGGACTTCGCCGTCGTCGCGCGGGACGGGGCGGTGCACCTGCCGCCGGACATCCTGCGCGAGGTGGTGCCGGGGACGTTGCTGCGGGTCGAGCTGCAGGAGGACGGTTCGATCCGCATGGAGCCCGCCGGAACGGCCTGATCCGTACCCACCTTCCCGGGTGGCGGGTAGACCCTGGCGGCGCGGTCTGGCCCCGGGTTCGCCCGAGCGGCCCGGTCTGGGCAGAGGGGTCCTGTGCCCGGGCTTGGTAAGGCGGCGGGCGCGGACCCGGGGCCGGACTAGGCTCGAGGGGAGGCCCTCGATGGATATCTCAGCTCTGGCGCGACACATCGTCACGCCACTCGCGGTTGTCGTACTCGTGCTCTCGGCCTCGTCGGCGTGCGGGACTCCGGAGTCCGGTGGTGGGTCCGCACCACCCGGCCCGGAGGTGGTCAGCGCCACGCCGGCCGGCCGTGCGACGCCCGTCGTTCCCAGCGCCGCCCCGACGACTGCCGCGCCCGCTCCCGTCGTGGAGAAGCGGATCGTCACCGAGACGAAGGACATCCCCTTCGAGAGACGGACGGTGACCGACCCGTCTCGTGCTGAGGGCGCCACCGCCGTCACGACCTACGGTGTGACCGGCAAACGGACCCTCACCTACGAGGTGACGGTCGCGGACGGCAAGGAGCTGGGGCGGAAACTGCTGCGGGACGTGGTGACGACGGACCCGGTCGCGGAGGTGACGTCGGTGGGCACCAGGTCCGCGCCGACCTGCGACCCCAACTACAGCGGGCCGTGCGTCCCGATCGCCAGTGACGTGGACTGCGCGGGCGGCAAGGGCAACGGGCCGGCGTATGTCCGGGGCCCGGTCTACGTCATCGGCACAGACATCTACGACCTCGACGGGGACCACGACGGGGTCGGTTGCGAGTAGTGCGGCCGGCACGGGGGCTTTGCGCGGGTCGATCCGTATGGAGCCGACAGGAGGGGCGTAGCCGTCACATTCGCCGTGGAAAGCCCCGGGGCACCGATGCGAACCTGGACTTGATCCGTCGCCGGGTGGCTGGTCAGGCGTAGCGTCGAGGTGAGCCCGACGGGTCGACGGTGAGCCCGGCGGGGAAGCACAGGGGTTGTCCGGAGTCTCGTCCGGTGTGGAAAGTCGCCCTCGTTCTCTCGGGTGGCCGGCCGGGGCCAGGCACGGGGGGAGGGCCCATGATCACAACACGCGCGGCGGCGTTCGCGGCGTTTCTCGTACTCAGCCTCTGGTCGGGGGGCGCGCTGGCCTCGGATGTGGTGTCCGCGCCGGCCGGTGTCGGGGCTGGGGTCGGTGTGGCGCCGGCTTCGGGTGAGGCCCCTTCGGAAGGCCCGGTGCTCGGCCAGGGCGCGGCCCCGGTGGAGCCAGGGCTGGGCCCGGTGGAACCCGGGCTGGGCCCGCAGGCCTCAGGTAGCTGCGACTTCAACTACGGCGGCTGCGTGCCCGTCGCGACGGACGTCGACTGCGCGGGCGGCCCCGGGAACGGGCCGGCGTACGTGCAGGGCCCGGTGGCCGTCATCGGCACGGACGTCTACGGCCTCGACGGGGACAACGACGGCATCGGCTGCGAGGAGGGTTAGCGGAGCGCCGGCTGAAACCCGTGAGCCAGACGGAAACGGAGCCGTCAGGAGGGCTGTGGCGACAGTCCCCCTGACGGCTCCGGCCCCGCTCCGACCCCGCTCCGGCCCGGCTCAGTCCGGCCCGGCCCGGCCCCGCTCAGCCCCGCTCAGCCCCAGTTCTGCCCAGCCGGCTGCCGGGTAGTGGCGTTGAGCCGGTTGAAGAAGTTGGTCGTCGCGATCCACATCACGAGGGAGGCGAGCTGCTCCTCGGTGTAGTGCGCGGCGGCGGCGGCCCAGATCGCGTCCGGCACCGGGTCGGTCCTGTCGGCCAGCCGGGTGGCGTGCTCGGCGAGGTCGAGGGCCGCGCGCTCGGCGTCGGTGAAGTACGGGGTCTCCCGCCACGCGGCCACCGCGAACAGCCGCTCGTCGGTCTCGCCGTTCTTCTTGGCGGTCCGCGCGCCGGAGTCCACACAGGCGCTGCACCCGTTGATCTGGCTGGCGCGCAGGTGCACCAGTTCCAGCGTCGTCTGGGGTACGCCGCCGGAGTGGCTGACCTTGTAGAGCGCGTTGATCGCCTTGCCGGCGTCGGCGAGCACCATGGCGGGGTTGGACATCCGTGCCTGCATGACTGTCTCCTCGGGGAGGGTTTCTGTTCGACACAGCACTGACGAACCCGCCCGCGAGTTTGTGACAGTTGTGACCGGGGTAACTTCAAGAGCGGAGGCCCCGACGGGTACGCCGGGGCCTCCAGCCGCCTTCAGGCGACCATGAACTCGTAGAAGTTGCCGTAGTTGCTCTGGGTGCCGTCGGGGCGGACGGCGAACACGTCGAGGTAGGCGCCACCGCTCTCCGTCGGTGTCCAGGTGACGGTCGCCTTCCCGTCCGGCCCGGCCGCGACGGTCAGCTCCGGGCCGCCGTTGAACGAGTACCGGTACTCGTGCACCGTGGTCCAGCCCGGCGGCCGGGAGAAGGTGAACGTGCCGGCCACGCCGATGCCCCCGCCCGGCTCGCCCCGCTCCGGGTAGACCTCCGAGCGGACTCCCGGCCCCGGGTAGAAGGAGTGCAGCCAGCGGCCCTGGGTGGACACGAAGCCGTTGGAGCTGCGGGAACGGACCACGACCGAGTACCCGTCGACGTTGTCCGCGAGGAAGGAGACCGTCGCCGTGCCGTCGGCCCCTGCGGTCACCTGCCGGGGCTCGGCCGAGTTGATCTGGTACTCGTAGGAGGTGACCCCGGTGACCCCGGTGCCGGGCGCGAACCGGAGCGTCACCTGCTCGCCCCACTCGGGCGTACCCGGCGTCGGGGTGATCTGCGGGTCTGTCCACGGCGCCCAGAACTCGAACGTCGCGTGCTCCGGTGACCGGTTGCCCGCCCGGTCCAGGGAGCGCACCATCAGCCGCTGCGGGCCGGAGTCGGGCGGGCTCAGCGTGACCGAGGCGGTGCCGCCGGGCGTGGTCGCGCGCACGACCTGGTGTCCCGCGAGCGGGTCGGTGCATTCGAGCTGGCCGGCGTCGCCGCTCACGGAGCAGCCCGGCACGCTGAAGATCGATCCCCAGGTGTACTCGAATCCGGCCACGTCCGGGTCGCCCCCGCCGGAGAACGTGAACACGCCGGGCACGCCCGGGGGCGGTCCCTCCTCGCCACCGGTCGGGTAGCTCGACGTGAGCGTCGGCGCGGGCGGCGCCACGCTGTCGTAGCTGAACGTGCACGTTTTCGACCAGGCGGAGGTGTCCTGCCCGTCGCCGACCCGGACCTGCCAGGAGTACTTCCCGCCGCTGACCAGCACGCCCTCGGCGAGGCGGACACTGCCCACCCGCCCGGACACGCCGTAGTCGGCGGTGGTCACGGTCCGGGCGGCCGGGTCCCCGACCGGCCAGACGGCGAACTCGTGGCGCAGGTGCTCCTGCGCGTCGGCGTCGTTCCCGACGGCCTGCAACAGCCCCGCGAAGCCCCCGAGCACCGGGAACGGCGCCTTGTCGGCACACGGCCGGCCGCCGTTGAACAGGTGCGTCCCGTCCACGGTGGGCGGCGAGTTGTACTGCACCGACAGGATCGTGTACGAGATCCGGCGCGCGTAGCTGACGTCGCCCTCGAGGTTGTCGGGCACCTTGAACTTGAGGGTGAGCTTCTTCTGCCGGCCGGCCAGCGCCGCGTTGACCACGGCGGACATGTCGGTGGAGAACTGGGCCGGGCAGTACTCCGGGGTCAGGGACTCGTCGAGCTTGCTCAGCGACACCGGCGAGCGGAACCAGCTGGGGTTGGTGTCGATCGGCTTGGTCTGCCAGACCTCGATGGCGCGCTTGGTGCAGTCGGCGGGCCGCAGTTCCCGGAAGTAGAGCTTCGCCCCGCTGACCGTCCGGTTCCCGAACGCCGTCAGGTCGAACGTGACGTACGCCCGGGACTTGTGCACCGTGCCGGCGTCGTCGGCCCAGCCGCCGATCGGCATGCCCTGCGAGTCGCCGTCGAAGGTGGCGTCCGGGGCCTTGGAATCGGTGTAGGCGCTCAGGGTGACGGGCGCGTACTCCGAGTGCGGCGCGGCCGAGGCGGCCCCGGTGGTGCCGAGCACCGTCAGGCCGGTGAACCCCAGAGTGGCCGCCAACGCGACAGCGAACCCGCGCGCGGGCAGCGATCTAGCCAAAATGGACATTGCTTCCCCGTTCATCCCCGTGATCCATGCGGATCAATGCCGAGGATAGGGCGGCCCGTCAACCCCGGCAATCAGGTAACGGACGGATTCCGCAGCTCCCGGCGCCCGGAATCGGGGGGTGTGGGAGAGTGGCCGGATGAACCGGCTCGGCTCCGCCACCTCGCCCTATCTTCTCCAGCACGCAGAGAACCCGGTCGACTGGTGGGAGTGGGGGCCGGAGGCGTTCGCCGAGGCCAGGCGCCGCGACGTGCCGGTCCTGATCAGCGTCGGCTACTCCGCCTGCCACTGGTGCCACGTGATGGCCCACCAGTCGTTCGAGGACCCGGCCGTGGCGGCCGTCGTCAACGAGCGCACCGTCCCGATCAAGGTGGACCGGGAGGAGCGCCCCGACGTCGACGCCGTGTACATGGCCGCGACCCAGGCGACGACCGGCCAGGGCGGCTGGCCGATGACGGTGTTCGCGACCCCGGACGGCGAGCCGTTCTACTGCGGGACCTACTTCCCGCGCGACCACTTCGTCGCCGTCGTCGAGGCCGTCGGCACCGCCTGGGCCACCCAGCGCGAGGACATCCTCGCCCAGGGCCGGGCGATCGTGGACGTGCTGGCCCCGGCGTCGTCCGGGCGGGGCGAGATCACCGCCGGCCTGCTCGACGCCGCCGTGGGTCAGCTCCTCAAGGGGTACGACAATCTGAACGGCGGCTTCGGCGGCGCCCCGAAGTTCCCGCCGTCCATGGTGCTCCTGTTCCTGCTCCGGCACCATGAGCGCACCGGTTCGGCCGAGGCGTTGGAGATGGTCCGGCACACGTGCGAGCAGATGGCCCGGGGCGGGATGTACGACCAGCTGGCCGGCGGGTTCGCCCGGTACTCGGTCGACGCCGAGTGGACCGTCCCCCACTTCGAGAAGATGTTGTACGACAACGCGCTCCTGCTGCGGGTGTACACCCAGCTGTGGAGACTGACGGGTGACCGCCTGGCCGAGCGGGTGGCCGCCGAGACGGCCGGGTTCCTCATGGACCGGGGCGGGCTGCGCACCCCGGAGGGTGGTTTCGCCGCCGCGCTCGACGCGGACACCGACGGCGTCGAGGGCCTGACCTACGCGTGGACGCCGGAGCAGCTCGTCGAGGTGCTCGGCGAGGACGACGGGGCCTGGGCCGCGGATCTGTTCCGGGTGACGAAGGGGGGCACGTTCGAGCACGGTTCGAGCGTGCTCCAACTCGCCATGGACGTGGACGACGCCGGTCCGGATGTCGTCCGTCGCTGGCAGGACGTGCGCCAGGAACTGCGGCTGTCCAGGGGTACCCGCCCCCAGCCGGCCAGGGACGACAAGGTCGTGGCCGCGTGGAACGGCCTGGCGGTCACGGCCCTGGCCGAGTACGCCCAGGTCGCGGAGGCCATGCATGCCGACCCGGGGCCGACCGGCCCGGCCGGGGCGCCCCGGGGCGACGTCGGCCCGGGCCGCTCGGTGTGGGGCGACGCGCGGCACGGCGTCCTGCCCGGGGTGGCCGGGTTGCTCGCGGACGTGCACATCGTGGACGGTCGGCTGCGGCGGGTGTCGCGGGACGGCGTGGTCGGCGCCCCGGCCGGTGTCCTGGAGGACTACGGCTGCGTCGCCGAGGCCTTCTGCGCCATGCACCAGCTCACCGGCGAGGGCCGCTGGCTCACCCTGGCCGGTCAGCTCCTCGACGTGGCGCTGGAGCAGTTCACCGACGGCGAGGGCGGCTTCTTCGACACGGCCGCCGACGGGGAGGCCCTGGTCGTCCGGCCGCGCGACCCCTCGGACAACGCGAGCCCGTCCGGGGTGACGGCGTTGTGCGGGGCGTTGACGGCGTACGCGGCGCTGACGGGGGAGACCCGGTACCGGGAGGCCGCCGAGGCGGCGTTGGCGACCACGGCGCCGCTGATCGCGAAGTATCCCCGGTTCGCGGGCTGGGCGTCCGCCGTGGCGGAGTCGCACCTGGTGGGGCCGTGGGAGGTGGCGGTGTCCGGTGCGGACGTCGAGGAGCTGCTGCGGACGGCGTGGCGGCACGCGCCCGGCGGGTCGGTGATCGTGGCCGGCGCGCCGGACCGGGAGGGTGTGCCGTTGCTCGCGGACCGTCCGGCGATGGGCGGGGCCGCGACGGCGTACACGTGCAAGGGTTTCGTCTGTGACCGGCCGGTGACGGACGCCGCCGAGCTGATCCAGCGGCTAACCGGCAAATAGCCCGCTTATCGCACATATTGGAGGAAGCGCTAAGATCGGTCATCCCGCCCGCAGGAGATGACCGACATGGCTGGAATTGCCGCGTATTTCGGGTCAGTGCCCGGTGTTCTCGACGCCCTGACCCACGCACTCGCACCCCGGGGCGGCGACCCGAACGCGTGGCACGCCCCCGGCCGGCCGGCGCTCGGGCTCGGGCTGCGCGCGGGGGTCCCGGAGATCAAGACCCGGGCGGGCGCGGCGATCGTGCTCGACGGGATCGCGGAGGCGACCACCCTCCTGGGCCGGTACGCCGAGCACGGCCCCCGCGCGCTGCTCCTCGGCACCGACCCGTACGCGATGGCCCTCGCCGACCCCGCGCGCGGCGTCCTGGTCCTGGCCCGCAACGGCGACGGCCCACCCCTCTACTACGCCGTCCTCCGCGAGCCCGCCACGGCCGCGCCCCTGCGCAACCGGGCCGGCGACCGCGACCCGACGGTGCTCCGCGCGACGGCCGAGGACCGGGCGGACGGCACGGCCTTCGGCAACGCCCCGGGTGCCCGCGACGCCGAGCTCTTCGCCGGCCGGCGCGACCCGTCCGCCCCGCGCGACACGGTCCTCGTCGCCTCGGAGCCGGCCGCCCTGCTCGCCGCCGGCGTCCCGGCCACCCCGGACCCGGCGACCATCGCCCGGTTCCTCGCGACCGGGGCCTGCGACGACACCGAGGCGACCTTCTTCGCGGCCATCCGACGGGTACTCCCCGGCCAGGTCATCACGATCACCCGGGAGGGCGTGGAGCCGGTCATGGTCCGGCCCGCGCCGATGCGCGCCGTCGCGCCGGCCACCGCCACGCTGACCGCCGCCACCGGGTCCGGCCGGATCGGGATCCGGCTCGCGGAGGGCGTGGCGGGCGCGGCGGCCCTCGCGGTGGCCCTGGGCGCCACCGGCCCGGACCGGTTCGGCGGTCCCGGACCGGACCGGTCGGCCGGCCCCGGCCCGCACACCGGCACCGCGAACCCGGGCGGCGACCGGCACGACGCGTCCGGCGACGCGGTCCCGGTACCCGTCTATTCCGCGACCTTCTCGCCCCTCGACACCGGCGAGGAGGCCTACGCGACCCGCCTCACCGGAGCCGACGAGCGCACCACCCACCGCGTCGTCACCGTCGGCCCCGAACAGTTCGAACGGGACCTGGACGCGTTCCTCGCCGACCTGGGCGAGCCGGTCCCCGACCCGACCGGTTTCCTGGTCTGGGCCACGGTCCGCTCGGCGGCCGGCGAGGTCGACGCGCTGATCGACCCGGCGGGCGCGAACCTGCTGCTCGCGGCGGGGGACCGGATGCCGGCGAACGCGCACCGGCACGCGGCGACGGCGTACCTGGCCCGGGTCGCCGACCGGTGCGCGGTCCGGTTCGGGGTGGCGGTGCGCACCCCGTACGCGGAGGCCGTCGGCTCCGGGGACACCCTGCGCAAGGAGCTCGCGGGGCTGTCCCGGGCCGCCGAGCTGACGGGCGCCGACCAGCTCCGGCACCCGGCCCCGACCCGCGAACTGCTGACCGCCTCCCGGGGCCGGATCTACGCGCTGCTGCTGTCGGAGCGGTTCGCGAACCGGCCGTGGGCGGACCAGCGCGCGGCGCTCGCCGGGTTCGGGGCGCTGCTGGCCGGCCGGCGGGGCGACGCGGACCACTTCTGGCGGCTGTACCTGGTGGAGCGCTGGTTGCGGCTCCTGGAGGCCCCGGCCCCGGCGTCGACCCTGCGCGGGCCGCTGGAGCCCAACCCGGGCCACCTGCTGGAGTCGGGCGGCTGGCTGCGGTTCCCGGTGCGGACCCCGGTGATCTGCGCCGGTGACCGGCTCGCCGACAACGTCCGGTACCACATCACCGAGTTCGTCGGTCACCTCGCCGCCGACAAGAACTACCGCAAGTCGCTGACCACGCCGTGGTTCGTGGTGCTCGCCGCGAAGCCGGTGGCCGTCGCGCAGGGCCGGGCCCGGTTCCTGTGGGAGATCGTGCCGGGGCTGCCGGCCCGGGTGCTGACCGCGCGCGGCGACGGGGTGCGCCGGGGGCCGTGGCGGACCCAGCTCGCGATCGAGGCGACCGGCCTGGGCCGGGTGGTGTGCGCGGGCGGGCTGCGGGTGATGGGGCTGCGCGCGCTCGCGTACAAGGTGGGCGGTCCGGCGTTGCGGGCGGTGGCCACGCCCCGGGAGGACGCCGTGTTCCCCGCCGACGTCGCGGTGATCGCCCCGCCGGACGACCCCGACGCGGTGTGCGCCGCGCTGCTGGGCGCCCTGCGCACGGGCCTGCCAGCCGAGGCCTACGCGACCCTCGGCGGGTGTGCGATCGTCGCCGGGCCGCAGGTGCTGGGCTGGGCGGGGCAGGGGGAGTTCCCGGCGGACGTGCTCGGCGACGATCCGCTGGGTTCGGCCCGGGAGCTGACTCCGCTGGCGATCGTGGCGCTGCCCCCGACCTCGCGGCCGGCCAAGAAGGACAAGACCCGTCGAGGGGTACCGTCCGGAGCCCGCCGCTAGCAGCCTCCCCGGTTGCCGGTGCGCACCACGGTGAGCCGGCGTAGCACCGGCCCGAGTGAGCGGTCGACGTGGGGACAGGGACGCCGGGGCCCGACGACGCGTGGTCGTCGGGCCCCGGCGGATGCCGGACCGTGCGGTCGAGCGGTGGGCCGACCTACAGGTCGGGGCCCTTGCGGCGGAGCTCGTCGACCGACTCCATCGCGCCGCGCAGGTCGCTGAGCCACTCGTTGGCGTGCTCGCCGACGAGCCGCACGCACCACGCGAGCGCCTCGGAGCGCGACCGGGCGACCCCGGCGTTGACCAGGGTGTCGAGGACGAGGCGGTCCTTCTGCTTGAGCCGGCTCATCACGGGGGCGGACAGGGTGGTGAACAGCTCCCGGGTCTCGCCGCAGGTCGCGCCCCAGCTGCACTTGCGCCGGTAGCGGTGCTCGATCTGCTGGGCGAGCTTGATCCGGTGGTCGCGGGTCGGCTCGCGGAACCGCTCGATCCGGCCGGCCTCGGCGGCGGCCTTGTCGATCTCGGTCGCGTCGTCGGGGAGGGTCGGCTCGGGGAGCTGGCCGACGATGAGGATCTCGTCGCGGTCGATCGAGATCTGCAGGCCGACGAACCAGTCCTCGGGGAGGCGGCCGGTGATCCAGCCGATGGCGTCGTCGGTGGGGGGCGCTTCGGTGCGCGGGTATCCGTAAGGTCCAGGCATGATTACAGCGTTACATCGAGAGCGCCGTAACGCAAGCCGTGTCCATTACCCTTCCGGCGCAGACGATAAACGACCTCCGCAAGGCGGCTCCCCGCTCAGGTCAGCGCCTCGCGCCCCCGCTGGTAGTGCCGCGCCGCCCGGGCCCGCGTCCCGCACGCGTCCGTGCACCACTTCTTCCGGGTGCCGAGGAAGAACAGCCCGCATCCGGGCGCGCCGCACCGCCGCAGATTCCCCAGCCCGG
The DNA here is from genome assembly GCF_040681875.1 of Longispora sp. NPDC051575. Classification (NCBI taxonomy): domain Bacteria; kingdom Bacillati; phylum Actinomycetota; class Actinomycetes; order Micromonosporales; family Micromonosporaceae; genus Longispora; species Longispora sp. NPDC051575. The sequence continues at coordinate 282,099 of NZ_JBFAZP010000012.1, read as the reverse complement.
AGCCCAGCAGCCGCACCCCGGACGCCGCGACCAGGGCTAGGGAGATGTCGACGGGGTTCGCCCCCCGGTACTCCACCTGGAGCCCGTCCGGCAGGGCCAGCAGCCGGGGCTGGGCCGGCGTGCGGTTGCTGACCGAGTTGAGCGCGCCGATGACCTCGCGGGGCAGGGGCTGCCCGGTGGAGGTGGCCACGAACGCGTGGAACAGGGCGTCGCGCAGCCGGCGGAAGCCGTGGAACCGGGCGAGGCCGGGCGGGGGGACCGGCAGCCGGTACGCCTGGTGGGCGAGCCACACGCCCAGCTGTTCCTCGGTGCCGATCAGGTCGAGGGGCGCCTCGGGGCGGGCCTGCGGGAGCGTGTTGGCCAGGTCGAGGGCCAGGGGGCCGCCGAGCCAGCCGAGGCGGGAGTAGTCGGTGTGGCGCACGGTACCCACTTTATAACGGGTTTAGCCGTGAGAAAGAATCGGCGGCGTAGGCCAATTTTGGCCGTGAAAACTCCAGCCGCTGCGCAAACTTGACGCAAATCGGACATGACAACGCAGGAAACTGCAGGGATGCCGCACCTTCCGGGGGCTTGTGCAGTTGTTCACAAGCGTTCGGGATGACCGCTGTGAGCAGTCGGTTTAGGCTCATGCCACCCAGTGGGCTTGCGCCTGCTTTGTCGTCTACGAGGAGATTTGCAGATGAGCGCTCCGGCCACCATTCCGGGGCTCGACGCAGCCCCCACGCAGCACCCGAAGCTCCTTGCGTGGGTGCGCGAGGTCGCCGAGCTCACCACCCCCGACCGGGTCGTCTGGGTCGACGGCTCCGACGAGGAGTGGGAGCGGCTGACCGGCCAGCTCGTCGAGGCGGGCACCATGGTCCGCCTCAACCCGGAGATCAAGCCGAACTCCTTCTGGACCCGGACCGACCCGACCGACGTCGCGCGGGTCGAGGAGCGCACCTACATCTGTTCGGTGGACGAGGCCGACGCCGGCCCCACCAACAACTGGATGGCGCCGTCGGACATGAAGTCGCTCATGACCGACCTGTACCGGGGCTGCATGACCGGCCGCACCCTCTACGTCATCCCGTTCTGCATGGGCCCGCTGACCGCGGAGAACCCGATGTTCGGCGTCGAGATCACCGACTCCGCCTACGTCGTGTGCAGCATGCGGATCATGACCCGGATGGGCGCGCACGTCCTCGAGGCGATGGGCGACGACGCGGTCTTCGTGCCGGCCCTGCACTCCGTCGGCGCCCCGCTGGCGCCCGGCCAGGCCGACGTGGCGTGGCCGTGCAGCACGACGAAGTACATCACCCACTTCCCGGAGGAGCGCCTCATCTGGAGCTACGGCTCCGGGTACGGCGGCAACTCCCTGCTCGGCAAGAAGTGCTTCTCGCTCCGGATCGGCTCCGTCATGGGCCGCGACGAGGGCTGGCTCGCCGAGCACATGCTGATCCTCAAGCTGACCTCGCCGGAGGGCAAGGTCTACCACGTGACCGGCGCGTTCCCGAGCGCCTGCGGCAAGACCAACCTGGCGATGCTGGAGCCGACGATCCCGGGCTGGAAGGTCGAGACCCTGGGCGACGACATCGCCTGGATGCGGTTCGGCGAGGACGGCCGGCTGTACGCCGTGAACCCGGAGTTCGGCCTGTTCGGCGTGGCCCCCGGCACCGACCACACCACCAACCCGAACGCGATGAAGACGATCGCCAAGGGCAACTCGCTGTTCACCAACGTCGCGCTCACCGACGACGGGGACATCTGGTGGGAGGGCATGGGCGAGCCGCCGGCGCACCTCACCGACTGGCACGGCAAGGACTGGACCCCGGACTCCGAGGGCGTGTCCAGCCACCCGAACTCGCGGTTCTGCACCCCGATCGAGCAGTGCCCGATCCTGTCGCCGGAGTTCGACAACCCGAACGGCGTGCCGATCGACGCGATCCTGTTCGGCGGCCGGCGCAAGACGACGATCCCGCTGGTCAGCCAGTCCCGCGACTGGGCGCACGGCGTGTTCCAGGGCGCCACCCTGTCGAGCGAGACCACCGCAGCGGCCGTCGGCCAGGTCGGCGTTGTCCGGCGCGACCCGATGGCGATGCTGCCGTTCATCGGCTACAACGCCGGTGACTACTTCCGGCACTGGATCGAGATGGGCAAGGGCAGCGACGGCGACGCGTCGAAGCTCCCCGAGATCTTCTACGTGAACTGGTTCCGCCGCGGCGACGAGGGCCAGTTCCTGTGGCCCGGATTCGGCGAGAACTCCCGGGTTCTCAAGTGGGTCGTGGAGCGCCTGGAGGGCAAGGCCGAGGCGATCGAGACCCCGATCGGCTTCGTGCCGACCCCGGACTCGCTCGACGTGTCCGGCCTGGACCTCTCCGCCGCCGACCTCGAGGCCGTCCTGAAGGTGGACGTCGAGGAGTGGAAGGCCGAGATCCCGCAGATCCAGGAGTGGTTCGACAAGTTCGGCGACAAGCTCCCGGCGGTGCTGGGGGCCGAGCTCGACACGCTGAAGGCCCGCCTCGGCGTCGAGTAACCGACCACAGGCGAGTAGGACAGTGGGGACCCCGGGCCGGGGGTCCCCACTTTTTTGCGGTCCGGGGGTGCCCGCACGCGAGAATTTTCCTGCCCTTAAGCATTCACGAGACAGAATCTCTTCCCCCGGCCGGTCACCGACGACTAGCCTTCCGGCCATATCTCATTCAGCCGGAGGTGCCCGTTGAAGTCCTTCGCCATCCCAGTCCGTCGCTTGTGCACGTTGGGGGTGAGTGCGGCGCTCGTCGCCGTCTTCGCCGCCACTCCCGCGCAGTCCGAGCCCGCGGCCGAGGGGCTTCGGCTCGTCTCGGTGCAGGAGTCCCTGCTCGGCACGCACTACTGGTACGAGCAGACCTTCGACGGCCACCCGGTCCTCGGCGGCTTCCTCGGTCGGCACGCCGACCGGGCGAGCGGCGCGGTCACCGTGGACGACGGGCGCAAGGCCGTCGGGGGCCTCGCCCGCGGCCTGCGGGGCGCGAAGGTGACCGCGGACAAGGCGGACGCCTCGGCGGCCCAGCGGACCGGTGGGGGCGCCTACCGCTCCCGGCTGGTGGTGCTGCCCGGCGACAGCGCCAAGCTGGCCTGGCAGGTGCACACCGAGCCCGACGGCGGGTCGGTCAGCACCCTGGTCGACGCGGAGAGCGGCGCGGTGCTGTCCACGACGAACCTGGTCAAGCACGAGACGGGTACCGGCAAGGTGTTCCTGCCCAACCCGGTCGTCAGCCAGCAGAACTCGAACCTGAAGGACAACAGCGCGAACTCCGCGTTCACCTACAAGACAGTCACGCTCACCGGGCTCTACGCGAAGAACAAGCTCGTCGGCGGGTACGCCAACAACGTGAGCAAGAAGCCGGTGGCGTCCTCCTCGGGCAGCTACGCCTTCGACCGTACCCAGGCCGGGTTCGCCCAGGTCCAGGGCTACTTCCACATCACCTCGGCGCAGGAGTACATCCAGAGTCTCGGGTTCGCGAACGTCAACAACGAGTCGCAGGACTACCAGACCACCGGACTGACGGCGGACAACTCCTTCTACGACCCGGCCAAGGACAAGATCACGTTCGGCACCGGCGGCGTGGACGACGCCGAGGACGCCGAGGTGATCTGGCACGAGTACGGCCACGCGATCCAGGACGCGCAGGTGCCCAACTTCGGCTCCAGCGACGACGGCGGCGCGATCGGCGAGGGCTTCGGCGACTACTGGGCCTACACCATGGGCCAGCCGGTCAGCCCGAACACGGCGGTCAGCCCGTGGGCGTGCATCGCCGACTGGGACGCGGTCTCCTACACCTCGACCGCCCCGCACTGCCTGCGCCGCACCGACGGCACCAAGGTGTACCCGGCCGACCTCGCCGGCGAGGTGCACGACGACGGCGAGATCTGGTCCCGGGCGCTGATGGACATCAACACCGCCCTCGGCCGCACGGCCGCCGACCGGGTGATCCTGGAGGCACACTTCACCATCTCGCCGACCACCACCATGCCGGCGGCGGCTACCAGGACGATCGCGGCGGCCCAGGCCCTGTACGGGACGGCGGCGGCGAACTCGGTGAAGGCCGCGTTCCAGGCGCGCGGACTGGCCTAGTGGTGCGCGGCCCGCGTCGTTCGGACGCGGGCCGCGCACCGTTCGGGCGCCCGGTCCGCACTGTTCGGACCGCCCGGTCCGCACTGTTCGGACGTTGGGCCCGCGCCGTTCGGGCGAGTGGTCCGCGTCGGTCGGCCGAGTCGACCGCAGTAGCGAAACGCGCGGTCGCCCGCCGGGAAAGCGGAGAAACCGTGGAGGTTCCGGCCCGGACTACCCCGGGCCGGTCCTCCGGGTTTAGGCTGCGGGCGTGGGTGTACGGAGTCTGGTCTATTCCTTCTATGAGCGGCTATTGGTCGGTAAACTCGCCAATAAGCCGCACCCCCGCCATGTCGGGGTCATGGTCGACGGCAACCGGCGGTGGGCCCGGGAAATGGGCTACGTCGACCCGAACGACGGCCATCGGGTGGGCGCCGCCAAGATCGAGAATCTGATCCGTTGGTGCGACGAGGCCGGCATCGAGGTCGTCACCCTGTTCCTGCTGTCCACGGACAACCTCAACCGGCCGGCCGTCGAGCTCGACCCGCTGGTCCGGATCATCGAGGACCTGGCCACCGACCTCGCCGACGAGGGCAACCCGTGGCGGCTGCGCGTCGTCGGCAACCGCGACATCCTCCCCGCCCAGCTCGCCCAGGCGCTCAAGGCCGCCGAGGAACGCACCGTCGGCCGGGACACGGGCGCGCAGGTCAACCTCGCCGTGGGGTACGGCGGGCGCCAGGAGATCGCCGACGCCGTGCGCGCGCTCCTCCAGCAGCACGCCGAGGCCGGCACGACGATCGAGGAGCTCGCCGAGCTGCTGGACGTCGACCACATCTCCGAGCACATGTACACCAAGGGCCAACCCGACCCCGACCTCGTCATCCGTACGAGCGGTGAACAGCGCATGTCGGGATTTCTTCTCTGGCAGTCCGCCTATTCCGAGTTCTATTTCCACGAGGCCAACTGGCCCGACTTCCGGCATGTGGACTTTTTGCGGGCCCTGCGGTCCTACGCGGACCGACAGCGACGTTTTGGCGGCTGACCTGCAATTCTGCCGGCGAATGACTCAATCCTGACCGCGTCGTGACTAGCTGTCGGGGACTTTCGGGGCTACCGTCGATAATGTGACTCCGGGGTGCGCCCGGGTCATCCAGGAGGCCTGAGTGAGCACACGACGCACTTTCGTCCTTGACACTTCGGTTCTGCTCTCTGACCCGGCGGCGTTCCTGCGCTTCGCCGAGCATGAGGTCGTCATCCCGCTCGTGGTGATTTCCGAGCTGGAGGCCAAGCGGCACCACCCGGAGCTCGGCTGGTTCGCCCGACAGTCCCTGCGGTTCCTCGACGACCTGCGCATCCAGCATGCGCGGCTTGACCAGCCCCTCTCGGTCAACGACGTCGGTGGCACGCTGGTCGTCGAGCTGAACCACTCCGATCCCACGGTGCTGCCGCCGGGGTTGAGGGCAGACAGCAACGACGTCCGGATCCTCGCGGTGGCACTCAGCCTGCTCGCGGAGAAGAAGGACGTCGTGCTGGTCACGAAGGACATGCCGCTGCGGGTGAAGGCGGCTGCGGTCGGTCTGCCGGCGGACGAGTACAGGCACGGGCAGGCCTCTGATCCAACATGGACGGGCATGTCCGACCTGACCGTCTCCGAGGAGGACGTCAAGCAGCTGTACGGCGGCGAGAGTGTCGACATACCGGAGGCCCAGGGCCTGCCCTGCCACACGGGGCTGGTCCTGCACTCACCGCGTGGTTCCGCGCTCGGCCGGGTCCAGCCGGACAAGTCGGTGCGCCTGGTGCGGGGCGACCGTGAGGTCTTCGGCCTGCACGGCCGGTCCGCCGAACAGCGGGTCGCGCTCGACCTGCTGCTGGACGAGTCGGTGGGCATCGTGTCCCTCGGCGGCCGCGCCGGTACCGGTAAGTCGGCTCTCGCCCTCTGCGCCGGCCTGGAGCAGACCCTGGAGCGGCACCGCCACAAGAAGGTGATCGTCTTCCGCCCGCTGTACGCGGTGGGTGGCCAGGAACTGGGCTATCTCCCCGGTTCCGAGTCGGAGAAGATGTCGCCGTGGGCGCAGGCCGTCTTCGACACCCTCGGCTCCGTGTGCCACGAGAACGTGCTCGACGAGGTGATGTCGCGGGGCATGCTCGAGGTGCTGCCGCTGACCCACATCCGGGGCCGTTCGCTGCACGACGCGTTCGTGATCGTGGACGAGGCGCAGTCCCTGGAGCGCAACGTGCTGCTGACCGTCCTGTCGCGGATCGGCACGGGATCGAAGGTCGTGCTCACCCACGATGTGGCTCAGCGTGACAACCTCCGGGTCGGCCGGCACGACGGCGTCACCGCCGTGATCGAGGCCCTCAAGGGACATCCGCTGTTCGCGCACGTCACGCTCACGCGGTCCGAGCGCTCGCAGATCGCCGAGGTGGTCACTGACCTGCTGGAGGACCTGCCCGGGTGATAGATGAGTAACTCAAAGTAGTGTGAGCTGGAGCACATTTACCCGGCCGCGGACTGGTGTCCGCGGCCGGCGTGCGTCAGAGTGAGCCACTGACAAGTGTGTCCCCGATGGAAGGAAGTTCGCGCGTGCAACGCGGAGCGATCCGAATCCTCGCGAGCCTCGTCCTCGTTCTCGCCCTCATCGGCGGCGGCTACATGAGCCTCGCCAACCGTGAACGGGAGAGCAAGCGGACGGCCAACGACACCCTCGTCGCGGCCACGTCCCAACTGCAGGACGACCGGCAGCGCACCGGCGAGATCGACCGGGCCAGCCGCGACGCCGTCCGCAAGGCGGCGGCCGAGACCGAGGCGAAGGGCAAGGCCGACGCGGCGGGCAAGGCCATCGCCGACGCCGCCAAGAACGCCGACGCGCAGGCCGCCAAGGCCACGGCGACCCCCACCCCGGGCGTGCCCAAGCCGTACGACGGTCCGATCCCGGCCTCGTGCTCGGAGTACACCGGCAACCAGGCCGCCGGGTGCGCCCTGCTGCTGGCCGCCGGCTTCGGGCTCGACCAGATGCCGTGCCTGGCCAGCCTGTGGAAGAAGGAGAGCGGCTGGAACACGGCCGCGAAGAACAGCTCCTCCGGCGCGTACGGCATCCCGCAGGCCCTGCCCGGCAGCAAGATGGCCTCGGCCGGTGCCGACTGGCAGACCAGCGCGGAAACCCAGATCCGCTGGGGCCTCGGCTACATCAAGGGCCGGTACGGCAACCCGTGCGGCGCGTGGTCGCATTCGAAGGCGACCGGCTGGTACTAGCACCGTCCACACGTCGTGCCCGCTCGGACATTCGAGCGGGCACTTCGTCGTTCCGGAGAGTTTTCCCAGGCTGAGGCTTTGTCCGCGAAGCACCGCCCGCAGCTCCCCGGTCGGGGGAGCTTTCGGCATGTCGGGGACTCGACTTTCCTAGAATGCCGCATTGGGCGAAATATGTTCATAGACTTTCCCTTGTCCTGATTGTCTGGCAAGGGAGGCTTCTCATGCGGCGTCGCTGGTACCTGCTCCTGGTAGTCCTCGCCACCAGCCTCGCGCTGCCGGTCAGCCCGGCTGCCGCGAACCCCGACAAGTCCGCCGACGACCCCGAGATCGTGGGGGGTACCACGGCACGCGCGGGCGAGTTCCCGTGGACCGTGCACCTGTCCGTCGGCTGCGGTGGCGCGCTCTACAGCCCGTCCGTGGTCCTCACCGCCGCGCACTGCGTCGGACGGAGCGGCCCCGACTCCTCCATCGAGGTCACCACGGGCGTGGACCGGTACCACCCGACCCAGCGGGTCCGCTCCACCTACGTCCGGCGCGCCGACGGGTTCGCCGACGTGACCCGGGGCAACGACTGGGCCCTGGTCCGGCTCGCCCGCCCGCTCGACGGGCCGACCCTGCCGATCGCGACCGACACCGGTACGGACTCCGGGACGTTCACCGTGGTCGGCTGGGGGTCCACCCGGGAGGGCGGCTCGGGGACGGCCACGCTGCGCAAGGTCCAGGTGCCGTTCGTGTCCGACCCGGTGTGCGGGGACGCGTACCGGAAAGCGGGCTACGGCTTCGTCGCCAACGACATGATCTGCGCCGGACGGATGGACACCGGCGGGGTCGACTCGTGCCAGGGCGACTCGGGCGGGCCGATGGTGCGCCGGGACGCGGCCGGTCAGTGGCGGCAGGTCGGGATCGTGAGCTGGGGCGAGGGGTGCGCCCGGGCCGGCTTCCCCGGCGTCTACACCCAGGTCTCCCGGTTCAGCACGGCCATCCAGCGGGCGGCATCCGCCCTGTAGCGCACTCTCCCGGGACGGCCCCGGCTCCCGGAGCCGTCCCGCGACGACGCCACGCCCCGGATGACCCTCGACCAGTGGCACCTCCAGGGCGCGCGGGGCAAGGGCGACGAGGGGCTGGACTCGGCCGTGCACCAGGCGATCCGGGCCTGCGCGGAGGAACTCGCGGCCGACGGCCCGGATGTGCTCGCGTCCTCAGTGGCCGGTGCGCTCGACAGTCTCGCCGCGGTGTTGCCCGCCGAGGACCCGCAGCGCTGGGTCGACCTGTTCGGGAACCACGCGCTCACCCTGGAAGACCTGCTGACCAGCCGGCTGATCGAGATCGTCGTGCACACCGACGACCTGGCGCACAGCCTCGGCCTGCCCACCCCGGAGTTCCCGGCGGAGGTCACGGAGACGGTGCTGCGCCGCCTGCTGCGGTACTCGACCGTGCGGAACGGGCCGGTGGCGGTGCTGCGGGCGCTGTCCCGGACGGAACGCGCCCCGGCCTCGGTGTCGGCCTACTGAGGACCCGGGCCGGTGGCGCTCAGCTTCGCGGCGGAGGTGACGGTGGGGTGACCTGCTGGGCTCCAGCCTTCAGAAGCAGGTCACAGCCCCACTCGTAGCCATATGAAGCTCTTGATCCGTGTTCTTGATCTAACGCCTTGGCCCGCTGAGAGTGGGGAGGCGAAGGCGGAGGTGCGTCCGCATACCGGTGTTGTATGCGGACGTGCCGACAACGCGCGCATCGCCGCTCTCAGCGGGCTCCCACCCACTAGGAGCCGTCGAAGTCGACCAGGGAGTAGGAGCGGAGCTTCTCCAGGCGGTGGTAGGAGTCGATCACGCGGGTCGTGCCCGACTTCGAGCGCATCACGATCGACTGGGTGTACGCCCCGCCGGCCTTGTAGCGCACGCCCTTGAGTAGGTCGCCCGTCGTCACCCCGGTCGCGCAGAAGAACATGTTGTCGCCGCTGACCAGGTCGTCGAGGGTCAGGACCCGGTCCAGGTCGTGGCCGGCGTCGATGGCCTTCTGGCGCTCGTCGTCGTCGCGGGGCCACAGCATGCCCTGCATCGCGCCGCCGAGGCACTTGAGCGCGACGGCCGCGATGATGCCCTCCGGGGTGCCGCCGATGCCGAGCAGCACGTCGACCTCGCTGCCCTCCCGCGCGGCGCTGATCGCACCGGCCACGTCACCGTCGGAGATGAACCGGATCCGGGCGCCGGTCGCGCGGACCTCCTCGACGAGCTTCTCGTGCCGGGGGCGGTCGAGGATGCACACCGTGACGTCCGACAGGCTGCCCTTCTTCGCCTTGGCGATCCGGCGCAGGTTCTCCGCGACGGGCGCGGTGATGTCGATGACGTCGGCCGCGTCCGGGCCCACCGCGATCTTGTCCATGTAGAAGACGGCCGACGGGTCGAACATCGCGCCCCGCTCGGTGACGGCCAGGACCGCGATGGAGTTGGGCATGCCCTTCGCCATCAGGGTGGTGCCGTCGACCGGGTCCACGGCGACATCGACCTCTGCGCCGGTCCCGTCGCCCACGTGCTCCCCGTTGAACAGCATCGGGGCGTTGTCCTTCTCGCCCTCGCCGATCACCACGATCCCGCGCATCGGCACCGAGTTGATCAGCAGCCGCATCGCGTCCACGGCGGCTCCGTCGCCGCCCTCCTTGTCGCCTCGTCCTACCCAACGGCCGGCGGCCATGGCGGCGGCCTCGGTCACGCGGACCAGGTCCAGGGCGAGGTTGCGGTCAAGCTCCTCGGTACGGCGGGCTCCGGACATCGGTGTCCTCCTCGTCGACGGGTGCAGCCGCGACACCACCAGGCGGGTACGCCGGGGCGGTGGAGCGGCCGAGCGATGCAGCCTGAATCTTTTCATGTTGCCCTGGTCGGGCCGTGACATGGGTCATCGGGGAGGATGTTGGCGTGAGCATCTTCAGTGGCGAGTCGGCCGCGCCGGCCAAGGAGGCCCGCAAGACGCGCGGCGCCAAGGACCTGGCGTACTCCATGCTGGCCCTGCTCATCCCGATCGTCCTGATGCTGGGGATCTGGCGGCTCCTGGGCGGGGAGTCCCCGACGACCGTCGATCCCGACCCGGTGGTGGCCGACGCCCGGGCGCGCGCCGCGTACCAGGTGTGGGCGCCCTCGGCGGTGCCGGCCGGCTGGCACGTGTCCACCGCCAAGGTCGCCCAGCAGGACGGACACCTGGTGCTCCGGATCGGGTACGCCGGGCCGGACGGGGAGTTCCTCCAGCTCACCGAGTCGGGCGCGCCGGTGGCGGGTGTCCTCGACGGTGCCGTCGGGGGCGCGACGGTCCAGGGCACGGCGGAGATCAACGGGCGGACGTGGAGCCTGTACACGGGCACGAAGGGCGTGCGCGCGCTCGTGCTCGCCGAGACCGGCCGGACGATCGTGTTCGCCGGCCAGGCCGCGGACGCGGTACTCGTCGAGTTCGCTACCTCGCTGAAGTAGCCGGTCAGTCCGTGGCGCGCCGGGCCGCGTCCAGCCGCTCCCGCGCGCCGTCCAGCCACTCCTGGCACACCGTCGCCAACTTCTCGCCCCGCTCCCACAGGGCGAGTGACTCCTCCAGGCTCGCCCCGCCGGCCTCCAACTGCTCCACGACCTGGGCGAGCTCGGCCCGGGCCTCCTCGTAGCTGGGCTTCGCTGTCATTTCTCCACCTTCGCGGCCAGTTCGCCTTCGTTGAGTCTGATCCGGAGCCGGTCGCCGGCCCCCACCTCGTCGGGTGCGCGCACGACGTGGCCGTCGGCGCGCTGGACGATCGCGTACCCCCGCTGCAGGGTCGCCGCCGGGGACAACGCCCGCAGCCGGGCCAGGGTGTGGCCCAGCTCGTTGCGCGCGCCCTCGATCCGGTGCGCCAGCACCCGGGCGGCCCGGGTCCGCAGCCCGTCGACGTCGGACTGCCGGGCGTCCACGATCACCTCGGGCCGGGCCAGGACCGGCCGGGACCGCAGCGCCGTGATCCGGTGCTGCTCGCGTTCGAGCATGGTGCCGATGCCCCGGTCCAGCCGGGTCCGGGCGATGGCCAGGCCGCGCAGCTCCTCGGTGAGGTCCGGGACCACCCGCTTCGCCGCGTCGGTCGGGGTCGCCGCGCGCACGTCGGCCACGAAGTCCACCAGCGGGGTGTCCGGCTCGTGGCCGATCGCGGAGATCACGGGGGTACGGCACGCGAACACCGCCCGGCACAGCGCCTCGTCGGAGAACGGCAACAGGTCCTCGACGCTGCCGCCGCCCCGGGCCAGGATGATCACGTCCACGGTCGGGTCGTCGTCCAGGGTCTTGAGCGCCGCGATGATCGCCGGCACGGCGCTGCCGCCCTGCACCGGAGTGTTGATCGTGGTGAACTCCACGGCCGGCCAGCGCCGCTCGGCGACCATGTGCACGTCGCGCTCCGCCGCGCTGGCCCGCCCGGTGATCAGGCCGACCCGGTTCGGCAGGAACGGCAGCCGCCGCTTGCGGGCCCGGTCGAACAGGCCCTCGGCCGCCAGCAGCTTCTTCAGCTTCTCCAGCCGGGCCAGCAGCTCGCCCAGGCCGACCTGGCGCATCTCGTCGGCCGCGAGGGAGAACGTGCCCCGGGCGGCGTAGAAGTTGGGCTTCGCGTGCACGATCACCCGCGCGCCCTCGGTGAGAGGTGGGTCACACGCGTCGAGAACGGCCCGGCGCACGGTCACCTGGAGGCTGATGTCGGCGGACGGGTCGCGCAGGGTGAGGAACGCCATCCCCTGACCCGGGCGGCGGGAGAGCTGGGCCACCTCGCCATCCACCCACACCGCACCCAACCGGGCGATCCACTCCGCGACCTTGCTGCTGACCACCCGGACCGGCCAGGGTTCCTCCGGGCTGCTCCTGGGCGTGGTCACGCGGTCTCGTTACGCTCGATGGCAGGGCGGCCGTCGATGCCCTCGCTGCGTCCGGTCATGGAGCAAGCCTACGATGGGGAGGTGTCCGATCCTGTGAAGCGTGTCCTGCTCGCCAAGCCCCGTGGTTACTGCGCCGGGGTGGACCGTGCCGTGGAGACCGTCAAGGAGGCCCTCGCTCTGTACGGGGCGCCGATCTACGTGCGCAAGGAAATCGTACACAACCGACATGTCGTGCAGACCTTGCAGGACCAGGGTGCCATCTTCGTCGAGGAGAACGAGGAGGTCCCCGAGGGCGCGACGGTCATCTTCTCCGCCCACGGCGTGGCCCCCGTCGTCTACGAGGAGGCCCGGCAGCGCAACCTCCGCGCCATCGACGCCACCTGCCCCCTCGTGACCAAGGTGCACAACGAGGCCAAGCGCTTCGCCTCCGAGGGGTACGACATCGTGCTCATCGGCCACGAGGGCCACGAAGAGGTCATCGGCACCATGGGCGAGGCCCCCGCCAGCATCCAGCTGGTCGACGGCCCGTCCGGGGTCGACGCCGTCGAGGTCCGCGACCCGGCCCGCGTCGTCTGGCTGTCCCAGACCACCCTGTCGGTGGACGAGACCATGGCGACCGTGGCCAAGCTGCGCACCAAGCTGCCGCTGCTCGTCTCCCCGCCGTCGGACGACATCTGCTACGCCACCCAGAACCGCCAACTCGCCGTCAAGGAACTGGCCCCCGAGTGCGACGTCGTGATCGTCGTCGGCTCGACCAACTCGTCGAACTCCGTCCGGCTCGTCGAGGTCGCCGTGGACGCGGGCGCCCGCGCCGGCCACCTGGTCGACTACGCGCACGAGATCCGCGAGGAATGGCTGGAGGGCGCGACCACGGTCGGCCTGACCTCCGGCGCGTCCGTGCCCGACGAACTGGTCATGGACGTGCTGAAGTTCCTGGCCGACCGTGGGTTCGCGGATGTCACCGAGTTCGACACCGCCGAGGAGCACCTGACGTTCTCGTTGCCGCAGGAGCTCAAGCGGGACATGAAGGCCGCGGGCCGTTAGTCGTTCGCGTTGTCGTCGCCGCCCGAGTCCCCGAAGCAGTCGACGCAGTCGGGGTCCGGCGGGAAGTCGATGCCCTCGACGCCCCCGCCCCCTTGCACGCGCGGGTCATTCACGCTGATGTGCGCGCCTGTGTTGTAGTCCACGCAGTCGAGCCTGATGTTTCCCTGCACGACGAGACACACAGCCGTGGTGCCGGGTTTGGGGGTGAACCCGGTGGCGAAGGCGCCGCTCGGGGTGAAGGCGAACGGCTGACCGTAGGCGTACTGCGGGTTGTAGCCCACGAGGGCGAAGACCTCGTTCGGCCGGGGTGTGACGCACGGTGTGGCGGTGCCGGACCAGTACGTGGTCAGCGACCCTGTCGAGGTCGTACCTGCCGGGCACTCGAGCCATCGGGGGGAGTTGGTGACCGGGTGGTCGGTCACCGCGTGCGCCGGGGTCGTCAGGCTCATCGCGAGTAGCAGGCCGGAGGCGACCGCTCCCAGGGTCCGTAGTTGCGCTTTCACTGCTGCTGTTCCTCCTGAATGACCCTCGGCTGGGCACCCTGCGCGCCCAACACGAGACCGAGCTGGAATCTGTTCTGTACGCCGTACCGGCTCATCAGGTCGCTCAGCGTGTAGGCGATGGTCCGCACGCTGAGGCCGAGTTCGGCCGCCGTGGCCGCGTCGGTCATGCCGCTGGCCAGCAGCGCGACGATGGCCCGTTCGCGGGTCGTGAGGGGTAGGTCCGCTGTCAAGGGTCGCTCCGGAGCCTGAGCCCTGCTCCAGTACTGGAGGAAGAGCCCGACCAGCTGGTCCACGACTGCGGGCGCGGTCACCTCGAACGCGCCCTTGTTCTGGTGGGCTGGGTCGAAGGGAAGGATCGCGGTGCGGCGATCCATGATGATGATCCGGGTGGGTAGCTGCGGAAGTTCGCGGTACTTTCTGCCGAGTGCCGTCATCACGTCGGCATGGGGCCGCGACGCGTCGCCCACCCCGGCCGGGACCCCGATCGACAGGAGCTTCACGCCCCGCTCGGCGATGGCCTTGCCCACGTGCGCGCCGGCCTTGATCGCGGCCGCCGAGATCACCGGCTCCGGATTGAGGGTCATCTGCTCCGTGCGCACGGTGGGGGCGAGTTCGGCGATCCGGGCCCGGACCCGGAGAACGCCGCTCAACGGTCGGACCGCGTCGTTCGCGTCCAGGTCGGCGTGGTGGGTGATGCTGGCCAGGTCGAGCCCACACAGCCGCTGCCGGAGCAGGTGCCTGGCCCGGACGGCCTCCACCTGGCGCTCGTGCAATGACGTCACCACCGCGTCGGGCTGGCGGCCGCGCCAGATCCGTACCGGGCCGGTGGGCGTTGCCGCCTGCTCGGGGCGGGCCGCGCCGACGGAGTTCAGTTCGTCGAGGGCGGTCCGGACCTTCCTGGCCGGCAGGCCCAGAGATCTGCTGAGTACTCCGATCACGCTCGGTCCACATTCGGTCAGGGTGCGAAACACCAGGTCTGCGGTGGGCGAAACGCCCCACCGGGTGAGTGGTGGCACTGCGGTCCGTGGCGTGACCAGCCGATTCAGATCCCCCATGGGGTTGAATCTTGCCGGCGGCCCGCCACATAGGCAACGTCCTTTCGGTTGGCTGCCCGTCGCCCCCCGTTACAACTTGGCGACGGGCTGCCTTCCGGGGAACAGCACACCAGCCGGGAGCTCCCAGGTCAGGGGGCGGTCCGATTTGTCGGCCGAGATTGCAGGATTCTGCAACGCCGAGCGCGTCGGGGCCCGCAGCCCGAAAATCACTTGCCGATCCGGCGGGTACCGGGCACTGTTGCCGTGGGTCCTGTTGTCGACCGATCGGAGTGGCCCGTTGATCCTGTAATCCGCCGGATGCGCTGAGCCGTTGGTGCTCGCCCCGTTGTCGGATTAGAGGTCTCTTTTCTCAGCCTCTGGCGCATCCATGCCGTCTGTCCCTTTCTGGTACCGGTGCGCGGAGGTTCCCCTTGTTAAAAGCCATCTCTCTCAGCAAGTCCTTCGACGGTGAGCCCCTGTTCGCCGATCTGAACCTGACCCTCGGCCGGGGCGACCGGGTCGGTGTCGTCGGCCCGAACGGCGCGGGGAAGTCCACACTGCTCCGGCTCCTGACCGGGGCGGAACGGCCGACGACCGGTCACGTGGAGTACTCGCCGGGGCTGCGGCTCGGCTACTTCGCCCAGCAGGTACCCGATGCGGGGGTGCAGGTCGGTGCCTTTCTGCGCGGCGACCTCGGCGAGCTGGCGGCGGAACTCGACCGGCACGCGCGGGCCCAGGACATGGCCGGCTACGGCGAGGCCCTGGAACGCTGGGAGGCGCTGGACGGCTGGGGCTTCGAGGCCCGGCTGACCGACGTCCGCCAGCGGCTCGGCATCGACCACCTGCCCGACGACCGGCCGCTCGGGCGGGTCAGCGGCGGGGAGCAGGCCCGGCTGATGCTGGCCGGCGTGCTGCTCGGGGAGCCCGACCTGCTGGTCCTCGACGAGCCGACGAACCATCTCGACGCGGCCGGCGCGGCGTGGCTGGGGGAGTTCCTCGCGGGGTTCGGCGGCGGGGTGCTCGTGATCAGCCACGACCGGGCGTTCCTCGACGCGTTCGCCAACCGGGTCTACGAGCTCGACGGCATCCACGAGGAACTCCAGGTGTACGAGGGCGGCTACACCGCCTACCGCGCCGAGAAGGCCCGGCGCTGGCAGCGGCTGCTGCTCGACTACGAGGCGCAGGAGAAGTACCGGGTCAAGCTGGAGGAGGAGATCGCGAAGATGAAGGAGAAGTCCCTCGCCAACGAGATCGCCAACCCCAGGGCCCCGCACAAGCGGCGGATCGCCCGGATGGTGGCCCGCAAGGCCGTCGTCCGGCAGCGCCGCCTGACCCGGCAGCTCACGTCGGCCCGGTGGATCGCCGAGCCGTCGACCCGGCCGGCGCTGACCCTGGCCTTCCCCGCGTCGGAGCGTCCCGAGCTGCGCGCCCGGGACCTCGGGGCCCCGGGCCTGTTCGAGGGCCTGGACCTCGTGCTGGAACCCGGCGACCGGCTCCTGGTCACCGGCCCGAACGGGGCGGGCAAGACCACGCTGCTCCGGCAGTTGGAGTCCGACGGGGCCATGCTGCTGCCGCAGGTGCACGACGAGCTGCGGACCGACGTGACCGTGCTCGACTACTTCCGGGCGCACGTGCCGGTGTACGTGGACGAGGCGGAGGAGCTACTCACCGGGTACCTGTTCGGGCCGGACGAGTGGGGGGCGGCGCTGCGGACCCTGTCGGCGGGGGAGCTGCGCCGGCTGTTGTTGGCCGTCATGGTGAACACGCCGGGGCGGGTGCTGCTGCTCGACGAGCCGACGAACTACCTCGACTTCGACATGCTGGACGTGGTCGAGGAGGCGCTGCGGGCGTTCGAGGGGACGTTGGTGCTGGTCACGCACGACGCGTACTTCGCCGAGGCCGTCGGGGTGAACCGGCGGCTGGAGCTGGGGGCGGGGCGGGCGGTTCTGGTGTGACCGGCGCGCCCCGGGCGTCGGAGCGGGCCGGCAGCCCCGTCAGGCTGCCGTGACCCGCGCCGGGCGGTCGCCACGACCTGAGCCGGCGACGGGCACCCGCCCGGCGGCAGGCACCCGCCCGGCGGCGGGCCCGCCCGGTGGCTCAGCGTTCCGCGCGCCGCTCCAGCGGGATCAGGTGCTCGCTCTCGCTGGCCACCAGCTCCGGCGACTGCAACTGGCGCGGCGTCGACTCCACCTGCCCCGGGGTCTCCAGCACATCGCCGGAGACCCCGAGGTCGGCCAGCTTCCGCGCGCTGACCAGCACCCGGGACTCCAACGAACCGACCGCCTTGTTGTACGCCGTCACCGCCCCGCCCAGCGACGCCCCCAGCTTCCCCAGGTGGCTGCCCATCGTGGCCAGCCGGCTGTAGAGCTCCTTGGCGACCCGGTGCACGTGCATCGCGTTCGCGGCGAGCGCCTCCTGCCGCCAGGCGTACGCGATCGTGCGCAGGAGCGCCACCAGCGTCGCGGGGGTGGCCAGCACGATGTTGCGGGCGAACGCGTGCTCCAGCAGCACCGGGTCGTGCTGCAACGCGGCGTCCAGGAACGCGTCGGCGGGCACGAACAGCACCACGAACTCGGGCGAGTTGTCGAACGCCGACCAGTACTCCTTCGCGGCCAGGGAATCCACGTGCGCGCGGAGCTGGCGGGCGTGCTGGGACAGGTGCCCGGCGCGTTCGGCGTCGTCGCGGGACTCCATCGCGGACAGGTACCCGCTGAACGGGACCTTCGCGTCCACGACCACCTGCTTGTCGCCGGCGAGCCGGACCACCATGTCGGGCCGCTGACCGGAGCCCGTCGTCACCTGCTCGGAGAAGTCGCAGTGCTCCAGCAGCCCGGCCGCCTCCACGATCCGGCGCAGCTGGTGCTCGCCCCACCGGCCCCGGACCTGCGGCGCCCGGAGCGCGGCCACCAGCTGGCTGGTCTCGGTGCGCAGCTGGTCGGACACGATGGCCATGTGGCCCACCTGGGTGCGCAGCTGCGCGTACGCGTCGAGGCGGTCGTGTTCGAGCTCGGCGACCCGCTGCTCGTACCGCGCCAGGCTCTCCCGCAGCGGGTCCACGATGTGGGCGAAGCTCTCCCGCTGGGCGCGCGCCGCGTCGGCCGTCAGGGACCGCAGCGACTGTTCGAGCCGGCCCTCGCCGTCCCGGGCGGCGGCGAGCCGGCCGGTCTCGGCGGCGGCCCGGGCCCGCGCGGCGAACCAGCCCAACGCGACACCGATGGCGAGACCCAGCAGAAGCAGCACAATCTCCATTCACCGAGGATGCACCATGTCTCGGGTACCTTCGAGGAGTGGGACTTCTTATTGCGGTGGTGTTGCTCGCGGTGATCGTGGGGGGCTTCGTGTGGATCTTCGGGAAGCGGAAGAAACAGCAGCTCGCGGATGCCCGCGAGGAGGCCCAGCGCTGGTATGAGCGGCTGGGCGGCCAGGTCATGAACCTGAGCGGTACGGACGACCCGACCCGTCAGGCCCTGCTCGACGCCAACGAGCGCTACAACGCGTCCGGCAGCCAGCTGTCCCGGGCCGACTCGGTCCGCCAGTACGAGCTGGCCGGGGACACCGCGCTGGAGGGCCTGATGTACGTGCGCGCGGCCCGGATCGGCCTGGGCTACGACCCCGGCCCCGAGCTGCCGCAGCTCTCCAGCCAGCGGCGCACCGGCGTGATCACCAAGGAGCGCGAGGTCGACGTCGCGGGCGAGAAGCTGCGCGCCGGCCCGCAGTACGGCCAGCAGACCCCCTACTACTACCCGGGCGGCATGGTCAACGGCCGCCCCGCCCCCGGCGGGTGGTACTCGACCCCGTGGTGGAAGACCGCCCTCGTGGCCGGTGCGGGCACCCTCGGCACCATCCTGATCATGGACGCGCTGTTCAGCCCGGCGTTCGCGGACCCGGGCTACAGCGCCTACGGGGACGGCTACCAGGACGGGCTCGACGCCGGCCAGGACCAGGGCAGCTTCTCCGACGCGGGCGGCGGCCAGGACGTCGGCACGTGGTCGGACTCCGGCGGCGGTGGCGACTGGGGCGGTGGCGGCGACTGGGGCGGCGGGGGCGACTTCGGCGGCGGCGGGGACTTCTAGCCCCGCCTGGGACCAGATGGCGCGAGGCCAGGAGAGACAACTCTCCTGGCCTCGCGCCGTACGTGACCCCTACACCAGGGAATCCGCCCACTGGGTGTGCAGCGTCGCGTACCGGCCACCGTCGGAGATCAGCTCCGCCGGCGACCCGTCCTCCACGATCCGCCCCGCCTCCAGCACCAGTACCCGGTCGGCGATCTCCACCGTCGACAGCCGGTGCGCGATCACGATCGCCGTGCGGTCCGCGAGGATGGTGCGCAGTGCCCGCTGGACGGCCCGCTCGCTGGGGATGTCCAGCGAACTCGTCGCCTCGTCGAGGATCAGCACCGCCGGGTCGGCGAGGAACGCGCGCGCGAACGCGACGAGCTGCCGCTGCCCCGCCGACAGCCGGCCACCCCGCTTGCGGATCTGGGTGTCGTACCCGTCGGGCATGTTCCGGATGAACGCGTCCGCGCCGATCGCCGCGGCCGCCGCCTCGATCTCCGCCCGGGTCGCGTCCGGTTTGCCGAAGGCGATGTTGTCGGCGATCGACCCGGTGAACAGGAAGTTCTCCTGGGTCACCATCACCACCGCCCGGCGCAGGTCCTCCGTGCCGAGCTGGCGCATGTCCACGCCGTCGAGGGTGAGCGTGCCGCCGGTCGGGTCGTAGAACCGGGACACCAGCTTGGCGATCGTGGTCTTGCCGGCCCCGGTCGCGCCCACCACGGCCACGGTCTGGCCGGCCGGGATGTCCAGTTCGAGGCGGTGCAGCACCGGGCGGTCGGGGCGGTAGGAGAACTCGACCTTCGAGAACCGCAGCGCGCCGTGCGCCTCGGGCAGCGCCGTCGGCTCGGCGGGGTCGGGGACGCCGGCCTTCTCGTCGAGGACCCCGGAGAGCTTCTCCAGGGCCGCCGTCGCCGACTGGAGCGAGTTGTAGAACTGGGCCAGTTCCTGCATCGGCTGGAAGAACCTGCGCAGGTAGAGCAGGAACGCGGCGAGCACCCCGACGTCGGCCTGGCCGTGCAGCACCCGGTAGCCGCCGTAGGTGAGCACCACGGCCGTGGTCACGTTGCCGATCAGCTGGATGCCGGGCGAGTAGATCGCGATCAGCCGGAACGCCTTCTGGCTGGTCTCCCGGTACTCCTCGTTCACCACGTCGAAGATCTGCTGGTTACGGGGTTCGCGCCGGAACGCCTGCACCGCGCGGATCCCGCCCATCGACTCCACGAAGTGGACGATGACCAGGGCGATCTTCTCCCGGGTCCGCCGGTACGCCTTCACGGACTGGCGCTGGAACCACGCGGACAGCAGCACCAGGAACGGGAACGAACCGAGCGTGGCCAGGGCCAGCGGCCAGTCCATCCAGATCAGGATGCCGGCGACGCTGACCACGGACAGCACCGCGAGCACCAGGTCGTCGATGCCGCCGGACACCAGCTCGGAGATCGAGTCGACGTCGCTGGTGGACCGGGCGATGACCCGACCCGACGTGTACTTCTCGTGGAAGCCGACCGACAGCCGCTGGAAGTGCTTGTACACCCTGCGGCGCAGGTCGAACACGATCGACTGGCCGATCTTGCCGGACAGGAACAGGAAGCCGCGCTTCGTCGCGTACTCCAGGACCACGGCGACCGCGAACGCCACCCCGACCATGATCACCGCCCGGGGTCCCTCGCCCCGGACCAGCGGCGGGATGCCGTTGTCGATCCCGACCTTCACCAGGTACGGCCCGGCCATGCCCGCGAAGTTCTGCACGAGCAGCAGCACGACCGCGAACCCGATCATCCTGCGGTGCGGGCGGATCAGCGAGCGCAGCAGCACCTTGCTCCGGGCGCGGAGTTTGCGGACCGACTCGCGGTCGGTGCTCTCGGCGGCGGTGCGTTCCGCGTCCTCCTCGGCGGCGACCCCGCGCCACTGGGTGACATCGACCGTCATCGCACACTCTCCGTCTCGTCCGCGGTGGAGGCCAGCACGGCCCGGTACTCCGGGAGCGTCGCCAGCAGCTCCGAGTGGGTGCCGACGGCGACGATCCGGCCCTCGGCGAGCAGCGCGACCCGGTCCGCGAGGGCCACGGTCGACGGCCGGTGCACGACCAGGAGCGCCGTCGTGCCGGTGAGCACCTGGCGGAGCGCGTCCTCGACCAGGGCCTCGGTGTGCACGTCCAGGGCCGACAGCGGGTCGTCGAGCACGAGCACCCGGGGCCGGCCGAGGACGGCGCGGGCCAGGGCGAGCCGTTGGCGCTGGCCGCCCGACAGGGACAGGCCCTGCTCGCCGACCCGGGTCGCCAGGCCCCAGGGCAGGTCGTACACGAACTCGGCCTGCGCGACCCGGAGCGCCTCGGCCACGTCCTCGTCGCTGGCGTCGGGCACGCCCAGGGTCACGTTCTCCCGGACGCTCATCGAGAACAGGGTCGGCTCCTCGAACGCCATCGACACCGACCGGCGCAGCGAGTCCAGCGTCAGGTCCCGGATGTCCGTGCCGTCGAGGGTGATCCGCCCGGCGGACACGTCGTACAGCCGGGCGACCAGGGAGACCAGGGTCGTCTTGCCCGAGCCGGTCAGCCCGACCAGGGCCACCGTCTCGCCGGGCCGGACGTCGAGGTCCACGCCGCGCAGCACCTGCTGCTCGCTGCCCGGGTACCCGAAGCGGACGTCCTCGAAGCGCAGGTGGCCGGTGACCTCGGCGGGGTCGGTCTCGCGGGCGTCGGGGCGGTCCACCACGGTCGCCTCCGTGTCGAACACGTCGTAGAGCCGGTCGGCGGCGGTCATCGCCTCCTGGCCGTTCGCGATGATCCAGCCCATCGTCTCGATCGGCCACACCAGCATGAGCTGCAGGGACACGAACGCGACCAGGGCGCCGATCGTGATCTGGCCGGCGGAGACCGCGTACACCCCGGCGACGAGGACCACGCCCAGCGTCACCCCGGACACCGAGTCGAAGGTGGGCGAGAACCGCGACAGCATCCTGGCCCGGTCGATGGCCGTGTCCCGCAGCGTGCCGGAGGCCTTGTCGAACCGGTCGGCCATGAACTTGTGTCGGCCGAAGGACTTGATCGCCCGGATGCCGACCGCCGACTCCTCGACGAGGGTGGCCAGGTCGCCGCCCTGGTCCTGGACCTTGCGGGACATCGTGATGTAGGTCCGGCTGAAGCGCTTGCTGGTCAGGAACAGCGGGATCGCGGACAGGGCGACGACGATGCCCAGCGGCCAGTACAACTGGAGGAGCAGCACGGCCACGGTCGCGAACGTGACGGTGTTGACCACGAGGAAGATGATCCCGAAGCCGAGGAACCGCCGGATGATCCCCAGATCGCTGGTCGCCCGGGACAACAGCTGTCCCGACTGCCACTGGTCGTGGAAGGAGACCGGCAGCCGTTGCAGGTGCCGGTAGAGGTCCGAGCGGATCGCGGCCTCGATCCGCAGGGTCACGCCGGACTGGGTCCACCGGCGGATCAGGATCAGCGCGGACTCCACCAGGCCGAAGACCAGGGCCAGCAGCCCCAGCCAGAGCAGGCCCTCGGAGTCGCCGTGCCGGATCGGGCCGTCGACCACCTTCCGGACCAGCAACGGGACCATGATGCTGATCCCGACGGCGACCACCGCGGCGAACACCATGAGCGACATGATCGGGATGTACGGCCCGACATACTGCCGGAGACGCCAGAGACTGTGTAAGGAGCGGACTGGTTTCCTGGGAGTAACGTCATCAGTCGGCACAGGCCGACCATAGTCCCGAGCGGGTGTGCTCTGCTGACCCTTTTTCACGCCCCCGAGTGTGGAACCTCAACTCTGGTTGATGGCAAGGGTGAAGTAGGAGGTGATGGCGTCACTGGCGGCCCGCAGCGGCCCGGTGGACACCCCGTCGTCGCGCCCGTCGCCGTACGTCGCCGTGGTCAGGACCAGCCACGCGCCCACGGCCTGTGGCGGTACGACGACGTTGTCCCCGTCCGCCGAATACTGGATCTTGTACTTGTCCGCGTCCGGCCCGAGCCGCCTCGGCCCCAGTGCCAGCCCCTTCAACGCCGGCCGCAGCGGGGTGAGCCGCTCGGCCAGCGCCTGGGCGGCGGCCGGATCGCCGAGCCGGACGGCGGCCAGGGTGACGACGATGCCGTCGCCGCCCCGGGTGAACGCCGCGCGGAGCGCCTGCCGGCAGCCCGACTCCTTCAGCACCACCTGGACCTGTTCGGAGACCGGGGCCCCGGGCGTGTACCCCACGATCTCGGGGCAGTCCCGCCCGTCCGACTCGGCGACCCTGCGCTGGTCGACACCCCCGGCCGCGAACGTCACCGGGAACAGTCGGGTCACGCCACGCGCCCTCGGCAACGCGGTGACGACGACCGCACTGGCGAGGATCAACGCCGCGAGTGTGAGCGCGGCCACTCTGCTTCTGGACACGACACTTTCTTACCGGATGGAAGCCTCGTGGAGTAGTAGCTGTTCCTTCACTTTCAGTCCCCAGCGGAAGCCGCCGAGGCTGCCGCGCAGTCCGGCGTCCTCCGATCCTCGGCGAATCGGGACATTCAGCGGTCGGGCTCCGTTGGCCGCGGTCTTCGACCGGTCGATCCGGACCACCCGGTGACATGGGACGAACAGGGCGACCGCGTTGCGGGCGCAGGCCTGGGCCGCCGCGCGCACCGCCGCCGGGCGGCCGGACAGGGCCGCGAACTCCGTGTACGTCACCGGGGTGGTCACCGTCCGCAGGACGTCCCAGGCCGCGCCGATGAACTCGCCGCCCCGCTGGCGCACCTCGACCTTGTCGATCGCGGTGACCTCGCCGTCGAAGTAGCGAGTGACGGTCCGGGTGAGTTCGCCCAGGTCCGCCCGTTCGCGGGGGTCTCCGGTGGGTCTGAGCTCCGGATGCACCTGGGGCATGAGTTCGCCCAGTTCCGTGGTCCACCCGCTCGCCAGGACCGCGCCGTCGACGTCGACGACGAGGGTGAACGGGCCGGACGGGGTCGGGATCACCGCGTAGTCCATGACAACCTCCAGAGGTGCAGCATCGCGTAGGAGCGCCAGGGGCGCCACCGCTCCGCGTGGGCGGGTAGGTCGGTGATGCCGAGCCGGTGCGCGGTCCGGCGGATCACCAGGTCGGTGTCGAGCAGTACGTCGGGGGCGCCTAGGGCCCGCAGCGCCACGTAGCCGGCCGTCCAGGGCCCGATGCCAGGGAGAGCCAGCAGGGCCTGTTCGGCGGCGTCCCGGTCCGCTCCGGGCTCCAGGTCCACGTCGCCGTCGACCACCGCCCGGGCCAGCGCGCGCAGGGTCTCCCGGCGCTTCGCGGGCATCGAGAACGCCTCGTCCGGCAGCTCCAGCAGGGCCGGGGCGTCCGGGAACAGGCCGTCGCGGACCAGCCTCGCGGCCACCCCGCACGCGGCGGCGACGGAGATCTGCTGGCCGACGACCGCGCGGACCGTGACCTCGAAGCCGTCGACCGCGCGCGGGATCCGGATGCCCGGGGCGTCCCGCACCGAACCGGCCAGCACCGGGTCCCCGGCGAGCACCGCGTCCACGGCCGCCGGGTCCGCGTCCAGGTCCAGCAGTCGGCGGCAGCGGGCCACCGCCGGGGCCAGGTCCCGCAGGTCGCCCAGGGTCAGCGTCGCCAGGACGTGCCCGTCGGCCGGTTCCAGTGCCACCCGGCCCGAGCCGTGCGGGAGCCGCAGCGACCTGCTGTAACCGCCCTCGGTGGACTCCACCCCGGCGACCGCGTGCCCGGCCAGGAAGTCGAACATGCCCTCCGCGTCGAACGGTTCCCGGTACGGCAGCTTCAGGCGGAGGCCGCCCGGGCCCGAGGCGCGCTGGTTGCCGCGCAGGTGGGTGGGCGCGACCGCGTACACCTCGCGGATCGTGTCGTTGAACTGCCGGATGCTGCCGAACCCGGCCGCGAACGCGATCTCGCCCAGCCCCAGGTCGGTGTTCTCGATCAGGGTCCGCGCCGTGCGGGCCCGCTGCGCCCGGGCCAACGCGAGCGGACCGGCGCCGAGTTCGGTGGTGAGCAGGCGGTTCACGTGCCTTTCGGTGTACCCGAGCCGGCGGGCCAGCCCCGGCACCCCGTCGCGGTCCACCACCCCGTCGCCGATCAGGCGCAGCGCCCGGCCGACCAGGTCGGCCCGGACGTCCCAGTCCGGCGAACCCGGCGAGGCGTCCGGCCGGCAGCGCATGCAGGCCCGGTAGCCGCCGCGCTGGGCGGCCGCCGCCGAGAGGAAGAAGGAGACGTTCTGCCGCTTGGGCTTCACGGCCGGACAGCTCGGCCGGCAGTAGATCCCCGTCGTGCGCACCGCGGTGATGAAGCAGCCGTCGAAGCGCGCGTCCCGCGTCTCGATCGTCCGGTAGCACCGCTCGAAATCCAGATCCACAAGACCATGATGCGCCGGGTACGGGGCCGGGGCTCGCGGGAATCGGACGTGGACGTGACCGGCTATTTTGGGAACATGGCCAACATCGTGTACGACCGCAAGGAACAGCTCGCGCAGATCCAGAGCGGCCTGCTCGCCGGTGAGGAGATCATCGCGGTGTACGACGCGATCGGCGTCGGCACCGGCTTCATCGGCCTCACGAACCGCCGGGTGATCATCCAGGACAAGTCGTTCGTGGGGAAGAAGGTGGCCATCACCTCGATCCCGTACTCGAAGGTCTCCAGCGTCAGCGTGGTCAGCAACAAGTCCTGGGCGGGGTCGTACTTCTCGACCGGTTCCATCGCTGTGCACGTCGGCACCCAGACCTACGAGATCGACTTCCGGGGCTCGGACAAGTCCCAGCACGCCCACAACGTCATCCTGCACTTCATCGCGAGGTGAGCGCCCCTCCGGCCTTCCCGGGCAGGTGCCGATGCGCGCCGGCCCAGAAACGCGGCGTAACCCTCTGCTGTGTCTTCGATCTGGTTCTCAAGGCTTTTCTGGCACCGTGACCGTGACCGGGTACGGCCAGTCGAGGACCGCTGACCCGCCGGGCTCCAGAACACATTCGGCGGTGTACTCGAACCCCCGGAGCCGGTGGACGTGCAGCACTCCGGTGCGCTCGATCCGCCAGTAGCCCCGGATCCCCGCGAACGCGTACGCCTCGTGCTTGCCGGTCCGGTCCACGCCCTTGGTCCGGTCGGACTCGACCTCGACGACCAGCGCCGGGATGACGGGGTTGTAGGTCCGGTGGGCCCCGGGGGCGTCGGGGGAGAGGACGAGCAGGTCCGGGACGAGTCGGTCGTCCTCGATGGCGATGCCCAGGTTCCAGTGCACCCGCCAGCCGGGCGGGGCCGAGGCCCTCAGCGTGTCGTGCGCCCACGCGCTCCAGGACTGGTGCTCCTCGGAATCCGCCGGGGTCACCAGGAGCGCGCCGTCCAGGATCTCGTAGCGGTGGTCGGTCCGGGGCAGTGCCGCGAGGTCCTCGGGTCGCCAGCGCCGGGTGAGCAGCGCGACCGCCTCCCTGCCGGCTTCCGGGGTGATCCGGTCAAAGTCCCACACGCGTCGCGTCACAGACGACACCTCCTCCGAACGTATATACACGGCCGTGGTGCGGGGCGCGGCACCCCGTAGACTCGGTCCCCGTGAGTCTTCAAATCGGGATCGTCGGCCTGCCCAACGTCGGCAAGAGCACCCTGTTCAACGCGTTGACGAAGAACAATGTCCTCGCAGCGAACTACCCTTTTGCCACGATTGAGCCGAATGTCGGCGTGGTCGGCGTGCCGGACGCCCGGCTGGCGGAGCTGGCCAAGATCCACGACTCGCAGAAGCTGCTGCCGGCGACCGTGGACTTCGTCGACATCGCCGGCCTGGTCCGGGGCGCGTCGAAGGGCCAGGGCCGGGGCAACGCGTTCCTCGCCAACATCCGCGACGCCGCCGCGATCTGCCAGGTGGTCCGCGCCTTCTCCGACCCGAACGTGGTGCACGTCGACGGCAAGGTCTCCCCGGCCGACGACATCGAGACCATCAACACCGAGCTGATCCTCGCCGACCTGCAGACCCTGGAGAAGGCTCTGCCCCGGTTGGAGAAGGAAGCCCGGATGCAGAAGGACAAGGCCGCGGTGGTCGCCGCCGCCAAGGCCGCGACCGAACTGCTCAACGACGGCACCACGCTGTACGCGGGCGCGAAGGCCAAGGGCATCGAGACCGAACTGCTCCGCGAGCTGCACCTGCTCACCGCCAAGCCGTTCCTCTACGTCTTCAACGTCGACGAGGCCGAACTGGGCCAGGAGGAGTTCCTCCAGTCGCTCCGGGACCTGGTCGCGCCCGCCGAGGCGATCTTCCTCGACGCGAAGATCGAGTCCGAGCTGATCGACCTGCCCGAGGAGGAGGCCCGCGAGCTGCTGGAGTCCGTGGGCCAGCACGAGCCCGGCCTGCACCAGCTGATCCGGGTCGGCTTCGCCACCCTGGGCCTGCAGACGTACCTGACGGCCGGGCCCAAGGAGGTCCGCGCCTGGACCATCCCGATCGGGGCAACGGCGCCCGAGGCGGCCGGCGTCATCCACACCGACTTCCAGCGCGGGTTCATCAAGGCCGAGATCGTGTCGTACGACGACCTGATCTCCGCCGGGTCGATGAACGCGGCGAAGGCGGCCGGCAAGGTCCGGATCGAGGGCAAGGAGTACGTGATGGCGGACGGCGACGTGGTCGACTTCCGCTTCAACGTCTAGAACGCACGCGGTCGGGCGGGCCCACCGGAGACGGCCGGCCCGCCTGACCGGCCTCGGGCCAGCGTCAGGCTCCGACCTGCGTCAGGGGCACCGACCCGCGTGTCCGACGTTCGGGTACCCGGTCCGCGCCTGGAGGATGCCGGCAGGGGAGCGTGCCGGTGCCACCGCCGGTCAGGCCGTGACGTCCCAGTCCGGGGCCAGGACCGACGGCTTCCAGGACGGGTCGGGCCTGAACCCGACCAGCGACCCGTCGAACGGATAGGCCGCCGCCTCGGCGAGCGCCACGAGCCGTTCGCCCTCCGCCCGGATCCCGGGGGCCTCCGCCGCAGTCCAGTACGCCCGGTGTCCGGTGCGCTCGGCGAACTCGTCCTCGTCCTTCCACGCCCAGGACCGGTCCGGCTCCACCCAGACGTCGAGCGCGAAGTCCGCCGCGTCCAGCCCGCCCGACCAGCGGACGGCCGGGGACTCGAGGTTCACGTACCAGCCGAGGAAGGTGCCGGCCAGGTCGAAGAACCACCAGATCGAGTGCGCCGCGCCCGGCGGGGTGAGGATCAGGACGCCGGTGTCCCGCCACGGCCGGGGGCTCAGCATGGTGGGGACGGCGGACCGCTCGGCGAGGGTCAGCTTGCGGATCAGGTCACCGGCGAGTGTCGTGCGCGCCATCGTCTCGGAGCCCGCGGAGGTCCAGGTCAGGAGGCCGCGCTCGTCGTCGCTGACGACCCGGGCGGTCTGGACCCAGGCGATCCGGCCGTCGCGGTGCACGTCCCGTCGGAGGATGTCCTGCCCGGTTTCGAAGGTCATCGGGCGAGCCTAGGCCGGGACGTCCGACGCCCGCAGCCCCGGCCGCGCGCCCGGCCACCCGCCAAGCGCGGGGTCCCAGCGTCCGGCCATCGCCGGCCGAGGATCCGTCGACCCACCCGACGCCCCGGCCGCACACACAAAACTGGCCCGGTTCGCGTGATGCGAACCGGGCCAGTCTCACAAAACCTTAGATCGGGCGGATGTTGTCCGCCTGCGGGCCCTTCTGGCCCTGGGTGATCTCGAACTCAACCCGCTGGTTCTCGTCCAGGCTGCGGTAGCCACTGGTCGCGATGGCGGAGAAGTGAGCGAAGACGTCGGCGCCGCCGTCGTCGGGGGAGATGAAGCCGAAGCCCTTCTCCGCGTTGAACCACTTGACGGTGCCCTGAACTGAAGCCATGTTTTTCCTCTAAATCTATGTGGGTTCCGCGCTGCGCGGATCCCGGTTACTCACGCACACAGTTGCCGTTGAGAAAACAAAACGCCTGTGGTCACTTCCCACAGGCGCACATGAATCACATGACAACTGACTGCGTAACACCACAACGGTAGCACGTCCCCGCCGGGTGTGGCGAGGTTTGTGGGCGGCCAAGTCGGGGCCTGGTTCAACCCGGCATACGGGGCGTGAACAGGGAGGAAAGTCACTCCGTGACGGTGCGGAAGGCGACGTCGATCCGGGCGGCGAGCGCCACCTCGGAGGTCGTCAGGGCGCCGTCGGGGCTGCGGAGTCGGATATGCGTCTGTCCGTCGGCGCGCCGGATCTCGGGGCGGAGCTGGAGCGCGTCCGCGAACACCTTCACCCGTTCGGTGAGGTCTGCGTGCTGGGCCTCGTTCAGGGGGAGGGTGCGCTGAATGTGGTCGGCGTCCCCCCGCCAGCCGTCGAGCTGGGAGAGCGCGTCACGCAACGCTGCGCGATCGAGCGGGTGAACGGTCCACCTCCGGTGTTGTGGGTTCGTGACCCAAGGGACGTCCCAGGTACATCAGCGGTGCCTAGAGTCTTCAGGTCACGGCCACCTGTGTCTACGGACACAAATTCGGCACGTCCGGATGTTCCGGACGCGGGTGCACAACAAATTTTCGCGCGATCTGGCACTGTTGTGCCCCGTGCAGAGTGAACCCGTACTTCAGCTGATCGTCGGTGCGGCAATTGTCAGGGATGGTCGGGTGCTGGCCTGTGCCCGCGCCGAGCCCCCGGAGCTGGCCGGCGGGTGGGAATTCCCTGGTGGCAAGGTCGAGCCCGGGGAGTTGGAGGTCGACGCCCTGCTCCGGGAGATCGACGAGGAACTCGCGGTCAAGGTGGAGGTCGGCGACCGGATCGGCCCCGACGTACTGCTCCCGCACGGCCGGGCGGTGCTCCGGATCTGGCTGGCGACGCTGGTCGGCGGCGAGCCGCAGTGTCTGGAGCACGCCGAACTGCGCTGGCTCGCGGTCGACGAGCTCGACAGTGTGGCCTGGCTGCCGGCGGACGCCCCGATCGTCGAGGCGCTGCGGGAGTATCTCGTGCGTTGACGCACCGTGACTGGAAGTGTTAGGGATGCCTACCCTACGCTGACGGAGCGTATCCGAGCCTACGCGCGGCGGTGATCACGGTCGCCGCGGTCCTGCTCGCGGCGGTCGTCCTCGCCAGTCTCGCCATCGGCAGCAGGCCGCTCGCCCCCCCGGCGAGGTCATCCGTGCCCTGGTCGGGCACGACGGTTCAGAGGCCGCCACCATCGTGCGCTCGATGCGGGTGCCCCGGACGCTGATCGGGTTGGCCGTCGGGGCGGCGCTCGCCGTGGCCGGCGTCGTCATGCAGGCGCTCACCCGCAACCCGCTCGCCGACCCCCGGCTGCTCGGAATCAGCGTCGGGGCGTCACTCGGCGTGATCGTCGCGATCACCTTCTTCGGGGTGGGCACCCTGCCCGGTTACGTGGGGTTCGCCCTGCTCGGCGCGACGCTCGCCGGGACCCTCGTCCACGGGGTGTCCGCGCGGGCCCGGGACGGCGCCAGTCCGGTCACCCACGCGCTCGCCGGGGCCGCTATCGACGCCTCGTTCGGGGCCGTGGTGGTCGGGGTGCTGTCGGTCGACGGGCGGACCTTCGAGGAGTACCGGTTCCGGGTGGTCGGCGGGCACACGGGGCGTACCCCGATGATGGTTCTTCAGGTTCTGCCGTTGTTGCTGGTCGAGGGCTGATCGCGGCCGGGATCGCGTGTGGGATCGACGCTCTCGCGCTCGGTGAGGACGTCGCCACGGGGCTCGGGCAGCGCACCGGGCGGGTCCGGGCGCTCGGCTCGTTCGCCGTCGTCCTGCTCACCGGCTCGGCCGTCGCGGTCGCCGGGCCGATCGGTTTCATCGACCGGTGCGGGCGTCAGCGCGAGCGGACGCGTTCGGCCGTCGCGGTTCCAGGTGTCCCGCGCGGGGTGGGGTCACGCGACCGCGATCGGCCAGCCCAGGTTGTCGACCAGGACCCGGGCGCCCAGCGGGTTGGCCAGCGTGACCTGGTACTCCTCCATGACGAGCATCATGTCGTGCGCGCACGGCTCCTTCGGGGGCGCGCCGGGGACCACCTCGTCGGTGACGACGGTGCGCAGTCCGACCGCGACGGAGGTGGCGGACTCGCGGACCTCCGGCTCGTACCGGAACACCTTCGAGCCGGGGCAGCCCTGCCGCGCCTTCGGCAGCGACACGGTGACGGTGCTGCCCGAGACCTTCGCGGTGCCGACCGAACTGCCGACGGTCGGCGTCTTCTCCGGCGCCCAGATCTCGGACTTCGCCAGCGCCGGCCACGCCAGGGCCACCGAGTCGGTCGTGAAGATCCAGGCGGGCAGGTCGCGCGGGCCCCGGTCGGTGTCCACCTTCGTCGTGCCGAGGGTGACGGCCGTGACCGTCAGCGCGGTCGGGGTCGAACCGGGGGCCTTCTCCGGCCGGGGGCGGCTCACGGCGGCCCAGGCGTCGGCGGCCGACAGCAGCGGCACGCCCTCCGGGGTGCTCACCGGACCCCGGGGCAGGCCTGCGGCGAGGACGAGTTTGCCGGTCAGCGCGGCGGTCTTCGCGTTCCCGGTCGGATCGGAGCCGCCGATCGTGTCCGGGTCCTCGGACGGGTGCAGCAGGACGACCGGGCGGGGGGCGCGGTCGACGGGGAAGGCGGCCCAGGCGGGGAGCGCCTGCTCGGTGATGGCGTAGGTCTGCGGTTCGTCCACGGCCGCCGGACCGCTGGGCGGGTCGGACGGGGTGGTCCCGGAGGCGCAGCCGGCGAGGCCGGTCAGCAGCAGGAGTGCGAGGAGTCGACGCATACCGATGAGACGCGCCCGGACGGCCGGGGGTTCCCGGGGCGCGGGACGGTTGCCGCCGAGGGCGGAGCTGGCCACCTCGGTCGGGACATCGGCGTTCGTGAGGGCGGGTGCTGGAGGGCCGCAGGCCAGGGCTGCCGCGTCGGCGTGGCGGGGCTGGCGGTCTCGGGTCGTGCCTTCGGTGTTCGCTAGGTCAGGGGCTGGAGACTCTGGCCAGGGCGGCCGCTGCGGCGAGGGTGGGGGCTGGCCGCCGCCGTGAACAGCCGCGTTCGCGAGGGCGGCTGGAGGAGCCCGGGGGAGAGGGGCGGGCGACTCGGGTCAGGACGGTCGCGTCCGCAGGGGCGGAGGTCGGATGCGTGCCGGTTTTCGGCGGCTCGGGACGAGTACCCATCGGAACCGGATCTTGATCTGCCCGACCGGAGCGAGCTCCACCCTCGGAGACCGTCACCCCCGGCTACTGCCCACATCGGGCACCGCCCACATCGGGACACCGCCCCCGGGCACGGCCCGCCCCCGCGCACCGCCCACCCCCGGACACGGCGATGGCCCGCCCCCACCGGGAACGGGCCACCATCACGAGACGCCCCTAGCTGTTCGCCTCGGACCGCCGGAAGATCTTGCTGCCCAGCCAGACCAGCGGGTCGTACTTCCGGTCCACGCCGCGCTCCTTCATCGGAATGATCGCGTTGTCCGTGATCTTGATGTGCTCGGGGCACACCTCCGTGCAGCACTTCGTGATGTTGCAGAAGCCCAGACCCTGCTCCTCGACCGCGTAGTCCTTGCGGTCGGTGCGCGCGTCCAGCGGGTGCATGTCCAGCTCGGCGGCGCGGATGAAGTACCGCGGGCCGGCGAACGCCTCCTTGTTGTCCTCGTGGTCGCGGACCACGTGACAGGTGTTCTGGCACAGGAAGCACTCGATGCACTTGCGGAACTCCTGGGACCGCTCGACATCGATCTGCTGCATCCGGTACTCGCCGGGAGCCACCCCGGCCGGCGGCGCGAACGCCGGGGTCTCACGGGCCTTCTCGTAGTTGAAGGACACGTCGGTGACCAGGTCACGGATGACCGGGAACGTCCGCAGCGGCGTGATGGTGACCGTCTCGTCCTCGGTGAACGTGGACATCCGGGTCATGCAGCCCAGCCGGGGCATGCCGTTGATCTCCATCGAGCACGAGCCGCACTTGCCGGCCTTGCAGTTCCACCGGCACGCGAGGTCGGGGGTCTCCGTGGCCTGGAGGCGGTGGATGATGTCGAGGACGACCTCACCCTCCTTGACCTCGACCTCGAAGTCCTCCAGCTGACCGCCGGTGTCGTCGCCACGCCACACCCGGAACTGGCGCTTAGTTGCCATCGGTGAGCCCCTCCAGTTCCTCTGCGGTCATGTACTTCTTCAGCTCGGACTTCTCGAACAGGCTGAGCAGCTCGTGCGGCATCGGCGGCAGCGGCTGCGGGTTGAGCGTGACCTTCTCGCCGTCGAGCCCGCAGATCAGGTTGACCTTGCGCCAGGCGGAGTCCATCTTCCCGAAGTCCTCGCGGGTGTGGCCGCCCCGGCTCTCCTGCCGTTCGAGGGCGGCGAGGGCGGTGCACTCGGACACGACCAGCATGTTGCGCAGGTCGAGGGCCAGGTGCCAGCCCGGGTTGTACTTCCGGCCGCCGGTCGCCTTCACCCGTCCGACCTTCTCCCGGATCACCGCGAGCCGCTCGATGGCGGACTCCAGTTCGGTGGCGGTGCGGATGATGCCGACCAGGTCGCCCATGACCTCCTGCAACTCGTGCTGGAGGGCGTACGGGCTCTCGCCGTCGTTCTCGAACGGCGACAGGGCGTGCGCGACGGCCGCGTCCACATCGGACTGCGCGACGGTCGCCGGGCCGTGCTCGGTGGCGTGCGCGGCGGCGTGCTCACCGGCCCGCTTGCCGAACACCAGCAGGTCGGACAGCGAGTTGCCGCCGAGCCGGTTGGAGCCGTGCATGCCGCCGGACACCTCGCCGGCCGCGAACAGCCCCGGGACCCGCGCCTGCGTGCTGTCCGGGTCGACCTCGACGCCGCCCATCACGTAGTGGCAGGTCGGGCCCACCTCCATCGGCTCGGAGGTGATGTCGACGTCGGCGAGCTCCTTGAACTGGTGGTACATCGACGGCAGCTTCTTGCGGATGTACTCCGCGCTCCGCCGGCTCGCGATGTCCAGGTAGACCCCGCCGGCCTTCGTGCCCCGGCCGGCCTTGACCTCGGAGTTGATGGCGCGGGCCACCTCGTCGCGGGGCAGCAGCTCCGGGGGGCGCCGGTTGTTGTCCGGGTCGGTGTACCAGCGGTCGCCCTCCTCGGGCGTCTCCGCGTACTGCTTGCGGAAGACGTCGGGGACGTAGTCGAACATGAACCGCTTGCCCTCGGAGTTCTTCAGGATCCCGCCGTCACCGCGGACCGACTCGGTGACCAGGATGCCCTTCACCGACGGCGGCCAGACCATGCCGGTCGGGTGGAACTGGAGGAACTCCATGTTGACCAGGGTGCCGCCGGCCCGCAGCGCGAGCGCGTGCCCGTCGCCGGAGTACTCCCACGAGTTCGACGTGACCTTGTAGGACCGGCCGATGCCGCCGGTGGCCAGGATGACGGCCGGCGTCTCGAACAGCAGGAACTCGCCGGACTCCCGGACGTACCCGAAAGCGCCCGCGATCTTGCCGTCGGTCAGCAGCAGCTCGGTGATCGTGGTCTCGTGGAACACCCGGATGTGCGACTCGTAGTCGCCGGTGGCCGCGAAGTCCTCCTGCTGGAGGGAAACGATCTTCTGCTGGAGGGTACGGATCATCTCCAGCCCGGTCCGGTCGCCGACGTGCGCGAGCCGCGGGTACTCGTGGCCGCCGAAGTTGCGCTGCGAGATCTTGCCGTCCGGGGTGCGGTCGAACAGCGCGCCGTAGGTCTCCAGCTCCCAGATCCGGGCCGGAGCCTCCTTGGCGTGCAGCTCGGCCATCCGGTAGTGGTTCAGGAACTTCCCGCCCCGCATGGTGTCCCGGAAGTGCACCATCCAGTTGTCCTTGGAGTTCACGTTGCCCATCGAGGCAGCCGCGCCCCCCTCGGCCATGACGGTGTGCGCCTTGCCGAACAGCGACTTCGAGATGATCGCGGTCTTCTTGCCGGCCAGTCGGGCTTCGATGGCCGCGCGCAGACCCGCTCCGCCGGCCCCGATGACCACCACGTCGTACTGGTACCTGTCAATATTGGTCATTTATCCCACGAACCTGAAGTCGGTGATCCACTTGGCCGCGACGGCCATCACGTAGAAGTCGGTGAGCGCCAGCGTGGCCAGGGTCGTCCAGGCCAGGCCCATGTGCCGGGTATTCAGCGCCGACACCCAGCTCCACAGCCGGTAGCGCACCGGGTGCTTGGAGAAGTGCTTGAGCCGGCCGCCCATGATGTGCCGGCAGGAGTGGCACGAGGCCGTGTACGCCCACAGCGCGATCACGTTGACCCAGAGCACCACGTTGCCGAGGCCGAAACCGAACCCGGTCGGGGAGTGGTGCGCGAGCACCGCGTCCCAGGTGTTGATCAGCGAGATGGCCACGGCGGCGTAGAAGAAGTACCGGTGCAGGTTCTGGCCCAGCAGCGGGAACTTCGTCTCGCCCTTGTAGTTCTTGTGCCCGTCCGGCACCGCGCAGGCGGGCGGCGACATCCAGAAGGCGCGGTAGTAGGCCTTCCGGTAGTAGTAGCACGTCAGCCGGAAGAGCAGCAGGAACGGCAGGGTGAGGGCCGCG
The DNA here is from genome assembly GCF_040681875.1 of Longispora sp. NPDC051575. Classification (NCBI taxonomy): domain Bacteria; kingdom Bacillati; phylum Actinomycetota; class Actinomycetes; order Micromonosporales; family Micromonosporaceae; genus Longispora; species Longispora sp. NPDC051575. The sequence goes on along the minus strand of NZ_JBFAZP010000012.1, from coordinate 246,851 downwards.
TACGGCAGCAGCGGGTGGTCCGGGAGGAACCGGCCGAACTCCGCGGACGCCTCGACGCACCCGTTCGACACGCACGGCGAGTAGAACGGGGTGAGGTAGTGGTACTCGTCCACCCAGTAGTTGTTCTGCATGAATACCCGGACCGTGGCGTAGGTGACCCACGCGCCGAGCCCGAGCACGGTCAACAGTGGCGCCAGCCACCAGCGGTCTGTCCGCAACGTCTTGGCCGCGATGGCGGCCCGTGGCCGCAGCGGCGTCGTTGCCGTAGTCGTCATTCCCTGCGCTCCCTGAGATTCAGCGCTTCCGGCGTGTGTCGGCCCGGACGCCGTGGTGATCATCACTAGTGATCATCGCCACGTCGTCCGCGCCCGCACACGTTACGCCGTGGCCGCTGGGAGCGGTTACCCGGACGCGCCGCCGGTGAAGTTCCAGGACCCGAGGCGCAGTCCCGGCGCGGTCACCGTCTCCAACGACCAACTGACCGGGGTGGACTCGGCGACCGCCCCGACCCCCAGCACCGAACCCGGCGCGAGAGCCTCCGGGTAGGACTGGGTGAACCGCAGGTTCTGCACCGGTCGGGTGATCACGCCGTCCTCGATCAGCCACACGCCGTTGCGGGTCAGACCCGTCACGACCAGGCTGCGCGGGTCCAGCACCCGGGTGTACCAGAAGTCCGTGACCAGCAGACCCCTGCGCACACCGGCGACCAGGCCGCCGACGGAGTCGTCCGACACCGGGCCGTCCGTGTGCGCCTCGGGGGCCGTGCCGGTCGCCAGGGACAGGTGCGTCGGCCGGGGCCCCCAGCGCTCGCCTTCCACGACCGCGCTGCCGGACGTGGCGGTGCCGGCCGCCGCGGCGGTGCGCCGGTCGTGCAGCGGACTCTCGGACACACCCTCCCGGATCAGCCACCGGGTGTCGCGCGGCGTGCCCTCCAGGTCGAACGGCATGCCCAACGAGCGGGGCCCGATCGGGTCCTGCAGCAGCGTCAACGCCGGGTCGAACTGGGCCTCGCCCGGCCGCAGGCAGGACCGGCCCTCAGCGACGGCCTTCCCGTTGAACGCGTACGACGCCAGGAACAGCAGCAGGTCCTGTACGGCGCCGCGCTCCAGCACGACCTCGTACCGGCCCGGCGGCAGCTCGACCGCGTCCACGCCCGCGAGGGCCTTGGCCGCCGCGACCCGCCCGAGCCGGCCGCCGTCGAGCCCGTCGAGGGACACCCCGCTCCACCGGGCCACCCCGTCGGCGCCCGGCGCGCGGGCGATGCCGTCCATCGCCGCCGAGGAGGTCACCCCGGAGACCAGGTGGCCGAGGGTGTTGCCGTAGGTGGCGGTGCTGGCGGTCGTGCGGCAGTACCCGGCCGTGGACAGGCCGCCGGCCGCGTCGACGAACGCGCGCACGGCCGCCGCCCGGACCGCCGGGTCCGCCTCGGCGGTGGCCCGGTCGACGTTGCCGGTCCCGGTGGCCGCGGTCGGCGCGGTCAGCCCCGGCCAGGTCGGGTCCGGCGGGCACAGCTTGGCCGCCGCGATGGTCCGCTCCACGAACTCGGCGAGCGAGTCGCGGTCGGTGACCGTGGTCGTGCCGCCGGCCGTCCGGCCGTCGAGGTGCAGCCGGAGCCGCACCGTGACCGCCTGGTCGGACACGTTCTGGTGGATGAACGAGTTCGCGAACCGGGTCAGGGACAGCACCGAGTCGTCGACGTGGACGTCGGCCTCGGCGCGGCCGCCGACCAGGTCGAGCACCTGCTCGACGATGAGGTTGGTCATGAGCGCACTCCCACTCGTACTCCCTTGAAGCGGGCCGGGGCGGCGGGGTGGCCGGTGTGCCCGGTCTGGCCCGGCTGGCCCTTGCCGCAGTTCGGCGTGCCCCAGGGCACCGACTCCGACGACAACATGTCCATGGACCGCCAGAACAACGGACCGATTCCGGTGTACGTGGGGTTGCGCAGCACCCGCCCCCGGACCCCGTTCTTCACTTCCCAGCCGATCTCGGTACCGAACTGGAAGTTGAGCCGCCGGTCGTCGATCGACCAGGACCGGTTCGTCTCCATCATCACGCCGTCGTCCGTGGCCGCGATGATCTCCTCCAGGGTGTGCGGGCCCGGCTCCAGCCCGACGTTGGTCATCCGGACCATGGGCAGCCGCGCCCAGCCGTCGGACCGGACGCTGCCGCCGTAGTCCAGCCCGGCGACGGCCGCGGAGTCCCGGCCGGCGAGCACGCCCACCCAGATCCCGTCGCGGACCGCGTCGCGGGCGGCGGCCGGGGTGCCCTCGTCGTCGTACCCGAACGAGCCCAGCGCGCCGGGGATCGTCGGGTCGATCGTGATGTTCATCAGCTCGGAGCCGTACCGCAGGCTGCCGAGCTTGTCGAGCTCCAGCCACGAGGTACCGGCGAATGCGGCCTCCCAGCCGAGGATCCGGTCCAGCTCGATGGCGTGCCCGACCGACTCGTGGATCTGGAGGGCCAACTGCTCGCCGCCCAGGATCAGGTCGGTCGTGGTCGACGGGCACTCGGGGGCAGTGAGCAGCTCGCGGGCCTCGGCGGCGACCCGGGCGGCGTGCGCCGGCAGGTCGAGCTGTTCGACCAGCTCCCAGCCCGCCGTGCCGTACTGGCCGCGGTAGCACGGGTACGACCGGCGCTGGGTCTCGAACTCCCCGTTCGCCGTGGCGCTGATCCCGCCCCCGGACTTGACGACCTTCTGCTCGATCCGGTGCCCGGCACTGGACACGAACCAGGACCGCTGCTCCCAGAGCTGGTAGAGCGCCTCGGCCTGGTCGGCCCCGTGTTCGCGCATCGTGGCGGTCGCGGAGACCAGCAGGTCCCCCTTGACCGACAGCGGCACGGCGAACGGGTCGACCTGGCACGGGCCGGCCCAGGTGTCCTGCCGGACCTCCGTGGGGACGAGGTCGAGCGCCGGGCCGGCGACGAGGCCGCTGGCCTTGGCGATGGCCGTCGCGGCGTTCCCCGCCTCGCGCGCGGCCTTCTCGGTCAGGTCGGGCACGGCCTGGAACCCCCAGGACGAGCCGACGAGGGCGCGGACGCCGATTCCGGCGTCCTCCTGCTGGGTGAGATCCTCGATCTCCCCGTTCCGAGCGGACATCGATTCGTAGCGCCGACTCATGACCCGCGCGTCGGCGTACCGCGCGCCAGCGGCCAGAGCGGCCTCGACGGCCGCGGTGGCGACGTCGAATAGTGCCATATGTGAACCTCCTGCATGGACGTTGTGACCAGCGTTGCACGGTGGGGAGCCCCCCAGGTACCTCTATTGCCTTGCGCGGGGCCCTCCCATTCGGCAAAGTCTCTTGTCAGAAGTGGTGACGCGGGGGCGAGCCGAACGGGGCGGGGTGGCATTGAGCCAGCTCGTGATTCAACGTGAGTGCGATGCGCTACCCGCCGCACAGCGATCACTACTGATGGTGACGCAAAATCTGGACAAACCACCAGTACACCACTTTTTCTATAAAGCTCTTATCATTGCCTTTCGCGGGTAAAACCGGTCCAATCAACCGGGTATTTGGGCCCGCGTGACCGAGCTGTTATCGGAACGATGCAGCGCGGCGTCCACGAAGTCCGTGACGCCCGCTACTTTTCCGACGTGGGAGGGCGAGACGGGCCCACCCGCTTGGAGGAGGCACGTTCATGAGCGATACGAAGTCGACCGGCACGGGGCAGGCCCCCGAAGCTGGCGCGACCCTGGTGGCGGACGCCCCCGAGGCGAAGAAGACCGCTATCGTCGGCCGATCCCCGGGCAAGCTCGCCTGGATGCGGCTCAAGCGCGACAGGGTCGGTGTCTTCTCGCTGGGCATTGTCCTTCTCTTCTTCATCGTGGCCGCCCTGGCCGACGTGATCGAACTGATCTACGGCTACGGCCCGCGCACCCTGAACTCGAACCTGCTGAACGACGAGGGCCGCCCGCTCGGCGTCCTCGGCGGCATCACCTTCAGCTCGGACGGCCCGTCCAACCACATCCACATCCTGGGTGTGGAGCCGCAGGTCGGCCGGGACATGTTCATGCAGCTGGTCTTCGGCGCGCGTACCTCGCTGCTGATCTCGGTCCTCGCGACCGTGATCTCCCTGGTGATCGGGGTCGTGGTCGGCATCGTCGCGGCCTACGTGGGCGGCTGGGTCGACACCTTCCTGAACTGGTTCACCGACTACATGCTGGCGTTCCCGTTCCTGATCTTCGCCTTCGCGGCCATCCCGATCGTCAACACGTGGCTCGCCGACGACAAGGGCGAGGTCGGCGAGTGGAGCCGGATCTGGACGATCATCGTGATCTTCTCGGTCTTCGGCTGGATGGGCACCGCGCGGCTGGTCCGTGGCCAGGTCCTCTCGCTCCGCGAGCGGGAGTACATCGAGGCGGCCCGCGCGGCGGGCGCCGGCCTCGGCCACATCCTGTTCCGCCAGCTCCTCCCGAACCTCTGGGCCCCGATCCTGGTGACCTTCTCCCTGTCGGTGCCGGCGACGGTGACCGGCGAGGCGGCCCTGTCCTTCCTCGGTATCGGCGTGGTGGAGCCGACGCCGGACTGGGGACGCATGATCAACAACAGCGTGCTCTGGTACCGCGAAGAGCCGATGTACATGCTGATCCCCGGTGTTTCGATCTTCATCCTGGTGCTCGCCTTCAACTTGTTCGGCGACGCCCTCCGCGACGCGCTCGACCCCAAGTCGACGAAGTAGCGGCTGCACCACCCATAGTCGTCCCACACCTGGACTGGTCCCTCCGGACGAGCCCTGAGTGTCGGGCCTGAGAGAGGAGATACCGTGCGACACCGCGTACGGGTGCTGACCATCAGCGCCCTCGCCATCGGCCTCGCCGCCGCTGGTTGCAGCAAGACCGAGAACAGCAAGGGCGAGGAAAACGCCAAGGACCAGAAGCAGTCGATCTTCATCGACCTCAAGGGCACCACCCCGGTCCCGGCGCCCGAGGTCAAGGACGCTCGCAAGGGTGGCCAGGTCCTGTGGCTTCAGGACGGCAACTTCGAGCACCTGGACCCGCAGCAGATCTACGTGAGCGACGCGCTGAGCTTCAGCACGAACCTCTTCCACCGCACGCTGACGTCGTACATCGAGCCGACGGAGGAGGGTGGCACGGTCAAGATCGTCGGTGACCTCGCCATCAACGCCGGTGAGAGCTCCGAAGGCGGCAAGGTGTGGAAGTACACCCTGCGGGACGGCCTGAAGTACGACGACGGTAGCCCGATCAAGAGCGCTGACATCAAGCACTCGATCGCCCGTTCGTTCGGCACGTTCGGTCAGCAGGGCGCGCAGTACATCCAGAACGCGCTCGACCCGGACCGCAAGTACCAGGGCCCGGACGCGGCGACCGGTGACGCTGGCGTTCCCGGGGTCACCACCCCGGACGACAAGACGATCATCTTCACGTTCAAGGACCCGCACCCGGAGTTCCCGTCCCTGGCCGTCTACCCGAACACCGCCCCGGTGCCGGCAGCCAAGGACACCGGCGCGAAGTACGAGGAGGAGTGGGTCTCCTCCGGTCCGTACAAGCGCAAGGAATACAAGATCGACAACTACCTCCTCCTGGAGCGGAACCCGAACTGGGACCCGAAGACGGACCCGATCCGTCACCAGTACCCGGACACCATCAAGGTGGACTTCACCCCGAACCGCGCGACCCAGACTCAGCGTCTGATCGCGAGCCAGGGTGAGGACTCGTCGGCGACCATGACCTCCAGCGTCGCGCAGGAGAACATCTCGACCGTCTCGGCCGACCCGGAGCTGACCAAGCGGGTCCTGTCCGGCATCACGCCGTACGCCAACTACATCAACATCAACACCACCAAGGTGACTGACGTTGACGTTCGTCGGGCCCTGATCTACGGCTACGACAAGGACGCGGCGATCAAGAACGCCGGCGGTAGCAAGGTCGCCGTCGCCTCGACGACGATCACCGCGGCGAACGTTCCCGGCTACGAGAACTTCGACGTCTACAAGGCCGGCCCCAACGGTGACGTCGCCAAGGCCAAGGCGCTGCTCGCGGGCAAGACCGTGCCGAAGCTGTCCTACTGCTTCGCCAACACGGCCGCTGGTCAGAAGGCCGCTGCGATCGTCAAGTCCAGCCTCGAGCGGGAGAACCTCTTCCAGATCGCGCTGAACCCGATCGACCGCAAGGACTACTACACCACCATCGGCAAGAAGGACACGACCTGTGACCTGATGGCCTCTGGCTGGGGTGCTGACTACCCGGACAACAACTCGACCCTGGGCGTCCTCATGGACGGTAACCAGATCAAGGCCGAGGGCAACAACAACTACTCGTACTTCAACGACCCGGGCATCAACAAGAAGCTCGCCGACCTCCGCCTCGAGCCCGACCGTGCCAAGGCCGCCAAGGCCTACGGCGCGCTCGACAAGGAGATCATGGAGAAGCACGCTCCGCTGATCCCGACCGTGTACACGCGGGCTTACACCCTGATCGGCACCAAGCTGGGTGGGGCGTTCCTGAGCCCCAACTACGCGCAGGTCAACCTCACCAACGTCTACGTCAAGGCGTAGTTGACGGTGACCCTGGCGAGCGGCGTCTCCTCCGAGTAGGGGGCGCCGCACGCCGCGGGCGACCGGAGTTCTCCACCGGTCGCCCGCGGCATGCCAAGCTTCAACCCCGTTCCGCTCCGACCGGACGCCCGGGCAGGACCTTGGAAGGCCCCCAATGCTGCGGTATTTCATCAAGCGTTCACTGATCGCGGTGCTCACGCTCGCCGTCATCTCCGTGACGACCTTCATGCTCTTCTTCGCTGGCTCCGCCAACCCGGCCGCCTCCATGTGCGGTGGCAAGGCCTGTGACGCGGCGAAGATCGAGCGGATCACGAAGGCGCTCGGCCTTGACCGGCCCTATCACGTCCAGTACTCCGAGTACATGACCGGCATCTTCACCGGCCGTACCATCGGCGGCGGCGTCGACAAGATCGAGTGCCCCGCCCCGTGCTTCGGTGTTTCCTTCCGCAGCAACGAGCCGGTGTCGACGATCCTCGCCCGTGGTCTGCCGATCACGGCCAGCATCGCGATCGGCGGCGCTGTGATCTCGGTGCTGCTGGGCGTCGGGCTGGGCGTGGCCTCCGCCCTCAAACGCGGCGGGTGGCTCGACAAGTTCTCCATCGGATTCGCCCTGACAGGCGCGTCCCTCCAGATCTTCTTCCTCGGCCTGATCCTGCAGATGGTCCTGGTGTACCAGCTCGGCTGGCTCCCCAGACCGGTGTACGTCAGCCCTGCCGAGGACTTCGGCGGCTGGTTGATGGGCATGCTGTTGCCGTGGATCACCCTCGGCTTCCTGAGCGCCGCGACCTACGCCCGTTTCTCCCGGGCCGAGATGCTCGAGATCCTCTCCGAGGACTTCGTCCGCACCGCCCGCGCCAAGGGCCTGGCCCCGCGTGACGTCAACATCAAGCACGCGCTGCGCGCCTCGCTCAGCTCCATCGTCACCATCTTCGGCCTGCAGCTCGGTGGCCTGCTCGGCGGCGCCGTGATCACGGAGACCACGTTCGACATGGCAGGGATCGGCAAGCTCGCGGTCAAGGCCGTCGGCGACGACAACCTGCCGATCGTCATGGCGACGGTGCTGCTCGCCGCCGTGTTCGTGGTGCTGTTCAACGTGATCGTCGACATGATGTACGCGGTCATCGACCCCCGCGTCAAGCTGGCCTGAGAGGAGTGACACCAATGGCTGACCAGAACCCGTACCTCCAGGTCAAGGACCTGCGAGTGCAGTTCAAGACCGAAGACGGCATCGTCAAGGCCGTCGACGGCGTGTCCTTCTCCGTCGAGCGCGGCAAGACGCTCGGCATCGTGGGCGAGTCCGGTTCCGGCAAGAGTGTGACGAGCCTGTCCATCATGGGCCTGCACAACCGCAAGCGGACCGCGATGACCGGTGAGGTCCTCGTCGACGGGCGCAACATCCTCAACCTGGAGGAGGAGAAGCTCCGCGAGCTGCGCGGCAAGCAGATCTCCATGATCTTCCAGGACCCGCTGTCGGCGCTGCACCCCTTCTACACGATCGGCCACCAGATCGTGGAGGCCTACCAGGTCCACCACAAGGTGAGCAAGAGCGACGCGAAGAAGCGGGCCGTCGAGATGCTGGACCGGGTGGGTATCCCGCAGCCGGCGAAGCGCGCGGACCAGTACCCGCACGAGTTCTCCGGCGGTATGCGCCAGCGCGCCATGATCGCGATGTCCCTGGTGAACGACCCGAACCTGATCATCGCCGACGAGCCGACCACCGCGCTCGACGTGACGGTCCAGGCCCAGATCCTCGATCTGCTGCTGGACCTGCAGAAGGAGTTCAACTCCGCGATCATCATGATCACGCACGACCTGGGCGTCATCAGCCAGATCGCCGACGACGTCCTCGTGATGTACGGCGGCCGCGCCGTCGAGAAGGGCACCGCCGAGCAGGTTCTGCGGCGCCCGCAGCACCCGTACACGTGGGGCCTGCTGTCCAGCGTGCCGTCGCTGTACGGGGACGCCGGCGAGGATCTCGTCCCGATCAAGGGCAACCCGCCGTCGCTGATCAACCTGCCGTCGGGCTGCGCGTTCAACCCGCGCTGCCGGTACGCGATGCTGGGTGACGGCAAGCCGTGCGACATCGAGATCCCGCAACTGCTCCAGGTGCAGGAGCGCGGTCACAGCGTGGCCTGCCACCTGCCGGAGCAGGAGCGGGCCGAGACCTACCAGCGCGACGTGGCACACACGGGAGTGGCGAAGTGACAACCATCGAGAACGGCGCCCCGGCGCCCGTCGTCCCGGCCTCCTCGGTGGAGCCGCTGCTCAAGGTCGAGAACCTGACCAAGCACTTCCCGGTGCGCGGTGGCTTCTTCGGCTCGAAGCAGGTCGTCAAGGCGGTCGACGGGGTCAGCTTCCACGTCAACGCGGGTGAGACCCTGGGTCTCGTCGGTGAGTCCGGCTGTGGCAAGACCACGACCGGCCGCATGCTGGTCCGGCTCCTCGAGTCGACCTCCGGCAAGATCACCTTCGAGGGCCGCGACATCACGCGGGTCGGCAACCAGGGCATGCGGTCCCTGCGCCAGGACATGCAGATCATCTTCCAGGACCCGTACTCGTCGCTGAACCCGCGGCACACGGTCGGCAAGATCATCGCCATGCCGCTCGAGGTCAACAACGTCAACCCGCCCGGTGGCGTGAGGAAGCGGGTCCAGGAGCTCCTGGAGATCGTCGGTCTGAACCCGGAGCACTACAACCGGTACCCGCACGAGTTCTCCGGCGGCCAGCGCCAGCGGATCGGCATCGCCCGGTCCCTCGCCCTCCGCCCGAAGATCATCGTCGCCGACGAGCCGGTCTCGGCCCTCGACGTGTCGATCCAGGCGCAGGTCATCAACCTGCTCCGGGACCTGCAGCGCGAGTTCAACCTGGCGTTCGTGTTCATCGCGCACGACCTCGCCGTCGTCCGGCACTTCTGCCAGCGGATCGGCGTGATGTACCTCGGCAAGATGGTCGAGGTCGGCGAGCGCGAGGACATCTACAAGAACCCGTCGCACCCGTACACGAAGGCGCTGCTCTCCGCGGTTCCGGACGTGACCCGGTTGGGCGCGTCGAGCGGCCGCATCCTGCTCAAGGGTGACGTCCCGACCCCGCTGAACCCGCCCTCGGGCTGCCGGTTCCGCACCCGGTGCTGGAAGGCGCAGGAGATCTGCGCGACCGAGGAGCCGCAGCTGCTCCAGGTCGGTGGCCCGGCCCAGGCCGCGGCGTGCCACTTCCCGGAGGTCGAGCGGGTCTAGTCAGGCCTGAGATCGAGTGCCCCGGCAGCCGGACGGCTGCCGGGGCTTTTCGTTTCTCGGCCCGGAGGCGACCGGCTAACCTCACTGCATGGAGTTCCAGGTGCTCGGCCCGGTCGGCGCCCGGATCAATGGGGAGCCCGTTGATCTGGGCAGACGGCGGATGGAACGTTGTCTGCTGGGCCTGTTCCTCCTCCATATCGGCACCCCTGTCACCGCCGAGCGGTTGACCGCGCTGCTGTGGGGCGAGGACCCGCCGGAACGGTCGAGGAGCACCCTCCAGGTGCTGGTTTCCCGGCTCCGGGCCTGGCTGACGGCGAACAACGCGGACGAGTACGGTGTGCGCCTCGTCACCCGGGCGGGCGGCTACGTGCTCGAAGGCGACCCGGACCGGGTGGACGCGCACCTGTTCCGCAGACTGTGCGAACAGGCCCGGACCGTCCCGGACCCTGTCGAGCGCCTCACCCTGCTCCGCCGCGCCCTCGCCCTGTGGCACGGACCGCCGATCGCGGACGTGGCCACCGACTCCGTGCAGCTGTCGATCGGGCACGCGCTCCAGGACCTGTTCCTGGACTCCACCGAGCTGCGCCTCGACACCCAGCTCGAACTCGGCCAGCACGTGGAGGCGGTGAGCGAACTCGGCGCGCTCGTGGCCGAGTACCCGTTCCGGGAGCGCTTCGCGGAGCAACTGATGCTGGGCCTGTACCGGGCGGGCCGGCAGTCGGACGCGCTCGCGGTGTACGCGACCGCCCGGCAGACGCTCGCGGAGCACAGCGGTCTGGATCCCCGCCCGGAGTTCCAGAGCCTGCACGGCAGGATCCTGCGTTCCGACCCGACCCTCGCAGTGTCCGCGCCGCAGTCCCCGACGGCCGGTCCGGCCCAGCTCCCGCAGGCGGTGCCGGACTTCACCGGCCGGCGGGACCAGCTCGACGGGCTGGACCGCCTGCTCGACAACCCGGGGGCGGTGGTCATCAGCACCATCGGCGGGGTCGGCGGGGTCGGCAAGACCGCGTTGGCCATCCAGTGGGCCCACCAGGTGCGCGAACGGTTTCCCGACGGCCAGCTCTACGCCAACCTGCACGGCTTCTCGCCGTCTCCGGCGACCCGCCCGTTGGACGCGCTCGCCGGGTTCCTGAGGGCGCTCGGGGTTCCGGCCGAACAGATTCCGCTGGATGTCGAGGAGGCCAGCAGCCTGTTCCGGAGCAGGATCGCCGACAAGCGGATGTTCATCCTGCTGGACAACGCGCACAGCCCCGAGCAGATCCGACCGTTGCTGCCGGGCGGAGCGGGGAACCTGGCGCTGATCACCAGCCGCAGCAGGCTCGGCGGGCTGGTCGCCCGGGACGGCGCCCGACGCCTGGACCTCGATGTGCTGCCCGACTCCGAGGCCATCGCGTTGTTGCGCAGGATCCTGGGGCACCGACGGCTCGACGCCGAACCGGAGGCGGCCTCCGCCCTCGCGGCAGCCTGCGGACACCTGCCGCTCGCCCTGCGGATCGCGGCGGCGCACCTGGCGGACCACCCGGCGGACTCGGTCGCGGACTACGTCGCACTGCTGCGGGCCGGCGACCGGCTCACCGCACTCTCGGTCGACGGCGACGAGCTGAGTTCGATCCGGGCCACGTTCGAGCTGTCCTATGCGGCGTTGGACCCGGGAACCGCGCGGACCTTCGGGCTGCTGGGCCTCGTGCAGGGGCCCGACTTCAGCCTCGACGCGGTCGCCGCCCTGTCCGGCACGACGGTGGCGGACGCCCGGCGGCATCTCGGCCGGCTCCTGGCCGCCCACCTGGTCGAGCTGCTCGGCTACGACCGCTACACCCTGCACGACCTGCTCAAGTTGTACGCCCGGGACAAGGTCGACCCCTCCGAAGCCGGGCCCGCCCTGAGCCGCCTGACGGGGTGGTACCTGCACGAGGTGGACGCCGCCGCCGCGAAGTTGTACCCGCACAACCTGCGGCTGCCCGTGGACCCGTCCGACGACTTCGCCTTCGCGGACCACGTGGAGGCCCTGGCCTGGCTGGACCTCGAACGGCGGAACCTGGTCGACGCGGTCGTGCAGGGCGCCGGATCCGGGCAGGGCGAGGCCTCATGGCGGATCGCGGACGCGCTGCGGGGGTACTTCTGGATCCGCAGGCTCACGGTCGACTGGATGGCCGCCGCCGAGGCAGCGCTCGCCGCCGCGGAGGCCGCCGGGGACGCCAAGGGCCAGGCGACCGCGAACCAGAGCCTGGGCCTGGCCTACGCGAGCGCCAGCCGACACGAGCAGGCGATCGCGCACAGCACCAGGGCGCTGGACCTCGCCGGGCAGGAGGGCTGGCCCGAGTACCAGGCCGCGGCCCTGGGCACCCTCGGCACCAGCGCCAACGAGCTGGGCCGGCTGTCCGACGCCGTCGAGTACTACACCCAGGCGCTGGTCATCAACCGCCGGATCGGTCGGGAGACCGGCGCGGCGATCAACCTCACCAACCGGGGCGGCCTCAACACGAAGCTGGGGCGGCTCGACGACGCGCTCGCCGACCTGCTGGAGGCGATGCCGCTGGCGCAGGCGGCCGGGGCGCGCTTCATGGAGGCCGCCATCCTCGGGAACCTCGGCGAGCTGTACCACGCCCGTGACGAGCTGGACCGCGCCGTGGACTGCCACACCAGGTGCCTGGAACTCGCCAGGGAGGTCGGCAGCGAGGAGTCCCAGGCGGAGGCGCTCCGGGGCCTGGCGGAAGTACACCGCGACGCGGGGCGGCTCGCGGAGGCCTGGCGGGACGCCAACGCGGCACTGGAACTGGCCCGCAAGGTCGGCGAGTTCCGGGCCGAGGCGCAGGCGATGGTCGCGCTGGGCACGATCCTGCACCGTCGCGGCCAGCACCGCGAGGCGCTGACCCGGCACGAGCTGGCCCTCGCCCTGTCCCGCAGGCACGCCATCCGGCACGGGGAGATCGATGCCCTGACCGGGATGGCCGAAGCGTTGCAGGGCCTGGGGCAGCCAGCCCGGGAGCCCGCCGAGGAGGCCGCCCGGCTCGCCCGGGAGGCGAATTTCCCGCTGCGCGAGGCGCGGGCGCTGGCGGTGCTGGCGACCGCACCGGCGGACGCCTGACCTGGCGAGCCCGCCCGTCCCGAGAACCATGATCTAGCCTCACCGCATGGAGTTCCGGGTACTGGGCCCCGTCCGGGTCATCGTCGACGGCGCGCCGGCGGACGTGGGCGGACGCAGAAGCGAACGCTGCCTGCTCGGCGTCCTGCTCCTCCACATCGGCAGCGTCGTCACCATGGGACGACTGACGGAACTGCTGTGGGACGACCACCCGCCGGCCCGGTCCCGGGCGGCCGTCCAGGTGCTGGCCTCCCGGCTGCGCTCCGGACTCGCGGCCGCCGGCGCCGAGCGGTACGGCGTCCGCCTGGTCACCCGGGCCGGCGGCTACGTCCTGGAGGGCGACCCCGAGCGGGTCGACGCCCACCGGTTCCGCGTGCTGTGCGACCGGGCGCGGACCGTCCCCGACCCGGCCGGCAGGCTCGCGCTGCTCCGCGAGGCCCTCGCCCTCTGGCAGGGGCCGCCCCTGGCCGACGCCGCCACCGGGCAGGTCCGCCGGGAGGTGCTGCCCGGGTGGGAGGAGCTGCGCCTGGCCGCCACCGAGGGGCGCCTCGACTGCCAGCTGTCCCTCGGCGAGCACGCCGACGTCGTGGACGAACTGCGGGCGCTGGTGGCCGAGTACCCGCACCGGGAACGGCTCGTCGAACTCCTGATGCTCGGGCTGTACCGCGCGGGCCGCCGCCAGGACGCCCTCGCCGTGTACGAGGCCGCGCGCCGCGAACTCGCCGAACGCGTCGGCCTGGACCCGACCCCGGCGCTCCGGGACCTGCGCCGCGCGATCGCGCACTCCGACCCGGCGCTGGACCCCGCGCCCCGGGCTGCGGGCGCCCGACCCGCCCAGCTGCCGCCGGCCGTGCCGAACTTCACGGGGCGCGACGACCAGCTCGACGCCCTCGACGGGCTGGCGGACCAGCCGGGCGCGGTGGTGATCAGTACCGTCGGCGGGGTGGGCGGGGTCGGCAAGACGGGCGGGGGCTACTGGCACCATTATTTTCGGAGGCGGGACCGGTCGGGACGGTTGCGCGGGGCCGGGGTACGGCGCCGTTTTGCTTGGTCGATCGTGGCTAACCCTGGGTGCTGCGGCCCCGCCGAGCTGGTGTCGACGGGGCCGGAGTGTGGCTGTTACCAGCCGATCTCGGCGTACGGTTGGCCGGCGATGTACGCGGCGACGGCGGCACGGGGGTAGGGCACCATGTCGGCAGGCAGGGCGTCGAGCGGGAACCAGCGCAACTCGGCGCACTTGTGGGGTTCCAGGTTCGCCGGTTCGCCGTCCCACTCGGTTGCCTCGAAGAACAGGCCGAGTCGGGCCTCTTCTGCCGGGTCGCCCCGGTGCATGGTCGTCACGAGTCGCAGCGCTCCGGGCTGGAGTACGACCCCGATCTCTTCTTTCACCTCGCGTACGAGGCCGTCGAGGGCGCTCTCGCCGTCCTCAAGGTGTCCAGACGGCATGTGCCATTGGCCGTCGGCGTACCCGGTGCCCTGGCGCTGGCCGAGCAGGATCTCGCCGTCACGAATCAGCAGGGCGTGTAGGTCGATGATGGTGCGGTGTCGCTGAGTGCTCATTCGTGTTTCCCCTGGTGGTGTTCTGTCGTCGACGTCATGACGCTAGCCCAGCGTTCGGCCATCGCCGCGCCGATCAGCGCCGCCGTTTCGTCGGGTTTGTGACCCTCGACGTTCAGCGTGATCACGTCCACTCCCCGAGCGGTAAGGCGGGCGGCGGCGTCGACGTAGTAGGCGAGTTCCCGCTCGACTTGGTCAGCCTCCTCAAACCGGCCGTGACTCTCGCCCCGACCAGTGAGCCTGGCGCGGATGGTGTCCGGGTCGGCGGTGAGGATTACCGACAGGTCGGGGCGGTCGGCGCCCTCGTTGATCGCCTCGACGTACTCGACGGGCACCTCGTCGAGGCGTTGCAGCACCAGCGACGAGGCGAGGTAGCGGTCGCAGACCACGAGGCGCCCGTCGTCGAGCGCGGGGCGGATCTCAGTTTTCAGGTGGTGGTGTCGGTCGGCGGCGACCAGGCACGCCAACGCGCGCCCCCCGAACTCGTGGGTGCCGTGCCTGGCCAGCTCGCCTATCGACCCGTGCGACGGCTCGGTCGTGGCGTAGGTCGGCACGCCGATGGCGACGAGTTGCGCACAGAGGTTCAGCGTGACCGTCGACTTTCCTACCCCGCCCGGTCCGTCGAGCGTGAGGAAGAACCCGCGCCAGCGGCGGCCGAGTTGGGGAGCGTCGTTGTAGATCACGCGCCACGCTGCCCGTTGCTGCGCGCGTACTGCTCGCGGGACAGGTCGGCCATGTGGCGGCGCACCTCGTCGACGGGCGCCTCGCCGAACCGGATGCCCACGGAAAAGTTGAACTCGTCGCGGCCCCGCATCGCCTCGTCGAGCCCGTCGTCGGTGAGGTCCACGGCGCCGTACGCGAGCAACTGGTCGGCGGTGTACCTGCCGGTTTTCATCAGCCGATCCCACTCCGGGGTGCCCGGGTACGGCCGGAACTCGAACACGCTGGCGCGGAAGTTGCCCGGCTGACCGTCGGTGATCCGCCACAGCTCGTGGACCAGGGCGACGGTTTCGAGCATCTCGGTTCGGGCCTCTCCGGGGAATCCGAGGATGAAGTACCCCTTTACCCCGATGCCGCGCTCGCCCAGGCGGCGCACGGTGCGTTGGACCATGCCGGGGTCTATCCGCTTGTCGATGTACTGCAACATGCGGGTGCTTCCCGACTCGATCCCGAGGGCAACCTCGCGTAGCCCGTTCGCGGCGAGCTGGTCGAGCCCGGCGTCGTCGAGCCGGTCAAGGACGTTGATACGGCCGGTGGCGTCCCAGCGCGCCCAGTCGCCGACTCGCTCGGCGGCAAACGGCGCCATCATTGCCTTGATCACCCGACCAGCGCCGAGGAACAGGTCGTCAACGAACCGGAACCGGGTCACGCCGTCGGCGGCGTGAAGCTGGAACATCTCCCCGAGGATGTTCGCGGGCTGGCGTACCCGGATCGACACGTCAGGGTTCGCGCTCACGGCAGCCCCGCAGAACGAGCAGTCGTACGGGCAGCCCCGGGCGCCGACCATGTTCGCCTCTAGCTCCCCGTCGTCGGCCCGGTATGGGTCCTGGGCGAGGTACCGCCGGTCGACGTAGGCCAGGTCATCAATCGACGGTGCCAGGTGCGCGTTACTGCCCCTGCCGTTGTTGATCGTGGCGAGGATCGGATCGCGCCACATGACCCCGGGTAGCTCGGCGCGGCGGCGGTGATCGTGCAGCAGCTCGACGACGCGCGACTCGCCCTCGCCCAGAACCAGCGCGGCGACGTGGCGCATACGGGGGTCAGTGAGTATCTCCGTCGGCATGGCCTTGGCTTGGTGCCCACCGACCATCACCAGAATCGTCGGGGCGAGTCCGTCGGCGATGCGGGCGCTGATCTCGTACGTCGGGGCGAGCAGGTTGAACCCGACCCAGCGGGGCGCGTGCCGGTTGATCAGGTCGACGGTCGCCTCGATGCCCAGGCCGTGCGCCTCGGCGTCGAGTACCCCGACGTTGAACCCGGCCCCGGCGGCGGCGGTGGCGATGTAGGCCATACCAAGCACGGGGAGCGTGAAGTCGTTGACGCGGGGACGGAGCGCGTAGTCACGTAAGGGTGCGTTGACGAGCAGCAGGTCGAGGGCGCGGTCGGGGGTGTGGCCGGAGATGAGACCGGCGTCAAGTCGTTCCGTTAACACTTCGTGCGCCTCCCTGGGCAAGGGTGAGCAGGGTAAGAACGGACAGGTGTTCCCCGGCGCCAGCGCGCCACAGAGCACCGAAAGGCTTGTCGGAGGTAGGCCAGTCGATGCCGGGCGCGGTGGTGCGCGCCCAGTGCCGTACGGCCATGTCCCAGTACGGGTAGAGCGCGAACTCGTGCGACCAGTCCGCTACAGCGGCACCGGCCGTCCACGGGCCGATGCGGTGCACGGCGAGCAGCGCCTCGGCGAGCTTGTCCGGGGCCAGGTGCGCCCAGGCGTCGCCGTGGTCGAGGTACGCGGCGGCGGCGGCCCGCAGCATCGGGCGCTTGAACTTCATCCCGAGCCGGTCGAACGCCTCGTCGGGCAGCTCGGCGACGCGCTCAGCGGTCGGGAACAGGAACAGATCGCCGTCGGAGGTCGGGACCGGCTCGCCGTGGGTGGAACAGAACAGCTCGTACGTCTTGCGTGCCTGGGCGGCGGTGATGACCTGCCGATTGATCGCGGTGCCGACGGCGTCCCACAGGTCGACGTTGCGGACCCTGATGACCGGCCCCGCCTCGACGAGCCCGGCGCCCAGCGGCCCGAACAGGTCGCGGACGGGCGCCGGGTCGAACACGTCGACGGTCGGGGCCGTGCCGCTCGTGGCCCCGACCGCCTCGGTGTTGACGGTGCCCGGCCCGTCCTGGCGCCAGGTCAACAGCCACACGTCGCGCCCGGACCGCATGACGCGGGCGTAGCCGGTGGGTGTGGCCGTCCAGCCTGGGTGTTCCTGCATAAGAGCGGGCATCGTCGGTTCCTTCCGGTGAATGGAGCGCACGCCAACTCGACGCGCACGAAACAGCCTCGCAGCGGTCAGCGCCGACCCATCTACCCGGGGTGGCGTGATCTGGGCGGCGCTGTCGACGGTGGTCTAGCCGTGAGAACAGGTCCCGCGCCGCCGCCGGGCTACCACCGGACCCACCCGGCGGCCGTGCAGACGGCTACGGCTACGGGCACGGCGGCCAGCAGCAGCAGGGCGGCCACGAGGGCACGGAACGGGGTAACGATGCGCCGCCCGTGGTTCCGAGGGCGCGTCACGTGCCGCCGGCCCGCCCAGATCGGGCAGTCAGTCACAGCGAAAGCTTCCGGCCGTCGCGTCGGGACGAGCAACAGGGCGATCTGATCGGGCAGCATCGGAGAGGCTCCCGAACCGCAGTGCACGCATCGTGTCGGCGGAGCGGCGAGACGCGCCGAGACTTGGGGGAACTCGCGCGTCACCCCCATCGTCGTCACGGCTGACGCTCCGCACGTTCGAGCACCAGCTCGACGAGAGCGTCGCGCCCCGCCTCGCTGTCCACGTCGTAGGCGGCGTTGGTCACGGCGATCATGTCCAGCTCGTCTCGGCGCACCAGCAGCCGGCAACCAGCAGGAACGTCCGGCCCGGCCGAGTAGCCCCCGGCGGCGTGGTCGTCGACGAACAGCACCGCGTCCACGTCCGTCGGGGGGTGCTCGTTGAGAAAGTCGCGGATCTTGCCGCCTAGCTCCTTGCGCTGGTCAGGGGTTGGGTTGAACATGGTTCTTAGCCCTTCGGGGTCAGGGCAGGCCGGGATATGGCCCTAGACAAGTCTTCTCCCGGCCTGCCTGCCGTCGTCGCCGTGGTGCTTAGATCATCACGGTGACGATGCGTCGATCGGAGGCGTGCAGGTGACCACGTACTGACCCTTCCGGGTCGACGCGGACGCGCTCCACCTCCTGACCATTTGTTGTGCCTCCTGGCGGGATGAGGCGCGCTCGTGGCGTAGCGGGTGCTCGTGCCCCTCGTCGGAGGCTTCAAACGTCTCGATCAACCACGTGGTCATTTCACGGTCTCCTTGCCGCCAGTTGAACAGTCCCCGTGCACGTACATGCCCGCTGAGCTGGCGGGCTACTCGCCGTCCTCCGTGGTCTCGTCGTCGTCCTTCTTGCCGTCGAGGTAGACACTCATCATGATCACCTCCTACCACTGTGGGCGGACTCGCTGGGCTGGCGGAATGCCGGTTCTCTGCCTTCCTGCCCGCAAGTCCTGCCGGTAGTCTGGCGAAAGCACAACGTCACATAGAAGACCGTGGCCGTGTCATCGTGTTTCCAATTCGATCGGGTAGGCCGTCGATGACAGATATGGGTGTGAGACTGAGGAAGGCCCGGGAAAGTCGAGGCTGGAGTCTGCGACGTATGGCGGTCGCGGCTCACACCAGCTTTTCTAACTTGAGCAAGATCGAACGGGGCCTAATCCAGGCGTCAGAGGATCTGATCGCAGCCTACGAAACACACCTAGGGGTGGAGATCATGCAGCGTAGAGGCGTACTCGCGGCACTCGTCGCCGGGGCGGTGATACCGCTGGCGCTCCCAGACGTGGTACACGCCAGCTACACAGCCGCTCTCGAAGAGGACGGCAACGGCATCGACTACTGGCACGGCAGGGCCGAGCAGCTCAGCACTGCCCGGATGACGATGGGCGGCGACGCGTTTACACAGCGCGTCGCAACCGATCTATTCAAGATGCCAACCGGCATATGGGCGGTCTCCGCGACCATGCTCACGCTCCTCGGCAACCAGGCGCCCCGCGCGGCGCAGAACGGCAAGGACGCGCGAGGGTGGTACGCGCTCGGCGTCGGTGCTGCCGACAAGTCGCAGGACACTGCAACGCGAGTGATCACGCGAGGGCGGGCCGCGCTGTGCATGTCCCAGCCCGGCGACGGCAAGAGCCGGGGCAACCAAGTGGTAGCGGCCAGGCTCGCCAACGAGGCGCTTGGCCTGTCGGATCGTCCGACCGTCGCCCGGCTCGACTCGTTCATCGCGCTCGCCCTGGTCGCCGCCAGCGAACGGAACGAGGCCGAGGCGCTTTCGCTGCTCGCCCAGGCCCGGCGACTGTTCGACCAGGTGGGGACCACCGGAGTCGGGGCCGATCACGAGATGCCGGACTGGCGTTACGCGCTGAGTGAGTCGCGGGTCCTGTCGTTGCTCGGCAACGAGCGCGCTGTGACGGCCCAGGACTGGGCGGCGGCGGCGCTCCCGGCGAACATGCCTCGCTACGTCACTCAGATCGACGTACAGCGCGGGCTACTCATGGCCCGGTCTGGCGACCTACGCGGCGGCGTCAAGTACGCGAGAGAGGCGCTCAACGCCCTCCCGGTGGCCCAGCACAACCCGACCCTTCACCTGATCATGGACGAGGTCGAGGCGTCGGGCGCACAGCGCTAGATACCACGATGCGCGAGACGCCGCCGGGCAGCAGCTCGGCGGCGTCTCTGTGTCTGGTCTACGCGGCGCGGGGCGCGACCCGGCGGACGTACGCGGGGCTGATGCCGAGGGCGTCGGCGATGGTGACCTCGGGCATGTGCGGGAGCGCGGCGCGGATGCGGGCGACGGTGGCGACGGTCTGGTCGCGGCGGCGCTGGCCTTTGGGCGGGAGCGCGGCGGCCAGGGCGAGCAGGGCGGCGGCGTCCGGGTCGGCGGCGTCGACGGGCTGCTCGACGGGCTCGGCCGGGGCGGCGGCGGTCGGTTCGGTGTGCTGGTGCATCCGCCAGGCGACGAGGGGCATGGCGGCGGAGACGAACGCGGTGACACCCACGTTGACGGGGCTCGACCAGTTCGCGTGGATCAGGTGGGCGATCTCTTGGGAGGCCAGCGCCAGGCCCAGCCCCCAGGCGATGCCGCGCCGGTCGTCGTTGATCAGCATCAGCCAGAGGAAGCAGTCGAGGCCCAGCGGGTAGAACACGGCCACGTACCAGGGGAACCCGGCGGCGGCGGCGAGCTGGTACTCGCCCCAGAACGCGATGACGACGGTGGCGAGCATGGCGAGCTTGCGCAGCAGGGCGGGGGCATCGGTGCTGAACATGGCGGCGTGTCCTCAGGGGCGTCGGGGCGGTTGGGGTGGCGGACGGTCAGGCGGCGCGGCGGGCGAGTCCGGCCCGGATGCGCTCACGGACGCGGCCCCGGGCGGCGTCGGGGCTCATGCTGGCGAGCAGCTCGGCGAGGTACCGGTCGGCGGCGGTGACGGCGTCGGGGGTCGCCTCGGTGTCGGCGCCGCCGGGGCAGCCTCGGCCGGCGTAGTCGTCGCTGTCGTGCACCCAGGCGCAGCCGGGCCGGTGGGTGCGCCGGGCGATCGGCAGGCCACAGTGTGCGCACCGGCCCCGCTCGACCAGCTCGGCGACAGGCTGCTCGACGGGCTGCTCGGGCGCGGCGTCGGTGACCTCGACGCCGACCGGGGCGGGGCGGGCGGTGACGCGCACCCGGGCGGCGGTGACGTAGAAGCAGGTCGGCGCGGTCTGCCCCTTGCGGTCGCTGCCGTCGCGGTTGAGCCGGTAGCCGTAGACGAACCGGCGGCCCGCCCAGCAGGGGCCGGCGTCGACCTTGGTCACGCGGATCGTGGTGTCGGCGCGGCGGGCGCCCAGGTCGGCGGCGGCGGGGATGAGCAGGGTGTCGCCGACCCGGATGTCGGTGCCAGCGTCGCCCAGGTCGACGGGCGCCTCGACCAGCTCGGCGGGCGCGTCCTCGACGACCGGGGCCGGGGCGGCCCAGAACTTGCCGGCCACGCCGCACGAGCCGTACTCGACGAGCTTGCCGTCGGCGTCGCGGAACTCGCACCCCATCTGGTTCTTGGTGATGGTGACGAGGATGCCCTCGGCGTAGGCGCGCTTGTCGTTGCGGCCGAACCACAGCAGCGTGTCGCCGTTGTTGAGGTTGTGGCCCTTGGCGGTGGTGCGGGTCGGGGTGCTGGTCACTGGGTGCCTCCTGGGTAGGTGTCTCGCTCGCTTCGTTCTGTGCAAGTTGACAATAAGCTCTACTTGAATAGAACGCAAATCCTAGACTGGCGGTGCACTTAAAAACCTGGCCAGGACACGGAAAAGGCCCCGCCCGCGCACCCGGTGAGGGGTACGCGAGCGGGGCGTCGAGAGTGGAGCGGGGGTCAGTCGGTGGGGTCGGTGGGCGTGCGGGTCAGGCTCGGCGAGCCGGGCGCCCCGATCGGCCCGGAGGCGACCGAGGTGAGCACCGACAGCAGTGTCGCCCCGGCGGACAGCGACAGCGCGGTCGCCCAGTCCACCGACAGGACGTCGACGCCGATGGTTCCGGCGACGGCGCCCAGGGTGAGCGCGGCGATCAGGGTCTGAGCGAACGTCTTGAGGGCGCGCTCGGCCGTGGCGGTCCAGAACGCGCGGGTGGTGAGGTAGGTCAAGGGGTGTCCTTCCGGTAGGTGTGCGCCGACAGCTCGGCGCGGAGGGTGGCGATTTCGACGCGGGCGGCGGACAGCTCGACGGCGAGTCGGACGATCTCGGCGCGCAGCTCGGCGACGACGGTGCCGGCGGCGTCGGCGACGAGCTGGGCGGTTTCGGCGCCGATCTTGTCTCGCTCGGCGTACACGAGGGCGATGTCGGCGGCGGCCCGGCGGCGGCCGGCGAGGTGCCCGACGAGGGTGCCGACGAGCGTGGTGACGGTGCCCGTGCCGACCAGGGCGACGAGCAGCTCGGCGACAGACACAGGAACTCCGGTTAGGTGGGGCGGACGGTGACGGGCGCCGGGGTGGGTGCGCCGAGCAGCACGGCGACGAGGTCACTGACGGTGTGCACGCCCAGGGCGAGACTCCCGTCGGTGCCGGCGGGCATCTGGTACATGACGGCGACGACCCAGCGCTCGGCCGGGCCGGCGAACCCGATGGTGGACGTGTTCCAGTGCGCGGCGCCGCCGTAGGGGTTTTCCAACCAACTGTTTTTGACGCCCGGGGCCAGGGCGGGGCCGGCTGCCCAGACGCCCCAACGCTGGATGTCGCCGACGTGGCGCATGGCGTCGACGAGGTAGTCGCGCACGGCCGGCGCCGCCCGGTCGAGCACGTGCACCATGAGCGCGGCCAGGTCTCCCGGCGTGCACGTCATGGCGCCCCAGTTCCCGTTACTGCCGGAGATGGCCAGCCCCGACATGCCGTACCGGGCGCGCAGCTCGCCGAGCATCGCGCGCCCGCCGTGCCGTTCCCAGACGCGCGAGGCGGCGTCGTCGTCGGACACGGCGAGCATGGCGGCCAGGTCGACCCGGTCCGCCGGAGCCAGCCCGTCGGGGCCGCCGGAGGTGTCGAGCACCAGCGCGGCCATGCCGAGTTTGACCGTCGACCCGGCCCACGTCGCCGTGCCCGTCGCCCCGGCGGTGAACCTTGCCCCGGTCGCCCGGTCGATCAGGATCACGCCGAGCTGTCCGGGCGCGGCGTCCACCAGCGCCGTCGCGGTCGCCAGCCGCGCCGCCCAGGTGCAGTCGAACCCGTTGACGGTCGGGCACGGCGACGGCGACGGGCTGGTCGGCGCGGGCGCCGGGGTCGGCGGGTACAGCAGCAGGGAGGCAACCGGCGGCGGCGCCGGGGTCGGCGCGGCCACGGTGACGGCGAGCAGCGCGGCGGCGGCCAGCGCCCCGGCGACGGTGGCCACCAGGGCGCCGCGCCGACCCCGGGTGTCTACGTGACGGGCGCGGTCCACGCCGCCGCCCACGTGTTCGGGCCGACGATCCCGTCGACGGTGAGACCCTTCTCGGCCTGAAACTGCCGGGCGACGCTGGCGGACTGCGGCCCGTACCAGCCGTCGACGCCGATCGACCAGCCGCGCGCCGCCATGCGCTGCTGCCAGGTGCGCACGTCGCCGCCGTTCATCTGCGGGCGGCCCGGGGTGTAGCTGATCTCTCGGCCGGGCCACGCCGGGTAGCTCGGGGTCGGCGGGGTCGGGGTGCCGCCGCCCGGGGACGGCTGCCCGACGATGACCGACAGCACGGCGGCCATGGCGGCGGCGTCGTTGGCGTACTTCCGCAGGAACGAGATGTGCACGTGCCACAGGTGCGACGAGTCCGAACTCGACGGACGGCCGTTGTAGCAGTCCCAGCCGGTCACCGTGCGGCCGTCGAGGGTGCCGTAAAACTCCCTCACGCTGTCGAGGCGGGGGTCGTTCGGGTCCTTGGCCGAGGCGAGTAGCCGGGCCGTGACGAGCCACATGTCGCGCTGCATCATCGACATGTCTACGGCCGACGCCCAGTTCGAGGCGCCCTCACGGTCTGGGCCGAGCTGCACCGAGTAGTTGCCCGGGTTGGGCTGGTCCTCACGGCTGATGTGGTATCCGCCCTCGCGGCGGTGCGCGACGTCGCCGACGATGCCGCTGAACGTCGCGGCGTCGTTGCGGCCCTCGGCGGTGTCGATCGCGCGCTCAAAGTCGGCGGCGAACTTCTGCATGTTCGGGGTGGGAATGGTGGCCACGCTGGTACCTCCGGGGTGTGGGCATGGTGAGGGAGCACACGCGACGAGCTGGTC
The DNA here is from genome assembly GCF_040681875.1 of Longispora sp. NPDC051575. Classification (NCBI taxonomy): domain Bacteria; kingdom Bacillati; phylum Actinomycetota; class Actinomycetes; order Micromonosporales; family Micromonosporaceae; genus Longispora; species Longispora sp. NPDC051575. The sequence goes on along the minus strand of NZ_JBFAZP010000012.1, from coordinate 223,020 downwards.
GCGGCGCGGGTACGGTCGAGGGGTGTCCGGCACCTTCCCCCGTGGGTGCCGGGCACGTTTCTTTCCGGGCGCTTAGATGGCCTCGTTCTCGTAGGTGATCGCGGCGCCGATCTGGTCGCCAGCGGCCCAGGTCCACGGCAGCGCGTGAGAGAGCACCTTGTCGAGGGCGATCATTTCCAGCCCGGTACCGACGATGCGGCACACCCCGGCCTGTTGCGCCAGGGTCGACGGGTGCGACACCCAGAGCACGCCCAGCGCCTTGACGCCGAACGCGGGCGGGCGAGGCAGGGACAGGCGGTAGATGCCGCTGCCGACCGAGATGCCGGAGCTTCCCCACACGATCGTGTACTCGGCCGTGAGGAGGCTTCCAGCCATCCGGTAGCGGCCCGTAAGGCTCGCCCCGGCGCCCAGGTTCGGGCTGGTCGGTGTCGCGGTCAGGGTCGGCGTGAAGGGCTTCCACGTCGCATAGGCGGACGTGACGTAGGTGCCGAGGCGGGTCACTTCGTCGGTGAGGTTGTTGATGAACTCGGGGTCGGCGACCTGGCCGACGAACTGCTCGGGGAAGGTGGTCACGGTTGCCCCCATGAGTGGATGCCCCAACGCCCCTCGCCCCATCGCAGGATCTGAGGGGCGCGGCGGGCGGCGATAGTCTGGGTGTATCCCCGGTCGTCGAGCTGGTCGCGGATCGCAGTGAGCCAGTACTCGCCGTCGAGGGCGATGCCGTCACGGTCGATGAGGCGCACCAGGTCGCCGAGCTGTAGCCGGGGGTCGCCGATGATCGACAGCCCCGTCACGGCCAGGTGCGGCACGGCGAGATCAGCCACGAGCGCGGCGGCGAGCTGGTCGGCGGCCTCGCGCCTCTGCACCCATTGGTTGCCGGGCGCGTCGAACGGCTGCGGCCCGAACGTGGCGACCGAGTCGTCGTCGCGGGCGCGCACGCTGACAGCCCGGTCGATGCGCGGGCCACGGCCAGACACGGCCATCGTGGGCGCGCTGTAGGTGTTGGCGGTGTACGCGGGCCACGGGTTGTTGTTGATGATGGTGAACTTGAACGAGCCCACGTCCCAGTACGTGACGTTGATGATGAAGCCGGTCCCGTCGATCGGGCTCGTTCCATCGGGGTTGCGCGCCAGGCTCACTCGGGTACCGCCGGTCATCGGTCCACCAACAGCCACCAGACCAGATGTGCGAACCTCGGCGAGTGGCCGGTCGGGTGATACCCACAGGTCCAACCGGCCGTTGGCGGGCACGGTGTACAGGTCGCGGGTGTTCCACATCCAACCGGCGACGACGTCCATGACGACCGGTGTGTAACTGGCGCTGATGATGTTGCGGACCCGGTCGACCGAGGTGTCGCCGTCGAGATCGGTGATCGAGGTTTGCGCGGTGAGGGTCCGCTTGACGGTCCCTGCGCCGGGGAGCTGCAAGCGGCCCCGGGTCTGGTAGCGGAATACGCCCAGCTCGTCGAAGGACACGATTGCCTGCTCGGCGGCGGCAATCTCCTTGATGAGTCCCCACGCCTCCCGGGCGCCTCGCTCGGTCACGGCGTCCAGTTCCAACGTCGACTTGTCGAGGATCGCGGCGGGCGTGAACGGTAGTTCGTTGAGCCACGGCGCGTTAGTGGGCAGGTCGGTGGTGACTTGCAGATCGGCGAACGGGGCGTAGGCCAACATGGTGTTGACGCCGGGGTAGACGGCGGTGTTCGGGGTCGCGGCGGTCGTGACGGTGACGACCGGTTGCGCGTCGACCTTGAACCGAACCACGTCAGTCGTGAAGTCGATGTCGATGCCGAGGAAGTGCCACCCCGACCCGGGGATGGTGGGGCCGATCGCGTCGGCGACGACCACGACCGGCGCGTCGGTGGTGGTGCGGGTGTACCGCAGGCGGCGCTGTGTGTCGACGCCGACGAACACGTTTGCTGGTAGCCCGTGGTCGCCGGTCGGCGGGCCGCTGTCGATGAGCGTGAAGCCCATCGGCTGAACCGGTGTGTGGACCCAGAATGGCGACTTGTACCAGAACTCAAGGCGGTACCGGCCGAACCCGGTCACGTGCCCGTCGGCGTCGCGGTCGCCCTTGTACCGCACCAAGCCACTGATCGAGTCACTCGACGTGTCGTCGAAGTACGACAGGGCCGGCGCCAGGTAGAACGGGCCGGTGCCGTAGCTGTTCTCCAGACTCGAATACGGGCCGGACGTCCGGCGGCGCGTGAGGGCGATGTCGCCGGACACGGCAGGCTGCGGCGAACCGTGCCCGGTCATCCACAGACGGGTGGTGCCATCGGTGCGGGCCGGGGGCGACGGCGGCACGTCGGCGGCGTGCAGGACGTACGACAGCAACCACGACGCGTTAAGCCCTACCGCCGGGGCCATGACCCCGGGGAGCTGCACCACTTCGCGGAAGCGTTCGCGGTAGTCGAGGGCGGCGAGGCGGGCCGAACGTCCGCGCGCCGATACCGACAGACTGCGGGTGCGGCCGGTGAAGCGCCGTACGTACTGCGGGCCGGCGGCGGTATCGAACCCGACGTCGGCGAAGATCTCGCGGCCGAGGGGCTCTTTCCCTGCGAGCGGCCCGTCGTAGTTGGTGCGGCTGAACCACCATGCGGCGTGCGTGGCCTCGCTGGACGGATCACCGGTCGTGAGGTCTGCGGACAGCGCTGCGGCGGCGGTCCCCTCGACGAACGACACTTCGTCGGGTAGTTCCCCGGCGAGCGCCCGGTCGATGGTCACGGCGCCGGTCTGTGCCGACACGTCGTCGAGGCTGTCGTCGCCGCCGTGTCCGTTGGCGTCCCAGTCCACCGACAGGCGGACGCGGGGCCGGCGCTGCGGCGCCTCGATGGCGGCGGCCAGCTCGGGCGAGACGGGGATCACGCGCCCACCTCCAGAAACGTTGCGGTGCAGTCGATCGCGTCGGACCACCGGTAGGTCTGGGTCAGCTCGACCAGGGACACGAGCGGGACGCCCCGGCCCGGCAGCCAGCCGGCGCGGGCGGCGCCCAGGTCGGCGCGCAGCGCGTCGACGTACAGGACTGTCGGCGCGGTGACCGACGCCGGGGCCACGTCGAGGGACAGGTACGCCAGCGCGGCGGCGGCCGGCGGCGTCGCGGTCACGGTGACCGTCCGCCAGCCGGGGCCAGCGACGACCGGGGTACCGGACGGCGCCCCGGGTAGCGCGTGGTCCTGGGCGTCGCCCCACCCGATCGACATGGAAACGGTGACCGGGGCGGCGGCGCGGATCTGCGCCGACCACGTGAGCGGCACCCCCGGCACGACGGGCAACCCGGATAGGTTGTGCTGCACCCACACGACGAGGTTGTCGTCGCCGACGGGGTTGGTGGCCAGCGACCAGGCCAGCGACCGGAACCCGGTAGCGGCGTAGTCGGTGCTCGACGCCATCACGGCCGGTCCGCCGAACCCGTCGGTGTTGCCGAGCATGTCCGTGCCGCTGGCCTGCTGCGGAGTTAGGTAGTTCCATGCGGCGTCCGTCGGCAGCATCAGCCACGGACCCGGCCCCCACGCGCCGCTGTAGAACGCTTCCAGTGCGGCGTACTCGTCGTCGGTGAGCGCCTCCCACGACAGCGTGTACGTGCGCCGCCCGGGGCCGGCGAAGTCGACAGCGCGCCCACCGCTCAGGGTCACGTGTTCGCCGTGCGGGCGGGCAAGGGTGGCGCCCAGGCCCGGCGCCGGGTCCGGAAGTGCGACCAGGGCGCCGAGCTGACCGAGGTACAACGGCACGTGCCTACCCCCGTCGGTTGAGTGAGCGGTCGCCCGCCCGGACGTGCCGGGCGAACGTCTCGGGATCGCGGGACACGGCGGTCGTGACGGCGTCGATGACCGGGCCGTCGCCGATCCGCAGCACGGCGGACACATTGACGACCGGCTCGACCGGGCCACCCGTCGCCCCGGCGGCGCCCAGCCCGTAGGCCGGTGCCGACGGCGCGTTCAGCACGCCCCGCATGGCGCCGACCGCATCGGGGCCGGCGCCCTCGACGCCCTCGACGAACCCGGCGACGGTGAAGCGGCCCAGCTCGGCGAACACACGCGACGGGCTGTTGATCCCTAGCGCGTCCTTGGCGCCCTTGATGACCTTGCCGACGGCCTTCTTGGCGGCCTCAACCGCCGAGGCGATCATCGACGTTATGCCGTCAATCATCCCGTTCATAATGTTTTGACCGATGTTCTTGGCCTCGGTCACGGCGCCCGACAGTGCCGTCTTGACCTTGCCGGGCAGCGACGACAGCACCGCCCAGGCCCGGTCGGGCAGCGACGCCAGGAACCCGACGAGCGCGGTCACGCCGTCGGCGGCGAGCTGGCGACCCTTGACGAACAGGTCGCCGACCAGCTCGACGGCACGGTCGCGCAGACTCAGCACCCAGCCGACGGCGGCCGTCACGCCAGCTTGGAACAGCGCGACGGCTTGCGCCCACAGTTGGGACGCGCCCGCCGACGCCCGGTCGGGCAGCGACGAGAAGTACGCGACTACGGCGTCGATGCCTTGCGACACAAGGGTTTGCGCCCCGGTGAACAGCGACACGAGCGCGGCCCAGATCTTGCCGGGCATCTCGGTCACGAACCGGATAGCCAGGCCCAGCCCGTAGCCGATCGCGTAGAGGAACTTCGACGCGGCGTCGGTCGCCAGGGTCAGCAGCAGCCCCGGCAACGCGGCCAGTCCAGCACCGATGCGCCCCGGGAGCGCGGCGAACCACGCGGCGGCGGACGTGACGACGCCCAGCGCCCAAACGCCGAGCTGCGCGGCCAGGCCACCGACGGCGGCCAGTGCCCGGCCCGGTAGTCCAGTCAGCCACGCGAGCGCGTCGGCGGCGCCCTGCACGATGCTCGACCAGATTTTCGACCAGTCGAGTTTCTTGATCCACTCGGTCAGCAGGCGCCAGCCCTGGGCACCCTTGTCGGCGGCCCCGGCCAGCCACACCAAGCCCTTAGCCAGCGCCTCGACGACCGGCACGAGCACCTTGGCCGCCATGAACTCATGCAGCGGCGTAAGCAGCGTCAGAATCGACGTCGCGGCGGCCAGCACCAAGACGATGATCTTCCCGGCGGCCAGCAGCAGCGGCCCCAGCAGGGGCAACAGTGCCTTGACCGTCGGCATCAGGTCGGCGACGAGCGCGGCGATCAGCGGCCCCAGCTCGGCGCCGATCTCGGCCAGGACGTCGACGAGCCCGGACGAACCGAGGGCATCGACGATGGCCGTGACCAGCGGTTCGAGGCTAGAAAGGGCCGTGCCCAGTACCCCGGCCAGTACGCCCGCGATCTTGCCGACCAGTGGCAGCAGGGGGGCGGCGGCCTTGACGATGCCGCCGAGCGCGGACGCCAGGGGCAGCAGCGCCGGACCGAGGGCAGCGAGCCCGGTCGACAGCCCGGACGCCAGGGCGTCGAGCGCTCCACTGTCGACGATCGACTTGACGATGCCGACGATGGCGGTAGCGGCGGCCTGTAGCCCGGGGCCGAGCAGCCCGGCGACCTTGAGCAGCGCCGGGGCGAGCACCGACCCGAACCCAGCGGCCAGGGTCTGAACGATCGGCAACAGGGTCCGGATGACGCCCGACGCCGACGAGAAGAAGTCGATCAGCGCGGACTGTCCGGCGCCCGCCGACAGGAACTGATTAACCGACAACAGGATCTGTTGCAGGTTGCCGAGCAGCCCCCCGCCCGATGCCTGGGCGGCGGAGAACACGGCGGCGAAGATGCCGCCGACCTGAACGAGAATGCCGCCGATCTGGCGGAGCGTCGTGCCGACCTGGGCGACGAACGCGGCGAGCTGGCCGGACTCGGCGGCGGCGTTGACGAACTCGGCGGCCTGGCGGGCGGCCTCGGCGAGCCCGGCGCCAACCTTGCCGATCGCGGGAGCGAAGGCGCCGACGATGTTGCCGACGGCCTGCATGATCGGGATGGCGGCGTTACCCCACCCGCGTACCCCGACCGTCGCGGCGTCCAGCGCGGCGGAGATACCCCGGATGAACTCCGGTGTCTGGGCGCCAATGGCCAGGTTGCCGAAGACGACGCCGAACTCGACGCCGATGCTGGCCAGGTGCCGAGACAGCAGCGGCAGCCAGGTCCGCACGAGACCCTGAATCTCAACGGACAGCGGCCCGAAAACGGCCTCCTGCACGCCGACCTTGAGGGCGTCGAGCGCCGGGCGGGCGCGCAGCAGCTCGCCCACGAACGCCCGCGCGGACGGCGCCAGCTTGGCGAGCGCCTCGGGGTCGCCCGACATGGCGTCGCCGATCCCGGAGAAAGCCAACTTGAGGGTTGCGACGGCGGCGGCCCCGGCGACGGCCAGGGCAGGAATCGCGCCGAGTGCCCCGGCGGCCGGGGCGAGCGCGGCGACCAGGTGCACGGCCTGGGTAGCCATCCCGGCGAGCGCGGCGACGCCGACGGCCAGCTTGCCGCCCTGGGCGAGGATGCCCAGCGCCCCGGCGGCCTTGCCCGACAGGGCGCGCATCAGGGACACGAACCGCTTGCCGTCAACCTCGACGGGAATCTTGACCTTGGCGACGCGCTCGGCCTCGGCGGCGGCGGCCTTGGCGCCGACCACGATGTCTGTCGTGTCGATGTCGGTGCGCAGGTTGACGCGCTTGTACGAGCTGGCCAGCTCGATTGCCTTGTTGATCTCGCGGCCGAGCTGCTGCGGGTCGACGGTCGCGTTGATCGTGAGCCGCTCGCGCGCCTCGACCCGGCGCAGATACCGATCTAGGGCCTTAGCGAAGTCGCTGGTGTTGGGCAGCACCCGAACGAAGACGCGGGCCGCCTCCACGCCTCCGGGCTTTTTGCCGGCCACGCGTACCCCCGGAGGTGTCGGGGGCGACGTAGCCCGTTAGGCGGTGGGGCGTGCCCCGGGGAGATCAGCGACCCGCACGACACGGCGAGCGGGGCGGGAACCGGGGCGCGGCAACGGATGCGGCACGCGGACCCGCTTGCGGGAGTTGACCTGAATGACGGCGTGCGTCGTGGCCTGGGTGGCGTCGACGATGGAGGCGAGCAGGTGCTCGGCCACACCCCACCCGTCGTGCTCGGCCCCGCGCAGCGCGACGGCCAGGCGGGACGTGAGCGGTAGCCCGGCGATCAGCACGGCCAGGCGGCGCAGCGACAGCCGCCCCGACCACAGGTCGGTTAGCGCCGCCGACGGCGCGAGGTCTGACTCGATCGGCCCCGCGTGCTCGCAGAGGAGGCGCGCGAGGCCACAGATTCCCCCGGCCCCACGCCCAGCGCCCCGAAGTACTCGCCGATCAACTCGCCGATCTCGGTGCCGCTGAACGGCGCGGTGTCGAACCGGTCGCGGTCGCCCGGCGGTAGAGCCGACCTGAGCATGTCCTCGGCGACGGCGCTGATCTCGATTGCCTCGCCGGGCGCGATCCGGGAGTCGGCGCGGCCGGCGAGGCGGTCGGCCAGGGCGGCGTACCGGCGCAGCGCTGCGGGGCGTACGTCGATGGCGCCGAAGCGCCAGGTGTGCCCGTGCATCTGGCGCACGAGCAGCGGGTCGCCCGGCTTGCGGGTCGCCTCGGATGCGGCGGCGTCAAGGTTGTCGTTCATCGCAGACCTTCCACTGTGCAGTTGTGCAGACCTGTACGGGGTGAAGCCCCGGGGGCGGGCGGGTCTGCGGCGGCACCCGCCCCCAGGGGGTCGGAATCACGTTCCGTGAGGGGAACGTCGCCCGCGGACGTGTGTTCTACGGTCCGGCGGGGGTGCCGAGGTTCGGGGCGAGCCACTGCATGAGGTGTGCGGCGGCGGCGTGGTCGAGTACCTCGGCCTCAAGCTGGAACCCGGCGAAGTCCTCGGGCGACGCGGTCACCTCTCCGGCGGCGGTGATGGCGCACTTGGCGACGTAGAGGTCGACCTCTTTGCTCGCGTCTACGAGCCGGATGAAGAGGGCGCGCTCGACGGGAACCGGCGACTTGATGACGCCGAAGACACCCGGGCCGCTGATGTCGCCGCCGCCGAAGTACTGGGCAAGCGAGATGTTGTCGAGCTGGAGCGCGGTCCAACCCAGGGTCAGCGACACGTCGTCGACGGACACCCGGACACCAGCGCGAGCGCGCCAGGTCTTGCGCTTCGTCTTGGAGATGTCGAAATTGATCTTGAGCCCGTCCTCGGAACTGTGCCCGTTGTCGACCCAGGGCACGGCCGGGTTGAGCGGGTTGGCGGGCTTGGTGGTCCCGACCGGGGCGTCGTATACGTAGCCGATTCCGGGGATCACGAGGGCGTCGTCGGAAAGCGCCATGGGGCGCTCACCTCCTTAAGAGGAAAGCGCCAGGGGCGCGGAACGGGAGAACTAGCGGGTGGTGAGCTGCACGGTCGCGGTAGCGCGGTGCAGGTGTTCGGGGGCGCCCGGGTCGGGCACGAGCGTCGGGCCGGCGAGGGGCACGGCGCGCACGATGTGTCCCTCGGGGAGGGTGACGGCGCGGGCGGCGTCCAGCTCGGCCAGGACGCGGCGCAGCAGCGCGCGGGCGTCGGCTCGGGCGGGTCCGGCCCATGCCTGTAGGTGGATGGCGGGCCGGTCGATAAGGGTGCCGCCGCGCCAGCTCGGCGCCGCGCCGCCGCCGCCGATCCGCTCGACGGTCACCAGCGGCACCCGGGCGGCGATGTCTGCGGGCCGCACGGTGGCGAAGCGGACGGCGGCCAGGGCGGGGCGGGCGCGCAGGTACGCCAGGGCGAGTAGCTCGGCGTCGGGGACCATCAGGGGCCACCCCCGGCGACGTCGGCGGCGGCACCGCCCAGGGCGTGAATCCCGGGCACGTGGTTGCCGGTCTTGGCGTCGGTGTGGCCTAGCTCGATGTGCGCGCCCGCCGGGTCGTTGGACTCGACGCGGGTGTCGGTGCGGCCCCTCCGGTTGATCTTGAGGGACTTGGCGAAGCGTCCGCTGTCGGAGTGTGCGGCGGCGCGGACCTTGGCGGCGGCGAGGATCTCCTCGGCGACCGCGCGCACGGCGGCCTTGACTGCCTTGTCGCGGGCCAGGCGCCGCATCGCGTTGGGAACGGGGCGGGGCATCAGGTCACCTCGCTCGTCGTAGGCGTATCCGCCAGTAGGCGACGGTCTGCTCGGGGTCACCGTGCCAGGTGGGCGGGCCGAGCAGCTCGTACCGCTCGCCCAGGTACTCGGCGACGGCCCAGGCGTCGAGGCGGTCGGCGCTGCCGTCGACGTACGCGACGAGCTGCTCGGCGCTGGCCTGCCCGTCCTCGGCGGCGCGGTCGGCGCGGTCGGCTTGGACGAACGAGGCCAGGTCGACGGCGACCGTGCCGGGGCGGCGGATGGGGTTGCCGTCGGGGTCGAGCTGCTCGACGGAGACGAACACGGTGAGGGTGTGCGGGAGGATCACGGCCAGGTCTCCCAAGGGATCAGGTCGCCGCCGTACCCGTCGCCCTTCCACAGGCGGGAGTCGGTGACGTCGACGTCGCGGACGGTCGGGACCGAGACGACGCCCCCGGTGCCGGTGACGGAGGCGGCGACCATGCGCCGCTCGGCCTCGGTGAGGTACACCCCGCCCGACTCGGTCTGGCCGAACCGGCGCGTGTACTCCCCGACCGTCTCGGCGGACAACCCTTGCGGGTTGCGCAGTTCGCGCACGGTCGCGGCGAGGGTGACCACGTCGAGTACCTCGGGCCGGTGGGGGTCGAGGGTGCCGTCGGGGGCGACCCAGGCGCGGCCGGTGGCCTGGCGGACCTCGGCCGAGATGTCGTCGAGCAGCGCGGCGGCCCGCGCCCGCTGCGGGCCGTTGAGGGTGCGGGCGAGCCGGGCCTCGACGGCGGCGATCACAGCGAACGCGGGCAGGGACACGGCGCCCCCTTAGACCAACGTGAGCTTGACGGCGCGCACGAAGTCCGGCGCGGTACCGGCGTCCGGGCCGTCCGGTCCGTCCGCGACGATGTTGGTGCCGGTGAACACCGACACGACGCTCCGGTCGCGCAGGTACGCGGCGTCGTAGTCCCTCAGCCAGCGCATCGCCAGGGACGCGTACGACTCGCTGCGGCCGAAAGTCGCGCCGTCGGGAACGGACGGGGCGCGCATGCCCAGGACGTAGGCGGTTCGGTGGAACGCGTAGCCCTGCCCCGGCGGGATGGCGTTGCTGGCGTAGATGTCGAACCCGCGCAGGCGGCCGAGCTTGGCCTCGGTGAGCACGTCGTCGCTGCCGGCCTCGTTGACGCGCTTGAGCCCGTCGGCCTTGAGAAACAGCGACTCCATGTCGGCGCCCAGCACGACGAACCGGTCGGCAAAGGGAACGTTCTGCTTGTTGAGCGCGGCGCGGGCGTCCACGAGGGTGTTCTCGGGCTTGAGCGCGTCGACGACGAGGGACGTGGCGTAGGTGGCGCCGGTCATCTCGGCGGCGACCTGGTCCTCGATGTCCTCGGCGATGGCCCGAACCTGTGGCATCAGGATCTGGGCGCCGAAGTCGGTGATGTCCATCGACAGCTCTTCGTCGGTCACGCTCGCGGCGTGGTAGACGTGCGTGTCGAGGCTGACGTCGATCTTCGTCTCGGCCAGGTCGTCGGTAGTGATGGCCGTGCTGCGGTCGCGCAGCGCCATCCGGCGGGCCTTGGCGCGGGCCGGTACGCGGATGCTGACGGTGTCGTTGAACGCGCCGTCGTAGTTGCCGGCGGCGTCGCGCCAGATCAGCGACGGGAGAACGATTTCACGCTGAAGCAGCCCGAGGGCGGCGGCAGCGATGACGGTGGGCTTGAGGAACGTGTTAGCCACGGCGGTACCTCCGAAGAGTCAAGGGGTGCCCGGCCCGCCGTGGCGGTGGGACCGAACGGGGACGGCTAGAACGGGCGGCGGGCGCGAACGGCGGCGGCGAGCTTGGCGGGGTCGGTCTCCTCGACCGGGCCGCCCGTCGGATCGGACCCGGCGCGTACCTCGACCGGGCGGCGGGCGACCGGCGGCGCTGCCGGGGTCGCGGGCGCGGCGCCCAGGCGGGCGGCGAGCAGCTCGGCGCGGGCGGCGATCTCGGCCTCGGTGCCGGTGCCCAGCAGCGACACGAGGTCGTCGTCGAGTCCGTGCTTACGGGCGAGCCGTTCGCGGGCCAGCTCGGCGCGCAGCGCGGCGAGATCGGCCTCGACCGTCGCCGCCGCCGGAACAGCGGGTGCGGCGGCCGGAGCAGCCGGGGCCGCCGGGGGGACCGGGGTGACCGGGGCGGGTGTCTTGGCCTTGGTCAGGTCGGCGCGTAGACCCTCGATCAGCGCCCAGGCGCGGCCCGGATCGAAGGGGGTGCCGTCGCGCTCCCAGGGCGCCACAGCGGGCGCGGGGGCGGTCGGGGTGGTTGGCTCCTGGCCGGTGGGTTCTGTGGTCACGGTGGCCCTCCTGGGGCAGAGTGCGGGCATGGAAAAGCCCCGGGCCGCATGGCTTCCGGGGCTGGGTGGTGCTGGGGTCAGGCGTCGTAGTCGACGACGCCCGGGGCGTGCGGCCGGCGGAGGAGGTACTCGGCCACCCAGTGCCGGGCCAGGATGCGGGCGCGGCCGTCGCCGGTCACGGAGTACGGGCACGCCTTGAGCGGCAGCCCGCGCAGCGCGGCGAACCGGGCGGCCCGCATGGCGGCGAGCAGCTCGACGCGCGTCGGCCCGGACACGGGCGGGGTCGGCTCGGTCATAGTCCGAAGTCCCTCCCGTTGCCCTGGGCGCGCGTCTTGGCGGCGGCGGCGACGTCGGCGTCGCGGTTCAAGAGTGCCGCCTTGAACTCTGTGAACGTCTGGCGGGGTGACTGTTCGTCCCAGAACCGTTTCAGGTCCTCGCTCGCGTACTTGCGGGCGCGGGCCGAGGTGCCGGAGAACAGCGACAGCGGGTCGACGGCGGCGGCCGGGCCTTCCTTCGACAGCAGGTGTCCCCGGGCGAAGTCCTCGGCGGCGAGGTACTGCACGCCGAGCCACTCGTCGTAGAGACGCCGTACGGTCTGCTCCCGGGTCTCCCCGGTGATGCGCTGGGCGTCGACGGCGGCGGCCCGTTCCTGGCGGTCCAGCTCGGCGGGGTCGAGGTTGTACGCCTCGGCGTACGCCTCCCGGTAGTCCCAGCCCCGGGCGAGCAGCGCGTCGAGGTGCTGCTCGGGGTCGTGGTGGTCGTAGTCGAGCCACGGGTCGGCGGCCTGGGCGTCGGCGTCGCGGCGGGCCAGCTCGTCGCCGATCCGGCCGACCACGTCGAGGTTCCCGGCGTGCTCGTCGTACAGGTCGAACAGTTCCCCGTCGAGCAGCTCGTCGAGCGCAACCCCGTCGAGGGGGTCGAGCTGCTCGACGGCCTGGTCGCCGATTCCCTCGCGGCGGTCCATCTCCGACAAGATCTGTTCGAGGTACGCCTCGTCGGGGGTGGCGGTGTTGGTCGCGCGGCTGAACTCCTCGGCGAGCTGCTCGTCGTCGAGGTGCGCGAGCTGCTCGTCGGACATCGGCGCGGGCGCGGCCGGCTCGTCGAACAGGTCGTCGGGGGCGCGGTCGGGTTGCGGGGCGTCGGCGGCGAGGTTCGGCTCGGCCGGGGCCGGTTGCGCAACCGGGTCCGCCGGAGCGGCGGCGCGCTGTTCCTTGATGGCCTGGCGGAACGCGTTGAGCGGGTCACTACTGCCGGCGGCAACGTCTTTCCAGAGCTGCTCGAACTGGCGGCCGTTGCCGGGCCAGGGCTCGTCGAGCGAGTAGATCGGCACCGGTTGGCAGGCACACCCGTCGTGGTACTCCTTGCCCTCCCGGTCGCCCTCGACGGCGAGCGTGGCGGCGCGCTTCGTCTTGTAGACGGGGCCGCGCGAGAGCAGCATCGCGCAGAACGCGCAGGGGCTACCGTCACTGACCCGCGCCCAGGCCAGGGCTACCGGGTCGGCGGCCACGGCGGTGTGGATCAGGTCGCGTCCGCCGTCGAGGACGTGCCGGGACGCCGCCCCGGTCGCGCGAACCGAGGCGATGCGGGCGGCCTCGTCGACGGGGCGGCCGTCGCGGGACAGGCGGCGGATGGTGGCCGGTCCGGTGACCAGCAGGGAGGTACGCACGGCGTCGAGATCGGGGTCGACGGGTTGCGCAACCGGCCCCGGGGCCGCCCCGGTCGGGAGCGAGGCGGCCCGTAACCGGTGGTAGTAGTCGGCGGCGACGGTCGCGGATTGGTGCCGGTGCTCGGCGACCAGCGGGACCGTCAGGCGCAGCCAGCGCGGCGCGGTCGCCGCAACCTGGCGCGCGTCCAGTACCGGCCAGGTGTCGAGGAACGCTGAGGTGAAGCGGGCGCGTACGCCGAGCTGGGCCAGGCGGTGTCGCTCAGTGAGCGCCGCCCGGTCCGCCAGTGTTGCCGCCATCGTTGACCCCCGCCGTTGTCCGGGCCTGCCGGTCGAGGGAGTCAGCCAGGGCGGCCATGGGGTCGCCGTCGCGGCGCAACGTCTTCCACTCGTCGACCTCGGTCTGTGTGACACCGGGGATGCGCGACCAGAGCGCCTCGGGCGGGATGCCGAGCATGGTCGCGGCCTTGCCCAGCGCGTCGACGATCTGCGCCAGGGACCGGGCTTCCATGTCGCGCCAGCGCACCTCGGCGGCCGTCTCGGCGGCGCCCTCGGCGTCCCCGGCGATCGACGCGGCGAGCTGTAGCGTCTGCTCCCACGACTCGCCGTACACGTGCTCGTGCTCGATCCGCTTCCTCGACTGTCCGTCGCGTGCTTGCGCGATGGCGTCGGCGGACAGGTTCACGAGCTGGCCGAGCAGGTCCGTCGACGGGGTCTGGGACACCACGGCCATGTGCCGCATCGCGGCATCCCCTGACTCCAGCAGCGGGCCGAGGGCGGTCTCGTCGAGCTGCCCGAACCGGGTGTCGGGGTCGGCGGCCATCAGCAACCGGCGCGCGTCGACCGGCAACGGTTTCGCGTTGCCCTGGGCGTCGACTTCCGGCGCCATGCCGGTCGCGTACCGGATTTTGAAGCTGGAGAACGATTGTGCGACGAGCAGGTCGAACACGGTTTGGTTGACCCGGTCCTGTAGGTCGATCAGCGGCTCGACCTGTCCGCGTACCCGGCCCTCAAGGTCGGGCACGTCGGGGAACGCCACGACCGGGCACAGCGGGGCGCCGTGCGGGCGGGCGTCGAGGTACTCGGGCCGGTCGCCGTTGTGGTCGACGGTGAGGCGGTAGACGTGCGAGTCGTCGTACACCCGCAGGCGCCACACCTTGCCGGTACGGTCGGGGTCCACCCGCAGCACGTACAGCGGCCAGTCGTCCTCGCCGGGGTTCTCGTACGCGGCGATCATCCGCCGGGGCGACACGCCCCGAATGACGGGCATCGCCGTACCGGTCAGCGGGTCGGCGCCGAGCGTGGTCACCGTGTAGGACGTTCCGTAGGACAGCGACGCCCGATGGATGGCCGTCTGCCTGGCGTCCAGCTTGTTCGCCTGCCAGTACTTCCAGCCGCCGCCCGGGGTGCCGTCGCTGCGGGTGTACCCGCCCAGGTACAGGGCTTGGGCCATGCCGTCGACGACCAGCGGGAGCAGGTTCGTGCGGGCGCGGCGGGCCAGTAGCCGGTACTCGCGGGATGCGGCTTTCGGCGTGTAGGGCGGGGCGTGGTCGCCCTTGAGGTACCGGTCGATCAGGTCGAGGCGTTCCAGCTCGGCCCGGTACTGCGGCAGCAGCTCGGCGGCCAGGGCGACGACTTCGGCGGGGTTGAGCACGAGCACCCCCGGGGCTAGAACGACCAGACTTGGCCGGTGCGGTTGCTGCGGCGCTTGAGCAGGGAGCCGGAGGCGATCAGTTCGCGGCGGGCCAGGCGGGCGCCGACGGCACACACGGCCAGGTCGACGCGCCGGTCGGAGCTTCTGTTTTCCTTGCCCAGGCTCACGCCGTACCGGTTGGTGCGGCGCCGGGCGTTGAGGACGTGTCGGCGTAGCCGGGGGTCGCCGTCGTGGCTGAGGGCGCGGTCGCCCAGGTCGACGACCAGGCGCTCGGCGGCGGCAGTGAAGTCGCGCGTCTTGGTGCGCATGTCCCAGGCGACCGCGTGCGCGTTGCGCCCGGTCGTGGCGGGGATGAGCAGCGCGTCGCCGAACTGCTCGGCCCACTCGTCGACGGACTGCTCGAACTCCCGCACGTCCGACCAGAACGCGGCCACGTCCCAGCGGGCGAAAGCCTTACGCACGGCCAGGTGTACGGCGTCACGGGAGACCTGCCAGTCGTCCCCGGCGGGGCCGGCGGGGCGTTCCCAGCAGTCGACTACGAAGACGTGCCCGTCCTCGACGCAGCACCCGACGAGCCCGGAGGCGTCGCCGCTCTTGCTGCCGTCGAAGAACATGACGATGGTCTCGCCGTCGGCGACTTGGCGGCCCGGGTTGGCGCAGGCGTCCCACTCTTGGGCGGTGACCCAGCCGTCGTGCGCCGAGGTGATCTGGTTGAGGTAGAACCGGCGCGACACGCTGGGCGAGGTGCGCGGGTCGTAGATCTCTTCCATGAGCCGCTCGACGTCGAGCCAGTCGGAGTCGCCCCGGGCGGCGATCAGCCCGGCGCGCAGCGACTCGGGGTCGGCCATGTCCACATCTGCCGGTGCCTCGATCGAGTCGTACAGCAGCCCCGTCGCGCGGGAGCTCCCGGCGGCGATCTGTAGCCAGGCATCCCAGTCGCGCTCGGCGTCGGAATCCTCGCCGGGCTGATGGCTGTTGGTGATGGCCAGCGCCCGCGCCGCACCGTCCCGGCCCTTGGCCAGGTTCCGGGCGATAACCTCGCTCATCTCGTCGCCGCCGTTGGAGGCGATCCAGTGATGATTTTCGTTCTTGATCACCATGCTCGCGCGGCCACCCTCAAGGGCACGCGGGGACGAGGTGACGGCTTCGATTCGTCCGCCCCGGCGCGAGTGGATGACTTCCTTGCCGAGGTCGATGCCGTGCTCGTGTATCGCCCGGTCGGAGAACAGCCCCGGGAACAACGTCATGGTGTTCTTGGTCTGGGTGAGGTTGACGGCGGCGCACTGCACCCAGGCGGCCGAGTGCGGCACCACGATCGGCGTACCGTCCTCGCGCCAGCCCCCGAACCGGCACGGGCCGACGAATTCGAGCGCGGCGACGCACGCCGCAATGGGGTCCTTCCCCCAACCCTTCATCCGGCGAAGAACCGCGTACCGGTACAGGAACCGGCCCCGGTCGTCGACGGCGTAGAGCCAGACCAGAAACCGGGCCTGTTCCGGGGTGAAGCGCCAGGCGCGGCCGACGTTGGGGCCGTCGGGCTGGAGCAGGTAGGCGGCGGTCCACGCGAGCATGTCCCAGCCGAGGGAGTACCGAGGCAGACCCACGGGGCCGATGCGCACGGGAGCGAGGGACAGCGGCAGCCGGTTACCCGGCGCCGAGGGCGCGGCGGTAGTCATCGAGCGCCGTCACCCCCGCCAGGTCGGCCCCGTCGTCGGGGGCGCGCTCGATCTCCATGCGGACCCGGCGGCGCGCGGCCTCGGTGGTCAGTAGGTCGCCCATCGCCGACCAGACGGCGGCGAGCAGTTGCGCCGAAACGCGGGGGGCGTTGAGGTGCCGGGTCAGGTCGAACGCGAGCAGCCGAGCGGCCTGCCAGTCGGACGGCTCGAAGTACAGCGCCTGTCCGGACTCGGCCAGGGAGGCGTACCAGGCGGCGGCCAGCTCGTGCGCGGGGAAGCCCAGCGGCGGCGCGGCGACCGGCTCGGCCGGCGGCGTGACGGTGGTGACCGGCTCGGCGGCGTTGCGGCGGCGGCGCTGGTCGCTGCGCTTGGGGATCGGGCCTCGGGTTGCCGGCATCGAGCACCCCCGATATTTAGGCGACCTGCCCCGCGGGTGACGGTGCGATTACGGAACGTGTTGTCACGGGCATGGAAACCCGTACCGGACCAGGAAAGCTATGACTGTCCGGTGATGCTTTTAGCCCTCCGGGGGGTCATCCCCCAGGGGTAGGGGCTCGTCGACGACCGTCGGCGGCTTGGGTGCCTTGGGCTTGCCGGTGGGCTTGCGTGCGGGCCGCTCGTCCTCGACCAGCTCGGCCATGTCGCGCGCGATGAGGAACTCGGCGCTTGCCCGGTCGTAGGTGACGCGCTCGCCCCGCTGGTGCTGACCGACCCGGCGGAGGATGGTCACGGTGATCGTGTCGCTCATGGTCTGATCTCTCCGGGGTGTCGCTCGGGTGGGCGGCGGCGGGGCGGGCGCGCGAGGTACGCGGCGAGCGCACCCTCGCGGGCACTCTTCTTGGCGTGGTGCCAGGTGCACAGCGCGGCGAGGTTGTGGTCGCGGTGGTCGTCGCCGGGGCGGATGTGGTCTACCTCGTCGGCGGCGGCGTCACAGCGCTCGTCGAACTGGGTGACGGCCGTACAACGCCAGCCGTCACGGGCGAGGATGCGGGCGCGGCGGGCAGGCCAGTCACGCGGTAGCCGCTGGCGCCGGTCCGACCCGGCCCAACGGCCGGTCACGCTGCCCGAACCGAGACGCGCGGCCCCACCTTGGGGGTGAGCGTGGCCGAGACGTTCGCGGGCGGGCTGGTGCCGACCCCGGCCTGTGCGTACCCGGACGCGGTGCCGGTGCCGACCGGTACAACGTCGGTGTGTACGAGCGGGTGCCAGGTCGCGGCGCCACGGACGCCCGGGGCCGCGCCGATCGGCAGCAGGCCGAACCACCAGACGCCCGGCGTGAACGTGAACGTGCCCGGCGGGGTCCACAGTTTGGCGCCGTTGCTGCTCGCGTCGACGACGCCGAGGTCGAGCACCTGGGCGCCGGGCTGGAGCGTGGCCGTCGCGCCGTAGATCAGCAGGCGCAGCGACGCGCCGACGGCGGACGGGTTGACCTCGGCCGAGAGCTGGTCGGCGACGAACGTCGAGCCGACGACGAACGGGGTGAGCAGCAGCTCGCCTAGCGTCAACGTCGCGGCGGCGACGGAACCAACCGGCGGCACCACAGCCCAGCGCCCGACGACGGGCCGCTGTGCCAGGGTGAGTGCGGGCAGGCGGGCGCGGTCGACGGTGCCGGAGACGAGCGCGGCGGCGTCGTGGTCGTGCGCGGCCAGGGCGTACCCGGCGTGCGTGTGCACGAGGGCGGCGTACCGCTCGTCGTGCAGGTGCGCCAGCAGCGAGTACCGGTCGTCGTGCAGGTGACCGGCGGCGGCGTACCCGGTGTGGGTGTGCGCCAGCGTGGCGTACCTGGCGTCGTACCGGGCGTCGTGGTCGTGCGCCAGCATCGCGTACCGGGCGTCGTGGTCGTGGCCGGTGAGCGCGTACCCGGTGTGGGTGTGCGCCAGCGCCGAGTACCGCAGGTCGTACCGGCCGTCGTGGTCGTGCACGAGGGCGGCGTACCGGGCGTCGTGCAGGTGGTCGAGCATCGCGTACCGGGCGTCGTGCAGGTGCGCCAGCGCCGCGTACCGGCTGTCGTGGTCGTGGCCGGTGAGCGCGTAGGCGGCGTGGGCGTGCACGAGGGCGGCGTACCGCTCGTCGTGCTCGTGCGCCAGGGCCGAGTACCGGTCGTCGTGCAGATGCGCCAGGGCGGCGTACCGCCCGGAGAGGTCGACGGCGCCGACCATCCCGTCGACGCTGGCAACGGCGCCGCCGCCGCCGATCGGTACGAGCGGATCGGGCGGAGGCGGGGCGACGGCCAGGACGTCGAGCAGCGTGTACGGGCCGCCCGGCGGCACGATGATCGTGTGTCGGTAGGTGCCGCTGTCGGTGTACTCCGTCAGCCGGTAGTGCGTGTTCGTGGGCCGAATCGTGGCGTTGGGGGTGAGGTCGAGGGACCAGGCGCCCAGCTCGTCGGCGACGGCGCGGGCGCGGTGGATGACCGTGCCGCCCGGGGTGTACCCGGCGGCGGCGGGCGGGCCGGCGACCAGCTCGGCGAGCACGGTCACGGCGGCGGGCTTGCCGTCGGGGGTGTGGCTGGTGTTGGTCACCACCGCCATGTCTCCCCGCCTCCTGCCGTCGCTGACGGCCTACGAAGGTGGGTTGTGTGTGTTGCCCGGTGCGGCGGGGCAGGGAGACACGGCGGATACGACGAAGCCCCGGAGCGCGAAGGCATCCGGGGCTGTCGTAGACACACTCGTGGTGCGCCGCTAGAAGCGTGACACGTCGCGGCCAGTGGATCAACGTGTCAGTGGTTACGGAAACCCTTACTACGCAGGGCTTTTACCTCGTCGAGGTCGTAGGCGGCGCGCTGGGCGGTGCCGTGCCGGGTCAACTTCCCCCGGCGGGCGTACTGGCGCACCGTCGCCGGGTCCACGCCCAGCGCCAGGGCGGCGACCGCAGTGGGCACCAGGGTCACGCGACCGCCCGGAACTTGAGGTACGTGCCCAGGTCGAGCCACCGGTCAGGCTGCCAGGTGTGCGACTGCTCGGCGTCGCACGTGATCGCCGACGGGCGGGTGTCGTCGACGTCGCGGAGCAGCGCCCAGAGCTGGCCGGGGCAGTCGTCCATAACGCACGTGCTCACCAGAGACCGGCGGGTGGTGTCCGGGTCGAGGACGCGGTCGGCGCGGCGCACCAGGTCGGCCAGCTCGTCGCACCAGTCCCCGGCGGCCGGGTGCGCGGCCAGCCAGTCGAGGTGACCGTCGAGGAACTGCGCGAGGCTGGCGACGGTGCCCAGCCCCAAAGGGACGAGTCCGCGCTCGTCGACGACGAGGGACGCCCAGGCGGCCAGTACGCCGAGGATGTCGGCGCGGACGTCGGCGACGCCCAGGTCGAGCGGGAGCCCCGGCGTCGTCGAGCCGCCGACCTTCTCGAACGTCCCCGTGGTCCGGGCGAGCATCGTCTCGCACTCGGCGTACAGGGACGGCACGGCGGCGAGCAGCTCGGCCGTGCGGTCGCGGCACACCCAGCAGGTACGCAGGCCGTCGGCGGCCGGGCGCGGGTCGACGTCGGACTTGTCGGGGGTGCGGCGGCAGCGCGGGGAGGTGCACAGGGTCGCGGCGAGGGTCTTCACTGGGTTACCTCCGGGGTGATGGGGTCGCCGTAGCCGGCGGAGCGGAGCAGGGTCACGAGGTCGGACAGGCGCAGCACGGCGGGCCAGTCGGCGACGGTCGCCGGTCCCATGCCGTCGGGGCGCACGAGCAGCAGGGGCAACCCGACGCCGTGCCCGACGGCCTGGCGCAACCAGCCGACGAGGTTCAAGTCGCGGCGGGCCTTGACTTCCCACAGCAACCCGGGGGTGCCGAGGATGTCGGCGCCCTGGCGCCCGGCCCCGGTGTCGGTGGCGTACGGCCAGCCGGTCGAGGCGAGATAGGCGGCGGCGACGCGCTGGGATTCCATCCCGCGCCGCTTTCGATGAGGACTGGTCACGTGCGGTCTCCTTAGTACGGCGGGACGTGCTCGACGGGGACGGCGGCCCAGTGGGTCGGCATCCCGGGGCGGGGGTCGGTGCGCTGGATCTGGCCGGCGTCGTCGAGGCGGCGTACGGCCGTGGTGACGTCCTCGGCCGGAAGCGTCAGGGCGACCGCGATACGCCAGATCAGGTCGGGGCCGGCGGCGAGCAGGTGCTCGCGTACCCGGGTCGCCGTCGCGCTGATGTGCGGCACCTGGCGCGGGGCCGGCGGCGGATCGGGCGGGGCGAGCTGGGCGGCGGGGATCGGCTCGCCGCAACGGTGGTCCACGACGACCGGCCCGCGTAGGGATCGGACGCGCAGGGCGTCGCGGCGGACCAGCTCGCCTTGCTTGACGGTGTAGGTGGCCCGGCCCTGCACCACGGCCGTCAACTCCCCGGCGGGGGCGACCGGGTGCGGGTCGACGTGAGCGGGGACGCCCTCGGCGATGCCGGTGAGAACCAGGGTCCGGCAGCGCGGACACTGCCCGGCGAGTACGCGGGTGGAGATGAGGTGATCGGACACGGCAACCCCTTCGGGAGGTGCGTGCCGGACAGTGCCCGTATTTCTCGGGGTCATTGTTCCCCTGTTCCTGTGTGAATCCCAATCACAGAAAAGAACGGTCACTATCCGGCACTCGGCTAGGTTGAGCTGCGAAAACACCAGTGCCAACGGGCCGAAATATCGGGCACGGAGCGGGCACTAGAACGGGCACTATCGGGGGTTGCGGGCTACCGGTCGGCCCAGTGCCGGTGCTCAGTGCCCGATCCAGTGCCCGACTCAGTGCCCGAGTCGAGCAGCGTGACGCCCAGGTAGAACCGGCGCCCGTTCGATCGGGTCGACCCGATGCCGAACCGGCTACGCAGCTCACGGCCGAACATCTGCGAACTGATGGGCCGCTCGCCCTCCTCGGCACACCAGGACTCGTAGGCGCCCCGTACGTCGGCGGTGGAAGTCCGCACGAGGTCGCCGCCGCCGACGAGTAGCCGGTCGTCGGCGAAGCGTGCGAGCGCGTCCTCTTCGGCGGCGTAGTCGGCGGTCGCCGCGCGAACCGATGCCGGGTCGCGCATCCCACCAGACAGAGCGTCGACAGCCCCGGCGACGATCCACGCGAGGATGCCCGGCCCCTCGGTGTCGACGAGCCGGTCGGCGAGCCCCTCCTCGCGCTTGTCCTCCGGGACGGTGCGCGTGAACGGGATCAACCGCAGCCGACGCCAGAACGACGCCCCGCCCGCCCGTACGGTCGGCTGGTGGTTGCCCATCAACCAGAGCGTGTGCGACGGGACGAACTCGAAGTGATCCTTGTGCAGGAACCGGGCCGTCAGCTCGTCGCCGCCCGTGAGCAGCTTGATCCGGGCCTCGTCGAACCGGTCGGACTGGTTGACTTCGGAGCAGATGACGAACCTCAAGCCGGCCAGGCGGGCGACTTCCGTCTCGTGCTGGTGAACCCCCGACATGAGGAACCCCGCCGGGGCCGAACCGGCGTACGTCCCCAACAGCCGCTTGACGACATCGAGGAACACCGACTTTCCGTTGCCGCCGGACCCGAACAAGAACGGCAACACGTGGTGCGTGACGCGCCCGGTGGCGGAGTAGCCGACGAGGCGGCGCACGTAGCCGGCGAGGTCGGGGTCGTCGCCGAACGTGTCGGCGAGGAACTGCGACCATCGGGGCGTCGGGTGCCGGGCGTCGGGGGTGACGGACGCGGACCGGGTGTGCAGCTCGGCCGGGGCAGACGGGCGGACGATCCCGGTACGGAGGTCGACGATCCCGCCGGGCGTGCACAGGGCGTGCGGGTTGGCGTCGAGCAGCGCCGCCGGGGCGACGACGCGCCGGTCGGTGCGGGCGAGTGCGACCATGGCCTCGATCGCCGACCGGCCCAGGGAACGACTCCGGTGCTTGCGGGCCGAGTCGTCCTCGGCGGGCATGGCCCGGATGATGCTGCGGGCGTGCTCGACGACGCCACCGGCCTCATCCCACGCCCAGCGCCCACCGTCCCAGGTAAGCCACTTACCGCGCTCGGGGACGTAGCGCGTGGTCTCCCCGATCGTGTCCACCAGTAACATCGCGTTCCCGTCGTCGGAGTAGCTGACCGGCAGCGACGCCGCCGGCAGGGGGTTGGGGTCCGGCAGCGGACGGACGGCGGTGCCGTCGACAACGGCCAGGTGCCGAGGCTGCGCGGCCAGCGCCGGGGCGGCCGGCGCTGGCGTCGGGGCGCGCTGGGCGGGGACGACGCCCCGGGTGCCTCGGACGGCGGCGAGCACGGCGGCCGGTAGCGCCAGGGCGACCGGGGACGCCCCGGCGGTCCCAGCGGCGGCGGCGGCTAGGTCGCGGGCGGCGGCCTGCTCGTCGCCCCGGTGGTGCAGGTGCGCGAACGTGCGGCCCATCGTGAGTCGCTGCCCCGGGCCACTGGGCAACCCGGCGGCGTCGGAGTGCACGACCAGCGACGGCACCCCGTTGTGTCCGGCGCGGGCGGAGTACTCCGAGGCGGAGTCGCCGGGGCGTTTCCACAGCTCGGCGCCGTCGCGCTCGCGGGCGACGAGCGACCAGCCGGCGGGGCCGAGGATGTCTGACCAGGTGGCGTGTTCGGCCAGGGCGTCGAACGGGCCGAGCGTGCCGCCGGGTGCCCGGAACCGGGCGGACAGGTCACGGGCGCGGGGCGGCGCCGGGGCGACGATCGGGCGGACCGGGGCGGGCAGCTCGATCGCGTCGGCGGCGGCGTACAGGTCGGCCAGCTCGAACGCGGTGCCGTCGGCCTCGACGATCCGGCACGGCCGGTCGGTGTCCGTCTTGCGGTTCGTGCTCCCCGGGATGCGCAGCACCCGCGCCAGGTCCCCGACCCCGGTGCCGTAGTTCCAGCCGAGCCGGGTCGCCGACGCGCCGATGATGTGTTGCCACCGTTGCGACAGCGCCGACAGCCGGTCGAGGTCCCCGTCGACGACGTGCGCGGCGGACAGGTACCAGATGGGGTAGAGACCCCCGCCACTGTGGACCCACAGCGACGGATCGGGGAGCCCCGACGTGGTGATGATGGACCGGGCGGCCGTTTCGTTCGGCGGCAACGGCAGGGCGTCGGCGGCGACCTTGTGCCCGGGGCCGGCGATGTCGAGATCGGCCCACAGTGCCGGAAGGGATGCGGACAGGTCGGCGCCGCCGCGCTCGCCCCGACCGGGCGGGCGGGTGACGGTGGTCATGCGGGCGTACACGCCGGGGCGGCCCTCGGCGTCGAGCTGGGCGGCGTAGGCGGCGGCCTCGTCGAGCCGGTCGGGGCTGAACGTCTTGCCGGTCCACGCTCCGGTGCCGCAGACGTGCACCAGCCCCGGGGAGTCGCCGTGTAGCAGCTCTAGCCAGGCTTGTACTTCGTCGAGGGCGAACAACGCGCCTCCTCTCCTTAGTGGGGGCCGCCCCGTCGGCATGCAACGGCGACGGGACGGCCAGGCGGACGGCTAGGACTGCTGGGCGGCGAGCTGCTCGAACAGCGCCCGCTGTTCCGGGGCCATCTGGGCGAGCAGCGCCTCGGGGATCGCGCTCGGGGCCGGGGTCGCGGCCGGGGCGGGAACAGGCGCCGGGGCCGGCGGCGGGGTGCTCGCCGGGGTCGCGGCCTGGGCGGCGGTGAACTTCGGGTGCGCGGCGATCCACGCCTCGGCGCGGGCCAGGGCGGCGGGGTCCTCCAGTGCGCTCGCCAGCTCGTACGGCGGCTTGCCGGTGGCGCCGGGCTTGAGCGTGCCCTGAGTCATGCGGGCGAGCACGATCTCGCCGACCTGGCGTTTGAGGCTGCCGACGAGGCGACCGCCGAACCAGAGCACGTCGACGTGCTGGGCGCCCATCTCGCCGGTTCGCGGGTCGGGGGCGTCGAGGTCGATGACGTCCAACCTGACGGCGTCCTTCTCGCCGAAAGCGGTCGTGATCTTCTCGACGTACTCGACGGGGCGGACGATCAGCAGGTGGCCGAGTACGTCACGCTCGGGCAGCGTGTCGCCGCCAACGTGGGGCGCGGAAAACGAAGACATTCGGGGCTCTCCAAGGGTTTGAGGGAAAGGGTGGAGCGAGGCGGCGCCCGGCGCGGGTCGCCTGTGGACGACCGCCGGGGCTGTGGACAACCGCGCTACGGGGCGGCGCCGGGGCAGCCGGTCGCGTCGACCGGGGCGCCGGGCCGCCAGAACGGGCACCAGGTGCACGACGACCCGGCGTCGGCGGGCACGGCGGCCCAGCGGTCGGGGTGCCCGTCGAGGTCGAGCACCCGGGCCATGTGGCCGAGTCCGTCGAGGCGGGCGAGCGCGGCCTCGGCGACGGCCGGGTCGTACGGCTCGCTCCACACGTGCAGCCCGTCGAGCCACCCGGAACGCGGGTAGCAGGCCAGGGCGACGCGCTCGACGGTGTGCCCGGCGCGGGCCAGCCCGTAGGCGTACAGGTGGATCTGAGTGCGGTACTGCGGGCCGGCGCCGTTCTTCTTGATCTCCCGGAGCGACTCGACGCCCAGCACCTTGTGATCAATCACGGTGCCCGACGTGGTGTCGAACAGGTCGACCGTCCCGCGCAGTCCGTCGGCGATGGTGACGCGCTGCTCGACGAGCCACCGGTCGCGGCCCAACTCCCGGTTGTGCCGGGCGAAGGCGTCGGCCAACCAGGCGTGAACGGCCGTGCCGACGATCGACGGCCACGGGTCGCCCCCGGCGCTGACGTGCTCGGTACCGGCCAGCTCGTAGGCGACCCGGCGGGCGCACGGGTGCCCGGCGCTGCTCGGCCCGATCCGCCGCTGTCGTGACCGGGGTGACCCGGATGAGGCGGCCCGTACGACGGACTGGAGCAACCCGCCCAGCGGGTCGGTACCCGCCGGGGCGGCGAACGTGGTCACGGGCTACCCCCGTCGTCGTCGACGAGGGAGAACCGGCGCCGGGTGTTGACCGTGGTGCACTGCTCGACGAGCGACGCCGGGGTCAGCAGCCGTAGCCGCGCCATGTCGACCCGGCGCTCGACGTAGGACGTGTGGCGCACGACCGGGCGGCCGGCGATGGTGCCGACTTCTCCGGTGCCGAGCCGGGCCTCGACGAGGCGCCGCAACTCGGCGGCGGCGTCGGCCCACCTCTTAGCCTCGGCGGTGAACTGGCGCAGCGCGGCCAGGGTCGCGGCCAGGTCGTCGAGGGCGACGGCCGGGGCGGCGGGCTGCTCGCTCATGCGACCACCGCCGAGCCGGCCTGAGTGAGCCGCAGCGTGCGCGGCAGCCGGGGCGTGTGCTCGACGTAGCCCCCGGCGGCCAGGCGGCCCACGTGGTAGCTCGTCGTGGTCACGCCCAGCCCTACGGCCTCGGCGAGGTCGCGCAGGCTCGGCGGGTAGCCCCGGCGGGCGGTGTGCTGGGCGACGGCGTGCAGCACGGCGACCCGCTCGTCGGTCAGGGTCTCAACGCGCATCGCAACCCACCCCCGACGGGCGGCGCACGATCCGGCGCAGGCGGGCCAGGGTTCCGGGCATCTCGGCCCAGGGCGGCGCGGCGGCGACCACGGCGGCGATGTGCGAGCCGTGGTCGGCGCGCATCTGCTCGCGGCGGGCGCGGGCGGCATCTCCAGACAACGTCATCCCTCTCTGGTTGATCTACCCCTCAAGTTCAAGAGAACGTTTCGGGCATGGTCGTACCCTCGGCCCGACTCGCACGGGCCGCCGTCCGATCGACAGGCGAGGGTGGCCCCGCCAGGCGGCGGAGCAGGTAAACAGGTCTCTGTGGTGTTCTCAAGATCCGAGCCGCCGGGGCGGTACGTCGAACCTACGTTCGGATGGCGGGTGGCGCAACATCAAAGTTGAGATGGGTCTAAAGTCAAGCGGAACGGCTTAGTGCAAGGGTTCGAGACGCCAGTCACGTACTGGTGGCTGCTACGTAGTAGAACTATGTGTGTGCGGGTGAGTGACCCGCCTAGGTCACTCAAGGGCCTAGAGCGGGTATGCGACCCGCGACCACGGGAAGGACCAACCATGCGCAAGCGTGTCGTAATCACGCTGGCCGAGGTCGTCGAGCAACAGCGGGGCGAGCGCAGTTACGACGCGCTGGCGAAACTGGTCGGCATCACCCATCAGGGGGTGAACAACCTCGGGCAGGGCAGGAACACAGAGTTTCCGAAGGTCGAGACGCTGGTACGTCTGGCGTCGGTGCTGGAGGTGACCCCCTGGGGGCTGATGTGCGCGACCGCGCAGGGGCTCGGCATCGACATGGGGCTCACGGCCGTACCGGTGCCGAGGTTCGCCGACCGGCTACCTCCGGAGGTCGCCGAGCTACCCGACTCGGTGCGGGTCGCCATGCTCGACCTGATCTGGTCGTACCTCGACCTGGCGCAGAACCTACCCCGGTACGAGGTGAACACCCCGGCGCCCGAACCGGTGCCGCCGACCCTGGCGGCGATGCTGCAACACCACCTAGCCGAAACCGGAACCTCGTACGCGGCGCTGGCGAAGACAGCCGGGATGACCACGACGCCGCTGCACAACCTGGCGCAGGGGAAGAACTCGGAGTTTCCGAGAGTCGAGACGCTGCGCGCGGTGAGCCGGGTAATCGGCGTGCCGGTGTCCGAGGTCGTCGCCGCCGCCGCCGTCGGACTCGGGTTGTGGCCGACCGGCCCGCGCTCGGAGTTCGCGCGCCAGGTGCCGCCGGAGGTCGACGACCTACCTGAGGAGACGCGCCAGTCGTTCGCCGACGTGCTGCGGCTCGCGCTCGCGGCCCTCTACAGCGGCGCGTCGAAAACAGCCACAGCGACACGGCGACTACGGTCGGTCCCCAAGTCGGACTAGTCCGCTACGGGCTCCACCGTTCGGGTTGATCTTCTGACCGTGCAGCTCACGACGTTGTGGTCACTCAAACTCGGGACTTCATTAAGGGTTCGTAAGCCCTATGATGTGATCTTCCCTCGGCCCGAACAGCCGTTCGAGTCGGGGAGCCGGCGGGCAGGCGGCCCAGCTCTGCCCACGGAATACGGAGGTCCCGGAATGGAGCCACGAGCCCGTTACGACCCTTGGCCAGACGTCACGGCAGGGGACGAATACTTGGTGTTCGACGCTGCGGTCACAACCGCACGCTTCGACCCTCGTGAGGGGCTGTACCACCTGCCCAACGCGTGCGACGGCGTTACCCTCGCCGACACGCTCACCCATGTACAGGTACGCCGTCGCCTCCTGGCGCGCGGCTCTCACACCCTCGACCTGTCGACTGAGCGGTTGGCGTCGAGTCTCATGATCTCTCTCGACGAGCTGGCGGTCGCGCTCGTAGCCGGCGACGGCGGTATCGAGGCGACAGCGGCGGCGCTGGGCGTGTTGCCCCGGACCGTGCGCGAGCGGATCAGCACGCTCACGAGCGCCGAGCGGCGTCACCTGTCCCGACTGACCGAGGCATTCAGGCGCGGCTGCGGGGGCCGCGTCATGAGTGCCCGGCAACGGATAGCCGCCGCCGGGCTCAAGCTGGCGTCGTAGGATGCTGAGGCGCGGTCCCGGGTACATGCAACGTATCCGGGGCCGCGCGCCTCATTGTTCCGTCAGGCAGCGAGCGCGAGAGCAGGCTCGGCGGCGCGCTGGCGCGGCACCATCGGCACCACGTCGCCGCCCAGCTCGGCGGCCTCGACGCGCGCCTCGGCGGCCTTCTCCTCCAGCACCCAGCCGATACGCACCCGGTCGACGTCCATGCCGTACTGGCCACGCGGGCGCCCCCGGGTGGTCGCCTTGAGCAGCTCGACGCGCATGACCTTCCGCAGCAGCGTCCGGCGCTGCACCAGGTCGAGGGACTCCCAGACCACGGCGGCCCGCTCGCCGACCATGGCGCGCATCTGCGGCGGCACGTAGTCGGGCGTCGACACGGCGTCGAGCCGCTCGATCTCCTGGCGCAGGTCGGCGACCATGGCCGTGATCTCCCCGGGCGACCAGGGCGAGTCGGGCGACTTGGCTATCGCCTTCCACTCCTCGACCTTGGCGCGGGCGGCCTCGGCCCGCTCGGCGGCGGCAATGGCGGCCGTGTCGTCGGCGCGAGTCAGCCAGTCGAGGCACGTCTCATCCTCAAGGCGCGCGACGAGCACGGCCTCGACGAACGCGTCGAGCGCGTCGGCCTTGATGGACACGCACCCCTTCTGGCAGTCATAGACCCGGTACCGGGTCGCCGGGGTGCCGTCCTTCTTCGGCTTGCCGTTGTTGCTGTCCTTCCAGTTCGCGTCGATCACCGACGAGCACACCCCACACGTTCCGATGAAGCTGAGGAGATGGGCGGCCCGGTTGCTGTGCGACGTCTTGCGGTCCGGGTCGGCCAGGCGCGCGAGCACGGCCTCGAACAGCGCTTCGTCGACGATCGGCAGCCACAACCCCTTGCCGACCCGCGCGCCCCGGTGGATGCGCCACCCGGCGTACAGACTGTTCCGCAGGATGTCGCGTAGCCGCTGCTCGGTCCAGACCGGCGGCGCCTTCGGCTCGACGTCCGGGTCGGCGTCCGGGTCCAGCGCGGGGAGCGGCTTACGCCGGGCCAACTCCAGCGTGGGCGACGGGATGCACATCTCGTTGAACTGCTTGACGATCATGTACAGCGAGTCGCCCCCGGCGAACCGAGCCGACGCGTACTCGACCACCTCGGCCGGGGAGTACCAGCACACCGGTACCCCGTCGGCGTCGACAGCGAGGCGCGGCTCGTCGTCGACTTCCTGGGAGATGAAGTCGCCGGAGTGCTGCGAGTACACCCGGAAGTACCCATAGGCGCACCGGCCGTGCGGGCGCCCAGCGCGGGCCGCCTTGGCGTGCCCGACCCGGACCCGGCGCGACAGGCGGCGAACCTCCTTGACGGACAGGGTCACGTCGAGCATGAGCCGGAACTCGTCGTCGTCGTTGGTCAGGTCGAACAACTGGCCGTTGAAGTGCCAGCCGATGTCGAGATCGCGGCTCAGGTCGGACAGGTCGCAGTACGTACGCATGTCCCGCGTGGCGCGCGACGACTCCCAGCACACCAGCACGTCACACAGCCCCCGCCCCATGGCGACGACCATCTCGGCGTACGCCTCCCGATCCTTCGTCGCGGCGAAGCTCGCCGACCGGTCGTTGTCGACGTAGATCGAGGCGACCCAGTAGCCGGCGTTGACGCAGTCGCGCCAGCAGTCTTCGACCTGGCGCTCGACCGACCGGCCGAGGTTGCGGGGGTCGTGCGAGCAACGCGCGTAGATAAACGCCCGCTTCTGTCCGGGCTGGTACGGGGCTTGGTGCTGTAGCAGCTTGGCGACCACGGCGCGGTACGTCGAGCTGGGCGAACGCTCCAGTAGGGCGGTACTCACGAGTGCTCCATCCTGTTCGTGTTGAGTTGTTTCTCAACTCCAAAAGAATGGTACCAGCTACCACCGACGGTCAAGACCGCCCTGGCGCTGCACTGGGCGCACCGGAGCAGGCACTCCTACCCGGACGGCCAACTGCACATCAACCTGCACGGCTACTCGACCTCCGCGCCGGTCACCCCGACGGAGGCGTTGAGCCGGTTCCTGCGCGCCCTCGGCGTACCCCCCGAGCAGGTCCCGACCGCGCTGGAGGAGGCGGCGGCGCTGTACCGCAGCCGGACCGCCGACCTGCGGCTGCTCGTGGTGCTCGACAACGCCCGGCACGCCGACCAGGTCCGGCCCCTGCTGCCCTCGGGACCGGGCAGCCTCGCCCTGATCACCAGCCGGGACCGGTTGCCGGGCCTGACCGCCCGGGACGGGGCGCGCCGGCTCACCCTGGACATCCTGTCGCCGGCCGAGGCGGTGGACCTGCTGGTGGCGGTGATCGGCCCGGAGCGGGTGGCCGCCGAGCCCGCCGCCGCCGGCCGGCTGGTGGAACTGTGCGGCCGGCTGCCGCTGGCGATCCGGATCACGGCGGCGCAACTGGCCGAGCGGCCCGGGCTGCGGCTGGCCCGGCACGCGGCGGACCTGGCGACCGGCGACCGGCTCGCCGCGCTGGCGTTGCCGGAGGACGACGACGCGTCGGTCCGGGTCGCGTTCGGGCACTCCTACACCGGGCTCAAGCCGGAGGCGGCCCGGCTGTTCCGGCTGCTCGCCCTGGTGCCGGGGCCGGACTTCGGCACCGGTGCTGCCGCCGCAGTCGGGGGCATCGGCCGCTCCGAGGCCACCAGGCTGCTGAACACGCTGGTCACGGCACACCTGATCGAGCCGCAGGGCGGTGACCGGTACGGATTCCACGACCTGATGCGGTTGTACGCCGCCGACCAGCTCGTCGGCGACCCCGAACGCGGGTCCGCGATCCGCCGGTTCTACCACTGGTACGTGGTGTCGGCCGACGCGGCGGCGTGGCTGTTGTCCCCGGAACGGTTGCACCTGCCGATCCCGGAGCAGTACGACCCGCCGGAGCCGGTGGAGTTCGCCGACCGGGAACGGGCCCTGGCGTGGTGCGACGCCGAGCGCGACAGTTTCCACGCGGCGGTCACCGCCCCGCCCGAGGGGACGGATCCGGAGGCGGTGTGGCTGCTCGCCGAGGGGGTGCGGTTCTACTTCCTCTTCCGGCTGTACATGGGGCCGGCGCTGGAGATGGCCTACGCCGCGCTGGACATCGCCCGGGACTGTCCCGATCCCCGGGTGCGGGCCGCGACGCACTACAGCGTGGCCACCCAGCTCACGGAGCGGGAGGACTTCGTCGGGGCCCGGGCGCACTTCGACCGGGCGCTCGCCCTGGCCAGGGAAGGCGGCCTGACCACCGAACAGGCCGTGTACCTGCTGCGGGCCGGCACGAGTCTGCGGTACGACGGCAGGTTGGCGGAGTCGGCGCACCGGTTCGCGGAGGCGCTGCCGTTGTTCGCGTTGAAGGACGAGGACCGCGACGGGTACGCGGTCACGCAGTGCCTGCTGGGTGACCTCTACCGCTACCTGGGCAGGTACCCCGAGGCGGAGGCCCTGATGACCGAGGGCATCGCGACGCTCGCGGAACTGCGGCCGACCTTGGCCGCCCTGAACGTCACGAACCTCGGCAGCATCCTTCTCGACCTGGGCCGCGACGCGGAGGCGCTGGCGCACTTCGAGACGGCGGTCGCGACCGCGCGGGAGATGGAGCATGTGTCCGCCGAACTCCAGGTGCTGCCCCGGCTGAGCTGCGCGCACCGCCGGATCGGCCGGTCGGAGGAGGCGCGTCGGCTCGCGGAGGCCGCGCTGGAACTGTGCGAGCGGCTGCCGGCGGCGGCCATCGAGTCCGAGACCCGGTCGGTGCTCGCCGTACTGGACGCCGAGCGCGGCGAGCCGGAGCGGGCGCTGGCCCACGCGCACGAGGCGGTCCGGCTGTGCGCCGAGCTCCCCGTGAACGAGGCCAGGGCGCGTGCCGTCCTGGCCCGGGTGCTGCTGGACACCGGCGATCCGGTCGCCGCCGCCGAGCAGGCCGCGCGCGCCGCCGAGGACAGCCGGGCCTGCGGCTACCGGATCGTGCTGGCCCGGAGCCTCGCGGTACTCGGCGAGGCCACCGGGGACGCGTCGCACACGGCCGAGAGCGTGGCGCTGCACGCCGAACTGGGGGCGCCGTACAACGACGTCTAGCGCGCTATTCGAGGAAGGCGAGCTCCTCGGCGGTCAGGCGGAGCGCCCCGGCGGCCACGTTCTCGTCGAGGTGGTCGGGGTTGCCGGTGCCGGGAATGGCCAGCATGTGCGGGCCCCGGCTGAGGGTCCACGCGATCCGGACCTGCGCGGCGGACACCCCGCGATCCCGGGCGACCGTGTCGATCCGGTCGTCGGGCAGCACCCCGCCGGCCTCGCGCCCGTCGCCGGTGACCGCGAAGAACGGCACGAACGCGATGCCCTGCTCCTCGCAGGCGCGCAGGATGACGTCCCCGTTGCGCCGGTCGTGGCCGTACCTGTTCTGCACGCACACGACCGGGGCGATGGCCCGCGCCTGGGCGAGGTGCTCCGCCCGGACGTTGGACAGCCCCAGGTGCCGGACCAGGCCTGCGTCGCGCAGCTCGGCCATCGCGCCGAAGTGCTCGCTGATCGAGTCGAGGCCGTGCACCCGCAGGTTGACCAGGTCCAGGTGGTCCCGGCCGAGCTGGCGCAGGTTCTCCTCGACCTGCCCGCGCAGCTGGTCGGGCCGGGCCAGGTCCAGCCACCCGCCGGCCGCGTCGCGCATCGGCCCGACCTTCGTGGCGATGACCAGGTCGTCGGCGTACGGGGCGAGGGCCCGGTTGATCAGCTCGTTGGCCGACCGGGTCGGGGAGAAGTAGAACGCCGCCGTGTCGATGTGGTTCACGCCCAGCTCGACGGCCCGGCGCAGCACCCGGATCGACCGGTCGCGGTCGCTCGGCGTGCCCAGGTCGAACGCCGCGCTGCCGGTCAGGCGCATGCCGCCGAAGCCGAGCCGGTGGACGGGGAGGTCGCCGAGGGTCCAGGTGCCCGCTGCGGACGCGGTGATCTCAGGTGTGTGCACCGGCAGAATCTAGCCGCCGGGGCCCGGCGCGCGCAGCCCCGCCGTACGCCGGTGCGGGCCCGTCCGTACCCGTCAGAGGTTGAAGGTCTTCTTGAGGAAGTCGAGTTCCAGGGGGAGGGTGCCCAGGCCCATGTGCGTGGCGCCCACCAGCGGGATCACCGAGTGCGGCCGGCCCGCGGCGGTCAGGGCCGCCGAGAACTGGAGCGTGTGCGCCACGTGCACGTTGTCGTCGGCCAGGCCGTGGATCAGCAGCAGGGGGCGGGTCAGGGCGCCCGCCTCGTCGAGGAGGCTGTGCCGGGCGTAGACCTCGGGCTGCTCCTCCGGCAGGCCCAGGTACCGCTCCGTGAACGCCGTGTCCGTGAGCAGCCAGTCCGTGACCGGGGCGCCGGCGATCGCCGCGTGGAACACCTCCGGCCGGCGCAGCACGGCGGCGGCGGCCAGCCAACCGCCGAAGGACCAGCCCCGGATCGCGACCCGGTCCAGGTCCAGGTCCGGGTGCTTGGCGGCGAGCGCGGCGAGGGCGTCGCACTGGTCGGCCAGCGCGATGTCGGCCAGCCGGTGGTGGATGATCTTCTCGTACTGCGGGGAGCAGCCCGGCGTGCCCCGCCCGTCGATCGTCACCACCGCGAAACCCTGCTCCGCCCACCACTGGCGCTCCTGCCAGAAGTCCCGCGACGCGCGCACCATCTGCCCCGACGGGCCGCCGTAGCTGTTGACCAGCACCGGGAGCCGGCGCTGGCCGGTCACGTGCGCGGTCGGGTAGAGCACCGACGTCGGGATCTCCCGGTCGGTGACCCGGGCGAGCGCGGGCCGGGCGGCGTACGGGTACTCGGCAGCCAGGTTCCCGATCCCGTGCTCCCCGGTCGGGGTGACCACCGTCCACTCCGAGCGCGCGTGGTCGAGGGAGGTGGACACCCGCACGTACGTCGAGCCGGCCGCGAAGCCCGTGTGCCAGCCGGGCGCGGACGTCAACCGGCGCGGCGCCGTACTCGGCGCGAGACTCACCAGGTAGAGGTGCTGTTCGCCGGGGTCGCCCTCGCTCGCGGCCACCAGCAGCCCGTCGTCGAGCAGGCCGCAGATCCGGCGCGGGTACAACGCGGGCGGGGTGAGCAGCGCGCCGTCGGCGAACAGGCAGCGCGCGTCCAGCCCGTCGCGGACCAGCTCGCCGGACAGCAGCACCCGGCCGTCGGGCAGCCGGGCCGGCGTACCGGGCACCGGCTCGACCCAGTGCGGGTCCGACAGCTCCGCGTGCACCTGGGTCTCGCCGGTCCGGGGATCGATCGTCAGGGCCAGGCCGTGCTGCTGGAGCCGGCGGAGCACCGTCACCAGCGGGCCGGCGGCACCCCACTCGGCGGCCACCAGATACGGGTACGCCACCCGGTCCCAGTGCACGTCCACCCAGCCGCCGTCCAGGTCGAGGACGTGCAGCGAGACCTGCGCGTTGTCCCCGCCCGGCACCGGATGCCGGGTCACCCGGGGCTCGGCGGTCGGGTCGGACGGGTCCGACAGCAGCCAGCGGGGCAGCCGGCTCTCGTCCACCCGGGCCACGAGCAGCCGTTCGCCGTCCGGGGCCCACCAGTAGCCCCGGGACCGGCCGAACTCCTCGGCCGCCGCGAACTCCGCCAGCCCCCAGGTCACCCGCTCCTCGCCCGCGAGCAGCACGTCCGTGCCGTCCGGATGCAGAACCCGGAGCTGGCCGTCCGTGACGTAAGCGATCCGGCGGCCCGTCGGGTCCAGCCGGGGATCGGTGACCGGGCCCGCCGTGGCCAGCCGGGTGACCTCGCCGGTGGTCAGGTCCGCGCGGTACAGCCGGCCCGAGAGCGCGTACACGGCGTGCAGGGTGTCGGCGTCCGTCGAGTACCCCCCGATGCCCTTCGCGGACAGCCGGAGCCGGTCGCGCAGGGCCGCCTCGGCGGGGGTCGGGGTGTCCTCGGTGACCCGCGGACCGATCCGGCGCTCCGTACCCGCAGGTAGATCCATGATCCAGAGCTGGTCGTACGGATCAGTGGCGCCCGTCGATCTCAGGAAGACGACCCGCGAGCCATCGGCGGAAACAGTGACAGCGCGGGGCGTGCCGCTGCTGAACCCGTGGGTCCGTGCGGCGAGCTCGGGAAAGTCCACCATACGGTCTAAAGTAGCCGAGTGACCTCCCGCAGCATCGTATTCGTGCACGCTCATCCCGACGACGAGACCATCGGCACCGGAGCCACCATGGCCCGATACGCCGCAGAGGGCGCGAACGTGACGCTGGTGACGTGTACGTTGGGCGAGGAAGGCGAGATCCACGTGCCCGAACTGGCCGGGCTCGCCGCTGCCGAAGCCGACCAGCTGGGCGGTTTCCGGGTCGCCGAGCTGACCGAGGCCTGCCGGGCGCTCGGCGTGTCGGACGTCCGGTTCCTGGGCGGCGCGGGCCGCTACCGCGACTCCGGAATGATGGACACCCCCGCCAACGGGCACCCGCGCGCGTTCTGGGGCGCGGACCTCGACGAGGCGGCCGCCCACCTGGTGAAGGTGTTCGAGGAGGTCCGGCCGCAGGTCGTCGTCACCTACGACGAGATCGGCTTCTACGGGCACCCCGACCACATCCAGGCCCACCGGGTGACGATGCGGGCCGTCGAGCTCGCCGGCGACGCGGCCCCCGCGAAGGTGTACTGGACGGCCGTCCCCCGCAGCGTCATGGAGGCCGGCATCGCCGAGTTCTCCGCCTCCTCGGACAACCCGTTCGCGGGCGTGGAGAACGTCGACGACCTGCCCTTCGGTACGCCGGACGAGCAGATCGCCGCCCGGATCGACGCCACGGGGTACGCGGACGAGAAGATGACCGCCCTGCGCGCGCACGCCACCCAGGTCCCGCCCACCTCGTGGATGTTCTCGCTGGCCGCCGGGTCCGGGCCCGACATGATGGGCGTGGAGTACTACACCCTCCCGGTGGGGGAGAAGGGGCCCGGCGTGGGGCCCTACGGCTGGGAGAACGACCTGTTCGCGGGCGTTACCCTGTCCGGGTGACTCACTTCGAGCGGCCCGAGGACGCGGGACAGGCCGGCGAGGCGTTCGGCCAGCCCGCCGTGCCCGGCCAGCCGGGGGCCCACGCCGGCCAGGTTCCCGCGTTCGGCCAGGCCGGGGCCTTCGACGTGCCGGTCTGGGCGGTGCCCGCCGACCCCTACGTGCCGCGCTGGTGGCACCCCCTGCACGACGGGGCGATCGTGGTGCTGGCCTGTTGGCTGGCCGTGTTCTCCGCGACCGTCGAGGCGTTCTGGACCCCGTTCCGGTTGCTCGGGGTCCAGCTCCCGGTCGCGGCGGTCGGGGCCCTGCTGATCACCCCGTTCCTGGCCACCCTGACCTACCGCCTGACCGGTCGGCGGCGGCTCTCGGTGGTCCCGCCGGTCCTGTGGCTGCTGACCGCCGTGTACTGGTCGACGACCCCGCGCGAGGGCGACCACGTCATCACCGGGGAGTGGACGGGGCTGGTCTACCTGCTGGCGGGCTCGGCGGCCGCCGCATATGGCGCGTACAAGGTCATGGTGCCCCCGGTGCCCCGCCGGCCTGTTGAGCGGTACCCGGTGGATGCGGTATGAATTCCCGATGAGACAACGATGGATGCCGGTGGCCGCGCTCGCCGCCGCGCTTTTCGTCATCAACGCGGTGGCCCGGCTGATCGTGTGGAAGGCCGACATCGCGAAGGACACCGAGCAGACCCGGATCGGCATGATCACGTTCGGGGCGATCTCGGTGCTGTGCGTCGCGGCCGCCGCCTGGTGGGCGCTCCGCTACCCGCTGGACCGGGTCGCCGCCGACCTGCTCGCCGCAGGCGTGACCGCCGCCGTGCTCTCGGTCGTGCTCGGCCCGCTGTTCAGCGGTAAGCCGGTGTTCGACGGCGGGTTCGGGATGGTCCTCGGCCAGCTCGTGCTGTACCTGGCGCTCGCCGGGCTCGGGGCCGGGCTGGGGATCCTGGGCGTGATCGCCGTCGGGCGGGACTGGAAGACCCGGGCGTGGAAGCGGCACGAGGAGTCGCTGAACGCCAAGCGGAACCGGGTGCGCTAGCCCCCGGGTACCAGGTTCGCCAGCGCGTCCAGCTCCGCCTGGCTGCCCTTGAAGACGCTCCGGGTGACCCGGTCCGCCGGGATGCCCGGCACCTCGTCGCGGGCCGTCCACTGCCACAACAGCCAGTCCGACCAGCCGTCGGGCAGCTCCGTGGGCTCGGAGTTGCGGTACTGGGCCACCTGGAGCGGGTAGCCGCCCAGCGCCGTCGCGCCCGCCAGGCAGTCGGTGACGAAGTACCGGTTCGTGTACACGATCGGCGGCCGGCCGAACGCCTCCCCGACGGCCCGCAGCCAGTCCAGCGCGTCGTCGACCGTCGCGTACGCGGGGCAGCTCCGCGCCTTCCAGTCCCATTCGAGGTCGAGGATCGGCGGCAGTTCCAGGGGGCCGTGGCCGGAGTAGCCGGCGTCGCGGAGTTCGCTGACGAAGAAGGCCGCCTGGGCGGTACCGGTGCCGGCGGTGCGGCCCAGGTAGAAGTGGTACGGCGCGACGGGCAGGCCGGCCGCGCGCGCCCCGTCGAAGTCGGGCCGGAACCACGGGTTCACGTACGCCGTGCCGTCGACCGGTGAGCCCTCGGTGGCCTTCACGGTGGCGAAGTCCACGCCCGCCTCGCGCACCCGGGGCCAGTCGATCGCCGCGCCCCACGGGTGTTGCCAGCTCGCGATGTCGACACCGTCGACGGGGTACTGCTCCACGGGGCTGGCGATCCGCCCGACTGCGAGGACGAGAGTCAACAGTACGGTGAACATCGCCCGATATTATCTCAGGCGTCCATTTTGCGGTGTATGTAATTATGATGGACCTCGAAGCCCAGGCGTCCGTACAGCGCCACCGCGGGGTCGTTGCCCTCCTCCACCTGGAGGTACGCCCGGGTCGCGCTGACGCCCCGGCCCCAGTCGGACAGGGCGGCCACCAGCCGGGCCGCGTGCCCCCGGCGCCGGTGCTCGGGACGGACCTGGATCAGGGACAGCCCCAGCCAGCCGTCGGTGACCGCGCCCCGGCCGATCGCGGCCAGCTCGCCGTCGAGGACCAGGGAGGCGAAGGTGACCAGCTCCGGGCCGGTCAGGATCGGGGCGGCGAC
The DNA here is from genome assembly GCF_040681875.1 of Longispora sp. NPDC051575. Classification (NCBI taxonomy): domain Bacteria; kingdom Bacillati; phylum Actinomycetota; class Actinomycetes; order Micromonosporales; family Micromonosporaceae; genus Longispora; species Longispora sp. NPDC051575. The sequence goes on along the minus strand of NZ_JBFAZP010000012.1, from coordinate 185,301 downwards.
CTCGGGGAGCGCGCCCTTGTGCCCGGCCATCAGGGCGAGCCAGCCGGGGTCCGGGACGGCGTCCAGCCGGATGTCCGGTCCGGCGGCCGGCGGCGGCCCGGCGGCACCCGCGAGCGGCCCGGCACCCGGAAGCCGGCCGGCACCCGGAAGCTCCCCGCCGGGGCCCGAAAGATCACGAACCATGACCAGGGTCGGCATGTACGCCACCCACCCCAGCCGCTCCAGCAGCCCGTCCGTCCGCCGCCCCAACGGCAACGGCACTGCGAACCGGGGCGCCAGCCCGCGCTCCCCGTACCACTCCCGGACCCGTTCGACGGCGTCCTCCAGCGTGCCCCCGGGATCCCCCACGGCCAGCGCGCTGTTCGCCCGGTTCGTCCACCCGCCGCCGGCCCGCAACAGCCAGCCGCCCAGCCCGGCGGTCTCCGGCGCGGGCCAGCCACCCGCCGCCGCGAGCTCCAGGGCGGCAATCTCGGAGTACTTCACGGGCCGCGGCGGTACTACCCTGGAAGCGGCGATCTCCGTCTTTTCCACCACGAGTGTCCCGCCATCCGTCCAGATGACGAGATCTTTGTCACGGACCTCCCGGAGCTCGCCGAGGACATCAGTAAACTGCGTCCCTGGCAACCTGCGGCGAATCACGACCCTCCGCCCAACATCGTCTTTCGAAAGCACGGTGCCCCTCCCGGTGGATTGCCCGCCGGGGACACCTTAGGCTTACTCGTCGGCGGGTAAAGCCGTGGATTCAGTGCGGAGAGGACGACCGTGACGTACATCATTGCCGAACCGTGTGTGGACGTGCTGGACAAGGCGTGCATCGAGGAATGCCCCGTGGACTGCATCTACGAGGGTGGCCGGATGCTCTACATCCACCCCGACGAGTGCGTCGACTGCGGTGCGTGCGAGCCGGTCTGCCCGGTCGAGGCGATCTTCTACGAGGACGACGTCCCGGACCAGTGGAAGACCACGTACACCCCGGCGAACTACGAGTTCTTCGAGGACCTGGGCTCCCCGGGCGGCGCCTCCAAGGTCGGCAAGATCGACAAGGACGCGGCCTTCATCGTGTCGCTCCCGCCGATGGGTGAGGGACACTGACCGTCTCGCAGGGGCTGCCCGAGTTTCCCTGGGACGTTCTGATCCCGTACCAGGAGAAGGCTCGGGCGCACCCGGGCGGGCTGGTCGACCTGTCGATCGGCACCCCCGTCGACCCGGTGCCGGACGTCATCCGTCAGGCCCTGGCCGACGCCTCCGACGCGCCCGGCTACCCGGTGACCACCGGCTCGCCGGCCCTCCGCGCGGCCCTGACCGACTGGGTCGGGCGGCGCTGCGAGGCCCCCGAGGGCTTCGACGTGCTGCCCACGATCGGCTCGAAGGAGCTGGTCGCCTGGCTGCCGACGCTGCTCGGGCTGGGCGCGGGCGACACGGTGATGATCCCGGAGCTGGCCTACCCGACGTATGAGATCGGGGTGAAGCTGGCCGGCGCGAAGTTGTTGCGCGCCGACGCGCTGACCGCCGCCGGTCCCGAGCGGGTCCGCCTGGTCTGGCTCAACTCCCCGTCGAACCCGACCGGCCGGGTGCTCCCCGAGGCGCACCTGCGCAAGGTCGTGACCTGGGCCCGCGAGCGCGGCGCCGTGGTGGTCAGCGACGAGTGCTATCTCGAACTCGGCTGGGAGACCCAACCCCGGTCGATCCTGTCCGTGTGCGACGGGGACTACACGGGCGTGCTCGCCGTGCACTCGCTGTCCAAGCGTTCCAACCTCGCCGGGTACCGGGCCGGCTTCGTCGCCGGCGACCCCGCGCTCGTCCGGGAGCTGCTCGCGGTCCGCAAGCACGCGGGCATGATCGTGCCGGCCCCGGTCCAGGCGGCGATGGTCGCGGCCCTGGGCGACGACGCGCACGTGGCCGCCCAGCGCGACCTGTACGCCGCCCGCCGCGCTGTCCTGAAGCCGGCGCTGGAGCGGGCCGGGTTCCGGATCGACCACTCCGAGGCGGGGCTGTACCTCTGGGCCACCCGCGACGAGGACTGCTGGTCCACTCTGGACTGGTTCGCCGGCCACGGGATCCTGGTGGCCGCCGGCTCGACGTACGGCCCGACGGGCGACCGGCACGTCCGGGTCGCGCTGACCGGCACCGACGCCCAGTTCGCGGCCGTCGCCACCCGCCTGGCATAACCCCAGATCAAACCCCTTTTTCTGGTTACGGTGGGGCCGCACCCGGCACCTGGAGACACTCCCGGTCGTGGTGCGCCCGCCGCCCCGTCTCCGCGAAGCTCCCATCCGGCGTGCCACCCCGCACTACCCTGGGCGGTATGACCGAACTGCACGTACTGCCCGACGCCGGCCAGGCCGGGACGTTCAGCTACCGGATCGACTACCGGCCCGCGTTCGCCCTGGCCACGCTCGTCCTCGGCCCCGAGCAGTCGGTGAAGACCGAGTCGGGCGCGATGGTCAGCATGTCCGGGAACGTGGAGCTGACGTCCAAGATGGAGGGCGGGCTCTGGGGCGCCGTCAAGCGCGGGGTGGGCGGGCGCAGCGCGTTCGTGTCCACGTACACGGCGCGGGGCGGGCCCGGGGAGTTGACCCTCGCGCCGGCCACCCCCGGGGACGTGGTGCCGCTGCACGTCGCGGGCGACACGTACAACGTGGCCGCGTCCTGCTACCTGGCCGCCGAGCCCGCGTTGGGCGTCGAGACCGGCTGGGGCGGGGCGCGCAGCTTCTTCGGCAGCGACAGCGCGTTCGTGCTCCAGGTCAGCGGCACGGGGGTGCTGCTGGTGACCGCGTTCGGGGCGCTGCACCGCCGGGTGCTCGCCCAGGGGGAGCGCTACGTCGTGGACACCGGGCACCTGGTGGCGTGGCACGCGGGGATGACGTACACGATCAACAAGGCCACCAAGAGCGTGTTCCGGTCGCTGACCTCGGGGGAGGGGCTGGTGGCGACGTTCACCGGGCCGGGGACGCTGCTGATGCAGACCCGCAACATCGAGGCCCTGGCCGGGGTGCTGCGGCCGTTCTTCCCGAGCGGGAACAGCGGATCGAGCGACTAGGGGGCTGCCGGGCGGTCAGTCGACCGGGCCGGATCCTGGGCGCGCGACGACCGCCGGGGCCTCGCGAACCACGACCGGGGCCTGGAAACGACGACCGGGTGGTCGGCGCGCGGGTCTCGGTACCCGTCGAAAGGGTTTGGGCCGCCCGGGGGACGGCCCGCCCGCCGTCAGTTGTGCGCGTGCAGCGCCTCGTTCAGGGTGATCCCGCCGCCGGTGCGCGGCCGGGCCTCGACCGCCCCGGTGACCGAGTTGCGGATGTACAGGATGCCGGAAGAACCAGACAGCTCCAGCGCCTTGACGACCTTGCCGTCGGGCAGCGTCACCTTCGTGCCGGCCGTGACGTAGAGCCCGGCCTCCACCACGCAGTCGTCGCCGAGGGAGATGCCGATCCCGCCGTTGGCGCCGACCAGGCAGCGCTGGCCGATCGAGATGACCTGCTTGCCGCCCCCGGACAGGGTGCCCATGATCGAGGCGCCCGCGCCGATGTCGGAGCCGTCGCCGACCACGACGCCCATCACGATCCGGCCCTCGACCATCGAGGTGCCCAGGGTGCCGGCGTTGAAGTTCACGAAACCCTCGTGCATCACCGTGGTACCGGGGGCCAGGTGCGCGCCCAGCCGCACCCGGTCCGCGTCGCCGATCCGCACGCCCGACGGCACGACGTAGTCCACCATCCGGGGGAACTTGTCGACCGAGAACACGGTCAGGTGCGGCACGGTCAGCCGCAGCTCGTCGACCTGCTCCGGCAGCACCGGACCCGCCGACGTCCACGCGACGTTGGGCAGGATGCCGAAGATCCCCTCCAGGTTCGCCTGGTGCGGGGTGATCAGCCGGTTGGAGAGCAGGTGCAGCCGCAGGTACGCGTCGGCGGTGTCCTTCGGCGGCTCGGCCAGGCTCGCGGTCGCGGTCACCCGGACCCGGCGCATGCCCAGCGGCCGGTCGCTCTCCGGCAGAGTGACGTCCTCGGGGGTGCCGAACCCGAGCTTCGGGAACCACACCTCCAGGACCTGGCCCTCGGCGGTGACGGTGGCGAGGCCGACGCCCCACGCGGTCTCATTCAGGAATTCGCTGCTCACGACGGGCTAGTCTACGGGGGTGCTGACCGATGACCTGCTCGCAGACCCGGTGGCGCTCACCCGCGCCCTCGTCGATATCCCGTCCGTCTCCGGCGACGAGAAAGATATTGCGGACCAGGTGGAGGTGGCGCTGAAGAAACCACACCTCACGGTCAGCAGACTGGGCAACACGGTGATGGCGCGCACCGAACTCGGCCGCGACACCCGGGTCGTGCTCGCCGGGCACCTGGACACCGTCCCGCACGCCGACAACTTCCCGTCCCGGCTCGACGGCGACCTGATGTGGGGCTGCGGCACGTCCGACATGAAGTCCGGCACCGCGATCGCCCTGCACCTCGCCGCCACGCTGACCGCCCCGATCCACGACGTGACGTACTTCTTCTACGACTGCGAGGAGATCGAGGCCGAGCGCAACGGGCTCAACGTGATCGCCCGGGAGCGCCCCGAGTGGCTGGCGGCGGACTTCGCGGTCCTGCTCGAGCCGACGTACGGGCTGGTCGAGGCCGGCTGCCAGGGCACCATGCGGGTCCGGGTGACCACCAAGGGGCGGCGCGCGCACTCCGCGCGGTCCTGGCTCGGTGTGAACGCGATCCACGGGATGGGCGAGGTGCTGCGCCGCCTGGAGGCGTACGAGGCCCGGTCGGTCGTGATCGATGGCTGCGAGTACCGGGAGGGGCTGAACGCGGTCCTGATCTCCGGCGGGGTGGCCGGCAACGTCGTACCCGACGAGTGCGTGGTCACGGTGAACTTCCGGTTCGCCCCCGACCGCGACGAGCGGGCGGCGCTCGCCCACCTGCACGAGGTCTTCGACGGCTTCGAGCTCGAACTGACCGACTCCGCGCCGGGCGCGCTGCCCGGGCTGACCACGCCGGCCGTCGCCGACTTCATCGCCCTGGTGGGCCAGCAGCCCCGGGCCAAGCTCGGCTGGACGGACGTGGCCCGGTTCGCGACGCTCGGCGTGCCGGCCGTGAACTTCGGCCCGGGCGACCCGAACCTCGCGCACAAGCGTGACGAGAACGTCGAGATCCCGAAGATCATCGACGGTGCCGCTCTGCTCCGGAACTGGCTGGGTAAGGAAAAATGACAAACTCACACAAAGGCCCCGAGCGCCACCGGGGCCCGGTCACTCTGCGCCGCGCCGCCGCCGACCAGGTCATCACCGCCGACCAGCGGCTCCTCGACTCCCGGGGCCGACAGGACTGGCGGGTCGGCGACGCCTGGCGCGCGCTGCGGATCCAGGCCGAGTTCGTCGAGGGCTTCGACACCCTCTCCGACCTGCCCTCGGCCGTCAGCGTGTTCGGCTCCGCGCGCAGCAAGCCCGAGAGCCCCGAGTGCGTGATGGCCGAGGAGTTGGGCGCCGCGCTGGCCCGCGCCGGGTACGCGGTCGTCACCGGCGGCGGCCCCGGCGTCATGGAAGCCGCCAACAAGGGCTGCTCCGAGGCCGGCGGGCTGTCCGTCGGGCTCGGCATCGAACTGCCCTTCGAGCAGGGGCTCAACGAGTGGTGCGACATCGGGATCGACTTCCGGTACTTCTTCGCCCGCAAGGTCATGTTCCTGAAGTACGCGCAGGCGTTCGTCGTCCTGCCCGGCGGGTTCGGCACCCTCGACGAACTGTTCGAGTCCCTGACCCTGGTCCAGACGCACAAGGTCACCGAGTTCCCGGTCGTCCTGATGGGCGTCGACTACTGGTCCGGCCTTCTCGACTGGCTGCGCTCCGCGATGCTCGGCGACGGCAAGATCAGCGCGGGCGACCTGGACCTCATCCACCTCACCGACGACGTGGGCGACGCCGTGCGGCACATCCTCGCCGCCGGAGGGTAGCCGGATGGCCGCGATCTGCGTGTTCTGCGCGTCCTCGACGACCGTCGACCCGGTGTACCTCGCCCTGGCCGCCGACACCGGGGCCGCGCTCGCCCGCGCCGGCCACGTCCTCGTCTCCGGCGGCGGCCGGGTCGGCATGATGGGCGCCGTCGCGACGGGCGCGCGGGCGGCCGGCGGGCACACCGTCGGCATCATCCCGCGCCAGCTCCAGAGCCGGGAGGTCGCCGACGTCGACGCCGACGAGCTGGTGGTCACCGAGACGATGGCCGACCGCAAGACCGAGATGATCGAACGCTCGGACGCGTTCCTGGTCCTGCCCGGCGGCCTCGGTACCCTCGACGAGCTCTTCGAGGTCTGGACCACCGCCGGCCTGGGCCTGCACCCCAAACCGATCGTCCTGGTCAACGCCGGCGGCTTCTACGACGGCCTGCTCGCCTGGCTCGACCGCACCGTCGCCGCGAACATGGTCCGGGGCGACGCGCTCAAGGCCATCACGGTCGTCGGGGACCTGGACGCGGCGCTGGCGCTGTTGTGAGTGCTGTGTTCGGGGCCCGGGTTCCTCTAGCATCAGCCGTATGAGCCAGCTTCTGCTCCTTCTCGTGGTGGCGCTCGTCGCCGGTGGCATCGTCTTCGGGGTCGCCGCCCTGATGACCGGCTCAGACCCGGGCCTCGCGGACGTGGACCCCGACGGCCACGCCGTGCCGCTGCCCGGCGACCGGCCGCTCGCCGAGCCCGACCTGTCCCAGCTGCGCTTCGACACCGGCCTGCGCGGGTACCGGGCCGACCAGGTCGACGCGGCCATCGAGCGGCTCAGCTACGACGTCGGCTACAAGCAGGAGCTGATCAGCGTCCTGGAGTCGGAGGTGTCCGCGCTGCGGGCCGGCCGGCAGGGGGACGCCGACGCCCTGCGGGACGCGCGGCGGCAGTCCTCGGTGGTCGTGGGCGGCGGGGCGGTCGCGGTGGCCACGGCCCCGGTCGAGCCGGATGCGCCTTCGGCGGAGAGCCAGGAGCCGACGGGTACCGCCGGGGAGATCGTCCCGGAGTCCCCAGCCGAGGATGCGCCGGAGTCCCCGGCCGAGGAAGCGTCGGACGACTCCCGGCCGACGGGCCAGGCGCCGAAGTCGGACGCGTAGGGTCGTTGTCCACTGAGCCGGGCCCCGGGCTATCGTCCGTCGTGTTCGGGTTCGTGGGGGCTGGTGCGCTGACGACGGCCGTCGTGGAGGGCCTCAGCGCGGGCGTCGCCGAGCCACCCCCGATCCTGTTGTCGCCGCGCGGGCGTGAGGTCGGGCGGGAACTGGCTGGCCGGTATCCGAATGTGCGGGTCTGTTCCAGCAACCAGGACGTGGTGCGGGACGCGACGACGATCGTGCTCGCCGTGCGGCCCCAACTGGCGGCCGAGGTCATGGCGGAGCTGTCGTTCCGGCCGGGCCAGGCGGTGCTGAGCGCGATGGCCGGCGTGCGGCTGGAGCAGCTGCGTGACTGGGGCGCGCCGGCCGGCCGGGTGGCCCGGGTCATCCCGCTGCCGGCCGCCGCCCGTCGCCGGAGTCTCACCGTGCTCTACCCGGACGTCGACGCCGGCCGCGCCCTGTTCGACCGGGTGGGCGAGGTGCTGGTGCCGGGGGCGGAACGGACCCTGGACGCGTTCAGTACCGCGACGGCCACGTTCGCCGCGCACCTGGACTACCTCGCCACCATCGTCGACTGGCTGACCGACCAGGGCGTGGACCCCGGGGCGGCGGCCGCGTACACGACGCGGATCTTCGGCCAGTTGGGCGAGTCCCTGACGGGGCACACCGGAACGCTCGCCGAGCTGACCGCCGAGTACATGACGCCGGGCGGGATCAACGAGCAGGTCATGGCCGACCTCCGGGGCGAGGGCGTGCCCGGCTCGGTGCGGCGCGCCCTCGACCGGGTGATGGGACGGCTGCGCGGTTAGGGTCCGATGCCCGAGGGCCCACCGTCGTGCTGCCGGGCCCGCGTCGCTCGATGGCTGGGGCGGTTGCCCGGGAATGTCAGCCCCGTCCTCTACGGTCGGGGCATGACTTCTCTGGTTGTCGGCGACGACGGTCACGCCCGGTGCCACTGGGCCTACTCGGCACCCGAATACCTGGACTACCACGACACCGAGTGGGGTCAGGTCATCCGGGGCGACGAGCAGATGTACGAGAGACTGACCCTCGAAGCCTTCCAGTCGGGCCTGTCCTGGATCACGATCCTGCGCAAGCGCCCCGCCTTCCGGGCCGCGTTCGTCGACTTCTCGCTGGAGAAGGTCGCCGAGTTCACCCCCGAGGACGTCGACCGGCTGATGGCCGACACCGGCATCGTGCGCAACCGGGCGAAGATCGAGGCGGCGGTCAACAACGCGCGCGCGGCCCTGGAGCTGCCCGACGGGCTGTCGGCGCTGCTGTGGGGCTTCGCGGTGGATCCGCCCCGGGCCCGGCCCGCGACCGGGGCGGATGTCCCGGCGATCACACCGGAGTCGACGGCGATGGCGAAGGCGCTGAAGAAAGTGGGGTTCAAGTTCTTCGGCCCCACGACGGCGTACGCGCTGATGCAGGCGACCGGCATGACGAACGACCACCTGGCGGGCTGCCAGCGCCCGGGCTGAGCCGGGCCACGGGGCGGCGGCGCAGGACGGGTGGATGCGCTGGTGGCGGCCCGGGCCCTGCTCCGCCGCGGGTCCGTGCCCGGTCCGCGGCGGCGGCCGATGCGGTGCGGCGGCCGGGGCGGGTCGGGGCCGGTTCGGGCGGGACTTGATCGACTGGATTTCGGGCAGGCCTAGAGTGGGGGCATGCGTTCCTGGTTGGTGAGTGTCGACCTGCCGATCGAGGCGGAGACGCCGGCGGAGGCCGTCGAGCAGTTCTGGGCGTTCCTCCGCGAACTCGGCCCCACTGAGCTGCCGGTCTTCGTGTCGCCGTCCGACGACGAGCTCGCCATGGCCGCCTACGTGTCAGGCGTCGAGGTCAACCTCGACCCCGAGGAGGAGTAGCCGTGCCGCAGGTCAAGATCTATGCCCGGGACACCCACCTGGCGTCCGCCCGCGCGGAGCTGTCCGACACCGTGCACTCGTGCATCGTCGACGGCCTGTCGATGCCGGAGTCGAAGAAGTTCCAGCGGTTCATCCCGTTGGCCGCCGAGGACTTCGTGTACCCGGAGCCGCGCACCGACCGGTACACCATCATCGAGGTGTCGATGTTCGAGGGCCGGACCGTCGAGGCCAAGAAGACGCTGATCAGGCTGCTGTTCGAGCGGCTCGGGGAGCGGTGCGGGCTCGCGCCCGACGACGTGGAGATCACGATCTTCGAGACGCCGCAGCACCACTGGGGGATCCGGGGCGTGCCGGGTGACGAACTCGCCCTGACCTACCCGGTCAACGTCTGACCCGCCCGACCCGCTCCGACGCGTGGTGCGGTCGAGGGTCCGAGGGGCCGGCAAGGGGATTTCCCTACTTCCCGGGAGCCGGCTCCGTGGTTACCCTGCGAGGATGCGTCGCCTCGTGGTAGTTCCCCTCGCCGCCCTGGTCCTCGTCGTCATCGCCGCGTGCGGTCCCGACGACAAGCCCTCCGGCCCGTCGACCCCGAAGCCGGGCCCGTCCACGCCGGGGGCGATGAGCCAGCTCCGGTACTGAAGCGCGCCGCCGGCCCTGATCCCCGCTCGCCGCCCCTTCTGAGCCTCCGCCGGTCACGCCGGCCCAGGCTCACCCCGGCGCGCGCGATCCCTGCGCCCCGGCCGGCTCACAGCAGGGGCACCCGCCCGGTCCAGCCCGACAGCACCCGCCCCGGATCGGTGTCGAGCACCCCTTCGAGCAGGCTCGCGTACACGTCGCGGAAGTCCGTGGTCACCCGCAGGTCCCCGCCGTCGAGTTCCGTCAGGCTCGGCTGCCGGCCGTAGAACCCGCCCTTGACCGGGGCCCCGGCCACGAACGCCACCCCGGCCGTCCCGTGGTCCGTACCCTCCGAGGCGTTGCCCTTCACCCGACGGCCGAACTCCGAGTACACGAGGACCACGACCCCCTCGCCGGCCGGCGTCCTCGCCATCCGGTCCAGGAACGCCGTCACCGCCGTGTCCAGTTCGCCGAGGAGCCGCTCGGCGGGGCCGCGTTCCACGGCGTGGGTGTCGAAGCCGTCGTGGCTGACGGAGTACACCCGGGTGGGGATGTTGGCCTCGACGCACCGGGCGACGAGGTCCAGCTGGGCGCGGATCGCGTCGGGATCCTCGGGTTCGGTGCCCTGCACCTTGGTGACCAGGGCGTTCACGGACAGCAGGTCGGCGTAGGAGGCGGCGGCCCGGGCGCGCAGCGGGGACTCGCCGGGCGCGGGTCTGGCGAGCGCGGCGACGGGCAGTCCCTTGGGCGACTTCAGACCTTTGAGGGGTACGGAGCCCCCGGCCACCCCGGCCCCCGCCAGCATCGGCGGCAGGACCGGATCGAGGGAGATCGCGTCGACCGGGGCCCCGCCGGTCACGTCGAGCCACCGGCCGAGCCAGCCGGTCCGGACCGGGGTCTCGGGGGAGCCGGTCTGCCAGATGTCCATGGAACTGAAGTGGCTGCGGTTGGGGCGCGGGTAGCCGACCCCGCGCACGACGGCCAGCCGCCGGGCGTCCCACAGTTTCCTGAACCCCTTGAGCGCGGGGTTGAGCCCGAGTTCCCCGTCGAGGGCGAGCACCTGGTCGGGCTGGTACGCGAGGTCGGGGCGCGCCGCGTGGTAGGCGTCGTCGGCGTACGGGACGAGGGTGTTGAGCCCGTCGTTGCCCCCGTACAGGGTGACGACCACGAGGGTGCGGCCGCCGCGCCAGGTCGGGGTGGCCGTCGACAGCAGCTCGGGCAGACTCAGGGCCGCCCCGCCGGCCGCGATGGCCCCGGCCGCCACGACCCCGCTGCCGAGCAGGAACCGCCGCCGCGTCACAGTGTCCACTTCAGACCCCTCTCCCCGGCCGGGCCGGTCATGACGTCACGTATTCGGGGCTGGCCAGGGCGGTCGTCACCAGGCGGCGCGGATTCCCCGCCACCTCGGCGAGCGCCGCCCGGGTCCGGTCGCTCCAGGCGTCCACGACCAGGGTCCGGGCCAGGGCGTCGGGTCGCTGACCAGGGGGTAGTCCGTCGAGCGTCGCCAGGTCCGCGGCCTCGGCGAGCTGGGCGGCGACCTGGAGCCGGGCCTGGGCGGCCGAGGTGGTCAGCCAGGCCGCGCCGGTCGGCCAGCCGCCGACGTTGGGCGGCGCGAACGGGACCTGGCCGAGGGCGGCGAGCGGGTTGCCCTTCAACGCGCCGGGCCGGACGCCCAGTTGCCGGCAGGCCCCGACGAGCCAGTCGACCGGGGACTTCACGTGGTCGTCGGCGAGGTGGGTCCAGGCGGAGGCCAGGAGCGCGCGGATGTCGGTACCCGGCGAGGGGGTTGCTCCGTAGAACTTTCCGACCCGCTCGGCGAGATGCTGGCCGCACGCGGGCTGGTCGACGAGCAGATCCACATAGGACTCTGCGGTGAAGGCGCGCGTCCGGCCGAGGATGGTGACCGGGGACGTGTCGTGCTGGTTGGGATTCAGCGACACGTCCCCGGAGTTCCTGTCGATCTTCCACCCGGTCAGCGCCCGCGCCCCGGCTTGGACGTCGTCCTCGGTGTAGTGGCCGACGCCGAGGGTGAACAGCTCCATCAGTTCGCGGGCGAGGTTCTCGTTGGGGGCCTTGCGGGTGTTCTGCTGGCCGTCGAGCCAGTAGAGCAGCGCGGGGTCGGTGACCATGGCCCGGGCCAGGTCCCGGAAGTCGCCCCGGGCGTGCGCGCGCAGCGTCGCGTGCTGGCGGAGCATCAGGGCCGGGCCGACCTTCTTGACGCTGGTCGCCCAGTGCCCGTGCCAGAAGAGGACCAGCTTCTCGGTGGCGGAGTGCTCGGCAGCCGCCATCCGGTCCAACCACCAGGCGACGGTCTGCCGGACGGCGTCCTTGTCCTTCTTCTCGGCACCGGGGGGCAACACCGGCACCGGGGTACGCGCCGCGCCCGGGTCGACGCCCGGCGGGTCGAGCAACGCCGTCAGGGTGGCGGCGAGGCCGACCCGCTCGGCGGCGTCGACGTCGGCGGCGCGGGGCCCGAAGGTGGCGCGCCGGAGGAGTCGGGAAACGTCGGTCCTGGTGGACATGGCCCGACGGTAGACCCCGAATCCTGGGAAATCGGTGGGAGAACGGGCCGGCCCCGGTAAAGGTTCCCGGGCGCGGGGGCTACTTCCCCTGGTACACCGGCTTCTCCTTGGCCACGAACGCCAGGGTCGACGCCCGGTGGTCCTCGGTCCGCCCGCAGATCGACTGCGCCTCGGCCTCCACGGCGAGCGAGTCCGCCAGCACGCTGGCCTCGGAGATGGACAGCTGCCGCTTGATCGCGCCGTACGCGATCGTCGGCCCCTGCGCCAGCCGCAGCGCGAGCTCCCGGGCGGCGGGCAGCACGTCCGCGTCGTCGTCCACGAGCTTGGTCAGCAGGCCCAGGCGCAGCGCCTCGGCGGCGTCCACCGGCTCGGCGAGCATCAGCAGCTCGGTGGCCTTGGCGTGCCCGACCATCCGGGGCAGGATCCACGAGGAGCCCGAGTCGGCGGCGAGGCCGACCTTCGCGAACGCCATCAGCATGCTGGTCCGCGGCCCGCCGATCCGGAAGTCGGCCAGCAGGGCCAGGGACAGCCCGGCCCCGGCGGCGGAGCCGTTCACGGCGGCCACGACCGGCTTGGGCAGGCTGGCGAGCCGCTGGGCGATCGGGTTGTAGTGGTCGTGCACGGTCTGCAACGGGTTGGCGGTGCCGCTCTCCAGCGTGGCGAGGTGTTCGCGCAGGTCCTGGCCCGCGCAGAACGCCTTGCCGGCGCCCGTGAGCAGCACGGCGCGCACGGAACGGTCACCGGCCACGTCGTTGAGGACGAGGCGCAGCTTCTCCTTGAGGGCCACGTTCAGCGAGTTGTACGCCTCGGGCCGGTTGAGGGTCAGCGTCGCGACGCCGTCGGAATACTCGACGAGCAGCGGGTCGGTCATGAGAACTCCTGAAGGCACGTGTCCACGAATCGGTCGGCGGCCGGGCGCAGGCGTCCGGCGTGTCGGTCGAAGAACGTCGCCGCTGTCGTACCGGCCCACCGCTCGGGGAGCAGGGCCGGGGGCAGTTGCGGGTCCTGGAAGAGAAAAGTACGCCAGGCGTGCACGAGCCGGAACCGGGCCGCGTACGCCGCCTCGTCCGGGGCCTCCGGGCCGAGCCGCACGATGGGCTGCTGGGCGGACACGAACTCCGCGTACTTGCGCCCCAGGTCCTCCAGGTCCCACGCCCGCCGGACGAGGGCCGCCGCGCCGCCCGCGCCCGCGAAGTGCTCGGCGGTGAACCGTTCGTACCGGATCCCGGCGTCGGTGAGCAGCGCGTCGATCTCGGGCGCGGGGCGCGGGGACAGCCAGGTTCCGGGGTCCAGCGCGCCGTACCCGAGGAAGGCGAGGTCCGCCGCGAGCCGGCCGCGTTCGGCCCGGTCCAGCGGGAGTGTGACGATGATCAGGTCGAACCGGCCGTCCCAGCCGAGGCGCTCGGTCCGGTAGATCCGGGCGGCGGCCTCGTCCAAACGGCGGGACGCCTTGAGCGTGAGTCGGTAACCTGGCCCTTCGGGCAGTTTGACCGGTTGCAGCCAACCCTGGCGCACCATCCGGGATACTGCGGTCCGGACTGCGGGGGCGGCGATGCCGAGTGGCGCGAGGAGGCGCACGAGAGCGGCCACGGGGGCGGCGCCGCCGCGTGGCCGGAGGTGGTCTCCGTACAGATCGAAGAGCGCCGAGCGCGCCTGCATCCGCAGAGTGTGACAGTTGAGCGCCCGAAAATCCAAACTTCTGTCACATTTGCGCTGGGGCGGTTTGGGATCAGGGGCAGTTATCAGGGAAAATCATTGGTTGGCACGTGTGCCGGCACGCCCAGTGGGTACGGGGCCGGCTGCGTGTGCGGTACTAGGCGGCTTGATTGAGGGGAGACAGCATGGCGGCCATGAAGCCGCGGACCGGTGACGGTCCGCTGGAGGTCACCAAGGAAGGGCGCGGCATCGTGATGCGCGTTCCGCTGGAGGGTGGCGGTCGGCTTGTCGTGGAGATGACTCCGGACGAGGCAAAGGCGCTCGGGGAGGCACTGCGGGACGTGGTGGGGTAGACCCCATCTCTGGCTGATCGGCCCCGAGCCCGCCTCACGCACATGTGGCGAGCCGGGGCCGCCGCGCCTGGGGCCCACCGGTTCCCGGCGTGCGGCGGGCCGGGAGTACCACCCAAGGACCGATCCCTGTGCCTTGTCGGTCCTGCCTGACACGTTGAACCGAAGTTGATGGAGGCCCTGTGCAGCTCGACATCCGTCTCTCCGCCGCTCGCGGCGCGCCGGGAGCGCTCGCGCTGCCGGTGTACTCGTCCGGGGAACGGGAGTTCGACGACGAACTGACCGCTTTCCTCGCCGACGCCGAGCACCAGGGCGGGCCGGGGGAGATCTCGAGCCTGCCCAGGCCGCTCCGGAAGCCCCACAAGGTGTTCCTGGTCGGGGTCGGCGACGGTGGCCCGGCGGGTTGGCGGGCGTTTGGTGCCGCTGTGACCAGGTCGGCGTCGCGGGAGACCTCCGTCACGGTCGAACTGCCGGCTGACCTCGACGGGGACCGGCTGCGGGCCCTCGTCGAGGGGCTGAAGCTGGCCTCCTACCGGTTCCGGGAGGTGCCCCTCGCGGCGGACAAGGCGCCCAAGCTGCGCAAGGTGCACCTCGTGGGCCCGACCGACGAGGCGGCCGTCACCGCCGGGCTGGTCACCGCCGACGTGACGACCCTGGCCCGGGACTGGGTGAACAAGAACAGCGCGGACAAGAGCCCGGCCTGGCTCGCCGGCCGGATCCAGAAGGCCGCGGCGAAGGTCCCGGGTGTCGGGGTCCGGATCCGGGAGCCCAGGGAGCTGGCCGACGAGGGCTTCGGCGGCATCCTGGCCGTCGGCGGCGGCTCGTCGCGCGGCCCCCGACTGGTAGAACTCACATACACCCCCAAAAACCCCACCAAGCATGTGGTACTGGTGGGCAAGGGCATCACCTTCGACACCGGCGGCATCTCGATCAAGCCGGCCGCGGCCATGCTCTTGATGCGCAAGGACATGGGCGGCGCGGCGGCCGTCGTGGGCGCCCTGCTCGGCGCGGCCCAGCTCAAGCTCCCCGTCAAGGTGACGGTCCTGGCGCCCCTGGCCGAGAACGCCGTCAGCGGCGGCGCGTTCCGGCCCGGTGACGTCGTCCGGCACTACGGCGGGGCCACCTCCGAGATCCTGAACACCGACGCCGAGGGCCGGGTCGTGCTCGCCGACGCCCTCGCGTACGCGGTGCGCAAGCTCAGGCCCGACGTCCTCGTGGACCTGGCCACCCTGACCGGGGCCCAGAACGTGGCCCTGGGCAAGCGCACCGCCGCCCTGTACGCCGACAGCGACGACCTCGCCGAGGCGCTGACCGTCGCCGGCGCGGAGGCCGGCGAGCGGATGTGGCGGCTGCCGCTGCCCGGGGACTATGTGGAGGAACTCGTCAGCGACGTCGCGGACTGGGTGAACTCCACAGAGGTCGGTGGCGGCTCGGTGATGGCGGCGCTGTACCTGCGGGAGTTCACCGGGGCGCTGCGGCCCCGGTGGGCACACCTGGACATGTCCTCGGTGGCGTGGTCGGACGGGATCGACAAGGACCTGTCCAAGGGCGCGACGGGCTGGGGCGTCCGTACCCTGCTGAGGTGGCTCGAGGCCGAAGCGGTCTGAATCCGACGTGTGAGGCCCTCCGGGAGTTCCCGGAGGGCCTTGTTCGTACTACAGGGCCTTGACGGCCACCAGCAGCCCGTCGCCCACCGGCAGCAACGCGGAGATCCACTCGTTGGACTCCCGCAGCCACTTCACCGTCTCGCGCACCGCGACCGTCTCGACGTCCCGGGCCGCCGGATCCAGCACCCGGCCGCCCCACAGCGCGTTGTCCAGGGCCAGCACGCCGCCGGGCCGCAGCAGCCGGGCCGCCTCGTCCGCGTACTGCGGGTACTCGCTCTTCTCGCCGTCCACGAACACCAGGTCGTACGCCGCGTCGGCCAGCCGGGGCAGCACGTCCAGCGCCCGGCCGGTGATCAGCCGGGTCCGGCCGGACGCGAAACCGGCCTCCAGGAAGGCCTGGCGCGCGTACCGCTGGTGCTCGGCCTCAGCGTCCATCGTGGTGAGCACGCCGTCGGGGCGCATCCCGCGCAGCAGCCACACGCCGCTCACGCCGGTCCCGGTGCCGATCTCGACGACCGCCTTCGCGTGCGCGGCGGCGGCCAGTGCCCGCAGGGCGGCCCCGCCACCGGGCAGGATGGGGGTGAGGCCCAGTTCCGTGCCCCTCGCCCGGGCGGCGGCCAACACGGCATCCTCGACAACGTACGACTCCGCGAACTCGCGCGCCTCGCGAGCGAGCACGGTCCTGTCGATGGCACACCTCCTGTTGGTCGGACCCAGCCTAGATGGTTCGCGGTAACCAGCGGCCCTGGACTGGACTCCACGTGCGATGCTGGAAAGGAACGCGTTGAGGGGAGGAGCTGGGGTGCCGCACCTTTCCGGAACTGCGCCGCAGAATACACCGAATGGCACCGAATCGCCCCGTGTGTACGGCCCGGAATCACCCTGGTGGTCCGACGGGCAGCACGACCCGTGGCGCAGTGCCGGTACGTCCGCGGTGTTGATCGCGCATCCGCCCGCCACGGCGCCGGCCCTGGAGCCGCCCGCCCCCGCCCGCCCGGGCACCGCGCGGGCCGGCCTCGGCCTGATCCTGACGGTGGCCCTGGTCTCGGCCCTGCTCGCCGGTGCCCTCGGCGGCACCCTGGGCTACGTGTTCGCGGCCCGCAACGGGGTCGGCGGTGGCGGGACCCTGGTCGGCCAGTCGGACGGCAAGCCCGCCCCGGTGACGAACCGGGCGCCGGAGTCCCTGGCCGGGGCCGTGAAGAAGGTGCTGCCCAGCCTCGTGACGGTGCACGCGCAGGACTCCCGCGCGCTGAGTACGGGCTCGGGCTTCATCGTCTCCCCGGACGGGTACATCGTCACCAACCAGCACGTGGTGTCCGAGACCCCGCGGGGCAGGTTCTCCGTGCAGCTCGACAGCGGCGAGGAGGTGTCGGCCACCCTGGTCGGCACCGACGGCGTCTCCGACATCGCCGTGCTCAAGATCGACCGGACCGGGTTGACCCCGATCACGTTCGGCGACTCCGACAAGCTCGCGGCCGGCGACCCGGTCCTGGCCCTGGGCACCCCGCTCGGCCAGGAACGCTCGGTCACCTTCGGCATCATCAGCGCGCTGAACCGGGCCCGCCCCGCCCCCGCCAACGACGTCAACGGCGTCTCCGCCTTCTTCGCGGCCATCCAGACCGACGCCGCGATCAACCACGGCAACTCCGGCGGCCCGCTCGTGGACGCCGCCGGCCGGGTGATCGGCGTCAACCAGCAGATCATCACCGGCGGCAAGGACGACAAGGCGGCCAGCTCCGGCAACATCGGCATCGGGTTCGCCGTCCCGATCAACCAGGCCCGCCGGGTCGCCACCGAGATCATGTCCACGGGGGCCGCCAGGAGGACCGTGATCGGCGCGTCGATCGATCCGGCCTACCAGGGGGCCACCGGGGGCGCGAAGCTCCTGGCGGCCACGGAGGGCGGCCCTGCGGCCCGTGCGGGGCTCAAGGCCGGCGACGTGCTGACCGTGTTCGCCGGCCGGCTCGTCCAGGACGGTCCCGACCTGATCGCCCAGATCGCCAAGGCCGGACCGGGCGCGGTCGTCGCGATCGAGTTCCAGCGCGACGGCGCGAAGCGGACCGCACAGCTCACCCTCGCCGCCGACAGCAAATAGTCACCTTCCGGTGGCTGGCGCGGTCGCGCCGGAGGCGGGTAGCGTGGCTGCTGGCACGCACCCGTGGCGTGGCCGCTGGCGCGCACAGGGAAGGGAGCGGCGGTGTTCGAGAATCTCGGCTGGATGGAGATCGTCGTCCTGATCCTCGTCGGCCTGTTCATCTACGGCCCGGAGAAGCTCCCGAAGGCGATCAGCGACGGCCTCAAGTTCGTGCGCAACGTCCGCGCGATGGCCAGCAACGCGACGTCCGATCTGAGCAAGGAGATCGGCACGGACATCAAGCTCGAGGACCTGAACCCGAAGACGTTCATCCGCAAGCACGTGCTCAGCGACGAGGACCAGTCGCTGTTCCGCAACCACGCCGAGGACCTGCGCCGCGAGCTGAACGACGCGCTGAAGGACCCGCGCAAGGACGTCCGGATGGACGAGTACGTGCCGGTGATCGCGGAGAGCAAGCCGTCGTCGGAGCCCCGGGTCCGCAAGTTCGACCTCGACGCCACGTAGGTGGGCGGGCCCGCAGCGGGCCAGGGCGTCAGATCAAGAGCAGACACAACGTCAGACGGGTACTCCGGTCGGAGTACCCGTCTGACGTCGTGTGTCCGTGGATCAGCGGGACGAGGGGGACAGGCCCAGGGGCTTGCCGACCAGGCTCTCGCGCCGGACCGCCAGCTTGTCGGCCACCTTGCGCAGGGCCGCGCCGGCCGGGGAGTCCGGGTTCAGCGTGACCGGCAGGCCCACGTCCCCGCCCTCGCGGACCAGGGTGTCGATCGGGATCTGGCCGAGGACCGGCACGGGCGCGCCGATGATCTGGGTCAGGGCGTCGGAGACCTGCTGGCCGCCGCCGGAGCCGAACAGCTCCATCCGGCTGCCGTCCGGCAGGTCCAGCCACGACATGTTCTCGATGACGCCCACGATCCGCTGGTGGGTCTGCAGGGCGATCGCCCCGGCCCGCTCCGCCACCTCGGCGGCGGCGGCCTGCGGGGTGGTCACGACGACGATCTCCGCGTTGGGCAGCAGCTGCGCGACGGAGATCGCGATGTCGCCGGTGCCCGGGGGCAGGTCGAGGAGCAGGACGTCCAGGTCGCCCCAGTAGACGTCGGCGAGGAACTGCTGGAGCGCGCGGTGCAGCATCGGGCCGCGCCAGACGACGGCCGCGTTGCCCTGGGTGAACATGCCGATCGAGATGACCTTCACGCCGTGCGCCTGCGGCGGCATGATCATGTCCTCGACCTGGGTGGGCCGGGCGTCCGTGCCGAGCATCCGGGGCACCGAGTGGCCGTAGATGTCCGCGTCGACGATGCCGACCGCGAGACCCTTGGCGGCCAGCGCGGCGGCCAGGTTGACCGTGACGCTGGACTTGCCGACGCCGCCCTTGCCGGACGCGATGGCGTAGACCCGGGTGCGGGAGTTCGGCTGGGCGAACGGGATGACCGGTTCGGCCGTCGCGCCGCCGCGCAGCGAGGACTGGAGGTCCTTGCGCTGGGTGTCCGTCATGACCCCGAACTCGACCTTGACGCCCGTCACGCCGGACACGGCGGACACGGCGGCGGTGACGTCGGAGGTGAGCTTGTCCTTGAGCGGACAGCCCGCGATCGTCAGGTCGACGCCCACGGTGACCAGGCCGTCCGCGCCCACGATGACCTCGCGGACCATGCCGAGGTCGGTGATCGGCCGCCGGATCTCCGGGTCGTTGACGGTGGCGAGGGCGGCGCGGATCGCGTCTTCGAGCGCAATTGCTGGGGCAGACATGATTCTCATGCTACGTCGCTTCCCGGGCCCCCTCCCGGGGCCTCCGGACACCCGACGCCGGACGTGACCAACACCACCGGATCAGCTCCGGACGACCTGGCGGGTCAGCCGTCGCCCCGGCCGCCGGCCGACCCGCGCGCGTCTGGGCCCGCGACGTGGTCCTACGGTGTCCGGGCTGTGCCGCCGCTCGGTGTCGGCGTCGGGGACGGCGATGACGGGCTCGGGGACGCCGACGGGCTCGGCGACGGCGGCGACGGCGAACCGGTCGACGGCGTCGGGCTGGGCGACTCCGAGGGCGCCGGGGACTCCCGTTCGTGCGGGGACTCCGACGGCGTCGGGGACGGCGCGGCGGGCGGATCCTGCCGGGCACCCCCGCCGAACAGCGTCGACCCCCGGTGCTGGTCCTTGTTGAACAGGCTGGACATCGACTCGCCGAGCACGAACCGTTCGACCACCTCGATCGTGCCCAGGGCCAGCAGGAACGTGGCCACGATCGCGATCGTGACGCTCACCCAGGTGGGCAGGGCCGGCTTCTTCGGGGGCGCGGGGGCGTAGAGGGTGCCGGTGGGGACCCGGGCCATGCCGACCGCCGCCGGCCGGATCACCCGGGTCTCGGGGCCGTCGGAGGGCCGGGTCGACGGGGCCGCGCCGGAGCCGGACAGCCGAGCGACGCCGTTCAGGGGGGCGGTGGAGCCGGCTGAGCTGTCGGGAGCCGCGCTGGAGCCGCCCGGGGTAGCGCCGGAGCCGCCCGGGGTAGCGCCGGAGCCGGCTGAGCCGCCCGGGGTCGCGCCGGCCGTGGTCGCCGGGTCCGCCGGGTCGCGCTGTTCCGTGTGCGGGCCGTCGTCGTCCGTCGGGAAGCTCTCCGGGTGCTGCTCCGCCAACTCGGTCACGGCGAGCCCGCTGACCTCTTTGAGCTTGTCCTTCGCCCTCGTCAGCGAGTGGGTGTAGATCGAGCTTCCGATGCCGGCCACCACGCTGGCCACGGCCGCCCCGGTGAGGGTGCCGCCGATCCCGAGCTTCGACAGGGCGAACGCGGCGGAGACCGCCGCGAGGGTACCGGCGGCAACCTGGACGAGATTCAGTTCCAGTTTGGGAGACGCCATCGGACAACCGTGCCCTGGAGTACCCGGAAAATGGGGTTGATTGTGAACAAGCTTACTTACGTTGCTCTTCCAGCAGCTTCGCCAGCTCCGAGCGGATGAAGTCGCGGGTGGCCACCTCGCCGAGGGCGATCCGGAGCGAGGCGATCTCCCGGGCCAGGTACTCCGTGTCGGCCTTCTGCGCCGTGGCCCGCCGCCGGTCCTCGTCCAGGGACAGCTTGTCCCGGTCGGCCTGCCGGTTCTGGGCGAGCAGGATCAGCGGCGCGGCATACGAGGCCTGGGTGGAGAAGAACAGGTTGAGCAGGATGAACGGGTACGGGTCCCAGTGCAGTCCCCAGATCCCGACCACGTTGAGCAGGATCCACACGATCACGAAGACCGTCATGTAGAGGATGAACCGGGCCGTCCCCATGAACCGCGCGAACGTCTCGGCGAACTTCCCGAACACGTCCGCGTCGAGCCGGGGGAGCCGCATGCCCCGTTCGGCCGGCTGGTCGAGCCGGCGGCCGCGCGCCTCAGTCATGCCCGCGGTCCCGCCAGTCGCGCGGCAGCAGGTGGTCGAGCAGGTCGTCGACGGTCACCGCGCCGACGAGGCGGCCCGCGTCGTCCACCACCGGCATCGCCACCAGGTTGTACGTCGCCATCCGCCGGGTGATCTCCGGGGTCGTGATGTCCGGGGACAGCGGGTCGATGTCGTTGTCGACGATCCCGCCCACCAGCTCGGCCGGCGGTTCGCGGAGCAGGGACTGGAAGTGCGCGACCCCGAGGTACTTCCCCGTCGGGGTCTGCATCGGCGACCGGCACACGAACACCTGGGCGGCGACGGCCGGCGGCAGTTGGGGCTCGCGGATCCGGGCCAGCGCCTCGGCGACCGTGGCGTCGGGGGTGAGCACGATCGGTTCGCTGGTCATCAGCGACCCGGCGGTCCCCGGCAGGTACTCCAGCAGCTGGCGGACCGGGTGCGCCTCGTCCGGCTCCATCAGGCTGAGCAGCTCCGCCCGGTCGGACCGGGGCAGCTCGTGCAGCAGGTCGGCCGCGTCGTCGGGGTCCATCTCCTCCAGGACGTCGGCGGCGCGCTCCTTGTCCAGGGCGGTGAGGATCTCCACCTGGTCGTGTTCGGGCAGCTCCTGGAGCACGTCGGCGAGCCGCTCGTCGTTGAACGCCTCCGCGACCGCGAACCGGCGCTTGCCGTCGAGGTCCTGGAGGACGTTGGCCACGTCGGCGGCGCGCATGCCGTCCATCGTGGCCAGCAGCGAGGCGGTGCCCTGCTCCTCGGGGACGCCGACCAGGTTCGGGACGTCGGTCCAGTTCAGCTGCTGGAGGTGCCCCCGGCGGGTCAGCCGGCCGGTGTGCTCGCGGACCGCGACCTTCGACAGCATCCAGTCGCCGGCCCGTTCGCGTTCCATCGCGATGTCCACCACGGTGCCGTGCTTGCCGTCGGGCAGGTCCACCCGCCGGTCGAGCAGCTCCTCGAGGACCAGCAGCTCGCCGGGGCGCTTGCCGAACCGGCGCAGGCTGATCGTGCCCGTGGACAGCGCGACCGCGTCGGCGTCCATCGCGATCACCCGGCCCATCGGGATGAAGATCCGCCGCACGGCCGGGATCTCCGCGATGATGCCGATCACCCGGCAGGGCTGGCCGTCGGTGCGGGCGCGCGCCAGCACGTCCCGGACCCGACCGACCTGGTCGCCGTTGGGGTCGAAGACAGCGATGCCGGCGAGCCGGGCGACATATACCCGAGTCGCCGTGGTCACGGCCCCAGCCTAGCGGGGGCGTTTGACCCGGTGCAGCCTGAACGGACTCTTCGTCCTGCGTGCGGCGGGGGTGGCCGGGGCCTCGGCGGCGCCCGACCCGTCGGTCAGCGCGACCAGCGCGCCGGTGGGCGCCAACTTGTGCACCACGCACGTCGATGCCCACCGGGCGACGGTGTCCTCGGCGGCCGACAGGTTCAGCCGTTTCGCGGCGAGCTGCGGGGCCACGGCGTCCCACTCCTCGGTACCGGGCGTCACCGCGGACACGTCGGCGGTCCAGTCCACGATCCGGCCGCCGTGGTCCCCGCGCAGCGTCACGGTCGCGGTGGCCGCCCCGGACAGCCCCGGCGCGGCCTGCTCGTCGGGGCCGCTGACCACGAACAACGCGCCGTCGATCCACAGGCACCAGACCGCCCCGCCCGGGGTGAGCCAGGCGATGGCGGCCTTCTTGGCGGCCTCCTCGATCAGCGGATCGAGTCGGGGGGCGGCGTCAGCCGGGGCGCCGGTCTGCGGGTCGGTCATGCCCCACAGTGTGCCAGCACCTCCGACAGGCTGGCGATCGTCGGGCCCCGCCAGTCGGGCTCCGCGTTGTACGTCAGGTGCCCGGCGCTGTCCGGGGCCAGCAGCCGGATCGGGTGCAGGCCGGCGCGCAGGGCACCGGTGAGCTCGTTGCTGCCGCCGTCGCCGACGTACAGGCACTCGTCGGGGAGCACGTCGAGGGCCTTGTAGGCGGCGGCGTACATCGCCGGGTCGGGCTTGCAGTAGCCGGTCTCGAAGGAGAAGACGGTCGCCTGCACGTACGGCGCGACCGCCAGGGTGGACCACAGCAGGGGCAGTTCGTTCGTACAGTCGCTGACCAGGCCGACCCGGATGTCCCGGGACCGCAGCGCCGCCAGGGTGGCCACCGCGTCCGCCCGGAGCCGGGCGTCGTGCCGCAGCACCTCCAGCCGGGCGGTGCACACGTCGCGGACCCGCTGCTCGGAGAGGGTGACCCCGAGCCGGGCGCACAGCATCCTGATCGTGGCCGGCAGGTCGCCCCACGCCCCGGTCGCCCGGGAGTAGAACGTCTCGCTCAGGGCGTCGCCGAGTGCGACGGACGTGACCCCGAGCAGGTCGGCGACCCGCTCGTGCGCGGCGCCACGGGCGACGGCGTGGGTGAGGGTTCCGAAGAAGTCGAAGAGGACGGCACGGACGGGACCGGACGCGGGGGCGCCAAGATCGAGGGTCATGGCGAAAGGGTAGCGATCGGATGAACGCAGCGTTATCCCCTGGACGACCGCCGTGCGGTCAGTCTGGGGCTGAGTACGACCACGGCCACGCCGGTGACCAGCAGCGCGAGGCCCGGCAGGGAGCTGGCGGCCGGCACCTGGTCCAGAATCAGCCAGCCGAGCAGCGCCGCCCCCGGAACCTCGAGCAGGATCAACACCGACAGGACGTGCGCGGGTACCCGCCGCAGCGAGAAGTTGAACAGGGAGTGCCCGAGCAGCTGCGGCCCGATGGTGAGGGCGACGAGCAGCAACCAGGCCCCCGACGGGTACCCGATGAGCGG
This sequence comes from Longispora sp. NPDC051575, assembly GCF_040681875.1. NCBI lineage: Bacteria > Bacillati > Actinomycetota > Actinomycetes > Micromonosporales > Micromonosporaceae > Longispora > Longispora sp. NPDC051575. Next base: position 161,381 of record NZ_JBFAZP010000012.1, on the reverse strand, counting down.
CACGTCCCACAGCACGCACACCGCGAGCAGCACGAACGCGCACACCCCGTAGCACAGCCAGGTGTAGGTCGTCGTGGTCACGTCCGCGCGCACCTTCTCGCCGAAGCTCACGTACACCGCCGCGAACAGGCCGCCGAGCAGCGCCAACCCGTCCCCCAGCAGCGCCTCGGGGCTGCCGTTGAGGTCCGCGCCCGTGGCCACCACCGCGCCGGCGAACGCCAGCCAGATGCCCAGCCACATCGTCCGGCCCAGCTTCTCGCCCCGGAAGAACGCGAACACGCCCGTCCAGATCGGCTGGGTGGTGGCCAGGGCGGTGGCCGTCGCGACGCTGGTCAGGGTCGCGCTGGGTACCCAGGTGCCGAAGTGCGCGGCCAGCGCCACCCCGGCCAGCACGCACAGCGCGATCTGCCGCCGGGTCAGCGCGCCCAGCTCCTCCCGCCGCCGGACCGCGACCACCGGACTGAGCGCCCCGACCGCCATCGCGTTCCGCCAGAAGGCGATGGCCAGCGCCGGGGCCGCCGTCGCCGCGATCATCGGGCCGGAGGCCGACACGGCGACGATGCCGACGGCGAGCGCGGCGTAGGTGGGCCAGTGGGCGCGGGGGGTGGTCACGGGCCGATGCTAGGTGCTGGGCCGGCGGGCATCCCGGGCCGGGCGGCCCCGGTCCCGACCGGCGGCATTCCGGGCGCTGTGCGGTGTCCCCGGGGCTCGGAGCCGGCGGGCGGCGATCCGGCGCGCGGGGCCTCGTACCCGTCGAAGTGGGGTTTTCTGTCACTGCGGCGATACGCGGTGTGCTATATCCCACAGGGTTGTTCTGCCCGGTCCCGCGCTGAAGTTACGCTCCCGACTACCTACGGGTAACTCCGCGCTCGACGCCCCGGCAGAGCGCCGACCCGCCCGCGCGACAACCAGGGAGATCGAACAATGGGTGCACACGGACGTCCCCGCCGGTCCTGCCTCGCCGTGCCCGGCTCGAGCGTGAAGATGCTCGGCAAGGCCCAGGGACTGCCCGCCGACCAGGTGTTCCTCGACCTGGAGGACTCGGTCGCACCGCTGGCGAAGGCCGACGCGCGGAAGAACATCGTCGCGGCGCTCACCGAGGGCGACTGGGCGGGCAAGACCCGGGTCGTCCGGGTCAACGACCTGACCACCCAGTGGACGTACCGGGACGTGATCGACATCGTCGAGGGCGCCGGTACCCACCTCGACGCGATCATGCTCCCGAAGGTGCAGACCGTCGCGCACGTCCAGTGGCTGGACCTGCTGCTCACCCAGGTCGAGAAGACCCTCGGCCTGCCGGTCGGCGGGATCGGGATCGAGGCCCAGATCGAGAACGCGCGCGGCCTGGTCAACGTCGACGACATCGCGGGCGCCTCGCCCCGGGTCGAGACGATCATCTTCGGCCCGGCCGACTTCATGGCCTCGATCAACATGAAGTCCCTGGTCGTGGGCGAGCAGCCGCCCGGCTACGACGTCGGCGACGCCTACCACTACATCCTGTCCCGGCTCCTGATGGCCGCCCGCGCGCACGACCTGCAGGTCATCGACGGGCCGTACCTGCAGATCCGCGACGTGGACGGCTTCCGCCGGGTCGCCGGCCGGTCCGCCGCGCTCGGCTACGACGGCAAGTGGGTGCTGCACCCCGGCCAGATCGACGCCGCCAACGAGCTGTTCTCGCCCGACCAGGGCGACTACGACCACGCCGAACTGATCCTCGACGCGTACGACTACTACACGTCCGAGGCCGGCGGTCGGGTCGGCGCGGTCATGCTCGGCGACGAGATGATCGACGAGGCTTCCCGGAAGATGGCGCTGGTGATCGCGGGCAAGGGGCGCGCGGCGGGGATGACCCGCACGACGAGCTTCACGCCCCCGGCGTAACGGCTGGCGGCCGGGCCACGGTGCCCGGCCCGACGAGGGGTGCCCCCGACCAGGGGGCACCCGCTCAGTAGTCGTACGTGTTCGTGTTCGCCTCGTTGATCGCCCAGACGACGAACACGACATAGAACCCGACCACCAGCACGCCGATCGCGGTGCCGATCCAGCCGATGATGATGCCGGCGAGCGCCATGCCGTCGCCCTCCTCGCCCCGCTCCTTGATCTGCTTGCGGGAGATGTGGCCGAGGATCGCGCCGACGAAGCCGAAGAGGCCCGTGCACAGCACCAGCGCGACGATCGACGTGACCATCGAGGCGATGGCCATTCCGTTGGTCGGCCGGCTGCCCACGTACTGCGGGGCGTACGCGTACTGCGGCGGGTACGGCGCGCCGGTGACCGGCTGGTTCGGGTCCCAGTGCTGGTTCGGGTCCCACTGGTTCGGGTCCTGCGGGGGGTAGCTCATGTTCCCCATTGTGCTGGTGCCCGCAAGTTATCTGTTGGTGGTCAGTTCGCGATACCAGTCATTGCCGGGCAGCAGCAGCGCTACCGCAATCATCACGAAGAACAGCGCGAATGCGATCCAACCACAGATAATTCCGGCGAGCGCCTTGCCCGCGCCGCCCTCGCCGCGCTCGCGGATCTGCTTGCGCGCCACGTGGCCGAGGATCGCGCCGACGGCGCCGGCCAGACCAGCCACCGAGCAGCACAGCACCAGGGCGAGCCCGGCGATCGACGTGATCATCGAGGCCAGGGCCAGGCCGTTCTGCTTCGGCGGGCCGTACTGCTGCTGGCCGTACGGGTTGTACGGGCCCCCGGTGACCGGCGGCGCGCTGTAAGGCTGGTTGTACACCGGGTAACCGTTCGGGTCGTACCCGGCCGGCGGCTGCTGCGGCTGCTGGTACCCGTACGGATCCGGGTACGGCGTCGGGACCTGGAAGTTCAGCGGGTCCGGCTGCTGCTGGTACTGCGGGTCCTGCTGCGGATACTGGGGGTTCTGCGGCGTGCCCTGCTGGTAGGGGTCATTCTGGGGGTGCGGATAGGTCATGGCACCCATGGTGGTACCTCAGCCCGGCATCCGCAGCCCCGGGGGCGTGGCGAAGGCGACTCGCCCGAGGGGTGGTTGCCGGCAAACGTGTCTAAGGGGCAGGATCACGGCATGGCAGCACAGCCCGCGGTACTCGCCGCCCCAGCACCCACAATGGCCCCCACTGACCGACTCGACGGCAAGGTAGCCCTGGTGACGGGTGCCGGCAGCCCGGACGGCATCGGGTTCGCCACCGCCCTGCGGTTGCGCGCGCTCGGCGCGGAGGTCGCCATCGTGTCGACCACCAAGCGCATCCACGAACGCAGCAAGGAGATCGACGCGCTCGGATTCGTCGTCGACCTGACCGACGACGCGGAGGTCGCCGGTCTCGCCGACGCCGTGATCGAGCAGCTCGGCGAGGTCGACATCATCGTCAACAACGCCGGCCTGGCCAGCAAGAGCAGCCCCGAGGTGTTCCGCCCCGTCTCGCAGCTCAGCTACGAGGAGTGGAAGGCCGAGATCGACCGGAACCTGAGTACGGCGTTCCTGGTCAGCCGGGCCTTCGTCGGTGGCATGACCGAGCGCGGCTGGGGGCGGATCGTCAACGTGGCCGCCACCGCCGGGTACCTGAACGCGATGCCCGCCGAGGCGGCGTACGCGGCCGCGAAGGCCGGCGTCATCGGCCTGACCCGCGCGCTGGCCATGGAGGTCGTCGCCGACGGCATCACGGTCAACGCGGTGGCCCCGGGCACGATCCGCACCGGCTCGTCCACGGTCGCGGAGCTGCGGCACGGCCTGGACACCCCGATGGCCCGGCCGGGGCTGCCGGAGGAGGTGGCGGCGGCGATCACGTTCTTCTGCACGCCGGCCGCGTCGTACGTGACCGGACAGGTGCTGGTGGTCGACGGCGGCAACAGCGTCCGGGAGTCGAACTACCGCTAGGCGGGAAGCTGTCCGGACCCGGCCACTCAGGCCGGGCCCGGATGGCCCAGGCCCCGGATGGCCCAGGCCTCAGACGGCCCAGCGGCCCATGCCCGGCCCCGGGTGGCCCAGCTCGAACCAGGGCGGCCCAGCCCGGCCCCGGGTGTCGGCTATACGACGACGGCGCGGGCCCCGTGTGGGGTCCGCGCCGTGGTGTCGGGAGGTCTAGTAGTTGCTGGAGTCGGCCATGGCCCCGAAGAAGCCGATGCCGAAGATGCCGCAGCAGTACAGCACGAAGAAGCCGGTGAAGATGTAGCCGATCACCAGGCCGGCCGTCGCCAGGCCGTCGCCGTCCTCGCCGGTCTCCTTGATCTGCTTCTTGGCCATGTGGCCGAGCACGATCGCGACCGGGGCGAACACGAAGGCGAACACGAGGGCCAGGATCGCCATGGTGTTGGTGCCCCGGGGCTGGACGTACCCGTAGGGCTGCTGGGCGAACGGCTGCTGGTAGCCCGGCTGACCGTAGGGCTGCTGCTGCGCGTACGGGTCGTACGGGGCGCCGGTGCTCGGGGGCGCGCTGTACGGCTGCTCGTACTGCGGGTAGCCGCTCTGGTCATACCCGCTCGGCTGGCCGTAGCCCGGCTGGGGCGGCTGCTGACCCTGGGGGTTATATGGATCTTGCGGGTACGTCATTGACTTTCCTCCCTCTACCCGCCAGACGGTACCTGTACCGCGCCACCCGCGCATAGCCTGAGGGCAGTGGGTCGCGGGCGAGGGTCGGGAACGCGACGTGAGCCCGGGCCCCGAGTACGGGGAGCAGGTGGCCAGGGTCACAATGGCGGCACGTCCCGCTCGCCTGAACGATCGTTCATACTCACCAGTAATATTGGATTGGCCTGGAGGTGCCATGCCCCGCCTCGCGCAGACCCGCGACCTCACCGAAGTGCAGCGCGACATCCTGTCGACTGTCCGGGAGTTCGTCGACAAAGAGGTCATCCCGCACGCTCAGACGCTGGAGCACGGCGACATCTACCCCGAGAAGATCGTCGCCGGGATGCAGGAGCTGGGCCTGTTCGGTCTCACGATCTCCGAGGAGTACGGCGGGCTCGGCGAGTCCCTGCTGACCTACGCCCTCGTGGTCGAGGAGCTGTCCCGGGGCTGGATGAGCGTCTCCGGCATCGTGAACACGCACTTCATCGTCGCGTACCTGCTCCAGCAGCACGGCACCCCCGAGCAGAAGGCCCGGCTGCTGCCCCGGATGGCCACCGGCGAGGCGCGCGGCGCGTTCTCCATGTCCGAGCCCGGTTGTGGCTCCGACGTGGCCGCGATCCGCTCCAAGGCGGTACCCGTCGAAGGGGGTTGGCAGCTCGACGGCCAGAAGATGTGGCTGACCAACGGCGGCTACTCCTCGATCGTCGCCACCCTGGTCCGCACCGAGCTGGGCGCCGACACGCCCTACGGCAACATGTCGACCTTCCTCCTGGAGAAGGAGCCCGGCTTCGGCGAGACCGCCCCCGGCCTCACCATCCCGGGCAAGATCGAGAAGATGGGCTACAAGGGCGTCGAGACGACCGAGATGCTCCTCGACGGCCACGTGGTGCCCGAGACCGCGCTGCTCGGCGGCGAGACCGGCAAGGGCTTCTACCAGATGATGGACGGCGTCGAGGTCGGCCGGGTCAACGTCGCCGCCCGGGCCTGCGGCATCTCGATCCGCGCCTTCGAGCTCGGCATCGCCTACGCCCAGCAGCGCCAGACGTTCGGCCAGCCGCTGTACAAGCACCAGGCCATCGCGTTCAAGCTCGCCGAGATGGGCACCAAGATCGAGGCGGCGCACGCCCTGATGGTCAACGCCGCGCGGCTCAAGGACGCCGGCCAGCGCAACGACGTCGAGGCCGGCATGGCGAAACTGCTCGCGTCGGAGTACTGCGCCGAGATCGTCACCGAGTCCTTCCGGATCCACGGCGGCTACGGCTACGCCAAGGAGTACGAGATCGAGCGCCTGATGCGCGAGGCCCCGTTCCTGCTGATCGGCGAGGGCACCTCGGAGATCCAGAAGACGATCATCTCCCGGGGCCTGCTGCGCGACTACCGCGCCTAGACACCCGATCGCGGCCCGGGGCACCCGACCCGGGCCGCGAAACCCCGCAGATCAACCCCATTTTCTGGTTACGAGTGGGGGACCGACCCGGTTCCCGGAGGCACTGCCCGGCACCTGCCACCCCGGCCCCGGAACCACCTCGGCCCCGCTCCTCGGCGCCACCCGGGCCGCTCTCGGCGTCACCCGGCCCCGCCCTTGGGCGTCGCTCCGGGAGCCCGGGCCGATGGCCCTCCCCGCCTCGGGCGCTTGCTCTCCCGGCCCGGGTCGGCAGCCCTCCGCGCCCAAGGGCGTCAGCCTCCCCGGTGTCGGCCGGTGAGTCGGGGGCCGTCGCGCGGTCCTGTCAGTCCATCCCCTTCTTGCCGGGTGTCCAGAACGGTTTCGTGACCACTGCCCGCCGTGCCCAGCCGCGCTCGCGCACCAGATGGCTCCGCACCGCCTGCACGGTCCGCGCCTCGCCCGCGACGTACGCCACCCCCGGGCCGGGCGGCAGGTCCAGTGCCGCGACGGCCGCCACCAGCCCCGCCGAGGACGCCGCCGGCCGGCCCTCCCGGTAGGACCAGGTGATCGACGAGCCCAGCGGCAGCGCGTCCTCCGGGCGGTCCACCTCGATGGCCCCGAACGCGGCGGCGTCCGCCGGCAGGGCGCGCAGCATCGGGCCGAACGCCACCGAGGCGGTCTCGTCGCCGACGAACAGGTGGAAGGGTGCGGGGCGCAGTACCAGGTCACCCTGGGGTTTCGTGAACCGCACGAGCTGGCCGGGCGCCGCCGACCGCGCCCACGCGGCACCCGGGCCCTCGCCGTGGTCGAGCGCGCACAGGTCGACCATGCTGTCGGCGAGGTCCCAGACCGAGTAGGTGCGCAGGGTCAGGCCGGACGTGGCCACGTTCACCCGGACCTGCTGGCCGGGTTTCCACGGCACGCCGAACATCCGGGGCACCCGCAGCCGGATCCGCCGGAACCGCCGGCCCACGGTCCGCACGGACTCGACGGTCCCGCTCATCAGGAACAGGTCGAGAAGACTCATGCCGCCACGCTAGGCCGCCCCACGGTTTCCACCTAGTGCAATCTAGGCAATGTACTGTTATCCACAGTGGAATCCGTCGACATGAACCTGCTCGTGGCCCTCGACGCCCTGCTCGCCGAGGGCAGCGTCACCGGCGCCGCCGCCCGCCTGCACACCTCCCCGCCCGCGATGAGCCGCACCCTCGGCCGGCTCCGCCGCGTCTTCGGCGACCCGCTGCTCGTCCGCGCCGGACGGGGCCTGGTGCCCACCGTCCGCGCCCTCGAACTGCGCGACGAGGCCCGCGACGTGATCGGCCGGGCCCAGGCGCTGCTCAACCGGGGCGCGCCGGACCTGGCCGCCCTCACCCGGTCGTTCGCCGTGCAGGCCGGCGACGGACTGCTGCCCGGCCTCGGCCCCGCCCTGCTCGCGGCGGCCCGGCGGGACGCGCCCGGGGTCACGTTCCGGTTCCTGCCCGAGACCCTGGAGGGCACCTCGGCGCTCCGGGACGGCCGGGTCGACCTGGAGGTCGGGGTCATCGAGCACACCGACCCCGAGACCCGGGTGGAACAGCTCGTCACCAGCGAACTCATGGCCATCGTCCGTCCCGGCCACCCGTTGACGGCCGGCACCCTGACCCCGGCCCGGTACGCCGCCGCCGAGCACGTCAACGTCTCCCGCCGGGGCCGCGCGACCGGACCCGTCGACGCGGTGCTCGCCGGTCTCGGGCTCACCCGGACCGTGGCCGCCGTGGTACCGAGCTTCACGGCCGCGCTGCTGATGCTCCGCGACACCGACCTGGTCGGCCTCGGCCCGACCGGGCTCGCCCGGAACCTGCTCGCCGGCCTCGGGTTGACCTCGGTGCCCCTGCCGCTGGAGCTGCCGCCGTTCACCCTGGGGATGGCGTGGCATCCGAGGCACGACGCGGACGGCGCGCACCACTGGCTCCGCGACCAGCTCCGCGCGCACCTCACCTGACGCGCCCAGTCCCCACCGCCGGGCCAGCCCCCAACCACGTGCCCAGTCCCCACCCGCCGGCCTCACCCGCGCCCGACGGCCCCGCCCGCGCCTTACGGGTCCGCTCGTGCCCGACGGCCCCGCCCGCGCCTAACGGGTCCGCTCGCGCCCGACGGTTTCGCGCCCGCCCGCCCGGCCCCGCCAGCGCCCGCCCGCCCCGGACCTGCACGCCTTGTCTCCGGCGCGCGACGCGCGGTAGTAATGGGCGCATGTCTCATGGTGGAACTGCCGCATACAGTGGACTCGCCGACCTGCCAGTCCTGGTCCGTTCGGCCGTCGAGGCGGCGGAGAAGGCCGACTTCCCGCTGTCCTGCGTCCCCGAACACGGCGAACTCCTCCGGGTGCTCGCCCGGGGCGTCGGCCCCGGACTGATCGGCGAGACCGGCACCGGCTGCGGCGTGGGCCTCGCCTGGCTGGCCAGCGCCGCGCACCCGGACGCCCGCCTCGTCAGCGTCGAACGCGACCCGGCCCGCGCCGCCGTCGCGACGGACCTGTTCGCCGACCGGCCCGGCGTCGAGGTCGTCGAGGGCGACTGGCACCTCCTGGAGGAGCACGGCCCGTTCGACCTGCTCGTTCTCGACGGCGGCGGCCAGGGCAAGAAGGACGAGCCGCCGATCGACCCGGCGAAGTGGCTCCGACCGGGCGGGCTGCTCGTGATCGACGACTTCACCCCGTCCACGGGCTGGCCGCCCACCTTCCTGGGCGAGGTCGACGGGCCCCGGGTGCACTGGCTGACCCATCCGCTGCTGCGCGCGGCCGAGGTGCGGGTGACCCCGGACCTGGCCACCATCGTCGCCACCTACCCGGGCTGACCGCCCGGCCCGACCACTCGCCGGGGTGACCCCACTACCCGGGCTGACCACCCGGCCCGACCACTCGCCGGGGGTGACCCCACCACCCGGGTTGACCGGGCCGGGTCGCCCTGGCCGCGGGCTGATCCACCCCACCGGGCTGACCGACTACCCAGGTCACCCCGCCCGCCGGAGCGAACCACCCACCCGGGCCGCCCCACCCACCGATCGCGGTGCCGTCCCGACGCCTCGGCGGATCGGCACGCCCCCGCGGCGGTGGTAGGTTTCGCGTCTGCGGTCGGGCGGGGGAGGACGGGATGATCACCTTTCACCTGCCCGGCGCGGCCGTCGAGCGCCTGGCGTTCGCGTACTCGCCGGTGCTCGAAGCGGTTCTGAGCCTGCACGTGCTGATCGAGCCCAAGCACCACCCGCTCCAGCACGACTGGGTCCGGCGGATGCGCCGGCTGCCCCCCGCGCTCCGGCGGGAGATCGCCGCGTTCGGGTTCGCCTACCGGACCTACTTCCCGGCGTTCCTGTTCCCGCCTGCCACGGGCACGTTCGCCACCTTCGCCGACGAGCTGACCCGCCCGCTCGTCCACCCGCCGCAGGTCCTCAGTTTCGAGTTCACCGAGACCTTCACCGCGACCCGGGGCGAGCTGTCCCGGGTCGAGGATCCGGCGGCCCGCGACCGGATCCTGGGCGAGGCGGCCCGTCGGGAGCCGAAGAGCCTGAGCCTCGTCCGGCTGGCGCTGGAGGACCCGGCGGCCGTGCTCGACCGGTTCCTGGCGATGCTGGCCGACTACTGGGACGCGGCGTTCCGCACGGAGTGGCCCCGGGTGGAGGACCTCCTGGCGGCCAGCGTCGCCGAGGCGGGGGCCAGCCTCGCCGGGCACGGGCTCTACGGGTTCCTGCGGAGCCTGTGGCCGGAGATCCGGACCGACGCGGCGAGTGAGCGCTTCTGGCTGGACCGGCGCCACGAGCACGACGTCGTGATCGGCCCGGACGAGCAGTTCGTCCTGGTCCCGAGCGTGTACGTGTGGCCGCACGTCCGGGTCAACTGTGACCGGCCGTGGGCGCCCACGCTCGTCTTCCCCGTCGCGCACCTGGCGCGGACGGCGCACCCGCCGCTGCCGCCCACCGACCTGCCCCGGGTGTTGCGCGCCCTGGCCGACGAGACCCGGCTGCGGGCGCTCCGGCTGATCGCGGAACGTCCCCGGAGTACCCAGGAGCTGGCTCCTCTGGTGGGGCTCAGCGAGGCCGCGCTGTCCAAGCATCTGCGGCTCCTGGCGGAGGCGGGCGTGCTGACCACCCGGCGGGCCGGCTACTACGTGCTCTACAGCCTGGCGCCCGGGCGGATCACGGTCGTGATGGAGAGCATCCGGGGTTATCTCGGACAGGGCTGACCCCGGTCCGGGGAACTGAAGTCAGATGTTCCGAATAAGTTGATCACCGCCGCCGGCCGTGGGTAGCTTCGCTGCTGAATCGCGCTAGGAAGGTGGCGGACCAAGGTGACACATCTCGTCGTCGAACCACGGAGTTTCTTCTTCGGCACCCCGGTCGTCCTCATCAGCACGCTGAACGAGGACGGCTCGGCGAATCTGGCGCCGATGTCCTCGGCCTGGTGGATGCGCTGGTCGTGCATGCTCGGCCTGAGCGCCAAGGGCAAGACTGTCCAGAACCTGCGCCGCGAGCGGCAGTGCGTGCTCAACCTCCCCTCGTGGGACCTCGGCGGAGCCGTCGACCGGCTGCAGGACACCACGGGGCTGAACCCGGTCCCGGAGGACAAGGCGGCGCGCGGTTACCGGTACGAGCCGGACAAGTTCGGTGCCGCCCAGCTGACGCCCGTGGCCTCGGAGCTGGTCGGGCCGCCCCGGGTGGCCGAGTGCCCGGTCCAGTTGGAGGCCGTGATCGAGGCGGTGCACCCGTTCGGGAGGGCGGACGAGCAGCTGGTCGGCATCGAGGCCCGGATCGTGCGCGCGCACATCGAGGAGTCCATTCTGGTGCCGGGCCAGCACCAGTACGTCGACGGTGACACGTGGAGCCCGCTCATCTTCAGCTTCGGCGAGTTCTACGGCCTCAGCTCGGCCCCTACAGCAACGTCAGCTGCGTAGCGTTCTCCGGCGTGACCACCAGTTCCGCGATCCGCGCCTGGGAGGGTGACGCCGGCGTACTCCGCGCGCCGCCGGCCCCCGGTTCCCCGATCCCGTGCCGCCGGCCGGCCGCGCGCACCCGGGCGGTCAGCTCCCGCTGGTACCCCTTCGGCAGGTAGGCGCCGGTGCCGTAGAGCCGTTCGTACACCTGGACCAGGTGCGGGTGCTCCCGGGCCAGCCAGGCCATGTACCACTCGCGGGCGCCGGGGCGCAGGTGCAGCCCGAGCGGCGTGACGCTCACGGCCCCGGCGGCGGCGATCGCGGCGACGGTGTGCTCGATCTCCTCGGCGGTGTCGGTGAGGCCGGGCAGCACGGGGGCCATTAGGACGCTCACGGCCAGCCCGGCGTCGGTGAGCCGGCGGACCACGTCGAGCCGCCGGTTGGGGCTGGGCGCGCCGGGTTCGACGGCCCGCCACAGGGCGGTGTCGGTGAACCCGACGGAGACGGCGATCCCGACCGTGGTCACCTCGGCGGCGGCCCGGAGCAGGTCGAGGTCGCGGAGGATCAGGGTGCCCTTGGTGAGGATGGAGAATGGGTTCCGGAAGTCGGTGAGGGCGGAGATGATGCCGGGCATCAGCGCGTAGCGGCCCTCGGCGCGCTGGTAGCAGTCGACGTTGGTGCCCATGGCGATGTGCGCGCCGCGCCACTTCGGGGCGGCCAGTTCGCGGCGGAGGAGTGCGGGGGAGTTCACCTTGACGACGACCTGGGAGTCGAAGTCGGTGCCGGCGTCCAGATCGAGGTACGTGTGGGTGTTGCGGGCGAAGCAGTTGTGGCTGACCACCCCGTCGGCGATGAAGTCCCCGGTACCGGTGGTGATGTCGAACATCGGCAGCTGCACGCCCAGGTCCTCGATGGCGGTGATGCCGAGCGGCGCGTTGCTCTTCAGCGCGGTGTTCGTGATCGTCCACTTGGCGGTGATGGCCGGGTCGACGGTGTGGAAGAACCGCAGGTGTTCGCGCAGGCCGCCGAGCAGCCGGAAGCACGCGAAGCCCCGGTCCTCGATGACGTAGTCGAAGTCGAGGGCGGTGAGGGCGGCCTCCAGCGCGTCGACGATGTCCTTGTCGGCGCTGGGGATCCGCAGGATGCCGCGCGAGTAGCTGCCGGCGGAGTCGAACATGCCGGCGAGCAGGCCCTTGCACCAGTCGTCGGAGGGCGAACCGGGCCAGGACACCAGCCGGCCGATGGCCTCGACGGACTCGCGCTGCGAGGTGCGCAGCGTCGGCGGGCGGCCGGGCCGGCTGGAGCCGGTGAGCCGTTCGGTGGCGACGTCGAAGTGGGCCAGGTACGCCCGGGTGCGGTCGAGCGCCTCGACCTCGGCGACGGTGAGCCGGAACCGGTACGGCGAGCGGGGGAAGCTGCTCAGGCCCTCGTCGCCCCGGATGATGCCGGAGAGATAGCCGAGCTGGTACTCGTCGGTCTCCTCGGGCGGGGTGGCGAACCGCCCCGTACCCATCAGCTTGTTGCTGGTGGTCAGGTAGGGGCGCTTGCCGAAGCCGCGCTCGGCGCCCGTGACGTGCTTCCAGCCGCGCTCGGTGAGGAACCGGTGGTCGCCGCTGGCCACGAGGGAGGTGCCGTCGGCGAGGGTGATCCGGTACGCCGGCTTGACGGTGGACCAGTGGTCGAGGACGGTCGTCGTCACATACCGGCGGTAGTTGCCCTGGCGTTCCGTGCCGTAGATCTCGTCGCCGACCTGGACCTCGGCCAGCGGGCGGGTGCGGCCGTCGGCCATCAGGATCGGGGTGTCGCCGGTCAGGCAGTAGACGCAGGCGTGCGAGCAGCCACGGTAGGGGTTCACCGTCCACTGGAACATCGCGCCGTCCCCACTGACCTTGTTGATGATCGATTTCGCGTTGATCTCGTAGAAGGTCATGCCCGCGAAGCCGGGGGTGTCGAAGGTCCGCACCGTGGCGTCGGGGAGGCGCAGGGGCAGCTCGCCGTCGGTGGCGGTCGGCTCGGTGGCTTGCATGTGACTCCAGCGCATGCTCAATACTAGAACACATGTTCGAAGGACTGTCCATGTTCACCGCGTGGCGCGACTCACCGTTTTTCCGGCCCGACGCGGGAGGATGATGGGGCCATGAGCGCCACCTTCGTGTACGACGGCGACTGCGCCTTCTGCACCACCTGCGCACAGTTCGTCCAGCGCCGGATCCCGACCCGGGCCCGGATCGTGCCCTGGCAGTTCACCGACCTGGCCGCGCTCGGCGTGACCCGCGAGCAGGCGGAGAGCGCCGTGCAGTGGATCGACGGCCACGGGGTGGTCTCCGCGGGCCCGGTCGGCATCGCCCGACTGCTGCGCGACGCGGGTGGCCCCTGGCGCCCGCTGGGCTGGCTGCTGGGCCTGCCCCCGGTGCTGTGGCTGGCCTGGCCGCTCTACCGCCTGATCGCCCGCAACCGGCACCGGATGCCCGGCGGCACCCCGGCCTGCTCGCTGCCCCAGGCCCAGCGCGACGCCCAGCGCTGAAACCAAAGATCTTTCGATGGTTACGGTGGGCCGTGACCAGGCCAGCGCCAGCGCCGGGTCCGTGGCGAGACCGTGCCCGCGCCGGGGCTGTCGCGCATGGCCGACCGGACGTCGGGGGCGACCGCCCCGGGCGTGACCGCTACGCCGGCAGCGGCGCGTACACCCCGGCGTGGTCCTGCCCGGTCAGTTCCCCGATCGCGGCCATGATCGTGTCCGTCGCCGCCCGCCGGTCCCGCGCGCTGGTCTCCGACCCGCCCACCGCCACGGGCGCGCCGAGCCGGATCTCCACCTTCGCGGGCCGGGGCAGCGCCGCCCCGCGCGGCAGCACCCGGTCGGTCCCGACCATCCCCACCGGCACGACGGTCGCCCCGGACGCGAGCGCGAGCCAGCCGACCCCGACCCGGCCCCGGTACAGCCGGCCGTCGGGGGAGCGGGTGCCCTCGGGGTAGATGCCGAACACCTCGCCGGACCGCAGTACCGCCAGGGCCGTCTCCAGGGCCTCGGTCGCCGCCGCCCCGGCCCGGCGCTCGACGGGCAGCTGGCCGAACGCCCGGAGCAGTTTCCCCGTGAGCCGCCCCTCGGCGAAGTACTCGGACTTGGCCACGAACGTGACCCGGCGCGGCAGCAGCGCGGGCAGGATCAGCGGGTCGAGGGTGCCGAGGTGGTTCGAGGCGAGCAGGACGGGGCCGGTGGCCGGCAGGTGGTGCAGGCCGGTGACGGCGGCGCGGCAGTACACCCGGAAGAGGGGGCCGGCGATCACCTTCGCGAGTCCGTAGGGCACCCGAGCAGCCTACTCACCGCCCTCTCCAGGGGGAGGAAGCTGGCCATGGCCACCTGGTGCGGCAGGAACGTGATGGTGACCGTGGCGAACACGACCGCGTGGAACAGGTAGAACCCGCCGACGAGGAGGTACCGGGCCCGCTCGCGGACGAACAGCACCACCGGGCTGGCGAGCTCGAACGCCATGATGCCGAACTGGCTCAGGACGAGCAGCCCGGGCACGCCGAGGACCAGCTGACCGAGCCAGGTGCCCCGGCGGAGCACGGCCCGGGTCATGGTGGCCCCGGTGAGCCACTCGATCCCGCCGAACCGCAGCTTCGCCCAGCCGGCGAGGAAGTACGTGGCGACCACCGCCAGCTGGGTGACCCGCAGCGCCCAACCCCCGGCGGCCGACGGTTCCGCGGACCCGAACCGGGCCCGGCCGACCGTGGGCAGGGCGGCGAGCGCGACGAGCAGCCCGAACCGGTCGTGGTCGACCTTGCCGTAGCTCATGGCGACGACCATCCACTCGGCGTACAACAGGAAGACGGCCCCGCCGAGGACGCGGGGCCACCGGCCGGACGCGGCGACGAGCGCCACCGCGAGCAGCGCCCAGAACACCCCGTGCACGAGCGCCGGGGTCGGGGCGGGCAGGTGCAGAATCCGGGCGACGAGCACCGGGCGGTACAGCTCGACGGGCACCGTGGCGTGACCCCGGACCCACGGCGTGAAGACCACCAGGTCGGCGGCGACGAACAGGTACGCGAGCACCCGGAACAGCGCGACCCGGCCGAGGGGGACGGGCGCGCACAGCCAGCCGGGGACCTGGGTCGGGACCGGGGTCGCGGTCACCGTTCCCATGCGGCGACCGTCTCCTCGGTGGTCCGTCCGGTCGGCCGGCCGTCGCGCAGTTCGTGCCAGGTGACCACGATGGTGACCCGGCGGAGCGGGGTGGCGTCCGGGTTGCGGCGCTCATAGGCCACGGCGAGCAGGCGGGGCAGGTCCGGCCGGTCGAGTTGCCCCTCGACCTCCGCGCGCCGGAGCCCGGTGTCGGTCTCGGTCAGGTCGAGGGCCGCCCCGGTGTCGTCGAGGGCGGCGACCCGGGTGTCGCGGACGGGCGCGTCGAGGGCGTCGGTGGTCGCGTACATCCGGAAGGGGCCGACGGGAAAATCGTCATCGGAGCCGAACAGGGTCCCGAGGAGCAGAGCCACCGCGACGAGTGTGGTGATCGTCACTCGGAGTCGCATATCGGAGATTCTAGGATCGGCCGGATCCTTCGCCCGGCCAGGGCGGACGTAGTCCTTTCGGTCGATGGGTGCTTACGTTTGCGTAACTATGGCGCAGGTCACAGCAAACCAAAGATTTACAGAGCAGGATCGGCAGCACAACAAAAAGCGCGGGCGGCGGGCGTCTATAGGCCTCGCCGCTCGTTGCTGTTTGTGGGGATCCGACTATGCTACTGACCGGTAACCCATCGCGTGAGGAGCCCGCAGATGCAGTTCGGTCGGTATTTCGAGGAATTCGAGGTCGGTGCGATCTACAAGCACTGGCCCGGAAAGACCATCACCGAGTACGACGATCACCTCTTCTGCCTGCTCACCATGAACCACCACCCGCTGCACATCGACGCGCACTACGCGGCGACGTCGACAGAATTCGGCAAGAACGTGGTGGTCGGCAACTACATTTACTCGCTGCTCCTCGGGATGTCGGTCGCCGACGTGTCCGGTAAGGCCATCGCGAACCTCGAGGTCGAGTCGCTCAAGCACGTCGCGCCGACCTTCCACGGCGACACCCTCTACGGCGAGACGACCGTGCTCGAGGTCAAGGAGTCCAACTCCAAGCCGGACCGCGGCATCGTCTACGTGGAGACCCGTGGGTACAACCAGGACGGCACGATGGTGTGCATTTTCCGCCGCCGCGTCATGGTCCCGAAAGCTCCCCAATAGCCATATCCTGGGAGTCACCAGGTGACTACAGGGAGGTCGGCATGCGGGACCAGTACACCGGCACCGAGTGGGATCTGCTCGTGGAACTGCCCCGGGCGGTGGTGATCGCGGCGACCTCGGCGGAGGCGGACGGCGCCCGGCGCACCGTCAACGAAGGCCTCGCGGGACACGCGGGCATCCAGGCCGGCGAGGTGGACGACAGTGCCCTGGTCCGCGCGGTGTACGCGGACCTCTTCCTCAACGAGGCCGACCCCGACGCCGACGAGCTGCCGGCCGCCGAGGAGTTCAACAACCGGGCCGCCGGCCTCGCGGAGGTGCTCGACGGCGCGCGCCGCGCCGCCCGGGTGCTCGCCGAGAAGGCCGAGCCCGCCGACGCCGCCGCGTACCGGGTCTGGCTGCACCGGATCGCCGGTTCCGTCGCGGAGGCGGCCCAGTCGGGCGGTTTCCTCGGCCTCGGCGGGGACCGGGTCACGGCCGCCGAGCAGCGGTTCATGGACGATCTGGCCGAGGCGCTAGCCTGACCGGGTGACGGAGGACGAGGTCGAGGTCGGCGTGGGCCCCTGGGTGGGCCCGTGGCCGGACGACGCCCGGTACGACCCGGAGCTGCTCGAACTCGGCGACCGCCGCAACGTCGTGGACCGGTACCGGTACTGGACCCGCGAGGCGGTGGTCGCCGACCTCGACCTCCGCCGGCACGACTTCCACGTGGCCATCGAGAACTGGCAGCACGACATGAACATCGGCACCGTCGTGCGGACCGCCAACGCGTTCCTGGCCCGGGCTGTGCACATCGTGGGCCGCCGGCGCTGGAACCGGCGCGGGGCCATGGTGACCGACCGCTACCAGCACGTCTTCCACCACGAGACCGTCGAGGACCTGCTGACCTGGGCGAAGTCCGAGGACCTGCCGATCGTCGGGATCGACAACCTGCCCGGGGCGGTGCCCCTGGAGTCCGTGGAACTGCCCCGCCGGTGCGTACTGCTGTTCGGGCAGGAGGGGCCGGGGCTCTCCGAACCGGCCCGCGCGGCGGCGAGCCTGGTGTGTTCGATCGCCCAGTTCGGGTCCACCCGGTCGATCAACGCCGGGGTCGCCGGGGGCATCGCGATGCACGCGTGGATCCGCCAGCACGCCTGACCGCCACGCGTGCGACCGCCCGTACGCCTGAATGCACGGTGTCGGCGGGGCTGCCTCCAGGTATCCGACAGTCCGCGTGAATGAAAATTTCGGCAGGGATTTTCTTCTCCAATGCGGAGTAGCCTGACTTTGTGAGCGTCGCGGTCCGTTGTCCGCAGCACGGCGGAGAAGTACCACCGCCGTCCCCGCCGCGCTCCACTGTGGCCCGCCGGTACGCCGTCGGACCACAGCGCAGAAGTGGACGGACCCGGGCTTCCGGAGGTACGCGGTGGCACGACCGACTACAGCGGGTGACGTACTGGTGGACGAAGTGGTCCTCCACGACCTCGTGGAATCGCTCCCCAGTGCACTCGTGTTCGGGGCTCTGTCCCCGTATCTTCATGGGGAGGGCTGAAGTTCTACTGAGACATTCACCGTACGAGCCGTAACTGATACTCTGGGTAACGCCGCGGCAATGCAAGTGGGGAGGGGAATTCTCGCCATGGTCAAAAAGATTCTCACGTGGGGTGGCCTCGCGTTCCTGGTCTTCTTCATCGCGTATCGGCCTGATTCCGCAGCCGGTGTGGCTGGGAAGATCGGCGACACGATCGGAGAAGTGCTGAGTGGAATGGGCGACTTCCTCGCTGGTGTGGTTGGCTGATCGCTGATATGGCCGACGACGGACGTAACGGCCCGGACGAGACACCGAACCGGGATACCGAGCCGATTCCCCGGGCACGCCCGGAGCCATCGGTGGAGGATCTGACTGCCTCCACGTCTGTGGACAACCTTGCTCCTCCTCCCGTTCTCTCGGAGGAGGAGCTCGAGGGTCTGCGGTTCGACGCCGCCGGCCTGCCGGTCGGTCCCCGCAGGGTCCTGCCGCTCGAGCCAGAACCGAGCCCGCTCGTCTCGCGCTACCTGTTCCCCACGGAGCGGTACCGGGGCGAGTGGCGCAGGCACTGGATCCACCTGGTCCCCGAGCTGGGCATCGGCGTCGGGGCCACCTTCGTGATGGGGTACGCGTCGGGTCTGCTCGCCAAGCACCAGCAGGGCGGGGTCACCGGGGTCGTCGTGGCCCTGTGGATCGCGGTCCTGGTGTGGGTCGGCTGGAAGCACCTCGACTGGTACTTCGACCGTTTCATCCTCACCAACAAGCGGGTCATGGTCGTCTCCGGCATCGTCACCCGCAAGGTCGCCATGATGCCGCTCGCCCGCGTCACCGACATGAAGTACGAGCAGTCCCCGGTCGGCCGGATGCTCAACTACGGCACCTTCGTGCTGGAGTCCGCGGGCCAGGAGCAGGCGCTCCGCGAGGTCAAGCACCTGCCGAACCCGAACGAGCTCTACCTGCGGGTCTGTGAGGAGATGTACGAGCCGGAGGCCGTCGAGGCACGGCTCGGCCGGGGCGAGGAGGACGGCGGCGGCGAGGACGCGTAGCGTCGGCCCGATGCGGATCGATCTTCACGTCCACTCCACGGCGAGCGACGGCACGGTGCCGCCCGGCCCGTTGATGGCCGAGGCGCGCGCCGCCGGCCTGGATGTCGTCGCCCTCACCGACCACGACACGACCGCAGGCTGGGACGCGGCCACCGAGGCGCTGCCGGCGGGCCTGACGTTGATCCCCGGCGCGGAGATCTCCTGCGTGTGGGACGGCGGCGCCGCGAACCGGCAGTGGGACGACCACGGGGCATCCGTGTGGAGGGCCCGCGAGGCGGCCCGGCCCGCCGCCGAACGCGAGGGCATGGAACTGCACCTGCTGGCCTACCTCTTCGACCCGGAGCACGCCGAACTGGCCGGCACCATGGCCGGCCTGGTCGAGGACCGGGCGCACCGCGGCGAGCGGATGGTCGACCTGATCCGCGCCGACGGGGTCGACATCACCTGGGAACAGGTCCTCGGCTACGCGGCCGGCGGCTCCGTGGGCCGCCCGCACCTGGCCCGGGCCCTCGTCGAACTCGGCGTGGTCAGGACGGTCGACGAGGCGTTCGGGGCGGAGTACCTCGGCACCCGGTGGCAACTGCCGAAGGCCGCCGTGGACGTGTTCGAGGCCGTCGACCTGGTCCGCGCGGCCGGCGGGGTGCCGGTGTTCGCGCACCCCAGGGCCTCCAAGCGCGGCCGGGTGGTACCCGACTCGATGATCGTCGAACTCGCGGCGCACGGCCTGTTCGGGCTGGAGGCGGAGCACACCGACCACACCGACGCCGAACGCGACGAACTGGTCGCCCTCGCCCACGACCTGGGCCTGTTCGTCACCGGCTCCAGCGACTACCACGGCACCAACAAGACGGTCCGGCTCGGCGCCCGGACGACGGCCCCCGAGGTGTACGAACGGATCGTCGCCGAGAGCCACGGCACGCCGCCCCGGGTTTCCTGACCTGCCCGGGGCCCGCGACCCTAGAGTGGGCTCGTGGATCTCAAGCTGCTCGGGGCGACCTTCCTGACCCTGATCGTGATCACCGACCCCCCGGGGCTGGTGCCGATCTTCCTGGCGCTCACCTCCACCATGGATGTCCGCAACCGGCGGCGCGCCGCGCTCCAGTCGGTGCTGCTGTCGTTCGGCGTGATCGTGACGTTCGCGGTGGTCGGGGAGCAGATCTTCAAGTACCTGCACATCGAGCTGTTCGCCCTGCGCGCGGCGGGCGGCATTCTGCTGCTCCTGGTGGCCCTGGAGCTGCTGACCGGCAAGGCTGACGACCCGTCCCGGGAGGTCACCTCGAACGTGGCCCTCGTGCCGCTGGGCACCCCGCTACTGGCCGGGCCGGGCGCGATCGTGGCGACGATGCTCGCGGTGCGCGGGACCGACGAGGTCGGCGGCTATCTGGCGATCGCGGGGGCGATCGTGGCCGTACACATCATCATCTTCCTGGTGTTGCGCTACTCGACGATCATCGTGCGGCTGCTCAAGCCGAGTGGCATCGAGGTGCTGACCAGGATCGCGGGCCTGCTGCTGGCGGCCATCGCGGTGCAGTTGATCGCGGACGCGGTCGTGGAATACGTCAAGACCCACTTCTAGCCGGGTACGACGGCGGCCGGAGCCGGGCGGTCTAGCCCTCGGCGGGGGCCGCGCGGCGGATGACGGCCACGCCGCTCTCCAGGTCGATCCGGTTACCGCCGTCGGCGGAGGTCACGTCCCTGCGGAGCCGCTTCTGCTGCTCCACGTGCTCGGTCTGCTTGCGCTGCCCGGGGGAGAAGAAACCGCCGAGCTCGGCCATGCCGGCAGACAACGAACCGGCCGAGGCGTTGTCCTCGTCGCCGCCCCGCATCCAGCGCAGTAAACCCATGGCCGTGCCTCCCCTGCTAGATGGTCCAGTGTCGCACCCCGGTGAGAGCATGGGAATATGCCGAGCGCGAAACCGGACGAAGACAACCAGCTTGCACTTTTCTCCGCACCAGTGAAGCTCTTCAGTTGTACGCCGAGCAGGATCACCACCTACGAGGACTGCCCCCGGAGGTACCGGTACGCGTACCTGGACCGCCCAGCGCCGCCCAGAGGCCCCGCGTGGGCGCACAACTCCCTCGGTGCGAGCGTGCACAACGCCCTCAAGAGGTGGTACGACCTACCGACCACCCAGCGTACTGCGGAAGTTGTCCCCCGGCTCCTCACCGGCGCCTGGGTGACCGACGGCTACCGGGACGCGGCCCAGATCAAGGCGGTGTACCGGACGGCGGTCGCCTGGCTGGAGCGGTACGTCGCGGAGCTGCCCGAGGGCGACCCGGTCGGCGTCGAGCGCACGGTGGCGGCGAAGACGGAGACGCTGGCCCTGTCGGGGCGGGTCGACCGGCTCGACGCGCGCGACGGCGAGCTGGTGATCGTGGACTACAAGACGGGGCGGACCGGGCTGGACGCCGACGACGCGCGGGGCTCCCGGGCGCTCGCGCTGTACGCGTACGCGGCCGAGCGGATGTTCCACAAGCCGTGCCGGAAGGTCGAACTGCACCACCTCCCGACGGGTACGGTCGCGGCGCACGAGCACACCGTCGAGAGTCTGGCGCGGCACGTGGCGCGGGCCGAGGCCACGGTCGCCGACATCCAGGCGGATCGTGAGTTCGCGATGCGGCCGAGCGCGCTGTGCTCCTTCTGCGACTTCCGGACGTCGTGCCCCGCCGGGCGGGAGGCCCCGAAACGGGACCCGTGGACGGCCGTGGAGGGCTACACGGTTCCCGGGCCGCGCGAGCCCGAACAGGCCCCGTCCGATGACTCAGCGGGGGTCAGTGGGCCAGGGCAGACCACCTGACGGGTACTGACGGGCCAGGCCGGTCCGGAAGCTGGGCCGGCGGGGGATTGCGCTGGGTGCCGGGGAACGCGAGAATCCCTCAGTTATGAGCCTCGATCGGGATCGCCGCGCACGGATCGCCGTCGCGGGCGCGTACTTCGTGCAGGGCCTGTGCTTCGCGGCGCTGGTCACGCGGGTACCGGCGATCCAGGCGGAGCACCGCTTCACCGACGAGGAACTCTCCCTCGTCCTGCTCGCCGTGCCCGTGTTCGCCGGGATCGGCAGCGCGCTGTCCGGCTGGCTCGCCGCCCGGTTCGGTAGCGCGGCGCTGCTCCGGGTCTCCGGGCCGCTGGTGTGCGCGACGATCGCGGCGACCGGCGCGGCCCCCAACCGCGCGGTGCTGTTCGCGGTCCTCGTCGTCTTCGGGCTCGGCGTCGGCGCGGTGGACGCGACCATGAACATGCAGGGCGTGGCGGTGCAGGCCCGGTACGGGCGGAGCATCCTCGCGTCGATGCACGCCGTGTGGAGCGTCGCCGGCATCCTCGGCGCGCTCGCCAGCGTCGCCGTCGCCGGCCGGATCCCGCTCGCCGTCCACCTGGGCGTCGTCGGCGCCGTCGGGGTGGCGCTCGCGCTGCTCGTCGGGCCCGGGCTGCTGAAGCGCGCCGAACTCCGGGGCCGGCGGACGGGCGAGGCGACGGCCGCCTCCGTCGCGGGCACCACAGACTCCGCCGTGCCGGTCGCCGAGGGGGCGGCCGGCGCGGCGGGTACGACCGGCGGCGCGGGCACTTCCGGTGGGACGGGCGGCGCGGGCCCGGCCACCGGCGCGGTCGGTGCGGGAACGGCCACCGGCGCGATCGGGGCCACGGTCGGGGCCACGGAGCCGGGTGTCGGTGCCGCCACGGGCCCGGTCGGGCTCGCCGCCAAGGTGCCGTGGAAGCCCGTGCTCATGATCGGGATCGCGATGATGTTCATGTACATCGCAGACTCGTCCACCTCGAACTGGCACGGCCCGTACCTGCTCAAGGAGCTGGGGAGCACGGAATCGGTGGCCCCGTGGGCGTACTTCTTCTACCAGGGCTTCCAGGTGATCGGCCGCTCCGGCGCGGACCGGCTGGGCGAGCGGTTCGGCCCGGTGCGGACCGTGGCGGTCGGGGCGCTGGTCGGCACCGTGGGACTCGCGCTGGTGGTGGCCGCGCAGAGCCCGTGGTGGGGGATCGCCGGGTTCGGGGTGCTGGGCCTCGGGCTGTGCGCGATCGTGCCCCAGTCGTTCACGGCGGCGGCGCGGCTCGACCCCGACGACACCGGGGTGGCGATCGCCCGGGTGAACCTCTTCAACTACGCCGGGTTCGTGCTGGGGGCCCCGCTGGTCGGGCTCGTCGGGAACCTCCGGCTGGGCTTCGTGATCCCGCTGGTCCTCGTCCTGGCGATCATCCCGTTCGCGGGCGCGTTCCGCCCAACCTTCACGCGCGGGGCCGGGCGCCCACTCGTAACCAAATAATGGTCTTGATCTTTACCAGGCGGCGAGCTCGCGGGCCAGGGAGCCCAGGTTGACCGTCAGCGGGCAGGGCGCCTCGGTGGTGAAGATGCCCGGGGCGGTGACCGTCTGGCGTTCCACATAGGTCTCGCCGTCGAGCCGCAGCTCCGTGATGGTCAGCGGGTCCGGGTCCACGATCAGGTAGGACGGGATGGCGTGCCGGGCGTAGACGGCGCGCTTCTCGCCCCGGTCGCGGTCGGCCGTCGCCGGGGACAGGATCTCCAGCACGAGGAGCGCCTCGGCGGGCCGCTTCATCTCGCTGTCCGGGCGGGGGCAGAGCATCAGGTCGGGGGCCGGGTGGTTCTGCCGGTCGAGGTAGAGCCAGGTGTCGATGCCCAGCCACAGGTCCCGGGGGAGCTGGCGGCGGAGGGACGTGCCGAGGATGACGAGCAGGGAGCCGTGCGTGGGTCCTGCCGGTGGCGTCACGATGATCGCTCCGTTGACGAGCTCGTGCGGGATGGAGTCCGGATAGACCTCGGGATTCGTCGGATCGGCGAGGATCCGGCGGAGGGTCTGGGCGTCCCGGGCGTCGGCGGCCAGCGCGTCGGTCCATCCTGTGGTCACCGGAACACCCCCTGCCGTTGGCCCGATTATCGCACAAACCCGTGCAAACTCGGCCTCCCTCGAACGGACGAGGGAGGCCGAGTCTATCGATACCTGGAGATCATCGCCAGGTCAGTGACCATTCACTCCGTTGGCGATGGTGTCGCCGAGACCCTTGTCGACCGCGCGCCAGTACGCCAGCGCCTTCGCCAGGATCGGCGCCGACACCCCGCCCTTGAGGTGGCCGACCACGTTGCTGGCCAGCGCGGCCCGCTCGTCGTCGTTGAGCACCTCGCGGACCAGTGTGCCCGGCTGGCCGAAGTCGTCGTCCTCGGCGTGCAGGGTCGCGGCCGACCGGACCATCTCGCCGTCGACCTCCCAGCCGATCTCCGCGCCCCTCGCCTCGTCGGCGACCGGGCCGCCGTAGGAGTTGGGCGAGTACACCGGGGAGTTGCCGCTGTGGTCGAACCGCATCGCGCCGTCGAACGTGTACGTGTTCACCGGCACCTTCGGCTGGTTCACCGGCAGCTGGGTGTAGTTGGTGCCGATCCGGTGCCGGTGGGTGTCCGCGTAGGCGAACATCCGGCCCAGGAGCATCTTGTCCGGGGACACCCCGATGCCCGGGACCAGCGCCGACGGCTCGAACGCGGCCTGCTCGATCTGGGCGAAGAAGTTCTCCGGGTTGCGGTCCAGGGTGAGCCGGCCGACCTCGATCAGCGGGTAGTCGCCGTGCGGCCACACCTTCGTCAGGTCGAACGGGTTGAACCGGTAGCCGGGCGCGTCCGCGTACGGCATGATCTGCACCTTCAGCGTCCACGACGGATGGTCGCCCCGCTTGATGTGTGTGATCAGGTCGCGGCGGTGGAAGTCCGGGTCCTCGGCCGAGATCGCCGCCGCCTCCGACGCGCTCAGGTTGCGGATGCCCTGCTCGGTGACGAAGTGGTACTTCACCCAGAACCGCTCGCCGCCCGCGTTGGACCAGCTGTAGGTGTGCGAGCCGAAGCCGTGCTGCTCGCGCCACGTCGCCGGCGTGCCCCGGTCCGTGAACAGCGTCGTCACCTGGTGCGCGGACTCCGGGTTCAGCGTCCAGAAGTCCCACTGCATGTCGTTGTCGCGCAGCCCGGTGTCCGGCAGCCGCTTCTGCGAGCGGATGAAGTGCGGGAACTTGATGGGGTCCCGGATGAAGAAGACCGGGGTGTTGTTGCCGACCAGGTCGTAGTTGCCCTCGGTCGTGTAGAACTTCAGGGCGAACCCGCGCGGGTCGCGCGCCGTGTCCGCGCTGCCCTGCTCGCCGGCGACCGTGGAGAACCGCAGCAGCGTCTCGGTGGTCGTGCCGGGCTGGAACACCGCGGCCTTCGTGAAGGCGCTGACGTCGGCCGTGACCGTGAAGTGCCCGAACGCGCCGCCGCCCTTCGCGTGCACGTTGCGCTCCGGCATCCGCTCACGGTTGAAGTGCGCCATCTGGGCGATGAAGTGATGGTCGTGCAGCAGGATCGGGCCGTCGGCGCCGGCGGTCAGCGAGAACGCGTCGCTGGGGGCCGGGGAGCCGGTCTCGGTCGTGGAGTGCTCGGTCAACGTCTCTCCTCCAACTTAGGGGCGAGACCCGGACTCCCGGATCTCAGTCTTCGGTGATCTCCTGACACTTGGGGCATAGGCCCCAATACGTGACTTCCGCCTCATCGAGGATGAAGCCATGACTTTTCGACGGGGTCAAGCATGGCGTGTAGTGCACGGCACAGTCAACATCGTCGATGGCTCCGCAGCTCCGGCACACCACGTGGTGGTGGTTGTCGCCCGTGCGGGCCTCGAACCGGGCGGGGTGGCCGGCCGGCTCGATCCTGCGGGCGAGGCCGGAGCGGGTGAGGGCACCCAACACGTCGTAGACGGCCTGGGTGGAGACACTGTCGAGCCGGTCGCGCACCTGGCGGGTGATCTCGTCCACGTCCAGGTGGCCCCCGCCGGCCAGCACGTCGAGCACCGCGAGCCGCGGTTTCGTGACCCGGAGGCCATGCGCTCGGAGCTGCTGGTCACTTGGCATGACCAGAAGGTAACCACGTTTTCTGGAATCAGTCAAATAAGAGCCGATGGCGGTGTGGGGCATTGCCCCGGCCGTCGCGGTACGCCCACACTGACGCGATGTTCGATGAGATCATGGGTCTGCCGGCGCACCCGTTGCTCGTCCACGCCGCCGTCGTCTTCGTGCCGCTCCTCGCCCTCATGGGCGTGGTCTACGTCCTGGTGCCGCCGCTGCGGGCCCGGTTCACCTGGGTGTTCCTCCTGCTGGCCGTCATCGCCCCCGTCGTCTCCTGGGTCGCCAAGGAGAGCGGCGAACGCTTCGAGCGGCGGATGCAGGCCAAGGGCATGATGCCCCCCGAGCTCGCCGCCGACATCAACGTCCACCAGGACCACGGCGAGAAGATGCTCTGGTTCGTCTGCGGCCTCGCCGTCGTGTCGCTGCTCTTCATGGCACTCGACGCCGGGCGCCGCCGGGCCAACGCCAACGTCGGGCCCGCACCCGCCGGTGGCGAGGTCGCGGCACCCCCGGCCGCCCGCGGGCGCATGATCATGATGATCGTGTTCGGCCTCGCGGTGCTGGTCCTGGCCGGGTTCTCCGGGTGGTACGTGTACAAGACCGGGGACGCGGGCGCCCGGATCGCCTGGAGCGGCTACTAGACCCAGATCAAGGGCATTTTCTGGTTACGGTGGGAGCCGGCCCGGGATGTGAAGGTTGGGGCCCACGGAGTGGGGCTGGGCCGCGCGGTGGGGCTGGGGCCACGGATGGGCCGGGTCTGCCGGGCGGGTCCAGGTCCGCAGGGCGGCCGGGTTCGCGGGGTGATCCGAGCTTGCGGGACGAACCGCTCAGGGGCGGGTCCGGGGTCCCAGGGTGGGCTGGGTCGGAGGGTGCTCGGGCTCAGGGTGCGGTCCAAGGCCGCAGGTGGGCCGAGCCGGAGGGGCGTCCGGGGCAGCGACGTGGGCTGTAGCCGCACGGTGGGTTCGCGTCCTCGGACGGGCGAGGCCGCAGAGTGGGCCCGGGGCCACGGGTCGGTCAGACGAAGAGGGTCCGGCCGCACAGGATCAGGACCAGCACCAGGGCGACCGCCCCGGCCATCATGCCGACCCCGTACGTGATCGTCCGGGCGGCGCGCTCCTCCGCGTCGAGGACCCGGTGCTCCTGCGCGGGCAGTTGCCGGGCCGGCGGGATCTCCACGATCGTGGGCGGGCGCCAGCCGGGCGGGGGCGGGGTCGACGGCGGCGGTCCCGTGTACGCCGGGGGCGTCGGGCGCGCGGGCGGTGCCGGGGGCTCCGGCTGACCGGAAGCGGGGCGGCGCCAGTAATCATCCGTCACCCGCCCACCGTAACGGTCGGGCGCACGGGACGGGGCACCTCCTGTGCCGACGGGCGCGACACGGCACCCGGCCCGGCGGCGATCCGGCGCCCGGCCTGGGGTGGGCGGCGCTCCGCACCGCCCACCCCAGGCCACACACGAAGAGGGCCCCACCCGACCGGATGGAGCCCCCTGCGTTACCTCTGAGTCTTACTCGGCGGCGCTGCCAGCCGGCTTCCGCCGCCGACGACGCGGCTTGCGCGCCTCCTCGCCACCGTCGAACGACCCCTCGTCAGCCCCGGAGTCCCCTTCGACGACCGGCGCCGCGAACACGGGGGCGATGACCCCCGACGCGAACGGCGTCCCCAACGCCACGGCCGGAGCCGGAGCGGAGGAGGACCGTGCCGACCGCGACCGCGGAGCGGTCGAGCCCGACCCGGAACCGGAGGTCCCCGACCCGGTCAGCGCGGCCCCCGCGGAGGCCACCCCGCCCCGGGCGGCGGCGACGTCGCCCGAAGCCGCGGCCCCGACGGAGACGGCGCCGGACTCGACCCCGACGACCGGCGACTCACCATCGGCGACCCGCCGCGACCGGCGACGCTGACGCGGCGGCTTGTCGACCGCGACCTCCACCGAGCCCTGGGCGGGAGCCGCCCCGGAACCCGAGGAGGAACCGGCCGGACGTTCGGACCGTCCACGGCCACCGCTCTTGCGGTCGCCTCGGTCCCGGTCGCGGCCGCCCTTGCGCGGGGCGCCCTCGATGTCCTCGATCGCCTCGGAGCTCAGCCCGGAACGGGTGCGCTGCGCGGACGGGAGGGTGCCGGTGACGCCCTCCGGGATGTCGAGGTCGGTGAACAGGTGCGGGGACGTGTGGTACGTCTCCGGCGGGTTCGGCTGGTCGAGGTGCAGGTTCTTGTCGATGAGGCTCCAGCGCGGAGCGTCCTCCCAGTCGACGAACGTGACGGCGACACCGGTCGCCCCGGCGCGGCCGGTGCGGCCGATCCGGTGCACGTACGTTTCCTGGTCCTCGGGGCAGTCGTAGTTGATCACATGGGTGACCGCCGTGACGTCGATGCCGCGGGCGGCGACGTCGGTGGCGACCAGCACGTCGACCTTGCCGGCCCGGAACGCGCGCAGGGCACGCTCCCGGGCGCCCTGGCCCAGGTCGCCGTGCACGGCGCCGGCCGCGAAGCCGCGGAAGTCCAGGTCCTCGGAGAGGTTCTGGGTGGCCCGCTTGGTCCGGCAGAAGATCATCGTCAGGCCCCGGTCCTTCGCCTGCAGGATGCGGGCGACGACCTCGGCCTTGTTCATCGGGTGCGTGCGGTAGACGAACTGCTTGGTCAGCGGGTTCGGCGCACTGTTGTCGTTGTGCCCGGCGTGGATGGTCACGGGGTTCTTGAGGAACCGGCGGGACAGGGCCACGATCGGGTCCGGCATGGTGGCGGAGAACAGCATGGTCTGCCGCTGCTCCGGCAACATGGCCAGGATCTTGGTGACGTCCTCCAGGAAGCCCAGGTCGAGCATCCGGTCCGCCTCGTCGAGGACGAGCGTGCGGACCTTGCCCAGGTTGAGCTTCTTCTGCTTGGCGAGGTCCATGAGCCGGCCGGGCGTGCCGACGACGATGTCGACACCCTTGGTCAGCGCGTCGACCTGCGGCTCGTACGCCACGCCGCCGTAGACGGCGAGGACGCGGATGCCGCGCACCTTGCCGGCGGCGGCCAGGTCACGGGCGACCTGGACGTTGAGCTCACGGGTGGGGACGACGATCAGGGCCTGCGGCGCGCCGTCGGCACCCTCGCTCTCGGAGAGCGTGCGTTCCAGGATCGGGATCCCGAAGCCGAGGGTCTTACCGGTGCCGGTGGGGGCCTGGCCGATCACGTCGCCGCCGCGCATGGCGATCGGGAGCGCGTACTCCTGGATCGCGAAGGCGCGCGTGATGCCGACAGCGGCGAGCGACTCGACG
The DNA here is from genome assembly GCF_040681875.1 of Longispora sp. NPDC051575. NCBI lineage: Bacteria > Bacillati > Actinomycetota > Actinomycetes > Micromonosporales > Micromonosporaceae > Longispora > Longispora sp. NPDC051575. The sequence goes on along the minus strand of NZ_JBFAZP010000012.1, from coordinate 132,638 downwards.
GTCTCGGCGCGGACGCCGAGCTCGGCGAACGTCGGGGCCTGCGTGTCGACGGCGATCGGAATCAGTGGTTCTACGGTGATTTCTTCACTGGGGTCGTGCTGTGCGGGAAGCAGTGTGGTGTCCCTCTCAGGTGGCCACGGGCGCGGAGAGCGTGTCGCGACGTGACGCGGGCTTCGTGCGACCTCAGCAGAGCGGGTCGTCGGCCTGCGCGCCGCGGCGCCAGTGGCGGATCGGTGCAGGTGCGGGGCCTCGAGTGGCCAGAGCGCTCCTGCTATTAACAGCCATGGTAACTGTTTATCGCTCGACGCGCCGTGACCAATTCACTGCGTGACGTTTCCGACAGGCTCACCTGTGGCTCATCTCACCGAAACACGGGATTTCCGGCGCGAAAAAGGTAGCCTGCGGTCGTGTCTGAGTCCTCCCTTGCCGTGACCGACCTGCTCGCCGTTCTCGCGTACGGGGAGTTGAGCGCCTTCGACCGGATGGCCGAGGACGCCCGGCTCGCCCCGGACCACGCCCGGCGCGCCGCGCTGTCGGAGATGGCCGGCGCGGAGATCGCCAACTACCGCCGGCTCGTCGACCGGCTGACCGCCCTCGGGGTCGACCCGGTGGCCGCGATGGCGCCGTTCGTGGCGGCCATCGATGACTACCATGACCAGACCGAGCCGCGCGACTGGCTGGAAGGCCTGGTCAAGGCCTATGTCGGGGACTCGATCGCCGACGATTTCTACCGGGAGATCGCCGGTTTCCTGGGCAGTCCGGACCGGGAGCTGATCCTGGACGTGCTGCACGACACCCGGCACGCGGACTTCATCGCGGGCGAGATCCGCGCCGCCGTCGACGCCGACCCGAAGGTGGCCAGCCGGCTGGCGCTGTGGGCCCGGCGGCTCGTCGGCGAGGCGTTGTCGCAGGCCCAGCGGGTGGCGTCGGAGCAGGACGCGCTGACCGAGCTGGTCGTGCAGGGCTCCGGGGACCTCGCCGCCGTCAACGCCCTGTTCAAGCGGCTGACGGCGGCGCACACGGCGCGGATGGCCGTGGTCGGCCTCAACACCTAGATCATTTCGATGGGTACGCCGGGCGCGTCGCCCGGCCCGGATGCCCGTGTCGCCCCGTCGCCAATTCGATCTTGATCAGTTTTGCTCTGACGCCCGAGGCCCACTGAGAGTGGGGAGGCGAAGGCGGCGGGGGTTCCGCATACCGGTGTTGTATGCGGGGCCCCGACAACGCGCGCATCGCCGCTCTCGGCGGGCCTACCCCCAGGTCTTGCCGGTGAGGCGCTCGTAGACCTCGATGTAGCGGCTGCGGATGCCCTCGACCACGTCGGCCGGGATCTCCGGGCCGGGGGCCGTGCGGTCCCAGTCCAGCGAGCCGGACCACTCGCGCAGGTACTGCTTGTCGAACGACTTCTGCGGGCCGCCCGGCTGCCAGGAGTCGGCGGGCCAGTACCGGGACGAGTCGGAGGTGAGCACCTCGTCGGCGAGCACCAGGGTGCCGTCCGGGGCCCAGCCGAGCTCGATCTTGGTGTCGGCGATCAGGATGCCGCGCTCGGCCGCGAGGTCGGCGCCCCGCCGGTACACGTCGAGGGTGATTCTGCGCAGCTCCTGGGCCGTCGCCGAACCGACCTCCCGCACCACCTCGTCGAAGGTCATGAACTCGTCGTGCTCGCCGATCGCGGCCTTCGTCGTCGGGGTGAAGATCGGCTCGGGCAGCTTCGAGCCCTCGACGAGCCCCTCGGGGAGCGCGATGCCGGACACCGTGCCCGATTTGCGGTACTCCTCCAGGCCCATCCCGACCAGGTACCCGCGGGCGATGCACTCGACGGGCACCATCTTCAGCTTGCGGCACCGGATGGCCCGCCCGGCGAACTCGGCCGGCACGTCGGTCGAGGACACGACGTGGTTCGGCAGCACGTCGGCCAGCTCGTCGAACCACCACAGGCTCAGCGCCGTGAGCAGCGCGCCCTTGTCCGGGATGGGGGTGGGGAGGATGACGTCGTAGATCGAGATCCGGTCGGTGGCGACCAGGATGATCTCGTCGCCGTCCTCGTAGACGTCGCGGACCTTGCCCGAGTGCAGAAGCTTCACCCGGTCACGATAATTCCTCCAGCAGGCCGAGCACCGCCCGGGCCACGCTGCGGGGCGCCTCGAGCTGTGCGACGTGCCCGACCTGGTCGAGGATCAGCAGCCGGCTGTCGGGGATCGTGGTCGCCACCTTGGGCGCGACCCGCACGTCCACCAGCCGGTCCTGGTTGCCCGCGATCACCAGGGTCGGGGCCTTGACGTGCGCGGCCATGTTCCACAGCGAGCCGCTGCCGGGCAGGTACGCGCGGACGAAGTTGCCGACCAGGTCGCGGAAGGTGCGGACCCAGGCCTCCGCGTACCAGGGCTGGGCGACCCGGATGGCGGCCTCGTCGGTGTAGCGCTGGAACACGTCGTCGGTGATCCGGGTCGGGTCGGCGTAGCAGAGTTCGAGCGCGGCGCGGGTGATGTCGGCCGGGGCCATGGCCTGGATCCGCTTCGTCGCGATCCGCTCGACGTTCGGGAGCAGCAGCATCGGGAGCAGCTTCGAGTGCGCCGACCAGCGCGGGTCCATGAACGGCATGGCCGGGGAGATCAGGGTCAGGGTGCGGACCAGGTCGGGCCGGTTCGCGGCCACCCGGACCGACACGGCACCGCCGAGGGAGTTGCCGAACAGGTGCACCGGGCCCCGGTCGGAGTCCTCGATCCAGCGGATCACCCGGGCGGCGAAGGCCGACACGCCGTACCGCTTGGCGGGCTCGCTGAGGCCGAAACCGGGCAGGTCGATCGCCTGGCCGTCGAGCCGTCCGGAGAGCAGTCCGGCCAGGTCCGTCCAGTTCTGTCCGGAACCGCCGAGGCCGTGGACGTAGAGCGCGGGCTCCGTGTCCGCGCTGGTCCCCGGCGTGTCGCGGACGTGGGTGACCGTGCCGTCGAGGGTCACCTCGCGGCCGGGCCACGCTGGCCAGGGGCCGGTTTCGGGGGACAGACTCTGCTCGGGGACCATCCGTGCGCGCTTCACACGGAGAGTGTGCCTCAGATCCATGGCTGATCACGGGATACGCTCAACGGGTGCCGGTACCAATGACGCCGGCTTGACGGAGGTGACCAATGGCTGCGGCTCCCACCAGCGGCGCGCAGACCACCGGGCGCCCGGTACGACTGCCCAGGTCCGCGCGGCGCAAGCAGCTCCTCGCCGCGGCCCAGGAGGTCTTCGTAGCTCAGGGTTACCACGCGGCCGCGATGGATGACATCGCTGAGCGCGCCGGCGTGTCGAAACCAGTGCTGTACCAACACTTTCCCGGCAAACTGGAGCTCTACCTCGCGCTGCTCGACGTGCACTGCGACGCGCTCGTGCGCAAGCTCCAGGACGCCATGGGCGAGCTGTCCGACAACAAGCTCCGGGTCGAGGCCGCGATGCAGGCCTACTTCGACTTCGTGGACGGCAACGGCGAGGCGTACCGCCTGGTGTTCGAGTCCGACCTGCGCAACGACCCCGCCGTGCGCGAGCGGGTCGACCGGGTCGAGCAGGGCAGCATCGCCGCCATCACCCAGACGATCACCAAGGACACCTCGATCAGCCGGGAGCGGGCCGAACTGCTCGCGGTCGGCCTGACGGGTGCCGCGGAGATCGCCGCGCGGTACTGGCTGGCGAGCGGCCAGCAGGTGCCCAAGGAGGAGGCCGTCGCTCTGATGGCGACCCTGGCCTGGCGCGGTATCTCGCACTTCCCGCTCGCAGGCAGCGAAAGTTCATAGAGGAGGGTACGTGGAGGTCAAGATCGGCGTGCAGTTCGCCCCGCGCGAGCTCGTCGTGGAGAGTGCCCAGTCGCCGGCCGAGGTCGAGGCGGCCGTGATCGAGGCTCTGAACTCCGAGTCCAAGATCCTGAGCCTGGTCGACGAGAAGGGCCGCCTGGTGATCGTCCCGGTCGACAAGCTCGCCTATGTGGAGATCGCCGAGATTGTGACCCGCACGGTCGGGTTCACCGCCGGATAGGTTTTGCCCCGAACGGCCCGGTTCGCCGGGCCGTTCGGCGTGTCATCGATGGTCGGGTTGCCCCGAATGTCATGGTGAGGCCATGCCGAGGGCCAGCCTGAGCACGGACACGGAGCCCGCCGGGGACCGTCCCGACCCGCGCCGGGAGATGCTGCGCCGCCGGCAGCGCACGGCCCTGATCTGCCTGTTGCTGCTCGCCGGGCTGCTGGTCACCGTCGATTTCGTCCGGGGGCTGAGCCTGCCCGCCGGGGTGCCCGCCGAGACCCGGGCCGCGCCGGTGCCGCGACCGGAGCCGGTGATGGAGCCGCGCGCGCCGGCCACGTCCGCGCCGCCGGCCGCCGCGCCCACCGCCACCGTGGCAGCCACCCCCGTCCCCACCCCCTCACCGTTCCCCCGGTCCGCCACCGGGGTGTTCTCCTTCGCCGCCAGCCCCGGGGCGGTGCTCGGCCGGGCCGGCCAGATCCGGCAGTACCGGGTGGGGGTCGAGAACGGCTCCGGCCAGGACGTCGAGGCGTTCGCGGCCGAGGTCGACCGGGTGCTCGGCGACCCGCGCGGCTGGACCGGCTCCGGCGACCTGCGGCTGCAACGGGTGCCGACCGGCGGGGAGTTCACGGTGTACCTGGCCACGGAGGCCACCACCGACACCCTCTGCCGTGAGGACGGCATCCAGGCCAAGCAGTTCCTCTCCTGCCGGCTGAAGAGCAACAGGGTGATCATCAACCTGAGTCGCTGGCTGACCGGGGTGCCCGACTACGGCGCCCCGCTCGGCGCGTACCGGGAGTTCGCCGTGAACCACGAGGTCGGCCACCAGTTCGGAAACGGACACGAGCGCTGTCCGGCCCCGGGGGGTGCCGCGCCGGTCATGGTCCAGCAGAACCTGGGGCTGTACGGCTGCACCGCCAACGCCTGGCCGTACGTCGACGGGAAGCGGCTGACGGGGCCGGCCGGGTCGTACGTACCCGAAAACTAGGGGTTGTGGGTCGGGTCACCGCAGAAGGGTCGCGTGGCGGGGCACAATGGCAGTTGGCCGCCCGCCCCGGCCCCTGATCCTCGCGAACCGCGACCGAAAGGCACCGCTGTGTCACTGCCCCCACTCGTCGAACCCGCGGCGGAGCTCACCGTCGACGAGGTCCGTCGGTACAGCCGGCACCTGATCATCCCCGACGTGGCGATGGACGGCCAGAAGCGCCTCAAGAACGCCAAGGTCCTGTGCGTCGGGGCCGGTGGCCTCGGCTCGCCCGCGCTGATGTACCTGGCGGCGGCCGGCGTCGGCACCCTCGGCATCGTCGAGTTCGACACCGTCGACGAGTCCAACCTCCAGCGGCAGATCATCCACGGCCAGTCCGACATCGGCCGGCCGAAGGCGGAGTCCGCGGCGAACAGCATCCGCGAGATCAACCCGCTCGTGAACGTGGTCATCCACAACGTGGCCCTCGACAACGACAACGTGTTCGAGATCTTCGGCCAGTACGACCTGATCGTCGACGGCACGGACAACTTCGCGACCCGCTACCTGGTCAACGACGCCGCCGTCCTGCTCGGCAAGCCGTACGTGTGGGGCTCGATCTACCGCTTCGACGGCCAGGCCAGCGTCTTCTGGGCCGAGCACGGCCCCTGCTACCGCTGCCTGTACCCGGAGCCCCCGCCGCCCGGCATGGTCCCGTCCTGCGCCGAGGGCGGCGTGCTCGGCGTGCTGTGCGCCAGCATCGGCTCGATCCAGGTCACCGAGGCGATCAAGCTGCTCACGGGCATCGGCGAGCCGCTGGTCGGCCGCCTGATGGTCTACGACGCGCTGGAGATGAGCTACCGCCAGGTGAAGGTCCGCAAGGACCCCAACTGCGCGCTGTGCGGCGAGAACCCGACGGTCACCGGCCTGATCGACTACGACGACTTCTGCGGCGCGGTGTCCGCCGAGGCCGCCGAGGCCGCCGACGGCTCCACGATCACGGCCCTGGAGCTCAAGGAACTGCGGGACGCGGGCAAGGACTTCCTGCTGGTGGACGTGCGCGAGCCGGCGGAGTACGAGATCGTCAGCATCCCCGGCAGCGTCCTCATCCCGAAGGGCGAGATCCTCAACGGCTCCGCGCTGGCGAGCCTCCCGCAGGACCGGCAGATCATCCTGCACTGTAAGTCGGGGGTGCGCTCGGCGGAGGCGCTCGCGGCGTTGAAGGCGGCCGGGTTCAAGGACTCGGTGCACGTCCAGGGCGGCGTGCTCGCCTGGATCAACACCGTCGACCCGTCCCTGCCGACCTACTGACCCGTGAATTACACATAGATAACATTATATTGATGTGATCTTCCGGGGTTGTTTGAGTGGCTGTCACCACCAGAGCCCCTTTCGAGGGGCTCCACCCCTCCTGGAGGATCCATGACAGTTCGCTTCGGACGCCGGCGGTGGTTGACCGTCGGCGTCGTCGCGTTACTCGGGCTGGCCCTGTCCGGTCCCGCGACCGCAGACCCCCGCCACGACCCGACCGAGTCCTCCGCCGAGTACGTCCTGACCGGCCCCGCGTCCCGGGCCAGCGTGAACGCCGTGGCCGCCACCGGCGCCTCGATCGACAACGTCGAGAACGGCCGGGTCAACGTCACCGCCACCCCCACCGAGCTCCGGCAGATCCTCAAGCTGGGCTACACGGCCCAGAAGGTGACCCCGCCGACCGACCGGGGCGCGGCGGCCCTGCGCGACTTCCCGCCGGCCGACTCGGGATACCACAACTACGCCGAGCTCACGACCGAGGTGAACAACCTCGTCGCCTCCAAGCCGGCGATCGCCAAGAAGCTCAGCCTGGGGACCTCCTACGAGGGCCGGGACCTGATGCTCATCAAGATCTCCGACAACGTCGCCACCGACGAGGACGAGCCCGAGGTGCTGTTCGACGCGCACCAGCACGCCCGCGAGCACCTGACCGTCGAGATGTCGGTGTACCTGCTGCACCTGTTCATCGACAACTACGGCACCGACGCGCGGATCACGAACCTCGTCAACAGCCGCGAGATCTGGGTCATCCCGGACATGAACCCCGACGGCGGCGAGTACGACGTCGCGTCCGGCTCCTACCGGTCCTGGCGGAAGAACCGGCAGCCCAACTCCGGCTCCTCCAACGTCGGCACCGACATGAACCGGAACTGGTCCTACAACTGGGGCTGCTGCAACGGCTCGTCGACCAGCACGTCCAGCGAGACCTACCGGGGCACCGCGCCGTTCTCCTCGCCGGAGACCAAGAAGGTGTCCGACTGGGTGCTCAGTCGCCGGGTCGGCGGCAAGCAGCAGATCAAGGTCGGCATCGACTTCCACACGTACGGCGAGCTGGTGCTGTGGCCGTTCGGGTACACCACGGCCGACACGCCGACCGGGATGACCGCCGACGACTTCAACACCTTCAAGACCATGGGCCAGCAGATGGCCTCCACCAACAACTACCTGCCCGAACAGTCCGCCGAGGACTACATCACCGACGGCGACATCCTCGACTGGCTGTGGGGCAACCAGAAGATCTTCGCCTACACCTTCGAGATGTACGGCGGCAGCTACGGCTTCTACCCGCCCGACGAGGTGATCGCCGCGCAGACCTCCCGGAACAAGGAGGCCGTGCTGAAGCTCGTCGAGTACGCCGACTGCCCGCAGCGCGCCATCGGCAAGGAGCAGCAGTACTGCGGCACCACCAACCCGCCCGGCCCGAAGTTCGAGAACGGCACCGACGTCACCATCGTCGACAACGCCACCGTCGAGAGCCCGATCACGGTGACCGGGGTGACAGGCAAGACCACGGTCACGGTCAACGTGGACATCAAGCACACCTACCGGGGCGACCTCGTCGTCAGCCTGGTCAAGCCCGACGGGACGGTCGTCGTGCTGGAGGACTTCCCGAACAGCGACAGTGCGGACAACGTGCTGAAGTCGTACTCGGCGACGGTGCCGGCCACCGCGAACGGGGTGTGGAAGCTCCGGGTGCAGGACATCGCCAGTTCCGATGTCGGGAAGATCGATATCTGGTCGTTGCAGTTCTAGCGGGTGGGGGAGGCCGCGTCCGGGCGGCCTCCCCTTTCCAGCCCAGCGGGGCCGTTCCGCTCGGTGTGAGCTCGGTGTGAGCCCACGCGGGGCCCGGGGGCGCGTCTAGCGCACGTGCCCCTCGCCCGTCACCACGTACTTCGTCGACGTCAGCTCCGGCAGCCCCATCGGCCCCCGGGCGTGCAGCTTCTGCGTCGAGATCCCGATCTCCGCCCCGAATCCGAACTCCTCGCCGTCCGTGAACCGGGTCGACGCGTTCACCAGCACCGCGGCGGCGTCCACCCGCGCAGTGAACGCCCGGGCCGCCGCCTGGGACCCGGTGACGATGGCCTCGGAGTGGCCGGTGCCGTACCTGCGGATGTGCCGCACGGCCTCGTCCAGCGACCCCACCACGGCGGCGGACAGATCCAGCGACAGGTACTCCGCCCCGAAGTCCTCCTCCGTCGCCGGCACCGCCCCGGCGAACACGGCCGGATCCGCGTGCACGGTCACCCCCGCCTCCCGGAGTGCCGGCAGCGCCTTCGCCAGGAACTCCTCCGCCACCGCCGCGTGCACCAGCAGCGACTCCGCCGCGTTGCACACGCTCGGCCGCTGGGTCTTCGCGTTCAGCAGGATCCGCAGCGCCATGTCCAGGTCCGCGTCGGCGTCCACGTAGATGTGGCAGTTGCCCACCCCGGTCTCGATCACCGGCACCGTGGAACCCTCCACGACCGTGCGGATCAGGTCCGCCCCGCCGCGCGGGATCAGCACGTCCACCAGGCCCCGGGCGCGCATCAGCTCGTGCACCGACTCCCGGGACTCCGCGTCCAGCAGCTGGATCGCGTCCGCCGGCAGGTTGCGCGCGGTCAGGGCGTCGCGCAGCACCTCGACCAGGGCGGCGTTCGACGACCGGGCCGAGGACGAACCGCGCAGCAGGGCCGCGTTGCCCGACTTCAGGCACAGGCCGGCCGCGTCCACGGTCACGTTCGGCCGGGCCTCGTAGATGATGCCGACGACGCCGAACGGCACCCGGACCTGGCGGAGTTCCAGCCCGTTCGGCAGGGTCGAGCCCCGGACCACCTCGCCCACCGGGTCGGGCAGGCCCGCGACCTGGCGCAGGCCGGCGGCGATCGCCTCGACCCGCGCGTCGGTGAGCGCCAGCCGGTCGATCAGCGCCTCGGAGAACCCGGCCGCGCGGCCCCGGGCCACGTCCTCGTCATTGGCTTTCAGGATCTCGGGGGTACGGGCCACCAGCGCGTCGGCCATCGCCACCAGCGCGGCGTCCTTGGCGGCCCGGGTCGTGACCGCCAGGGTGTCGGCCGCCCCACGGGCGTCGAGGGCGGCGGTACGCACGTCTTTTGCCATGCTCCGAGCCTAGTAGGTGGGGGCCGGGGGCCAGGCCGGGCGCGCACCGGGTCCACAGATCAGGACCAGATCCGACGGGTACCGGTCGGGAGGTGTCCCGGTCCAGGGTTCGCCGGCCCGACCGCACGCCCGACGTGTCGGCGGGGAGGCGCGGCCTGGAAGTGGCCGGCGGGGCGGCAGGGCCTGATGGGCGTCGGTGCGGAGGCCCGTGACGGGAAGTGGCTTGCGCGTCCGCGTGGCGTGACCGGCCCAGTGCGGGTCGTCACCTGCCGATCCACAAGAATGGGTGTCGTGCGTGAAACCGTGACCGGAGCCCGACGCGTCGTCGTCAAGATCGGATCGTCCTCGCTCACCACGGCAGCCGGTGGACTCGACCCGGCCCGGGTGGACGCGCTCGTCGACGTGCTCGCCGCGCGGCAGGCCGCCGGGGTCGAGGTCGTCCTCGTCTCCTCGGGTGCCATCGCCGCCGGCCTGGCCCCGCTCGGCTTCGCCCGCCGGCCACGCGACCTCGCCAGCCAGCAGGCCGCCGCCAGCGTCGGACAGGGCCTGCTGGTCAACCGCTACACCCAGTCCTTCGCCCGGTACGGCATCCGGGTCGGCCAGGTACTCCTCACCGTCGACGACTTGGTCCGCCGCGTGCACTACCGCAACGCGCACCAGACGCTGACCACCCTGCTCGGCCTCGGCGCGCTGCCCGTCGTCAACGAGAACGACACGGTCGCCACCGACGAGATCCGGTTCGGGGACAACGACCGGCTGGCGGCCCTGGTCGCGTCGCTCGTACACGCCGACCTGCTGGTGCTCCTGTCCGACGTGGACGCCCTGTACACCGGCCCGCCCGGACGGCCCGGGTCCGCCCGGATCTCCGACGTCCGGGGCCCCGAGGATCTCGCGGACATCTCCATCGGCGGCGCCGGCACCGCCGGGCTGGGCACCGGCGGCATGGTCACCAAGATCGAGGCGGCCCGGATCGCGACCACCTCGGGCATCCCCGTCGTCCTGACCGGCGCGCCGCACGCCGGGGCCGCGCTCGCCGGCGAGGAGGTCGGCACCCTGTTCCACCGCCTCGGCCGCCGCCCCACGTCCCGGCTGTTCTGGCTCGCGCACGCCACCACCCCGCACGGCCGCCTGCACCTGGACGCGGGCGCGGTCGCCGCCGTCGTGGACCGCCGGGCCTCGCTGCTGGCGGCGGGGGTGACGGCGGTGGACGGGACGTTCACGGCCGGCGAGCCGGTGGACCTGCTCGATCCGGCGGGGCGGGCCGTGGCCCGGGGCCTCGTCAACTACGACTCGATCGAGTTGCCGCCGCTGCTGGGCCGCTCGACCCGCGACCTCGACCCGGGCTACGACCGAGCCCTGATCCACCGCGACGACATCGCGCTCCTCTGAGCCGCAGCCGGTCGGGCACACTGCTGGAATGACGACCGGACCCGGCCCCGCCGATGCCGTGCCGACGGACCAGGAGTGGTTCTGGGCTGCTGAGTGGCAGGCCGGCGAGCGGGCCATCGAGGTGGGTCGGGGGCGCGGGGAGCGGGGGCTGATCCTCGACTCCGCCGAGGCGTTCCTGGAACACCTTGGCGCGCAACGTTCGTAGTACCCCGATTAGGCTTGTGGGTGTGGATGTTGTCGAGGCGGTTCTGGCTGTGGTGGAGACGATTCCCGAGGGCAAGGTGATGTCCTACGGGGCGATCGCCGACTATCTCGGGCTCGGCTCCGCGCGGATCGTCGGACAGGTGATGGCCGTGCACGGCGCGCCCGTCGCGTGGCACCGGGTGGTGGCCGCCAACGGTCGCCTGGTGCCGCACCACGAGCAGAAGCAGATGCAGCGGCTGATGGCCGAGGGCGTGCTGTTCCGCACGGACAAGGTGAACATGGCGCGGTACGCGTGGTATCCGGAGAGCGGGGGCTGACCCACCTGCCCGGGCAGCGTGGGGACACCGAGCCTGGTGCCGGCGAGCCCGGCCGATGTCCGGGAGCCGGCCGACCAGGCGGACCCGCGTCGCACCGCGTGTCCGGAGGCTCGGCGGCTAGAGGAGCATTCCCCGGCCGCCCCGGCGCGGATCCCCCGCCGCCGCCCCCCGCCCGGCCGCGCTCACCCCGCCGAAGTAGTGGTCGATGCTGTCCCACAGCCGGAGCTGGTATCCGGCGGCGGTCAGGGCGCGCAGGGCCTCGTCGGGCACCCCGGCCTCGGCGTGCAGGATGCCGGCCGCCGGGTGGATCCGGGGCCGGGCGATGGCGTCGGCGAGGTCGATGCCGTCCACCAGTACCCCGATGAGGGTGTGCACCAGGGCCGTCCGGATCCGGGAGGCGCCCGCCGAGCCGGCCGCCAGCACGAGACCGTCGGCGTCGGTGACGACCAGCGGGCACATCATGCTCGCCATCCGGCCGCCGGCGGGCAGGCCGGGGGTGAGGAGTTCGCCCTCGCCGAGCATCGAGTTGAGGTGCACGCCGAGCCCCGGCAGCCACACCCCCGAGCCGATCCCGAGGGTGGTGGTGACCACGCACGCGTTGCCGTCGGCGTCCACGACGGACACGTTGGTGGTGTTGCCGTTGGTGGGCGGGCCGGGCTCCTCCAGGGCGCGGGCGACGCTCACCGGGTCGGTGCCGGTCAGCGCGCCGAGGGTGGCGATGGTGCGGTTCAGGTCGTCGCGGGCCCGGACGGTGCGGCCGGCGAACGTGGCGGAGGCGACGGGGACCTCCAGGACCCGGTAGGAGGCCAGGTCGAGTTCCGTGAGCACCCCGCCGCCGGCCGCGACCAGGTCCACGATCAGTTTGCCGATCTGCCCGGTGTAGAACAGGGCCGGGCCCTCCTCGGCGAGCTGGGCCAGGGCCGTGGATAGGCCGGGGTGGTAGAGGGTCTCGCCGCCGGTCAGGAGCCGGCCGGAGGGGGCGTAGATGGCCGCGCCGTCGCCGGGGAGCATGGCCGGGGCGATGGAGATCAGGGACAGGGCCTGGGCGTGCGGGAGCGGCACGCCGGTGCGGGCGAGCTCGACGGCGGGGGCGACCACGTCGGCCCAGTCGAGGCGGCCGAACCGGCGGTGCAGTTCGCCGCAGCCGGCCGGCACCCCGGGGACGGCGACGCTGGACGCGCCGGCCGAGTAGGGGATGGGGACGCCGCCGAAGTTGACGCTGATCGGGCTCATCGGGGCGGGTTCGGCGTGCGCGCCCAGGCCGGGGACGGCGACGAAGAAGTCCAGGCAGGTGACCTCGCCGGTGGCCGCGTCGTAGTAGGTGCCGAAGCCGCCGCCGCCCAGGCCGGTGAGGATCGTCTCGCCGACGCAGCTGGCCAGGACCGCGGCGACCGCCGCGTCGGCAGCGCTCCCGCCGGCCGCGAGGATCAGCGCGCCGACCTCGGCGGTGGCGGGATGACCGGCGGCGACAGCGGCTCGATGAGAGGCTTCCACAGAGCGAGAGTAGTCGGTTTGTCGGAAAAAGTTGGCCTCGACGGGTTGGCGGGCCGCGTGGCCGCCCCTGCGTCCGGTCGGGGGCCGGCATGGTGGAATTGAGCCCGTGACCTATCGACTGGTGCGGCGACCTGCGGCAACGCATACCGCACCGGTCCTCGACCCCGCGCAGGCCGCCGTGGTCGCGCACCGGGGGCCGCTGCTGGTCGTGGGCGCGCCCGGCACGGGGAAGACCACCACGTTGCTGGCGGCCGTCGCGGCCCGGATCGCCGAGGGGGCCGAGCCCGATCGGGTACTCGTCTGGGCGTTCAACCGGCACGCCGCCACCGGCCTGCGCGACGGGGTCGCGGCGCGCAGCCCCGGCGTGACCGAACCCCTGGTCCGCACCCCGCACGGGTACGCGTTCTCCCTGCTCCGCCTCGCCGCCGCCCGCCGGGGCGACCCGACCCCGAAGCTGATCACCGGCCCCGAGCAGGACCTGATCATCCGGGAGCTGCTGCGCGGCGCGCTGGAGGACGGCCGGGACGACTGGCCGGCCGGGTTGCGTCCGGCGCTGCTGACCCGGGGCTTCGCGACGGAACTGCGGGACCTGCTGCTCCGGGCCGTCGAGCGCGGGGTGTCCTCGCGGCAGTTGGCCGACTGGGGTCGCGCGCACGGCCGGCCGGACTGGGTGTCGGCGGCGCGGTTCCTGGACGAGTACATCGACGTGCGGCTGTTGCGCGATCCCGGGGGGTACGACCCGGCGGAGCTGATCCGGTCCGCGATCGCCGAGCTGCGCGAGGACCCCGACCTGCTGGCGACCGAGCGCGCCCGGCTCCGGCACGTCTACGTCGACGACGCCCAGGACCTCGACCCCGCCCAGCTCCAGCTCCTGCACCTGGTCACCGACCGGCCGGTCGGGTTCGCCGACCCCGACTCGGTGACGTTCACGTTCCGGGGCGCCGACCCGGCCGGGTTGCGCGAGTTCGCCCCCGACACGGTCACCCTCGGCACCAACTGGCGGACCGGCGGCACCCTGCTGGACGCCACGCAGCGGGTCGGTCGGCGGCTGCGGGGCGCGGTGCGGCACCGGTTCGTCAGCGCGAAGGGCGTCGGCGGGTACGAGGTGGCGCTGCTGCACTCGGCGAGCGAGGAGGCCAGCTACGTCGCGTACCGGCTGCGGGCCGCGCACCTGCTGGACAAGGTGCCGTGGTCGCGGATGGCGGTCATCGTGCGCTCGACGGCCGCCGCGCTCGGGCCGCTGCGCCGGGCGATGACGATGGCCGGTGTGCCCGTCGAGACCGCCGCCGCGGATCTGCCGCTGCCCGCGCAGCCGGTGGTGCGCGCGCTGCTGACGCTGCTGGACTGCGCCGCGAATCCGGAGCGGCTGGACGAGGACACGGCGGTGGCGTTGCTGCACTCGCCGCTGGGCGGGGCGGATCCGCTGGCCGAGCGGCGCCTCCGCCAGGGCCTGGCCCTGCTGTCGGCCCGCCGCCCGGAACCGGCCCCGCACATCCCGGCCCCCCGGCGCGAGGTCGGATCACAGGCGACAACCGTCGACGGGTACGAGGACAGCTGGCCCGCCGAGGAACCGTCCGACGACTGGCCCGGGGGCGAGCCGGACGATGCCTGGCCCGGGGGCGAGCCGGACGGCGCGTGGCCCGGGGCTGACCCGGACGGGTCGCGGCCCGGGAGCGGGTCGGATCAGGGCGAGCCCGAGGCCGGGACCGGGAGCGTTGGCCCCGTGGTCGGGAACGGTGTCCGCCCCGGCATCCGGCACTGGCCGGACACCAGCCGAGGTGCCCGGCCCGCACCGGATCCGGCGTCCGACGCCTGGCCCGGAGACGAGCCGTGGCCCGGCGACGAGCCCTGGCCCGAGGAGGAGCCGGCCGACCAGTCCGAATCCGTGCCCGAGCCCGACCCTGAGTCCGGGGCCGAAGGCGGACGGGTGCCCGAGCCGATGCCCGTGCCGCAGTCGCTCGCCGAGCTGATCGAGGACCCGCCCGACGACGCGTGGGCCGCCCCCGCGCGCCGGCTCAACGCGCTGCTCACGGCGGCCCGCCAGGCGGGCGGCCCGCTCCCCGCGATCACGCCGCCCGCAGCGGTCGAACCGGCTGTCGCCGGAGCGCGGGCCGCCGAACGCGCTCCGGCGGGCCCTCGCGGTGCCGCATCCGATACGGCCGGGCCTGGTGATCCGGAACCGGGCGACGCGCGCGAGTCCCCGGCGCCGCCGGTCGTCGTACCCAATGCGGAGGAAGCTCTGTGGGCGGTGTGGAGTGCCTCGGGGCTCGCCGAGCGCTGGGAACGCGCCGCGCTCGGCGGGGGTGAACGCGGGGCGGCCGCCGACCGGGACCTCGACGCCGTGGTCGCGCTGTTCGAGGCCGCCGGCCGGTTCGTGGACCGGTTGCCGGGTGCCGGGGCGCACCTGTTCGTCGACCACGTGCTCGGCCAGGAACTGCCCGGCGACTCCCTCGCGCCGACCGCCGACCGGGGCGCCGCCGTGCGGGTGCTCACCGCGCACTCGGCCAAGGGCCTGGAGTGGGACGTGGTCGCGGTCGCCGGGGTCCAGGAGGGCGTCTGGCCCAACCTGAAGCCCCGTGGTTCCCTGCTCGGCTCGGAACTGCTGGTGGACGTGGTCGCCGACCGGGAGCCGAGCGTGGTGGCCCTGCTGGACGAGGAGCGCCGGCTGTTCTACGTCGCGGCGACCCGGGCCCGCAAGCTGCTGATCGCCACGGCCGTCGCGGGCAAGGAGGAGCAGCCGAGCCGGTTCCTGGACGAGCTGCGGGTCCGGTCGGAGCAGCCGGAGCAGGTGCCGGTCGAGTACACGCCGGTGCCGAGGGCCCTCACGCTGCCCGGTCTGGTGGCGGACCTGCGCCGCCGGCTGCCCGAGGAGGACGCGGCCCGCCAGCTCGCCGCGCTGGCCGACGCGGGCGTGCCCGGCGCGCACCCCGACGACTGGTGGGGGCTGCGGGACCTGTCCGACGCGCGGCCGATGGCGCTGCCCGGGGAGCGGGTCCGGGTGTCACCCTCTACTGTGGAGACCGCCCTGACCTGCGGGCTGCGCTGGCTGCTCAGCCGGCACGGCGGCGACGCGGTGAGCGCGGCCGGTTCGATCGGCACCCTGGTGCACTACGCGGCGGAACTGTCGGCGCGCGACGGGATCACCCGGGCGGAGATCTTCGACGAGGTACGCCGGCGGTTCGCCCAGATCGACACCGGCGCCAAGTGGTACTCGCGCCGGCAGTGGCAGGACGTCGAGGGCATGATCGACAAGCTGCTGAGCTGGACGGAGGGCCGCGCGCCCCGGCTGATCGGCGTCGAGCAGGCGTTCCGGATCGACTTCGGCGACGACGTGGAGCTGGTCGGCCGGGTCGACCGGCTGGAGCGCGACGACGACGGCCGGCTCGTGGTGTACGACTTCAAGACCGGGTCTGCCTCCGAGGACGCGGAGACGAGCAAGCAGCTGGCGACGTACCAGGCGGCGGTGGAGGCCGGCGCGTTCCCCGAGGGGGAGGTGTCGGGCGGCGCGGCCCTGGTCCGGCTGCGGTTGAAGAACGACCCGGAGCAGCGCCAGACCCCGCTGTCGGAGGCCGCCGACCCCGGCTGGGGCGCGGACCTGGTCACGGCGGCCGGCCGGGTGGTCGGCGGCGCGACGGTGCTCGCGATCGTGAACGAGAAGTGTCGACAGTGTCCGGTCCGGGTGTGCTGCCCGATGCACGTGAAGGGGGTGACGGAGTGAGGTTCACCCCGCAGGCGCTGGCCGACCTGCTCCGCCAGCCGCCCCCGACCGAGCAGCAGGCCGCGATCATCAGCGCGCCGCTGGAGCCGATGCTCGTGGTCGCAGGGGCCGGCTCGGGCAAGACGGAGACGATGGCCGCCCGGGTGCTGTGGCTGATCGCGAACGAGCTGGTCCGCCCCGAGCAGGTCCTCGGCCTGACCTTCACCCGGAAGGCGGCCGGCGAACTGGGGGTGCGGATCCGCCGCCGGCTGGGCCAGTTGGAGACCCGGCTCGGGCCGAGCGACATGTTCGCGGGCGAGCCGACGATCTCCACCTACGACGCGTACGCGGGGCGGATCCATGCCGAGCACGGGCTGCGCGGCGGCTACGAGCCGAGCACCCGGCTGATCACCGAGGCCGAGCGCTGGCGGTTCGCCGACGCGGTGGTCCGCGGGTACGACGGGGACATGTCCGCGATCGACAAGAGCCCGGGCGCGGTGACCGAGGCGGTGCTCCAGCTCGCCGGGGACCTGGCCGGGCAGTTGCGCACGCCCGAGGACCTGGGGGAGTTCCAGGCGGGGCTGGCCCCGTTGAAGGGGAAGACGGCCGAGGCGACCCAGCGGGCGCGCGCCCAGCTGGTGCCGCTGATCCGGGCGTACCAGGACCGGTTGGAGGCCGCCGAGGTGATGGCGTTCGGCGACCAGTTGAGCCGGTCGGCGCTGATCGCGCGGGACCATCCGGAGGTGCGGGCGGCGGAGCGGGCCCGGTACCGGGTGGTGCTGCTCGACGAGTACCAGGACACGAGTCACGGGCAGTTCGTGCTGCTCCAGGCGCTGTTCGGCGACGGGTACCCGGTGACGGCCGTCGGGGACCCGGCCCAGGCGATCTACGGCTGGCGGGGGGCCAGCGCGGGGAGCCTGGAGAGATTCTTGGACAGCTTCGGCGGTACCCGTCGGGAGTTGAGCGTCAGTTGGCGCAACCAGCCGGGCATCCTGACGGCGGCCAACGCGCTGTCGGCGGGGCTGGAGAGCAAGGCGGTGCTCCGGGCCGGGCGCCCCGACCACGGCCGGCCGGCGGTGCACTGCGCCCTGCACCTGACCGCCGACGACGAGGCCGCCTGGATCGCCGACCGCCTGGACCGTTCGCTGCGCAGCTACTGGGAGGCCGACGCGCAGCCGACCGCCGCCGTGCTGGTGCGGAAGCGGTCCCAGATGGCCCGGATCGAAGCGGCGCTGCGGGCCCGGGGGCTGCCGGTCGAGGTGGTCGGGCTGGGCGGGTTGCTCGACACCCCCGAGGTCGTGGAGGTGCTCAGCACGCTGCGGGTGTTGGCCGATCCGACGGCCGGCGGGGCGCTGCTGCGGCTGCTGACGGGGCCGCGGTGGCGGATCGGGCCGCGCGACGTCATGCGGTTGTACCGGTGGTCGCGGGACCTGGGGGAGGACTCGTCGATCATCGAGGCGTTGGACAGCCTGGCGGACACACCGGAACCGGAGTCTGATCCGGAGTCGGGGCCGGGGTCCGAGCCCGAGCCCGACCAGGCCGAGGCCGCCGAAGACCCCCGCGTCCCCGCCTTCTCCCAGGAAGGCCACCGCCGCCTCACCCGCTTCGCCCTCGAACTCCGCACCCTCCGCTCCCACCTCGACCGCGCCCTCCCCGACCTCGTCGCCGACGTCATCACCACCCTCGGCCTCGACGTCGAGGTGATCACCCGCCCGGCCACCGACGGCATGGTGCACCTGGCCGAGTTCGGCGACGTCGCGGCCCGGTTCGCCGCCGAGTCGAGGGGCACCGGGCTGGGCGCGTTCCTCAGCTACCTGGACGCGGCGGCCCGGGAGGAACGCGGCCTCGAACAGGGCCCGGCCCAGGTCGCGGACAACGCGGTGCAGCTGGTGACCGTGCACAGTGCCAAGGGTCTGGAATGGGACGTCGTCGCCGTCGCCGGGCTCAACGACGGGCTGTTCCCCGACCCGGCGGGCAAGGCCGACGCGTGGCTGCAGGGCCTGGGCGTGCTGCCGTTCCCGTTGCGCGGCGACGCGGCCGAGCTGCCGGCGTTCACCGGCACGATCCGGGACTTCGACGCGGCGTGGAAGGCGCACGGCGAGCGCGAGGAGCGCCGGCTCGCCTATGTGGCGGTGACCCGGGCCCGGGACCTGCTGCTGTGCTCCGGGTACCGCTGGTCGGACAACAAGCGGCCCAGCCAGCCGAGTCCGTTCCTGACCGAGGTCCGGGGGCACGCGCACACCGACGTCTGGGTCGACGACCCCGGCCCCGACAACCCGCTGCGCGCCGAGCGGGCCCACAAGCCCTGGCCGCACGACCCGTTGTCGGCCGAGCGCCGCCGGGCGCTGACGGCGGGCGCCGACCTGGTGACCTCCTTCCTGGGTACGCCGGGCGAGCTCTCCCCCGAGGTCACCCTCCTGCTCGCCGAACGCGACCGCACCGCCCACGACAGCGGCGCGGTGACCCTGCCCGACCGGCTCACGGTCTCCCAGCTGGTGACCCTGGCCAAGGATCCGGCGGAGCTGGCCCGCCGGTTGCGGCGCCCGCTGCCGGAGCGGCCGGCGACCCACGCGCGCCGGGGCACGGCGTTCCACACCTGGCTCGAACGGCGCAACGGGGCGGAGACACTGCTCGACCTGCACGAACTGCCCGGCGCGGCCGACGCGGACGCGGCACCGGACGCCGACTTCGCCGACCTGCGCGCGGCGTTCGAGGCCGGTTCGTGGGCCGACCGGGTCCCGTACCGGATAGAGGTGCCCTTCTCCACGCTCGTCGGGGGCGTGCTGCTCCGGGGCCGGATGGACGCGGTCTTCCGGGACGGGGACAGCTACGACGTCGTGGACTGGAAGACCGGCCGGCCACCGGCGGGGGAGGCGGCCCGGGCGGCGGCGGTCCAGCTGGCCGCGTACCGGCTGGCCTGGGCACAGTTGGCCGGCGTACCCCTCGAACGGGTCCGCGCGGCGTTCCACTACGTCCGCGACGACCGCACGGTCCGCCCCGTCGACCTCCTCGACGCCGACGGTCTGGCGGCGCTCGTGGCGGGCGTCCCCTTGCGTTCCGGTGGCACACTGGGGGAGTCATGACGACCAGTGAATCGCCGTGGGCCGACGGGGAAGGGGACATCGTCCTCCCGCCCTCGCCCACCGCAGCCAAGCCGCAGCCGGCTCACCCGCACCTCGGTGGCCTGGTCACCTCCGCGACCCGGCTGGAGGCCGCCGCGGCCCGCCGCTCGGGCCCGGCCCCGGCGGGCCCCCCGCCCCCGGATCCGAACAAGCGCCTGCTGCTGTGGTTCGGCGGCGGCGCGGCCCTCGTGCTGGTGCTGGGCATCGTGGTGGTGCTGGCGATGGTGCTCACCGGCAACGTGGACCCGCTGCGGCCGACGGCGGCCAACGGCCCCGACCGGCGCCCGCCCCTGGCGAAGCTGTGCCCGCCCCCGACGTCGTATCCGGAGCCCAGCTACGAGGCGCCCCCGGTGCCGGCGGGCCCGCGCACCGTGGACGAGAAGGCCGGGATCTCGTACAAGAAGTTCGGCGAGCCGTGGCAGCCCTGGTCGGACAGCTGGTCGGCGGGCACCCTGAAGGTGCAGTACCGGATCGGCCAGGACATCGTCACCGAGCGGTACTCGGAGGGCACCTACCACGCCTCGATCCTGTCCGGCTCGGTCCCGGCGACCGCCAACGACGGTACCCAGCTCGACCTGAAGTGCACGGGCCGCCAGGTGGCCGCCGACGCCCGCGTGTCGTACTACCCGCAGCCCAACACGATGGAGATGATCCGCGACGAGGCCGCCGTCCTGGGTGGCCGGCCCGCGTGGGTGAGCAAGTTCCGGTTGCGGTTCGACAACTCCCGCCGGGGCCTGACGGCCAAGGACGAGCTGGTCGCGATCGCCATGATCGATGTGGGCCGCCCCGAGGCCGCCGTGCTGTACGTGTCGATCCCGGGCACCCACCGGCAGTTCGACTCCGTCGTGGACGAGGTGCTCGACTCGGTCAGGTTCGCCGGCCGCTGAAGCCCCTGGCAGGACCGGAGGTGGCGCGTATCCAGGGTGCCCGGCACGCGCTAGGGTCGGGGGGTGCGGATTCCAGCCACGAGTTACACGATCGAGCGGTTCACCCTGGCCAACGGCCTGCGTGTGGTGCTCCAGCCTGACAGTTCGGCGCCCGTCGTCGGCGTCACCGTCGTCTACGACGTCGGCATCAGATCGGAGCCGGAGGGGCGCACGGGCTTCGCCCACCTCTTCGAGCACCTGATGTTCCAGGGTTCCGAGAACCTGGAGAAGCTGGCGCACTTCAAATACGTGCAGGGCGCCGGCGGCACCTTCAACGGTTCCACCCACTTCGACTACACCGACTACTACGAGTCGCTGCCCGCGGGCGCGCTCGAGCGGGCGCTGTTCCTCGAGGCCGACCGGATGCGCGGTCCCCGGCTGAACGAGGAGAACGTCCGCAACCAGATCGACGTGGTGAAGGAGGAGATCCGGGTCAACGTGCTGAACAGGCCGTACGGCGGCTTCCCGTGGCTGAAGCTGCCACCGGTCATGTTCGACACGTTCGCCAACGCCCACGACGGGTACGGCTCCTTCGTCGACCTCGAGTCCGCCACGGTCGACGCCGCGGCCGGCTTCTTCGCGGAGTACTACGCCACCGGCAACGCCGTCCTCGCCGTCTCCGGCGACTTCGAGGTGGCCGCGGCCCGCGCCATGGTCGAGAAGCACTTCGGCGACATCCCCGGCCGCCCGGCCCCCGTCCGGCCCTCGTTCGCGGAGCCCGACCTGACCGCCGAGCGCCGCGACTCCTACACCGACGCGATGGCCCCGCTGCCCGCGATCGCGCTGGCCTGGCGCGTGCCGGACCCGATCGCCGAGTTCGACGCCTACCTGCCGTACGTGCTGCTCGCCGAGGTCCTCACCGACGGCGAGGCGGCCCGGCTCCAGGAGCGCATGGTGCTCCGCGACCGCACCGCGACCAGCGTCGGCGGCTACATCGGGTTCATGGGCGAGCCGTTCGAGGTCCGCGACCCCACGGTGCTGCTGCTCCAGGTGTTCATGCCGCCCGGCGGCGACACCGACAAGGTGCTCCGCACGGTCGACGAGGAGCTCGAACGCCTGGCCACCGACGGCCTCGCCGAGGGCGAGCTGGCCCGGATCCAGGCCCGGTTCGTCACGCACTTCCTCCGGGAGACCGACGCGGTCACCAACCGGGCGGTCCGGCTCGCGGTGCTGGAACTCCAGCACGGCAACCCCGCCCTGATCAACGACCTGCCGAGACTGCTCGGCGAGGTCACCGAGGCGCAGATCATCGCCGCAGCGGCCACCCTGCGTCCGCAGCGCCGCGCGAGCATCGAGGTCATTCCGGGAGTGTCGGCATGAGTAGCGTTGTCCCCGATCTGACCCCCGCCGGTCCGCTGGTCGTCCCCGAACGGGCCGAGCGGACCCTGCCCAACGGGCTGCACGTCATCGCGATCCGCCGGTCGTCCATCCCGCTGGTCGAGCTGCGCCTGCGGGTGCCGTTCGCCCGGGCGGACCTGGCCCAGGGCGGCCTGCTGGCCGGCACCCTGTTCGCCGGCACCGACGAGATGGACATCTACGCCATCACCACCGAGCTGCAGGCCGTCGGGGGCGGGCTCGCCGCCGGTACGGACCTGGACCGGCTCACCGTCTCCGGCAACTGCCTGGTCGACGGCCTCGACCGGCTGCTCGAACTCCTCGCGCTCACCCTCAACGGCGCGGCGTACCCGGCCGGCGAGGTCGAGACCGAGGCCGAGCGGATCGCCGACCGGATCAGCCTGGCCCGCACCCAGCCCGGCCACCTGGCCCGGGTCGCCCTGCTCAAGCGCATCTACCCGGGCCACCCGTACGAGGTGCAGACCCCGGACCCGGAGCAGGTCCGCGCCGTCACCCGCGAGGACCTCGTCGCGCTGCACGCCGCCCGGGTCCGCCCGGACGGGGCTTCGCTGGTGCTGGTCGGCGACGTCGTACCCGAAAAGGCTCTCGACTCCGTCGCCCAGGCCCTGTCCGGCTGGACCCCGGGCGCGCCCGACGTCAGCTTCCCGGACCTCCCGGCGCTCGGCGGCGGCCCGATCACCCTGGTCGACCGGCCCGGCTCGGTGCAGTCCTGCGTGCGGATCGCCCTGCCCGGCGTGTCGCGCAACCACCCCGACCACCCGGCGCTCACCCTCGCCAACCTGGTCTTCGGGGGGTACTTCTCGTCCCGGCTGGTCGGCAACATCCGCGAGGACAAGGGCTACACCTACTCCCCGCACTCCGGCGTCGAGCACTCCCTGGCCGGCTCCACCATCATGATCTCGGCGGACGTGGCCACCGAGGTCACGGCCCCGGCCCTGCTGGAGACGCTGTACGAGCTCGGTCGCCTGGCCGTCCTGCCCCCCGACACCGAGGAGCTGGAGCAGGCCCGGGAGTACGCGCTGGGCAGCCTCCGCCTCGGCATGGCCACCCAGGCCGGCATCGCGAGCCTCACCTCGATGCTGGAGGGCTTCGGCCTGGACCTGGACTGGCTGGCCGGGCACTGCGACCGGCTCGCCGCCGTGAGCCTGGAGGAGGTCGCCGCCGCCGGCGCCCGCTACTTCTCCCCGGCCAACGCGGCGATCGTCATCCTCGGCGAGGCGGACGTCATCGAGCCCTCGCTGAAGGCGCTCGCCGGAGTCGTCCGGGCATGATCGACCGTGCGGAGTTCCGGCGCACCGACCCCGACTGGCTGGACGAGGCGTGGGGTCGGGCCCGGATCTTCGCCGTACACGGCGGCCGGGTGTCGGCACTGGTCGACACCCGGACGGCCCTGGCTCCCGGCAGCGGGGCCGCGCCCGATGCCCGGGGCGACGACCTGTCGGCCGGCAACCTGTCGGCCGGGGAGCGGACGGCCGGCGAGGACGTGGCCAGCGGCGGTTCGGTCGGCGAGCGGTCGGTCGACGACTGGTCGGTCGGAGAGCGGCTCTTCCTCGGCGTCGACGCCGACGGCACGCCCTACTTCGCGGTCATGGCCGAGGTCCCCGACATGACGGGCCTGCGCGACGTCCTCCTCGACCCGCCCTCCCCGCTCTTCGCGGACCTGGCCCTGGCGGCCGTCGCCCTGGCCAACTGGCACGAGAGCCACCGCTTCCACCCGCGCACCGGCGCCCCGACCCGCCCGGTGCACGCCGGCTGGGTCCAGCGGGCCGAGGCCGGCGACCTGACCTGGCCCCGCACCAACCCGGCCGTCCTCGTCCTCATCCACGACGGGGTCCCCGGCGACGAGGGCCGCTGCCTGCTCTCCCGGAACACGGCCCGCCCGGAGGGCTGGCGCTCGGTCACGGCCGGCTTCGTCTCCCCGGGCGAGAGCCTGGAGGGCACGGTCGCCCGCGAGTCCGCCGAGGAGCTGGGCGTCACGGTCTCCGACATCCGGTACGTGGCGAGCGAGTGCTGGCCCTTCGCCGACGAGCTGATGGTGGGCTTCACGGCGCTGGCGGATCCGGCGCAGCCGCTGGTCCTGGACCCGACGGAGATCGCGGAGGCCGAGTGGCACTCCCGGGCCGACCTGCGGGCCACGGACCTGGTCCTGCCGTCCCGGATCTCGATCTCCCGCCTGCTGATCGACAACTGGCTGGCCGGCAAACTCCCCTGACTCGTAGGCGACGATCTGGGCGCAACGCAGGGGTGCTGCCGCGGGCAGCGAATCTGGCGGTCCACGCGCTCTGGCTCGTTGGGCAGTGACGACTTTCTGGCAGTTGACGCCCGACGGTGATCCGAGCCTCGAATGTAAGCAGCCGTCAATTGACCTCGATGGTGATTGTCGAACCATCCGCGAGGCGAATCGTCGGACTAGTGGTCTTCTTTGAGTGAGCCGTCCAGAATCTGGCTTGTGACTCGATGAGCGCTCAAGTGATCGTCGCGACAAGTGTGGCCGGCTTCCTTGGCTCGGCTGATCCACTCGGCAGCTTCCTCACGTTGGCCTATTTGTGCCAGCAGAACCCCAAGATTGTGCATTGCGTGATAGTCGCCCGCATCTGCGCTATAGCGGTACCACTGAATCGCCCTGGTGATCTGGTTAGAGGCGAGATAGATGCGCGCGAGGTGGTGCGGAGCGCACGGATGTCCGGCTTTAGCTGATTCTAGGAAGAAGCTTTCGGCTAGGGCGGAGTTTCCAGATTGTTGGAATCTTATGGCTTGGTCGTGAAGGAACTGCGCTGCATTGCGGAGACGTTGCTCTTCAGGGTTCGCCGCCGTGCCGACATAGGAGAAATGTCCTCCCTTAACTGCGTCTTTATTGACAAAACTACCGTCGTGCTGGGTGATTGGTCCATCTTCAGTTGCGCGTTGGGGTCGCCGCCGGGTGGAAGTCTGTGGCGGACGGGAGCGATTGGCGCGCATCCATGCCTGCCGCCAGATTTTCGGATCTTCGTTGACTGCTTCGAGGTATAGCGCGACAGTCTCCCATCGGGGGAAGCTGTCGACCTTCGTGATTAGGTCATGGATCGTCGAGGGTGACGTGCCCATCTTCCCGGCGAGCTTGTTGAAGCTTGGCGCCCCTGCTCGCTCGCGCAACGCGGCGAGTTCTCGCTTGAGGTCTGCGGCTGAGCTCACTGCCTGCGGATCGGGCACTGTTCCCCCCGGATTCGATGTTGTTCGGTTGCGAATCCGAGCATACGGCCGAGAGCTGGTGCGACGCGACCAAGCTTCGACACTGTTCGGATCGGATGCGGGTCAACGACCTCGTTGGCAGGCTGGCGGGCGAGGTTCATCGTCTGTGGCGATCCCTTCGGCGTCGACCTAGAGAGTGTTGTACGATATCTTTCGGTATCGAAAGCTTAGGAATGGAGCTAGCGTGATGCGTTTCCTGCTGGTGCTGCTGATCGTCTCGCTCGGAGGGAACGCGTCGCTGATCGCAGTACTGCTGGCCGGCCGGGCCGGCCAGACTGGAGGTGTCGCGATCGCCTGGGCGGCAGGCACCTTTGTGGGGGCCGTCCTGGTGATGATCGCGCTGGCAGATGCGGCGGGCTTGCTGGAGGGGTAGACGCACACGTCAGCCTTGGAAAGGCAGTACCCGGAGATGGGTGCCGCCGGGCTGCCGGCCAACGCAGGGGTCTTCCGGAGATCTCTGGTGAGGTGCCACAGGTCATCTATGCCACCACGGAGAACGTGGACTAGGAGCAGGCCCTCGCGGTAGCCATGGCCTCAGGCGTTTACGACGACGCGGCCGACGCCTAACGGCCTCTAAGGACTCAGCTCGCAAGTTCGTGCAAGGTTCTGGTGGCCTCGCAGGCAAATGGGGCAGACTCGTTCACGTCGATAGAACTTCCGCATCACGGAGGCGAAGATGGCTCTGTATCTGCTCGGCAAGGACCCGGACAGCCCGAACAACGGCTCACCGACGCTGTACTACGACGACGTCCGGGACACCTACCTTTTCCAGTCGTGGAAGGTCACGGACGAGGCGCGGCTGGCTGAGTTGAACGTCCCGGACCATGAGACCGTCATTGAGTTCCCGTAAGCGCATGCTGCAGTTCATGCCGGAGGCGGGGCGTTGACCTTCGAAAGGCTCTTCAGCGAGGCCCAGCGATCTGCGGTACACCTGGAGATGCGTGACGGGTACATGCGCGACGCCGACTTCGCTGACTGGCGGGCAGGAAACCACTTCGACCCTGCCGAACGCTGGCGCTCGTGGTTCGACCTGTTGGCTGCGACGGTCGCGCGGGGGTGTGGAGATCAGACGGGCTCGGATCGTGTCCGAGCCGATCAGCGACTACATTCGGTTCGAGTACGACGTGACCAACGGGCACAACATCAAGGCGGGCGAACACGTTCGCTGGCTCCCTCGCCGCGAAGCCTCTGCCTTGGCTCTGCCGGGTAACGGCTACTGGTTGTTTGACGGGAAGACTGTTTTGTTCAATCACTTCGACGGCGACGGAAACATGACCGGAGAAGAGGTCGTCACCGACCCCGAAGTCGTTCAACTCTGCGATTCGGCATTCGAGGCTGTCTGGCATGTGGCAACGCCTCACCAGGACTACAGGCCCTGACGGAAGGCCGCCGTGGCCATGTCGAGTGTGCAACAGGCGAGGAACGCCCTCGGTCAGCGCCTGCGAGAGATCCGGAAGGATTCGGGTCTCACTGCGCGGGCTCTGGCTGTGCTGGCCGGCTGGCACGAGTAGCCATGGACGCATTGGACTAGTTCGTGCAAGCCTGCGCACGTTCGTAGCTTCCACGCCTTCGTGGCTTTTAGGGTCTGTGTCCAGGGCGCTTCTGGTTCGCTGAATTCCCGCCCACTCCCCAGTCGGGCGGATGTCGAGTAAGTGGGCCGGGAGCGCCCATCCACCAGTCGCGACAGGTGAGGGTGACCAATGGCGAGAGTGGCCGAGGTGCTGAACCGGGCGGAAGCCGAGAAGATCATCGAGGAACACATCGAGAGCAACGCGGGAACCTGCATCCAGTGCTTCAGAGACCACGGCTTGGCCATCATGGTGCCGTGCGTCGCCCGCATCGAGGTCGCACGGTTCCTGAACAAGGCGGGGCCGTGCTGAGCGTTCCGCCCTGCAGGGACTCCCACTGCCTGACCGGCGAGTCGTCGGTCTGCCGAATCACAGAGCAGCAGTACGAGAGCTTCACCCCGCTGGCCTGGGCCCGGGTCAAACTGGTGCCCTGCCGCACCCTCCCCGGCCTGTTCCACACGGCGAGACGCGCGGAGATCCGACCGGCCGTCCCCGGGCCGTGCCACTGAGGCGGCAACAACGCGCTACGAAGGGACACGGCCCGGCCCGGGAGGTCGGAACCTCCCGGGCCGTACGCGAGACAGGACAGCTACCGGGCCGCGATGGCCGCGAGCTGCTCCTTGACCTGGACGATCGACGGGTTGGTCATCGCCGTACCATCCGAGAAGCGAATTGTCGGAACCGTCTGGTTACCGCCGTTGACGCTCATCACGAACTCGGCGTCGTTCGGCGACTCCTCGATGTCGATCACCTGGTAGGTGATGCCCTCCCGGTCGAACTGCGACTTGAGTCGCCGGCAGTAGCCGCACCATGTGGTGGAGTACATCGTCAGCATCTGTTCAAACCTCCTGAGGGCGCACGCTATCTGGGTCAACATCCCGACGGTGGGATTCAGTCTCCGTTGTGGCGACCGACACGCGACAGAGCAAGATGAAAGAATCGGTGACCGTGGACGACGTACTGGCGGGACTGGACGACGAGCAGCGCGCGGCGGTGACCGCCCCGGCCGGCCCGTTGTGCATCCTGGCAGGCGCGGGCACGGGGAAGACCAGGGCCATCACCCACCGGATCGCGCACCGGGTGCGGTCGGGCCAGGTGCAGCCGCAGCAGGTGCTGGCGGTCACGTTCACGGCGCGGGCGGCGGCGGAGTTGCGGGCCCGGCTGGGGCTGCTGGGCGCCGGGGGTGTGTCGGCGCGCACCTTCCACGCCGCCGCCCTGCGGCAGTTGCGGTATTTCGCCCCGAGAATCTTCCACGGCCGGGCGATGCCCGAGCTGGTGGACTCCAAGGCCCGGCTGATCACCCTCGCGGCGGCGAAGACCGGCCACCGGGGCGAGCGCACCCTGGCCCGGGACCTCGCCAGTGAGATCGAGTGGGCCAAGTCCTCCCTGGTGGAGCCGGGGGACTACCCGGAGGTGGCGACGAAGGCCGGTCGGGAGCTGCCGTTGGCGGCGGACCAGGTCGCGGCCGTGTTCGCGGAGTACGAGCGGGCGAAGCGGGCCGCCGGCATGATCGACTTCGAGGACGTGCTCCGGTCGGCCGTGTGGGCCATGGAGGAGCACCAGGACGTGGCGGAGCAGATCCGCTCGCAGTACCGGCATTTCGTGGTGGACGAGTACCAGGACGTGAACCCGGTGCAGCAGAAGCTGCTGGAGACGTGGCTGGCGGGCCGCGACGACCTGACCGTGGTCGGGGACGCGAGCCAGACGATCTACTCCTTCACCGGGGCCACCTCGGGCTACCTGGTCGACTTTCCCCGCACGCACAAGGACGCGACCGTGGTCCGGCTGTTCCGGGACTACCGGTCGACGCCCCAGGTCGTGGCCCTGGCCAACACGGTGATCAGCCAGGCGCGCGGCGCGGAGGCCCGGCTCCGGCTGGAACTCGTCGGCCAGCGCCCCGCCGGCCCCGAGCCCGAGGTGCGCGACTTCCCCGACGAGCCGGCCGAGGCGGCGGCGGTCGCCGCCCGGTGCGCGGCCCTGATCGACGCGGGCACCCCGCCGAGCGAGATAGCCGTGCTCTACAGGATCAACGCCCAATCAGAGGTGTACGAGGGCGCCCTGGCCGACGCCGCCGTCCCCTACGTCCTCCAGGGCTCCGAGCGCTTCTTCGAACGGGGCGAGATCCGCCAGGCGATGGTGGCCCTGCGCGTCGCGACCCGCACGGCGGACCCGTCCGCCCCGCTGGTGCCGACGGTCGCCGAGGCGCTGGACGCGGTGGGCTGGCGGTCGGAGAACCCGCCGGCGGGCGGCGCGGCCCGGGAGAAGTGGGAGGCGTTGGCGGCCCTGGTCGGCCTCGCGGAGGAGTTCGCGGCGTCCCGGGGCGGCGGGGGCCAGGCCTCGCGCGCCGACCGGGCGGTCGACCACGGGCAGCGCGACTCCGGTGACGGCGACCGGGGCGGCGACACGAGCCTGGCGGCCTTCACCGAGGAGCTCGACCGCCGCGCCGCCGCCCAGCACGCCCCCACCGTCGAGGGCGTCACCCTGGCCTCCCTGCACTCGGCCAAGGGCCTGGAATGGGACGCGGTGTTCCTGGTCGGGCTGGCCGACGGCACCCTGCCCACGGTGTACGCGAAGACACCCGAGGCCCTGGAGGAGGAGCGCCGGCTGCTCTACGTGGGCATCACCCGGGCCCGGGAGTGGCTGTGGCTGTCCTGGGCGGCGGCCCGGGCGGCGGGTGGCCGGCAGTCGCGCCGACCGAGCAGATTCCTCCCGACGGGTACCCCCCGGACCGGCGTCCAGGCCCCGGCCGCCCCCCGCAAGCGCGACCGGGCGGCCGTGCGTTCCGTGTCCTGCCGGGTCTGCGGCGTGACCCTGATGGACGCGATGGAACGCAAGCTGGGCCGCTGCGCCACCTGCCCCTCGGAGATGGACGAGGAGCTGCTGGAGCGCCTCCAGGACTGGCGGGCCCAGGTGGCCCGCGCGGCCAAGGTCCCCGCGTACGTGGTGTTCACCGACGCGACCCTGACCGCGATCGCCGAACAGCTCCCGTCCGGGGAGCCGCAGCTGGTGTCCATCGCGGGGATCGGCCCCCGCAAGCTCAACCTGTACGGCGAGGCGGTTTTGGCCCTGGTGGCCGGCAAGTCCGTTGCCGACGTACTGCCCGAAGGGGCGGCGGGCTGAGTGCGCCCGGCGGCCTCGACGGGGCCCCGCGCCGGGCCCCGGTCGCGTACCCTGAGGTGTGCCGTTTCCGCCAGCCAGCCGTAGTCGCGTGCTGACACAAAGTTCCTGGATAACGGCACCGTAAATTAGGTTGCGGCGTTTGCTACGCGAGGCATAGCCTTCAGGCACCACACCAGAGGAATCTGGCTGCGGTGACCATGTCCGGATCGGGAGTAAGTCGGGAGGTGTTGACAGTGGAGATCATCGAGATGACGACGGCGGAGCTGTCGATGCTGGCCGGTCACACCCGTGGCGGCTCCCTGCTCGCCTCGCGACAGGGTGCTGGATTCGACTTCGGTGTCGGTGTGCGCGTCGTCCGTCCGCTGGGTTGCAACAGCGAGACGAGCGGCAGAGCCCACAACCGGAGCGGTGCTCAGAGCCTCCTGGTCCAGGAAGTCGAGTTCGTCAACCCCGGTGCGTCGATCGTGACCACCGAGACCATGACGACCGAGACCGCCGAGTTGATCAAGACCTCTGTGTCCGCTGTCGCGGCTGGGGCGCGGGAGACCGCTGTCGCGGCCATGGCGCGGGAGACCGCTGTCTGGGCGCAGGCTGGCGAGCCGCACCTGACCGTCGAGTCGAGCAAGGGCAAGTCGCACAAGAGCAATGGGCCGATCATGGCCTCTGCTCAGGTCCAGACCGCGCTGATCGCTGGCGTGCTGGCCGATGGTCCGTCGTCCGCTGTCAAGCGGCCGGGGGCGTACGTGGGCGGGACCCCGCCTCGAGGGAGAGAAACCTGGTAACCACCAGGCGACGGCTCACCTCGAGGCCGCGGAACCCGATAACCGGGATCCGCGGCCTTATTCGTTGCTCCAAACAGGGGCAGCGCCGTAGTGGAACGAGACAGGAAGAGGTGAACCGGGCATGAGCCTGGCGTTGGTCCCCGTGGAACGGGCCATCGACACCGACCGTGACGACCTGCCGTGTCGGCGCAACAACCCGGACCTGTGGTTCGCGGAAGCGCCGGCTGAGCTGGAGAACGCCAAGACCCTGTGTGGTGCCTGCCCGGTTCGGGTGGAGTGTCTCGCGGGCGCCCTGGAGCGGCAGGAGCCGTGGGGCGTGTGGGGTGGCGAGATCTTCGAGCGCGGCACCGTAGTACCGCGGAAGCGGCCCCGGGGCCGTCCGCGTAAGGAAGACCTCGCCCGGGACGCGCAGCTCCGCGCGGCCTGAGCACCACCGAGTACTACCCATACTTTTCAGAGATCAAGGACATCCGATGAACTTCGAATTCAACCAGCTGAACCATCTTCAGTACGAAGCGATGAGCCGGGCGCGAATGCCCAAGGCTGCGCCGGGTCGCCAGGGGGCGTCCCGTGCAGCCCGTCGCATCGCTCTGTGGGTCGCGCGTCGTAACGACGCCAAGTAGGACCCAGTACTAAGAACGGGGACCCCCTAGTACACAACGCGCCCGCTCCGGCCACTGGCCGGGGCGGGCGCTTCGCGTTCACGGATTGTTACGGTGCGGCGGTCGTCAACGGGGACTCAGGCGGCGTAACGTCGGCCGTGGTTACCGTGTGTCGTCGGGGGAGGGGTCATGGAAGAGTCCGTCTACTGTGCGCTGTGCGACCGGGAGGCCGAGGAACCGCCGCTGGACGGCTGGGCACTGCAGCTCGGCCCGGCGGGCAGGCTGTGGCTGTGCGGGTTCTGCGCCCGGGCGAACCTCCTCACGATCGAGGAGGGCACTACTCGTCGGCGAAACCGGGTAGCCACCGGGTGAGGACCGAGCGGTAGGGGGCCTTCGCCTCCAGCTGACACAGCACCCCGATCGAGCCGAGCGTGACCCGGTGGATCAGCAGGTACGACGGGGGCAGGTTGAGCTGCTTGCCCAGCGCGTACGCGGGGGACTTCGGGTTCGCGATCCGGGTCGCCTCGGAGCGCAGCCATGCCCGGGAGAACTGGAACTCGTCCTCGGCGATCGGCGCGAGCATCGGCAGCACGTACTCCAGGACGGCCTCCGCGTCGACGTCGACGTTGGGCTTGACGAACCCCTCGCCGCGCAGCCCGGCCAGCACCGCGTCGGCGTCGCCGGCCAGCGCGAGCCGGGTGAGCCGGCCGAGCGGTTCGGGGTGGCCCTCGGGGAGCCGGGCGCAGGCGCCGAAGTCCAGGACGCCGAGCCGGCCGTCGTCGAGGAGGCGGAAGTTGCCCGGGTGCGGGTCGGCGTGCAGGAGGCCGGCGCGGGTGGGGCCGGAGAAGTGCAGGGTGGACATGCGCAGGCCGGCGAGGTCGCGCTGCTCCGGCGTACCCCCCGAAATGATCTTCGACAGCGGGGTGCCCGCCATCCATTCGGTGACGATCACGCGGGGCCCGGCGGCGACGACCTCGGGCACGTAGATCTCCGGGTCGTCCCGGTACGCGTCGGCGAACGTCTTCTGGTAGCTCGCCTCCAGCTCATAGTCGAGCTCCTCGACGACCCGCTCGCGCAACTCCGTGACCAGGGGCTTCACGTCGAGGCCCGGTTGGAGGATGCGGAACAGGGCGGAGAACCGGGCGAGCTGGTTGAGGTCGGCGACCAGGGCGTCGCCCGCGCCGGGGTACTGCACCTTGACGGCCACGTCCCGGCCGTCGCTCCACACGGCGCGGTGCACCTGTCCGATGCTCGCGGCGGCGGTCGGCGTGTCGTCGAACTCCTGGAACCGGGTGCGCCAGTCCGCGCCGAGCTCCTTGGCCAGCACCTTGTGGACCGTGGCGGCCGGCAGCGGTGGGGCGGCCTCCTGGAGCTTGGTGAGCGCCTCCCGGTACGGCCCGGCGAGGGCCTCGGGCAGGGCCGCCTCGAACACGCTCAGGGCCTGGCCGAGCTTCATCGCCCCGCCCTTGAGCTGCCCCAACACACTGAACAGCTGCTCGGCGGTGCGCTGCTGGATCTCTTCGCTGATGACCTCGGAGGCAATACCGGTCACCCGCTTGCCGAAGCCGAGGGCGGCCCGCCCGGCGAAGCCGAGGGGCAGCGAGGCGAGTTTCGCGGTGCGGGAGAGTGCGCGGCGCGGGATGTCGGTCACCCGCCCATTGTCCCCGCTCGGGAGGCGTTCTGCCGCCCGGGCCACCGTCGGGAACAGTCGCAGTCCGGATCGCGCCGCCAGTGCTGCCGTCGGGAGGTCCCGTCCGGGGCCCATTCGACCGTGGTGTCGAGGGTCTCGGGGTCCCCGCCGTCGAGCTGGGCGAGGGCCTGGACGGTCGCGTGACCGACCGCGAGCAGGGCCAGGCCGGCCTCGCAGGGCTCCGCGCGGGCCGGGCCGGTGGCGAGCTGGGCGGCGAGGAGCGGCCAGCGCGGGTCGCGGGCGGTGCGGTAGCCGTCCAGGCAGCCCAGGCAGGCGGTGTGTCCCGGCCGGATCAGCGGGCCGACCGCGATGTGACCGTCACGGACGGTGACGATCAGGTGCGGGGTGCGCTGCCGGGCGTGGCCGAGGGCGACCAGCCGGGCCGGGCGGTCCAGGTGGCCGACGTGGATCACGAGGCTGGGGGCGCCGGGGCCGATCCGGGCGTGCGGCGCCGCGCGGCGGATCGCGTCGGCGGCGGCCAGGGCGCGGCTCCGGCCGCTGTGTCCGGGCGTCAGGCCGCCGGGCAGGGCGTCGGAGCGCTCCGCCAGGCCGGTCAGGCCGGTGCGGACCGTGCCGACCCCGGAACAGGCCAGAGCCGACGCGAGGGGTACGCCGAGGCGGTCCTCGCCCACCACCGCCACCGTGGCCGCCCAGCGCCGGCGCAGGACGTCGGCGGGGTCCGTGCGCACCGCGAGCGCCCGGGCCTCGGTCAGCAGGCCGGCGCGGGCCCGTTCGGGGAGCCCGGCGGGCAGCAGGCCGTCCCGGAGCAGGCCGGCGGAGGTGAGGGTGTCGAGGAGGGCGGGCAGCGCGTCCCCGGGCAGGCCGAGGCGTTTCGCCGCGAGCGCCAGTTGGGTCCGGGTCCGGGTGCCGTCGAGCAGGTCGAGGAGCCGGGTCAGCCGGGGGTCGCCGAGGTCGAGGAGCACCGCGTGCGCGGGGTCGACGCCGAGTTGGACGCTGCCCAGGTCGCGCCGGAGCCGGCGGAGGGCGAGGAGTGGTCGCATGCCCTTCAGGCTGACCGGGGTCGTGCGGCGGGCCGCCCGGTTGTCCACAGGGGCGCGCCTGTCCACCGGGTTATCCACAGGGAAACCCGGGTTATCCACAGCTTTTTCGGTGCGGGTGTCCGGTTGCGGACCAAGGGGCGGCCGGTCAGGCCGCCCCTCCAGTGCCTTAGGCCGCGGGGGCCTTGCCCAGGATGCGGTTCATCTTGGTTCCGCACACCGGACAGGTGCCCTTCGCCATGTTCATCCCGGTCTTCGAAACCTCGACGGTGCCGTCGAAGTCCCGCTTCTCCTTGCACTTCACGCAGTAGCCGTTGTACTGAGCCACGGCGACCCCTCCTTGATGCTCATCCCGGCCGCGGGTCGCGACCACCGGTTCGGCGGACAGTACCCACCCCGAACGGGTGAAGCGTCAGCGCCACGTCGACACTGTGAGGAAGTCGACCCCGTGAGTCTGCCCTGATGGGGGGCATCTGCCGGCCCGGTTGACCCGCAACACGCCGAGTATGTCTGAAGTATGACACTTTATGGCGCTCAGAATGCATCTGTTGAGGGCCGACTTGACAATTTCACCGTGAAGGGCTTGGAGACCGGCCCGGGACCGGTTAGCGTGCCCTAGTGGCACCCCAGAGGCCAGACGTCGAGGTACGGCGCAGTGATCGCCGCCGACGTACGGTGTCCGCCTACCAGGACGGCGACCGGGTTGTGGTGCTCATCCCCAACCAGTTCAGCCGCGCCGAGGAGCGCGAGTGGGTCGACCGGATGCTCGACCGGATCGCCGCCCGGGGCCAGCGCCGCCGCCGCAGCGACACCGACCTGTACGAGCGGGCCCTGCACCTCGCCCGGCGGTTCCTCCCCGAGCTGAAGAACCCGCCGGAGACCGTGCGCTGGGTCGGTAACCAGAACACCCGCTGGGGCTCGTGCACCCCGGCCGAGCGCAGCATCCGACTGTCCGACCGGCTGCGCGGCATGCCCGAGTGGGTCATCGACTACGTCCTGCTGCACGAACTCAGCCACCTGATGGTCTCCGGGCACGGGCCCGCGTTCTGGGCGCTCGTCGGCCGGTATCCGAAGGCCGAGCGCGCCCAGGGCTATCTCGAAGGGGTCGCGGCGGCCGCCGGACTCGACCTGACCGAAGATGAGACGTGACCACCCGCTGCGTGATCGTCCTGCTCACCCCGCCCGCCTGGGCCCCGCCCGGCGTCGACCCCGGCAAGTGGCGGGCCGCGCTCGCCGAGGACATGGTCGACCTGGTGGCCGGCCTGGCCGAGACCGACGCCGCCGTGGCCGCGCCGCCGGACGCCGTCGACCTGGTCGAGGCCGTGCGCTGGCCGACCATGAAGGTGTACCCGGCGACCAGCCCGCTCCAGGCCCTCGCCGCGGCGGCCGGCGACGGCTACGACCTCGCCGCGGTCCTCGCCCCCGACGTGCCCGACCTGCCGGCCATGCTCGTCGGCAAGCTGCTGAGGCCGCTGAGCAGCAGGGACCTGGCGGTCGCCCCGGCGGTCGGCGGCGGCCTGTACGGCATCGCGGCCCGGCTCGCCGGGGGCGTCCCCGACCTGGACTGGTCCTCGGAGCCGCCCCCCGAGGCGGCTGTGACCACCCCGTGGCACCGGTTGGACTCGCCCGCCGGGTTCGGGCGGCTCGACGAGGCCCTCGAAGGCTGGGACGCGACCCGCGCGCTGCTGTCCTAGGTCCGGCCGGGTCGCCGGCCGGGTCCGAGTCGCCCGGCCTTCGAGGCCCGAGCGGCCCGTCAGCCGCGCCCGACCGGCCCGGGCTTCGAGGCCCGACCCGGTCGCCACCCGGACCCGGGCGGCCCGGGCTGCCGGGCTCGGCCGGGAGGGCCTCCGGTGCGCGGAACCTCGTACCCGTCTAGTCGTCGCTCTTCGGGGGTTCCTCCGTGAACAGGTCACTGATGTCGGTGAAGTCGCCGAGTGTCCGGTTCGCGAAGGCCGTCGGGTCGGTGAAGTCCTCGTCGGTGGGCAGCAGGTCCGGGTGCTCCCAGACACTGTCGCGGCCCTCGACCCCGCGCACCTCGCCCACGGCCGCCCACAGCGCGGCGGCCTCCCGCAGCCGCCGGGGCCGCAGCTGCAACCCGACCAGGGTCGCGAACGTCTGCTCGGCGGGCCCACCCGCCGCGCGACGGCGCCGGAACGCCTCGCCCAGCCGGTCGGCGTCCGGCAGCCGGCCCGCGCAGGCCCTGTCCACCACGTGGCACACCCAGCCCTCGATCAGGGCCAGGATCGTCTCCAGGCGGCGCAGGGCTGCCTGCTGCTCGGGGTTGTCGTCGGCGGAGGAGAACATCCCCTCGAACGACACCTCCTGCATCGACTCCGGGTTCGTCGGGTCGATCCGGCCGACGACGTCCTCCACGGCGTCGCGGTCGATGGAGATGCCCCGCGCGTACGCCTCGACGGCGGACAGCACGTGGGACCGCAGCCAGGGCACGTGGCCGAAGAGGCGCTGGTGGGCGGCCTCGCGGAGCGCCACGTACAACCGGATCTCGTCGCCGCTGACGTCCATGCCGTCCGCGTAGGCGTCGATGTTGGCCGGCACCAGGGCCGCGACCCCGGCCGGGCCGAGCGGCAGCCCGATGTCCCCGGCGGAGAGCACCTCGGCGGCGAGCTTGGCCAGCGCGGCGCCGAGCTGCTGGCCGAACATGGCCCCGCCCAGCGAACCGATCATCGCGCTCATCGGGCCGAGCTGGCCGCGCAGCTCCTCGGGGATCAGGTCCCCGAGCGCGGACACCATCCGGGCCGCCAGCGGGTCGCACAGCGGCTTCCACACGTCGAGCGTGTTGTACAGCCACTCGTTGCGGCTCCACGCCACCGCGCTGGACGAACCGGACGGCATGGCCGACTCCGGGTCCAGCCAGTGGTCGGCGAGCCGCAGCGACTCCGCGACCGCGTCCTTCTGGGCCTGGGTGGGCTGGGGGTCCTCGCCGAGTTCCTGCACGGCCAGCTGGCGGGCCAGGTCCCAGTTCACCGGGCCGGCGCCGGGCTGGGCGCTGAGGATCTGCTGCAGCTGGGCCATGATCTGGCGCATCTGAGGATCGTTCGGGTCGGGCATGCCACCACCGGGCAGTCCGAAGCCGAACGGAGGGTTATCGCTCATAGTTGCTCTCCGTCCCGATCACGCTTTCAAAGGTACGCGATACGCTCTCGTACCATGAGGCGTCGGGGAGTGACCGTACTGATCGGCATCGTGCTGGTGGGCATCCTCACCGGTGCCCTGCTCTGGGTGAAGGTGCCGTACGTCGCGCTGGGCCCCGGCCCCACCGTGAACACCCTCGGCCAGTACAAGGACGCGACGATCATCACGATCGAGGGGCGGGACTCCTACCAGCCCAAGGGGCAGCTCCGGCTGGTCACGGTCTCGGTGAGCCCCGAGATCAGCCTGATGGAGGCCGTCTACTTCTGGTTCGACACCGACACGGCCGTCGTGCCCCGGGAGCTGGTCTACCCGCCCGACAAGAGCCAGAAGCAGGTCGACAACGAGAACGCCCAGCAGTTCCAGCGCTCGCAGTCCAGCGCCGAGACCGCCGCGCTCCGCAAGCTCGGCTACGAGGTGAAGATCTCCATCAAGGAGGTCACGGCCGGCAAGCCCGCCGACGGCAGACTCAAGCCGGGCGACATCGTGACCGCGGTCGACGGAACGGCCATTTCCGGCGTACCGGATATCGCCAATCTCATCAAGGCCAAGCCGGTCGGGACGACCTTCGTCTTCGAGTACACCCGCGACGGGGTCAAGGGCAGTGTGCCGATCGCGTCGGCGGCCAACGAGAAGGGCGACCCGGCGATCGGCGTCAGCCTGGAGCCGATCCAGCCGCACCCGTTCAAGATCGACGTGAAGCTCGGCGACATCGGCGGCCCGTCCGCCGGCCTGATGTTCACCCTCGGCATCCTCGCCAAGCTGGACGCCACCGACCTGACCGGCGGCATCATCATCGCCGGCACCGGAACCATGGACGACAACGGCAACGTCGGCCCGATCGGCGGCATCGCGCAGAAGCTCGTCGGCGCGAAGCGGGACGGCGCGAAGTTCTTCCTCACCCCCGCGGACAACTGCGCGGAGGCCGTCAAGAACGCCGTTCCGGGCCTGCCCCTGGCCAAGGTGAAGACGCTCGACGACGCCCTGGCCGCCCTCACCGCGATCCGCGAACACCGCGAGCCGGTCCTGTGCGAGGGCACCGGCCGTAAGTAGCCCGTAGTCTGGTCCCCAAGCTCACGAGACTTGGGAGAACCAGCTGTGGCGATGCGTACTCCGATACCGAGGGTCAGCCGGCGTGGCCGACGCGTGATGGGCACCCTCGCGGTGCTGCTGGTGCTGATGACGGTCCTGAGTTGGGCGGTCGACGCGTACACGGACTGGCTGTGGTTCGCCGAGGTCAAGTACACCGGCGTGTTCCGCGAGGTGCTGACCACCCGGATCCTGATGTTCGTGGCGTTCGGGGCCGCGGTCGCCGCCCTCGTGGCCGGCAACCTGTTCCTCGCCTTCCGGCTCCGGCCGCTGCTGCCGTCGGGTTCACCCGCGCAACGCGCCCTCGACCGGTACCGGATGGCGATCACCCCCCGGATCCGCTGGGTGCTCGGCGGCACGGCCGTCCTGCTCGGCGTGCTCACCGGCCTGTCGGCCCAGGGCCACTGGCAGCAGTGGCTGCTGTTCCGCAACGGCGGCAAGTTCGACGTCGTGGACCCCCAGTTCAAGGTGGACCTCGGCTTCTACGTCTTCGAGTACCCCTTCTGGCGCTATCTCCTGGGTGTCGCCTTCACCACCACGGTGCTGTGCCTCCTCGGCGCGCTCGCCCTGCACTACCTCTACGGCGCGGTCCGGCTGGAGGGCGCCGGCGACCGGATGTCCGCCGCCGCCCGCGCGCACCTCACCGCCCTGGTGGCCGTGTTCGTGCTCCTCAAGGCCGTCGCCTACTGGCTGGACCGGCGCGGCATGCTGCTCGGACAGAACCAGAGCACCGACGTGGCCGGCGCCGGGTACACCGACATCAACGCGCTGTTGCCCGCCAAGGAGATCCTGGCCTGGATCTCCATCGTCGTGGCCATCGCGATCCTGGTCTTCTCCAACGCCGTCATGCGCAACCTGGTCTGGCCGGGCGCCGCGCTCGCGCTGCTCGGGCTCGCGGCCGTCGCGGTCGGCGGCATCTACCCGGCGGCCGTGCAGGCCATCGAGGTCAAGCCGAACAGCCGGGAGAAGGAGGCCGACTACATCAAACGGGCCATCGACTCCACCCGGTACGGCTACGGGCTCGACAAGGTGGAACGCAAGCAGTATCCGATCACCTCGATCACCCCACCGGCTGACCTGACCAAGGACCCCAGCATCACCAACGTCCGGCTGCTCGACCCGGCGGTGGTCTCCGAGACGTACACCCAGCTCCAGCAGGTCCGCGGGTTCTACGACTTCGGGGCGAAGCTCGACATCGACCGGTACACCGTCGACGGCAAGACCCAGGACTACGTCGTCGGCGTGCGCGAGATCAACCCGGCGAACCTGCGCGACAACCAGACCAACTGGCAGAACCGGCACACCGTCTTCACCCACGGGTACGGCTTCGTGGGCGCGCCCGCCAACAAGGTGGTCTGCGGCGGCCAGCCGTACTTCTCCTCCGGCTTCCTCGACGACGGGAAGAACTCCCAGAGCAGCGAGTGCGCCGACCGGGGCGACAAGATCCCGACCGAGCAGCCCCGGGTGTACTACGGCGAGCTGATGAGCGACTACTCGATCGTCGGCAAGGAGACCGGCGGCAAGGACATCGAGTTCGACCGGCCGACCGCCGGCGAGCAGCAGACCAACTTCACCTACGCCGGCGCCGGTGGCGTGAAGGTCGACAACCTGCTGCGCAAGACGCTGTTCGCCCTCAAGTACCGCGAGGCGAACTTCCTGCTCTCCAGCGCCCTGAACGACAACTCCAAGGTGCTGTACGTGCGCAACCCGCGCGACCGGGTCGAGAAGGCCGCGCCGTTCCTCACAGTCGACGGCGACCCGTACCCGGCGGTCGTCAGCGGCCGGATCGTCTGGATCGTCGACGGCTACACGACCTCCTCCACCGTGCCGTACTCGCAGAAGGTCAACCTCCGCGACGCGGCCCGCGACGCCCAGACCGGGGCCGGCACCGTCGCGCAGGCCCGCCAGGACGTCAACTACATGCGCAACTCGGTGAAGGCCACCGTCGACGCGTACGACGGCACGGTCAGCCTGTACGCGTGGGACGAGAAGGACCCGATCCTGAAGGCCTGGAACAAGGCGTTCGGCGGCGACGTGGTCAAGCCCAAGTCCGCCATCTCCCCGGAGCTGATGGACCACCTGCGCTACCCCGAGGACCTGTTCAAGGTCCAGCGCGACCTGCTGACCAAGTTCCACGTCAGCGACCCGAAGCAGTACTTCTCCGGCGACGACTTCTGGCAGGTCCCGGACGACCCGACCCACGACGCCAAGTCCCCCCAGCCGGCGTACTACCTGCTCACCCAGTTCCCCGGCCAGGACAAGCAGACCTTCCAACTGACCGCCTCGATGACGCCGCGCAACCGGCCCAACCTGGCGTCGATGATGTCCGCCTCCTACACGGCCGACGGCACCCCGAAGATCGACCTGCTCGACCTCGGCAGCGTCCAGGGCCTCCTCGGCCCCGGCCTGGCCCAGCAGAAGCTCCTGAGCAGCCCCGAGGTGAACCGGGACATCGCCCTGTTCAACACGCCCCCGTCGAAGCTCATCAAGGGCAACCTGCTCACCCTGCCGATCGGCGGCGGCCTGCTCTACGTCGAACCGCTCTACATCCAGGGCGGCACCGGCGGCACCAACTACCCACAGGCGAAGAAGGTCCTGGTCACCTACGGCCAGGGCGACTACGTCGGCTACGGCGACACCCTGGAGGCGGCGCTCGACCAGATCGTCCGCCAGGCCGCGGCCGGCCGCCCCACGACGCCACCGACGACCACACCACCCACGACGGGTACGCCGACCCCGACCCCCACCCCGGTGCCCCCCTCGGGTGACCTGGCGGCGGCGGTGGCCAAGATGCAGGCCGCCATCGACGAGGTCCGGCGCACCCAGGCCTCCGGGGACTTCGAGGCCTACGGCAAGGCCCTGAAGAACCTGGACACCGCGATCAAGGAGTTCGAAGAGGCGCAGAAGAAGACGCCCGCGGCCCGATGATGGTGGCCCCTTCCCGCCTGTTCCTGGGCGGGGAGGGGCCGATTTGTTGATCCACACCCCATGGGCTACTGTTACTCAAGTCAGCGAGGAACGGAACGCGAAAGAATCGCTGAAGCGGCGCGGGGTGGAGCAGCTCGGTAGCTCGCTGGGCTCATAACCCAGAGGTCACAGGTTCAAATCCTGTCCCCGCTACCAAACGGAAAATGGTCTTCCAGGGAAACCTGGAAGGCCTTTTTCGTATTCTGATCAACAATCATTCATCGGGTACGAGGCCTACTCAGCCACCACCCATCACATTCGCGCGGCTCCTTCATCCCGTCGCTACCGGGCGCTGGTGACCGGCCCAGCCAATTCGACGTGTAGGTCAGCCTGGCCGCACGGGATGCTCCGGGTACGGAACTTCCGGGGCTGAATTCCCCGGTGCCGGCTGGCAGGATGTGGCCGCATGCGCATCAGGGTCGGATGGATCGCCGCGGTCACCGTGGTCGTCGTGGGCTGCTGCTCCCTGATGCTCTACGCCGAGCGGTCCGAACCCTTCCTCCCGCACGAGGATGAGGCGCTGCCCCTGCCCGCCGGTCTCAGCGGCCAGAAGGGCGAGACAGGCTCGGGGAACTGCGGATCGGGGGTCTGTACGTGGCGGATCACCGTGCGGAGCACATCCGGGGCGTCGCCGGTCCAGGTTCTCGACCAGGTCCGTGAGCATCTCAAGGAGAAGCACGAGTGGCGGCTCGACGGCAACGGGGCCGCCTGTCGGCCGAACTCCTTTGTCGACAGGCGGGAGGCCTGCGTCGAGACTCTCCTTGACCCGGCCACCGGTGACGTGGTCATTCAGCTCTCGGGGAGCCGGGTGTCCCCGTAGCGACACGGGTGGCCTGCGGAGGCGGTCTGGTCGGCGAGCGACAGGTCCCGACGTTCGGCCGGAGGATCGGCGGTCCTGGGGGCTCAACGGGAGCGGTTGGGGAACGGTAGGGCCGCACGCCGTACGCGCCGATTGTGCACGCGACCCCGATCCTGTTGGCGAATTCGACACCCTTGGATGGTGATCGTCGTTGACGCATGGAGGTGACCGCTTCTGCTGGTCGCCCTCGTTGTGTCCGGCGAGCGGGAGGTTGCTGGTGTCGTTGAGTCCGCGCAGGTTGCCCGTGGTCCCGGAGTTGACGGAGAGGGTGGCGCGGGCGGCGTTCGTCCGGCCGACCCTCGCGATGCGGGTCCGCGACGAGCTCGGGGAGCTGTTCTGCGACGAGCGGTTCGCTGGCGCGTTCGCGGTCCGGGGCCGGCCGGGCTTATCTCCGGGGCAGTTGGCGCTGGTGACGGTGTTGCAGTTCGCGGCGAATCTGACCGGCAGGCGGCGGAGGCGGTGCGGGCCCGGATCGACTGGAAGCCGCTGCGCTCAACCTGATCCGCCTCAACGTCCACTGGTCAGGACGAACACCCGAACACACCCGCACCAGCCAACTCGAACGCCTCAGCTACGCCCTCGCCGGCTGACCTCCGACAGGATCGTCAGGGATAAACCTACTTGCGCGTAAAGTTCAGGAACCCAGGCCGCCGTCACACCCTGAAACTGTCGGACCCTCCGGGCAGGATCGGTGCCATGACCTTCCAGATCACCATCGACTGCGCCGAGCCCGACCTGCTGGTCCCGTTCTGGGCGGCCACGCTGGGCTACCGGGCGGCGGATCCGCCCGCAGGGCACGCCACCTGGCGGGATTTCTACCTGAGCGTGGGCGTGCCGGCCGAGGAGCTCGGCGACAGTGACTGCGTCGACCGGCTCGTCGACCCCACCGGCGCCGGGCCGGCCATCTGGTTCCAAATCGTCCCGGAGCTCAAGACCCTCAAGAACCGGCTGCACTTCGACGTGCTGGTCAGCGGCGGCCGGTCGGTCCCGGTGGCGGAGCGCCGGCAGAGGGTCGACGCCGAGGTGGCGCGCCTGTCCCAGCTCGGCGCGACCGTCCTGAGCAGGTCCGACAGCGACGGCCACTACGGGGTGACGATGGCGGACCCGGAGCGCAACGAGTTCTGCGTCGCGTAGTCAGCCACCGATTCCTTTCCGGTACCGGGCCGGTCTGCACCGGGGTGGGGTGCCAACCGGGTGCCCCGCCCGACCGGAAGGTTTCTGTCCATGGGGGACAATCAGCGCACCCGGCCAGCCGTGGTGCTGATGATCGTGTCGCTGGGCGTGGTGCTGTCCAGCCTCGACCTGGCTGACCCCGGATTCGCCAACTGGATCGACCCCCGACACAAACCCCTTCGACGGGTACTAGCCGTGGGCGGCCGAACCGCCGCCGTGGAGCCTTCCCACAACAGAGCCAGACCGCCGCGAGGCCCGACCGCCTAGCTCAGTAGCTTGGCCTTCGCGGCCGTGAACTCCTCCGCCGTGAGTGCCCCGGAGGA
This sequence comes from Longispora sp. NPDC051575, assembly GCF_040681875.1. Classification (NCBI taxonomy): domain Bacteria; kingdom Bacillati; phylum Actinomycetota; class Actinomycetes; order Micromonosporales; family Micromonosporaceae; genus Longispora; species Longispora sp. NPDC051575. The sequence goes on along the minus strand of NZ_JBFAZP010000012.1, from coordinate 89,223 downwards.
GTGCAGAGCCGCCAGCCGCTCCAGCCTGGTCAGCAGATCGTCGCCGGGCGCGGCAGCCAACGCGGCCGGTGCGGGCGCGCCCAGCCCCTGCGGCACGACCCCCTGCGGTGCGGTTCCCTGGGGAACACCCTGGGGCATGACCCCCACGTTCACCTGCGAAGCCCCCGCCTGCCGGCGCTGGATCTCCAGCTGGTGGTGGAACTGGTGCGCCGTCGCCCGCGCCGTGTTGGCCTGCTGGATGATCGTCGTGCGGACCTGCTCGGCGCCCCGGATGGAACGCAGCACCACGAGGGTCTGCCCGTACTTGTAGCCCTTCGGGTCGAGGCGCACCACGAGGTCGGCGACGCTCCGCGCCCGCTGGGTGAGGGACTGCCGCAGGTCCACGTCGAGTACCGCCCACAGGGGAATGACCTCGGCCGTCCGGGACAGCACGCCCGCCTCGAAGTGCAGGCCGTCGCGGGTGAGCTTGTACGCCGCCGTGGAGAGCCGGCCGCCCGTGGCCAGGTTGGTCAGGTCCTCGCTCTGGCCGGACCAGACCACGGTGGTGTCCGTGGGCTGCATCGACACGTGCTGGGCGTTCGGGTCGGGAAACGTCATGGTGAACCTCTGCGGAGTCGGTGGGGATCCCCGGGATCCTACCCGCGACAGTCGAGCCCCGCCGTCCGTGGAAGTAGCCCGCAGCGGCGACCATTGTGGACAGCGGCGCCGCAATGTCGGGGCCGCCGCACAGGGCTCCTCCGTGCATCACCTCGGAAGCGAGCCGGAGGTCAGGTGCAGCACGGCGCGATCCGAGCGTCGGCCGCACGCGGGCCTTACTCCTCGCCCGAGAACCGCTCCCACGCCGACTGCCGGCTCACCCCGAGCGCCTCCCCGATCCGGGTCCACGTCACCGACCTGCCCCGCAGCCGGCGCGCCCGGTCGTGGACGGCGACGTCGACCTGGTCGCGCGAGGCGTCCAGTCGGGCCAAGTCCGCGAGGAGCTCCTCGTCGGTCTTGTCGTCGAGCTTCGGGAACGTGGGGGTGGGCTGGCCGGCGACCAGCAGGTCGCAGAGCTGGACGCATTCGTCGCAGATGTAGACGCCGGGGCCGGCGATGAGGGTGGCGATCTCGTTCTCGTGTTTGCCGCAGAACGAGCAGCGCGGGAGGGCGGGGGCCGCGGTGGAGAGCATGGGCTTTCTCCTCTTCGATGGCATGGCGTCAGGATAACCCTGACGTGTTGTCAGGGTAGTCCTGACAATTTCGCCCGGTCAAGGAGATCGATGGCCCGACGGGACCACGGAAGTACGTTCGGGCTGGCCGAGCTGACCGCCGGCGCCGTACCCGTCGAGCCCGTCGGACTTCTCTGGAGCTGCTGAGTCCCCGGCGTCAGCGCGCGGTGCTGTCGAGGAACGGGCGGACGGCGGCCAGGAACTCCGTGGGGCGGTTCGTGTGGACCTGGTGGCCCGCGCCCTCGATGGTCACCAGCCGCGCCCCGGGCACCAGCGAGACCAGATCGACATTCCATTCCGGGGGTACCGGACTCGTGGAGCCCCCGCTGACCAGCAGCGTCGGTACCGCGATCCGGGGGAGCTCCGCCCACCACGCCGGGTCGGGCTTGTTGAGCTGGGCGAAGATGGCCGGCAGCACGTTCCAGTCGTAGTCCAGGTCGCCGGTCGGGCGTGGCCCCGGGTCCCAGTCGCCGGGTTCCCGGGGCGGCGGCGAGTCCACCAGGACCAGCGCCGTCAGCCGGTCGGAGTGGTGCTCGGCGAACAGGCACGCGACGGTGCCACCCATCGAGTGGCCCACCAGGGCGAACCGGTCGAGGCCGAGGGCGTCGGCGAAGTCGAGGACGTCCCGGCGGTAGGACTCGAACGAGTAGGTCGGGGTGTGGCCGCTGCGGCCGTGGCCCCGCTGGTCGACGGCGATGACCCGGTAGCCGTCGGCGAGGGCGGCGGCGATGTCGGTCCAGCGGGTGGAGTTGGCGGGCGTGCCGTGCAGGAGCACCACGGGCGGCGCCGTCGGGTCACCGACCTCTGTGTAGTGCAGGGTGACGTCGGGGAGGGCGACTGTTGGCATCGGCCGAGGGTAGCTCCGGGTCAGCCACGCCGAAGTCCCGTGACCGTGGCCGCCGAGAGGGACGACGGTGCGGTTACTTCCTCTTGCCGGACAGGCGGCCGGCCGCGAACGCGATGGCGACGACCGCGAGGCACACCACGAGGCCGAACAGGACGACTGCGATGTGCCACGGCTGCAACATACCCATGTGCGACAGGCCTCCATCAATGGGCTGACAATCGCATCAATCTATCGCGTCGGAGCGGTGGCCGCTGCCCCGTCGAGGGTGCCCCGACCGTGAGCTGGCGAAGGGCTGGCGGGGCTCGCGGAGTACCCGTCGGGTCGGTTGTTGAATTGAGTCCGGTTCGAATGGTTCTGTCCGTGAATCGTTTCGGCAATCCTGCAAGAAGCTGTCGTTTTCAAGCTTCGACAGAGCAGTAACGTGAATATTCACTGATGGGCATACGTCTTGTCCTGGGGGCCTCGGCGCTGCTAGAAAGGGCTCACCTAATTGGTATGGAGGTGGCCCATTGAAGGCTTCTCGTTGGCTCGTCGCCCTGGCGTTGGCCGCTGTCACCGGGGTGGGCCTGCTCGCCCCCGGGGCGTCCGCCGAGCCCTCCGGCACCGAGGGGCCCCGGCGGAACTGCCCGACCCTCGACCCCACCCTGGCCTGGTACGGGGCGAACCGGGCCCGGCTCCAGGACCTCGTCGACACCTACGGCCGGTGCGGTCGGGGCGGGCGTCCCGTCGCCCTGTTCGACTGGGACAACACGGTCGTGAAGAACGACGTCGGGGACGCCATGACCTATTGGATGCTCCGGCACGACAAGGTTCGCCAGCCGGGTGATTGGAGCCGCACTAGTCCATTCCTGACGGTAGGCGCCGTCGCGGCACTCCGAGGGGCATGTGGTGCGGGTGCCGTCGGGACGCCGCTGAGGACCAGCGCGGACACCGCCTGCGCCGACGAGATTCTCGCGGTCTACGGCAGCGGGAGGACGAGCACGGGAACCACGGCCTTCGACGGGTACGACCACCGGCGGATGGAGCCGTCGTACGCGTGGGCGGCGCAGCTGCTCGCCGGGTACACCGAAAGGGAGGTCAGAGGGTTCGCCGCCGCCGCCCGGGACGAGAACCTGGGCGCGGCCGTCGGCGCCACCCAGACGGTCGGGACGCACCAGGTCACCGGGTGGGTCCGGTACTACGACCAGCAGCGGGACCTGATCACGGTCATGCGGCGCGCCGGGTTCGACGTGTGGATCGTGTCCGCGTCGCCGCAGCCGGTGGTCGAGGTGTGGGCGCGGGGCGTCGGAATCAACCCGGGCAACGTGATCGGGATCCGGGGCGAGACCCGGCACGGCAGGCTCACGTACCAGCTCGGAAGCTGTGGCGGCGCCAGGAATGTCATCACTTACATCGATGGCAAGCGGTGCTTCGTCAACCAGGAGATCCACGGGGTGCGCGGGCCGCGCGCCTTCCAGAAGTACCGGAACAGCCACGTGTTCGCGGCCGGCGACTCCGACACCGACGTCACCTTCGTGCGGGACGCGACCGCCCTGCGCCTGGTGGTCAACCGGAACAAGGCCGAGCTGATGTGCCGGGCGTACGCGGACGCCGACGGGCGCTGGATCGTCAATCCGATGTTCATCGAGCCGAAGCTGGCCCGCCCGACCGCGTATCCCTGCTCCACCACCGGCTACGTCGACACTCTCGGCGTCCCGGGCCCCGTACTGGACGACAACGGCGCCGTCATTCCTGACCAGCCCGACAGAGTGAGTTGAGGAGTACCGATGGAGAGGCGTACCTTCCTGCGCGCCGGAGCGGCCACGGCCGGAGCCGCCGCCGCGTTCGCGATGCTGCCCGAGAGCGTCCAGCGGGCCATGGCCATGGCCGCCCCCACCGGGGGTCTGGAGGTCATTCAGCACGTGGTGATCCTGACCCAGGAGAACCGGTCCTTCGACCACTACTACGGTTCGCTGCGCGGGGTACGCGGTTTCGGCGACCCGACCGCGATCACCCTGCCCACCGGCCGCTCGGTGTTCCACCAGCCCGACGGCTCGGGCTACGTGCTGCCGTACCCGGTGAGCGACCAGTTCATGCAGGGCACCGCGCACGACTGGTACACCGGGCACGACGCGTGGAACAAGGGCCGCTACGACGCGTGGATCGCGCAGAAGGGCAAGCGCACCATGGCCACGCACAGCCGCGCGGCGCTGCCTTTCTACTACGCCCTGGCGGACGCGTTCACCATCTGCGACGCCTACCACTCCTCGGAGATGGGCGCGACGAATCCGAACCGCACGTTCCTGTGGACGGGGAAGGTCGGCTACGAGCCCGGCAGCACGACCGTCCGGGCCACCGGCAACGCCCCCTACGGCAACGCCAACCACACCGGGTACACGTGGACCACCTACCCGGAGCGGTTGCAGGCCGCGGGGAAGTCGTGGCGGGTGTACCAGGAGTGGGACAACTACACGGACAACCCGATCGAGTACTTCAAGACCTTCGTGGACGTCGCGAAGAAGGCGCTGTCCAGGACGGGATACTCCAAGGTCGAGGCATTCTACGACGCGCTGCGCGCCGCCTCCGCGACGAAACAGGCCACCATGCTGGCCGACCTGGCAGCCGGCGTGAACACCCTCAGCGCAACGGAACGCGTCCTCTACGACCGGGCGCTGCGGCGCGAGCGCCCCGACCAGGTCCTGCCCGCGTTCGCCGCCGACGTCGCGGCGGACCGGTTGCCCGCGGTCTCGTGGATCGTCGCCCCGGAGAGGAAGTCCGAGCACCCCGTCTGGGGTCCCAACCAGGGGGCCGAGTTCACCAAGACGTTGCTCGACGCCGTCGCCTCCAACCCGACGGTGTGGAACAAGACCGTCGTCTTCATCAACTACGACGAGAACGACGGGTTCTTCGACCACATCCCGCCGCCGGTCCCCCCGCTGGTGGGCGACGGCAGCGATGGGAAGTCCACGGCGCCGATCGGGGACGAGATCGCCGACGACGACAACGCTCCGATCGGACTCGGCATCCGGGTTCCCATGATCGTGGTGTCGCCGTGGAGCCGGGGCGGGAACGTGTGCTCCCAGGTGTTCGATCACACCTCCGTGCTCCAGTTCCTGGAGAAGTGGAGCGGCATCGCCGAACCGAACATCTCCCCGTGGCGGCGGGCTGTGTGCGGGGACCTGACCGCGACCCTGGACCTGGCGACGGCCGTGGTGGGCTATCCGAACCTGCCGACCCCGGTGCCGACGTCCGGCCCCCTCAACACGAACCCGGCACCGCCGGCCTCGCAGGTCCTGCCCGCGCAGGAATCGGGCACCCGGCCGGCCCGGCCGCTGCCCTACGTCCTCGGGGTGTCCGCCAGCGTCACCAGCGGCAGCGTGGCCCTGGACTTCGCGAACACCGGCGCCGCCGGAGCGCACTTCTACGTCTACGCCAACGCGTTCCGCACCGACGGGCCGTGGCGCTACACCGTCGAGGCCGGCAAGGCCCTGACGGACACCTTCTCCGGGGGTACGCCCACGGGCGCGTACGACCTGACCGCCTACGGGCCGAACGGGTTCCTGCGCCGATTCGCCGGCAACCGGGTCACGGCCACCACCAGCGGGAACGCCAACCCGGAGGTGACCCTGCGCCACGTACCCGCCGAGGGCAGGGTGTACCTGGACATGAGGAACAGCGGCACCAAGGCGTGCGTGGTGACGGTGCGCGCGAACCGGTACCGGACGGACGGGCCGTGGTCCTACACCGTCAACCCGGGCGCGACGGTCACCGACTCGTGGACCGTGGCCGCCGCCGCGCACTGGTACGACCTCACCGCGACCGCGAACACCACAGACGGGTTCACCCGCCGCTTCGCCGGTCACATGGAGAACGGGGCGCAGAGCACCAGCGATCCCGCGATGGGCGGTACGGGCACCGGATCCGGGCCCCTGCCCAGAACCGTGCGTTCGTTCGACAGCCAGGAGACGGCCGGCGAGAACGGGGCGGCGGCCAACGCGGTCGACGGCAACCCGGCGACGATGTGGCACACGGCGTGGTCGGCGGGCAACGCGCCACTGCCGCACGAGTTGCAGCTCGACCTAGGGTCCAGCCGCACGGTCACGGGGCTGACGTATGTGCCCCGCCAGGACGGGGGCGCCAACGGCCGGATCGGGCAGTACGAGGTCGCCACGAGTGCGAACGGCAGCACGTGGACCGTCGTGGGCACGGGCACGTTCGCCGACAACGCGACGGCCAAGACGGTGACCCTCACATCCGGTACGGCCCGGTACGTCAGGCTGCGGGCGCTCACGGAGGCCGGCGGACGCGGGCCGTGGACGTCAGCGGCGGAGATCACCCCGCTGGGCTGGTAGGCGGGTCCGGGCTGTTCGGGTAGCCCGGGGAGTGGGCGGCGGGACGTCGACTGGGCCAAGCGGTCGGCGTCCCGCGCCCGTCCCGGGAGAGAACAAGGACGCCACGACGGGTACCGGTCACCCGGGGTGCGCTGGATGTGACCTGGTCAGGCCGCTGTGGGGCCGCGCGGGTGGAGTTGGCCGGCGGTGAGGCCCGAGTGGATGGTGCGGGCCGTCTCGTGGCTGCCCAGGCCGCACTGCCGGGCGGCGGTGGTCAGCGCCGTCCTGACCGTGTGGGCGTCGAGCAGGTCCGCGCCGACGAGCTGGCCCAGGCGGAACGCCGCCACGTTCAGGGTGTCGTTGCGTTCGCCGGGCTGGGCGGCGGCGACCCGGCTGGCCTCGCCCTCGACGGCGGCCCTGACCCAGGCCGTGGCCTCGGGATCCCGGGGACGGGGCACGCGGCGGGTGCCTCCGGTCCTCCAGACGCCGGGGGCCTGGGGAGTGCGCGAGGTTCCGGGTGCTGTGTCGGCGGAGCGGGGTGGGTCGCCCCGAGGGTCCTGTGGCGGACCGTTCGGGTCTTCCACGGCCATTGGCGGCGGCCCAGAGGTGCCCTGTCCTGAGGTGCCCTGTCCTGAGGCTGCCGGTCCTGAGGCGGCCGGTCCTGAGGCGGCTGGTCCTGAGGTGCCTGCCCTTGAGGCGGCCGGTTCTGAGGTGCCCGTGGCTGAGGTGCCCGGGGCTGGTCGGGCGAGGGTTGAGCCGCCTGGGGCGGAACTGTCCGGCCCGGTGGGGCTGGACTGGGCCGGGTTGCGGCGGGGGGACGAGGCCAGGCGGAGCAGGCGCGGCGGGCAGGGCGGCAGGGGGAGTTCCAGGGGGCGGAGCCACTCGTAGAGATGGCCGGACGAGTGCCGGGACGGCGGGGCGACCACGTAGCCGCCTACGCCGCGCCAGTCCACCCCGTCGAGGAGCCTGACCCGGTTGCCCCGGCCCGTGCCCGCCCACCACAGGTGCCAGCCGCCCGAGCCGGTGCGGACGACGGGGCCGAGGGGATGGCCGGCGAGGAGGCCCAGTACCACCGTGAACTGTCCTGGTCTGTCGATGTCGCAGACATCGGCGAGGGTACCGGTGCGCAGGCCGATGTTCGCGTCCGGCCAGCGGCGCCACCAGGCCCGGACCTGGGCCGGGTCGGTGCTCGCCTGGTGCAGGCCGCGCGGGAGGCGGGGGTGTTTGCCCGGGGAGGAGCAGTCGGGGCGGCGGCAGGAGCAGCCGTGACCGGTCGGGGTGTGCAGGGGGAGGACGGGGAAGCCGGCGGCCGCGTACTCCTCGGCGGCTTCGGCGAGGGTGGGACCGGGTCGCCGCCCGGGACCGCCGCCGGGACCGGGGGCGGGCGGCCTGGCGCCGGTTGTCCGGTCCGGCCACGTCTGTCGATCGCTCATCACGGACCGCCTTCCCGACGCCACGGGCGGTGCTCTCCGACGGTAGCGCGGATTCCACAGCTCCGGATAGACCGGGCGACAACAGACCCGGACCGCGCATATCCGCAGTGGACGGTGTGCCAAGAGTGCCCCCGGAGTGGGTGCTGAATCCCGGTCGAGCGTCAGTGGCGCGGCCAGTCGTCGACGGCCACGGCCCGGCGCGACCCACTCATGGCGCGGCCGTGGCGGCAGGGCTTGTCAACTAAGGTTGACGGCGACCTGGTTGTCAACTAAAGTTGACGCATGACGGAGCCGAAGGAACTCGCCACGGTAGCCAGCGGAGCGGACGCCCGGGCCGGCCTCAAGGCCGTGCTCGCCCTGCGCCGGCTCGCCGAGGCGCTGGAAAACCTTCAGGTGGACAACGCCCGGCGGCAGGGCTGGTCCTGGCAGGAGATCGCCGACGCGCTCGAGGTGAGCAAGCAGGCGGTGCACAAGAAACACTCCGGCCGACCGGTGACCCCGGGACCACCCGGCTAGGCCGCAGGCATCGCCCGCTCGGCACCGTGCCTGGGGTGGGAAGCGGAACCACGGGCGGCCCCTACGAAACCGATCGCTCACGAATCGGCGGCTGGCGAGACGTATGTCCGCTCACGATCCAACGGGAGGAACGATGTTCGAACGGTTCACAGTCCAGGCCCGCGCGGCGGTCATCCGGTCCCAGCAGGAGGCGAAGGAGCTGGGCGCCCCCAGGGTCGGCACGGAGCACCTGCTGCTGGCGATGCTGCACCCGGAGGCCGGGCTCGCGTACACGGTGCTCGGCGCGGTCGGGGTCGAACGGGAGCGGGTCCGGGCGGAGGTCCGCCGGCTCGGCGCGCCCCGGCTGCTCGGTGACGAGGACGCCGCCGCGTTGCGCGAGATCGGGATCGACCTGGACGCGGTCCGGGCCCGGGTCGAGGAGACCTTCGGGGCGGGGGCGCTCCGGGCGCCCGAGCCGGAGCGGCGGCGGGGGTTCCTGCGCCGCAAGGACACCGGCCACCGGTGGTTCACGCCCCGGGCGAAGAAGGTGCTGGAGCTGTCGCTGCGGGAGGCCGTCCACCTCGGGCACAGGTCCATCGGGTCGGAGCATCTGCTGCTCGGGCTGGTGCGCGAGGAACAGGGGCTGGCGGCGCGGATCCTCACCGACGCCGGGGTCACCCTCGACGACCTGCGGACCCGGGTCGTGACGAGCCTGCGCGACGCGGCCTGAGCCGCCCGCCGGGCGCGACAGATGAGCGGCGGGCAGGGAAGCCGCCCGCGTGGTCCAGTCGACACGGACCGGGTCGGACATCGGCCCCGGACGGAGGGGACGCGGGCCGGATCGTGACTCCTCCGGCAACCTCCGGGCAGGACCATCCGGGGGTACGTGGGGGAGAATCGCCCTCATGATCTTCAGCATCCTGGGGCCCGTCGAGGCCCGGCTCGCGGACGGCACCCCGGTCCCCGTCGGCGGCCCCCGGGTGCGTGCCCTCCTGGCGCTCCTCCTCCTGGACGCCGGCCGCCTGGTCCCCACGGAACGCCTGGTCGACGGCCTGTACGGCGAACACCCCCCGGCTGGCGCGGCCAACGCCCTCCAGTCCCAGGTGTCCCGCCTCCGCCGGGGCCTGGGCGGTGCGGACCTGGTCGAGTTCCACCCGGCGGGCTACCGCCTGGCGGTGGACCCGGAGGACGTGGACGCGCACCGGTTCGAGCGGCTGGCCCGGGACGGTCAGCGCGCCCTCGCGGCCGGGGACCACGCCGGGGCGGGCGCCCTGTTCCAGGAGGCGCTCGACCTGTGGTCGGGTCCGGCGCTCGCGGACGTCCGGGACTCGCCGTTCGCGGAGGGGCAGGCGGCGCGGCTGGCGGAGGCGCGGGCAGCGGTGGTGGAGGACCGGGCGGAGGCCGGGTTGGCGCTCGGCGGGCACCGGGATGCGGTGCCGGCGCTGCGGGCGCTGGTGGCGGAGTACCCGTTGCGGGAGCGGCCCCGGGGGCAGTTGATGCGCGCGCTGTCCGGCAGCGGCCGGCAGGCGGAGGCCCTCGCGGTGTACGAGGACGCCCGGCGGCTCCTCGCCGACGAGCTGGGCGCGGATCCGTCGCCGGAGCTCGCGGCCGTGCACGTCGCGGTGTTGCGGGGCGAGGTGTCGGCCGCTCCGCAGGTCCGGCGTGGGCTGCCCGCGCAGTTGACCAGTTTCGTCGGGCGGGCCGAGGAGTTGGAGCGGATCGGGGCGCTGCTCGGGAGTACCCGTCTGGTGACCTTGACCGGGCCCGGTGGGGCGGGCAAGACCCGGTTGGCGATCGAGGCGGGCGGGCTGGGCCGGGGCGAGGTGTGTTTCGTGGACCTCGCGCCGCTGGGCGACGGCGGGGAGGTGCCGCAGGCGGTGCTCGCGGCGCTCGGGCTGCGCGAGGGCGGGCTGCTGCCGTCTGCGGGCGGGCCGGCGGACCCGGTCGAGCGGCTGGTCGCGGCGCTCGCGGACCGGTCGGTGCTGCTGATCCTGGACAACTGCGAGCACGTGGTCGAGCACGCGGCCCGGCTGGCCCACCGGCTGCTGGGCGCCTGTCCGGGGCTGCGGGTGCTGGCCACGAGCCGGGAGCCGCTCGGGATCACCGGGGAGGCGTTGTGCCCGGTGCGGCAGTTGGCGGCGCCGCCGGCCGGTACCCCGCTGGAGAGGGTTCTGGAATTTCCGGCGGTGCGGCTGTTCGTGGACCGGGCCGCCGCCGTGCGTCCCGACTTCGCGCTCGACGGGACCACAGTGGACGCGGTGCTGCGGATCTGCGCGGCGCTGGACGGTTCGCCGCTCGCCATCGAGCTGGCCGCCGCCCGGTTGCGGTCGCTGGGCGTGGCCGACATCGACGCGCGGCTGGACGACCGGTTCCGGCTGCTGTCCCGGGGGAGCCGGACCGCCGCCGCCCGGCACCAGACCCTGCGCGCCGTGGTCGAGTGGAGCTGGGACCTGCTCGGCGACGCGGAGCGGACCCTGGCCCGGCGGCTGACCGTGTTCACCGGCGGCCTGACGCTCGACGCCGCCGCGGCCGTGTGCGGGCTGCCCGCCGACGAGGTGGACGAGCTGCTCGCCGACCTCGCGGACAAGTCGCTGGTCGAGGACGCGGGCGGGCGGTACCGGATGCTCGACACCATCCGGGTGTTCTGCGCCGAGCGGCTGGTCGAGGCCGGGGAGGCGGAGCGGCTGCGCCGGGCGCACGCGGAGTACTTCCTGGGGCTGGCCACCACCGCCGACCCCCACCTGCGCGGGCACGACCAGCTGGCGTGGCTGGCCCGGCTCGCCGTCGAGCACCCCAACTGCCAGGCGGCCGTGCGCTGGGCCGTCCGGGCAGACCCGACGCTGGCGTTGCGGCTGGTCGCGATCCTGTCCTGGGACTGGTGGCTGCGCGGCCTGCGCGGGGAGGCCGCCCCGTTGGCCGCCGAGATCCTCGCCGCCGTCGGGACCGAGCCGCCGGCGGACCTGCACGAGGAGTACGTGCTGTGCGTGGTCAACGCCGTGTCCGGCGGTACGGTCACGCCGGAGCTGGTGGCGCTGCTCGACCGGGCGCAGGAGCTGATGGCGGGGATCGACCACACGCTGCGGTACCCGTGCACGACGGTGCTCTGGGCGCTGTCGGCCGGGCCGCACCGCACGGACATCGCCGCGTACGACAAGCAGCTCGACCACGAGCCCTGGTCCCTGGCGCTGTACCAGGTCGGGCTCGGCTACCAGCACCAGTTCAACGGCGACCTGGCCGCGTCGGAGCCGGAGTTCGAGGCGGCGCTCGCCGGGTTCCGCACGCTGGGCGACCGGTGGGGGATGGCCAACGCCCTGGACCCGCTGGCCCTGTTCGCCGAGGCGCGCGGGGACCACGACCGGTCCATCGCGCTGATGGGCGAGGCCCTGGAACTGGTCGAACAGCTCGGCGCGCTGGAGGACCAGGCGGACCTGTTCGGCCGGCGCGGCGACAGCCTGCTCCGCAGCGGGGACCTGGCGGCGGCGGAGGCCGACTACGAGCGGTCCGCCGGGCTGCTCCGCCGGGCTGGCGCGCCCGAGAAGCTGGCCGGCGCGCACCGCCGGCTCGGGGAGCTGGCCCGGCTCCGGGGCGACCTGCCCTGGGCCCGGCGGCTGCTGGAGACGGCGGTGCGGGAGTGCGCCACGGTCACCTGGGGCGGGGAGATGGTCCGGGCGGAGATCCTGACCGGACTGGGCCGGGTCACCGCGGCGGAGGGTGCCGTCCGGGAGGCCCGGGGCGTCCTGCGCCAGGCCCTGGCGGTGAGCCTGAGCCACCCGAACATGATGGCGGTGGCGGGGGTGGCCGACGCCCTCGCCGAGGTGGCGCTGCTCGACGGGGACCCGGAACGGGCGGCGCTGCTGCTCGGTTCGGTGGTGGCGTTGCGGGGCGCTTCGCTGGCCGGGGACCCGGACGCGGCCCGGGTGGCGGCCGGGGCGGGCGCGGCCCTGGGGTCGGCGGGTTTCGCGGCGGCGCACGGCCGGGGCGCGGCGATGACCCGCGAGGAAGTTCTTCACCTCCTCAATGAATAGAAACTCCATTTGCGGGTACCGGGGTCGCGCGGTCCCGTTCGGCCCACCGCACCGCCGGCCCCACCGCGCACGCCGCCCCGAGGAACAGCCCGCCCAGGACCAGCCAGCCCGGCGCGCCCCACCCGATCACCAGCGTGGTCAGCAGCAGGGGGCCGAGCATCCGGGCGACGGCCGTCCCCGTACCGAAGAAGCCCTGGTACTGGCCCTGTTTCCCGTCCGGCGCCAGCCCGAAGCTGATCTCCCACGCCCCGCTGGCCTGCATCATCTCGCCCACCACCTGCAACCCGGCGGCGACCAGCAGGATCGCGGCGGACGTCCACTTCCCCCGCCCGTCCCCGGACAGCGCGAAGACGGCGCACGAGACGAGCATGACGGCCCCGGCCCACCGGATCAGCCGCGCGGCGGACCGCAGGTCGGTGACCCGGCGCGCGACCCGGACCTGGAACAGCACCACGCTCACCGTGTTCACCACGAGCAGCGCCGACACCAGCCAGCGCGGCGCCTCGGTCCGCTGCACGATCCACAGCGGGATGACCAGGCTGAACAGCGGCATGTACAGCAGCAGCACGGTGTTGAGCAGCGTGATCAGCGCGTACGGCCGGTCCCGGAGCACGGCCAGCCGGGGCTCCCCCGAGGCCCCGGCCGGCACGGCGTCCACGGCGGGCAGCCGGCGCAGGACGAGCGCGGCGAGCAGGAAGCTCACGGCGTCGACGGCGAACACGGTCAGGTACGCCCGCGGCGTGTCCAGGTACAGGGCGATGCCGCCCAGGGCCGCGCCCACGGCCAGCCCGGCGTTCACGGTCGACTGGAGCGCCGCCCGGACCCGGGTGCGCTGGGCGGGGTCCACGAGGCCGGCGAGCAGGGCCTGGCGGGCGGCGGTCAGCCCGCACTGGCAGCAGGCGTACACGCAGGCGGCCAGCACGAACAGCGGGAACGACCGGACGACCAGGAACGCGGAGACGGCCACGGCGGTGGCGACGGCCAGCAGGATCGCGGTGCCGCGCGGGCCGCGCCGGTCGGCGAGGTGTCCGAGGGGGACCCCGGCGACGGCGCCGACGGCCCAGCCGAGGGTCAGGCCGAAGCCGATCTGGGTGGGGGACAGGCCGACGACCCGGGCGAAGTAGAGGGCCGAGCAGACGTAGAAGGCGCCGTCGCCGAGGGAGTTGGTGAGCTGGGCCAGGGCGAGGGTGCGGGCGGGCGAACCGACCCGGGCGGCGGGCGGCGCGGCGGGGCCGACGGTGCCGACCGGGCCGGCGGGTGTCGTCACGGCTCGACCAGCGGCCGGCCGTCGCGGGGCCGCTTGATCTCGGAGAATCCCTCGATGCCCGCGAGGGTGCGCACCGCGTCCCACAGCAGACCGGCCTGCTCGCCGCGCGGGGCCGGGCTGACCACCGGCCCGAAGAACGCGCTCCCGGCGACGTGGATCACGGGGGTGCCGGCCGCGTCGCCGACCGGCCCCATGCCCGCGTGGTGGCTGGCCAGCAGCGCCTCGTCGTGTTCGGAGCTGTCGGCCGCGTCGGCGAGCACCGGGTCGAGACCCAGCTCGACGAGTGCCGCGACGTACAGCGGGGCGCCGATCGGGGCCTTGTCCAGGTGGATCCGGGTGCCGAGCGCGGTGTAGAACTCGCGCAGGATGTACGGGCCGTACTTCGACCCCACGGCCGTGGCGACCCGGGCCGGGCCCATGCCGGGGATGAGCCACTCCCGGTACCACGGGTCGATCTCGCGGCCCTCGTTGAGCACCACGAGGCTCATGACGTGGAACTCGACCCGCACGTCGCGGACCCGCTCGGCCTCCAGCAGCCAGCGCGAGGCGATCCAGGCCCACGGGCACCGGGGGTCCAACCACAGGTCGATCGTCTCCATGCCGATGACTCTAGGGAGTAGATTGGCCAGCTAGAAGATCCAATTTTGACGAGTACGGATGGGCCAATCGGTGGACTTCCACGTGACCCTGGCCGGCCGGGGCGACCTGACGGCCCGGATCTACCGCCAGCTCCTCGACGCGGTCCTCGACGGCCGGCTCCGCCCGGGCGAACGGCTGCCCCCGACCCGGGAACTGGCCGCGAGCCTGGAGGTGTCGCGCAACACGGTCGCGGCGGCGTACGACCGGCTGACCGCCGAGGGCTTCGTCGTCGGCCGGGTGGGCGCGGGCACCTTCGTCGCCGCCGAGTCGGTCACCCGGGTCGGGGCCCGCCGCGCGTCCCGCCAGGCGCCGGCCGGCCGGTCCGTGCGACCCCGCCGGCTCTGGGACGCGATACCCGCGCCGGTGCCCGCCGGCCCGCCGCCCGAGTTCGACTTCCGGGTCGGGGCGCCCGACGCGGGGCTGTTCCCTGCCGGGGCGTGGCGGCGGCTCGTCGCGGCGGAAATGCGCGCGGTCCCCACCGCCGAGTACGCCGACCCGGCCGGCCACCCCGGGCTGCGCGCGGCCATCGCCCGGCACGTCGGGGTGTCCCGGTCGGTCCGGGCGGGCGCGGACGACGTGCTGGTCACGCACGGCGCGCAGCAGGCCCTGGACCTGATCGGCCGGGTACTCGTCGAGCCCGGCTCCTGTGTGGCCGTCGAGGAACCCGGCTACCCGCCCGCGCGCCGGCTGTTCCAGTCGCACGGCGCCCGCGTGGTCGGCGTGCCGGTGGACGCGGAGGGGCTGGTCGTGTCGGCGATCCCACCCGACGCCCGCCTCGTGTACGTGACCCCGTCGCACCAGTTCCCGCTCGGCACGCCGCTGTCCCCGGGCCGGCGGGCCGACCTGCTCGGCTGGGCCGAACGGCACCGCACCGTGATCGTGGAGGACGACTACGACAGCGAGTTCCGGTTCTCCGACCGGCCGCTGGAACCGTTGCAGAGCCTCGACGGCGCGGGCCGGGTGATCTACGTGGGCTCGTTCTCCAAGACGATGCTCCCGGTGCTGCGCCAGGGTTTCCTGATCGCCCCGGCCTCGCTGCGCACCGCCCTGCGCACCGCCAAACAGCTGCTGGACTGGCACGGGGACTCCTACGCGCAGGGCGCGCTGGCCCGGTTCATCGAGGACGGCCTGCTGGCCCGGCACATCCGCCGCGCGAGCCGGGTGTACGCCGCCCGGCGGGAGCGGATCATCGCGGCGGTGGCCGACCGGTTCGACCTGGTGCCCAGCGCGGCCGGCCTGCACCTGTGCGTGCGGACGGGACCGGAGGCGGCCGACATCGTGGCCCGGGCGGCCCGGGTCGGCGTGGCCGTGGAGTCCCTGACCGCGTACTGCGGCGAGGAACCCCAGCACGGGCTGGTGATCGGGTGGGGCGCGATCTCCGATGTGGAGGAGGGGCTGCGCCGGCTGCGGAGGTGTTTCTAGCGGGGCCCTCTGCCCCGCACCCCGACACGCACGAGGGCCCGGGAGTCGCCTCCCGGGCCCTCGTCCCCCCGCCTAGCGCGCCTTGCGGATCCCGAGCATGGTGAACGCCAGCCCGGCGACGGCCACCGCCGTCACCACGGTCAGCGCCGGGTAGTAGCTGTCCAGCACCTCCCGGGGCGTCTCGACCTTGCCGGCGGACGCGATCACGGCCGTGACGGCGGCGATCACGATCGCGCCGCCGACCTGCATCGACGTCTGGACCAGCCCGGACGCCAGACCCTGCTCGGCGTCGTCGACCCCGGTGGTGGCCTGGATGTTCAGGGTCGGGAACGCCAGGGCGAAGCCGAACCCGAGGCAGATGATGCTGGGCAGCACCTCGGAGACGTAGTGGGGTTCCTCGCCGATCCGGAGGAACAACGCGTAGCCGACGACGAAGAACACGAAGCCGGCGGCCACGATCTTCCCCGCGCCGAACCTGTCCACCAGGAACCCGGCCCGGGGCGCGCCCACGGCCACCATCAGGCCGGCGGGCAGGAACGCGAGCGCCATGGACAGCGGCGACCAGCCGAGCAGGGACTGCATGTACATGGTGCCGATGAACTGGAAGCCCACGTAGGAGCCGAACATGGCCAGCGCGGCCAGGTTCGCCGACACCACGGACCGGTTGCGGAAGATCCCGAACCGCACGAGCGGGTGCTTGGCCCGGCGTTCGATGGCGACGAACGCGACGAGCAGGGCCACGGCGGCGAGGATCCCGATGACGGTACCGGGGGACAGCCAGCCGACCGTGGGGGCCTGCACGACCGCGTACACCAGGATCAGGAGGCCCGCCGTGCTGGTGACGGCGCCGGCGACGTCGTAGCCGCCCCGGTTCTCGGGCGCGTGGTCGCGGGGGATGAGCCGGGCGCCGAACGCCAGGACCGCGAGCGCGATCGGGACGGGCATCAGGAACGTCCACCGCCAGCCGACGGAGGTCATCAGGCCGCCGAGGATCAGGCCGGAGGAGAAGCCGGTCGCGCCGAAGCCGGCGTAGATGCTCAGCGCCTTGTTGCGGGCCGGGCCCTCGGGGAACGTGGTGGTGATGATCGACAGGCCGGCCGGGGCGGTGAACGCGGCGGCCACGCCCTTGATGAACCGGGTCGCGATCAGCAGCGTCGGGTCGCTGACCAGGCCGCCGAGCAGGGAGGCGGCGGCGAACACGGCGAGGGCGATCAGGAACACCCGGCGGCGGCCGAGCAGGTCGGCGGTGCGTCCGCCCAGGAGGAGCAGGCCGCCGTAGCCGAGGATGTAGCCGCTGACGATCCACTGCAGGGACGACGGGTTGAGGCCCAGTTCGCCGGCGATCGACGGGAGCGCGACACCCACCATCGAGATGTCGAGTCCGTCGAGGAAGAGCGCGCCGCAGAGCACGATGAGCGCGCCCCAGAGGCGCGGGGTCCAGGTGACTGTTGGGGCAGAAGGGGCACGGGTCGCCACGGAGGTCATGATCAGTAATCTACATGCAGTTGCAATTAATGCAAGTACAAAAAATGCATGAACAAATTATGTACGGGTCCTGGTACGATGCGCACGTGACCGACACTGAGCTGGTCAGCGCCTGGCGCGGCCTGTTGGAGCGATACCACGCGACCTCGTGCGCCCTGGACCGGGCGCTCAACGACCAGCACCAGCTCGGCGTCAGCGAGTTCGAGGTCCTGGAGCGCCTCGCCCAGAACGGCGACTGCATGCGCATCCAGGAGCTGGCCACCAGCGTGCACCTCAGCCAGAGCGCGCTGTCCCGGGTCGTCGCCCGGCTCGAACGCGACACGCTCGTCACCCGCGAGGTCTGCGAGACCGACCGCCGGGGCGTGTTCGTCCGGCTCACGGACGCCGGCACGACCCGTTACGCACAGGCGCTGCCCACCCAGCGCACAGTATTGGCCGCGCACCTGGCGTAACCTGGCCGGACGTCCCGTTCGACCCCTCGGAGTGCCCGATGCGCCGTACCCTGCTGGCCGTCCTCGCCATCGCTGTCGTCCTCGGCGGGACCCTGGCCGGCGGGGCCATGGGGCGGACCCGCAGGGAGGCGCTCTGGCAACCGGCCGGGCCGATGACCCCGCCGGTGCCCACGCCGAGTCCCACCCCGCCGCCGTCCCCGTCCGCCTCGCCGAGCGCCCGCCCGACCCCGTCGGCCCCGGGCACGCCGAGCGCGTCGCCCTCGACCTCTGTGGACGGTCCCGGCGGGGCGATCAGGTTCACCGGCACGGAGGCCGTGGCGCTCACCTTCGACGACGGCCCCGACCCCGTCAACACCCCGAAGATCCTCGACATCCTCCACCAGAACGGCGTCAAGGCCACGTTCTGCCTGGTCGGCTTCCGGGCCCGCGACCACCCCGCGCTGGTCCGCCGGATCGCCGCCGAGGGGCACACCCTGTGCAACCACTCGTGGCAGCACCTGTTCGACCTGGCCAAGCACGACGACGGATACATCCGGGCGGACCTGCAGCGCACCAACGACGCGATCCACAACGCGGCACCCGGCGTGCCGATCCCCTACTTCCGGGCCCCGGGCGGCAACTTCACCCCGGGGCTCGTCGCGACGGCCCGCCAGCTGGGCATGCGCTCGGCGTACTGGGACGTGGACCCCCGGGACTGGGAGAGCACGAAGTACGGGCACGGCGCGCCGATGATCGACCACGTGGTGGCGGCGGTGAACGGGTCCACCCGGCCGGGGTCGATCGTGCTGTCCCACGACAACGGGAAGCCGGACACGATCGAGGCGTACCGGCGACTGCTGCCGACCCTGAAGACCAGATTCACCCTGGTACCGCTGTAGCCGGTCGCGCGGCCCGGAACGGTGCCCGACCGGAGTCGCCGACCAAGCCCAGCGCGCCCGGAGTCGCCCACCCGGCCCCGTGCGGTCCTCAGGACCCGGTCCGCGCCCGGTCCGCGTCCGCCCCCAGCAGCGCCCGCGACATCCGGTCCAGCAGCGCGTCCAGGTCCGGCTCGGTGTCCGGCGACCAGTCCCCGAGCAGCTTCTCCAGCCCGGCCCGGCGCAGCGCGAACAACCGCTCCGCCGCCTGCTCCCCGGCCACGGTCAGCTCCAGCGTGCCGTCCACCCGCCGCAGCATCCCGGCCTCGACCAGGTCGTCCGTGTACGGCCGGCCCTTCTCCACCGTCGTCCCCGCCAGGTCGGCCAGCTCAGCCCCCGGCGTCGGACCGAGCTGGGACAACCGGGCGAGGATCCAGCAGCCGGCGGGGCTGATCCCGAGGCCGGACTCGGCGGCGAGCCACGTGTAGTACCCGTGTCGGAGTTCTGTGTCCGCTCTCTGGGACAGGGCCTTCTCGACCTCCGCGAGGCTGGTGCGCTGGGTGGGCGCGCCGCCGAGGGACTCGCCCAGGTCGGAGTTCGTCGCCAGGCCGTCGCGGAGCGGTTCCTCGCGGAGCATGACCGCGAACACGAAGGCCAGCAGCGCGATCGGGGTCGCGAGCGCGAACACGGTCTGCAATGAGGACGAGTAGGCGTGCAGGTATTCCGGGGTGCCCGGCCGGGCCCCGCCCAGGGTGGCCTCCAGCCGGTTGGAGAAGATCGTGCCGAACACCGAGACCCCGAACGAGCCGCCGATCGAGCGGAAGAAGGTCACACCCGAGGTGGCGACGCCGAGGTCGCGGTACCCGACGGAGTTCTGCACGGCGATGACCAGCACCTGCATCACGAGGCCCAGGCCGGCGCCGAGGACGAAGAAGTACACGCTGTAGACCGGCGCGGACGTGTTCTCGTCCATCCGGGACAGCAGGAACAGGCCGAGCGCGGTGACGATCGTGCCCACGATGGGGTAGATCCGGTAGTGCCCGGTCCGGCTGATCAGCTGGCCGCTGGTGATCGAGGTGAGCAGCATGCCGCCGACCATCGGGAGCAGGTACACCCCGGACATCGTCGCGCTGACCCCGTGCACCACCTGGAGGAACAGCGGCAGGAACGTCAGCGCCCCGAACATCGCGAAACCGATCACGAAGCTGATCGCCGAGCCGAGCGCGAACACCCGGATCTTGAACAGATGCAGGGGGAGTACCGGCTCCGCCGCGCGCCGGGCCGACAACCACCAGCCCACGGCGAGCACGACGGCGGCCACCCCGAGCCCGATGATCTCCACCGAGTCCCACTCGTACGTGGTCCCGCCCCAGCTGGTCAGCAGCACGAGGCAGCTCACGGCGGCGGCGAGCAGGCCGATGCCGAGGAAGTCCACCTTGTGCTGGGTCTTGACCTCGGTGGGTCTCAGCGCTACGGCGACCGCGACCAGGGCGAGGACGCCGAGCGGCAGGTTGACGTAGAACACCCAGCGCCAGCTCAGGTGGTCGACGAACAGCCCGCCGAGCAGGGGGCCGGCGACGCTGCTCACGCCGAACACGGCCCCGAACAGGCCCTGGTACCGGCCGCGTTCCCGGGGCGGGACGACGTCGCCGACGATCGCGGCGGCCAGCGCCATGAGTCCGCCGCCGCCGATGCCCTGCAGGGCGCGGAACGCGATCAGTTCGCCGAGGGTGCCGGCCTGCCCGCAGAGCGCGGAGGCGGCCAGGAAGATGACGATCGCCCCGAGGAACAGGTTCTTCCGCCCGTACTGGTCCCCGAGCTTTCCCCACAGCGGCGTCGCGACGGTCGACCCGAGCATGTACGCGGTGACCACCCACGACAGGTGCTCCAGCCCGCCGAGCTCCCCGACGATCGTGGGCAGCGCGGTGGACACGATGGTCTGGTCGAGGGCGGCGAGCAGCATGGCGAGCATGAGCGCGCCGATGATGACCCCGACACTCCGCCTCTGCTGCGTCATGAAGCCGACAATACGGGCGGCGCCTCAGCTGAGGAGGAGTTTGCCCATTCGCCGGTTGGCCAGCCACAGCCCCGCCATGCCCAGCGCGACCAGGTACCCGACGTGCACCAGCAGGCCCGGCCCGACGTGCCCGGTGGTGAGGCCGCGCAGCAGCTCCACCCCGTGGTACAGCGGCAGGGCCTGGATCACCCACTGGGTCCACACCGGGTACAGCCCGATCGGGGCGAACGTGCCCGAGAACAGGAACATCGCGGTCATGCCCCCGGTCACGTAGTCGAAGTCCTGCCAGCCGCGCAGGAACGTCGCCACCGCGAGGCCCAGCCCGCCGGCCGCGACCCCGATCAGCAGCGCCGCCGGCAGGGCGAGCACCGCCCACCACGAACTGGTCATCCCCATCACGGCCATCAGGGCGAGGAACACCGCCGAGTACGCCCCGCCGCGCATCAGCGCGAACGCCAGCTCGCCGGTCGCGATCTCGATCGGCTGGAGCGGGGTGGCCAGGAACGCGTCGTACAACTTGGCGAACTTCATCTTGCCGAAGAAGTTGAACACGCACTCGATCAGCGAACCGCTCAGCGCCGCCTGGGCCATCATGGCCGGCGCGACGAACAGCGCGTAGGACATCGGCTCGCCGTCGACCGTGAACACGCCGTTGACCAGCGCCCCGACCCCGATCCCGATGCTGAACAGGTAGAAGATCGGCTCCAGGACGCCGGACGCGATGTTCCACGGCAGCCGCTTGTAGACCGCGACGTTGCGCTCGATCATCACGCCGGCCCGCCGGGCGGACACCATCAGGGCGATCATGACTGGGGATCCATCCGTTTCTGGGGCGGCGTCACCGCGGGCGGCGGCTTCGGTCCGGGCGGACGCGGCAGTTCGGGCATCACCGCTCCAGGCGGCGGAGGAAGGCGGCCCGGACCGCGTACAGCCCGGCGGCGGACAGCAGGAGCAGGTACCCCACGTGCAGGAGCGTCTTGCCCAGCGGGAACCCCGCGTACGCGAACGACCGGCACAGCTCCACCCCGTGCCACAACGGCGACACGTACGCCGCCGGGCGCAGCCAGCCCGGCAGTTGGCTGACCGGGAAGAACACCCCGGAGAACAGGGTCAGCGGCGCGACGACGAAGCGGAACAGCAGCGCGAAGTACGCCTCGGAGGAGACCCACGCCGAGAACGCCATCGTCGCCGGCCCGACCGCCAGGGCCAGCAGCATGCCCACCAGCACCACGCCGAGCATCCCCACGCCGTGCACCTCGCCCAGCGCGCCCATCACCAGCAGGAACGCGAACCCCGCGATCAGGGTCCGGGTCAGCAGGAACGCCACCTGGCCGGCGATCATGCCGCCCACGTGCACCGGGGTGGCCTGGATCGCGAAGTAGTACCGGTTCCAGGCGAAGTGGCCGTACACCGGGAAGGTGGACTCCGACACCGCGAGGCTCATGCTCGTCGACGCGATCAGGCCCGGCACCAGGTACGTCAGGTAGTCGACGCCCAGTGAGCCGCCCCGGTTCACGAACGAGCCGACGCCGGTGCCCAGCGCCACGACGAACAGCAGGGGCGCGATGAACTGGCTGAAGACGCTGGCGCGCCACAGGCGCCGGTACATCACCAGGAAGTACTCGTAGACCGCGAGGGTGCCCGTCATCAGTCGACCAGCGTCCGGCCGGTGATGTGCAGGAACACGTCCTCCAGGGTGGCGCGCCGGGCCAGCACCGCCGCCGGGACGACGCCCCGGGCGTGCACCTCGGTCGTCGCCGCGTCCCCGTCGGCCGTGTACAGCAGCAGCCGGTCGGGCAGGATCTCGATCCGCTGGGCGATGCCGTCGAGCTTCTCGGCGAGCGCGCCCAACTGGTCCATCTCGGTGAGCGCGAACCGCAGCTCCAGCACCTCGCGGGTCGAGTGCCGCTCGATCAGCTCGCGCGGGGAGCCCTCGGCCACGATCCGGCCGCCGTCCATCACGACGAGCCGGTCGCAGAGCTGCTCGGCCTCGTCCATGTAGTGCGTGGTGAGCACGAGGGTGACCCCGCGCTGCTTGAGTCGGAACAGCCGCTCCCAGACCAGGTGCCGGGCCTGCGGGTCCAGCCCGGTGGTCGGCTCGTCGAGCAGGACCAGCTCGGGCTCGTTGATCAGGGCGCGGGCGATGGTCAGCCGGCGCTTCATGCCCCCGGACAGCGGCTCGACCCGGTCGTCGGCCCGCTCGCTGAGCTGGACGAAGTCGAGCAGTTCGGCGGCGCGCTCGCGGGCCACGGCCCGCGACAGGCCGAAGAACCGGGCGTAGACCGTCAGGTTCTCCCGGACGGTCAGCTCCTGGTCGAGGTTGTCGGTCTGCGGGACGACGCCGATCCGGGCCTTGATCGCGCTGCCGTCGGTCACCGGGTCGAGGCCGAGGATCCGCAGCTCGCCGGACGTGGGCCGCGAGACGCACCCGATCATCTTCATGGTGGACGACTTGCCGGCCCCGTTCGGCCCGAGGAAGCCGAACGCCTCGCCCGGGGCGACGTCGACGTCGATGCCGTCGACGGCGGTGAAGTCACCGAACTGTTTGACGAGGTCGCGCGCGTGAATCAAGGACACGCACGCACCGTAGCGTGCCCCTAGGACACTTTCGCAATCACTTTCTCGCGGGCGGGCGCCTGCTGGGGCGCCGAGTACCGGGTGAGGGCCAGCACGGCGGCCAGCGTCACGAGGAAGCCCAGCCCGGCGAGCCACTCGCGGCCCCCCACGATCTGGTCGCCGAGGAACAGCAGGCCGAGCACCGCCGCCGGGACGGCCGCCGCCGCGTCCATGCCGGCGATCGCGGCCATGGTCGAGCCGCGCTGCATGCCGAGCGCGAGGAGCAGCGAGCCGCACAGCGAGTGCACGATCAGCAGGTACAACAGGGGATCGGTGACGAACGTGACGAAGTTCCCCACGTTGGCCAGCGGCCGGGACGCCATCGCGGCGGCGGCGAAGTTCAGCCCGGCGAGCGAGCCCAGGGTCATCGAGCCGCGCACCCCGGGCAGCTTGGCCGCGAACGCCCCGGCCCCGGCGATGCCGATCAGCGCGACGATCAGCAGCACGATGCCGAGCAGGCCGATCTGCCGGGACGGCGCGGGCCGGGCGGCGAACACGAGCCCGACGAGCCCCGCGCCGAGCAGGGTCAGCAGCAGCACCTCGGCCCGGGGCAGCCGCCACTTGAGCAGCAGGACGCCGAGGACGGCGGTGACCCCGAGCCCGGCGGTCATGCACGCCTGGACCAGGAACAACGGCAGGTCCTTACGGGCCAGGAAGGCGAGGACGAAGCCGCCGATCTGGCAGAGCAGCCCGAGCATGTACATCCGCTGGCCGAATAGCCGGACCAGCAGCTTCGGGTGCATGTTCTTGCCGGCTTTGGTCTTGTTTACGCCGATTGACTGCAAGAGGTTGGCCACACCGTACGCGAAGACCATCGCTGCGAGGAAGAACCAACCGGAGGACACCGATCGAGCTTAGTCCCGTACCCGGCCGGCTCCTCAGCAGGCGGGCGCAAGTCACTCTCCGAGCTTGTCCAACAACACGTCGTGGATCCGCCCGTTGCTGATCAGCACGCTGCCCGGACCGCGCAACGGCTCGCCGGCCCGGTTGGTGCACGTCCCGCCGGCCTCGGTGACGATCGGCACCAGGGCCGCCATGTCCCACAGGGCCAGGTCCGGCTCCACCATCGCCTCGACCGCGCCCTCGGCGACGAGCATGTGGCCGTAGAAGTCGCCGTACGCCCGGGTCCGCCACGCGCCGCGCATCAGGTCCAGCATCCCGTCGAGCCGGCCGGCCTCCTCCCAGGAGGGCAGGGACGAGTAGCTCAGCGAGGCGTCGGCCAGCTCCGAGACCGCCGACACCCGGATCCGGGTCGCCTGGGCGGCGTGCTTCCCGGCGAACGCGCCGTGCCCGCGCGCCCCCCACCAGCGCCGGCCCAGCGCCGGGGCCGACACCAGGCCGAGGACCGGCTCGCCGCCCTCCAGCAGGGCGATCAGGGTGCCCCAGATCGGTACCCCCCGGACGAAGTTCTTCGTGCCGTCGATCGGGTCGAGCACCCACTGCCGGTTGCCCGGACCGGCCTTCGCCGGGGTGGTGCCGAACTCCTCGCCGAGCACGCCGTCGCGGGGCCGGCTGCGGGCCAGCGTCGCGCGCAGCGCCTTCTCGACGGCGGTGTCCGCGTCGCTGACCGGGGTCAGGTCCGGCTTGGAGTCCACCACGAGGTCGAGGGCCCGGAACCGGGACATCGAGATGGCGTCGGCGGTGTCCGCGAGGAGGTGGGCCAGGCCGAGGTCGTCCGCGTAGCTCGTCATGACCGAAAACCTATCCGATGCCTTTTCAGAGGATCTGCTGAGCACGGCCGCGCCGCTATGTTTGATGAGAGTCGATGGGAGGTACGCATGGACGCCGGACTGCCCTACCGCACCGCGTTCCACATCGACCTGGCGTTCCGGGAGGCGCGCGAGCGGGCCGAGCGGGAACTGCGCACCTGGCTCCGCGACAAGAACTACAGCGTCGCCGCGTACGACAACGAGCACCAGAAGCTCGCCCCCAGCGTCTACATGCGCTACGTCAGCCCCACCGGCACCCGGGGCTGGCAGCTCCGCGAGCGCGACCCGCAGGGGACCTGGCTGAGCACCCTGACCGTGCAGGCGGAGTCGGCGGGCCGCAGCTGGGTGGCCCTCGACATCGAGCACATCCCGGTCACGGGGGCCGAGGCGCAGCCCGCGCACGTGCCGAAGCTGGCCCGGCTGCTGCTGACCGAGTTCGACGCGTACGACGACGAGGCCGTGCTGCGCGCCGAGCCCGAACTGATCCGCCCCGACCGGGTCGAGGACCTGCTCGACGTGGTGTGCTCCCCGCACCGCCGGCTGCCGGTGGTGGTGGCCGCCCCGCACCCGGAGCGGCCGTTCGACCGGTGGCGGCACGACGTGGTGGGGGTGACGGCGGACCTGGCCGGCCTGGCCAGCGTGTACATCCTCGACCCGCCGGCGCTCGCCGAGTTCAACCGGGGCATGGGCGACCCCGGCTACCAGGTCGAACCGGGCTTCCTGCGCACCTACCTGGAGGAGACCGACCCGGCGGTCCCCGGCGACGCGCCCCGGCACCCGGTGCTGGCCGGCCGGCGGATCGAGGTCGACCCGGTCCGGGCCCGGCAGCTGATCGGCCTGCTGCCCCGCCGGCTGGCCGCGTCCCGCCCGCTGCCGGAGGCGCTGGCCAAGGTGAGTTTCGCCCGGTCCGGGGGCGAGTCGGAGGTGGAGCTGACGGAGCTGCGCGGCCGGTACGAGGAGCTCGAACACCTGCTCAAGGAGATCGAGTGGGAACGCGACCGGGCCCGGGCCCGCCGCGACGAGCTGGACAGCCGCCTTTTCGACGCCAACAGCGAACTGGAGACCGAGCAGCGCGAACGCAGCCGGCTCGTCGACCGGGTCCGCTACCTGGAACGCCTGCTCACCGAGTCCGGCCACGGCGACCGGGTCTACGCGGGCCCGCCGATCGACGAGCCGCCCAAGTCGTTCGACGAGCTCCTCGACCGGCTGGACACGGGGGAGCTGCCCCGGGTCGAGTTCACCGGGGACCGGCACCGCACCCTGGCGCTGGAGGAGCAGCACGAGTACTCCACCTGGGCCGTCTCCGCCTGGGACGCCCTGCGCGCGCTCGCCGACTACGCCCGGGCCCGGGCCACGGCCGGCTTCAGCAACAACTTCTACGCCTGGTGCCGCGAACCCCCGCCGGGCGGCCTGGCGATCACCGCCCGCAAGGTGGCGCCGACGGAGTCGGACACGGTCGTGAACACCGCGAAGTTCGCCAACCACCGGATGCTGCCGGTGCCGAGGTCCGTGCACCCGGCCGGGCGGATCTTCATGGGCGCGCACATCCGGATCGGCGCGGCGGGCGCGATCTCCCCCCGGCTGCACTTCCACGACGCGACGGCCACCACGGGCACCATCTACATCGGCTACCTGGGCCCCCACCTACCGAACACCATGACCAACTAGTGGGTGGGGCCCGCTGAGGACGACGATGCGCGCGTTGTCGGCATTCCCGCATACACAACCGGTATGCGGGAACACCTCCGCCTTCGCCTCGCCGCCCTCAGCGGGCCAAGACGTCAGATCAAAGGCGAAGGTCAACGGCATCATCTGGTTACGCTGGGCGCCCGACCCGGTGACGGCGGCACTTTCGCGGGAGGTCGCCCGCGATCCGGTACCCGTCCGGGGGTGGTCCTAGGTCCTGTCCGGGCCGGAGAGTTCCTCGCCCGCCCGGGACGCCAGGAGCCGCCGGTAGGAGGCGAGCCGGCGCGGGTCCGCGTTGCCCGCCGCGACCCAGCCAGTCAGCGCGCAGTCGGGCGAGTGCTCGTCGTGCTCGCAGTTCGGCGGGCAGTCCAGGGTGCCGTCGACCAGGTCGTCGAACCCGTAGAGCAGGCTGTGCGCCGACACGTGCGCCAGGCCGAACGACCGGATGCCCGGGGTGTCGATGATCCAGCCGTTCCCGCTGACCAGGGGCAGGGCCACCGCGCTCGTGGACGTGTGCCGGCCCTTGCCGATCGCGCTGACCACGCCGACGGCCCGGTCGGTGCCCGGCACGAGGCGGTTGACCAGGGTGGACTTCCCGACCCCGGAGTGCCCGACGAGCACGGACAGCTTGCCGTCGAGGGCGTCGATCAGCGGGTCGATCGAGGAGCCGGGCTGCATGACGAGCCAGGCCAGGTCCAGGTCGGAGTAGTAGTCGAGCAGCTCCTCCGGGCCGGCCAGGTCGCCCTTCGTGAGACAGAGCAGGGGCGTGATGCCCGTGTGGTACGCCGCGACCAGGCACCGGTCGATGAACCCGGTCCGGGGCTGCGGGTCGGCGAGCGCCGCGACGATGACGAGCTGGTCGGCGTTGGCGACCACGACCCGCTCGGTGGGGTCGTCGTCGTCGGCCGTCCGCATCAGCGTGGACGCCCGCTCGTCGATCCGGACGATCCTGGCCAGCGAACCGGCGGAACCGGTCACGTCGCCGACCAGGCCGACCCGGTCCCCGACGACGACGGACTTGCGGCCCAGTTCCCGGGCGCGCATGGCCGTGAGCGTGAGTTCGCCGTCGTCGGTGACGCAGGTGTAGCGCCCCCGGTCGACGGCGATCACGAGCCCGGCGGTCGCGTCGGAGTGCTTGGGCCGGATCCGGGTCCGGGGTCGGGAGCGCTTCCCCGGCCGGACCCGGATGTCGTCCTCGTCAAAATCCTTCGACTGCTTCAGGAGTTCTGGCCTTCCAGTAGCCCGGCCCACAGCTGCGGGAACTCGGGCATCGTCTTCGACGTACAGCTGACATCGGTGAGCTCGACGCCCTCGACCCGCAGGCCGATGACGGCGGCGGCGTGCGCGAGCCGGTGGTCGTCGTACGTCTCGAAGACCGCGCCGCTCTGCTTGCCCGGCGTGATCATGAGCCCGTCGTCGGTCTCGTCGACCTGCGCGCCGACCTTGGACAGCTCGCGGGCCAGCGCGGCGAGGCGGTCCGTCTCGTGGTTGCGGATGTGCCCGATGCCGCGCAGGTGCGACGGGGAGTCCGCGAGCGCGCACAGCGCCGCGATCACCGGGGTCAGCTCGCCGACCTGGGAGAGGTCCGCGTCGATGCCGCGCAGGTTCCCCGTACCCCGGAAGGTCAGGCCGTCGGTGTCCAGCGTCCAGGAGCCGCCCATCTGGCCGAGCAGGATCCGGAGCTGGTCGCCGGGCTGGGTGGTCGACCGCGGCCAGTCCAGCACCTTGACCTCGCCGCCGGTGACCAGCGCGGCGGCCAGGAACGGCGCCGCGTTGGACAGGTCGGGCTCGATGTTCCAGGCCCGGCCGGCGAGCTTGCCCGGCTCGACCCGCCACACGTTCGGCACGGAGTCGTCGACCCCGGCGCCGACGTCGCGCAGCATCTGGATCGTCATCTTCAGGTGCGGCGCGGACGGCACGGGCGGCCCGACGTGCCGGACCACGATGCCCTCGTCGAAGTCGGTCGCCGCGAGCAGCAGCCCGGACACGAACTGGCTGGACAGGGACGCGTCGATCGTGACCTCGCCGCCCCGGACCCGGCCGGTGCCGTGCACGGTCAACGGGAGCCCGTCGCCGGTGACGTTCACGCCGACGGCGCGCAGCGCGTCCAGCAGCGGCTTGAGCGGCCTGCGCCGCGCGTACGGATCGCCGTCGAAGGTGATGTCACCGTCGGCCAGCGCCGCGAACGGGGGGAGGAAGCGCATGATCGTGCCGGCGAGGCCCACGTCGATGTGTGCCGGGCCGCGCGGGGGACGGGGCCGGATGGTCCAGAGTTCGTCCTCGACGGTGACCTGCGCGCCGAGCCCCCGGAGGGCGGCGGCCATCAGGTCGGTGTCGCGGGCGCTCAGCGGCTGGCGGAGCGTGGAGGCGTCGACGCTCGCTGCCGCGAGGACGAGGGCCCGGGCGGTCATGGACTTCGAACCGGGCAGCCTGACGGTGCCGTGGATCGGTCCGGTCGCGGTGGGTGCTGTCCAGGGGGTTTCAGTCACCGGTCCAGTCTGACGGGTCGGGCGGCGCCACGGGGAAAGGCCCGCCGACATTCGCCAGGGCTGCCAGTGGATTGTCATGGATTGCGTAAATTTATGATTTCACATGTTGAACAATGCGCGGCTAACCCCTTGTCTCGGTCAACTTCTGTGCGGTAAAACACAGCGCCGGCGTTTTGACCCGCCGGACAGCACGGGGGAGGTGGTCAATGACAAGGGCGCGTATGCCACGCCCACACGAGGTGGCCGCAGCACGCCGCGACCCGCGGCTTCTGCAGGCCCACGAGCAGCGGGAGATGGACGCCGGCTGGCGCATCGACGGAAGATGTCGATCAGTCGATCCAGAGATGTTCTTCCCAGCTCCGACAGAACGGGATCAAGCTGACGCGGCCATGGCGCTGTGCGGCTCATGCGTCGTGTCCGGCGCATGTCTGGCCTGGGCGCTGGAATCCGGGGACATCAACGGCGTCTGGGGCGGCACGCTGCCCCGGGAACGGCGGGCGATGCTCGTCGCCTGGCGCACGGCCGGGGACGCAACCTTCGCGGACGCCGGTCGTTAGACAGGACGTACCCGGCACCTCGCGGGGAACCTCCACAACTCTCCCCGGGGTCGGTGACTCACCTCACCGGCCCCGGGCGAGGGAATGTCGACCGGCCCGGTGCTGTTCCTCCCTTTGAAGCTCTGGTCGGCAGGGCTGGAGGGGAGCAGGCACGTGGCGACCATCCTGCGGGAGCAGGGCAGCGAGCACTTGCAGCAGCTGCTGACGGCACCCGAGTGGCCCGCAACCTCGGGCGAGGTCTTCCAGGTTAGGGCCGTATCCTCACTCCAGGGCCGCACTCCGCGGACCAGGGGGGACGGCACAGTGCCAGTAGCCGAGGGCGTGGGGGAGCAGAGGGCCCGGTTCGAACGGGACGCCATGCCGTTCCTCGACCAGCTCTACGCGGCCGCCCTGCGGATGACCCGGAACCCGGCGGACGCCGAGGACCTGGTCCAGGAGACGTTCATGAAGGCGTTCGCCGCCTTCCACCAGTTCGAGCAGGGCACGAACCTCAAGGCCTGGCTGTACCGGATCCTCACGAACGCGTACATCAACTCGTACCGCAAGCGGCAGCGCCAGCCCATCCAGGCGCCCACCGAGGAGATCACGGACTGGCAGCTGGCCGAGGCCGAGTCGCACACGTCCTCCGGGCTGAAGTCCGCCGAGACCGAGGCCCTCGAACGGCTGCCCGACTCCGACGTCAAGGACGCGCTCCAGCGGCTGCCCGAGGAGTTCCGCCTCGCGGTGTACCTGGCCGATGTCGAGGGCTTCTCGTACAAGGAGATCGCCGACATCATGGGTACCCCGATCGGCACCGTCATGTCCCGCCTGCACCGTGGCCGGCGCAACCTGCGCGGCCTGCTGGAGCACTACGCGGCCGAGCGCGGCTTCGGCGGCTCCGAGCGTCAGGGGCAGGCCCGGCAGGAGGTGCAGTCGTGAACGGCGAGTCCCAGGAGGCGGCCGACTGCCGCGAGGTACTGGCGGAGGTCTATCTCTATCTCGACCTGGAGTGCGACGAGGGCCGCCGGGGGCTGATCCAGACCCACCTCGACGAGTGCTCGCCGTGCCTGCGGGAGTTCGGGATCGAGCAGGAGGTCAAGGCGCTGGTCGCCCGGTGCTGCGGCGGCGAGTCGGCGCCCACCGAGTTGCGCGACCGGCTGCGGATGCGGATCGAGGAGATCGCCGCCGAGCCGTCGTTCGAGGCGGAGCTGCGCGACCTCGCGTAGGTACCCGAGACGGTGATCAATCCGGCGGGCCTCTAAGCTCGTAGGGATTCGGTGCAGTACACGCAGGGAGAGATGATCATGGGTAAGAAGGCCCGCAAGAAGCGCAGTCGCAAGAACAGCAAGGCCAACCACGGTCGTCGTCCCAACGCCTAGTCACTGGGCGCACCGCACGACTACAGCGTTATCCGATAAGACCGGCCCCCAGCGGCCGGTCTTATCGTTGTTTCCCGCGGGTAACTGGGTGGGTGCGTCCCGGCTGGGGCCTTCCGCATGATTGGATACGCGCGGTAGCCCCACTCAATGAGGAGGTTCGACGATGACCGAGGTCCGTGCCGAGATGGTCGCGAACGTGTGGAGGGTCCTTGTCAAGGAGGGCGACACGGTCGAGGACGGCGACACCCTGATGATCCTGGAGTCCATGAAGATGGAGATCCCGGTGATCGCGGAGGAGGACGGCACCGTCACCAGGATCGCGGTCAACGGCGGCGACCCGGACGACGCCAAGTCGATGGGGGACGTCGTGCAGGAAGGCGACCTGCTGGCGGTCATCGAGTAATGCTGGTCCGGTTGGCGGGGCCCGAGGATCTGGCCGCGGTCGGTGCGATCACCGTCGCGGCGTACGCGCACTCCGGGCAGCTCTCCGGCGACAGCGGCCGCTACGAGCGGGTGCTCGCCGACGCCGCCGGTCGGGCCGGGGACGCCGACCTGCTGGTCGCCGTGGACGGGGACGGGACCGTGCTCGGCGCGGTCACGTTCTGTGTACACGGCCAGCGGCTCGCCGAGCTGACGAAGCCGGGCGAGGCGGAGTTCCGGATGCTCGCCGTGGACCGGGCGGCGCAGGGACGCGGCGTGGGTGAGGCGCTGGTCCGCGCGTGCCTGGACCGGGCCGTCGCGCTCGACTGCACGGCCATGGTGCTGTGCACGCGCGACGAAGGGGTCGCGGGGCCGGCGCGGCGGTTGTACACCCGGCTCGGGTTCGTCCGGACGCCGGATCTGGACTGGGAGCCGGTGGCCGGGGTGACGCTGGACGCGTGGCGCCTGGAACTGGCCGGCTCGACCCGCTGACCCGCTGACCCGCTGACCCGCTGACCCGCTGACCCGAGGGCCGGGGCGCCGCCCATCGCAGGGTCGGCCCGGATGAACCGTCCGGAACATGGGGCGGTCGCCCGTTGCGGGACTGCCCTGACGGCCGTCTGCCCCGGGCGCGATGGCACGGGTGGCCCCGGAGCCGCCGTCTCCCGCACGTACCCGTCGGATCAGATCTTGTCCGTGACGAGTTTCGAGGCGAGCTCCAGGATCGCGTCGGACATCTCCTTGTCGCTGCTGGCGTGCTCCTCGCGCAGCATCCAGCCCGCGTGCATCGTCAAGATCGCCGCGAGGGCGCGCAGCCGCTCGGCCAGGTCGGGGGTCTCGCCGATGAGCAGGACGTGCAGGCGGCCCATGCGTTCGCGGAACCGGGCCCCGGCGTCGATGTGCCGCAGGGCGGTCTGGTTCTCGTGCAGGAACCGCATGACCTTGGCACCCTCGCGGATCTTGGCGGCGTACCGCCGGACGACCTCCAGCCGGGTCTCCGGGGTGCGCGGCTGATCGTTGCCCCACTCGATGATCGCGTCGATCTGCTGGCCCATCGAGTCGAGCAGGCCGTTGAGGATGTCGTCCTTCGTCTTGAAGTGGTAGTAGACGGCCGCCTTGGTGATCCCGATCCGCTCGGCGATCTCGCGCAGTGACGTCTCCCCGTAGCCTCGCTCGGCGAACAGGTCGAGTGCCTCGACCATGATCCGTTCACGGGTCTCCACGTCACACCTCTCAGAGAATCTACTTGCCGGCCGGCAAGGGACCGGGGTATCTTCGCCACAGTCTACTAGCCGGCCGGCAAGTAAGCGGCCATAGGTAACGGAGAACATGGTGACACAGACGGAGCCCTCGACGGCGGAGCGTAGAGCCATCCTCGCGGTGCTGCCGGGACTTGTCCTGGTCATGCTCCTGGCCATGCTGGACAACACGATCGTCGGCACCGCGATGCCCACCATCGTCGGCGACCTCGGCGGCATGCAGCACTTCGCGTGGGTGGCCACCAGCTACATCCTCGCCTCGACGATCACCACCCCGCTCTACGGCAAGCTCGGCGACCTCTACGGCCGCAAGAAGCTGTTCATCACCGCCATCCTGATCTTCCTCGCCGGTTCCGCACTGTCCGGGCTGGCGCAGGACATGACCCAGCTGATCGCGTTCCGCGCGGTGCAGGGCCTCGGCGCCGGCGGCCTGATGGTCGGCGTGATGGCCATCATCGGCGACCTGGTGCCGCCCCGCGACCGGGGCAAGTACCAGGGCTACTTCGCCGCCGTGATGGCGCTCGCCATGGTCGGCGGCCCGCTGGTCGGCGGCTTCTTCACCGACCACATCTCGTGGCGCTGGTGCTTCTACGTGAACGTGCCGCTCGGCGCGATCGCGCTGTTCATGATCATGGCCAAGCTGCACACCCCGAAGAACACGGTCAAACACAAGATCGACTATCTGGGTATCGCGCTGCTGTCCGGCGTCTCCACCGCCCTCGTCCTGCTCACCACCTGGGCCGGCACCGAGTACGCTTGGGGGTCGCCGCAGATCATCGGGCTCGCCGTGGCCGCCGGCATCGGGCTCGGGCTGTTCCTCTGGGTCGAGCTCCGGGCCACCGAGCCGGTCCTGCCGCTGAACCTGTTCACCAACCGGAACTTCTCCCTCACCGCCGCGATCGGCTTCTTCCAGGGCTTCGCGATGTTCGGCGCGATCATGTTCCTGCCGCTGTTCCAGCAGCTCGTGCAGCACTCCTCGGCCACCAACTCCGGCCTGCTCCTGCTGCCGCTGATGTTCGGCATGATGAGCGCGTCCATGGTCGCCGGCCAGGTGATCACGAAGACGGGCAAGTACCGCTGGTTCCCGTTCGCCGGCGGGATCGTCATGACGGCCGGCATGCTGGCCCTGTCCACGATCGACGTGGACACCTCGAAGCTGACCACGTCGCTGTACATGGTCGTGCTCGGCGTCGGGATGGGCCTGATCATGCAGATCGTCGGCATGATCGCCCAGAACAGCGTCGGCCCGAAGGACATGGGCGTCGCCAGCAGCACCTCGATGTTCTTCCGGTCCATCGGCGGCGCGTTCGGCGTCTCCATCTTCGGCGCGATCTTCACCCACACCCTGCGCTCGGGGCTGTCCGGGCTGCCGACGGACGTCGCCGACAAGCTGGCCAGCAGCGGGGCGCGGATGAACCCCGCCGACCTCGCGCAGCTGACCACGGAGGCCAAGACGATGTTCGGGCAGGCCGTGGCCGACGCCACCGCGACGGTGTTCGGCTGGGGTGTCGTGTTCACCGTGCTGTCGGTACTGCTGGCGATCTTCATCCAGCACGTACCGCTGCGGGGCGGGGCGTCGGGGGCGTCGGACGGGGCGGAGAAGGAGCTGGTGGAGGCGTAGCGGCGGGGCCTTCAGCCGGGTCGCCGTGGTCGGCCCTCGGACCGCATTCTGGTCGGGTCGCCGTGGCCGGGGCCCTGGTCCGCCACTCGGCCGGGTCGCCGTGGCTGGGGCTCCGGACCGCCACCTCGTCGTACTGTCGGGCGCTCGTCATCTCCGGATGGCGGGCGCCCTTCCCATGTGCCGGAACGGGCGCGCACCGGCGCGTGCCGCAGTTCGCGCAATTCGCGCATGCGCAATCGGGGACACAGCGGGAATAAAGGAGCATTCTAGTGACGGACGCGTGCGCAGTACACGCGCGATGGGTGCGCGTTTGAGCTTGGTCACTGGACTTCGCGAGCATTATCGAGCATGCTGTGCTCAGAAGATTTCGCACGAGGAGGCGCAGTGATCGCACAACAGGCCGGGATCGGCATGGCCACCGACATCGCCGAGCAGCCCGCGGGCTACGCCCGGCTGCTGGAGGAGGGCGCCGGTGCGATCGCGGAGGTCGCCGCCAAGGTCGCCGAGTGGCAGCCCAAGTTCGTGCTGTTCACCGCGCGCGGCACGTCCGACCACGCGGCGCTGTACGCGGCGTACCTCACCGAGATCCGGCTCGGCATCCCCGTCGGCCTGATCTCCCCGAGCGCCGTGACCCTGTTCGGGGCCCGGCCGCGCTTCGAGGACGCCCTGGTCGTGGGCGTGTCCCAGAGCGGCGGGTCCCCCGACCTGGTCGAGGTCGTCCGGGCCGCCCGCGAAGGGGGCGCGCACACCCTCGCGGTCACCAACAACGCCGCCTCCCCGCTGGCCGCCGCCGCCGAACTGCACGTGGACGTGCTCGCCGGGCACGAGCGCGCGGTCGCCGCGACGAAGACGTACACGGCGGAGCTGTTCGCGCTGCTCATGCTCATCGAGGGCGTCAAGGCCGGCGGCGCGCTGCCCGCCGACGAGCGCGCCGAACTGGAGCGGATCCCCGGGCTCGCCGAGAAGCTGCTCGCCGACCCGACCGCCACCGAGCTCGCGCCCCGCTACCGGTTCGCCGACCGGATCGTCACCACCGGCCGGGGGTACGCGTACCCGACCGCCCGCGAGACCGCCCTGAAGCTGATGGAGACCTCCTACATCGCGGGCCTGGCGTTCTCGGGCGCCGACCTGCTGCACGGCCCCCTGGCGATGACCGACCCGGACGTGCCGGTGCTCGCGGTCGCCGGCTCCGGCCCGGGCGGGCAGTCCATGCGCGAGGTGCTGGCGAAGCTCGGCGAGCGCCGGGCCGACGTGGTCACCATCGGGGCGGGCATGACGATCGGCACGCCGGAGGTCGACGAGCGGTACGCGCCGCTGCTCGACATCCTGCCGTTGCAGCAGCTGGCGTTGTCGTTGGCGCTGGCCCGGGGCGAGGATCCGGACGCGCCGCGCGGCCTGAAGAAGGTCACCGAGACGCTGTAGTACCCCTGTGGAAGGCCCGCCCGGATCTGGTCCTGGCGGGCCTTTCGCGTGCGTGACCAGGGCGGGCCGCCGGGCCTGTGGCCAGCGGCGACGGGGCGGGGCGCTCGGGCACCGACCCGTGTGCGGCAGGCCGGGGGTGCGGGGCGGGCGGGCCGGACCGGGGCCCGCGCGGGCTCCGACCTCCGCGCGGGCCCCGGTCCGGGGACTTGTCGCCCCTCCGGGGTCAGCCGGTCCGTGAACGCCGACCCTGTGCCGGCCGGCAGTGCGTCGCGTCGCCGACCGTGTGCCCGGTCGGTTGAGCGGGTAGTGGGTGCCGCCGGACGGGGTTGGTCAGCCCATTCGGGTGAACGTCGGGCGGAGTACGGAGCCCAGGGCCCGCTTCAGGATCCTGGCGTGCGGGATCGGCACCGGGGCGCTGCCGCCTTCGAGGAGCACGCCCCGGTCGGCGAACATGTACAGCATCCGCAGGGTGCGCATCGTGTTCGTCGCCTGGACGGTCGGGCCGGTCCGCAGCCGGACGGCGAAGGTCTCCCGGGCCGGGTCGAGCCAGTCGACGGCCTCGTCCTCGGTGAGTTCGGGGCGGGTGAGGACCCGGGCGAGCGCGTAGGCGAGCCGGTCGTCCTCCTGCGCGTCGAACACGTGCGTGGTGGGGGCGACCAGGCGGTCGATGCCCACGTCGAGCAGGGTCAGCAGGTCGTCCACGTCGACGGCGGCGCACTGGCCGAACGCGCCGAGCAGGTCGGCCCCGTGCGCGACGGCGTGCAGCCAGCCCAGTTCGGGGTGGTAGCCCCGGATGTCGGGCTCCGTCGGGTACCACTTGACGAAGGCGTCGAGCCACTCCGGCCGGAACGTACCCTCCGACACGATGCAGTCGAGGATCAGCGGTGCGAACGTGCGGGCCTGGATCTCGGGATCGTCGGTCATCCGCAGCGCCATCGTGTCGCCGAGCGCGACCCGGTCGGGCTCTTCGAGGTGCTCGACCCATTCGGCGGCGATGTTGTAGCCCACGGCGTCCCGCAGGTGCGGATCGGGGGATCTCAGCAGCTCAACGAGCTCGTCCATCAGCTCGGCGAACGGCCGGTCGGCGGGAATGGCGTACTCGTTGTCCAGGATTTCCTGCCAGTTCGTCACGCGCGCACGATAGCCCCACACCCCCCTGCCGCGCCTCTCCTTTAGTCTGGGCCCCGACAGAGGCGTCGGCGGTGGAGGTCGGTCATGGGTGAGTTCGTGCGGCTGGAGACTGGTAAGGACGGCATCGCGGTGATCCGTCTGGATCGGCCGAAGATGAACGCGCTGAACACGCAGGTCCAGGAGGAGCTGCGCGCGGCCGCCCAGGAGGCCACGGCCCGCGAGGAGATCAGGGCCGTCATCGTCTACGGCGGCGAGAAGGTCTTCGCGGCCGGCGCCGACATCAAGGAAATGGCCGACATGGGGTACGTGGCGATGAGCGCCCGCGCCCGCGACCTGTCCAGCGCGTTCGACGCCGTGGCCCGGATCCCGAAGCCCGTGGTCGCCGCGATCACCGGGTACGCGCTCGGCGGCGGCTGCGAGCTCGCCCTGGCCTGCGACTGGCGGGTGGCCGCCGAGGACGCGAAGCTCGGCCAGCCGGAGATCACCCTCGGCGTCATCCCGGGCGCGGGCGGCACCCAGCGGCTGGCCCGGCTCATCGGCCCGGCGCGCGCCAAGGACCTGATCTTCTCGGGCCGCCTGGTGGACGCCGAGGAGGCGTACCGGATCGGCCTGGTCGACAAGATCGTGCCCGCCGCCGACGTGTTCACGGCCGCCACGGAACTGGTCGAGCGGTACGCGAACGGGCCCGCCCAGGCGCTCAAGGCCGCCAAGCAGGCCATCGACAGCGGCCTGGACGTGGACCTGGCCACCGGGCTGGCCTGGGAGAGCCAGCTGTTCGCGGGGCTGTTCGCCACGGAGGACAAGGCCGAGGGCATGGCGGCGTTCGTCGAGAAGCGCGCGCCGAAGTTCACCGGGCGGTAGCCGGGGACGGCGGCGCCGAGTTCCCGGCACCGGAGACGGGCGCGCCTAAGGTGACCGGCCGCCACGTGGGCGCGCCGCCCGGCACCGCGCCCCGGGTGTCGCGCCCCGCGAAATTGAGGGCTGTCCCGCCTATCTACCCCCGGGTAAGGTGCTGGGATGACTGAGACGATCGCGGGGCACGGCGGTGATCTCGCGCTCGCCGCGCTGCGCGGCTTCGGGGTCAACGAGCTGTTCACGTTGTCCGGCGGGCACATCTTCCCGCTGTACGACGCCGCCCAGCGCGCCGGCCTGCGCATCCTCGACGTCCGGCACGAACAGTCCGCGGTGTTCGCCGCCGAGGCCGTGGCGAAGCTGCAACGCCGCCCGGCCCTGGCGGCGCTGACCGCCGGCCCCGGCGTCACCAACGGCATCTCGGCGGTCACCACCGCCCAGTTCAACGGCTCGCCCGTGCTGGTGTTCGGCGGCAGGGCACCCTCGTGGCGCTGGGGCTCCGGCAGCCTCCAGGAGCTCGACCACGTGCCGCTGCTGGCCCCGGTCACCAAGCACGCCGGCACGGTGCTCGACACCGAGGACATCGTCGCCGACGTGTACGCGGCGGCGATGGCCGCCATCTCCGGCCACAAGGGACCGGCGTTCCTGGACTTCCCGCTCGAGGTGCTGTTCGGCCACCCCGAGGACCCGGTGACCCTGCCGAGGGTGTTCGCGCCCCCGGTCGTGGAGGCCGACCCCGACGACGTGTCGAGGGCCGCCGCGCTG
Source organism: Longispora sp. NPDC051575 (assembly GCF_040681875.1). NCBI lineage: Bacteria > Bacillati > Actinomycetota > Actinomycetes > Micromonosporales > Micromonosporaceae > Longispora > Longispora sp. NPDC051575. Next base: position 50,884 of record NZ_JBFAZP010000012.1, on the reverse strand, counting down.
CTGGCCGGCGCGGAACGGCCGGCGATCATCGCGGGCTCCGACGTGTACACCGGGGACGCGGTCGGCGCCCTGCGCGCGGCGGCGGAGAACCTGCGGGTGCCGGTCTACACCAACGGGATGGGCCGGGGTTCGCTGCCGCCGGAGCACGAGCTGGCGTTCTCGAAGAGCCGGCGCGCGGCGCTGTCCGACGCCGACGTGGTGGCCGTCGTCGGTACGGCGCTGGACTTCCGGCTCAGCTTCGGCGACTTCGGCGCGGCCACCCTGGTGCACATCGTCGACGACCCGGCGCAGCGCGCGACGCACATCGAGCCCGAGGTGTCCCCGGCCGGCGACCTGCGCGCGATCCTGTCCGCCCTCGCCGACTACGCCGGTCCGCGCGCCGACCACGACGACTGGCTCGAACAGCTCCGCGAGATCGAGGACTCCGCCCGCGAGGACGACCGTGCGGCCCTGGAGGCCGACACCGAGCTGATCCGCCCCAGCCGGGTGTACGGGGAGCTGCGCAAGGTGCTCGACCGGGACGCGGTGACCATCGGCGACGGCGGCGACTTCGTGTCCTACGCGGGCCGCTACCTCGAACCGGCGACCCCCGGCTGCTGGCTCGACCCGGGGCCGTACGGCTGCCTGGGCACCGGGATGGGCTACGCGATGGGCGCGCGGTACACGTACCCGGACCGCCAGATCTGTGTCCTGATGGGCGACGGCGCCTCCGGGTTCTCCCTCATGGACGTCGAGTCCCTGGTCCGGCAGGACCTGCCCGTGGTCATCGTGGTGGGCAACAACGGGATCTGGGGACTGGAGAAGCACCCGATGCGCCAGCTGTACGGCTACGACGTGGCCGCCGACCTGCAACCGGGCCTGCGCTACGACGAGGTGGTCAAGGGCCTCGGCGGGGCGGGGGAGACCGTGGCGAAGGCCGGGGACCTGTCCGGCGCGCTGAACCGGGCGTTCGCGTCCGGCGTGCCGTACCTGGTGAACGTGCTGACCGACCCGGCGGACGCGTACCCGCGCTCGTCGAACCTCGCGTGACCGTCACGGGCCGCGACGGGCGGCGCTGGCGGGTCCGGCGGCGGTGGCTGCCCTGGCGGCCCAAGAACCGCCTCGACGGCCTGGACATCGTCAACGGGCTCAGCTTCGACATCGACCACCCGATCATGCTGTTCCTGTTCCTGCTGATCGTGCTGCCGTTCCTGCTGATCGCGGTCATCTTCCTGGCGGAGCTCCTGCTCCTGCTGCTGATCGTGCCGGTGCTGGTCATCGCGCGGACCGCGTTCGGGGTGCCGTGGACGGTCACGGCGAAGTCGGGCGGGGACGAGTTCGCGGCCGAGGTGTCCGGCTGGTCGGAGTCCGGCGAGCTGATCGAGCAGACCCGGATGGAGATCGAGGCGACCGGCTGGCCGCGTTCGATGCGCCAGATCCGGGGCGCGGTCCGGGCGCGCTGACGTGGAGGTGTTCACGTCGGCGGGCGGCGGCCTGCGGTACTGGCACCTGCGGCGGCGCTGGCGGCCCGGGGGCTGGACGGTCACGGCGCGCTCCCGGGACGAGGTGTTCGCCGGGGAGCCGACCGGGTGGCGCGCGTCCGGGGAGCTGATGGTCAAGGTCCGGGCGGAGATCGAGCGGACCGGGCGGCCGGGGTCGCTGCGCGCGGTGGAACCGGTCCGGGCGGCCTGACCCGGGACGGCCCGACCGGGCATCTGACGGGACAGCCCGACTGGGCGTCCGACGGGACGGCCCGACCGGGCGTCCGACCAGGGCATGAATGTCCGGACCGTACCCCGCGGCTCGGTCGTGGTTCGGACAGTGCAGGATTTCCGGCGGGCGGCGTTGCTAGGTTCCGGCACACGTTCGTGCCGAGAGGAACCGCCATGTGGGGACATCGTTCGTGGAGTGCCGTCGCGCTGGTCGCGGCCGTGGCGGCCGGGGGCCTGCTCGCCGGCTGTGACGACGCGCCGGCCAAGCCCGCCCCGGGCGCGTCGACGGTGCCGACCATCGCCCCGGCGACCGCCCCCGTGGCCACCGCCGCCCCGTCGAAGCCCGCCCCCGCCACGACCGGTGCGCCCGCCCCGGCGGGGGCGTCGGTGACCTGTGCCGAGGTGCGCGGCGCCAAGGTCCGGGGCTCGAAGGCGCCCTACACCGCGGCCGGGGTGCCGCTCGTCGACGGCCACTGGTCGGGGCCGGACGGCCTGACCTTCGCGGTCCAGGCGCCGTGCGCGACCGGGAACCTCGACCCGCACGGCGGACTCTCCACTCTTGGCACGATCATGAGCAGCACGTCGGGTACCACCGGCCGGTTCTGGGGTCTGATGCTCTGCAAGCGGGAGGCCGGCGCCCCGGTGTGCTCGGTGCTCGTGCAGCTGGGCGACCGGGAGCCGGTCCAGTCGGTGGCGATCGGCGGCCAGAAGGCCACTGTGGTCTACCTGACCCGGACGCCGGACGTGCCCGCGGCGGGGCTGAACCTCCGGCGGACCGCCGTCTACCAGTTCGGCGGGAACACGCTGCTGGAGCTGAGCCACACGGATGAGGCGTACACCCCCTAAGTGGTCTAGACCACTACTTTTCCCGCTGCTCCGGGGCTCTGAGCAGTGCTTTTGATCACCGCTCAGCCGACTGTCGCCGCTCGGGCCCGCAGGGTTCGAGCGGGACTCACGCCGCGTTCACCTCCGCGACACGCTCCCTGCCCACTCTGACGGGGCCAGACATTCCCGTTGGAGGAGCAGCAGTGAAGCGTGTTCTAGTGGTGAGCGTCGCCGCCATGGTCGCCGTGGCCGGCCTCGCCGGTTGCGGTTCGTCGTCCAAGGCCAAGGAGAAGGCGGCCGCGACGACCAGCGCGGCCGAGGCGAAGAGCGCGGCCGACCTGGGCGGCATGGACGCGCTGATCGCGGCTGCCAAGAAGGAGGGGCAGCTCAACGTCATCACGCTGCCCCACGACTGGGCGAACTACGGCGAGATCCTCAAGACCTTCTCGGAGAAGTACGGGATCAAGCTGGAGGAGGCGAACCCGGACGGGTCCTCCGCCGACGAGATCAACGCGGTGAAGAGCCTCAAGGGCCAGGACCGCGCCCCGGACGTCCTCGACCTGGGCAGCGCCTTCGCGCTCTCCGGCGCCGCCGAGGGCCTGTTCGCCCCGTACAAGGTCGCCAAGTGGGACGAGATCCCGGCCAACCAGAAGGACGCCGACGGTCGCTGGTTCAACGACTACGGCGGCTACGTCTCCATCGGCTGCGACGCCAAGAAGATCGCGGTCTGCCCGACGACGTTCGCGGACCTGCTGAAGCCGGAGTACAAGGGCAAGGTCGCCCTCAACGGCAACCCGACCAAGTCCGGCTCGGCGTTCGCCGGCGTGTACGCGGCCTCGCTCGCCAACGGCGGCAGCTTCGACAACATCCAGCCCGGCATCGACTGGTTCGCCAAGCTCAAGCAGGCCGGCAACTTCCTCCCGGTCGAGTCGACCCCGGCGACGATCGAGAAGGGTGAGACCCCGATCTCGATCGACTGGGACTACCTGAACGCCGGGTACTCCGACAAGTACAAGGACAAGGGCATCGACTGGAAGGTCGCGGTGCCGGCCGACGGCAAGTACGCGAACTACTACAACCAGGCAATCAACAAGTCCGCCCCGCACCCGGCCGCCGCGCGCCTGTGGCAGGAGTTCCTCTACTCCGACGAGGGCCAGAACCTGTGGCTGAAGGGCTACGCCCGCCCGGTCCGGCTGCCGAAGATGGTCACCGCCAACTCCGCGAAGGCCGACCTGGTCGCCAAGCTGCCGAAGGTCGAGGGCGAGGTCAAGTTCCCGACCCCGGACCAGATCACGGCCGTGAAGAAGGTGCTCGCCGACAACTGGGCGAAGGCGATCACCTCTTGAGCAAGTGGTTCGCGCTCGTCCCCTTCGTACTGATCGTCGGGATCGGTCTGGTCGCTCCTGTCGCCGTGTTGGCGACCGGGGCGACCAGCCTCGGCGACACCGTCGGAGGGGCCTACGGCATCGCCCTGGCCGGCAGCCTCAAGCTGTCCCTGGTCACGGCGGTGCTCGGCGCCATTCTCGGCACCCTCATCGCGCAGGCCGTGGTGAAGAGCAAGCCCGGGCTGCTCCGCAAGGTGGTCACCACTGCGTCCGGGGTGCTGGCCAACTTCGGCGGCGTGCCGCTGGCCTTCGCGTTCATGGCCACCATCGGCAACGCGGGCATCGTGACGAAGGTGCTCGGGCTCGCCGACACCGGGTTCTCGCTGTACAACATGGTCGGGCTGTCCGTGGTGTACCTCTACTTCCTCGTACCCCTCATGGTGCTCGTCGTTCTTCCCGCCCTGGACGCCGTCAAGCCGCAGTGGGGCGAGGCCGCGGCCAGCCTCGGCGGCTCCCGCTGGCACTACTGGCGGCACGTCGGCGCCCCCGTGCTCGCCCCGCCCGTCGGCGCGGGCGCGCTGCTGCTGTTCTGCGGGGCGTTCAGCGCCTACGCGACGGCCGCGGCCCTGGTCGGCGGTTCCGTGCCCCTGATCACGCTCCAGATCGCCGACGTGCTCAGCGGGAACGTGCTGGTCGGCGGCGAGGGGATCGGCGCGGCGCTGGCCCTGGACATGCTGATCATCGTCGGCGTCATGATGATCGGGTACTGGCTCCTGCAGCGCCGCACGTCGAGGTGGCTGCGGTGACCGCGACTCCGCACACCGACCTGACGGCGGGGTGGTCCCGGTGATCCGCCGGTTCGCGCTCCTCCTCGTCGGCCTGTACTTCGTCGTCCCCCTGGTGGCGTCGTTCGCCTTCACGGTCGAGGACGGCACCGGGGTGTACGGCGACATCGTGGGCTCCCCGGGGTTCGCCGACGCGCTCCGCCGCTCCATGACCCTGGCCGTCCTGACCGTGCTCGGCGTCCTCGTCGTCGTGCTCCCGGCCCTGCTGGTCGTGCACCTCAAGCTGCCGAAGCTGCGCCCGCTGGTGGAGAACCTGTCCCTCCTCCCGCTGGCCGTGCCGCCGATCGCGCTCGTGGTGGGCGTCCGCAGCCTGCTGGGCATGGGCCCCGAGGAACTGGCCGGCACGCCGATCGGGGACTTCCTGGTGTCCATCCAGGACCCGGAACTTCCCTGGGTACTCGTCATCGTGTACGTCGTCCTGGCCCTCCCGTTCGCGTACCGCAGCCTCGACGCGGGCATCCGGGGCGGGGACCTGGCCACCCTGGTCGACGCGGCCCGGGGCCTGGGGGCCTCCTGGGGCACCGTGCTCGGCCGGGTCGTCCTGCCGCAGCTGCGGTCCGGGCTGCTCGGCGCGGCGTTCCTCACCCTGGCGCTGGTGCTGGGCGAGTTCACCGTGGCCAGCATCCTGCTGTTCGAGACCGTCCCGGTGTGGCTGGTGAAGGTCGGCGGCTCGGACGGCAAGCTCTCCGTCGCGGTCAGCCTCGCCAGCCTCGTGTTCACCTGGCTGCTGCTGCTGTCCGTCTCCGCACTGGACCGAAAAGAGAAGAAGGCATGACGTCCGTCACGATGAGTGGGCTGCACCGGTCCTTCGGGGGCGTCAAGGCTCTCGACGGGCTGGACCTGGCCATCGAGCCCGGCGAGCTGATCGCCCTGCTCGGCCCGTCCGGCTGCGGCAAGACCACCGCGCTGCGGGTACTCGCCGGGTTCGAGACCGTCGACTCCGGCTCGGTACTGGTCGGCGACGCGGACATCACCCGGGTACCGGCCGCCAAGCGCGACATGGGCATGGTGTTCCAGGCGTTCAGCCTGTTCCCGAACCTGTCCGCGCTGGAGAACGTGGCCTTCGGGCTCCGGGTCCGCCGGGTCGGATCGGCCGCCCGCCGGGCGCGCGCGACCGAGCTGCTCGAACTCGTCGGCCTCGGCGACAAGGCCAAGGCGTTCCCGCACCAGCTCTCCGGCGGCCAGCAGCAGCGGGTCGCGCTCGCCCGGGCCCTGGCCATCGAGCCCCGGGTCCTGCTCCTCGACGAGCCGCTGTCCGCGCTCGACGCGCAGGTCCGCACCCAGCTCCGCGACGAGATCCGCCGGATCCAGCAGCGGCTGGGCACCACGACCCTGTTCGTCACGCACGACCAGAGCGAGGCGCTGTCGATCGCCGACCGGGTCGCCGTGCTCCGGGCCGGGCGGGTCGAGCAGCTCGCCAGCCCCGACGAGCTGTACCACCGGCCGTCGACCGCGTTCGTGGCCGAGTTCGTCGGCACCACCAACCGGCTGCCGGCCCGGCGGATCTCGCCCACGGCCGTCGAGGTGTTCGGCACCCCCCGGGAACTCGCGGGCGACGGCGACACCGAGATCCTGGTCCGCCCCGAGGCCCTGACCGTGGTGGCGGACCCGGCCGGGGACGTGGTGATCGCGGCCCGGACCTTCCACGGCGCGCTGACCCGGCTCGCGCTGGAGCTGCCCGGCGGGCGGGAGATCGTGGCCGACGTGCCGAGTCCGCTGGCCGGTGGCCTGGTGCCCGGGGTGAGCGTGCGGGTCGCGCTGCTGGCGGACGTGCCGGTACTGGCGGCCTGACCGGTGCCCCACGGCCGCCCCGCGTGGCGTACCCCGGATCGGCGTGTGGCATGTTCTTGTCTTCTTCGGGGAAGGCGTCGTCCTTCGGACGGGATCGACGGCGTCTTCCCCGAAGTCGCACCTCCGCCCCGGCGGACCGGGCGGCGGCCGGACCGGTCCCGCTAAACCGCTGGCGGCCGGCGTCCGCGCGTGCTTGGCTGCCGGGGATGACTGACTTGTTGACGGCGTTCGACGCCGAGATGCGGGGCCACGACCCCGACGACCTGCCCCTCGGGGCCATTGTCGAGAAGGACGGACCCATCTGGCGGGTCTCCGGGCTGCCGTGGGGCGGCTTCATCGGATACCACCGGGATCTGGGCGGCCTCGACGGCGCGGAACTCGACGCGTTCATCGCGCGCCAGCGGGACTTCTACGCGGCCCGGGGCGAACGGTTCGAGTGGAAGACCTACTCGCATGACCTGCCCGCAGACCTGCCCGACCGGCTGCTGGCCGCCGGCTTCGAGGCCGAGGACCCCGAGACGGTCGTCGTCGGCCCCGTCGCGCCCCTGGCCGTCGCGGCCGACCCGCCGCCCGGCGTGACCCTGCGCGAGGTGACCTCCCGGGAGGACCTGACCCGGATCGTCGGCATGGAGGAGGCGGTCTGGGGCTCCGACCGCAGCGACCTGGTCGAAGGGCTGCTGGGCGAACTCGCCGCCGACCCGAACGGCCTGACCATCGTCGTCGCCGAGGCCGACGGGCTGGTCGTGTCGGCCGCGTGGATCCGGTTCGGGTCGCGCAGCTTCGCCTCGCTGTGGGGCGGGGCCACGCTCGCCGAGTGGCGGGGCAAGGGCATCTACAAGGCACTCGTCGCGTACCGGGCCCGGCTCGCCCACGCGCGCGGGTACTCCTACCTCCAGGTGGACTGCTCCGAGGACTCCCGGCCGATCCTGGAGCGCCTGGGCATGACGGCGGTCACCCGGACCACGCCGTACATCTGGCAGCCGTAGCGGGCCCTGGGCGGGCGCGGGGCCCCTGCGGGCGGCCTCCCGGGCAGGCATAGAGGGTTGCGCATGTCCGCTACCGTCGGGACATGCCCGAAGAGGTGAGAGCCGACGCCCGGGAGCTGGCCCGACTGGCCGCCGCCTTCGACGCGGCGGCCACCGCCCTCTCCGACGCCCTGCACGCCGCCCGGCCCGCGATGGCACTGCCGTCCGCCGCGTTCGGGGTGACCCGGGGCGGTAGGGACCTCGCCGGTTCCTGGGCCACCGTGGCCGAGGAGGCCGCCGCCCCGGTCGACCGGCTCGTCGAGCTGCTGGAGACCGACTACGACCGGCTGCTGCTGGTCGCGGCGGCGTACCAGCGGGCGGACGAGAACGCCGCCGCCCGGACCCCGACCCGGCAGGCCCTGCGGTGAGCGAGGTCGAGACGATCGCCAACCTGTGGCGGCTCGGGGCCGACCCCGCCGCGCTGCGGGCCGCCGCGTCCGCGCTGCGCCTGTTCGGGGCCGGGGCGCACCGGGCCGCCGAGACGGTCACGACGGCCACCGGGACGGTGTTCGCCGCCGAGTGGACGGGCACCACGGCCGAGACCTACGACGCGCACCGCCGCAAGGTCACCGCCGACGTCGAGGCGGTCGGCGGGCACTTCGGCGCGGCGGCGCTCGCCCTGGAGACCGCCGCCGCCGCGCTCAGCACGGCGCAGGGCGCGCTCGACGACAGCCGGGCCCGGCTGTCCGCGAAGGTCGGGGCGACGTTCCGGGACGACCAGGTCACGGTGACGATGCTCGGCCGGGACCAGACCCAGGTGGTGATCGCCGAGATCCAGGCGGCCAGCGACATCCGGGCCGACCTGGACGTGACGTTGACCAGCCAGTTCGTCGCGCTGGAGAAGCTGCGCACCCCGTTGCGGACCATCGAGGCCGCCTGGGAGGGCCCGATCGACTGGTTCACCCTGCCGCCGGAGCCGGACGGCACGGTGTTCCTCGTGGTGGACGGCACGCTGATGGTCAACACCGGACCGGGGAACGACCACGTGTCCGTCCGGGTGGACAAGCGGACGGGCGAGCGGTTCCTCGTGGTCAACGGGATCGAGCGCCAGATCTTCGACGGCATGGACCTGGTGATCCGCGCGGGCGGCGGCAACGACGAGATCGACGTGCCGCCCGGTACCCGGCTGCGGTTGACCGTCCTCGGCGGCGACGGCGACGACCGGATCCACGGCGGGGACGGCGCGACCCGGCTGCTCGGCGGGGCCGGCGATGACCGCCTGTACGGCGGGGCGGCCGCCGACCGGATCTCCGGCGGCGCGGGCGACGACTACGTGGACGCGGGCGACAGCGACGACACGGTCACCGGCGGCACCGGCGACGACGTGCTCTACGGCATGTCCGGCGCCGACCGGGTGTCCGGCCAGTCCGGCGCCGACTACCTGGAGGGCGCGCGGGGCGACGACCGGCTCGACGGCGGCGCCGGCCCGGACGTGCTCTCCGGTGGCGAGGGCGACGACACCCTGCGCGGCGGCGCGGGCGACGACCGGCTCTACGGCGGGCGCGGGGTCGACACCGGGTCGGGCGGCACCGGAACGGACCGGGCGTCCACCCAGTCCGGGGACCGGGTCGACGCGGAGCGGACCGTGACCGTGGAGATCAAGGGGCATCCGGGCGACACGATCGACGTGCGGGGTTCACCGGAGTTCGTGGCCCGGGTGCGGGCCGACCTGGGCATGCTGGAGGGCTCCCCGCTCGGCCAGGAGATGCTGGCGGCCGTCGATCGGGCGCACGACCGGACCAGGGCCGTCGCGGCGGACTGGCCGATCCTCGGCGCCATCGCCTACCAGGGCGACCAGCTGACGATCGTGGAAGGCCGGGACGAGGCCGGGCACGCGCGGTACGACAGGGTCTGGGAGCTCAGCGAGAAGTACGAGATCACGTACAACCCCGCCTATCCGGGTACGGGCAGCGCCGCCGGTGGCCGGCCGCTCACGATCCTGTTCCACGAGTTGGCGCACGTCTACGACTACTCGCACGACACCCGCGCGCCGGGGACGTACGGGGGCGCGGACAACCCGGGAGCGCCCGACCACGAGCGGGAGGCCGTCGGGCTGCCCGTCGACCACGACGGCGACCCCCGGACCCCCGAGCGGACCTACCCGGGGCACCCCGACGGGCTCACGGAGAACGGCCTGCGCCGCGAACTCGGCTACCCGGAGCGGGAGAGGTACTGACCGCGCCCGCGTCGCCCGGACGATCGGGGTGATCGCGGGTCCGGGCCCCGGATAATTCCGTCGTCCGGTTCCGGGCCGGGCCGCTAGCCTGCGGCGCATGACGCTGAGGGTGACGAGGTTCGACGGTGAGTACGGAGCGCTCGCGGCCTGGACCGGGGACCCGGTGGCGGAGCTGCGGGCCCAGATCGAGGAGTACCACAGCGAGGACCGCGACACCTGGCTCGCCTGGGAGGGCGACGCCGTCGTCGGGGTGCTGAACCCGTGGCGGCGCCCCGACGGCCGGCACACCCTGTACTTCGGCCCGACCCGCCCGGACGCCCACGCCCCGCTCGCCGGGGCCGTCCCCGGCGAGGTGTACGTGACCGCGCCGGTCGCCGACGCGCCGCTGTTCGAGGGGCTCGGGTTCGTGGCCGAGCGGCGGGAGCACCGGTACCTGGTGCCGGTATCCGTGGTCGACGGCCCGGTCCCGGCGGGGATCGCGCTGGTCAGCGCCGCCGAGCTGGGGCTGGAGCTGATGGACCTGGACTGCGCGCTGCGGGAGGACGTGCCCGGCGCGGACGGCTGGCGGCCCGATCCGGTGTGGTTCCGGGAGGAGACCTGGGACTCGCCGTTCTTCCGCCCGGAGTACTACCTGGTGGCCGTGGCGGACCGCGAGCCGGAGGGGGCCGGTGGTCCGGAGGGGGCCCGGGACGCGGGGGCCGCCGGTGGCGCGCCGACCGGTCGGGACCTCGTCGGGCTGGTGCGGGTCTGGGACGGGCCGCGCCCGGTACCCCGGCTGGGCATGGTCGGCGTGCTCCCCGGGTACCGGCGAAGGGGTCTGGCCCTGGCTCTGGTGGGTGCGGTCTTCCGTGCCCTGCACGCGCGCGGGGTCGCGGAGGTGGCCTGCGAGGTCGACGTGACCAACACCGGCTCGAACGCGCTGTTCACGGGTTTGGGCGGCCGGGTGGTGGGCGGCGAGGTGGAACTCCGCCGCCCAGCCTGAACCCGGCCCCGGCCCCGCCCGAAACGCGTCAGGCCCCGGGCCCGGCCTATTTCGTCGGCGGGATCTGGAACATGTCGTGCAACTGGTCCCGCAGGCACTCCTCGCGGAGCTTCCCGCAGGTGCACAGGTGTTCGTCGGGGGGTGGTTGCGGGTGGTGCTCCTGGGTGGGCTCGGCCGCGACTTCTGAGTTCTTCGTCATCGCTGGACACCTCCTGGGCTCAAGACGTGCGCGGAGGAGGGATGTGACGCCACTATCGTGTACTTTGCGTCACCCACATCATGCCTGGCCGGAACGCCTGGCAGAGTGAGATCCACAAGACATCTACTAGACTGGTAGCTACTGGCTAGTAACATGGGCGGTGGTCAAGCACACAGCGGCGCGGGTTGACCCGTGCGGCTGTGCGCGAAAGGCTCACGTCATACCGGAGCTTAACGCTCGTTCAGCAGGAGGTCGTGTCCGGCGATGAAGATTGTCGTACTTGTGAAGCAGGTGCCGGATTCCGGCTCCGAGCGCAACTTGCGCGCTGACGACGCAACCGTCGACCGCGCGTCGGCGAGCAACGTCATCAACGAGATGGATGAATACGCCATCGAGGAGGCGCTGAAGATCGCCGAGGCGAACGGCGGGTCGGAGGTGACCCTCCTGACGATGGGGCCCGACAGCGCCACCGAGGCCATCCGCAAGGCCCTGTCCATGGGTCCCGACGGCGCGGTGCACGTCGTGGACGACGCGCTGCACGGCTCGTGCGCGCTCGGCACGTCGAAGGTGCTCGCCGCCGCCCTGAAGACCCTGGAGTTCGACCTGGTCATCTGCGGTGCGGAGTCGACCGACGGTCGGACCCAGCTCATGCCGCACATGCTCGCCGAGCGGCTCGGCATCCCGGCGCTGACCGGGGCCCGCAAGCTCACCGTCGAGGGCGCGACCCTGACCGCCGAGCGCCAGACCGACGAGGGGTACGAGGTCGTGCAGGCCACCGGCCCGGCCATCGTCAGCGTCTGGGACACCATCAACGAGCCGCGGTACCCGTCGTTCAAGGGCATCATGGCCGCCAAGAAGAAGCCCGTGAGCACCCTGTCCCTGGCGGACCTGGGCATCGGGGCGGACGAGGTCGGCCTGGCCGGCGCGACCAGCAAGGTGCTGTCCAGCACCAAGCGGCCCGCGCGCACGGGCGGCACCAAGGTCGAGGACTCCGGCAACGGTGGCGCCGACCTGGTGACGTACCTGACCGCCGAGAAGTTCGTCTGAGCCGGGGAGAAGGAAAAAGATGACTGAGGTACTCGTCGTCGTCGACGGCTCGGCCGCGACCGGCGTCAAGAAGGTCACCCTCGAACTGCTGACGCTCGCCCGCACCCTGGGCACCCCGTCGGCGGTCGTGCTCGGCGCGCCCGGCACCGCAGAGGCGCTGGCCGCCAAGCTCGCCGAGTACGGCGCGGAGAAGGTCTACGTCGCCGAGAGCGCCGAGATCGACGGCCACCTGGTCGCCCCGAAGGCCACGGTGCTCGCGCGCCTCGTGGGCGAGGTCAACCCGGCCGCCGTGCTGATCGGCTCGACCCAGGAGGGCAAGGAGATCGCCGCCCGCCTCGCGGTCAAGCTCGACAACGGCCTGCTCACGGACGTCGTCAGCCTCGCGGCCGACGGCACCGCCCAGCAGGTCGTGTTCGCCGGCTCGACCATCGTGGACTCGCAGGTCACCAAGGGCCTGCCCCTGGTGACCCTGCGGCCGAACTCGCTGACCCCCTCGGCCGCCCCGGCGGCCGGCACGCTGACCCCGGTCGACGTGACGGTCGACGAGGCGGCCCTCGGCGCCAAGGTGCTGGAGCGCAAGATCGAGGCCAAGGGCTCCCGTCCGGAGCTCACCGAGGCCAACATCGTCGTCTCCGGTGGCCGGGGCGTGGGCTCGGCGGAGAACTTCAAGGTCGTCGAGGACTTCGCCGACCTGCTCGGTGCCGCCGTCGGTGCCTCGCGCGCCGCGACCGACTCGGGCTTCTACCCGCACGCCTTCCAGGTGGGCCAGACCGGCAAGACGGTCTCCCCGCAGCTGTACGTCGCGCTGGGCATCTCCGGCGCGATCCAGCACCGGGCCGGCATGCAGACCTCGAAGACCATCGTCGCCGTGAACAAGGACGCCGAGGCGCCGATCTTCGAGCTCGCCGACTTCGGCATCGTGGGGGACCTGCACAAGGTCGTCCCGCAGGCCGGCGACGAGATCCGCAAGCGTCGCTCGTAGTCACGTGTGACAGGTGGCCGGGAAGCACGCGCTTCCCGGCCACCTGCCGTTCCGGGACGCCATCCGGGCAGGGGCGGCGGGGACCGCGCTGCGCGGGGCCCGAGCCGGGCAGGGTGGTCGCGCCCCGGCCAGGTAGCGGCCGGGACCGGGGCCTCCGGTGACGGAGGGAGGGCCGGCTGCGAGTACCCGCAAAAGGGTTTTCGTTCCCCGGGCCGGTCGGGTAGGGATGTGCCATGGACTTTCCCGAGGGTGGCACGCCGATCTCGCACGAGGAATGTGACGCACGCTGGCGGGGGTGGACCCCCGGGGAGATCCACGACCGCCTCGCCGGGGTGACCGCGCCCTGGTACGTGGCCGCCGGCTGGGCGCTGGACCTCTTCCGGGGCGAGGTGACCCGCGAGCACGAGGACCTGGAGATCGCCGTCCCGCGCGCCGACTTCCCCGAGATCCGCGCCGCCCTGCCCGGCCACGCCTGGGAGGTCCCCGGCGACATGCGGCTCTGGCCGTACGACGAGGCCGGCGACCATCCCGAACTCCACCAGACCTGGCTCAGCGACCCGGCCACCGGGCTCTTCCACCTCGACGTGTTCCGCGAGCCGCACGACGGCGGGCTGTGGGTGTGCCGGCGCGATCCGGCGATCACCCTCCCGTACCCGGACATCATCGCCCTGACCGGCGACGGGATCCCCTACCTGATCCCCGAGCTGGTGCTCCTGTTCAAGGCGAAGAACGTCCGACCCAAGGACCAGAACGACTTCGACGGGGTACTGCCGAAGCTCGGCCCCGACCGGCGCGCCCGGCTCGCGGGCTGGCTGGAGCAGGTGCACCCGGAACACGCCTGGTTGTCCGCGTTGTGATCCGCAACGGCGATCTCACCCGTCCGTAGCGCGCCGGAAACACTTTGCCCGCATTGTGAAGACATGAGCGAGCGAGTCACGGGCGTTGCCACCGAAGCGAGGTGGGCGCGATGAACGAGCGCCGGGCCGTCGGGCGTGCACGGCACCGGGAGGTGGCCGCGTGAGCCTCTGGCGGATCCGCACCGAGGTCGACGACCGGCCCGGACGGCTCGCGGCCCTGTCGAGGGCGCTCGCCGACGTCGGCGGCAACATCCTCACCCTGACCGTGCAGGTCGACGCCGCCGGGGTCGTCGACGAGTTCATCGTCGAGACCCCGCCCGGGGTGTCCGGGGAGGCCGTCGGCACCGCGCTGCGGATCGCCGGCGGCCGGGGCGTCGTCACCGTGCCGGCCACCCGGCGCGACCTCGTCGACGAGCCGACCCGGGCCCTGCTGCTCGCCGGCCGGGTCGGCGCCGAGCAGCGCAACCTGCCCGACCTGCTGATGGAGCTCCTCCGCGCCGACGCCGCCCGCTGGCTCGCCGACGGGGAGGAGGCCGACCTGGTCGTCCCCATCGGGCCCGCCCGGCACGTCGGCCTCACCCGCCGGCTGCCGTTCACGCTCACCGAGGCGGCCCGGGCCGAGGCGTTCGTCCGGCTGCTGCTGCTCGACGGCACCGCGTCCCGGGAGACCGTGTCGCTCGGCGACGGCACCCGGCTGCCCGTCCGGCCGCTGCACCCCGACGACCTGACCGAGGTGCAGGCCCTGCACCGGCGGTGCACCGCCGAGACCCGGCGGGCCCGGTACTTCGTCGCCCGCCGGCAGCTCACCGGACACATGTGGAAGGCGTTCTGCGACCCCGGGTGGGGCGTCACCTACCTCGTACAGGCCGGGCAGCGCGCCGTGGCGTTGGCGCACCTCGCCTACACCCCCGAACCCGGGGTCGCCGAGCTCGCGGTGCTGGTGGAGGACGGTTGGCAGGAACGCGGCCTCGGCCGTTCCCTCGTCGCCATGCTCGTCGCCGACGCCCGCGACCGGGGCCTCGCCGAGCTCCGCGCGAGCCTGCTCGCCGACAACGTCCGGATGCGCCGGCTCCTCGTGGCGCACGGCGCGACGTTCGCGTACGGCGGCTCCGTGGTCGAGGCGCGAATGGGACTCGCGCGGGGGAGGGCCGCAGCCCGCTAGGCTGGGCGGCGATGGTTTACCTCGATCACGCCGCGACCTCTCCGATGCTGCCGGAGGTTCTGGAGGCGTACGTCTCCGCAGCCACCGCCGGCGGCAACGCCTCGTCCCTGCACTGCTCGGGTCGCAAGGCCCGCAGGCTGGTCGAGGAGTCCCGCGAGCGGGTCGCCGCCGTGCTCGGCGCCCGGCCCGGCGAGGTCGTGTTCACCGCCGGGGGCACCGAGAGCGACAACCTCGCGCTCAAGGGCATCCACTGGGCGCGCCGGGGCGAGGGCCGCAACCGGGTCGTCGCCAGCTCCGTCGAGCACAAGGCCGTCATCGACGCCGTCGAGTGGCTGGAGCGGCACGAGGGCGCCGAGGTGACGTGGCTCGACGTGGACGAGTTGGGCCGGGTACACCCCGAGGTGCTCGCCGCCGCCCTCGGCCCGGACGTGACGGTCGCCACCGTGATGTGGGCCAACAACGAGGTCGGCACCGTGCAGCCCGTCGCCGCCCTGGCCGCCGTCGCCCGCGCGGCCGGCGTGCCCCTGCACACCGACGCCGTCCAGGCCGTCGGGCAGCTCCCCGTCGACTTCGCCGCCAGCGGCGCGTCCGCGCTCACCCTCACCGGCCACAAGCTGGGCGGCCCGACCGGCGTCGGCGCGCTGCTCCTCGAACGCGACGCCGAGTGCACCCCGCTGCTGCACGGCGGCGGCCAGGAGCGCGACGTGCGGTCCGGCACCCTCGACGTGGCCGGGATCGTCGCCTTCGCCAGGGCCGTCGAGCTGGCCGGCGCGCGCCGGGAGATCTTCGCCTCCGAACTCACCGTGCTCCGCGACGAGATGATCGACCGGATCCGCGACGCCGTGCCCTGCGCCCTGCTCAACGGCGACCCGGCCGACCGGCTGCCCGCCAACGTGCACTTCTCGTTCCCCGGCTGCGAGGGCGACGCGCTGCTCATGCTGCTCGACGCCCAGGGCATCGAGTGCTCCACTGGCTCGGCCTGCTCGGCCGGGGTGGCCCAGCCCTCGCACGTGCTGCTGGCCATGGGGGCCGACAGTGGGCGGGCCCGGTCCTCGCTGCGGTTCTCGCTCGGCCACGGATCGGCGAAAACGGACATCGACGCGTTGGTGGCGGCGCTGCCGACGGCGGTGGAGCGGGCGCGGCGGGCGGGGAAGATCCGGCGCTGACGGGTACGGCGGGCGCGGGTGCTCCCGTTGGCCGGTGCGGGCCAGGGCTCTGTTTCGGAAGCCCGGTACTGCCGCTGAGCTGCCAGGATGAGCCTGGTTCCCGGTCCGGCGGACTCCGTCGAGCTGCCCGGTGGGCGGTCGGCACAGCCGGGTAACCTGAAGGGCATGCGTGTTCTGGCTGCGATGTCCGGTGGGGTCGACTCGGCGGTCGCCGCCGCCCTGGCGGTCGAGGCCGGCCACGACGTGACCGGCGTGCACCTGGCGCTCGCGAAGAACCCGCAGACCTACCGGACCGGGGCGCGCGGCTGCTGCACCCTGGAGGACTCCCGCGACGCCCGCCGGGCCGCCGACGTGATCGGCATCCCCTTCTACGTGTGGGACATGGTCGAGGAGTTCCAGGAGGACGTCGTCGACGACTTCGTCGCGGAGTACGCGGCGGGGCGCACGCCCAACCCGTGCCTGCGGTGCAACGAGAAGATCAAGTTCCACGCGGTGCTGGAGCGGGCCCTCGCCCTCGGCTTCGACGCCGTCGTCACCGGCCACCACGCCCGGCTCGGCGGCGACGGGCTGCTCCGCCGGTCCGTGGACGCCGGCAAGGACCAGTCCTACGTCCTCGCCGTGCTCAACCGGCACCAGCTCGACCGGTCGGTGTTCCCGCTCGGGCCGCACACCAAGGCCGACGTCCGGGGGCTCGCCGCCCAGCGCGACCTGGCCGTCGCCGACAAGCCCGACAGCCACGACATCTGCTTCATCGCGGACGGGGACACCCGCGGCTTCCTCGCCGAACGCCTCGGCTCCCGGCCCGGGGACATCGTCGACGCGGAGACCGGCGACGTCGTCGGCGCCCACGACGGGGCGTACGCGTACACGGTCGGCCAGCGCAAGGGCCTGTCCATCGGCCGGCCCGCGCCCGACGGCAAGCCGCGCTACGTGCTGTCCATCACCCCCGTCACCAACACCGTCACCGTCGGGCCGCGCTCGGCGCTGGAGGTCAGCACCGTGACCGCCGACCGGGCGGTGTGGCACGCCCCCGTCGAGGGGCCGTACGAGGTGCAGCTCCGCGCGCACGGGGAGGTCTACCCTGCGAGCGTGACCACAGACGGCACCACCCTCACCGCGGTACTCGCCAGCCCAGCCTCCGGCGTCGCCGCCGGCCAGGCCATCGTCGTGTACCGGCCCGACCCGGCCGGCGACATCGTCCTCGGCTCGGCGACCATCACCGGCGCCCGATGACCGGCGCGGGACTCCGGCCCCGTCCGGTGGCCGGCGGGAGGCTGCGTCCGGCGGCCGGCGGGAGGGCCCGTCCGGCGAACGGCGCGACGCTCCTGGCTGGCGCGACCCGCCGAACGGACGCGATGCTCCGGGTCAGCGCGACGGCCGCCCGACGTGGGTTGGCTCCGGTCCTCGGGCACGCGGGGGCGATGGCCGTGGCGGGATCTCCGGTGGCCGCCCTGAGCCCGGCCACGACGACCGTGGGTGCCCGGTGACCGGCTCGACGGGCGGGTGGGCCTCCGGGCCCCGTTCGCCGCTCGGGTCGGCGGAGCGGGCCGCGTTCGAATCGATCGACCGGGAGCACGGCTCACCCGACCGGGCCGACACCGGGGGCCCCGGATCCGGGGGCGGCCGGGGGCTGCCCTGGGCGCCGGGGTCCGCGAGCGGGATCGGGTCGCACCCCGGGTCGGCGATGGGCGACGCGCTCGGGGTCGCGTTCGAACTGCCGTTGCCGTACCTGCCGGAGTTGCCGGCGCGCGGCCCCGGGGCCGACATGCTCGGCCGGACCATGGGCCTGCTCGTGGACATGCCCGTCGAGCTGTACGCGGCGCGCTGGCAGCTCACCGGCCGGCCCGGCAAGGACGCGCGGCGCACCGCCGACTGGTGGGCCCGCGACCTCGACGCGCTCACGGTGGCGGCCGAGGGCTACACCGGGCCGCTCAAGGTGCAGGCCGCCGGCCCGTGGACCCTCGCCGCCAGCCTCCAGCTGCCCGTGGGCGGCGCGGTGCTCCGGGACCGGGGGGCGGTCCGGGACCTGGTCGACTCGCTCACCGAGGGCCTGCGCCAGCACGTCGTGGCCGTGTCCGCCCGGGTGCCGGGTGCGACCGTCCTCGTCCAGCTCGACGAGCCCTCGCTGCCGGCGGTCCTGGCGGGACACATCGGTACCGAATCGGGCCTGGGGGTCTTCCCCGCCGTCCCCGCGCCCGACGCCACCGAGGCGCTCGCACGGCTGGTCGCCGGGGTCGGCGCGCCGGTCGTCGTGCACTGCTGCGCGCCGGACGTGCCCGTCGCGCTGATCCGGGCCACCGGCGCGGTGGGCGTCGCGCTGGACCTGTCGCTGCTCGGGAACCTCGACCCGCTGGGCGAGGCCCTCGACGCCGGCTTCGGGCTGCTCGCCGGGGTGGCGCCCTCGGTGGGCCGGGCCTCGTCGAAGGCCGCCGCCGACCGGGTCGAGGACCTGTGGAACAAGCTCGGACTGCGGCCGGCGGACCTGCCGCGCCAGGTCGTGGTCACGCCGACGTGCGGGCTGGCCGGCAGCTCGCCCGAGGTGGCGGACGCGACGCTGCGGGCGTGCGCCGAGGCCGCCAAGCGGCTCCTGGAACGCTAGGCACCCGGGCCGGGCGAACCGGCCCGGGGTCCGTCAGGATGTCCGCCTCCTGTCACCTCGGAGGCACGCTCGACGGCAACGTGGGCGCGCGGTCCCCGTAACCGAAAAATGGGTCTAGGGCACCCAGCCGGTCTCGTGGTAGCGGCGGACCTGCCACCAGGTCTTCTCGTCGCACACCCCGGTCTGGTGCGCGAACGCCGTGTTGTGCACCCGGAAGAACCCGGACAGGTCCAGCCAGCTGTCCTGGCCGGCGCCGCTGTCCCAGTCGCCGGGCGGCAGCGCCACGTACCTCGGGCCGCGGCCCTGGTCCTGGCTCGTGATCTTCAGGACGTCGGCGCGGTCCTTGTGTGTCCGGAGCACGAGGCACGGCCGCTGCTCGGAACCCTCGCCGTCGGCGAAGGGCACGTCCGCCCACCAGATCTCGCCGGGCTGCGGGCCTTCGAGCCACGCCGGCCCGGGCGGACGGTCGTGCAGGTCGGGGGTGTTGTGGACCTCGCCCGTCCAATGTGGCGGGGCGGACGGCTGGCGGCGTCGCTGGTTCATGTTGACGACCAGGATGGCGGCCAGCCCGACGAGGAGTAGACAGATGACCGCAGCCGCGCCGGGATAGAGGTTGGACATGCGTACCTCCTGGGGTTTTCCCACTGTATGCCGGCGGGGCCTGGCCCGGAAGTGTCGTATGGGCCGACTAGCCTGGCGAAAAGAACCAGGGAGGTTGGGTTGACGTCTGAGCAGGCGGCGCGGGAGCGGCACAAGATTCTGGCCGAAGAGATCAATGATCATCGGTATCGCTACTACGTGCTGAACACGACCGTGGTCACGGACGGCGAGTTCGACGTCCTCCTCCGCGAGCTGGAGGGGCTCGAGGAGCGGTTCCCCGAGCTGCGCACCCCGGATTCGCCGACCCAGCAGGTCGCGGGGTCCTACGTCACCGAGTTCACCCCGGTGGAGCACGCCGAGCGGCTCCTCAGCCTCGACAACGCGTTCGACGACGACGAGCTGGCCGCCTGGGCGACCCGGGTCGAGCGCGACGCCGGCGGCCCGGTGACCTACCTGTGCGAGCTGAAGATCGACGGCCTCGCCGTCAACCTGACCTATGAGCACGGCCGGCTGACCCGCGCCGCGACCCGGGGCGACGGCCGGGTCGGCGAGGACATCACGCCCAACGTCCGCACCATCGCCGGCATCCCCGACCAGCTCACCGGCGACGCCCCGGCCCTGGTGGAGATCCGCGGCGAGGTGTATTTCCCGAGCGAGCAGTTCGCCGACCTCAACGCGCAGCTGGTCGAGCAGGGCAAGGTGCCGTACGCGAACCCGCGCAACACCGCCGCCGGCTCGCTCCGGCAGAAGGACCCCCGGATCACCGCGTCCCGCGAGCTCCGGATGATCGTGCACGGCATCGGCGCGCGGGAGGGCTTCACGCCGACCCGCCAGTCCGAGGCGTACGAGCAGCTGAAGGCGTGGGGGATGCCCACGTCCGAGCGGTGGAAGGTCGTCGCGGGCCTCGACGCGGTCCGCGAGTTCATCCGGTTCTACGGCGAGCACCGCCACGACGTCGAGCACGAGATCGACGGCGTCGTGGTCAAGGTGGACGAGGTCGACGTGCAGGGCCGGCTCGGCTCGACCAGCCGGGCACCCCGGTGGGCGATCGCCTGGAAGTATCCGCCGGAGGAGGTCAACACCAAGCTCCTCGACATCATCCCGCAGGTCGGCCGCACCGGCCGGGTCACGCCGCGGGCCATGGTGTCCCCGGTGCTGGTCGCGGGCTCGACCGTGGAGTTCGCCACCCTGCACAACGCGCAGGAGGTGGCCCGCAAGGGCGTGCTGATCGGCGACACGGTGGTGCTGCGCAAGGCCGGCGACGTGATCCCCGAGATCCTCGGGCCGGTGGTCGAGCTGCGCGACGGCTCCGAGCGTCCCTTCGTGATGCCCACCGAGTGCCCCGAATGCCACACGGAGCTGGCGCCGACCAAGGAGGGCGACGTCGACATCCGCTGCCCGAACACCCGGGCCTGCCCCGGCCAGCTCCGCGAGCGCCTGAGCTACCTGGCGGGCCGCTCCGCCCTGGACATCGAGGTCCTCGGCTTCAAGGCCGTGGTGGCCCTGCTGGACTCGGGCGTGCTGACCAACGAGGGCGACCTGTTCGACCTCACCGAGGACAAGCTCCTCAGCTGCCCCTTCTTCGTGAACTCCAGCGGCAAGCGCGCCGGCCAGCTCGGCACCAACGCGACGAAGCTGCTGGTCAACCTGGAGGAGGTCAGGGAGCGTCCCCTGTGGCGGATCCTGGTGGCCCTCTCCATCCGGCACGTCGGTCCGACGGCCGCCAGGGCGCTGGCCCGCGAGTTCCGCGACATCGACCGGATCGCCACGGCGGAGCAGGCCGAGCTGGCCGCCGTCGACGGGGTCGGTCCCCGGATCGCCGAGAGCGTCGTGGAGTGGTTCGCCGTCGACTGGCACCGCGAGATCGTGGAGAAGTGGCGCGCGGCGGGCGTCCGGCTGGCGGAGGAGGGCGGCGACGAGGGCCCCCGGCCGTTGGAGGGCGTGACCGTCGTCGTGACCGGCACCCTGGAGGGCTTCTCCCGGGACGGGGCGACGGAGGCCATCCAGGCCCAGGGCGGCAAGGTCACCGGGTCGGTGTCGAAGAAGACCGGGTTCGTGGTGGTCGGGGAGAACCCGGGCAGCAAGTACGACAAGGCGGTCGCCGCCAAGGTGCCGATCCTGGACTCCGAGGGGCTGCGGGTGCTGCTCACCGACGGGCCGGACGCCGCGCGGGAGGTCGCGCAGATCGGGGAGCCCGGCGGCGAGGCGGAGCCCGAGGTCGACGCGGTGATCGAGCCGGGGGACTGAGCGGGCCGGTCGCCGGGACGGGTTGTCCGAGCTGGTGCCGATATGTCAGCCAGGGCCGGCCGCCGGGCCGGCCACGCGGCTGCCGGACGGCGGCCAGCCGCAGAACAGGCACCCCCGTTCCAGGGCCGTTTTTCGGCCCCGGAGCCCCCCCGAGGAAGATCCAATTGCGTGATCAAGTAACGAATTGGTGCATGTCTGTGTGAAACAGCTTGCTCAAGCAACGATTCGCGCACGTTCTGGCACGCCGATACGCCCGCTCGGCCGCCAAGGGTGATACTCAACACAGACGCCGTTACCGCGCTCGTCCTGGTTGCGTTCCTGTAACCAGAAGCGAGCGCGGTGGGTCGCTGGGGGGCGATCGTCGAGCCAGCGTGGCCTCGACGGGGCTGATGGCGTCGGGAGGGGTGTATGGAGCCGACGTCATTGCGCAACTCAGCGCCGCCAGGGCGGCGTCTTGCATTCTTCGGCTACCTGGGCCTGGTCATTCTCGCCGCGATCGCCGTCGTCGTACCCGCGGCGCTCGAGCAGGGCACGCCCCTGCTGTCGCTGCCGGGGACCTACTGGCTGATGTTCGCCCTGGCGTGCGCCGCCGACGCGCGCCCGTTCAACGCCACGGGACCGCGCCAGTCGGTGGCCGTGTTCCCGTCGGTGTGCTTCGCCTTCGCGGCCCTGCTGATGTGGGGCCTGCCGGCCGCCGTGCTCATCCAGGCGTCGGCCACCCTCGTCTTCGCGTGGCGGATGCGCCACTCGTTCTGGCGCGGGCTGTTCAACGTCGGCCAGTACACGCTGGCCCTCGCCGCCGCGTACGGGGTGCTCAGCCTCGCCCCCGCGATCCCGTTGCGCGACGGCACGGTCAACCGGCACGACGTCGTACTCCTCCTGCTGGCCTGTTCGGTGTGGTTCGCCGTCAGCCACGGCCTGGTGGCCACCGCCGTGTGGCTGCGGTTCGGCGGCTCCTGGCGGCAGACGCTCACCACGACGGTCGGCTCCGAGGGGCTGGCCGCTTTCGCGCTGCTGCTCCTCGGCCCGTTCCTGGTGGCCGCCGCGCAGACCAGCGGCTGGCTGATCCCGCTGATCGTGGTCCCGCTCTACGCGGTGTACCGCACGGCCCG
The DNA here is from genome assembly GCF_040681875.1 of Longispora sp. NPDC051575. Classification (NCBI taxonomy): domain Bacteria; kingdom Bacillati; phylum Actinomycetota; class Actinomycetes; order Micromonosporales; family Micromonosporaceae; genus Longispora; species Longispora sp. NPDC051575. The sequence goes on along the minus strand of NZ_JBFAZP010000012.1, from coordinate 28,253 downwards.
GCTCTCCCAGGAACACGAACGGTTGTCCCTGCTGGACCCGCTGACCGGGCTCGCCAACCGCAAGGCCCTGTTCACCGGCGTGGAGGAGGCGATCGCGGCGCTCCGCGAGGTGCCGTCCCACGCGCAGGACCGCCGGCTCGCGCTGATCGTGCTGGACCTCGACCGGTTCAAGCAGGTCAACGACGCGCTCGGCCACGCCGTGGGGGACAGGCTGCTGATCGAGGTCGGCCGCCGGCTGGCGACGTGCGTACCCGCCGACGCGGTCGTCGCCCGGCTCGGCGGCGACGAGTTCGCGGTCCTCGCGCCCCGGATCACCGACGTCGAGGCGGCCCAGGCCCTCGCGAACACGATCTCGCTGGCCCTCAACGACCCGGTGCGCCTCGACGGCATGCCGCTCGATGTGGCCAGCTCCATCGGGATAGCGCTGTCCCCGGACCACGGCGAGGACTTCACGACCCTGCTGCGGCACGCGGACGTGGCGATGTACGACGCGAAGACCCGGGGCGACACCGTCGCGGTGTACGTGCCGGAGTCCGACCACAACTCCCCGGCCCGGCTCGGCCTGCTCGGTGACCTGCGGCGCTCCCTGGAGACGCCCGGCTTCGGCGAGGTCGCGCTGTACTACCAGCCCCAGGTCGACATGAGCAGCGGCGAGGTCGTCGGCGTCGAGGCCCTGCTGCGCTGGCGGCACCCGGTGCGCGGGCTGGTCAGCCCCGAGGAGCTGATCAAGGTCGCGGAGCACTCGGGCGTCATGCGCCTGCTGACGTACCGGGTGATCGACGAGGTCCTCGCCCAGCTCGCCCGGTGGGCCGTGGGCGGCATGCACCTGCGCGCCGCGATCAACGTGTCGGTCCGCGACCTGCACACCACCGACCTGGTCGACTACCTGGCGCAGCGGCTGGCGGAGCACGACGTGGCCGCCGACCAGATCCAGCTGGAGATCACCGAGGGCGCGCTGATGGCCGACCCGCGCCGGGTGCTCGCCACCCTGCAACGGCTCGACCGGCTGGGCGTCGCGCTGTCCCTGGACGACTTCGGCACCGGCTACTCGTCGTTGCAGCACCTGCGGCGGCTCCCGCTGTCCGAGGTGAAGATCGACCGGTCGTTCGTGCTCGGGATGAGTACCGACGAGGACGACGCGTCCATCGTGCGGTCCATCATCGAGCTGGCCGGGGCGCTGGGGCTGCGCGTGGTCGCCGAGGGCGTCGAGGACGAGCGGACCTGGCGGTGGCTGGTGGCGCACGGCTGCCACGTGGCGCAGGGCTGGTTCTACGCGCGGCCGATGCCGGCGGACGAGCTGCCGAGGTGGCTGGCGAAGTACCGGCCGCCGATGTTGCTGCGGGCGGTGCCGAGCCAGCCCGAGGCCGCTTCCTGAGGAAGAACCCGTTCGATGGGTACCGGGGGTGTGGCGCGGTGGCGTTCGGGCTGAACCGGGGGCGGCTTCGTCCTGGGCGGCGCTGACGGTGGGGGCGGGCGGTGCGGAGCGCCGGTCGCCCCGGGGCACGGACGAGGGCGCGCCTCCCAGGGCGCCCGGCCTCGGAAAAGGCGCGCCGCACGGGACCGGCCGGTGGCAGAATCACGCGATGCGCCTCGCCGCCCTGCTCGACCCGCTGCCCTTCCCCGCCCGGATGCGCCTGCTCGCCGAGCGCGCGCACCAGTTCGCGGCGGACGGCACCCTCGCGGCACTGGCGGCCGGTGACCGGGAGGCACGGCGGAACGCCGTGTTCGTGGCCATGGTCGCCGGGCACCGGCCCACGATCGAGGGGGTGCTGCGGGACGCGGATCCGGTGGTCCGGGCGGCGGCGCTGGGGGCGTGCGCGCGGGTCGGCGTACCCGACGAGGTGGTGTCCGGGGTGCTCGACGACGCGCCGGCCGAGCTGCGCCGCCGCGTCTACGCCGTGATCCGCTCCGGCCGCCGCACCGCCCTCGCCGAAGCCCTGATCACCCCGACCTTCGACCGGTACGGGGACCGCGAGGCCGCCCAGCTGCTGTCCTCCTGCTCGGAGCCGGTGGTCCGCGCGTGGCTGCCCCGGATCGGGCACGCGATCGGCTCGGGAGTCGCGCTCACCCACCGGTTCCCGGACGCGATGCTGGACGAGGCGGAGCGCGTGCTGGCCGCACTGGGCGACGCGGACCGGCACGAGTGGTGGTCGCGGCACTGCCCCCGGGTCCTGGCGGCGAACCGCAGCCGGCCGTCCCGCGTCCTGGACCTGCTGGAACGCTACCTGCCGCCGAAGTGGCTGCCGTGGCGGTTCGCGGCGTTCGGCGCGCTCCTGACGGCCGAGCCGGTCCGGACCCTGGCCGTGCTGGCGGCCCCCGGGCGGCAGGGGATCTACCGGTACCTGACGCTGCCGCGTCCGGTGCTGCGCGCCCTGGGCCGGCTGGAGCCCGCGCTGCTGGCCGGGTTCGCGACGATGCTCCGGGAGCACCACCCGCGGCTCTGGGTGGCCGTGCTGGCCAGCCTGCCGCCGTCCCGCCGGGGCGAGCTCTTCGCGGCCGCCCACGACCAGGACGCGACCGCCCCGACGGCGCCCGGCGGCCTGCCAGCGCCAGCTCCGACGGCGCCAGACGCCCCGCCAGCCCCGCCCGGCGACCTGACCGGCGGCCCGACCGCCCCGGCCCCGACCGCGCCCGGCGACCTGACCACGACCACCCCGACGACGCTGCCCCACGACGCACCACCCACCGACCCGGCCACCCTCGCCGTCCTCCCCCGCGACACCCGGATCGCCGAGGCCCGCCGGATCCTCGCGCTGCCCCGGATCCGCGAGGACCGCGACGCCACCCTGCGCTACAGCGCCCACCTGTCCCTCGCCGACGCCCGCCCCGTCCTCGATCCCGAGTCCCGGCACCCCGACCCCGACCGGCGCGCCGCCGCCTACGAGGCCCTGATCGCCTGCGCGGTCCGCGAGCGCGACCCGGCCGCCTTCGCCGGGCTGCTGGAGGGCCTCACCCGGCTCCGCAACGAGCAGGAGCCGGTGCGCACCCGGGTGCTCGCCGCGATCGCCACCGCCCCGACGGACCGGTTCGCGCCCGCGCTCCCCGTGCTCGACCGGATCGTGGCGGACGCCCTCGCGGCCCGCGACGCCGGCCACGGCACCCGGGGCGCCCTGGGGACCGTCGCCGCGCGCCTGCTGGCCACCGAGCCCGCCTGGGCCGCGCGGACATTCGACCGCCTCTTCGAGTCCCGGTCCGTGCCGTACCTGGCGCCCCTCGACCAGGCTCTGCGCCGGGGCCAGGAGCACGCCTTCTTCGCCGCCGTCGGGCCGTGGCTGGCCCGGGGCCTGGACCGGGGCCGCCCCGAGCCGTTGTTCGCGGTCGCCGGTGCCCTGGGCCGGCGCGGCTGGTCGGTGCCCGCGCTCGCCGAGCTGCTCCGCCGGGCCGCGCACCCGGACCAGCCCGGAAGAACACAGGCCGTCACGTTGTACCTGGCGGACCCGCGGGCCCGTTCCGCCCGCGTCGAGGAGGTGCTGCGCGCCGACACCTCCTCGGTGACCGTCCCCGCCGTGTGGCGGGCGCTCTGCCACCGCCGCCAGGACCTGCTCGACGTCGTGCTCGACCGCGCGCCGGAGGGCCGGTACCTGACCCCGGGCGCGCGCTGGGTGCCCTCGTACCCGCTGGCCGTGGAGCGGTGGCTGCCCCGGCAGCGGCGCGCGTACGCCGACCTGCTCGCCCGGGTCGCGGCGGACACCGGCCGGCCCGGGGACGAGCGGGTGCGGGCGCTGGGGGCGGCGGCCCGGATCCCGGAGTACGGGCTCCCGGTGCTCGCCGCCCACCTCGACTCCCCGGACACCCGGCTCGCGGAGGCCGCGCTCGGCGGGCTGGTCTGGACGGACCGCCCGGCCGACCACCTGCCGCTCCTGCTGTCCCGGGCGGACACGGACCAGGCCCGGGTGGCCGTGTACGCCGCCGCCCGCGCGGTCCGGTCCGCCCGGCCGTCGACCCTGCCCGCCGCCCTCGGCCCGGTCCTCGCGGCCGGCGCGAAGGTGACCAGCCGCAAGGAGGCGGCGCGCCTGCTGGGCCGCGACGCCCGGTCCGCCGGCCTGCCGGCCCTCCTGGCGGCCTGGGAGGCCGAGCGGCACCGGGACGTCCGGCACGCGGTCGTCGGGGCCGTGGCGGGGCTCCTGGACGACGAGCGCGCCTGGCGGATCCTGGACGCCGCCCTGGCCGAGGACCCCCTGGTCGCGGCGGCGGTCCTCGCCCCGGCCCCGTGGACGCTCGCCGAACGGCACCGCCCCCGCTACGCCCAGCTGGTCCTCCGCGCCGCAGGGGCCTCCGACCCGGTACTCCGCAGGGCCGCCTGGGTGGTCCTCCCCGCCTGGGCCGGGTACCTCCCCGACCCCGGTGCCGCCGCCACGGTCCTCGTCGAGCACCTCGCCGACCTCGACCGCCGCACCGACTGGCCGGAGGCCGCCGACGCCCTCGCCGCCCTGCACAGGTCCGGACTGGCCGGCCCCGCGCTCCTCGACGCCACGGAACGGCTCCTGGCGCTGGAGCACCGCGTACCCGTCGAGGATCGTGATCTTCCCGCCCGGCGCCGCCTGACCGGCCTCGCGACTCGGCTCGGCGACCGCCCGAACCCCGGCACCGGCCGGGACGCGACCCTCGCCGTGGCGGCGAGGCTGGCGGCAGCCCCCGACTGGCTGCCCACGGCCGTCGACCTGGTGCACGGCGAGCTCCGGTTCGCCGCCGACCCCGACACGCTGGCCGCCGACCTGGGGGAACTCGCCGACCTGGTCCGGGGCCGCCCGGTGCTCGCGGCCGGGCTGACCTTCGACACGGCGAGCACGGCCCCGCCGGCCACCCTGGTCGACGTCGCCAGGAGGCTCGCGGCCCGGGGCGACCTGGCCGGCGGACTCTTCGCGGTCCGCCTGCTGGTCGCCGGTGCCCGCGACGCCTGGACGGCCGAGGCCTGCGGCGTGCTCGCCGAGCTGCGGACCAGGCAGGAACCGGACGTCCGGGACGCGGCACTCGGTGCCGCCACCGTCGGGGAGTAGCCGACATCCGCCGGTAACACACCGGCGAATAGAATCGTTCGGTTCGAGCAGGACTACGTGAGGAGCGAGTCGATGACCGCCATCTCCCGCGAGGAGGTCGCGCATCTCGCGCGCCTCACGCGGCTAGCTGTGACCGATGAAGAGTTGGACATGTTCGCCGGTCAGCTGGACGTGATCCTGCAGTCCGTCGCCCGGATCGGTGACGTCGCGGCCGACGACATCCCGCCCATGTCGCACTCGGTGCCGCTGACCAACGTGTTCCGCCCCGACGAGCCGCGCCCCGGCCTGACCCGGGAGGAGGCCCTGTCGGGCGCCCCGGACCAGGCCGAGGACCGCTTCCGGGTGCCCCGGATCCTGGACGAGGAGTAGACACGTGAGCCTGATCAAGAAGACGGCCGCGGAGCTCGGCGCGCTGATCGCCTCCGGCGAGACCTCCTCCCTCGAAGTGACCCGGGAGCACCTGGGCCAGATCTCGAAGGTCGACAAGCGGGTGCACGCCTTCCTGCACGTGGACATCGAGGGCGCGCTGGCCGCCGCGAAGGCCGTCGACGCCCGGCGCGCGGCCGGCGAGGAGCTCGGCCCGCTGGCGGGCGTGCCGATCGCGGTGAAGGACGTCGTCGCCACCAAGGGCATCCCCACCACCGTGGGCTCGAAGATGCTGGAGGGCTGGAAGCCGCCGTACGACGCGACGCTCGTCGAGCGCCTCAAGGCCGCCGGCACGGTGATCCTGGGCAAGACGAACATGGACGAGTTCGCGATGGGCTCCTCCACGGAGTACTCGGCGTACGGCCCCACCTTCAACCCGTGGGACCTGACCCGGATCCCGGGCGGCTCCGGCGGCGGCTCCTCGGCCGCCCTCGCCGCCTACGAGGCCCCGCTCGCGATCGGCACCGACACCGGCGGCTCGATCCGCCAGCCCGGCGCGGTCACCGGCACCGTGGGCGCGAAGCCGACCTACGGCGGCACGTCCCGCTACGGCCTGGTCGCGTTCTCCAGCTCCCTGGACACCCCCGGCCCCTGTGCCCGCACGGTCCTCGACGCGGCCCTGCTGCACGAGGTGATCGGCGGTCACGACCCGCGCGACTCCACCTCGATCCCCGTGCCCGTGCCGCCGGTCGTCGAGGCCGCCAGGCAGGGCATGTCCGGCGACCTGACCGGCGTCAAGCTCGGCCTGGTCAAGGAGTTCATGTCGGCGGAGGGCGCCGAACCCGGCGTGGTCGCGGCGTTCAACTCCGCCGTCGAGGCGCTCACGAAGCTCGGTGCCGAGATCGTCGAGGTGTCCTGCCCGCACTTCGAGTACGCGCTGCCGACGTACTACCTGATCGCCCCCAGCGAGTGCTCCTCGAACCTGGCCCGGTTCGACGGCGTCCGCTACGGCCTGCGCACCGGCGACGACGGCGTGCGCAGCCTGGAGGAGGTCATGTCGCTGACCCGCGAGGCGGGCTTCGGCCCGGAGGTGAAGCGCCGGATCATGATCGGCGCGTACGCCCTGTCCAGCGGCTACTACGACGCCTACTACGGCCAGGCCCAGAAGGTCCGCACGCTGATCACGCGGGACTTCCAGGCGGCGTTCGGGAAGGTCGACGCGCTCATCTCGCCGACGACCCCGTTCGTGGCGTTCCAGTTGGGCGCCCGGATGGCCGACCCGTCGAGCATGTACCTGGCGGACCTGTACACGATCCCCTCGAACCTGTACGGCGGCCCGGCCATCTCCGTGCCGTGCGGCCTGTCCGAGGGCCTGCCCGTCGGGCTCCAGGTGATGGCCCCGACCCTCGCCGACGACCGGATGTACCGGGTCGCCGCCGCGCTCGAGTCCACCATCGGCACCCTGACCCCGCCGGAGCTGTAGAGATGACGACTGTCGAAGAGGTCACCCAGGCGTACGAGCCGGTCTTCGGGCTGGAGACCCACGTCGAGCTGGGTACCCGTACCAAGATGTTCTGTTCCTGCCCGACCGAGTTCGGCGCGGAGCCCAACACCCAGGTCTGCCCGGTGTGCCTGGCGCTGCCGGGCGCGCTGCCGGTGGTCAACGCCGTCGCGATCGAGTCCACGATCAAGATCGGCCTCGCCCTGAACTGCTCGATCGCCGAGTGGTGCCGGTTCGCGCGGAAGAACTACTTCTACCCGGACATGCCGAAGAACTTCCAGATCTCGCAGTACGACGAGCCGCTGTGCTTCGACGGCTACCTCGACGTGGAGGTCAACGGCGAGACGGTCCGGATCGAGATCGAGCGCGTGCACATGGAGGAGGACACCGGCAAGACGCTGCACCTGGGCGGGGCCACCGGCCGCATCCACGGCGCGACGTCCTCGCTGGTCGACTACAACCGGGCCGGCATCCCGCTGATCGAGATCGTCACGAAGCCGGTCGCGGGCACGGGCGCGATGGCCCCGGAGGTCGCGAAGGCCTACGTCACCGAGCTGCGCGACGTGCTGCGCGCCCTGGGTGTGTCCGACGTCCGGATGGAGCAGGGTTCGCTGCGCTGCGACGTGAACACCTCGCTGAACAAGCCGGGCGAGCCGTGGGGGACCAGGACCGAGGCGAAGAACGTCAACTCGCTGCGGTCCGTCGAACGCGCCGTGCGGTCCGAGATCATCCGCCAGGCCGGGATCCTCGACAGCGGCGGCAAGATCAAGCAGGAGACCCGGCACTTCCACGAGGACACCGGGGTCACCACGCCGGGGCGGAGCAAGGAGGAGGCGACGGACTACCGGTACTTCCCGGAGCCCGACCTCGTCCCCGTCACCCCCGACGCCGCCTGGATCGAGGAGCTGCGCGCGGGCCTGCCCGAGCAGCCCCGGCTCCGCCGGCTGCGGCTCCGCGACGAGTGGGGCATCAACGAGCACGACATGCAGTCCATCCTCAACGCGGGCGCGGTCGAGCTGATCGCGGCGACCATCGAGGCCGGCGCGGGCCCGGACGGCGCGCGCAAGTGGTGGATGGGCGAGCTGGCCCGGCGCGCCAACGAGTCCGGCGTCGAGCTGGACGCGCTCGGCGTCACCCCGGCGCACATCGCCGAGCTGGTCAAGCTCACCGACGCGGGCAAGCTGAACGACAAGCTGGCCCGCCAGGTCCTGGAGGGCGTCGTCGCCGGCGAGGGCACCCCGACGGAGATCATGACCGCCCGGGGCCTCGGGGTCGTCTCCGACACCGGCGCGTTGCTGGAGGCCGTGGACGCCGCGATCGCCGCCAACCCGGACGTCGCCGACAAGATCCGGGCCGGCAACCAGGGCGCGGCGGGCGTCCTGATCGGCGCGGTCATGAAGACGACGGGCGGCCAGGCCGACGCGAAGACGGTCCGGGCCCTCGTGCTGGAGCGGCTCGCCTAAGATCAAGATCGTTTGATGGTTACGAGGTGCCGCCGTGCCCGGTCACGGCGGCACCTCGCGCCACGGGCCCGCCCGCCGTGCACAATGGCGGCATGGCCATCCGCCTGCGCGCCCTGCTCACCGTTCTCGACGACGCCCTGCGCTCCCGGTTCGCCCGCCGCACCGTCCGCTGGCTGGGGATCCTGGCCGTCACGGTCACCGGCGTCGTCCTCGGCCTGCTGATCGGCGGCACCACCACCGGCCAGCTCGGCCCGTTCCAGGCGGAGTTCTCGCTGTCCCCGGGGCTGCACGGCGGCACCCAGGTCGTCATCCCCCCGCTCGGTTCGCTGACCCTGGACAGCCACGCCGGGCCGGAGCGCCTCACGATCCGCCTCGACGCGCTCGACCAGGCCCGTACCCAGAAGCTGGTCTCCGACCCCAACGGCCTGGAGGCGGCCAGCGCCAGCGCGTTCACCGACGCCCAGGAGGGCATCACCCGGGCCGTGGTCCAGTCGGTCGGGGCGGCCCTGCTCGGCGCGCTGCTGCTGTCCGCGCTCGTCTACCGGCGGACCCGCCGGGTCGCCCAGGTCGGCGGGCTGGCCCTCGGGCTGGTGGTCGCGAGCCTGGGCACGGCGTTCGCGACGTTCCGGGGCGACGCGATCGACGAGCCGCGCTACGACGGGCTGCTGGTCAACGCGCCGGCCGTCGTCGGTGACGCGCGCAAGATCGCGTCGAGGTACGAGCAGTACCGCGGCGAGCTGCAACGCCTCGTCACCAATGTCGGCAAGCTCTACACCACCGTCTCCACCCTGCCCGTCTACGAGCCCGGCGACGGCGCGATCCGCGTCCTGCACGTGTCCGACATGCACCTCAACCCCGGCGCGTGGGACGTGGTGCGCACCGTGGTGCAGCAGTTCAGCATCGACGTGGTGGTCGACACCGGCGACCTGACGGACTGGGGCACGGAACGCGAGGCGGCGGCGTACGCGGGCTCGATCGCCACCCTGAACGTGCCGTACGTGTTCATCCGGGGCAACCACGACTCCGCCGAGACCGTCGCGGAGGTGGCCAAGCAGAAGAACGCGATCGTGCTGGACAACCGGATCGCGACGGTCGGCGGCCTGCGGATCGCGGGCATCGGCGACCCCCGGTTCACGCCCGACAAGACGGCCGACTCCAACGACCTGCTGGAGAAGCGCCGGCTGTTCGACACCGGCAACCAGCTGGCGACGACGATCGACCGGGCCGGCGGCGCGGACCTGGCCCTGATCCACGACCCGGCGATGGCCGGACCGCTGGCGGGGGAGGTGCCGCTGATCCTGGCCGGGCACAAGCACCACCGGGAGGTCAGCGAGTACAACGCCGAGACGCTGCTCATGGTGCAGGGCTCGACCGGCGGGGCGGGGCTGCGCGGGCTCCAGTTGAAGGAACCGACCCCGCTGGCCATGTCGGTGCTGTACTTCAGCTCGGGCGCCAAGCTCCAGGCCTACGACGACATCTCCGTCGGGGGTACCGGGCGCTCCGAGGTCACCCTGCAACGCCGGATCGTGAAGAAGCCGGAGGTCACGCCGACCCCCAGCCCGACCCCGTCCCCGACCCCGAGCTGACCGGCACCCGGTCCGTTCCCTGAGCTGACCGGCACCCGGCCCGTTCCCTGAGCTGACTGGCACCCGGCCCGGCCCGTGGCGGTGCCCTGTCGAGAGCCGCGAGCCGGCTGGGTGTCGCCCCGCCTGCCCGTGACCCGAGCGGGTGCCGCCCCACGTGCCCGCGACCCGAGGCGTTCCCCGGGCGGGCTAGCTCTTGCCGACGCCCCCGGCGCCGCTGAGCACGATCCGCAGGATCCGGTCGTCCTCGGTGGTCGGCTTGCCCCGGCCGTCCTTGTTGGACGTCGTCACCCACAGCGTGTTGTCCGGGGCGCGCACCACGGTCCGCAGCCGCCCGTACTCGTCCCGCAGCACCGAAACCGGGGCCCCGAGCAGGCTGCCCTTGCCGTTGAGCCCGACGAGCCACAGCCGGGCCCCGCGCAGGCACGCCGCGACCAGCATCGAACCGGCCACCGCCGCGCCGCTGCACGAGGCGTCGACGGGCTTCCAGGTGGTCAGCGGGTTCACGTACTTCGGGTCGGTGCCGACGCCCTCGACGACCGGCCAGCCGTAGTTCTTCCCGGGCTCGATGAGGTTGAGCTCGTCGAACTCGTTCTGCCCGAACTCCACCGCGTACAGCCGCTTGTCGGCGTCCCAGTCGAAGCCCTGCACGTTGCGGTGTCCGAGGCTCCAGACCAGGCTCTCGGGGAACGGGTTGCCCGGGGCGGGCTTGCCCTCGGCGGTGACCCGGAGGATCTTGCCGCCGAGGCTGGCCAGGTCCTGGGAGTTGCCCGTCGTACTCGCGTCCCCGGTGCTCACGTACAGGAAGCCGTCGGGGCCGAACGCGAGCCGGCCGCCGTTGTGGATGCCGGAGACCGGGATGCCCGTGACGATCGCCTCGGGCCGCTCGCCGATCTTCATCTTCGCGACGCGGTTGTCGGTCTTCGTCGTGTAGTACAGGAAGATGGTCTGGTCCGTCGCGTACGTCGGCGACACCGCGACGCCCATCAGCCCGCCCTCGCCGCTGGAGAAGGCCTCCTCGATCGTGGCCAACGGCTGCACCTTCAGGCCGCTGGACGTCGACTCCGGGCCGATCTTGAGCAGCCGGCGGCTGTCCCGCTCCGTGACCAGCGCCCCGCCGTCGGGCAGGAACGCCACCCCCCACGGCACGCTCAGGTTGCGGGCGATCACGGTCGCGCTGGCCTGGTCGTCGTCGTCCGTGGCCGACTTCGACGGCGAAGGGGTCGGGAACCTCGGCGGGCTGCCCGTGTCCTTCTCCGAGGGCGGGCCGAAGGTGCACCCGGCGAGCAGGCTCGCGGTGGTGAGCACGACCAGGGCCCGGCGGACGATCACAGGGGGCTTCACGAGCCCAGGGTATCCGCTTCCCCGCCCAGGACGCGTCCCCCGGCGGCCACCAGCCGGGGCACATCGGTCGGCCGGACGGCCGGCAGCGGCAGGGTCGCCCCCGACGGCAGCAGCACCGCGACCTTCTTCCCGACAGCCTCGAACCCGTCGATCTCCGACCAGTCGAGCCGCCGGCTGCCCACGGCGCCGCGCACGGTCAGCCCCTCGGGCGCCGCGTCGACCCCGGCCCGGCCGGCCCACAGCCCGATCGCGGCCGGCACGAGCAGCACGGGCGCCAGCCACCACGAGCTGAGCGCGAACGGCAGCGCGCCGAACGCGGCGAACACGACCGCGACCATGATCGCGCCGCTGTACCGGAATCTCACTACGTCTTCGCGTCGGGCCACGCCCCGATCGTCCCACAGCCGCTCCGGCCCCCGTGAGGCACCACAAACCAAGATCGAACCCACGCGACGGGTACGCCCACCCGCCCCCTTCCCCTCCCTGCGCGGCGGCACCCCGCGAGCGCCTCGCGCCCCCGTCCCGAAGCCCCCGGCCGGCGACTGGCCGTGCGGCCCGCTGTCAGCGGTGCGGCAGCCCGGCGGCCGAGCGGTGTTCCCGGCCCCGCGGTGGCCCCCGGGCGGCGGGTAACTGGCAACCTTCCGGGTCGTTAGACAGGAAGCGGGAGGAGGTGGGCGGATGACGATACTCATCACTTTCGCGCTCGCCGTGGCCGTCGTCGCCGACGCGTTCTGGCTGCGCCTGCTCGCGGCCCTGGTCGCGGGCGGGGCGTGGCTGTACCGCCGCCGCCCCCGTCGCCTGCCGGCCGCCCGGCGCGCGGACCTGCGGGCCGCCCTGGAGAAGGACGCGCTGGACCTGAGGTTCCAGCCGGTCGTGGACCTGGCCGACGGCCGGACCGCCGGGGTGGAGGCGTTGCCGCGCTGGCACCATCCGAAGCTCGGCTGGCTGGGTCCGGCCGAGCTGCTCCGGATGGCCGCAGAGGCGGGCCTCGGTCCCCTGCTCGGTGCCTGGGTCCTCGACCGCTCGTGCCGCCAGCTCGCCCGCTGGCTCGCCGACGGCCGCGACCTGTGGATCACGGTCCGTGCCGAGCCCGCCGAACTGGAGTCCGTCACGTACGTCGCGGGCGTCGCCGCGGCCCTGACCACCCACCGGGTGCCGGCGGCCCGCCTGGTCGTTGAGGTGACCGGGCCGGGCGATTCGCGCCAGGTCACGAGCCAGCTCGCGGGTCTGCGCGCACTCGGCGTCCGGGTCTGCCTGGGGGGTACGGACCTGGGGCCGGCCACCATGCGGCAGTTGCGCCGGCTGTCGGTGGACCTGGTGAAGGGTTCGGGCCCGGCGACGGCCGTGGTGGTGACCCTGGGCCGCCGCCTTGGCTACGAGGTGGTCGCGCAGGACCTGGGCACGGCGGAGGCGCTGACGACGGCGAAGGCGGCCGGCTGCCGGTACGGGCAGGGGGCCGTTCTGGGCCGGGCCGCCCCCGCGGAGCACGTGGAACCCCTGCTGGAGTGGGCGGCGACCCGACGCGCGGGCTGACCCCCGGGCCGAGCGCCGACCCCGGGCCGAGCCGGGGGCTTACTCCCGGTCGGGAACGCCCGGCTTGGCGGGGGCGCTCCGGGCAGCCCAGACGAACCGCCGGACACCGGTCACACCCCACCGTAACCATCAAATGCTCTTGAAAAGACCCCGGCGCCCCACAAGAGCGGGGCGCCGGGGTCCGGGAAGTGCGTGGCTACTCCGCCGCGTACCCGGGCATCGGGTAGGCCTTGAGCAGGTCGGACACCTCGCCGGCGATCCGGTCGAGCTCGGTGGTGTCCTCCTTGAGGGCCGCACCGATCGCCTCGTCCATCCATGCGGCGACCTGCGGCATCTGCTCCGGGGTGAGGCCCCGGGTGGTGAGCCCGGCGGTGCCGAGCCGGATGCCGGACGGGTCGAACGGCTTGCGCGGGTCGAACGGCACCGAGTTGTAGTTCAGCTCGATCCCGGCGGCGTCGAGGGCCTGCGCGGCGGGCTTGCCGGCGATGCCCTTCGGCGTGAGGTCCGCGAGGATCAGGTGGTTGTCGGTGCCGCCGGAGACCAGGTCGAAGCCGCGCTCCACGAGGGCGGCGGCGAGGGCCTTGGCGTTGGCGACGACCTGGTGGGCGTAGACGCCGAACTCGGGGGTCGCGGCCTCCTTGAGGGCCACCGCGATACCGGCCGTCGTGTGGTTGTGCGGGCCGCCCTGCAGGCCGGGGAACACGGCCTTGTCGATGGCCTTGGCGTGCTCGGCGTTGCACATCAGCATCGCGCCGCGCGGGCCCCGGAGGGTCTTGTGCGTGGTGGTGGAGATCACGTCGGCGTACCCGACCGGGGAGGGGTGCGCGCCACCGGCGATCAGGCCGGCGATGTGCGCGATGTCGGCGAGCAGGACCGCGCCGACCTCCTTGGCGATGGCCGCGTAGGCCGGGAAGTCGATGGTGCGCGGGATGGCCGTGCCGCCGCAGATGATCAGCTTCGGCCGGTGCTCCAGGGCCAGCTCGCGGACCTTGTTCAGGTCGACGAGGCCGGTCTCCTTCTCGACGCCGTAGTGCACGGCGTTGAACCACTTGCCGGTGGCCGAGACCGACCAGCCGTGGGTCAGGTGGCCGCCGGCCGGCAGGCCCATGCCGAGCACGGTGTCGCCCGGGTTCAGGAAGGCCAGGTAGACGGCCAGGTTCGCGGGGGAGCCGGAGTAGGTCTGGACGTTCGCGTGGTCGACGCCGAACAGGGACTTGGCCCGCTCGATCGCGATCGTCTCGATCTGGTCGATGAACTGCTGGCCCTCGTAGTACCGCTTGCCGGCGTAGCCCTCGGAGTACTTGTTCGTCAGGACGGTCCCGGTCGCCTCGAGCACGGCGGTCGACACGTAGTTCTCCGAGGCGATCATGCGGATCTTCTCGAACTGGCGCTTCGCCTCGGCCTCGATCAGACCCGCGATCTGCGGGTCCTCGGTGGCCAGGTGCGAGATCGATGGCTCGTGCACTGCTCGTCTCCAGACATGGTTTTCGCTGATCCCGGCACCCAGGCGCACGGTGCCCGGCGAGTGTCGCTTCCCGGTGGTTTATGCCCACCCAAACCCGCGCCAGTCGCGTACTTGTCATGCTAGTCGACCTGCGGCGGGCTCCCATCACGAGATCAAGCCGTTATGCTTCGCCGCCATGGGACTCACGCCCGCGGAGGGCAACGCGATTCTGGCCGCCAACTTCGCGCCCTGGGTGCTCGCACTCGGGCTCGTCGTCGAGGAGGTCGGGGAGGGCGCCGCGACGCTGCGGCTGCCGTGGTCGGCCGACCTGGCCCGGGAGGGCGGGGCGCTGTCGGGGCAGGCGATGATGGCCGCCGCCGACACCGCGTCCGTGATCGCCCTGTCGGCGACCCGGGGCGGATTCTTCCCGATGACGACGGTGCAGCTGTCCTCGACGTTCCAGCGGCCGGTCGTGGGCGAGGACACCCTGGTGCGCGCGTCGGTCACGAAGGCCGGCCGGAGCCTCGCCTTCGTGACCATCACGCTGTCGGCGTCGAAGGGCGTGGCCGCCGAGGTCTCGACGGTCTACGCGCTCCTGGCCTAGATCTTTCGACGGGTACGGGCGGGCGCCCGGCACGGGTGCCGGCCCGGTCCGGCTACGGCACCAGCCGGTACGCCCCGTCGGACGCGCTGGTCGCCATCGAGGCGTAGGCCCGCAGCGCCGCCGACACGGGCCGCACCCGGTCCACCGGCGTGTACGGCCGGTCCCGCTTCTCCTCGGCCACCCGCCGCGCCTCCAGCTCGTCGTCGGCGACGTCCAGCCGGATCGCCCGGTTCGGGATGTCGATCACGATCGGGTCGCCCTCGCGCACGAGGCTGATCAGCCCGCCGGCCGCCGCCTCGGGCGACGCGTGCCCGATGGACAGCCCCGAGGTCCCGCCGGAGAACCGCCCGTCCGTGATCAGCGCGCACGCCCGACCGAGCCCGCGCCCCTTGAGGAACGAGGTCGGGTACAGCATCTCCTGCATGCCCGGCCCGCCCTTGGGCCCCTCGTACCGGATGACCACCACGTCGCCGGCCACCACCTGGTTGCCGAGGATGGCGGTGACGGCGTCGTCCTGCGACTCGTACACCTTGGCGGGTCCGGTGAAGGTGAGACAGTCGTCGGGGACGCCGGCGGTCTTGACCACGCAGCCGTCCGGGGCGAGGTTGCCGAACAGGATGGCGAGCCCGCCGTCGGCGGAGTAGGCGTGCTCGACGGACCGGATGCACCCCTCGGCCGCGTCGGTGTCGACGCTCGACCACCGGTTGTCGGTGGAGAACGGCTCGACGGTGCGCACCCCGCCGGGCGCGGCGTGGAACAGCTCCAGCGCGGCGGCCGACGTGGATCCGCTGCGGATGTCCCACTCCGCCAGCCAGGAGTCCAGGTCCGGGGAGTGCACCGACCACACGTCGGTGCGCAGGGCGCCGCCCCGGTGCAGCTCGCCGAGCAGGGCGGGGATGCCGCCGGCCCGGTGCACGTCCTCCATGTGGTACTTCGGCGAGTTCGGCGCGACCTTCGCCAGGCACGGCACCCGGCGGGAGATCTCGTCCACGTCGGCGACGTTGAAGTCGACCTCTGCCTCGCGGGCGGCGGCGAGCAGGTGCAGGACGGTGTTCGTGGAGCCGCCCATGGCCACGTCGAGCGCGACGGCGTTCTCGAACGCGGCCCGGGACGCGATGGCCCGGGGCAGCACGGACATGTCGTCGTTGGCGTAGTACGCGTCGGCGATCCGCACGACGGTGCGCCCGGCCTCCTCGAACAGCCCCCGGCGCATGGCGTGCGTGGCCAGCACGGAACCGTTGCCCGGCAGGGCCAGCCCGATGGCCTCGGTGAGGCAGTTCATCGAGTTGGCGGTGAACATGCCCGAGCAGGAGCCGCAGGTCGGGCACGCCGAGCGTTCGATCTTGTCCAGGTCGCTGTCCGAGACGGCCTGGTCGGCGGCGGCCACCATCGCGTCGATCAGGTCCAGCTTGTGGGTGACGACCCCGTTCATGGCGACCGTCTTGCCGGCCTCCATCGGGCCGCCGGAGACGAACACGGTGGGGATGTTGAGCCGGAGCGCGGCGAGCAGCATCCCGGGCGTGATCTTGTCGCAGTTGGAGATGCACACGAGCGCGTCGGCGCAGTGCGCGTTCACCATGTACTCCACCGCGTCGGCGATCAGCTCCCGCGACGGCAGGGAGTACAGCATCCCGCCGTGGCCCATCGCGATCCCGTCGTCCACGGCGATCGTGTTGAACTCCTTGGACACCCCGCCGGACGCCTCGATCGAGCCGGCGACGATCTTCCCGACGTCGCGGAGGTGCACGTGGCCGGGTACGAACTGCGTGAAGCTGTTCGCGATGGCGACGATCGGCTTGCCGAAATCGCCGTCCGTCATGCCGGTGGCACGCCACAGGGCACGCGCGCCGGCCATGTTCCGGCCATGGGTGGAGGTCTTCGACCGCAGCTCAGGCATACCACGAGTCTCCCACCGCCCTCCGGCGCCCGCCATCGGCCCGCCGTACGCCCACTGGGCGGGAAAACTCCGTGACAGATAACGGACACGCTGTGTGTCCCGAATCAGAGAAAAGTTCGGCACAGTAGATCTCGTGCCCCCTCGCACGCTTGTTCCGTTTGGTAGGGCCCCGTGGCTGGTCGCCGGTCTTGGGGTGTCTGTCCTTGCCCACGGTCTGGCGTTGTCGGCCGACGCGCGGATCGGGATCCGGCTGACCACCCTCGCCGGCCTCGGCTGCGCGGCCCTGTTGCTCACGGGCCTGTTGACGATGCGGGGCGGCCCGTGCGGCTGGGGTGCCCGGGTCCGCGCGGTGCTCGACGGGTTGCTCGTCGCCGGCAGCGGGGCCTATGTGGTGTGGCTGCTGATCCTGGGGCCCCGGATCGTCCGGCCCCCGGCCATCGTGACCGTGGCCGGCGCGACGGTCGCCGTGGTGTGCGGGGCGGGGGTGGCGGTGTGCCTGCGGGCCAGCCAGCCCAAGGGTCCGGTGTTCGCGGTCGCCGCCGGGGCGGGGCTGTTGTCCGCCGGGACGTTCGCGCACGTGCTGTGGCGGTGGGCGGCGCTGCCGGGTACCCGTCCTGCGGGGTTGGTCCTGTGGCTCGCGGGGGTCGGCGTGCTGGTGCTGGCCGTGGTCCGGGCCACGGGCGAGTCGGGTCCGGGCCCCGCCGGGCACGCGCCGCTGCCCCGGCTGGGCACGGGGCTGTCGATGCTCCCGGTGGCCGCCGCCCTGGGCGCGACGCTCTACCACCTGGTGACGGTGGGCCCGTTGACGGTCCGCGCGGCGTACGCGGCCACGGCCGTCGCCGCCGCGCTGGTCGGCCGGCAGGCGCTGACGATGCGCGACGCCCGGCGGTACGCGGCGGAGCTCGCCCACCGCGAGGCGCACTTCCGTTCGATCGTCGCCGGCGCCTCGGACGTGACCATGATCCTGGACAGCCGGCTCGACGTGGGCTGGCTGTCCCCGTCGGCGGCGTGGCGGCTGGGCCTGATCGAGCGCGACATCGTGGCCCGGTCGTTCCTGGAGCTGCCGCACCCGGAGGACGTGGAGGCCGTCGAGGACGTGCTCCGCGAGATCCTGGCCGGCCCGGGCGGCTCCCAGACCCGGATGTACGCGCGGATCCTCGACGCGGCCGGCGAGTGGCGCGACCTGGAGTCGATGATCAGTGACCAGCGGCACGTCCCGCAGGTCGCCGGTCTGGTCATGCACTGCCGGGACGTGACGGACCGCAAGCACCTGGAGCGCGAGCTGGCCAAGATGGCGTACGCGGACCCGCTCACCGGCCTCGGCAACCGCCGGGCCCTGCTGCGCACCCTGCACGACGAGGCGGGCGGGCGCACCTGCACCCTGCTCACCCTCGACCTGGACGGTTTCAAGAACGTCAACGACGTGCGGGGCCACGACGTGGGCGACGCGGTGCTGGTGGAGGTGGCCCACCGGCTCCGGGCGAACCTGCGCCCGGGGGACGTGCCGACCCGGTTGGGGGGCGACGAGTTCGCGGTGCTGATGTGGTCGGGGCCCCGGGCGGCGGCGGTGGTGGCGGGCCGGCTGCTGAAGGTGCTCAACGCGCCGTACCGGCTGGACGAGTTGACCGTCTTCCTCTCCGCCAGCATCGGCCTGGCCGGCTGCCGGACCGCCACCGACGTGCCGCAGCTCCTCCGCAACGCCGACATGGCCCTGCGCTCGGCGAAGCGGGGCGGCAAGAACAGGGTGGAGGAGTACGACGCGGAGTACGCGGAGTCGATGGCCCGCCGCGCCGACATGGCCCAGGAGCTGCGCGGCGCGGGGGAGCGCGGGGAGCTGTCGCTGGTCTTCCAGCCGGTGCTGCACCTCCCCGACAACCGCCTGGTGGGGGTGGAGGCGCTGCTGCGCTGGCGGCACCCGAGGCTGGGGGTGGTCGAGCCCTCGGAGTTCATCCCGGTCGCGGAGGAGTCCGACCTGGTCGAGGAGCTGGGTACGTGGACCCTGCACCGCACCTGTCACCAGTTGTCGGCGTGGCTGCGGGCCGGGCACGACCTGTGGGCGTCGGTGAACCTGTCGACCCGGCAACTGCACCTGCCGGAGTTCCCCGTGCACCTGGCGGAGCTGCTCCGGATCCACCGCCTCCCCGGTTACCGGCTGACGGTGGAGATCGCCGAGCACCGGATGGCCCGCGACATCAAGGGCCTCAGCGAACGGATCATGGTGCTGCGCGGGATGGGCGTCCGGGTCGCGCTCGACGACTTCGGCGCCGGCTACTCCTCCCTCGCCCAGCTCCGGACGCTGCCCGTCGACATCGTCAAGATCGACAAGGATCTCGAACCGCTCGCGGACCTCGTGGTGCAGCTCGGTCAGCGCCTGGGCCTGGAGGTGATCGTCGAGGGCATCGAGGAACCGGCGCAGCTGGCGACCATGGCGGCGGCCGGTTGCCGGCTGGGCCAGGGCTTCCTGCTGGGCCGCCCGATGCCCGCCGAACGCCTGGAGGCGCTGCTCGAAGAAACATTCGCCCATGATGTGGGACAAGTTGACTCAGGGCGTGAGATGAGGCAGGCTTTACCGCATGCTGCAGACCCAGCGGATCGTAGTACTTAGCTAGCGCGTCGTCGTGATCCGATGACGCGCCCCGCCCCGTGCACCTGCACGAGGGCGGTTTTTGTTGCCCAGCCACCACATCTATTCCAGAGCATGGGACTCCCGATGACCAAACCAGAAAGCCAGGCCGCCCGCGCCCTGACCGGCGCCCAGTCGCTCGTCGCGTCGCTTGAGGCGCTCGGCGTAGAGGTGGTGTTCGGTATTCCGGGTGGGGCGATTCTGCCGGCATACGACCCGTTGTACGACTCCAGCGTCCGCCACATCCTCGTCCGCCACGAGCAGGGTGCCGGCCACGCCGCGACCGGATACGCCCAGGCCACCGGCCGGGTCGGCGTCTGCATGGCCACCTCCGGCCCGGGCGCGACCAACCTCGTCACCCCCATCGCCGACGCGTACATGGACTCCGTGCCGATCGTCGCGATCACCGGCCAGGTCTCCCGCGCCGCGATCGGGACGGACGCCTTCCAGGAGGCGGACATCCACGGCATCACCATGCCGATCACGAAGCACAACTACCTCGTGCAGGACGGCAGGGACATTCCACGGGTACTGGCGGAGGCCTTCCACGTCGCCGCCACCGGCCGCCCGGGCCCGGTCCTCGTGGACATCCCGAAGGACGTGCTCCAGGCGCAGACGGTCTTCGAGTGGCCCCCGGTCATGGACCTGCCCGGCTACCGCCCGACGACCCAGCCGCACAACAAGCAGATCCGCGAGGCCGCGAAGCTGATCGCGACCGCCCGCCGCCCGGTGCTCTACGTCGGCGGCGGCGTGCTCAAGGCCGACGCCACCGAGGAGCTGCGGGCCCTGGCGGAGCTGACCGGCGCGCCGGTCGTCACGACGCTGATGGCCCGGGGCGCGTTCCCCGACAGCCACCCGCAGCACATGGGCATGCCCGGCATGCACGGCACGGTCGGCGCGGTGTTCGCGCTCCAGAAGGCCGACCTGCTGGTCACGCTCGGCGCGCGGTTCGACGACCGGGTCACCGGCAAGCTGGACAGCTTCGCCCCCGACGCTGCGGTCATCCACGCCGACATCGACCCGGCGGAGATCGGCAAGAACCGGCACGCGGACGTCCCGATCGTCGGCGACGCGAAAATCATCATCGCGGCGCTGATCGAGGCGGTCGGCGAGAACCACCCGAGCCTGAAGGCCTGGTGGGAGCAGCTCGACGACATCCGCGACCGGTACCCGCTGGGCTACGCCGAGCACGAGGACGGCACCCTGGCCCCGCAGTACGTGATCAGCCGGATCGGCGCGCTCGTCGGCCCCGACGCCATCTACGCGACGGGCGTCGGCCAGCACCAGATGTGGGCGTCCCAGTTCATCTCGTACGAGAACCCGGGCACCTTCCTCAACTCCGGCGGCCTCGGCACCATGGGCTACGCGGTGCCGGCCGCGATGGGCGCGAAGGTCGGCGCGCCGGACAAGGCCGTGTGGGCGATCGACGGCGACGGCTGCTTCCAGATGACCAACCAGGAGCTGGCCACCTGTTCGCTGGAGAACATCCCGATCAAGGTGGCCGTGATCAACAACGGCAACCTGGGCATGGTCCGGCAGTGGCAGACCCTGTTCTACGACGGCCGGTACTCCAACACCGGCCTCGGCACCCACCACTCCGAGGACAAGCCCCGGGTCCCCGACTTCGTGAAGCTGGGCGAGGCGCTCGGCTGCGTCGGCCTGCGCTGCGAGTCGGCCGACGACGTCGACGCGGTGATCAAGCAGGCGATGGAGATCAACGACCGGCCGGTCGTGATCGACTTCGTGGTCGGCAAGGACGCGATGGTCTGGCCGATGGTGCCCGCGGGCACGAGCAACGACGAGATCCTGTTCGCCCGCGGCGTGCGGCCGACGTTCGACGAGGACGACCTGTGACCGCCCCGACCCGCCCGGCGCCCCAGAGCTCCGCGCAGCTGACCCCGGCGCCCGTGGACGGCCCGCCGTTCTTCGGCGAGATCGCCTATCCCCGCCGGGCGGCCACGTCCCCCGCCAGCACCCGCCGACCCACCCACACCGAGGTGACCGGATGAGCAAGCACACCCTGTCCGTCCTGGTGGAGAACAAGCCCGGCGTCCTGGCCCGGGTCGCGGCCCTGTTCTCCCGGCGCGGCTTCAACATCGACTCCCTCGCGGTGGGCGAGACCGAGCAGCCGGGCATCTCCCGGATCACGCTCGTCGTCGACGCCGCGGAACAGCCCCTCGAGCAGGTCACGAAGCAGCTCAACAAGCTGATCAACGTGCTCAAGATCGTGGAACTGGAGCCCACCGGCTCCGTCCAGCGCGAACTCCTCCTGGTCAAGGTCCGGGCCGACCTGACCAGCCGTTCGCACGTCCTGGAGACAGTGACCCTGTTCCGGGCGAAGGTCGTCGACGTCTCACCCGACGCCGTGATCATCGAGGCCACGGGCACGAAGGAGAAGCTCGAAGCGCTGCTCCGGATGCTCGAGCCGTTCGGCATCAAGGAGATGGTCCAGTCGGGCCTGGTCGCGGTCGGCCGCGGCGCGAAATCCATCACCAGCGGCTCCACGCTCCGTTCGGTCGCCTAAATCATCGTCTCGGTTTTGATCTAGCGTCTTGGCCCGCTGAGGGCGGGGAGGCACTGTGTGACTGGCGAGCCTCCGGCCCGACCAGGAGGGGTTCTCGCATACCGGTGTTGTATGCGAGGTTCCCGACAACGCACGCATCGTCGTCCTCAGCGGGCCCCACCACTGAAAGGCACAGATCCATGGTCAACGTGTACTACGACAACGACGCCGACCTCTCCCTCATCCAGGGCAAGAAGGTGGCCGTCCTCGGCTACGGCAGCCAGGGCCACGCGCACGCCCTCTCCCTGCGCGACTCCGGCGTCGACGTCCGGGTCGGGCTCCCGGAGGGCTCCAAGAGCCGGCCGAAGGCGGAGGAGCAGGGCCTGCGGGTCGTCACCCCGTTCGAGGCGGCCCGCGAGGCCGACGTGATCATGGTGCTCGCGCCGGACACCGCGCAGCGCTCGATCTACGCGAACGACATCGCCCCGAACCTGACCGCCGGCAAGGCGCTCGCGTTCGGCCACGGCCTCAACATCCGGTACGACCTGATCAAGCCGCCGGCCGACGTCGACGTCATCATGATCGCGCCGAAGGGCCCGGGTCACCTGGTCCGCCGCCAGTTCGTGGACGGCAAGGGCGTGCCGTGCCTGATCGCGGTCGAGCAGGACCCGACGGGTACCGCCAAGGCGCTCGCCCTCGCGTACGCCAAGGGCATCGGCGGCACCCGCGCGGGCGTCATCGAGACCACGTTCACGGAGGAGACCGAGACCGACCTGTTCGGCGAGCAGGCCGTGCTCTGCGGCGGCGTCGCGGACCTGGTCAAGAACGGCTTCGAGGTGCTCACCGAGGCCGGCTACGCCCCCGAGGTCGCGTACTTCGAGTGCCTGCACGAGCTGAAGCTCATCGTCGACCTGCTGTACGAGGGCGGCCTGTCGAAGATGAACTACTCGGTGTCCGACACGGCCGAGTACGGCGGCTACACCCGGGGCCCGCGCGCCATCAGCTCCGTGTCCAAGGACGAGATGAAGAAGATCCTCGCCGAGATCCAGGACGGCCGGTTCGCGGCCGAGTGGGTCGCCGAGGACGAGGCGGGCCGGGCGAACTACGCCAAGCTCCGCGAGGAGAACGCGAACCACCCGATCGAGGTGGTCGGCAAGAAGCTGCGCGGCATGATGAGCTGGGTCGACAACCCGATCACCGAGACCGCCTAGTCAGCAGCGCGCGGAAGGGGCGGGGGCCACGAGCCTCCGCCCCTTCCGGCGTTCTAGGCGAGGAAGATGCCGCCGTCGAGGGCCCGCTGGTCGGTCCGACACGTGGCGACCGAGGTGCCGTCGCCGGTGACGATGGTGCCCCAGGCGGCGTACCCGCCGGGCGTGCTGTTCGGGTAGCACTCCACGACGTACCGCCACCGGGTGCCCGGCGCGAGGCCGGTGCAGGTGGCCGTACCCACGTTGGAGCCGTTGATGTTCTTCGTGCAGGTCCCGGCGGCCGAGGCGGGCCCGCCGGTGACGCCGAGCAGGGACAGGGACGTGGCCGCGACGACGACGGCACCGGCGAGGATTCTCTTCACTGTGGCTCCTGGGGGAGAGGGGGAAGCACAGTAAGGATTCTTAACCAAAAGATCGTGAACGGTCAATGAGTACTGAATGATCGTTCGGCCGAGGTGTATCGAATGTCGCAAAGCGCACCCCTGGACGGGTGACCCATCCCACCCCGTAGGATCGGGAGCGGAAGGCCAGGCCACACGATGGACCTGGACGCGGAGCGCAGCGTGGCGTTCCCGCCGCCGCCACTTCACAGACTCCTTGAGGATCGCATGAACCTTCCCACCACGCTTCCCGTCGTTCTCATCGCCGAAGAGCTCGCGCCGGCCGCGCTGGCCGTGCTCGCCGACGACTTCGAGGTCCGCCACGTCGACGGCACCGACCGCCCGGCCCTGCTGGCCGCGCTCGCCGACGCCGACGCGGTGCTGATCCGCAGCGCCACCCAGATCGACGCCGAGGCCATCGCGGCCGGCACGAAGCTGGCCATCGTGGCCCGGGCCGGCGTCGGCCTGGACAACGTCGACGTGCCGGCGGCCACCGCCAAGGGCGTCATGGTCGTCAACGCGCCGACCTCGAACATCGTGTCCGCCGCCGAGCAGGCCGTCGCGCTGCTGCTCGCGGTGTCGCGGCACACGGTCCCGGCGGCGTCCGCGCTGAAGCAGGGCCAGTGGAAGCGGTCGAAGTACACCGGTGTCGAGATCTTCGAGAAGACCGTCGGCGTGGTCGGCCTGGGCCGGATCGGCGTGCTGTTCGCCCAGCGGATGGCCGCGTTCGGCGTCAAGCTGATCGCGTACGACCCGTACCTGCAGCCGGCCCGCGCCGCGCAGCTGGGCGTCAAGCTGGTCACCCTCGACGAGCTGCTGACCGAGGCGGACTTCATCTCGATCCACCTGCCGAAGACCCCGGAGACCGTGGGCCTGATCGGCGCCAAGGAGCTGGCGAAGACCAAGAAGGGCGTCCGGATCGTCAACGCGGCCCGGGGCGGCCTGATCGACGAGCAGGCCCTCGCGGACGCGCTGGCCAGCGGCCACGTCGGCGGCGCCGGTCTCGACGTCTTCGTCAAGGAGCCGTGCACCGACTCGCCGCTGTTCGCCTTCGAGAACGTCGTCGCGGTGCCGCACCTGGGCGCCTCGACCGTGGAGGCCCAGGACAAGGCGGGCCTGGCCGTCGCGAAGAGCGTGAAGCTGGCGTTGCAGGGCGAGTTCGTGCCCGACGCGGTGAACGTGCAGGTCGGCGGCGTGGTGCACGAGGAGATCCGTCCGCTGCTGCCGCTCGCCGAGAAGCTCGGCCGGGTGTACACGGCGGTGGCCGGCGGCCTCGCGGCCAACGTGGTCGTCGAGGTCCGCGGGGACGTGGCCGCGCACGACGTGTCGGTGCTCCAGCTCGCCGCGAGCAAGGGCCTGTTCGCCGACGTGGTGGCCGACCAGGTCACCTATGTCAACGCCCCGCTGCTGGCCAAGGAGCGCGGCGTGGAGATCACGCTCGCGACGTTCGAGGACAGCCCGGAGTACCAGAACCTGCTCACCCTGCGCGGCGCCCTGCCGGACGGCCGCACCGTGAGCGTGTCGGGCACCCTGACGGCCGGCCCGCGCGAGGTCGCCAAGCTGACCGAGGTCGACGGCTTCGACCTGGACGTGCCGGCCGAGGGCAACGTCATCCTCTTCCGCTACGCCGATCGTCCCGGCATCGTCGGCGCGATCGGTGGCCTGCTGGGCGAGGCGGGCGTGAACATCGCCGGCATGCAGGTGGCCCGCCTGAGCGCCGGCGGCGACGCGCTGATGGCCCTGGCGGTCGACTCCCCGGTGACCGGCGACCTGCTCAACTCGGCGGCGACGGTCGTCGGCGCGAGCAGCGCCTGCACGGTGGACCTCACGGAGGCCTGAGAACGACGAGCAACACCATCGGCGGGGTACCCATCCGGGTGCCCCGCCTTTCGCCGTCCCCGGTGCATCCGCCCTGTGGGTCCGCGCCTCCGGCCGCCCCCGACAGGGCGCAAGTCCACATGCTGGGAGCAGCCGGCCAGAAAATGGGAACCCGGGTAGCGTGGCCGCAAAGGTACCCATCAAGGAGGTTGGCGTGGCGCGCATCGCGGTTATCCCGGGCGACGGTATCGGCGGCGAGGTGATCGCCGAGGCCCGCAAGGTGCTCGACGCGGTGCTCCCGGGCACCGAGGCCACGGAGTACGACCTGGGCGCCGAACGCTACCTGCGCACCGGCGAGGTCCTCCCCCCGAGCGTGCAGGCCGAACTCGCCACCCACGACGCGATCCTGCTCGGCGCGGTCGGCGGCCGCCCCGGCGACCCGAACCTGCCCCCCGGCATCCTGGAGCGCGGCCTGCTCCTGAAGCTCCGCTTCGACTTCGACCAGTACGTGAACCTGCGCCCGTCCCGCCTCTGGCCCGGCACCACGAGCCCCCTGGCGGGCGTCAAGCCCGGCGAGATCGACTTCGTGGTGGTCCGCGAGGGCACCGAGGGCCTGTACGCGGGCGCCGGCGGCACCCTGCACAAGGGGACGCCGGCCGAGGTCGCCACCGAGGAGAGCCTCAACACCCGGCACGGGGTCGAGCGGGTCGTCCGCGACGCCTTCGCCCGGGCCACGAAGCGCGACCGCAAGAAGCTGACCCTCGTGCACAAGAGCAACGTGCTGGTCAACGCGGGCGGCCTCTGGACCCGGACCTTCGACGCGGTCGCGGCCGAGTTCCCGGGCGTCGAGACGGAGTACCAGCACGTGGACGCCGCCGCGATGTTCCTCGTGACCCGCCCGCAGCACTACGACGTGGTGGTCACCGACAACCTGTTCGGCGACATCCTCACCGACATCGCGGCCGCCGTCACCGGGGGCATCGGGCTGGCGGCGAGCGGCTGCGTCAACCCGGACGGCACGTACCCGTCGATGTTCGAGCCCGTGCACGGCTCCGCGCCGGACATCGCCGGTCAGGGCATCGCCGACCCGATCGCCGCGATCATGTCGGTCTCGCTCCTCCTGGAGCATCTCGGACATGCCGACGAGGCGGCCCGGGTGACCGCCGCGGTGGCCGAGGAGCTGGCGGCGCGCACGCCGGGCGGCACTCTGAGCACGTCCGCGGTGGGGGACCGGGTAGCGGAGCGGGTAGCCTAACCCTCGTTAAGCCCCCATCGAACGACCGGAGGTACACGCCATGACCGGCGGTGACATCCTTGGCTTCCAGCGGAACCTCGCACCGACTCCCGTCTCCGACGCCGAGCGCGAGGCCCTGCTCGTCAATCCCGGGTTCGGGAAGGTATTCACCGAGCACATGGTCACGGTGCGCTACGCCGACTCCAAGGGGTGGTACGACGCCCGGGTGGAGCCGTTCGGCCCCATCCCGATGTCCCCGGCGACCGCCGTCCTGCACTACGCGCAGGAGATCTTCGAGGGCATGAAGGCCTACCGGTCCTCCGACGGGGGGGTGACCCTGTTCCGGCCCGACGCCAACGCGCGCCGGTTCCGGGACTCGGCCCGCCGGATGGCCATGCCGGAGATCCCGGAGGAGCTGTTCCTCGGGGCGGTCCGGGAACTGGTCACGGTCGACGAGAAGTGGATCCCGGGCCAGGCCGAGTCCAGCCTGTACCTGCGGCCGTACATGATCGCGTCCGAGGTCTTCCTGGGCGTCCGCCCCTCCGCGGAGTACCTGTTCGGCGTGATCGCCTGCCCCGTCGGCGCGTACTTCAAGGGCGGCCCCACCCCGATCAAACTCTGGATCTCCGAGGAGTACACCCGGGCGGCCCCCGGCGGCACCGGCGCGGCCAAGTGCGGCGGCAACTACGCCACCTCGCTGGTCGCCCAGGCCGAGGCCACCCGGGAGGGCTGCGACCAGGTCGTCTTCCTCGACACCACGGAACGCAAGTACGTCGACGAGCTCGGCGGCATGAACATCTTCTTCGTGTACGACGACGGCACCCTCGTCACGCCCCCGCTCACGGGCACGATCCTGCCCGGCATCACCCGGGACTCGATCATCCAGCTGGCCCGCGACGCCGGCCACCAGGTGGTCGAACGCCCCTACTCGGTGGACGAGTGGCGGGCGGACGCCGGCAACGGCCGGTTGCGCGAGGTCTTCGCGTGCGGGACGGCGGCGGTGGTGACCCCGGTCGGCACCCTGCGCTCGGCCGCGGGCGAGTTCTCCGTGGGTGACGGGACCCCGGGCGAGGTGACCCTGAAGCTCCGCGCCCAGCTCCTCGACATCCAGCAGGGCCGGGCGAAGGACCCCCACGGCTGGGTCCAAAAAGCCCTTTAGGGGTACGCATGGAGGGGCCGGCGCATCGCGCCGGCCCCTTTTCGCAGCTCAGGGCACGGGTGAGCCGGGACACCGACCCCCGATTTGACCTTCGCTCGGACGTTGCCGTAAATTTCTCTCTGCCAGCGAGGAACGGGGCAAACCGGTAGGAAACACACCGGGGAGCAACGGGACCGGGCAACCGGGTGGGGGCGGTGCGAGCCGCTGAAACCGACCGGGTAGAGTTCTCCAAGGCGCCAGGGAGCCGGGCAAGACCGCGAGAGCGGTTGGTCGGTCTGGAGCAAGTCCAACGAAGATCAGCCGGTGAGAGCCGGGGGTTGACGGCGGGCGGGTGAGATCGAAGTGAAGATCGGAAACATCCGGTTGACACGGAAGACCAAGCCAGGTAAGCTTGAGCGGTTGCCCCGGGCGGGGTTCGAAAGAACTAGCCGGGAGCGAACGTGATAGAGTTACCGAAGTAAGAAAATCGCAACAAAAACCCCCAGGGTGACTTAATTGGTCGCTGAGTGGTGTGTGTTTGTTCTTTGAGAACTCAACAGGGTGTCGGAAAGTTAGTGCCAATTATGATTTACCCCGTCGGCACTGGGACTTTGGTT
>NZ_JBFAZP010000011.1:50896-327209 GCF_040681875.1 Longispora sp. NPDC051575 | reverse complement strand
GACTCACCCCGATCGAGTTTGAGACACTACACAAGGCCACTCAACCGGCCTGAACACCGCTAACCCCGCGAGTCAACCAAACCGGGGGCAGTCCCTTGGAACGAATGCCATCGGGTACATCTCGACTCGGGTCTGTTCGCGAATCCACCTTCGGCCGGGTTGTGTTTCCTGGGCTGATGGCGTCCGCGTAGACAGCGCAGGGCCTGCGCGGACACTGACGTGTCCGCACAGGCCCCAACGGGCTGTTCCGTCTACCCGAACCGGCCCGTGATGTAGTCCTCGGTCTTGCGCTCGGTCGGGTTCGTGAAGATCTTCTGCGTGTCGTCGTACTCGACCAGCCGGCCCGGGTCGCCCGTCTTCTCGATGGAGAAGAACGCCGTCCGGTCCGACACCCGCGCCGCCTGCTGCATGTTGTGCGTGACGATCACGATGGTGTAGCGGTCCTTGAGCTGCGAGATCAGGTCCTCGATCGCGAGGGTGGAGATCGGGTCGAGGGCCGAACACGGCTCGTCCATGAGCACGATCTGCGGCTCGACGGCGATGGTCCGGGCGATGCACAGCCGCTGCTGCTGACCGCCGGACAGCCCGCCGCCGGGCTTCTTGAGCCGGTCCTTGACCTCGTTCCACAGGTTGGCCCCGCGCAGTGCCTTCTCGGCGGCCTCCTCCAGGGTGGCCTTGCCGCGCACCCCGTTGAGCCGCAGCCCGGCCACCACGTTGTCCATGATCGACATCGTGGGGAACGGGTTGGGGCGCTGGAACACCATGCCGATCATGCGGCGCACGGCGGTGACGTCGACGTCGCGGCCGTACACGTCCTGGTGGTCGACCGTCAGTTTGCCCTCGACGCGCGCGCCCGGCAGTACCTCGTGCATGCGGTTGATGGACCGCAGGAACGTGGACTTTCCGCAGCCGGAGGGCCCGATGAGCGCCGTCACCGACTTGGGCTCGATCGTCATGCTGACGCTGTCGATCGCCTTGAATGCTCCGTAGTACGCGGTCACTCCGGCCGCTTCGATGCGCTTGGCCATCTCAGGTCACCTCGAGAGCTTGCTGCGGCGTGCCAGGAGCTTGGCCGCGACGGTCAGGGTCAGAACAATGACGATCAGGGTGAGCGCCGCGGTCCAGGCCCGCCCGGGGGCGAACTTGGAGGAGTCGGTGGCCTGGTCGTACACGTAGAGCGCCAGGGAGGACTGGCTGGAGAACGGGTCGAAGTTGATCGCCTTGCTCGCACCGGCCACGAGCAGCACCGGGGCGGTCTCACCGGCGGCCCGGGCGATCGCCAGCATGACGCCGGTGACGATGCCGGGGGCGGCGGTCGGGAGCACGATCTTGGTGATCGTCTTCCACTTCGGGATGCCCAGCGCGTACGAGCCCTCGCGGAGCTCGTTCGGCACCAGGCGCAGCATCTCCTCCGTCGACCGGACCACGGTCGGGAGCATCAGCACCGCCAGCGCCAGGGAGGCCGCGAAGCCGGAGAGCACCGGGCGGCCGTCGGCCGAGAACATCGGGGTGATCACCATGACCCAGAAGGCCAGGATGAACAGGCCGGCCACGATCGACGGGATGCCGGTCATGACGTCCACGAAGAACTGGATGGCCTTGGCGAGCTTGCCCCGGCCGTACTCGACGATGTAGACCGCGCCGAGGATGCCCAGCGGCACCGCGATCACCACCGCGATGGCCACCTGCTCCAGGGTCCCGATGATCGCGTGGTACGCCCCGCCGTGCGCGTCGCGTGCCGTGATCAGGTTCATCGAGGTGCCGAAGAAGTTGCCGTCCAGCCGGGCCGTGCCCTTGGTCAGCACCGTGACGATGACGGAGACCAGCGGGATCAGGGCCAGCAGGAACGCGCCGTAGATGAACGACGTGGCCACCCGGTTCCGCGCGGCCCGGGGGCCCTCGACGATCCGGGTCGCGATGTAGAGGCCGACGACGAACAGGACCGCGCTGAACAGGCCCATCAGGACCACGCCGCCCAGGCCCAGCCCGAAGCAGAGCACGGCGGCCACGACCACGGCGGCCGCACCGATGCCGACCGGGGCGAACCGGGGCAACCTGCGTGCGGTGAGTGCGACCATCACCGGAACTCCCTCCGCCGGTACACGATGATCCGGGCGGTCATGTTGACGATCAGGGTGATGGTGAACAGCACCAGGCCGGACGCGATGAGCGCGCCGCGACCGATCTCGCCCGCCTCACCGAAGCCGTTGGCGATGTTGGCGGCGATCGAGTTGCCGCCGACCTCGATCAGGTTGAACGAGATGAGGAAGCCCGCGCCGAGGGTCATCGCCAGGGCGATGGTCTCGCCGAGCGCCCGGCCGAGGCCGAGCAGGACGGCCGCGATGATGCCGGGGCGGCCGTAGGGGAGGACGGAGGTGCGGATCATCTCCCACTTGGTCGCGCCGAGGGCGATGGCCGCCTCTTCGTTCGCGGTGGGGGTCTGCATGAACACCTCGCGGGAGAGCGAGGTGATGATCGGCAGCACCATGATGGCGAGCACGACCGAGCCGAGCAGCACCGACTTGCCGAACGGGCCGTCGCCGCCGAAGATCGGCAGCCAGCCCAGGTTCTGGTTCAGCCAGGTCGACAGTTCGGCGACGGGACCGACCAGGTACTCCCGGCCCCAGAGACCGAACACGATGCTGGGTACCGCGGCGAGCAGGTCGATCACGAAACCGAGCGCCGTGGCCACCCGGCGCGGAGCGTAGTGCGACAGGAAGAGGGCGATCCCGAGTGCGACCGGCACCGCGAGCAGCAGCGCGATCGTCGCGGACAGCACAGTGCCGAACGCGAGGGACGCGATGCCGAACTTGGGGCTCGCGTCGTTGGGGAACCAGCCCTCGTAGGTGAGGAAGTTTTCCTTGTTCGCGTTCAGGGCGGGGATGGCCTTCACGATCAGGAACGTCGCGATGGCCACGATGATCACCAGGACGGTGACGCCCGCGCCGGTGGTCAGCCACCGGAAGATGGTCTCCGCGCCGAAGCGCCGCCGCCGGGGGAGAAGCTCCCCGGCGACGGGCTCGGTGGTCGTACTCGGCAGCATTAGGCTGCGATCTTCGCCGCGACCGCTGCGACCTTGGCCCGGACCGTCTCGTCCAGCGGGGCGTAGCCCAGCTTGGTGAGTACGGCCTGACCGTCCTTGCTGGAGGTGTAGGTCAGGAAGGACTTGATCAGCGGGGCCTTGTCGGTGTTGCCCGCGGTGCAGACGATCTCGTAGGTCACCAGGACCAGCGGGTACGCCTTCGCCTCGGTCGTGTTGTAGTCGATCTTCAGCTTCAGGTCGTCGCCCGTGCCGGTGACCTTGGCGCTCGCGACGGTCGCCGCGGCGGCCTCCGGGGTGAGCGCGACGGCCGCGCCGGACGCGTTGTAGACCTTGGCGATCTTCAGGCCGGCCGACTCCGCGTACGACAGCTCGACGTAGCCGATGGAGCCGGAGGTCTTCGCGACGTCAGCCGCGACGCCGTCGGAACCCTTGGAGCCGACGCCGCCCGGGGCCTTCCACTCCTTGGCCTTGCCGAAGGTCCACGCGTCCTTGGCCGCCGAGGTCAGGTAGTCGGTGAAGTTGTCCGTGGTGCCCGAGCTGTCCGAGCGGTGCACGGACTGGATCGCGGTCTCCGGGAGCTTGACGCCCGCGTTGTCGGCCGCGATGAGCGGGTCGTTCCACTTCGAGATCTTGCCCGAGTAGATCCCGGCGATGGTGGCCGGCTTCAGGGACAGGTTGTCGACACCCTCGACCTTGAAGACGATCGCGATCGGGCCGGTGACCATCGGGAGGTTGACGGCCTTGCCGGTGGCGCAGCGGGCGTCGGCCGGGCCCTGCTCGGTGTCCTTGAGGGCCGAGTCGGAGCCGGCGAAGTCGGCGGTCTTGGCGGTGAAGCCCTGGATGCCGGCGCCGGAGCCGTTGCCGTTGTACTCGATCCTCCCGCCGGGGCAGGCGGTGGTGTAGTTCTTGATCCACTCCGCCATCGCGTTCTTCTGCGCGGAGGAGCCAGCCACGGCGAGCGAGCCGGTCGCACACTCGATCTTGGTGGCGGCCGTGGAGTTGCTGGCACCGGGAGTCGGGGTGTTGTCCGAACCACATGCCGTCAGCGCTAGCGTCGCCGTCAGGCCTACGCCGGCGATCATGCCGAGCCGCTGGAGCTTCACTTCGGTACCTCTCAACGCAGGGAGCCGGCTTACTCACCGGATGCCTGGGACGTTAAGAGCGCCAGGTTGCGGGTTCCCCGAAGTCGGGTGAACGAAGAGTGAACAGGTCTAGCGCTCAGGGTGACGCCGTGCTGTTGGCGAGATGTATGTCACGTTAACGAGGTCACGGGTGACAGGTCAGGACAACGACGGAACTGAAACCCTGTCGGCCGAGTGCGAGCCGCTGACCAGGGACAACTTGCCGGAAGCCACGTCCCATGCGACCAACGGCCGATAGCTGGGATCCCCCAGACGGACGAGTACGACGCCGTCCGCGAGCCAGCCGAGAACGATCGGCGCCGATGGAATGGAACTGTTCAGAAGCTGCTGGACGAGCACTCCGCGCACCTTGCCGGACCGGTCGACGACGACCGTGGCGAACTGCGGAGTGCCGAAACCCTTCTTCGCCGGTACCCGCATCGAGCCCGCGTTGGCCGCGCGCACGATCAGGTCCCCGCGCAGCCACGCCGTGCCCTCCCAGAACCCGACCCACTGCAACCCGTCGTTCACGGCGATGGCGGTGACCTGGCGCGGCGCGCCGGTGGGCAGCGGGGCCAACTCGGAGCTGGGCGGCTCGGCCTCGGTGGCGCTCGCCGGCCAGACCGAGATCGACGGCGCCTTGCCCCCGATCGTGTGGTCCAGCACCACGAGATCCGGGCCGGAACCGACCGCCACCGAAGACACGTCGTACGCGACCGGGCGGGCCACGACCGCCGTCGGGTCGAACACCCGGGACCGGGCGCCGTCCGCGCTGAGCAGCCGGCCGTCCGGCAGCCAGGTCAACTGGGCGTGGAAGCCCCGGACCTCGAACCGGCGGACCACCCCGGTCGGCATGTCCGCCACGAAGATCACGCCCCGCTGGCCGAACGCGGCCCGGGTGCCGTCGGCGGACAGGGAACTGGGCTGCACCCAGCCGGGGATGGACGGGTCGAGGAACTGGATGAGCCGGTACTCGCCGTCGGCGCCCAGCGCGTACACGCCGATGTCGTTGGCGACCAGGGCCAGCGCCCGGGGCGTCGGCCGGCTGGCCAGCGTCGGCGTCTCGGCCGGCGGCTTGAGCTGGGTGGGCAGCGGGCTGGACCGGCGGGGCAGCACCGACAGCTCGGCCGGCTCGGGTACGAACGAGACGACCTTGGGCAGCGAGGTGGGCGGCGGTTCGACGGTCGACTCGGGGGCCGGGGTGGTGGTGATCTGGCTGCTCGCGGCGAACAGCCCGACCAGGGCCACCGCCCCGCCCCCGATCAGCAACCGGCGCCGGCGGATCAGGCCCGCGCCGGCCCACGCGGCGGCGGCCAACTGCTCCGGGGTCTGCACCCAGGACCGGCCGCGCAGGCCGACCTGCACCGGTTCGCCGCCGGTCGCGTCGATGTTCAGGTGCCCGCCGTGCGGGTCGTCGCGCCACTCCTGGAGGTTCTGCTCCAGCCGGTGGGTCACGAACGGCAGCCGTTGGCCTTCCGTGAGCTTCTTCCACCGGGTGGCCAGCGCGCCGAGGGCCTCGCGGAGCGCCGACTCGGTCTGTTGGTCGTGGCCGACGTAGGCGGTCGCGGCGTGACGCAGTTGCCCCACGTGCGTGGAGACGAAGTCCACGTACTCCTCAGGCGGCGACCCCTCCAGCATGGGATTGATACTGGCCGTAACCGGAGGGCAGTGGAAGGGACATCACGTGTTTGTAATGCGTTGGAAACCGACGTCGACCGTCCAACGGGAAAAGCCCAGTTTTTCGTACAGCTTCACGGCGTTCGGGTTGTCCTCGTCCACGTAAAGCATTGTTTGAGATAGACCAAGATCCCTGAGATGGCGCAATCCGGCCACCGTGACCGCCCTG
Source organism: Longispora sp. NPDC051575 (assembly GCF_040681875.1). Taxonomy (NCBI): domain Bacteria; kingdom Bacillati; phylum Actinomycetota; class Actinomycetes; order Micromonosporales; family Micromonosporaceae; genus Longispora; species Longispora sp. NPDC051575. The sequence continues at coordinate 321,199 of NZ_JBFAZP010000011.1, read as the reverse complement.
CCGAGTCCGAGGCCCTGGGCATCGGGGTCGACGCCCACCACGTACACCTCTCCGATCGGTTCTTTTCCGTCGGTGTGCACCTTTGTCCAGTGGTAGGCGAGCAATTCCCCGCCGCGCACCGCGAGCAGGAAACCGGCCGGGGAGAACCACGGCTCGGCCATCCGCAGGTCGAGGTCCGCGCGGGTCAGCTTGCCCTGCTCCGGGTGGTGGGCGAACGCGCGCGCGTTGACCCTCAACCACGCGTCCTCGTCGCGGCCCGGCTCGAAGGCCCGGAGCTCCACCCCCTCGGGCAGCTGCGGGGCCTCGATCGGCGCGTACAGCGAACGGCGCATCTGCCACAGCGACCGGTACCGGGCGAAGCCGAGCCGGATCGCCAGGGCACTGGCCGACGGGTGGTCGCCGTGCGCCCACAACCGCAGCCGGCCTTTCGGGTCGGCCTCCTCCGCGATGGCCACCACGGCGTCGACCAGCCGGCGGCCGTGCCCGCGCCGCCGGTGCTGTGGGTGCACGACCAGCTCGGCGGCCGGCCCGTCGACCGGGTCGGAGGTGTCGACGTGGGCGTAGCCGGCCAGGTCCGCGCCCGCCCGGACCAGCGCGTGCTGGCCGGGCGCGCCCGATTTGATCTGAAGGACGACATGCTCCGACAGGGGGTACGCCCCGTCGGTGTTGCCGGCGGTCGACGCGAGCGCCAGCACCTCGTCGACCTGGTCAGGCGTGAGCCGCGCCTCGCGCGTTACAACGATCACCGGGCAACGGTAACCGGCTCCGGTGCCTTGACCTGTTCGCGGCTCGACGGCGGGGTGACGAACTTGTAGCCGACCTGGCGCACGGTGCCGATCATCGACTCGTATTCGCTGCCGAGTTTGGCGCGTAGCCGGCGGACGTGCACGTCCACCGTGCGGGTGCCGCCGAAGTAGTCGTAGCCCCAGACCTCGCGGAGCAGCTGGTCGCGGGTGAACACCCGGCCCTGGTGCTGGGCGAGGAACTTGAGCAGCTCGAACTCCTTGTACGTGAGGTCGAGCGGCCGGCCCTTCAACTTCGCCGCGTACGTGTCCGGGTCGATCGTCAGCTCGCCGGCCTTGATCAGCCCCTCGCCGGGGGCGACGCCGCCGAGCCGGCCCACCGCGAGCCGCAACCGGGCCTCGACCTCGGCCGGGCCGGCGGAGGCGAGCAGCAGGTCGTCGAGGCCCCAGTCGGCGGAGACGGCGATCAGGCCGGCCTCCTCCACCACGGCGAGCATCGGGACGCCCAGGCCGGTGGCGTGCAGCAGCCGGCAGGTCGAACGGGCGTCGGCCAGCTCGCGCCGCGCGTCGACGAGCACGGCGTCGGGGCTCGGACCGGACATCAGCGCCCGGACGTCGCGTTCGGCCACCCGGATCGTGTGCGGGAGAAGGTCGAGGGCGGGCAGCACGGGAAGCTGGGCGGTCGTCAGGACCAGAATCTCCACGTTCGTCACCTCCGGGCGCAATAAAACGCTACCCCGGCTGCAGTGGCGGGCGGATGCAACGAGAATAACAAGGTGACCGCCCCTGACATAGCCTTGAACGAACCGCCGCGTCGTGCCGGCCGCCACACATCGCGGCAGGCCAGGCGCGAGGCGTTGGCCTCCGGCGAGGTGCGCAAGGTCCCGGTGTACAAGCTCCGGTCCCTCGTGCTGGCCGGGATCGCCGTGCTCCTCACCGGCCTGCTGCTCGCCGGCGCCCGCCAGGACCACTGGGTGTACGCCGGGGTCCTGCTCGCCGTCCAGGCCCTCTGCGTGGCCACCTGGCTCAAGGCGACCCGGCCGGCCGGCTGGCCCTTCGTGGGCGGCGTGGCGCTGCTCGTCGGCGCGCTGGCCGACCTCGGCGCGGTGCTGTGGACGAGCACCTCCCTGGCCCCGGTGGCCTACGCGCTCGCCAGCGGCTTCCTGCTCGCCGTCTTCGGCCAGCTCGCCCGGCGCGACGGCCGGTCCCGGCTCACCGAGGCGTTCGCGTCGAACCTGGCCCTGAACGTGCTGGTCGTGGGGTTCCCGGTCGCGTTGGTCCTCATTCGACAGGACAGCGGCGCCCGCACCCTGGGCGTGTGCCTGCTCGCGGCCGGCGCCGCGGTGGCGGTCGCCCGGATCGTCGACATCGTGCCGGTCGGCCCGCGCCTGGCCCCCGACGTGCCCCGCCCGATCCTGGGCCTGCTGCTGGGCATCGCGGCCGGGGTCGGGGTCGCGGTGGCCGCCGCGCAGCTGCGGACGGACCTGCCGGTGCTGCACGCCGTCCTGATGGGCGTCGTCACGGCGGGTGCCGCCGTGCTCGCCGACCTGGCGGTCGCGTACTTCGAAGGGGACGAGAGTGGCAGTGAGTGGACGAACTGGCTAGCCTCGGCGCGGGGGCCGGTGACCGCTTTCGCGGTGGCCATCCCCGTGGCGTACGTGGCGAGCGTTCTGATCCAAGGGGTCTAATCCGTGAAGAGTCATCGGCCAGGCGAGCGTCGGACCATGCCCAAGTGGGCGAAGGTCGTGGTGATCGTCGTCGTGATCCTCGGCATCGCCCTCGTGGCCGCCGACCGGGTGCTGGCCATGGTCGCGGAGAACGTGCTGGCCGACAAGGTCGCCGAGCAGCTCAAGAGCCGTGAGATCACGGCCACGGGCAAGCCGGACGCCACGATCGAGGGCTTCCCCTTCCTCACCCAGGCCGTGGGCGGCGAGTTCGACGCGGTGGAGGTGCACGCCGCCGGGCTGAAGTCCCAGGGGGTGGCGCTCACCGACCTCACGGTCCGCGCGACCGGGGTGAAGGCCGACGTGTCCGCCCTGGCGTCCGGTACGGGCGAGGTGACCGCCGCGAAGGTCACCGGCACCGGCACCGTGCCGTACTCGTCCATCGCGGGCCTCCTCCAGCAGGCCGACCTGACGATCACCGCCGAGAACGGTCAGCTCAAGCTGCGTACCCCGTTCCGGGTCGCCGGCCAGACCTTCCGGGTCGTCGCGACCGGCACGGTGGCCCTGGAGAACGGCCGGGTCCGGCTCACGGTCACCGACTTCCAGGCCGACGGCGGCGGGCTGCCCCCGGCCGCGCAGCCGCTGCTGCGGGCGCTGGCCACCCGGTTGTCCCAGGACATCGCGCTGCCGACCCTGCCCTACGACCTGAAGCTCGAGAAGATCGAGACGGGGAACGAAGGACTCACAGTGCACGCGAGCGCACTCAACGTGCCATTGTCGGGCTGAGATCCGACTCACCCTTCAGTTGATTGGCCGCCCCTGCTAAGGTCCCTGACTATGGCTATGCGGCTCACGAAGCGCCGGGCGATCGACTTGTGTCGAGTCGCCGCCGCACTGTGTCGTCAGGGCTGAGTAGACCCGTCTCTTCGACGCGGCGCCCCTGAAGCTGTGAGCCCCGGCCGTTCCGGCCAGATCTCCGTTGTTCTTCTGTGCAGCTGAACTCTGTATTCCGGCAGAGTTCGGTCATGGCGTCGCATCCCCACACCGTCTTTTCTATGCACAAAAGGGGCAACTCTATGAGCCGCGACACCGCGCTCGTCTCCGCCGAGTGGGCGGAGCAGAACCTCGACCAGTCCGGCCTCGTGTTCGTCGAGGTCGACGAGGACACCGCCGCGTACGCCACCGGGCACATCCCCGGCGCCGTCCGGCTGGACTGGAAGACCGAGCTGCAGGACCAGGTCCGCCGCGACTTCGTCGACCAGAACCAGTTCTCCGAGCTGCTGTCCGCCAAGGGCATCAGCAACGACGACACCGTGATCCTGTACGGCGGCAACAACAACTGGTTCGCCGCCTACGCGTACTGGTACTTCAAGCTGTACGGCCACGGCGACGTCAAGCTGCTCGACGGCGGCCGCAAGAAGTGGGAGCTCGACGGTCGGGCCCTCACCACCGAGGTGGCGGACCGCAAGCCGACCGAGTACGCGGCCCAGCCGCAGGACCTGTCGATCCGCGCGTTCCGCGACGAGGTGCTCGACGCGATCGGCGTCGCGAACCTGGTCGACGTGCGCAGCCCCGACGAGTACGCGGGCCGGCTCCTCGCCCCCGCGCACCTGCCGCAGGAGCAGTCGCAGCGCGCCGGTCACATCCCGACCGCCATCAGCGTCCCGTGGTCGAAGGCGGCCAACGAGGACGGCACCTTCAAGTCCGACGCGGAGCTGCAGGCGCTCTACGCGGATCTCGAGGACAAGCCGACCATCGCGTACTGCCGGATCGGCGAGCGCTCCTCGCACACCTGGTTCGTGCTGAAGGAGCTGCTCGGGCAGCAGAACGTGAAGAACTACGACGGATCCTGGACCGAGTACGGCTCGCTGGTGGGCGTCCCCGTCGCCCTCGGCGACAACCCTGGAGGTAAGTAGACATGGCTACTGCGACTGTTTCCGCCGCGAGCTGCGCTGCCCCCGACCAGGCGGCACCGATCCCGGCCAGTGTGGACCTGGAGAAGGAGACCGTGGTCTCCGGCGTCGTGCTGGCGGGCGACCAGCCGGTCCCGGGCGCGTACGTGCGCCTGCTCGACGCCACGGGTGAGTTCACGGCCGAGGTCGTGACGTCGGCGGAGGGCGTGTTCCGCTTCTTCGCCGCGCCGGGCACGTGGACTCTGCGGGCACTGTCCCGGGCCGGCAACGGCGACGCCGTCGTCGCTGTCGACCGGGGCGTGTCCCAGGTGACCGTCAAGGTCGCATAGGTTTACCGGCCCGCCTATCGGGCCGGTAAGAAAAGGGAGTCGGTACGCGGGCGGCGCACCGACTCCCTTTTTCATACCCGCACCCGGCCAGGCGAGCCCCGATCCCAGGGACGGCGGGCCCCACCAGCCCGGCCGCCCGGCCCGAGCCCAGCGCGCCCACCCGGCCCGAGCCCAGCCCGCCCAACCCGGCCGCCGGACCCGAAGCGCGCCCGCTCCGACCAGTACCCGTCGAGGTCTGGTCCTGTTGCGTGGCGACGGAAAAGCGCCCGGCCCCCCTGTGAGGGAGCCGGGCGCTTCGCCGTACCGGACGAACTAGCAGAGGCTCAGCCACGCGCGGTCCGAGCGGTCGCTCGACCCCGTGCGGTTGGCGTCACCGGCGTAGGTCGCGTCGTACTTGCCGCCCAGGATCACCCAGGCCAGCAGCTCGACCGTGAGCCGCCGGGTGCTGCACGCCGCCTCGCCGTTCGCGTCGGTGACCGCGGTGCAGTAGACGATGCCGTTGCGGGCCATCGAGACGGTCTTACCGGCCAGCGGCGAACCGTCGCCGGCGGTCAGCCGCGCGGAGAACGTGACGCTCAGCTGCGCGATCCGCAGGTGCGCGCCCTCGGCGACCAGCTTGGAGCCGGCCTTCGAGACGACCTGGGTGTACGTGCCGGTGCTGCCCGAGTGCGTCGCGTCGCCCGCGTAGGTGGCGGTCACCGCGTGGCTGCCCACGGACAGCGTGTTCACGGAGATGCTGGCCTGGCCGGTGCCGTTGAGCGTCCCGGTGCCCAGGATGGTCGAGCCCTCGGAGAACGTGACGGTGCCGGTCGCGACCGGGCCGGCGGAGCTGACGGTCGCGGTCAGGGTGGCGGCCGCGCCGTAGACGGTCGGCGCGCCGGTCAGGGCGAGGGTGGTCTCGTTGCTGAACGTCGCGTCGCCCTCGACGGCGGTGCTGGCGGTGTTGCCGGCCGCGTCGGTGACCCGCAGCTCGATCCGCTTCGGGCCGTTACCGGCGGACAGCGCGAACGGCGCGCCGCTGGCGCACGGGGCCCACGCGGTCTCGGCGGGCAGCGTGTTGCGGCACTCGGTGGCCGCGACGCCCGACAGGGTCGGCTGGTCGGCCGCCGTGAAGGTCAGCGCGACGGTCGCCGTGGTGGCGTGGAAGCCGGTCGCCGGGGCGGTCAGCGACACGGTCGGGGCGACCTTGTCGATGCCGAGGACGGTGTCGACCTCGGTCGGCAGCTCGGAGACGGTGTTGTTGGGGCCGATGGCGACCGCGTAGAGGCCCCAGAGGCCGTTGGCCGGCTTGTTGGGGAACGTGGACACGATCTGCCCGTCCGGGCTGTCCGGGGTCACCTCGGAGCCGCTGGTGATGTGGCTGGAGCCGACCCGACGCCCGCCGGGGCCGCACGGGTCCGCCCGGGTGTGGCTGGTCGGCATCGTGAACAGCCCGGTGGCGTCGCCGCCCGCCGGGATGCCCTCGGCCGAGTAGATGCCGCACATCACGGCGGAGTAGCGCGGCACGGCCGGGTCGCCGCTGCTGGCGTAGAAGCCGCTGGTGACCTCGACGCCGTTGTACCAGAGCTTGGCGGGCGCGGCGGCGTGCGCGGAGAGCACACCGGCGGCGGCCAGGGAGCGGGCCGCGAATCCGGCCGGGGCTTCCTCGGCCTGGGCGTCCGCGTACGCGATGTCGGCGGCCAGGAGAGCGTCGTTGGCGTAGCTGTACTCGTCCTCCCAGTCGGCGAGCGCCGACCCCGGGGTGACGGCGACCAGGGCGACCGCGCAGAGGGCTGCGGTGCGCACGGCGCGACGGATTCGTACTTTCTGAGTGGTCATGCGACATCCCTGCGATCGAGGGGGAGAGTAATGCTCGCAGGAGATTTATCGTGTCGCGTACCGCCAGCGCAAATCCTGATCGGAATTGTGTCGGAACACTTGACGCTGAAAGCTATCCGTGGTCGCGTTTCGCGTCCGCCGCACGGGAGGCCAGGCCACGGATCAGCAGGTCGAGTCCGAATTCGAATCGCACGTCGCCGTCGCCGGTAGTCAATAGTCCGGCCAGCTCGACAATATTGGGAAAGCGGTCAGTCGGCAACTGGCGGAAATACTGACCGATAGCCGCCACGTATGCGATTCCCGCTTCTTCCCCACCCGCCTGGAGCAGGTGCAGGCCGTTCTCGTAGGCGTGCGCGACCGCGTACAGCGAGAGGATGTCCGCCGCCCACGCGCAGTCCTGGTCGGGCACGCCGCCGGCCCGCAGGAGCGCGAGCAGCGCCTCGGAGGCCGCCAGCGAGTTCGGCCCGGTCGGGATGCGGGCGAGTGCCGCCCGGCCGAGGTCCTTGTGGCTGACGAGCACCCGCTCCAACTCGCGGATGAACTCCTTGGCCCGGTCCTGCCAGTGCTCGGCGCTGGGCTCGGACAGCCGCATCTCGCCGGCCGCCTGGTCGAGCAGCAGCGCGTACAGCTCGTCCTTGTTGGCCACGTGCGCGTACAGCGACGCGGGGCCGGTGTCGAGCTCGTCGGCGATCCGGCGCATCGTGACCGCGTCGAGCCCCTCGGCGTCCAGGATCCGGAACGCGGCGGCCAGGATCGCCTCCCGGCTCAGCGGGAGCTTGGCCGGGCGGCGCTTGGGGGCGCGCTGTTCCCAGGGGGGTACCGGAAGGGTCATGCCGGTCAGCGTACTCCATCACGAACGCCGTTCGTGTGACGAACAATGTTCTTGACACGAACACTGTTCCACATGTAGAACGGTGTTCGTTGATTACGAACGGCGTTCGGAGACTCCGATGACCCTCACCCAGACCGCCCCCGCCGACACCGGCGCGGCCCCCTACAAGCACCGGTGGCTGGTCCTGGCCACGGTCCTGGCCGCCGAGGTCATGGACCTGCTCGACTCCACGATCATCAATGTGGCGGCACCGTCGATCCAACGGTCGGTCGGCGGCACGTTCACCACCATCCAGTGGATCGCCGCCGGCTACACGCTCGCCTTCGCCGTCATGCTGATCACCGGCGGCCGGCTCGGCGACATCTTCGGCCGCAAACGCATGTTCCTGCTCGGCGCGGCCGGGTTCACCCTCGCCTCCGTCGCCTGCGCCGTCTGCCAGACCCCGGGCCAGCTGATCGTCGCCCGCGTCCTCCAGGGCGCCCTCGGCGCGATCATGATTCCGCAGGGCCTCGGCGTCATCAAGGCCGTGTTCCCGCCCAAGGAGATGGGCGCGGCGTTCGGGGCGTTCGGGCCGGTCATGGGCCTGTCCGCCGTCTGCGGCCCCATCCTCGCCGGCAGCCTGATCAGCGCCGACTGGTTCGGCACCGGCTGGCGGATGATCTTCCTGATCAACGTGCCGCTGGGCCTGGTCGCCTTCCTCGCCGCCTGGAAGTTCATGCCCGAGGGCGGCTCCCCCGACAAGCCCCGCCTCGACCTGCTCGGCGCGCTGCTCGTCACCGCCGGCTCCCTCGCCCTGATCTACCCGCTGGTCCAGGGCCAGGAGCAGGGCTGGCCGGTCTGGATGTACGTCCTGATGGCCTCGTCCGTGCCGATCTTCGCCCTCTTCACCTGGTACCAGAGCCGCCGCAAGGACTCCCCGCTCGTCGAGCCCACCCTGCTCCGGCAGCGCGCGTTCACCGGCGGCCTCGCGGTCTTCCTGGTCTTCTTCGCCGCCATGGTCGGCTTCATGCTGATCTTCGGCCTGTTCGCGCAGTTCGGCCTGGGCTACAGCCCCCTCAAGGCCGGCCTGAACATGGCGCCGTGGTCCTTCGGGATCGCGATCGGCGCGGTGCTGGCCGGGGCGGTGCTGGCCCCCCGGATGGGGCGGCGGGTCGTACACCTCGGACTGGTCGTGATGGGTGTCGGTCAGGTCGGGATCTGGTTCACCCTCCAGCACTACGGCACCGCCGTCACCGTGTGGAACTTCCTGCCCGCGACCCTGCTCAGCGGGATCGGCATGGGCCTGGCCATGGTGCCGCTGTTCGACTTCATCCTCGCCGGGGTGAGCGAGCGCGAGGTCGGCTCGGCGTCCGGCGTGCTCAACGCGTTCCAGCAACTGGGCGGTGCGATCGGCGTGGCGCTGCTGGGCACGCTCTTCTTCAAGGACCTGACCGGAAAGGGCCACGAGCCGACGGGTACGGACTTCGTGCACGTCACCCAGAACATGCTCTGGATCAGCATGGCCCTCTACGCGCTGACGTTCGCCCTGGTCTTCCTCCTGCCCAAGCGCGCCCGGGAGGAGCCGGCCCACTAGGTGACGCAGGTCAGGGTTCAGTCAGGGCGATCACCTATGTCCGTTGTGTGGTCCACAGGGGAGTCTCTGATCATGAGATCTCTGAGAGTCCTGGCGGCCACCGTGGCCGCGGGGGTCGCCCTGATCCCCGCCGCCGCGGCCCACGCGACGCCCCCTCCTGCGGGGCCCAAGCTGGCCCTGCCGCACGTCACCGGCCCGTGGAAGGTCGGACAGCACACCCTGCACCTCACCGACCCCGCGCGCGCCGACCCGTGGGTCCCCGCCGAACGCCGCGAACTCATGGTCACCCTGTGGTACCCGGCGCGGTCCGCGAGCAGCCGGCCCGCCCGGTACCTCACGGCGCAGGAGTCCGCGCTCATGGTCCGCAGCTTCGGCAACCCCGACATCCCCGAGGACCTGCTCACCAAGGTCCGCACCCACGCCACAGTGGACGCCCCCGCCCTCGGCGGCAGGGCCCCGCTCGTCATCCTCTCGCCCGGCTTCACCCTGCCCCGCGAGACGCTGTCCGCCCAGGCCGAGGGGGGCTACGTCGTCGCCGGCATCGGCCACAACTACGAGTCCACCGCGATCACCTTCCCCGACGGGCACACCACCGAGTGCGCGGCCTGCGCCATCGGCGACTGGCCGAAGCTCGTCACGGCCCGCGCCGCCGACGTGTCCTTCGTCCTCGACCAGCTCACCGGCCCGCGCCCCGTCTGGGGCGGCGGCCGGCTGATCGACGCCCGCCGGATCGCGATGATCGGCCACTCCATCGGCGGCGCCGCCACCGCGCCCGCCATGCTCGCCGACCGCCGGATCGACGCCGGGGCCATGCTCGACGGCGCGTACTACCTGCCCGTCACCGGCCTGGACCGGCCGTTCCTCCAGTTCGGGGAGCCCTCGCACGCGCCCGGCGCCGGCGACGACCGGTCCTGGGACACCGAGTGGCCGCGGATGACCGGCTGGAAGCGGTGGATCACCGTCGACGGCGGGGACCACAACATGTTCACCGATCAGCTGTTGCTCATCCAGCAGGCCGGGGTGGAGATCCCGGGGCTGGGGATCGATCCGCTGCGGGGGATCCGGCTCAGTCAGGCGTATCTGACGGCGTTCGTGGACCAGCATCTGCGGGGCGGGTCCGGGCGGCTGCTGGACGGGCCGTCGGCGTGCTACTCCGAGGTGCGGTTCTGGCACCCGTGAGGGTTCTCTGATCCTGGACGGGTACCCGTCCGAGCGGCTCGCCGGGGTTGACCCTGGCGAGCCGTTTCGCAACTCCTCGCAACTTCCTTGACCGCGTGGCGTTCGCGACCGAACACTGTCGATGCGCAACAATCCGCAACCACGACAGGGAGTTTTCGGGTTGGGGGATCGTTGATCGCTATCACCGACGAGCAGTTCGGCGACCTTGTTGCCGGCTTCGATGACAATTTCATTCACCTGGAAACCCGGGACGCCTACGGCACCACGGTCGAGCTGCCGCACATGGCGAAGTGGGCGGCCGGGGAGCACGACGACCTGGAGTGGTTGCAGGACTGGTGCGCCAACCTTCGGCGGAAGCGCGCCGCCGGGAAATCGATGCGTCGGGCGCGCATCGTGTCTGAACCGTTGAGCGACTATCAGCGCTGGTCACACAGCATCGCCCAGCCGATGGTCGATGCCGGGGAAGATATCCGGTGGGTTCCTCGACGGCTCGTGTCCTCGATCGCGTTCCCCGGCAACGACTTCTACGTCTTCGACAATCGGACAGTCATGTTCCTGATCTACGCAGGAAGCGGTCTGGCCGCCGAAAAGCTCGTCTCCACCGATCCCGCAGACGTGCGGCTCTGCCTGTCCGCCTTCGAAGCCGCATGGAAGTTGGCAGTACCTCACCGTGGGTACACGCCCGTCTAGTTCCGCCAAACAGGCGCAGAGTGAGCTGGGTTCTCGACTCCGCGACCGGAAACCCTTTCCTGACGGGTACCCGTCTGAGTGGCTTGTCGGGGATGTCTCTAGCGAGCCGCTTCCGTGGCTGGTCCGCCTCCCTGGTCTCCAGGGGTCTAGAGCCGGCTGAAGAAGGGCAGCGCCACGGCCGCGACCGTGACGAGGGCCGCCATGGCGCTGACCAGCACGGTGAGCGGGGCGCGCCGCTCGTGGTGGGTGCAGGCTGTCCGGCGGGACGCTCTTCGACACCTATTCGGACAGCTTCGACCGGGTGTGGTCGAGTTCCGAGAGCGTGTGGACCGGAGAAAGTGGCAAGGTGTCGGTATGGCACGGATAGAGCACCTCAATGACCCCGACGCTCCGCAGGCGAACAGCATCGTGGTGGCGGTGACCGCGTTCGTCCTCGACGACCAGGGGCGGGTGCTGCTCATCAGGCGTAGCGACAACGACCTGTGGGCGTTGCCGGGCGGGGCGCAGGACTTCGGGGAGTACATCGCGCAGACCGTGGTGCGCGAGACCAGGGAAGAGGCTGGAATCGACGTCGAGGTCACTGGAGTGGTGGGGATCTACACCAATCCGAACCACGTCGTGGAGTACTCCGATGGCGAGGTTCGTCAGCAGTTCTCGATCTGCTTCACGGCCAACCCGGTCGGCGGCGAACTGGCGACCAGCGACGAGTCCACCGAAGTTCGCTGGGTGGCCCAGAGCGAGCTGGACGGGCTCCAGATCAACCCGTCGATGCGCCTGCGGATCGACCACGGCTTCGAGCGCAGGCAGCGGCCCTACATCGGGTGACCGGCCTGCCTCAGGCGGTCCTCGACCCGGCGGACAGTGGTGACGATCTCTGGGCGGGCCCGCTGGATGAAGCGGGTGACGATGTGCTCGGGCCCGTATCGGGAGTGGATCTCGACCAGGCGGCTCTCGACGTCGAAGTTCTGGCCGTCCGGGCCCGTGGTCATGTCGCAGTACCAGAGTTCGTCGGCGACCGGGGACTGCTCCCGCACGAACTCCGACTTCAGATCATCCGCGAGCCCGCGTTCCTCCGCCTCGACGTGGGCGCAGGAGTGGTGCGCGACGAGGCAGACCACCCGGTCATCGAACCCCTGCTCCCGCAGCCACCGGGCACCGTCGAGGGGGTGGAAGCCCGTTTCGACCAAGTCGGGGGCGTAGCCGATGTCATGCAGCCAGGCGGCGGCGATGAGAACCTGGCGTGCGGTCTCATCGAGTGCATCGGACAACTGCTCGGCTTTCTCGGCGACGGCCTGAACGTGCTTCCAGCGACGCGGAAGGGTGTCGGCCAGCTTCGCCTCGGCAAGCGCACGAGCCGTGCTCACCAGGTCAGTCATGCCTCGCAGGCTAACGACCAATCCTGTCGGAGGCGGACGGTTGTCCTGGATTCTAGGACCAGGCACGGGCCATCAGATGTCCCAAGACGTCCCCTGCGCCTACCCGCAGCGTGACCTCCCGGACGTCCCGCTGAGGTGGAGACGCTGGGTTCGGGTATCCCATTTGGGGTGATCGTCGCCAGTGTGCCCGTGTACTCCGCTACCCGGGGTGGTGTCGGGGTGACCTGTCGCGACATGTCGCCGGGGGCGCGTACCCGCTGGTGGGGGATGTTGACGGGGCCTGTCACGATGTGCGGATGACCAAGCAGCGTCGGTGGCTCGTGTGGTTCAGCGTGGCATGGGGCGTCGTGCTCGTCGTCGCGGCGCTGTACGCCGTCGCCAACGGTAAGCCGACCGTCAAGGAACAGCGCACGATCACGCAGGCCCAGCCGGTGGTGGACCGCGCGACGGAGACGGTCGTGCTCGCGGCCGGGCCGGTGGCGGTGCGGATCGGCGGGTACGACCAGCGGGACACGTGTGATGTCACCGTCGCGCGGGCCGGGCTCAGCTTCCAGCGGATCATCCAGCTCTACACGGCGGCCGGTGAGGAGAAGGCGCTGCTCACGGGGCTGGCGGCGCGGCTGCCGAAGGCGTACCGGGCCTCGGTGACCGGGGACTCGCTCTACGCGGACGCAGGGGAGTTCGTCCGGGTCACCGGCAGCGTGACCGGGCCGGGGCAGGTCCGGGTGCTGGCCGCCACGGGCTGCCGGCCGGCCGGGGACGGGCCGACCCGCACCAAGGAGGAGCCCGACCGCCCGCCGGTGGCCGCCGTGTTCGCGAAGCTGGGCGTCGAGCCGCTGGACTGGGCCGCGCACAGCGCCGGGTGCGTCGACACGACCGTCGCCACGACCCGGAGCAAGGTGGCCGGGCCGCTGCCGGCGAAGTTCGAAGGACGAGAGCTTCTGCTGGGTACTCCGGAGCTGGTCGTCTTCCGCGACGGCGCCGCGAGTGTCGTGGTGACCGTGACCTCCGACAGCGTGAGCGTCTCCCGCACGGTCTCTAACTGCCAGTAGGCGGGAGAGCCAGCTCACGAATGACGGGGCAGCGGGAACGCGGACTCTTGGCTAGGGTCCCGCCTGGATGCGCGAACACGTCCGCGTCCATGGCACCCCCGGGGGACCCCTTTGCGTACCAAGACCGTGGCGACGGCCGCCGCCGTGACACTCGGCGCCCTGCTGGTCGCCGGCCTCGCCGCGCCGGCCCAGGCCGCTGAACTACCCGACGTGCAGGTCACCGTCTCCTTCGACAAGCGCCTGGTCGCGGTCGGGGACAAGGCCGTGGAGACCATCACCGTCAAGAACGCCGGCAAGGCTGACGCGCACAATGTCAAGGTGCTCGGGGACGACGGGGCCGGCTTCAAGGGGCTGACCCCGTGGTCGAACAAGCCGTTCGAGCTGAAGGCCGGGGAGACCAGGGTCATCAAGATCGATGGTGAGATCGTGGACGAGGGCTACGGCGGCATCGTGTACCACTCGATCGGCTTCGGCGCGGACGGCGGGGACGCCAACGACGAGGACAACATCGACGTGGCCCGGATGGGGATCACCGGGCTGAAGGGCCACGTGGGTGTCCGGGTCTACCACGAGGCCGACGGCAACACGGACACGATCGAGGACGAGTCCGTGCCCGGGGTCAAGGTCGAGGTTCTCGATCCGACGGACAAGAAGGTGCTGCACACCGGGGTCACCGACACCAAGGGCGTCTACCGGGTCGAGGGCCTCCAGGTCGGGGAGTACCTGGTCCGCTTCACCAGCCCGGCCGGGTGGAAGGTCACCAAGCCGGAGATCGAGCGCGTGGTGGGCAACGGCGGCGGTGGCGAGCAGCCGATCGCCGCGACCAAGGTGGCGGTCACCCCGACCCCCTCGCCGTCGGCCTCGCCGAGCCCGGCCGCCGGTGGGCTGCCGGTGACCGGCTCGAACGCGGCACTCGTCGCCGGTGCCGGGGCGGGCGTCCTCGCGCTCGGCGCGGTGCTGTTCGTCGTGGCCCGTCGTCGCCGGACGTTCAGCGCCTGACACGGCCTGGTCAACGCCTGGACGAACGTCTGACACGGCCAAAGGCTGGACGAGTGCCTGACGCGGCTCGGGTCGAGTCCCGGACGGGCGCCTGATCGCCTGGCGAAGGTTCAGGAGTTGCGAGTGGGGAAGGCCCCGGAGGAGTGCTCCGGGGCCTTCGTCGTGCTAGTAGACGAGGGCCTGGGCATTGTCGGTCAGGCACTCCTCGACGAAGAGGGCTGCGCCGGCGATGCGTACCCCCGGAATGAGGTCTTTTTCCGTTATGCCGCGTCGGACGGCGCACTGGGTGCACAGCGTCACCGTGCCGGCCGCCAGCACGGCGTCCAGCAGGTCCGGGAGCGGCGCGGAGTGCGGCAGTTCGAACGTGGCGGCCCGGTCCGGGAGCGCGAACCACGAGGCCTCGCCGGTCAGCCAGAGCGACACCTGGGCCCCGGCGGCGACGGCCGTGGCGGCCACGGTGAACGCCTGCGCGCAGCGTTCCGGCGCGTCCGACCCGGCGGTGACCTTGACAATCAGTGAGCGAGCCATCCGGGCAGTCTAGACTTCTCCGGTGACCGAGATCGGGTTTGTCAGCCTGCTGGTGGCGGGCTTCGGCGCGCTGGCCGGTGGCCTCGGCTACCTGGCGTTGCGGGTCGCGAGAAGTCGCTGGTAGAAGGAGATTCGCAATGGAAACGCCTCCGTGGCTCAACGCGCCGCCGGTTGAGGAGTACCCGTACGAGGAGACCCACGACCTGCGGGTCGGGCCGGACCTGCACCCGGGCCTGCTGGCGCTGCTGCCGTACGTGGGCGTGTGGCGCGGCCGGGGCCAGGGCGGCTACCCGGACATCGAGGACTTCCAGTTCGCCCAGGAGATCCGGTTCAGCCACGACGGCCGGCCGTTCCTCGCGTACGAGTCGCGGACCTGGCTGCTCGACGCCGACAGCAAGCCGATCCGGCCGGCGGCCCGCGAGGTGGGCTGGTGGCGGCCGGTGCTCAAGGACGGGCAGGCCACCGACGACGTCGAGGTGCTGCTGACGGAGCCGACCGGGTTCCTGGAGCTGTACCTGGGCACCGTGTCCGGGCTGAAGGTCGAGATGTCCACCGACGCGGTGGTGCGCACGGCCACGGCCAAGGAGGTCACGGGCGGGCACCGGCTGTACGGGATCGTCGAGGGCGCGCTGCTGTACGCGTACGACCTGGCGGCCGTGGGGAAGCCGTTGCAGCCGCATCTGTCGGCCCGGCTGCTGCGGGTCGCGGGCTAGGAAACGAACGAACCGCCCCGGGAGGAGTACTCCCCGGGGCGGTTCGCTTTTCAGGCGTTGTTCGTTACTGCAGTGCCAGCCTCGAACCCATCGTGCACGGGCTCGACGGACGCAGGTTGAAGTCCACGGTGTGGACCTGGCCCGCCGTCAACGTCTGGTCCTTGACCTGCGGGATCCAGCCGTCCTTGGCGACGATGATCTGGTACTTGCCGCGCGGCACCCAGTACTGGTACTTGCCGTCGGCAGCCGACGACTTCAGCGTGAACTGGTTGCTGCCCGTCCCGTTGACCTGGACGGTCGCGCCGACCGGACCGGTGCCGCCGGCGCACGAGGTGCCCGTGACGGTGCCGGTGAGCTTGCTCCAGTTGGACGGCGGCAGGGCGTGCATGAGGATGTCGACCTTGGGCGCCGCGTACGGGGTGGCCCCGGTCGCGGACAGCTCGGCCCGGTAGTCGCCCGGCTGCGCCACGCCGTTCTCCGGAGTGGCGGTGAGCTGGACCAGGATCTTCGCGGACTTGCCGGGCTGCAGCGTGACCGTCTTCGGGGTCTCGTTCAGCCACGGCACGTCAGCCCCGCCGGGGCCGGCCTCGCCGCACTGGTCGTAGCCGGTCAGCTTCTCGACACCGGTGGACGGCTCGAACGGGCCCGTCCAGCCGCCGACCTTGTACGAGCCGCAGGCGCCGCCGCCACGGGCGGTGGGCACCCGGGACTCGGGCAGCTCGGTCCAGGTGTTGTCCGCCGGGTTGTACGCGAAGCCCCGGTTGGTCAGCGCCGTCGACTGGCCGGTGATGCCGCCCAGCAGCAGGAACTGTCCGTTGGCCGAGGCGCCGGCCGAACCCCACAGGTCGATCGGGAGGTCCGCGATCGGGCTCCACGCGTCGGCGGCCGGGTCGTAGGAGTACCCGTCGGTGTACGCCATGTCGGCGGTGCCACCGGCGCAGTACGCCTTGCCGGCCAGGTTCGCGCAGTCGATCCACGAGACGCCGTGCGGGTACGCCGCGGCGGTGCCGAACGTGCCGGCGACCGGGTCGTACACCCGGACGTCCGAGGTGTCGGTGCACGAGGAGCCGTCGCAACCGCCCACGATGTAGATCTTGCCACCGAGGACGGCCGAACCGGCGCCGGCCTTGGGGGCCGGGTTGGTCGCGGCGGCCGTGGTCCACGTGTTGGACGCGAGGTCGTACACGTCGACGCTGGGGTTGTTGCCCGTCGCGCCGAACCCGCCGAACGCGTAGAGCTTGCCGCCCACGATCGCGATCTGCGGCTTCGAGCGGGCCGAGGGCGCGTCGGCGGCGGCGGTCCAGGTGTTGGTCGCCGAGTCGTACACCCAGAGCTTGCGGGTGTTCGTGCCGTCGGAGTTGCCGCCGAGCGAGTAGACCTTGCCCTGGTGGCCGACCGCGGTGTTGTCGGAGATGGCGCTCGGGAACGAGGCCACGTCCTCCCAGCTGCCGTCAGCGACCGCGCCGAGGTTGCCCGGCTTGTGGGTGACCCCCTGCGAGCCCTTGCTGTCGGCGGCCACGAAGCCCTTGTCGACCCCGCCGGCGACGACGACGTTGCGGACGCCGGCACCCTTCTTCTGCACGGTCGGCGTGGTCGCCCCGGCCTGCTCACTGAGGGTGACGTCCACCGGCGCGGAACCGGTGTTCTTCACCGTGACGTAGGTGTTGCGGTTCGCGCCGACCGACTGGAACATCTCGATGTTCGCCGTGTCGAGCTCGAGCCGGGGCGCCTTCAGCGAGCTGTTGACGCACACGACACCGTCGCCCACCACGTTCGCGGTGACGCTGTCAGAGACATAACCGGACTTGGACACGCCGAACGGGTGCGAGCCGGTGAGCGTCGAGAACAGCCAGTAGAAGCCGTCGGCGACGTTCGGGTCGTCCGGGGTCGGGCCCGAGATGGTCTTCTCGGCAGGCTTGTCCGTGCTGGTCACCGACGCGCCGTTGATCGGCTTGCCCGTGTTCACGTCGAACGTGTTGCCCAGCACGATGCCGCCCGCGACCGGGTCACAGCTCCGGTTCTGGAGCACGATGTTGTCGAGCTCCCACCAGTAGTCGTAGGAGCCGGTGAAGTGGAAGCGGAGCTGCGCGGCGGCGGCACCCGCGGCGGCGGCGAGCGAGACCTCGTTGGTGACGGGGCCGCGCTGGCTCTGACCGGCCTCGCGGTGCCAGACGTTCGTCCAGGTGGCACCGCCGTCGGTCGTCACGTCGACGTTGACGGCGTCCCGCAGGAACGACCGGTAGTCGCTGTTGAACTTGAGGGTCGGCGCGCCGGCCGCGCTCAGGTTGACGACCGGGGACAGCAGCGAGCTGTCCTGGACCTTGCCCGAGCCGAAGCCGTCACTGTCCACGATGGCGAACTTGCCCGTGCCACCGGTCATGTTGCCGCGGTTCTTGACGTCGTTGAAGACCCAGCCGCCCTGCGTGGTCTGGTCCACGACGGTCCAGCCGGTCGGCGCGCCGCTGGCCGAGTCGAACGCCTCGTTCAGGATCGGCGTGCCCAGGTTGACGGCGTAGCCGGCCGCGGTGCAGGCCGCGTCGACCTTGAGCTTCGCGTCCTTGACGACGTTGGTGTCCGACGCGGGCAGCGTGACCGTGCCGCCGGTGTAACCCGGGTAGACCGGCGTGTAGCTGATCACGGACTTGACGCCCTTGGGCACCGAGAGGGTGTACTCGCCCGTCAACGGGTTCGTGTAGGTGCTCGCGGGCGTGCCGACGACCGACACCTTGCTGTAGAGCGGGTAGCCGTGGCCCGAGTCGTCCAGCACCTTGCCGGTGACGGCGACGCTCGGCACGGGCTGCAGGTTGAAGCCCTGCGTCACAGTACCGTCTTCGACAACGTTGACGGTGACACTCTGCGGCGCGTATCCGTACGCCGAGACGTCCACCGGCTGCGCGCCGGCCGGGACGTTCAGCGAGTAGCGGCCGTCGGAGCCGGTGACCGCGGAGATCCCGCTGACCTCGACCCGGGCGCCGACGATGACCTGGCCGGTGCTCGCGTCGTACACGAGACCCGTGACCGCACCGATGCCCTCGACGTTCTGGACGCTGTTCTGACCGACTGCCGCGGCCGGGGTGACGGGCGCGGCGAGTGCCAGCTGGTTGCCGGCACCCAACATCGCCAGCACGGTGGTGCCGACAATGACTGGTGGTGCGAGTAAACGTCTTACGTGGACAGATGCCACGTGTGACCTCCCCAACTCCGAGGTGCGGTCCGGGGCCGCGACGCTTTTCCGCCACGCCAGACCTTAAGGCGTCATGCTCCCTATAGGAGAATGAAGCATTCAAGACCGTGAGTCTGGCAGTTTCTGGGCAGGATCCTGTCAATAGGTAACGACATCGATGGTTACGCGGAGTAGTGGGGGCTTGACGTCGGCCTTCCGGACGGCTTGGCTGTACACGAACGACCCATGGGCAAGCTCGCCCGAGAGGTGGTACAGATGGCGGCTCCAGTCCTCCGATTGGTGGAGGCCGGTCGGACGCAGAAGCGTCGGACCGACCTCGGGCAGGCCCTTGACGGAGAGTTACCTCTCGTCGTCTGCGTCACGCCCGACGCCGGCCTGCGACTGCGGCTGGCCCGAGAGCTGGACGGCACCGGCGTCGTGCTGATGTGCCCGGATCTCGACACGCTGCGCTCGCTGCTGGCCCTGCCGGGCACGCAGCAGCAGGCCGCCCCACCTCCCCCGATGCCCGAGCCGGGCGTCGTCGCGGTCGGCGAGCTGACGATGGACCGGCGCGCCGCCCAGGTCACCTGGCGGGGCAGCCCGGTCGAGCTGACCCGGCTCGAACGCGAGCTGCTCGACAGCCTCGCCACCCCCGTCGGTCGGGTGTGGAGCTACGAACGGTTGTACCGGCGGGTGTGGCGCTCCGCGTACCTCGGGGACGCGTCCGTTCTGCACTCGGCGATCAAGCGGCTGCGGCGCAAACTGCGGGAGGCCGGGGTGGCCGTCGGGGTCGAAACCGTCCGCGGGGTCGGTTACCGACTGCGTCAGACCGGGTGAGTGAATAGCCGCCCGGGAGCCGGGCGGCTGACAAGATCTGTGATGGGTCGGACCGGCCCCGGGTCGGCGCGGTCCGGCCTAGACCGGGTACCCCACCAGCTCCTGCAACGCCCGGGTCGACCCCGCGCCGGCCAGAGCCGCCCCGTCGATGGACGTCACCTCGACCAGCCCGCGCACGGAAGACGCCAGCCACACCCCGCGAGAAGCGAGCAGCTCCGCCGGCGTGACCAGCTTCTCGCCGGCCGTCAGCCCCAGCTCCCCGGCGTGGTCGAGGACGAACCGCGCGGTCGTGCCGGCGAGTACCCCCGTCGAGGTCGGGGTGGTCAGGAGTTCCTCGCCGACCTGCCAGAGCAGGGTGGAGGTCGGGGCCTCCAGCGCGTACCCGTCGGTGGACAGCCACAGGGCGTCGTCGTACCCGTTGCGGACGGCCCAGCGCTGGCAGGCCATGTTCATCGCGTACGACACGCTCTTCACGCCGCCCAGCAGCCACGGGGCCGGGGTGCGCGCGTGGGTGGTGACGCCCAGCGGCAGGGTGGCGGTGGACACGCCGCCGGCCCGGTACGTCTTGAGCTTGGGGGAGACGGGGGCCAGGGTCGCGTACACCGTGGGTGGGCCGCCGTCCTCCGGGCCCCGGGTGCACACCAGGCGCAGCGCGCCCTCCTCGTGGGCCGGCCACGCGGCGCACGCCTGGCGGGCCAGCTCGATCAGGTCGGTGACGGGCGGCAGGTCCAGGTCGAGACGGTCCGCCGAGTTGATCATGCGGGCGAGGTGCTCGTCGAGCAGCCAGGGGGCCCCGGCGCGGACGTGCAGCGTCTCGAAGACCCCGTCGCCGCGCACGGCGCCCAGGTCGTCGGCGCGCAGCAGCGGAGTGTCGGCGGGCACCAGGCCCCGGCCCAGGACGGCGACTATGCGGTTCACGGAAAAGGATGGTAGTCGGCCGACCGGCATATGATCGGTAGGTGTCGGACAGGAGAGTGCCCATGACCGCGGTTTTCGGTGAGGGTCGAGACGCCAGGGTGCCCGCGCACTACGGCGACCCGGCGCGCGAGCAGCGGACGCTCGCCACGGAGGCGGGTCTCGTCGACCGGTCGCACCGGGGCGTGCTGGCCATCCCCGGCGAGGACAGGCTGAGCTGGCTGCACAGCCTGACCACCCAGTTCCTCGAGGGCGCCGTGGAGGGCACGGAGACCCTGTTCCTGTCCCCGCACGGCCACGTGGAGCACCACGCCGTGCTGGCGGACCTCGACGGCACCCTGTGGCTCGACGTGGAACCGGGCACGGCGGGCGACCTGTACACGTACCTCCAGCGGATGCGGTTCATGCTCCGGGTCGAGCCGGTGGACCTGAGCGCCGAGATGGCCGTCTGGTCCGTGGTCGGCCCCGAGGCGCTCAAGCACCTGCCCGAGCTGGGCGCGGTGAGCACCTCGCCGGTGCCGGCGGCCAAGTTCGCGTCCGTGGACGTGGCGCGGCGGCCCACCACGGGCTACCCGGTCGTGGCGTTGCCGGGCGGCGGGTTCGTCCGCCGGATGTCGTACGGGGCGGATCTCGTCCTGCCCCGGACGTCGACGTTCCTGGACACCCTCGACCTGCCCCGGGCCGGCCTGTGGGCGTTCGAGGCGCTCCGGGTGGAGGCCCGCCGGCCCCGGCTCGGCTTCGAGACCGACCACAAGACGCTGCCGGCCGAGGTGGACTGGCTGGCGCCCGCCGTACACCTCGACAAGGGTTGCTACCGGGGTCAGGAGACCGTCGCCCGGGTGCACAACCTGGGCCGCCCGCCCCGCAGGCTGGTCATGCTGCACCTGGACGGGGTGGACGAGGAGCTGCCGGCGGTCGGCGCGGCCGTCGAGCTGGACGGCCGGCAGGTCGGCTTCGTCGGCACCACGGTCCGGCACCACGAGCTGGGCCAGGTCTCCCTAGCGGTGCTCAAGCGCAACGTCGCCGACGACGCCAAGCTCATGGTCGGCGCGCGGGCCGCGGCGATCGACTAGCCGGGTCGCGGTCACGGCCAGCGCCACCAGGACCAGGCCGCCCCCGATCGCGAAGACCAGCCGGCTCGGCAGCACCGAGGTGAGGATCCCGCCCGCCACCAGGGCGAACACCATCGACGTGTTGCTGACCGCCGCGCTGGCCGCCGCCGCGCTGCCCCGGTGCTCGGCGGGGACGTCCCGGCCGACGGTGGTCTGCCGGGCCACGACGAACGCCGAGCCGACCGCGCCCTCCAGCGCCATGATCACGAACAGCACCGGCAGGTGGTACGTGACCGCGATCGACAGGATCAGCAGCCCCGACAGCCCGGCGGCCAGGTACGCGACCCCCGCGGTGGGCCGGTTGCCGAGATAGTTGCCCGCGAGCCACGCCCCGCCCATCTGGCCGGCCGCGCACACCATGGTCAGGGCGCCGAAGGCGGTGGCGCTGCCGTGCAGGTCGTCGCGGACCAGGAACACCTCGGCGACGTTCATCAGCTGCACCGAGAAGCCGAGGACGGCGCCCAGGACCAGGAGCCGGAACACCAGGCTGTGCCCGCGCATGACCCGCACGCCGACCAGGAAGCCGGACCGGGCGGGGCGGACGTGCTCCTCGCCGGGCGCGAGTTTCGGGAACGCGTACCCGGCGAGGAGGATCGCCAGGTAGCTGGCCGCGTCGATCAGCAGCACCTCGCGCAGGGTGAGCCGGTCGAGGATGAAGCCGCCGAGCGCCGTGCCGAGCAGGATGCCGAGGCTGCCGCCCGCCGAGACCCGGGCGCTGGCCCGGCTGAGCAGCTCGCCCGGCGCGGACCGGGTGACCGCGACGAACACGGCCGGGGACACGACCGTCATCAGCGCCGACAGCACCGCGAACAGGGCCAGGAGCAGCGGGACCGACTCGACGAACGCCATCCCCGTACACACCGCGACCAGGGCCGCGCCGACCGGGGGCAGCAGCCGGCGGGGCGGCACCCGGTCCACGATCCGGCCGGAGACCCCGGCGAGCAGGACGGCCGGCAGGGACATGGCCGCGAACAGCGCCGCGATGGCCGAGGCCCCGGCGTGCCGGTCGTGCAGGTCGAGCATCAGGGCGGTGATGGCGAGCCCGTCGCCGAGCATGGTCACCGCGAACGCGGCGGCGACGGCGTGGATCTGACGCGGCAACGGGGTCATGTTATGAAGCATAAACTTCGAAGTTTTTACTTCACAATGACCGAACGGCCGGCCTCAGAGCAGCGGAACGGCCCGGAGCGAGATCGACACCTTCCGCGCGTTGTCGTCCCCGGTGTCCCGGTACTCCTCCAGCAGGACGTGCACCCGCTCCATCAGTTCGACCAGGCGCTCCGGGTTCACGGTCACCCGCACGTTGTCCACCCGGACCACGTCGCGCCAGTCCTCCGACTGCTCCTGCTCCTGGTCCATCCAGTCGTACAGCGCCTGGTCCTGCCGGGCCAGCCACGCCTTGAGCAGGTGCCGCCCGGCCGTCCGCGACTCGGGCGTGTCCTGGTGCACGTGCATGTGCGTCGACTTCGACTGCCACACCGTCTCCCGGCCGTCGCCCCGGGACTCGGCCTTCTCGATCAGGCCGTAGTCGGCGAGCGCGCGCAGGTGGTAGCTCGTCGCGGACGGCGACAGCCCCGTGACCTCGGCGCACTCCGTCGCCGTGGTGGGGCCGTGCTGATGGAGGCGGGTCAGGATGGCCAGCCGGGCGGGGTGCGCCAGGGCTCTCATGACCTTCGGGTCATCGATGTGCACAGGACTCGTCACACTAGAGATTATGTATGTGGTTCTGAGCTGCGCCGCTTCCATCGACGGCTACCTCGATGACAGTTCCGACACCCGGCTCCTGCTGTCCAACGCCGCCGACTTCGACCGGGTCGACGAGGTCCGGGCCGGCTGCGACGCGATCATGGTCGGCGGGAACACGTTCCGGCGGGACCAGCCCCGGCTCCGGATCCGCTCCGAGGACCGAGTCGCCGCGCGGGTCGCCGCCGGGCTGCCGGAGCACCCGCTGCGCGTCGTGGTCAGCCGGAGCGTGGAAGCGGGGGACGACTGGTTGGCGTACCCGTCGATCGATCTGGCTCTGAAAGATCTTCGATCCCGGGGGGTACGCCGCCTCATGGTCGAGGGCGGCGCCGACGTGCTCGCCCAGTTCCTCGACCGGGGCCTCGCCGACGAGCTGCACCTCGCGATCGCGCCCCGGTTCGTCGGCGACCCCCGGGGCACCCGGCTGCACGGCGTCGCCGAGGCCACCCTCGCCTCGGTCACGCAGCTCGACCAGGTCGTCGTGCTGCGCTACCTGCTCCGCGACCACGCCTTCATGCGCCAGGCCATCGAACTGTCCAAGCTCTGCCCGCCCTCCGAGACGGCCTTCGCGGTCGGCGCGGTGATCGTCCGGGACGGCGAGATCCTGTCCACCGGGTACTCCCGGGAGACCGACCCCACCGTGCACGCCGAACAGGCCGCGCTCAACAAGCTCACCGATGCCCGGGGCGCGACCGTCTACTCCTCGCTCGAACCGTGCAGCATCCGCAAGTCCGGTGCCCGCCCCTGCGCCGACCGCCTGATAGAAGCCGGAATCGCCCGGGTCGTGTACGCGTGGCGGGAGCCGCCCGTCTTCGTCCAGGGCGACGGCGACGCGGTGCTGAAAGCCGTCGGTATCGAGGTCGTGGAGCTGACCGAACTGGCAGCCGAGGCCCGGGCCACCAATGTCATGATGGGGCCATGACGCTGATCACTGTGGCCCCGACCGGGGCGGAGACGAGCAAGACCGACGTCCCCGCGCTCCCCGTGACCCTCCCCGAACTGGTCGGCACCGCGCAGGAGTGCGAGGCGCTGGGGGCCAGCGTCATCCACATCCACGTCCGCGACGCCGACGCCAAGCCCTCCCTGGACCCCGCGCTGCTCCGGGACACCGTGCAGGCCGTGCGCGCCGAGACGAACCTGATCGTCCAGCTGTCCACCGGCGGCGCCGTCACCGACCCGGAGGCCGCCCGGCTCGCCGTCGTCGACGCCGGCCCCGACATGGGCTCCTGCACCATGGGCACGCTCAACTTCGGCGACGACGTGTTCATGAACCGCTGGGAGTTCATCGTCGCCCTGCACCAGAAGATGCAGGAGAACGGCGTCGTCCCCGAGTACGAGATCTTCGACCTCGGTCACCTGCACGCGCTCGGCAAGCTGCTCGACAAGTACGGGCTGCCGGCCGGCGGGCACGTGCACGTCGACTTCGTGCTGGGGGTGCCCGGCGGCGCGCCCGGGACCGTGGAGACGCTCGTCGCGTTCAAGCACGCGCTGCGCGACCTGCCGGCCGGGGCCACGTTCTCGGCCACCGGGGTCGGGCGCTCCAGCCTGCCCGTGATGCTCGCGGCGCTGTCGGCCGGCGGGCACCTGCGGGTCGGGATGGAGGACACCCTGACGTACGCCAAGGGGCAGCCCGTGGACGGGAACATGCAGCTCGTGGCCCGGGCGGCCGGGTTCGCCAGACTCGCCCAGCGACCGCCGCTCACGCCGGACGAGGCGCGCAGCATGCTGGGGATCAAGGGCCGATGACCGGCCACTGTCCGACCCGGGCGGGCGTCGCGGGTGCCGGTGCCTGGGGCGCGGCCGGCGCCGATCGGGCGCGGTGCGGGCGATGACCCGCCGGTACCAGGGCGGGCGGCTCCTCGTCGAGGTCGTCCGCTCCGGGTTCGTCGAATGCCTGCACCACGGCTCCGTCGTCGTCCTCGACGCGGCCGGGCGCGACGTCAGCGTGACCGGCGACGCGGACGCCCCGATCTTCCCCCGGTCGTCCAACAAGCCACTCCAGGCGGTCGCGATGCTCCGGGCCGGGCTCCGGCTCGACGACCCCGCCGACCTGGCCATGGCCTCCGCCAGCCACTACGGCGAGCCCCGGCACGTCGCCAGGGTCCGGGCGATGCTGGCAGCCGGCCGCCTGGACGAGTCGGCGCTGTCCTGCCCGGCGGACCTGCCCCTGTTCGAGCACGCCCGCCGCGCGGTACTGGCCTCCGGCGGCTCCCCGGCCCCGATCTACATGAACTGCTCCGGCAAGCACACCGCGATGCTCCTGACCTGCCGGGCGGCCGGCTGGCCCCTCGACGGGTACCGCGAGGCCGACCACCCGTTGCAGGTCGCCACCCGCCGCACCCTGGAGGACCTGGTCGGCGGGCCGGTCGTCGCGACCGGAGTGGACGGCTGCGGCGCGCCCGTGTTCTCCCTGACCCTGCGCGAACTGGCGGCGGCCTTCCTGAAGCTGGTGTCCGCCGAGCCGGGCAGCCCCGAGCGCCGGGTCGCCGACGCGATGCGGGAGTACCCGGACCTGATCGCCGGGACCGGCGCGGACGACACGCTCCTGATGACCGGGATCCCCGGGCTGCTGTCCAAGGGCGGGGCGGAGGGCGTGTCCGCCGTGGCCGTACCCGGGGTCGGCGCGGTGGCCGCGAAGATCGACGACGGGGCGATGCGCGCGCGTACCCCTGTGACGGTCGCCGCACTCCGCCGCCTGGGCCTGGACGCCCCGGTCCTCGAAGACCTCGCCGAGCAGGTACTTCTCGGCGGCGGCCGCCCCGTCGGAAAGGTACGTGTGCTATCTCTCAGCTAGCACTTGCTCGCAACAGTTAGCACGCCGAGGTACCGTCGGGTCATGACAGATGGCCCCCGGGACCTCGGCGAATTCATTCGCGGCCTCCGCCGCAACGCCCAGATCTCCCTCCGCGAACTCGCGGAGCGTGCCGGGGTCAGCAATCCCTACCTGAGCCAGATCGAGCGCGGGCTCCGCAAGCCCAGCGCTGAGGTGCTGCAACAGATCGCCGCGGCCCTGCGGGTCTCCACCCCGATCATGTATCTGCGGGCGGGTCTCCTCGACATCAAGGACGACCAGGGTGTGCCGGCCGCCATCGCCGCCGACCCGGGCCTCGACGCGTCGCAGAAGCAGACCCTGATCCAGATCTACGAGTCTTTCCGGCAGCAGAACCAGCGAGCCGAAAACCCCGAGCACGAGGAGTCGAAGTGACCACCGAGACCAAGCTCCCCACCGCCCTCTACGCCGCGGCCGGCGCCGCCGACATCGCCCGCGAGCAGATCGAGAAGATCCCGGCCCAGGCCGCGAAGCTCTCGGCGAAGGTCCGCGAGGGCAACATCAAGGACAAGGCCCTCGACCTGGGCGGCCGCGCGGCCGGCGACATCGCCGAGCTGGGCGCCCGCGCCTACGTCGAGATCTCCGGCCTGCGCCGCAAGGTCCGCAAGGGCCAGGCGAAGGAATACCTGGTCAGCGAGGCCGAGAAGGCCCGCGAGGCCGCCAAGCGCAGCGCCGACAAGCTCGCCGAGCGCGCCCAGTCGACGTTCGAGAAGCTCGTCGAGCGCGGCACCGTCGTCCTCGACGGCGAGCCGACCCCGGAGCCGGTCAAGGCCGAGGCCACGATCGACGCCGTCGCGCACACCGCGCCCGACGCGCCGAAGGACCCGGCCGAGGCCGCCGAGTTCATCGCGTCCGCCCCGGCGGAGCCGAAGGCCGCCGAGGCGCCGACCGTGAAGGTCGACGCCCCGAAGGCCGAGGCCGCCGCTCCGAAGGCGCCGGCCAAGAAGGTCGCCAAGAAGGCCGTGAAGAAGGCCACCCCGCCCGCCGCGGAGTAGTCACCACCCCGCCGCAGGAGCCCCGGTCCGCCGACCAGGGCTCCTGCGGCGTCTCCGCGCCCGGCAAGATGTCCCGCGCCTGATCCGCATGTCCGTGCCCGTGCCGCCACCCGGCTGGTGCCGCGCTCGCCGAACGCGTCGCGCTCGCGTGACCGGCATCGGGAGGCCGCCCGATGGCGCTCGGTCAGTTCGCGCGCGAGCGCCTGGGTGCGGTGCCCCGAGCCGGAGGGTCCGCGCGGCTGAGGACGGTGTGGGCGGAATCGGGCGTGGTGTGACGCACCGGGTCCCGTGGTGGACGGCAGTAGGCTGGGGGGATGAGCAACCTCCTTCCGCTGGGCGGTCCGTGGGTCTACTCGGTGATCACCCTGGTCAACATGGTGATCGCCATCTTCGCCATGATCATCTCGGCGGCGGCCCTGTTCCACTGCGTGCGGCAGCGCGCCGACGCGTTCACCGCCGTCGGCACCCTCGCCAAGGGCCCGTGGATGGCGCTGCTCGGCGGGGCCACCCTGATCTCCCTGGTCACGATCCTGGTCGGCGTCGGACGGCAGGCCCCGGGCCTGTTCAGCATGCTCGCGATCCTCGCCTCCTCGGTGTACCTGCTCGACGTCCGCCCCGGCATCCGGGACGCGACCAACGGCCACTGGTGACCATCGAGGTCGCGCCCGGGGTGCGCCTGGAGAGCCTGACCACCGGCTCCGGCACCCCGGTCACCGTCTTCGCGCACGGCCTGGCCGGCGGGATCGCCGACACCCGCCCCCTCGGCGGCGCGGTCGCCGGCAGCCGGGTGTTCTTCCAGTTCCGGGGGCACGGCGCGTCCACCGCACCCGCCGGGGCCTGGACCTATCAGGACCTGGCCGACGACCTGCGCGGCGTCGCCGACGCGACCGGGGCGACCCGGGCGGTGGGCGTCAGCCTCGGGGCCGGCGCGCTCTGCCGGCTGCT
The DNA here is from genome assembly GCF_040681875.1 of Longispora sp. NPDC051575. Lineage (NCBI taxonomy): Bacteria > Bacillati > Actinomycetota > Actinomycetes > Micromonosporales > Micromonosporaceae > Longispora > Longispora sp. NPDC051575. The sequence goes on along the minus strand of NZ_JBFAZP010000011.1, from coordinate 293,250 downwards.
GGCCGCCGAGCCGACCCGGTTCGACAGGATCGTGCTGTTCCTGCCCGCGGTGCTGGACGAACCCCGGCCGGCCGCCGCGCGTACCCGTCTCGGGGGTCTGCTCCGCGCCATCGCCAGCGCCGACCGGGACGCGGTGGCCGCCGAGGTCGCCACCGAGGTCCCGGCGGAACTGCGCGGCACCAGCGCCGCCCGCGCCTTCATCACCCTGCGCACCACCGCCCTGCTCGGCAGCGGCCTGGGCGCCTCCCTCGCCGGCCTGCCCGACCAGACCGCCGTCGACTCCGCCGAACCGCTGAAGGCCGTCACCGCCGAGGCCCTCGTGATCGGCTGCCGGGGCGACACCCTGCACCCGGCCGAGACCGCCGAACGCGTCGCCGACCTCCTGCCCCGCGCCACCCTGCACGTCTACGACGAACCGCACCCCCTGTGGCGTCACCGCCACGACCTGCGCGAACGCATCTCCACCTTCCTCAACAGCTGACCAGAGATCAAGACCGCCAAAAATCAGACGGTTACGAGGTGCCGTGGCCCCGGCATCCGGCGGCACTCGACTCCCGCGACACCCGGCGTCCACCACCGAGCCGGGCGACCGCCCACCGCCTCCCCACCACGCCAACGAACCGGCCGGGCCTCTCGCCACCCGATCCCCCAGCAAGCGGTCGGCCTCCGGCTGGCGCCAGCCCGACTCGGCGCGACCCCAGCGCGGCGCGAATGTCCGAATAGTGTCCGATCCGCCCCCGTCCCCAGCGCCAGTTCACCTACGGTTGTCGCCCGGCCTGCCCCTGGCGCACGGTGGGCCTTCGGCTGGCGCCGGCCTGGTTCGGCGTCAGCCCCGACGAACCGTCGGCCGGACCCCGGCCTGTTTCGGCGCCAGCCCCGGCAGAAGGTCGGCCTCCGGCTGGCGCCTGAGTTCATGTGGCCTGCTCCCCGGCGCGAGGTGGGCCTTCGGCTGGCGCCCGGCCGGCTCGGCCCGATCCCCGGCGCATGGTGGGCCTTCGGCTGGCGACCGGTAGGGGTGCGGCCACATCCCGGTGCCCCGGGGCCGGTGGGGAGCTGCGGAGTTGCCGGGCGGGAGGCGTACCCCGATGAAGGGTTTGGGGTGGTCCCCTACTCTGTGGCGATGAGTGTCGCGCGGGACTTCTTCGCCGGGGTCGGCTATCTCGGCAAGGGGCTGGGACTGTGGTTCCGTTCGCCCCGACTGTTGGCGCTGGGCCTGATCCCCGCCATCATCGCCGGGATCGTCATGCTCACGGCCCTGATCTTCTTCTGGGCCAACGTCGGCGACCTCGCCACCTGGATCACCCCGTTCGCGGACTCCTGGGACGAGACCGGCCGCGACCTGCTGCGCTTCACGGCGGCGGCGCTCCTCGTCGGGCTGTCCCTGCTCCTCGGCGTGCTGTTGTACACGGCGCTGACCCTGGCGATCGGCGACCCGTTCTACGAGAAGATCTCCGAGAAGGTCGAGGACGCCCGGGGCGGGGTGACCGGCGAGGTGGAGGTCTCCCTGGCCCGGTCCATCGGACGGTCGATCGTGGACTCGCTGCGCCTCGTCGCCAAGTCGCTGCTGTTCGGGATCGTGCTGTTCGCGCTGGGGTTCATCCCGGTGATCGGCCAGACCGTGGTGCCGGTGCTCGGCGCGCTCGTCGGCGGCTGGTTCCTGACCATGGAGCTCACGTCGGTGCCGTTCCAGCGCCGGGGGCTGCGGGTCTGGGACCGGCGGCGGATCCTCAAGGGGCGGCGCGCCCTGGCCGTCGGGTTCGGGACGGCCACGTTCCTGTGCTTCCTCATCCCGGGCGGGGTCATCCTGGTCACCCCGGCGGCCGTGGCCGGGGCGACCCTGCTGGCGCGCGAGGTGCTAGGCGAGCGAGCGCAGTACGTCGACCAGCGCTGACACCCCGGACAGGCAGTCGGGGATCTCGGCGTACTCGTCGGGGGAGTGCGACACGCCCGTCGGGTTCCGGACGAACAGCATCGCCGTCGTCACCCCCGCCACGGCCAGCACACCCGCGTCGTGGCCGGCCCCGGTGCCCAGGACCGGCGCGTTGCCGAGCAGCGAGGCCAGCTTGTTCCGCAGCGACGGGTCGAACGTCGTCTCGCCCGTGTAGGACTCGTTCACCATCGTGAACCCGGTCTCGTCCCGGCCGGCGCGCTCGTTGGACGCCTTCTCGATCTCCGTGACGACCTCGCGCAGGGTCGACTCGCGGGGCGCGCGGGCGTCCAGCCAGGCCGTGACCCGCGACGGCACCGCGTTCGTGCCGTTCGGCTCGCAGACCAGCTTGCCGATCGTGGCGACCGCGCCGCCCAGCCGGGCCTTCTTGCGCGCGGCGAGCACCGTGTTCGCGTACGTCAGCATGGGGTCGCGGCGGTCCTCCAGCCGGGTCGTACCCGCATGGTTGGCCTCGCCCGTGAAGTCGAGCCGCCACCGGCCGTGCGGCCAGATCGCCTCGCCGACCGCGACCGGCCGGTCCATGTCGATCAGGCCGCGACCCTGCTCGACGTGCAGCTCGATGTACACGCCGACCTTCGCCATCAGCGCCGGATCCGGCCCGATCGCGGCCGGGTCGAAGCCGGCACCGGCCATCGCGTCACCGAACGTGACCCCCGACGCGTCGGTCAGACTCAGCGCCTTGTCGGCGGTGATCGCGCCCGCCATCAGCCGCGAACCCAGGCACGCGATCCCGAACCGCGCGCCCTCCTCCTCCGCGAACGCCGTCACCGCGATCGGCCGCCTCGGCACGAACCGCTCCGCCCGCAGCCGGTCCACGGCCGCGAAGGCGCTCACCACCCCGAGCGGACCGTCGAAGGCCCCGCCGTCGGGTACGGAGTCCAGGTGGCTGCCCGTCACCACCGCGTCCCCCGCGTCCGGGTCGCCCCACCACGCCCACAGGTTGCCGTTGCCGTCCACGCGCACCGGCATGTCCCGGCGGGCCGCCTCCTCGACGAACCAGGCGCGGCACTCCATCTCCGCGGCCCCGAGCGTGTACCTCCGGTAGCCACCCGTCGACTCGAACCGTCCGACCGGGGCCAGGTCCCGCCACATTTCCTCGAAGCTCATGCCACCAACTTAGTCAGCTCGCTGCGGGACAGGATCCCCAGCTTGGGATACGCCTTGTACAGGTGGTGCCCGACCGTCCTCGGGCTCAGGAACAGCCGGGCGGCGATGTCCCGGTTCGACAGGCCCCCGGCGGCGAGCTGGACGATCGCGAGCTCCTGCGGGGTGAGGGTCGACAGGGGGCCGGTCGGGTGCGCCGGGGCGTGTTCGCCGGTCGCGGTGAGTTCGGCGCGGGCCCGGTCGGCCCACGGGGTCGCGCCGAGAAGTTCGAAGACCTCCATCGCGGTACGCAGGTGCGGGCGGGCCTCCGCCTTGCGCCTGCCCCGGCGGAGCCACTCGCCGTAGAGGAGGTCGGTGCGGGCCTGCTCGAAGGGGCGACCGGTCGGGGGTGGGCCGGCGGGGGCGTGCCGACCGGGGGTGGCCGGGGCCTGGTCGAGGCCGGGTAGCGGATGCCGGTCCGGTGTGGCATGAGCTGGGGCCTGTTCGGTGCGGGCCTGGTCTGCCAGGGCGTGCCGATCCAGTGGGAATGGGGCCGGGGGGAGGCCCAGGGCCGCCTCGTAGGCGGCTTCGTCGCTGGTCAGGAGCGCGTGGCAGCGGTGGACCAGGGCCTGCGCCCACGGCTGGCCGGTGTGCGCCGCCCACCTCTCGAACCGGGCCAGGGGTGCGCGCGCCCGCTCCGGCCGGCCCAGCCTGACCGCCGCCTCCACCAGGTCGGGTACGCACCGGGTCGCCGACACGTGGAACCCCAGCGGCCCGCCGGCCAGCGCCTCGAACCGGACCAGCGCCGCCTCCACCCGGCCCAGCCCCAGGTCGAGCATCCCGAGCGCCCAGTCCGTCCACGGTCCACCGGCCTCGGCGCGCCGGGCGGCCGCCGCGTGTGCCTGGCAGGCGTCCTCGTCGCCCCGGATCGCGGCCAGGTACGCCAACAACGCGTTGACCTGGCTCAACCACTGCCGCTGCCCGGTGTCCTCCGCGATCCGGACCGCCTCGCGCGCCGTCGCGGTGGCCTCCGCGTGCCGCCCGGCGAACAACTCCCCCTCGGCCAGGAAGAACAGCACGGTGGGCAGCAACCCGCACCGGCCCTCCGCGCGCCCGGCCGCCGCGAGCACCGCCGCCTCGCGGTGGGTCACGTCGTCCCGGCCGACCACGAGCGCCCCGCCGAGCACCATGGCCAGGTCGCGCGGGCTGTCCGCCACGGCCCGCAGCGCCGCGTCGAGGGTGTCGCCCACCGGCACCGGTCGGCCGGTGAGCGGCGACATGGCCGCCGTCAGGAATCGGGTCACCGGCGAGGCCGAGACGTCGTTCAACCGGGCGACGACATCCACCACGGTCGCCTCGTCGGTGTACCACGCGGTGTGGAACGCCTGGACCAGCATTCTCGCCGCGTGCTCCCGGTCGCCGGCCGTCTCCGCGCCGGTCACGAGGAGCTGGTGGGCGGCCCGGAAGTCCCCGCGCCAGAAGCCGACCGTGCCCCGGAGCAGGGCGAGCCGCGTGTGCCCGGCGGCGCGCACGGCCCCCGCGTCCCGCGTGGACCCGGAGGACCGCTCGGGCGGCAGCGCCCCCGCCGCCTCGTCCGCGAGCCGGCCCGCCTCGTCCAGGTCACCCGCGTCCACCGCCGACTCCGCCGCCAGCGTCAGCCGTTCGCCCCGGGCCGACCGGTCGGCGCTCAACCGGGCGGCCCGCTCGTACGCCGTCGTGGCCGCCGCGTGCCCGCTCCGGGACCGGGAGCGCTCCGCCGACCGTTCCAGCGCCGCCGCGACCTGTTCGTCCGGGCCTGTCGCGGCGGCCGCCAGGTGCCAGGCGCGCCGGTCGGCGTCCTCGCCGTCCAGCGCGTCGGCGAGCGCCCGGTGCGCGGCGATCCGGTCGAGCAGCGCCGCGCCCTGGTAGACCGCCGCCCGGACCAGCGGATGCCGGAACGCCACGGTCCCGCTGCCCTCGTCCACCAGGTGCTCGGCGGGGGCCACGTCGGCGAGGCCCGCCCCGAGGGTCGCGCCGGCCCGCAGGATCAGCCCGGGGTCCCCGGTGTCGTCGGCGGCCGCGATGAGCAGCAGGGTCCGGGTGGCCGCCGGTAGCCGGGCGACCTGGGCGTGGAAGGCGTCCTGGAGGCGACCGGTCAGGGGGAGGGCGCCGGGGGTGCCGGTCCCGGGCGAGGGGAGCACGCCGAGGGTGGCGGACCCGACGGTGCCGACGGTCGAGGGGAGAGCGCCGGGGGCGGTGGGTTCGGAGGTGAGGGCGGCGGGGAGTTCCAGCAGCGCCAGGGGGTTACCGACGGACTCGGCGAGCACCCGGTACCGGACGGTCGGGGCGAGACCCGGCTCCCGCTCGTCGAGCAGGGCGGCGGACGCCTCCGGCGCGAGACCGGTCAGGACCAGCGACGGCACGCCGGGGGCCGTGAACTCGGGGCGGGCGGCCAGCAACAGGCCGACACCCTCGGCGTCGAGCCGGCGGGCGGCGAACAGCAGGACCTCGGCCGACGCCCGGTCGAGCCACTGCGCGTCGTCCACCACGCACAACACGGGACCCAGCTCGGACAGCAGCGTCAGGACGGCCAGGCTGGTGAGCAGCCGGTCGGCGGGCTCCCGGGACGCGTGCTCCGGCACGGGATCAGCGCTGGTGCCGGCCGCGACGCCCGGCTCCCGTCCGGTGGGCCCGCCGGTCTGGGGCTTCGGGGGCGCGTCCGGGTCCAGGCCGAAGGCTCCGCGCAGGGCCGCCCGCTGCGGACCCGGGAGGCTGTCGAGCCGGTCGAGGACCGGGCGGAGCACCATGTGCAACCCGGCGAACGGCAGTTCGGCCTCCGACTCGATGCCCGTGCCGCGCAGGAGGCGGAGGTCGGCGGCGTGCTCGGTGGCGTACCGCAGAAGGGCGGTTTTTCCGATTCCCGGGTCTCCACTGAGGAGCAGGGCGCCGCTCGTGCCGGCGCGACAGTCGGCCAGCAGCCTGTCGATCGCCGTTCGTTCCCCCGTCCGGCCATGCAGCATCCGCCGACCCTACCTATGGGCCCCGGGCGAAGTACCTATGCGTGACAGATTCCGGGGCCGGCGGATCTCCGTAGCGTTCTCCTCAGCAGAACGAAGCACCTGAACAGGGAGAAAAGCCATGACTGACGTTACCGAACTGGTCGGCCGCTACCTCGCCAGCTGGAACGAGACCGACCCGGCCGCCCGGCGCGCCGCGCTCCAGGAGATCTGGACCGACGACGCGGTCTACATCGACCCGCTGGTGTCCGTCCAGGGCCGCGACGCGGTCGACGCGGTGATCGGCGCGGTGCAGACCCAGTTCCCGGGGCTGGTGTTCTCGCTGGTCGGGGCGGTGGACGCGCACCACGACCTGGCGCGGTTCCAGTGGGGACTGGGGCCGGCCGGTGCCGAGCCGATCGTGGTCGGGTTCGACGTGGTGACCCTGGTCGGCGGCCGGATCGGCACGGTGCACGGCTTCCTCGACAAGGTCCCGACCGCCTGACCCCACCCCTCCGCCCCTCCGCACCCCCGATTGGATCCACCATGAAGCTCCTGCGCATCGCCCTCCGCCTCGACGCCCTGGTCACCGCCGGCAACGGCCTGGCCTACCTCGCGCTGGCCGGACCCCTGCACGACCTCCTCGGGTACCCGAAAGAACTCTTCGTCCCGGTCGGGATCTTCCTGATCCTCTTCGGGGCCGGCGTGTGGCTGGCCTCGATGCCGGCGACCCCGAACCGACCGCTCATCGGCACGATCATCGTCGCGAACGTGCTGTGGGCCGTCGTGAGCGTCGCGGAGCTGGCCACCGGTGCCCTGTCGGCCAGCACGGTCGGCGCGGTCTGGGCGGTGCTCCAGGCCGGGACCGTCGCGGGCTTCGCGGGATTCCAGATGCTCGGGCTGCGCCGGGCGGGTTAGATCAGCGGAATGCGCATCGAACTCGCCGCCGGCGACATCACCGCCCAGCACGTGGACGCGATCGTCAACGCCGCCAACTCCTCGCTGCTCGGCGGGGGCGGCGTGGACGGCGCGATCCACCGGAAGGGTGGTCCGGAGATCCTGGCCGAGTGCCGGGCGCTCCGGGCCGGGCACCACGGCAAGGGGCTGCGGACGGGTCAGGCGGTCGCCACGACGGCCGGCAGGCTCCCGGCCCGCTGGGTGATCCACACCGTCGGCCCGGTGTACTCGCCCACTCTCGACCGCTCGGCCGAGCTCCGGTCCTGCTACACGGAGTCCCTGCGGGTGGCCGACGAGCTGGGCGCGGCGACGGTGGCGTTCCCCCTGATCTCGGCGGGGATCTACCGGTGGCCCGCGGAGGACGCGATCCGGCTCGCCCTGGCGGCGCTCCGCACCGCCGACACCACCGTGACCACAGCCACCCTCGTCCTCTTCGAAACGGACCGCCTGGCCCTCGCGGAGCGCCTCCTCGCGGAGTGACCGGGCAGGGCCGCCCGCGCACCGGTAGACCGTGCCCCGGATCATCCGATCCAGAGCCATCCACGGACCGCCCCAGCCCCCCGCCTAGGCTGGGGTCGTGCGCGAGACGACTGAGGACCGGCTGGACCAGTACACGACGCTGCGGCTGGGCGGGCCCGCCGAGCGGCTGATCGAGGTGGCCGACGCGGCGGAGGCGGTGGCGGCGGTGAAGACCCCGGGGCCGCTGTTCGTGCTGGCCGGCGGGAGCAACGTGGTGGTCTCCGACGCCGGGTTCGCCGGGACGGTGGTGCTGCTGCGGTCCCGTGGCCTGCGGTTCCACGGGGATCAGGTGCATGTCGAGGCGGGTCACCCGTGGGACGAGGTGGTCGCCGAGGCCATCGCCGAGGGGTACTCCGGGATCGAGGCGCTCTCGGGCATCCCCGGTTCGGCGGGCGCGACCCCGATCCAGAACGTGGGGGCGTACGGCCAGGAGATCGCCGAGCGCGTGGTCAGCGTCGAGCTGTACGACCGGCGGCGCGACGTCACCGAGACGTGGGGGCCGGGGGACTGCGGGTTCGCGTACCGCAGCAGTGTCTTCAAGAACAATGACCGGTTCGTCCTGCTGGGCGTGACGCTCCAGCTCGCCAGGGATCCACGATCAGCCCCCGTCCGGTACGCCGAGCTGGCCCGCGCCCTCGGCGTCGAGATCGGGGACCGGGTGCCCCTGGCGACGGCCCGCGAGACGGTGCTCCGGCTGCGCGCCGGCAAGGGGATGCTGCTCGACGGGGCCGACCCGGACACGTACAGCGTGGGGTCGTTCTTCACGAATCCGCTGGTCACGCCCGAGGTCGCGGCGGGGCTGCCGGAGGACGCGCCGCGCTGGCCGCACGGTGACCTGGTGAAGGTGCCGGCGGCGTGGCTGATCGAGCGGTCGGGCTTCCCGAAGGGCTACGCCCGGGGCAATGTCGCCATCTCCTCCAAGCACACCCTGGCGCTCACGAACCGGGGCGGGGGCACGACGACGGAACTCCTGGCGCTCGCCGACGAGATCGCGGCGGGGGTGTCGGCCCGGTTCGGCGTGGCGCTGCACCCCGAACCGGTCCTGGTCTGACCCCGCCCCGGGCCCACGCGAGCCGCCCGGGCCCACGCCGCCCGGGTCCGCGCTGAGCCCTCGGGCCAGCAACGCCCGGGCCCACGCCGAGCCCCCGGGCCAGCGACGCCCGGGCCCGAGCCGCCCGGAAACCCCCGGTCAGATCCGCCACCCCCGCCTGGCCCGGGTATGGAACATCCCCGGAAACGTCGGACACTCGAACACCTCGACCCGACTGAGCTGCTGCGTGGAGAACGCCTCCACCTCGGCCCGGGTGAACCGGCTCCGTTCCACCCGGCCGTCGAAGCAGCTCGGATGCTTGCACTGTGGCGGCACGGTCACCCGCACCGCGACAGCCACCAGTCACCCTCCCCGACGTGGTGTATCAGGTACTCGTGCGACGGCAGCAGAACGACCTCACCCCGATCCGTCGGTACGGAGACCAGGGGCATCCCCGCGCGGGTCAGCCGGTAGCTGTGCCCCGCCGCGAACCACGATCCCCCGGTGACCTGCCAGTGGAAGCCCACGAACCGGAGCCGGTAGGTGTCGCCGGGCACCAGCCAGTACGTGTGGAATCCGTCGTTGTCGAGCCGCAGACTGACGACGGCGGCTCGGCCGGCCTGGACAGTGGTCTCCACTGTGGCAAGTCGGGTGATCGTGGGCATGGTGGACCTCCTCGTCGGTTAGTTCGTGTCGCAGGGTGGTTTTTGTTACACGCTCGGTGGAGGGATTCGGCGGGCACCGTACGCCCAGTCAGACTCGCACCGCCCCCGGAGCTAACGCAGCGTAATCGCCGGCCTCAGCGTGAGTGAGTGTCGCCGACCGGATCCGGCGCGCGGCCGGCACCCGGCCCGTTCCGGGACTACGGTCGAGGGCGGACCGCCGCACCGGGCGGCGCCCGCCATACGGAAGGGAACGGTCATGGTCGACATTGCCAGCGAGGTGGACGCGGTGCGCCGCATGGTCGGCGGGCGCGCCACGCTGACCGGCCAGGACCGCACCGTCCTGCTGCAACGCGCGTTCCCCGAGCCGGTCGCCGAGGTCTGGGCCGCCTGCACGGACCCGGACCGGCTCCGGGCCTGGTTCCTGCCGGTCACCGGTGACCTCCGGGTCGGGGGGAAGTACCAGCTGGAGGGCAACGCGGGTGGCGAGATCCGGCGCTGCGAGCCGCCGCACCTGCTGACCCTGAGCTGGGTGTTCGGCGAGAGCACCACCGAACTCGAACTCCGGCTGTCGGAGGATTCGGCGGGCGGCACGGTGCTCGACCTCGAACACGCCGTGGCGGTGGACGAGCACTGGGCGGAGTTCGGGCCGGGCGCGGTCGGCGTGGGCTGGGACCTGGCCGTCCTGGGCCTGGGCCGGCACCTGCGCGGCGAGCCGATCACGGACCCGGTGGCCTGGCAGTCGTCGCCGGAGGCCCGGGAGTTCGTGACCCGCGCGGGCATGTCCTGGGGGAACGCGCACGCGCTGTCGGGGGCCTCGGCGCTGGACGCGGCGGCGGCGGCGGCCCGCACGACGGCGGCCTACGCCCCGTGACGCGCGGCGGTGCCTAGGGTCGGACGATACTGATCCACATCGCTACGCCCGCCACCGCGAGCAGGGCGGTCAGGATCGACGCGCCGATCGTCCACCACCGGTGCGAACGCTCGCCGTCGCCGGCCATTCCGTGCACCCTGCCTCCCCGCGCCGATCCGCTGGTCGAACGCCGAGGCTACAACTCCCGGTCCATCCGGTCGGGCCCGGCTGCCCCGTTTTCGGGCGCCCACAACAAAAACAAGGAACAACAATCCACTTTGGATGGTACGAGTACCCGCAGCGGTCGCTCGGGGTCCCGTCAGGACCCTGGGCGCGCGGGCACCGGCCAGTCCACGGTCAGCTCGCCCAGCCGCCAGCGCCCCGGCCGGTCGCGCACCGGCCAGCCCGCGTCCCGGAGCACCGTCACCGCCCGCACCCACCGGTCCCGGGCGCCGAACGCCTTGTACGGCGCGGCGGCCAGCCACGCGTCGTCGAGCGCGGTCAGCAGTTCGTGGACCCGTTCCCCGGGTACGTTGCGGTGGATCAGGGCCTTGGGTAGCCGTTCGGCGATCACCGCCGGGCGTTCCAGGTCGGCGAGGGCCACGGAGAACGTCAGCGACACCGGCCCGGCCGGGGTGACGGCGAGCCACGCGCACACCCGGCCGAGCTCGTCGCACGTGCCCTCGACGAGTACCCCGCCGGGCGCGAGCGCGGAGGTCATCTGCCGCCACGCGTCGGCGACCGCCCCCTCGTCGTACTGGCGGAGGACGTTGCACGCCCGGACCAGGGTCGGCCGCAGCCCGGCGAGTTCGAAGCCGCCCCGCCGGAAGGAGAGCGAGCCGGTGCCGAAGGGCTGGGCCGCCAGTACCCGGAAAGGATCTATCTCCAGGCCCACGGTGCGCGACGGGCGCAGCCGCCGGTGCATCTCGACGGTCGTGACCGCCGACGCCCCGTAGCCGAGGTCGACGACGAGGCCGAGCAGCTCCGGGTACCGCCAGGCGATCCACCGGTCGAACCTGCGCAACCGGTTGGGGTTCGTGGTCCCCCGGGTGACCTCCCCGACGGGCTTCACCGGGGCCGGCCGGACGCCCGGGGTGCCTTCGGCCCGGCTCACAGCACCCGGTGCACCTTGTGGTTGGCCGCCTGGGCCAGCGGCCGGAGCACGATCCGGTCGATGTTCACGTAGTGCGGCCGGGTCACGGTCCACGCGACCGCGTCGGCCACGTCGTCGGCGACGAGCGGCTCGGCCACCCCGGCGTACACCTTGGCGGCCTTGTCCTGGTCCCCGAGCCGGTTGAGCGCGAACTCCTCGGTCCGCACCATGCCGGGGTCGATCTCGATCACCCGGACCGGCCGGCCGCACAGCTCCAGCCGCAGCGTCTCGGTGAGCGCGGTCTGGGCGTGCTTGGCGGCGACGTAGCCCCCGCCGCCCTCGTAGGCCGCCAGGGCCGCCGTGGACGAGATCATCACGATCGAGCCCCGGCCGGACGCCTCCAGGGCCGGCAGCAGCGCCTGGGTGACCCGGAGCGAGCCGAGGACGTTCACCTCGTACATCCAGGACCAGTCCTTGATCTTGCCTGCCTCGACGGTGTCGGCCCCGAACGCGCCACCGGCGTTGTTGACCAGCACCTCGACCTCGCCGACGGCGGACGCGAGGGCCGCGACCTCGGCGTCGGAGGTGATGTCGCACGGCACGGCGGTGCCGCCCAGCTCGTCGGCCAGGGCCTTGATCCGGTCGGCGCGGCGCGCGGCGAGGACGACGTGGAAGCCCTCGGCGGCGAGCCGGCGCGCGGTGGCGGCCCCGATCCCGCTCGAAGCACCGGTGACGACGGCTGTGGGTCTCATGCGTCCGATCTTAGGCAGGCGGGTGCCCCCTCAGAACGGGTGCTCCGGACCGCGACCGAGTTCAATGTCCGATTCCAGCTGTGAGTCACGCCACCCAGGGGGTATGGCGGGGAAGAGCCATGTTCGGAACGCAGTTATCACTCGCGTGCCATTCTCTTCTGAGCTGCCGCGCCGAATTGCCACGCTTTCGGTGCATACGTCACCCCTGCACCAGCCGGGTACGGGTGACGCCGGCGGCATGAACGTGTACATCGTCGAGGTGTCGCGCCGGCTCGCCCAGGCGGGCGTCGAGGTGGAGATCTTCACCCGCGCCACGTCCAGCGACCTGCCGCCGACCGTCGAGATGGCCCCGGGCGTGACCGTCCGGCACGTGCACGCCGGCCCGTTCCAGGGCCTCAGCAAGGAGGAGCTGCCGGCGCAGCTGTGCGCGTTCACCCAGGGCGTGCTCCGCGCCGAGGCGTCCCGCACCCCCGGCTGGTACGACCTGGTGCACTCGCACTACTGGCTGTCCGGGCAGGCCGGCTGGCTCGCCAAGGACCGCTGGGGCGTGCCGCTCGTGCACACCGCGCACACCCTGGCCAAGGTGAAGAACGCGCAGCTCGCGGAAGGTGACCAGCCCGAACCGAAGGCGCGCGTGATCGGCGAGGAGCAGGTGGTCGCCGAGTCCGACCTGCTGATCGCCAACACGCTGGCCGAGGCCCGGGACCTGATCAACCTGTACGACGCCGACTGCTCCCAGGTCGAGGTCGTCGAGCCCGGCGTGGACCTCGACCGGTTCAGCCCCGGCAGCCAGTCCTCGGCGCGCCGCCGGTTCGGCCTGCCCGACGACGCGTACGTGCTCGCCTTCGTCGGCCGGATCCAGCCGCTCAAGGCCCCCGACGTGCTCGTGCGGGCCGCCGCCGAGATCGTCGCCCGGGACCCGGAGCTGGCCCGCCGACTGGTGGTCCTGATCTGCGGCGGCAACAGCGGCAGCGGCCTGGACCTCGCCGCCCTGACCAGCTCCCTCGGGCTGGGCGACGTCGTGCGCTTCATCCCGCCGCAGGGCGGTTCGGCGCTCGCCGACCTGTACCGCGCGGCCGACCTCGTCGCCGTCCCCAGCTACAACGAGTCCTTCGGCCTGGTCGCCGTCGAGGCGCAGGCCTGCGGCACCCCGGTCGTCGCGGCGGCCGTCGGCGGGCTCACCACGGCCGTGCGGGACGAGGTCAGCGGCCTGCTGATCGACACCCACGACCCGCACGACTGGGCCACCGCGATCACCCGGCTGGCGCACGCCCCGGCGCGTCGGGCCGAGTTGTCCGCCGGAGCCGTCGCGCATGCGCAAGACTTCTCCTGGGCGCGGACCACCGACGGGCTGCTCGCCGGTTACCGGGCCGCGCTCGCCGTGCACCGTTCCCGTCTGCTGGAGGTCGCCGGGCTGTGAGTCTCACCGAGCTGATCGAGACGACGCTGCGCGCCCGGGAGCTGGAGTACGAGCGGACCGGGGACAGGTTCGTGGTCACCCTGCCCGGTACCCACAAGCTGAAGACCGTCTGCAACCTGACCGTCGGCGAACACGCGCTGAAGGTCGAGGCGTTCGTGATCCGCCAGCCCGACGAGAACCGCGAGGCCGTCTGGGCGTACCTGCTCCGGCGCAACGCCGCCATGTTCGGCGTCTCGTTTGCCATCGACGCGGTCGGCGACGTGTACCTGACCGGCCGGGTGCCGCTGTCGGGCCTCACGGAGGACGACCTGGACCGGCTGCTGGGCTCCGTGCTCACCTACGCCGACGAGAGCTTCGACCCGCTGCTGGAGCTCGGCTTCAGCTCGGCGATCCGGCGCGAGTGGGCCTGGCGGGTCTCCCGGGGGGAGTCGCTGGCGAACCTGGCGGCGTTCCAGCACCTGGTGGGCGACACGGACGAGTCCAATAGCAGACAGTAGCCGTGTGAGGGATCGTACAGTTGGCAACGCTTGCGTATCAATTTGTTGATCACCTATGGTTACCCCTAGTTACGGGGGCAAGGTGTCGCGCGACACCAGGACAGTGGTCGGGGGGCTACAGGTCCGGTGTCGCGTGGCTGCTGTCGCTGAGCGCTGCCGGGGGGTGGCGGCCGCCGCGACGAAGGTTGGCGGGCGTGGGATCCGAGTCGGGGGGCTCCTTTCCTACGCCCGCTTCTCCGTTTCCCGTGCGCCGTGGCAGGCCTTGAGTCCCCGTGCGCCGTGGCAGGCCTTGAGCCTCCGGCCGGGCCGGACCCCGCGAGCCGCATCCGCCCGAGGCCGCATCCCGCTCCTGCCGCACCCGCCCCTCAGGCGTCGACGAGTTCCCGCTGCTCCGCCACCCGGCGCTCCCGGGCCGGCCCCGTGACCAGGTGCCCCGCCGCCGTCGCGAGCCCCAGTCCCAGGCAGATCACCCAGTGCCAGTCGCCGAGCGTCTGCAGACTCAGGCCACCCAGCGCGGGCGCGGCGAACGCCGACGCGGCGAAGGACAGATTGAACACTCCCTGGTACTGGCCCCGCAGCCGCTCCGGGGACAACTCCGCGATGATCGCCGCGTTGGGCGGGGCGGCGAGCATCTGGCCGACGGTCCAGATCACGACCGTGATGGCGTACCCGGCGAGGGAGCCGACCAGCGCCGTCGCCCCGTAGCCGACCGCCACCAGGAGCAGGGCGAGGGCGAGCACCCGGGCCTTGCGCGCCCGGCCGATCAGCTTGGGCACGAACAGCTGCCCGGCGACGACCATGCCCGCGCTGAGCGCCATGACCAGGCCGTACTGGCCCGTGCTCAGGCCGTCGCCCTTCATCGCGAGCGGCAGCATCGTCGTACTCTGCGCGAAGATCATCGCCATCAGGAACGTCAGCCCGACGAACACGAGATACGGCCGGTCGGTCAGCGCGCGCCCGAGGCCCTTCCCGCCGGTCACGTGCGGATGCCGGACCAGCGTCTCGGGCACCTTGAACAGGATGATCAGCACCGCGATCAGCGTGGCCGCCGCGTCCAGCCCGAACAGGAGCAGGTAGGAGACGTCGGCGAGCACCCCGACCAGCAGGGCGGCGACGGCGGCCCCGCCGAAGAAGGCCCAGTACAGCAGGTTGAACGCCTGGAGCCGCCTCGGCTCGGGGACCACGTCGGTGATCGCCGCGACGGCCGCCGGTCCGCCCAGCTGGGTGGTGATCCCGAGCAGGGTGGCGGTGACGGCGATCGCGACCGGGGTACTCGACAGCCCGACGGCCATCATGAGCACCGCCGACGTGGAGTACGCCAGCAGCATGGTCTTCCGGCGCCCCCACCGGTCGGCGAGCACCCCGCCCGCGAGGACGCCGAGCGCGCCACCCGCGCCGTGCAGGCCGATCACGAGCCCCGTCGCGGCGGTACTCATGCCGCGGATGTCCTTGAGGTAGATCGCCAGGAAGATGATGGCGAAGCCGCCGAGCCGGTTGATCAGGAGCCCGGTCCAGATCGCCCAGTAGGTGCCTGACAGCCCGCGCACGGCGCTCCTCAGGAAAGAATGTGATCGGTAAGCGATTACCAACGCTACGAGCTGGGGCTCCCGGCCAACAGTGGTCGTCCCGACACCTGGACGTGTCCCTCGTCACTCGTCACGCGCGGTGACCCCGACGGCCCTGCCCCGGTCGGCGCGCGGACCACAGCGTGACCGGGCCGCCGCCCGACGATGGGCCCCACCTCGCGACGGGCCGCGCCTGCGCCGGCCCCGCCACCGGGCTGCTCTGCGAAGTCGAGGCGGGGCCCCGTGACCGGGCTGCGCCCCAGGCCCAGGGCCGGCTGTTCCGCGACGCCTACGCCAAGCCCCCGTGACCGGGCCGCTCCGTGACGTCTGGGCCGAGTCCCGTGACGGGCTGCGCCGCTCGGGCCGGGTCCCGTGACCGGGATCTTTCGTAGCACCTGGCCGGCCCCGTGACCTGGCCCCATGCAAGGTCTGAGCCGGACCCCGGTGACCGGGCCGCTCCGTGACGTCTAGGCCCGGCCCCGTGACCGGGCCTCGACGTCGTCCCGGAGCGGCCCCGGGTCCCACGGGGACTACGCCGCGACCAGTTCCCGGTCTCGGCTCGTCGCGCGCATGATCGCCACCCGCCGCGCCCGCGCCGGCCCCACCACCAGGTTCGCGACGGCGACCACCACGCCCAGCCCTGCCACCACCAGCCACAACGTCGTCGTCCCGAGGTGCTGGGCCACGAGCCCGCCGCCGACCGGGCCGAGGAACGTCGCGCCGGTGAAGCCGAAGGAGGCCACGCCCTGGTACCGGCCCCGGGCGTCCGGCGGGGACAGGTCCGCGACCAGCGCCGAGGTGGCCGGCACCATCAGCATCTCGCCGAACGTCCACACCCCGACGGTGACCATGTACATCCACAGGCTGTCGGCGAACACGACCAGCCCGAACCCGACGCCGATCGTCAGGGCGGACACCGCGAGCATCCGGTCCCGCCGGAACCGGGCGATGAGCTTCGGCATGAACAGCTGGCCGACCACGATCATCAGGCCGTTGACGACGATGATCTGGCCGTAGGAGGTCGCGCCCAGCCCGTCCTCCGTCAACGAGGCGGGCAGCATCTCGCACGCCTCGATCATGGTCCAGGTCAGCAGGTTGATCAGGACGAACACCACGAAGGTCCGGTCCCGGAACACCGCGCCGAGCCCGATGGCCGCCGGGCGTTCGGTGACCGGCGCGACCGGCCGGGTCTCGGGCACCTTGACCGCGATCAGCAACCCGACGAGGAGCAGCACGGTGGCGTTCGTGGTGAACAGCAGGATCGGCCTCGTGTGCGCGAGCAGGCCGGCGAGCAGCATCGCGGCGGAGAACCCGATGTTGATCGCCCAGTAGTTGAGGGTCAGCGCGCGGGCCCGGTCCTTGTCGCCGACCACGTCCACGATCGTCGCCCCGTACGCGGGCCGGGCGATGCCCAGCAGGGTGCCCAGGAGCAGGGACAGCGCTGGGATGACCCACTGGTTGTGGGTGAGGCCGAGGCTGACCATGGTGATCGCGGCGGGCACGGTCGCGCCGAGCATGGCGGGCCGGCGGCCCCACTTGTCGGCGACGATCCCGCCGATCAGGGTGCCGAGCGCGTTGCCGGCGCCGCCGAGGCCGATGACCAGGCCGGCGTAGGACACGTCGTAGTGCCGGACGGAGATCAGGTCAAGTATCGACTTAGGTGTCTAGTAAGTCAACTGAACGTTTCCCCAGGTCATGGCCTTGATCGTTCGCTAGCGCGGGTACAGTTGATCTCTATTGCTGTCCCGACGGTGGTGATCAACATGCAGGGAGACCCCGAACCATCCGAACCGGATCCGCCCGACGCGCCACTATGGCCCATGGCCGCGCCCGCGCCGGAGGTTACGCCTGCGCCTGCTGCGCCCGCTGAGAGCGCCGCAGAGCCACCAGCAAGCACGCCCCCTACTCCGATACAGGGTGTAGACCCGGAGGGGAAGCCAGCGCCACCGCGTACCTGGTCGCGCCCTGCCGTTGCGGCGCTCGGAGTGTTCGCGCTGGTCGGAACGGTGTCCTGTTGTCTGGGTGGCGTCTCCGCATGGATGGATAGTCAGGGTGCGAACATGGGCGCGGCATCGCTAGCGGTGGTCGCGTTTTTCGTGTTTCTCGGGCACGGACTTTCTGGCGTGTGGGCACGCTACTACCATCCGCCGGTTGCCCGTATTGCGCTGTCGCAAGTACCGTTCTTGGCCGCGTACGCGCTGGTTCCGGTGTGGTATTGGGACCGTGATTTTCATATTTTCTATATCGGGTGGCTCTATGCGCTGTTGTTGACACTGACCGTCGCCACACTTTGGGTTTGGTCGGCAGGGTTCGCAAAGCGCAAAGTCTATGTCTATGGGCTGGTCGTCGGATTAGTAGTCGTACTCAACGCCAGTGGATTTCTCGCTCTCCGCTGGTCGCAGACGAATGCGTTCGGCTTGCGGGGTGAGCGGTCGCCGTGGGCTGCATTCTATGGACTGGCAGCCACATCATGTGTGACCGAAAGTGCTTTCTACATACGTGCGGGCAAGGTTATCAAGGCTGGATGCCCAGAGGGTTCAGCCGCAGATTTCTACGCAGGCCAATACGACAAGGCGGGCTTTGAAGCGCTCCTGTGTTCGGATCAACCGCGATCCGCATTTTCGGTCTGGATAGACCGAGAGCGAGAGTACCGAATGTATGTCGCCCTATCGTTTTATGGAGATTGGAACGTGACGGTTGACGGCAAGCGCATCGGCACGCCATATCCGGAGTCGATTGATGGCAAAACAGCGACGGCAATACTGCCGGTGGAAATGACAGGTAGCTTCAGTGATGAAAGCCCAAAGAAGTTCAGGGTTGACCGCTCTTCCGAAACTTGGACCGTCAAATTTGAATCGACGGCACTCGGCGGGTGGAAAGTGTGCCGCATCGACATAAGCAACCCGATAGAGGTTCACCCAATCTGAGCCCTGCTCGCAATTGATGGGGTGTCCGGAAAACAGGTGAGGACCCCCGCCGCCGTCAACGAACCGGCAAGGGTCCTCACTTCCGCCATCGGGGCGGACAAGGAAGGCTGGGTATCAGGCCACCTCCCTCAGCGCCATGGTAGCGCTAGCCGACGTCCCGAGGAAGCATGGGATCGGCACGTTCCACCATCTGTAGATATTCTGCGATGCCCCGCCGCAATGAATCCTTGGGGTCACCGGAGGACAGCGCGTCCGCGATGATTCTGGTCAGGTGGCCAACCTTGGCTGATTGGACAACTGCCGAGTTGCTTGCCTCGCTGTCAACAGGGGGAGCCCCAGCCACGTTGATAGCGTCGATGAGTTCCGCGTCAGTGGTCACGAAGTTCCGCTCCATAGTGAAAGTCGTACCGATCGGCAAGGTACACGATGTCGGCAGCCTGAACCACCGTTTGTCCGCAGAGGAACGACTGACGGACCTCAGCGAGAATGGTAGCGGCATCCACATCGAAGACTGCACACTCTTCAGTCGTGGGGTGTCGGCCGATGTGCTGATGTTCGACCGACGTCGGCTTGAGTCCGATCACGGTGAAGCGGGGCACGATTCCACGGTCCGAGTAGGGACCGGCGTGGGGGTCTTCGATCTCCGTTCCCCCAGTCAGGGAAATTGGCTCCCACGCCCTAGAGCGCGTGGTGACCTGCCCGCCGAGTTTGACGGTGTACCGACGTTCGAAAACCTCCGCGCCCGGTTCGATTCCCAGACGTTCCGCGATGTACTCATCGGCAGTGATCCGCGTCGACGTGTGGCGCGTTTCCAGATCCTCGCCGGTCCGTTCGGATTCCTCGGTGTACGTGATCCGGTGGTTTTCCGTCTGGTATCGATCGGGCGACACCCACAAGACTTTGTCTCGCGTAGCGGCTGTCATTCCTTTGCCTTTCTTGACTAGGGCCAAGAATAGACCCCCGGTATTTAATGCTTCGTCAAGGTTCTCTGCCATTCGAAGAGAAACCTTGCGCTCGCCGCGTTCTATCGCGCCGATCAGTTGCCAAACTGAAAACGCGGAAGCGGCCAAAGCTCGTTGCGAGAGTCCCGCTTCCCGACGAAGCCTTTTAAGTGTCCGCCCAATCTCGTCCACGGGAAAGCCCCCTCCGGAATTTGTAGTCAAGAAGTAGTCATCATGACCCTTGTGGGGCAGCCGTGTCCAGTGTCCGCGCGAGGGTTGGGTTTTGTGGTCAAAACGTAGTCACGGCACAAGCCTTTGACCTGCGTCTGTAGGGATCACCTGAACTGGATTATGTAGTCAAGAAGTAGTCGCGGTGAACCTTGTTGCCGGCCGATCTCCCATGTCTACTGGTTCCAGAGCGGTTCCCGTTGGTGGTAGTACCACCGCCCAAACAATCAACTGAAACTGCAACGGTCGATCGGTTAGGGTCCAGCAAGCCATCGGCGGGAACTGCTCATTCAAATGGAGGGAGGTGGTTCAGATGGCTTCCGTTTACTTCGGTGGAGAGGGTGAGTCGGACGGCGGCGAAGACGTCTGTTGCCCCAGCTAACTCCGTTGGGTGGGCCGTTAGCCCTCAACCTCCGGTCCACCCACTCGCTTAGGAAGGGCAGGTCATGACGGAATGGGTAGTGATCCTGTCGGAGGTGCGGAACGGATACGGAGTATGGGGCCGGACCCTTTCGGCAAAGCGTTACCCCGACGAACGAGCGGCATACGCCAAGTTTGAGGTGTACCGCCGGCAGCCTGAGGTGATACGCGGCGAACGCAGGGCAAGGGTGGTGAGGGTTGGATGACCAACGATTGGAATTCCCTTTCCCCTACGATCCGCGCCGATTGGGATGCCTTTGTTCGTGACACGCTCTCGCCTGAGAGCCTGATCACGTATCACCGGAGAATTCCGGGGGAGCGTGGACTGTGCTTCGGGTGTTTGGAGTGCGGCAAGTCGGCTCGATGGCCCTGCGATACAAGACGACGGGCTGACGTTCAATACTTCAAGGATCATCCGGGATCTGGATTTCCCTAGGCCCGGAATCGACCGACACTCACATGGGTCGGTTCCGATGAGTGCCGGAGCGGACGGGTTGTGCCCTCAAACATTACCCATTCGACCGGCACGCGTTCGAAGTGGGCGCGGGCGTTAACCCGCTTCGGGCAGGGTGCTCGTGACGTGGCTGGGACGCGACTGTCACGAGCGCGGGAAGTGCCCCGTTCGGGGGTTGGAAAGCCGGACCGGCGGGGCACTTCCCACACACCGCTACTGGGAGTTTTAAAACTCTGACTTGCTAGACAGTTGGGCGCGGCGCTCTCACACTTGTGAGTTCATCATCCCAGCGTTAGACCTTTGCCACCGTGCACCGGAACTCATGAGGGCCAGAATTCGATTCACTGCGGGTGGTCGACAAAGGCGGCCGGAGTTCGGCGGTTGATGGTGGGCTGAGCAGCCCTTTTTCCCTGGAAGGTTCGGGGCTGCTCAGCGGAGGGCCGTAACCCTCGGTACCCATGGTACCGGGGGATACGTGCCGTGCACGTCCTTTAATGAGTCCACGCGTGGCGGGGACCAAGGTATCTAGGGAGGTAAATCTATCGACGCTTGCCTAAGGAGGTGATCTACATGGTTTCTCGTCACATGGGTGACGCCGTTTCCGGGCGTGACTGCGTCTGCGGCGCGTCGGCTGAGGCTGGCCGTTCGGTGTGCTGCAAGTGCCGCGCACGTTCCCGCTGGGCGCGTCGCAACGGTGGCCGTAGTGGTCGGTCCACCCTGCTCTAGCAACTCCCGCCACGGGCGGACGCACATCGAAAGGAGGTGAAAAAAGATGGCTATCACTTTGTCCTTGGCGCTCATTCTCGGCGTCATGACGTGGGTCCTGTGCAAGTGGGGCGGGATGAAGGTCTGGCACGCGATCGTGTGCGTGATGTTCGGCTTCACCCTCGCGTCAACCGGGGTTGCGCCCTACATCGGCGACGCCATGACCGCCATTCTCGGCCCGGCTACCGGTTGAACCGACAACCAATCAGCAAGCCTGTTCAACCCACATGAAAGGTACCGCCATGAATGTTTCGACCACTCACGGACTCCGGAAGGAGAACGCCAACCACAGGAGGTGATGAACTCTGTCGAGCAAAGAAAACCCCAACACTGAGAAGGAGTTACGCGCGAAGGTCGACCACCTGACGGAAACGGTCGGCAACCTGGAAACTGAACTGGACACGCTCTACGCCGAGTTTTCTCGGCTGAGCACTGACACCCTCAGATGGCAGCGCCGTTACGGCAATCTTGTTGCTGCCTGCCGTGCCGCTCTGACGGCACGCTTCGAAGACGAGCCCGACGCATGGGCTTACCTGACTGACGAATTGCCTCTCCCGCCTCTCGGACACCCCCTGTACGGGGGTGGTGGGTGAAGCGCCGCAACCGGCAGCGTGGTCGGTGGGGCCGGCACGATCCTCAGCCCTTGTTGCTCGTCACTGATGACGGCGGCTCGTTCGGAGAATTCCTGTCGTTCGTGGGGCGCCTCGGGTTCCGGTACCGGTCGGAACTCGCCCCGATCATGGTCACCCTGTTCGCGTTCGTCGTGGGCGCGTGGCTTCATGCCGCGCACCGGACGGCGTGGCCGTGGATCGCGGCCCTCAGCGTCGTTCTGGGGGGCGTCTGCGGACTGCTCCCCAGATGGTGGGCACCGTTGCGGCGGTTGGCGTGGCTGGACCGTCCAGCCGAACGCGCCTACGCCGCGATCGGGGCCAGCTCCGGAGTCGGTTGGATCGCGGCGGCAACCGCCATCGGCCCGGCTACCTACCCGTTGCCGTTGCTCGCCCTGGTCGCCCTGGTCCTGCTTGGCGTTCCCTGGTGGGCACACCACCGACGCCGTTCCAAGGTGCGCGTAGAGCGCACCTTGGAAGGCTGGCCACAGATAGCCGACGCGGTAGGACTCGCAGGTTCCTACGTGCAATCCGCCGTTGTCGACCGGTGGGGATTCACGATGAAACTCGGTCTACGGAAAGGGCAGACCGCACGAAACGTCATTGAAGCCATCCCGGCTATCGAATCCGGATTGGCGGCACGCCCCGGAGCGGTCCGCGTCGAAATTGACGAGAAACGCGCCGACAGGGTTTCCCTACGCGTGGTCGACGTCGACCCCCACGCACAACCCATTCCCTACGAACACGTACCGGCTGGTTCAGCGTCGATCACCCGCCCGGTACGCATCGGAGTGACAGAGAACGGCGACCCGGTAGACGTTCTCTTTCTCCGACGTAACGCGCTCATTGGCGGCATGGTCGGATCGGGAAAGTCCGGCGTACTCAACGTCGTACTAGCCTGGCTCGCCGCTTCCCGAGATGTCGTCATCTGGGGAATCGACCTGAAAAACGGCATGGAACTAGGCCCGTGGCTACGATGCCTGGACCGGCTAGCTACCACTCCCGAACAAGCCGTAGCCCTACTCCGTGACGCCATTGGAGAACTCGACAACCGGGCTGGATCAATGGCAACCGCGGGCGAGCGGTTGTGGCACCCGACTAAGACTCGTCCGGCACTGGTCATCGTGATTGACGAGTTCGCGGAATTGCCAGATGAAGCCGCGCCGTTGGCGGATTCACTGGCGCGGCGCGGACGGGCGGTAGCGGTGAACATGATTGCCGCAACGCAGCGCCCTACGCAGAAGGCCATGGGACAGGGTGCCATCCGCTCTCAGATGGATATCCGGATCGCGCTCCGCGTCCGGGAAAAGCGTGACGGTGACCTGATCCTCAGTGAGGGAATGGTCAAGGCGGGATGGCACCCGCACACGCTCGACGGTGCCGGAAAGTTCCTGGTATCCAGCCCGGAACACAACACGCCGAAACGCGCACGCGCCGCAATATTCACTGACAACGACGTGGCGACATCCGTGCGGAACAACGCCAACGAGCGACCCACGATCATTGTCGATACGGACAACGGGAAGGAGGAATACCCGCGATTCATTCCCAGTCAGCGACCCTCGCCGGAGAATGTGCGCGACCCGGAAACGGTCCTGTGGGCAATGCTCGCTGCCGCGCCACCAATCGGCGTATCGGTGGGGGACCTGATGGAAATTACCAACAAGGGCCGGACGTGGGTCTATGACCGACTCAACGAGCACGTCAAGGCTGGAAAGGCGGAACGCACGGCCCGGGGATTCTGGCGGGCCGTAGACAGCACCGGTAGCGACGACACAGGGTGATCGTCCGCGTCCGTCCGTCCGTGCTCGCCTGCGCGCGTAGGGCGCGACACGGACGGGCGGACAACGCGCGGACGATCACACAAAGTGACCTTGTGGGCGTAGGTCGGAGGGAGGTGGTTCTCACGTCATTGAGGAAATCAAAAGCCGATGAGAGGAGAAAAAATAGCAAGACGAACCTGACTGAAATCCCAACCATTGAAGAGTGGGTAGAACGGCAAATCGCAATGGCACCCGAGCGGTCGCGTGATTGGGCGATTCGAGTAGCTAGGATCTACGGTTTGGAAATTGACAGATAGGAGGGGTGGGCTCGACATTCGAGCCCACCCCTCCTATCTGTCTGTCAGTTCTGCGGACCGTGCTCACTTCGCCAGATCGGTTCAATGAGATTCGGGTTAAAGGTCCGGGCTCCTCTGCCTGCGGGGTGAACGACCACGCTAATAAGACTTTCGGCAATCGCGGACTGGCGCTGTTCCAGAGAGAAATCTGGATCGCTCCACTTCTGCTCCAGATCCTCCACAGACGCAATTGTCGTCTGGCGACGCGCGGAATACTTCTTCTTGTCCGCCAGCAGGATTCTTTCTTCCGACTCCAGACCTTCAATAAGCGGATAGAATCGGGCACCCGAAATCCGTTTCGCTTTGAAGTTCTCCAGAGCTTCCGCTATTTGGGTCTGGACTTCAACTAGCTCGCTCTGTCGCGCCCATTCCGGAAGGTCCTCCGTTTTGCGGAACTTCAGTTGTTTGTGATCTGCAATCACCAAAGCTGTAATGAGCTTGTCGACGTCTTCAAGTTTGCGGGAAACTCCCGCACATCCGCCGTCAGAAGCGCTAGGGCATCGGTACACCGATTGCCGCTCGCCGTTTCGTTGTGGGCGCGTCCCTGCTCGCATACGGCAGTTGCACCGCCCGCAACGGAGGAACGGTGACAGTAGGTGCTTGGTCGCGTTCCCGCGCCCGTCCCGGATAGGGGAGGGCTTCCGAAACGGGCCGAGTATCTCGACTAGGGCCTGATGCTGTTCGACCGTAAGAATGGGCTCCCACTCCCCGTATACCGGATTGTCGGCGGTGTCGCGAAGCGGCTCGCTCTTGTAGGTCTGGAGGCCACACAAACGAGGGTTAACGAGAATCTGACTCAGCACGGATGCAACCCACTTTTTGCCCGTGACAGTTGGAATGCCTCGCTTCTGCCAGTCCATGACAATCGTTCGGACTTTGGTTTTGGCGAACACTCGGTTCACAGCTTCAAGGATAAGCGCCGATTCTGTCTCGTCTAGGTGAATGCGGTCCGCCTGCCAACCAAAGGGGCGCGACCCACTACCTGAGTTTTTGCCTTTCAGCGCGGAACGCCTTTTACCCGTGGAGACCCGTCGTGAAATGTTACGGGATTCCTGATTTCGTTGATTGACTTCCGTACGGGCTGAGCTAATCCCCGCGTCAGTTGTCAAATCGAGAACGCCAGTCATGCCGACGACAAACACGCCGTACCGCTCGACCAGATCGATTAGATCCTCTAGGTCCCGAGGGTCACGCATTCCACGGTCAATGTTGATAAGAGCAAGTGCATTGTATGTTCCGCGCCGGAACGCGGTAAGCATCTCATCCCAGTCGGGGCGGTAGACGCGATAGCCGTCCGTTCCGTCTGGCAGGCGAACCCGAATCTTCTTGAATGCCGACGTGTCGTTCTCGGCAAACTCTTTCGCAATTCGACCGCCGATGCCAAGCGCAAAAGCACGGAGATCCGTAAGTTGGTATGTGACCTGTACGGCGTCGCCGTCCGGATCATCCGATTCCCGCCCGTAGAGTGCCCATACCAATTGGGAGGGGTCTACATTTAGTTCAGTGCGACCACCTGACCTGTTTGGCGTCCAGCCTGCCATGACTCCACCTTATCCCTAAGACAACGGTAACTAGGTAGACGCCGAGGTAGATGTTGGCGACGTTGCCGGCCCGGTTGATCAGGGTCGCGGTCCACAGGTACCAGAAGGTGCGGGGTAGGCCCTTCCACACGCTCACGGACGCACCGCGCCGGACCGGCCCGCCCCGGGCCCGCTCACGCCGCCACCTTGGCCGCGACGCCCCCGTTCTCCAACGCGTACAACTCCGCGACCCGCCGGTTCCGCGACTTCGCGAGCAGCACATTGGCGACGGCCCCGACCACCCCGACCACGAGGCAGCCCCACCACAGCCACGCGCCCCCGAGGTGCTGGATCACGAACCCGCCGATCAGCGGGGCCGCGAACGCCGCCGCCGAGAAGGACAGCGAGAACCCGCCCTGGTACCGCCCCCGCGCGGCGGCGGGGGACAGCCGGGCGATCAGCTCGGAGTTCGACGGGGACTGGATCATCTCGCCGAGGGTCCAGATGACGACGGTGAGCGCGTACAGCCCGAGGCCGCCGTGCGCGAACGCGGTCAGGCCGAATCCGACGCCCATCACGAGCGAGCCGAGCCCGAGCACCCAGGACGGGTCGCGGCCCCGGACCAGGAGCGGGATGAACAGCTGGCCGGCGACGATCAGGATGCCGTTGAGGGCGATGACCAGGCCGAAGTCGATGCTGGTCAGGCCCTCGCCCTGCATGATCAGCGGCAGCGAGGACAGGTGCTGCATGAACACCATCGAGGTGAGGAACGTCAGCGCCATCATGCCGAGGAACGCCCGGTCCCGGAACGGGTTGACCCCGGCGGGGGCCGCGTCCACCGCGGGGACGGCCGGCAGGTCGGGCCGGGTCTCGGGCACCCGGAAGAAGACGACGAACGCGGTGGCCAGGTTGGTGGCGGCGTTCACCGCGAAGATCATGACCGGGTTGAAGTCGGCCAGCAGGCCGCCGAGCAGGGCGGAGATCGAGAAGCCGGCGTTGAGGACCCAGTAGTTGAGGCTGAAGGCGCGCACCCGGTCCTTGTCGGGCACGATGTCGACCATCATGGCGGAGAACGCCGGACGGGACATGTTCTGCGCGACGCCCATCAGGGTGCCGACGACCAGGATCGACCAGCGGTCGTCGACGAAGCCGAGCGCCAGGATCAGGGCCGAGGTGGCCACGTTGGCCGTCAGGAGGGTGCTGCGGCGGCCCCAGCGGTCGGCGAGCTGGCCGCCGATCAGCACGCCGGCCGCGCCGCCCGCGCCGATCAGGCCGATCACGAGGCCGATGAACTGCGCGTCGAGCTTGAGGGTGTCGTGCAGGTAGAAAGTGAGCAGGAAGCCGACGAAGGCGCCCGCCCGGTTGATCAACGTTCCGGTCCACAGGTACCAGAATGTTCGGGGTAGACCGCCAGCCGTCTGCTGCCACCATCCGCGCACGGGCGACCTCCAGGGTAAGGATTCCAGGTCCGATGATTCCTTACCTCCCCGATCAAGGTCACCCAGTTTTGGACGTGTCCTCGGTCACGGGGCGTGACGTCCCTAGGATGGGCGTCATGACGATCGGAACCCTGGTTCTCCTGCGGCACGGCGAAAGCGTCTGGAACGCGAAGAATCTGTTCACCGGCTGGGTGGACGTGGACCTCACCGAGAAGGGCGAGGCCGAGGCCAAGCGGGCGGGCGAACTGCTCCGGTCGGCCGACGTGCTGCCCGATGTGTTGCACACCTCACTCCAGCGGCGGGCGATCCGCACCGCCGAGCTGGCCCTCGACGCGGCGGACCGGCACTGGATCCCGGTGCACCGCTCCTGGCGGCTCAACGAGCGGCACTACGGAGCGTTGCAGGGCAAGGACAAGAAGCAGACCCTCGCCGAGTACGGGGAGGAGCAGTTCATGCTCTGGCGGCGCTCGTACGACATCCCGCCGCCCCCCATCGACCCGAACGACGAGTACTCCCAGGCCGGCGACCCCCGGTACGCGGCCGTGCCCGCGCCCCTGGCCGAGTGCCTCGCCGACGTCGTCGACCGCGCCCTGCCGTACTGGTACGACGCGATCGTCCCGGACCTGCTCCTGGGCAAGACGGTGCTGGTCGCCGCGCACGGCAACTCGCTGCGCGCCCTGGTCAAGCACCTCGACAGCATCTCGACGAGCGACATCGCCGGGCTGAACATCCCGACCGGGTTCCCGCTGCGCTACGAGCTCGACGAGGAGCTGCGGCCGGTGAAGTCGGAGTACCTGGACCCGGAGGGTGCCGCGCAGGCCGCCCAGGCCGTGGCGAACCAGGGCCGCTAGGTCACGACGAAGCGCCCGCCCTCCGCAAGGAAGGCGGGCGCTCTTTCGTAGTCAAATAATGATCTTGGGGGTTATTCCCCGAGCGGGGCGCCCGTCACCAGGTAGACGACCTGCTTGCCGGCGTTGACCGCGTGGTCGGCGTAGCGCTCGTAGAACCGGGCCAGCAGCGCCGTGTCCACCGCCGCCTCGATCCCGTGCGGCCACTCGCCCTCGAAGAGCGCCTTGAAGAGCTGGCGCTCCAGGGCGTCCATCTCGTCGTCGTCCTTCTCCAGCTCGGCGCCCAGGGTGGCGTCGCGCTCGGCGAGCACGGCGACGACCTTCTTGGCCATCCGGTCGGCGACCTTGCCCATCTCGGTGAAGATCTCGTGCAGCTCGGCGGGCACCGCGATCTCGGGCTTCCGGCGCAGCGAGGTCTTGGCGATGTGCTCGGCCAGGTCGCCCATCCGCTCGATGTCGGTGGCGATGTGCAGGCTGGTGATGATCGCGCGCAGGTCACCGGCGACCGGGGACTGGCGGGCGAGCAGCTCGTAGACGGTCTCCTCGACGTTGCGGAACATCGCGTTGATGCCCTCGTCGTCGGCGAGCACGTTCTCGGCGAGGACCTGGTCTGCGGTGAGCAGGGCCCGGGTCGCCTGGCGGAGTGCGTGGCGCACCTCGCTGGCCATGGCCACGAGGGTGCCGGCGAGTTGGGCGAGGTCAGAGCGGAATAGGTCGCGCATGGTCCCCACCGTAGGGCTGATCGGCATACGGCGCGTGAACGTCGGTGAACGTGGACAATCCTGAGGGTGAACATTCGGGAGAACCGAGCGTTTCGAATACTTCCCACTGGTGGAATCCGACGAAACTCACCCTACGATCGGCCTGTGAATGTGGTGCTGGCGATGGTTGTGGGCGCCGCTCTAGGTGCCGGAGTGACCGCGCTCTTTTTCAGGGCGTCCCGGGGGAGTAAGACAGTGCAGGTTGTGGAGACCGACCTCGCCAGGACCAGCCTCGACGGCCTGCGGGCCGGCGTCATCGTCCTGGACCCGACGGACCGGGTGGCCCTGGCCAATCCGGCAGCGATCGGGATGAAACTACTCAAGAACGACGAGAGCGGCCTCTCTCATGCGGTACTGCGCAGCCTGGTCGCCCAGGTCCGGCGCAGCGGCGACCCGCGCGACGTGGAGCTGGACCTGCCCCGCAGCGGCGGGCGCAACCCGCTGGGCGTCCGGGTCCGGGTGACCGTGCTCGACGACGACCACGTGCACCTGGAGGTCGAGGACGTCACCGAGGCGCACCGGGTCGCCCGGGTCCGCCGCGACTTCGTGGCCAACGTCAGCCATGAGCTGAAGACCCCGGTCGGCGCGTTGCAGCTGCTCAGCGAGGCCCTGCTGGAGGCCGTGGACGATCCGGAGACCGCCCGGCGGTTCACCGAGCGGATCCAGCACGAGTCCGCCCGGCTGGCCCGGCTGGTCAGCGAGCTGATCGAACTGTCCCGGCTCCAGGGCGCCGAACCGCTGCCCGAGCCGGAACCGGTCGGCGTCGACCGCATGATCAACGAGGTGCTGGACCGGTCGCGGACCGCCGCCGTCGCCAAGGAGATCACGGTGCGCTGGGAGGGCGAACACGGCCTCACCGTGTACGGGCACGAGGGTCAGCTCGTCACCGCGCTGGCGAACCTCGTGGAGAACGCGATCGCGTACAGCCCCGAGAAGACCGCGATCACCATCTTCTCGGAGAAGTCCGGCAAACGCGTCAAGATCGCGGTCGCCGACGAGGGCATCGGCATCGCGGCCGAGGACACGGATCGCATCTTCGAGCGCTTCTACCGGGCCGACCAGGCGCGGTCCCGGGCGACCGGCGGAACAGGCCTTGGCCTGGCGATTGTCAAGCACATCGCCAGCAACCACGGGGGGAGGGTCGAAGTGAGCAGCGAAGTAGGGGTTGGTTCAACGTTCACCTTGCGGCTGCCGTCCCGACCCCCGGCCGGTGCCTCCGCGTTGAAGAGCCAGACTCGTATGGCTGACATGAAGACGAAGGGACGCCCGTGACCAGGGTACTTGTGGTCGAGGACGAGGAGTCGTTCTCCGACGCGCTGAGCTACATGCTGCGGAAGGAAGGGTTCGAGGTCGCTGTGGCCGCGACCGGCACCGCGGCGATCGTCGAGTTCGACCGGGCCGGGGCGGACATCGTCCTCCTCGACCTGATGCTGCCGGAGATGTCCGGCAGCGAGGTGTGCCGGCAACTGCGCACCCGGTCCAACGTGCCGATCATCATGGTCACCGCGCGGGACAGCGAGATCGACAAGGTCGTGGGCCTGGAGATCGGGGCCGACGACTACGTCACGAAGCCCTACTCCCCCCGCGAACTGGTCGCCCGGATCCGCGCCGTGCTCCGCCGCCAGATCGAGCCCGCCGAGCTGCTGCCCGGCACCCTGGAGGCCGGCCCGGTCCGGATGGACGTCGACCGGCACACGGTCAGTGTCTCCGGCGGGACGGTCCAGCTGCCGCTGAAGGAGTTCGAGCTCCTCGAACTGCTGCTGCGCAACGCCGGCCGGGTGCTGACCCGCGGCCAGCTGATCGACCGGGTGTGGGGCGCGGACTACGTGGGGGACACCAAGACCCTCGACGTGCACGTCAAGCGGCTGCGCTCGAAGATCGAACCGGAGCCCTCGACGCCGCGCTACATCGTCACGGTGCGCGGGTTGGGCTACAAGTTCGAGGCCTGATCCGGTACGCCGCGTGCCCGCCCGGGCACGCGGCGGTCGCTCACGCGGTCCCGGCCGCCACGGTTGCCGGGTGGATCGCGATCAGGCCCGTCTTCAGGCGGGCCGCGCACAGCTCGGCCAGCTTGTCGTACGCCGGCTGACCGAGCAGCGCGATCAGCTCCGGCCCGTACTCCAGGTACATCGGCTGGGTGCCCGTGTGCGCCTCAGGGGACGACGTGCACCACCAGTGCAGGTCGTGGCCACCCTCGCCCCAGCCGCGCCGGTCGAACTCCCCGACCACGTCCAGCAGCACCTTCGTGTCGTCGGGCCGCTGCACCCAGCTCTGCTCGCGGCGGATCGGCAACTGCCAGCACACGTCCGGCTTGTACTCCAACGGGTGCACCCCGTCCCGGAGCGCCTGGCCGTGCAGCGCGCACCCCGCGCCGCCCTCGAAGCCCGGCCGGTTCAGGAACACGCACGCCTCGCCCTCGGTGGCGGTCCGCCGGGCGGGTTTGTCCTCCAGGTCGTCCATCTCGGTGTAGTTCTTGAAGCCCTTGCGGAAGTGCTGCCACGTCTCCGGGGTGAGCTTCTTGACGGCCGCCTTCACCCGCTGCTCGTCATCGTCGTCGGTGAAGAACGCGCCGTGTGAGCAGCAGCCGTCGGGCGAGCCGCCGGGGGTGATCCCGTGGCAGCCCCGGCCGAAGATGCAGGTCCACCGGGACAGCAGCCAGGTCAGATCGGCCCGGACCATGTGCTCCGCGTCGGCGGGGTCGGCGAACTCGATCCACTCGCGCGGAAAGTCCAGGGCCACTTCTTTCGTGGGTATTACACGCTGCGTCACCAGGTCAGATTACGCGCAGGGCATGATGGGGCGTGTGACTGATGATGTGTTCACCGTAGATTCGTTGCGCGGCGTGGCCCTGGCCCAGGGCTGGAGCTACCGGGAGAACGACCAGGGCTTCGCCGACCGGTGGGGCGGGCCGCCCTTCGACACCTGGTCGGGTTCGAAGCGGGCCGCCGACGTCGTGTCGGGCGAGTACCGGGAACGGCCCGTCGTGGCGTTCTGCCTGCTGACCGGCGACGAGAACTTCCTGGTCGTGGCCACCTCCCTGCCGGGCCGGCTGCCCCGGTTCGCGCTGGCCCCGCCGGTCGGCGCCGTGGACCCGGGCCCGTTCGGGTACGGCTTCGAGGCCGAGGACCCGGACCTGGCCCAGAAGTACGAGGTCTACGCGGCCGACGCGGACCTCGCCGCCGCCGTCCTGCACGTCGACGCCGTGGCCATGCTCCGCAAGCACCGCAGCATGGACTGGCGGATCGAGGGCCGCGACCTGCTCGCCATCGAGCGGATGGACCGCGAGGTGTCGGAGGACGAGCTGCTCGGCACGCTCGACGCCCTCGTCACCATCGCGGTGGGCATCCCGTCCGGGCTGTTCGACCGCTACCCGACCCCGACTCCGTACCCGGCAGTCTGACCATGCGGCTCGGCGTACTCGACGTCGGTTCCAACACCGTCCACCTGCTCGTCGTCGACGCCCACCGGGGCGGTCACCCGTGGCCGGCGCACTCCGAGAAGAGCGTCATCCGGCTGGCGGAGCACCTCGACGACAGGGGCCGGGTCACCGCCGAGGGGGCCGACGCCCTGGTCGAGGCCGTGCGGACCGCGCGCCAGGCGGCCGAGGACAACGGCGTCGAGGAGATGCTGGCGTTCGCGACGTCGGCGCTGCGGGACGCGGGCAACGGCAAGGAGGTGCTGGCCCGGGTCAAGACCGAGACCGGCGTCGTCCTGGGCGTGCTCAGCGGCGAGGACGAGGCCCGGCTGACGTTCCTGGCCGGCCGGCGCTGGTTCGGCTGGTCGGCGGGCAAGCTGCTGCTCCTCGACATCGGCGGCGGTTCCCTGGAGCTCGCGGCCGGCGGCGACGAACTGCCGGCCGTGGCCATGTCCCTGCCGCTCGGCGCGGGCCGGCTCACCCGGAACTGGGGCGACGACCTCGACGGCCTGACCGAGCACGTGGAGAAGCTGCTCACCCCGGTCGTCGCGGACCTGCGCGGCCACGGCTGGGACCGCGCGGCGGCCACGTCGAAGACGTTCCGCAGCCTGGCCCGGCTGGCGGGGGCCGCCCCGTCCCGGGCCGGCCTGTGGGCGCCGCGCACCCTGACCCGGGAGGGCGTGCACCAGGTGCTCGCGTTCATCCGGCGGATGGACCCGGCGGCGCTCGCCGAACTGGACGGGGTCAGCCCCCGGCGCGCGCACCAGCTGGTCGCGGGGGCCGTGGTCGCGGAGGTCGCGATGCGCCAGCTCGGCGTGGAGAAGCTCGACATCTGCCCGTGGGCGCTGCGGGAGGGCATGATCCTGCGCTGGCTCGACTACGCCTGACCGTCGGGGCCCCGCCCGCGGGTGGGCGGGGCCCTGCGGCGGCCCGGTCACGCCGGGTGGGGCCCCACTGCGTGCGGGGCCCGTCAGGCGTCACCTGGACGTAACACGCCCTACACACGGTGATCATCCGGACACGGCTACCCTGGGTAGGTGACGCCGATTCCGGTCCTGCTCTCAAGCTCCTCCGTCTATCCCGAGGCCACCCCCGCCGCGTTCGAGCTCGCGGCAGGCCTCGGCTACGACGGCGTCGAGGTCATGGTGTGGACCGACGCGGTCAGCCAGGACGCCACGGCCCTGCGCCAGCTCTCCGCGCACTACGGCGTGCCGGTGCTCGCCATCCACGCTCCGTGCCTGCTCGTCACCCAGCGTGTCTGGAGCTCCGATCCGTGGGAGCGCCTGCGCCGGGCCGCCGTGCTCGCCGAGGAGATGGGCGCGCCGACGGTCGTGGTGCACCCGCCGTTCGCCTGGCAGCGCGACTACGCCCGCACGTTCGTGACCGGCCTGGAGAAGCTGACCCGTCAGCACCCGGGCGTCCGGTTCGCCGTCGAGAACATGTATCCGATCCGGATGGCCCGCCGCGAGTTCGTGCCGTACTCGCCGCACTGGGACCCCACCGAGGTCGGCTACCAGGCGTACACCCTGGACCTCTCGCACTGCGCGGCGGCCAGGATGGACGGCCTGGAGCTGCTCCGCACCATGGGCGACCAGATGGCGCACCTGCACCTGGGTGACGGCACGGGCAAGGGCACCGACGAGCACCTGGTGCCCGGGCGGGGCACCCAGCCGTGCGCGGAGGTGCTGACGGCCCTGGCCAACAGCGAGGGCTTCACCGGGCAGGTCTCGATGGAGGTCAACACCCGCAAGGCCGGCTCCCGGGCCGCCCGGGAGGCCGACCTCGCCGAGTCGTTGGCCTTCGCGCGCCGCTACCTGGCGGCGTCGGCCGTGACCGCGGGCAGCTGAAGGGCCTGGAGTTCGGCCTTCTTCCGGGCCCGGTGCGCGGCGACGTGCGACCGGGTGGCGCACCGTTCGGAGCAGAACCGGCGGCAACAGTTCGACGAGGTGTCCAGGTAGACGTTGCCGCACCGCTCGTCGGCGCACACCCCGAACCGGGCGCTGCCGTGCTCGCACAGCCACACCGACAGGCCCCACACCGCGCC
Organism: Longispora sp. NPDC051575; assembly: GCF_040681875.1. NCBI lineage: Bacteria > Bacillati > Actinomycetota > Actinomycetes > Micromonosporales > Micromonosporaceae > Longispora > Longispora sp. NPDC051575. Next base: position 259,407 of record NZ_JBFAZP010000011.1, on the reverse strand, counting down.
GGCCAGGTATTCGGCGCTCACCGCCTCGCCGCGACCGGTCACGTGCATGTGCCAGTCGGAGGAGTCGTGCCCGGAGATCCGGGGTTGCATCGGGTGGGCCTGGAGGAGAGCATTGAGCTCGGTGACGGCCTCGGGGTCGTTGCCGGTCGTGCCGGCCTCGAAGACTCCCCGGAGCCGCTTCTGGGCGCGGCGCATGGTGACGAGGTCCCGCTCGGAGAGCTTGCTCTGCCACCAGGGGTGCGCCTCGAAGAACGCCACGAGGGCGTCCATGTCGCCCAGAGGCGCGTTGACAAGATCAACGGCTGTCTGGGCGTACTCGTCGAAATCCACGCCCTAACGGTAGACAATCCCCGGCGAAGTAACCAGCATCGAGCGTCACAAGTCCTTACAGTTCACAGTCCTTACCCTGCCAGGGTGGTCCCCCTCGCCAAAGATGGGACGACCGCCGGATACCCTTCGAACCATGCTCCGTTCGGTAATCCTCGCCGCAGCCCGCAGCAAGCGGGTCGAGCGGCTGGTCGAGAAGGCCCCGGTCAGCCGGGACGTGGTCCGTCGCTTCGTCGCCGGGAACACGACCGACGACGCGCTGGCGGCGACCCGCGAGCTCGTCGCCGACGGCCTGGCCGTCACGCTGGACTTCCTCGGTGAGGACACCTTCACCGCCGAGCAGGCCACCGCGACGAAGGACGAGTACCTGCGCCTGCTCGCCGCCCTCGACGCCGCCGAGCTGACCCCGGAGGCGGAGGTCAGCCTGAAGCTGTCGGCGCTCGGGCAGAAGTTCGACGAGGAGCTGGCGCTTGCCAATGCGCGGGAGATCTGCGCCGCCGCGATGAAGGCCGGCACGACGGTGACCCTCGACATGGAGGACCACACCACCACGGACTCGACGTTGGACATGCTCGCCGAGCTGCGCAAGGACTTCCCGACCACGGGCGCGGTCCTCCAGTCGTACCTGCGGCGGACCGAGGCGGACTGCCGCGAGCTGGCGGTCTCCGGGTCGCGGGTGCGGCTGTGCAAGGGCGCGTACAAGGAGCCCGAGTCGGTGGCGTACCAGACGGCCCTGGACGTGGACAAGTCCTACGTGCGCTGCGTGAACACCCTGATGTCCGGCGCGGGCTACCCGATGCTGGCCACCCACGACCCGCGCCTGATCACCATCGGCGAGGACCGGTCGCGGTGGTTCGACCGGTCGGGCGACTCCTTCGAGTTCCAGATGCTCTACGGGGTCCGCCCCGAGGAGCAGCGCCGCCTGGTCCGGGACGGCTACACGGTCCGGGTCTACGTGCCCTACGGCACCGAGTGGTACGGCTACCTGATGCGCCGGCTCGCCGAGCGCCCGGCCAACCTGGGGTTCTTCGCCCGGGCGCTGGCCACGAAGAAGTAGTTCCGCGTCTTCCGTCGCCCCCGGTCCGGCTCCGTGCCGCCGGGGGTGACGTGTGTCCGGCCGCGCCGCGCACGCTGTCCATTGGGCGACGAGCAACCCTGAGCCTCTGGCCCCGCCCGGATGTCAACGCTTCTGTCGCATATTGGCGGAAATAAGTGACTAGTGGGCGTTTGAGCTGGGCAAACATGAAGAGTCACACGCTTCGATTACGTAGAGCTATCGCGTTAGCCACACCCGTCCCGTTACCGTACAAGGAGCACGTGCGTGTCCGCTGATGGCGGCCCCGCCGTCGGCCGCCGTGCGGAACTGCGCGGACGTGCGGTGTCACCGCCGAGCGGCCGGGAGAGGCGCGGTGGTGGTCATGTCCCTGGCGCACAGCGACAGCCGGCTCGGAGAGGTGCGGTTCCTGACCGTCGCCGAGGTGGCGCTCTTGATGCGGGTCTCCAAGATGACGGTCTACCGGCTGGTGCACTCGGGCGAGCTGGCGGCCGTCCGGGTCGGACGGTCGTTCCGGGTCCCCGAGCAGGCGGTCCACACGTACCTTAAAGGGGCGTTTTCGGACTCAACCTGAGCATCCCGCCGGGCCGATTAGCTCGCCGTTGATGCGACGGCTACCCTGAACAGGTTCACCTTCCGACTCTCGAGGGGTTGCCGTATGGGCTCCGTGGTCAAGAAGCGCCGCAAGCGCATGGCTAAGAAGAAGCACCGCAAGCTGCTGCGCAAGACCCGCGTCCAGCGTCGCCGTCTCGGCAAGTGATCTCGGCGCCGGTCATTTCCGGCGCTGATTCACTTGCCATCCCCTGGGGAGCCGCCCATGTCTGAGTCAGTGGCGGCCTCCGCTCGCCCGGAGAAGTTTCCGGGCAATGCGTCGGCCGGTCAGTCATTGGCGGCCTCCGTCCGCCCGTCCGGTGGCACGGTCCTCGTGACCGGGGCCGGACGGTACCTGGGAGCACACACCGCGGCCAAGCTCGCCGCGGATGCGACGGTTTTCGCGGTGGATGTGGTTCCGCCCACGCCCGACCTGGCAAAAGTCCTGGCCGGCGCGGGGGTGGACTTCTCCGTTGTCGACCCGACTCAGGGCCCGGCTTTGGCCCAACTGCTGGACCGGGCCCGGGTCGAGACTGTGGTGCACATGGCCGTGGCGGCCATGCCGTTCCGCGACGGCGGCCGGGACGCGATGAAGGAACTCAACGTCATCGGTACGTTGCAGCTCCTCGCCGCCTGCCAGCGGGCCGAGAGCCTGCGCAAGGTGGTCGTCCGCTCCTCCAGCGCCGCGTACGGGGCGTCTTCGCGCGACCCCGCGATCTTCACCGAGGACACCGAGCTCCGCGACATCCCGCGCGGCGGTTTCGTGAAGGACATCCTCGACATCGAGGGGTACGTGCGCGGCTTCCGCCGCCGCCGCCCCGACGCCGTGGCCACCGTGCTGCGGTTCTCCCCGTTCCTGGGCCCCACGGCGGACACCGCCCTGACCAGGTATTTCGACCAGGCTTTCGTGCCGACCGCCGCCGGGTTCGACCCGCGGGTGCAGTTCGTGCACGTGGACGACGCGCTGGAGGTGCTCCGCCGCTCCGTCGTCGAGGACCACCCGGGCGTGTTCAACGTGGCGGGCCCCGGCGTGCTGCTGCTGTCCCAGGCCATCCGGCGCGCCGGCAAGACCCCGGTGCCGGTCCCCGGGCTCGCCATGGGCGCCGTGGGCCGGCTGTTCGACATCTCCATCGACCAGCTGGAGTTCCTGGTGCACGGCCGGGTGGTGGACGTGTCCCGGCTCGTCGCGGAGTTCGGCTTCTCGCCCCGCTCCACTCCTGACACCTTCAAGGAGTTCGTCAGTGTCGTTCGGTGACTTCCTCCGCCGTCGGCTCGACGGGGACTACGACGTCGACGAGTTCGGCTTCGACCCGGACATGACCGAGAACGTGTTCTTCCCCCTGCTCCGCCCGCTGTACCGCAAGTGGTTCCGGGTCGAGATGATCGGCCTGGAGAACATCCCGGACAACGGCCGGGCGCTGGTCGTCGGCAACCACTCGGGCACGATCGCCGTGGACGCGATGATGCTGTCCCTCGGCATCCACGACGAGCACCCGGCGCACCGGATGCTCCGCCTGCTGGGCGCGGACTTCGTGTTCGACACCCCGGTGCTGGGGGAGTACGCGCGCAAGTCCGGCGCGACCCTGGCCTGCAACCCCGACGCCGAGCGGCTGCTGAACACCGACGAGCTGGTGGGCGTGTTCCCCGAGGGCTTCAAGGGCGTGGGCAAGCCGTTCCGCGAGCGGTACAAGTTGCAGCGGTTCGGCCGGGGCGGCTTCGTCTCGGCGGCCCTGCGCACCGGCGCGCCGATCATCCCGGTGTCCATCGTGGGCGCCGAGGAGATCTACCCGCTGATCGGGGACATCAAGCCCCTGGCCCGGCTGCTGAAGATCCCGTACTTCCCGGTGACCCCGACGTTCCCGTGGCTCGGGCCGCTCGGCGCGGTGCCGCTGCCCAGCAAGTGGCTGATCGAGATCGGCAAGCCCATCGAGACGGCGGACTACGCCGACGCCGTGGACGACCCGGCGGTCATCTTCAACCTGGGCGACCAGGTCCGCGAGACGATCCAGACGACCCTGGACGCGCTACTCCTCAAGCGCCCAGACCCCTTCGCGTAGGTGGGTGGGGCCCGCTGACGACGATGCGCGCGTTGTCGGCACGCCCGCATACAACACCGGTATGCGGGCGCACCTCCGCCTTCGCCTCGCCGCCCTCAGCGGGCCAAGGCGTCAGATCAAGGGCGTAGATCAACAGCTTTTGAGGGTTACGCCGCGTTTCTGGGCCGGAGACGGCGGCACTTCCGGGGCGAGGTCACAGCCGCCTCCGCCGCGCCGCCCGCACGGCCCACACGACGGCCAGCGTCCCGAGCACCCCCGCCACCACCACCGGCGCGGTCACCTTCGCGGCCTTGCGCACGGTCCGGAAGTCCCGCACCTCCCAGCCGGCCCGGTGCGCGGCCCGGCGCAGCTTCGGATCGGGGTTCACGGCCACGGCGTGCCCCACGCAGGACAGCATCGGCACGTCGTTGGCCGAGTCGCTGTACGCGGTGCAGTGCGTCAGGTCCAGCCCCTCCTTGGCGGCGAGCTGGGCGATGGCCACGGGCTTCGCGGGACCGTGCAGGAGGTCGGTGACGAGCCTGCCGGTGTAGATGCCGTCCACGACCTCCGCCTCGGTGCCCAGGGCCCCGGTGAGGCCCAGGCGGCGGGCGATGATGTCACCCAGCTCGGCGGGCGCGGCGGTGACGAGCCAGACCCGCTGGCCGGCGTCGAGGTGCAGCTGGGCGAGGGCCCGGGTGCCGGACCAGATCCGGTGTGCCATCAGCTCGTCGAAGATCTCCTCGCAGAGGCCGACGAGTTCGGAGACGCTGCGGCCCGCGACGAACGACAGCGCGGACTTCTTGGCCTCCTCGATCTCGGCCGGGTCCTCGGAGCCGCCGATCCTGAACTTGACCTGGGCCCAGGCGAACTTGGCCAGGTCGCGGTGCGAGAAGAACTTGCGCGAGGCGAGGCCCCGGGCGAAGTAGTAGATAGACGCGCCACGCACCATGGTGTTGTCGACGTCGAAGAAGGCCGCAGCGGTGGGATCCTGCGGAACCGTCAGGGCGGCCTCCACCTCGGCGGAGGCCCAACCCGTATTCATCTCCACATGCTGAGGGTAGCCCCGTCAGCCGAAGATCCCGCCGAGGATCTTTCCGACCGTGTCGAGGAGTCCCCCGCCACCCTGGTTGTTGGGACCGGCGCTGGCCGACGGGGTCGGCGCCGCGCTGGTCCCGACGATGGGCAGCTTGTCCAGCGGGCTGCCGCCGCCCGTGCCGCCGCCACCGGGGACGGCGGTCGGCACCACAGTGGGCAGGACCGGGGTCTTCGTGGACGGCACCTGGTTGCTGGAGCCGCGCCCGGTACTGGTCGGCGCCGGGGTGTTCTCGGTGGTCCGGCCGCCGGTCGTGCCGCACTTCTGCGGGATCGGGCCCAGGTCGTCGAGGACACTGCCGCTGCTGGTCATGCAGTTCAGGACGCCGCGCAGGCTCGTCGAGCGGGTCTGCACGTCGTCGAGCAGGGTCAGCGAGGTGACCACGCGGCCCCGGTCTCCCGAGGTCCGGGTGAGCAGGTCCGCGACGCCCTTGCGCTGGGCGGTCACGAACGCGTCGACGGAGTCGAGTGCCGTGGCGTCCCGCCGGTCGACGGCCCCGCTGGCCAGGAGCCGGACGCCCTGGCGGGTCTCGTTGTCCATGTCGTTCAGGACGGAGCCGAGCGCGTCGGGGTCCCCGGCGATGGTGAGCGCCTCGTCCATCCGGGTCCGGGCGAACTGCAGGAAGAGCTGGCCCCTGCTGATGTCCGTACCGGCGAGGGCCAGTTGGGCCTTCTCCGTGGAGCGCTTCATGCCGTACAGCGCGTCGCCCGGGTTGGCGTCGCCGCTGGCCATGCTCATGCTGGACACGGCGAGCGTGCCCGCCGCGAGCCCGGCGATGGCCGCGATCCGCACCCGACGGCCCCGGGAGGCGCGGGGTGCCGCCTCCACCTGCTGGTCGACGGCGGTGGCGCCGATGCCGTCGCGTTCGATGGTGGCCATCAGCATGGCGTGCAGGTCGCGCTTGAAGTCCGGGGCGGCGGCCGCGTCGACCGCGCGTCCGAGGCCGGTCAGCCGGTCGACGACCGGGAACATGCCGGACAGGTCCGGGTCGTACTCGGTCCGGACGTGGTGCCGAGGCCCACCGTCCTGTTCGTCCAGGAGTTGGGCGAACCGTTCAGTCTGGCGCCGCTTGAGCAGAAATGCGTTCACCGTGCGCACCCCCATTCATTCGTGTGCCGCACCCTGACAAACTCCAGAGGCCGGCCAGGGGTTACGGGCCTGGTCACGAACGTGATTCGCATCATCCGTCGAACTTCGCAAATCCCCATATTCATAGCGTGAAGCCATCGGGGAGCAGGCGGGCCAGGGCCCGGACGGCGCGGTACTGGAGGGCCTTGATCGCGCCCTCGTTCTTCCCCATCGTCTGTGCCGTCTCGGCGACCGAGAACCCCTGGAGGAAGCGGAGCACGATGCACTCCTGCTGCTCGGGGTTGAGCTGCTTGACCGCGGTCAGCAGGGTCACGTTGGTCAGCTTGTCGATGACGGCGGCCTCGGGGCTGCCCTCGGGGCCGCGTTCCTCCCGGTCGGCGTCGAGGACGTCAGCCGTGGCGACCTCGAGCCGGTACCGGCCGGACTTGAAGTGGTCGGCCACCAGGTTCCGCGCGATGGTGACCAGCCACGCGCCCAGGTCCCTGCCCTGCCAGGTGAAGCTGCTGATCCGCTTCAGGGCGCGCAGGAAGGTGTCCGAGGTCAGGTCCTCGGCCAGGGGGCGGTTGCCGACCCGGAAGTAGATGTAGCGGAACACCGTGTCCACGTAGCGCTCGTAGAGCATCCCGAACGCCCGGGCCTCGCCGGCCTGGGCGCGTTCGACCAGCGCCCACACCTCCGCCGCGGCGTCCCCGGGGTCGGGGCGGGCGGGCGGCGGGGGGGTCGGCTCCGGCGTGCCGCCGGTGAGCACCAGCTCCTCGGTGACCGGTGTGGCCTCGCCCGGGCCGGCGTTGCGCCGGGGTCCGGTGATCGTGCCGCCGCCGGAGACCGAACCGCGCGCGGTCGGGCCGGCGTTGGGCCGGGGGCGTCGCACCACTCCCTCGTCGCTGCGCAGGGCACCGGCGAGCATGATCCGGATGGACTCGAGTCCGTCGGTCAGGGTCTGCCGCACACCGAACACGTCGTCTGCGGGCAGCGGAAGTCCGGTCACCGGTCGCCCTCCCGGGGACAGTGGTGGACAGATGGTGCTTCGACGGGCACAGGGGCCTCCTCAGGCGAGGGGTGTCGGGAGCGAGCACGCGCTGGAATGGCCGACTCGGTGATGATACGACCGTAAATCTTCCACATGTCCGAACTCCGATACGCAGTGAAACAGTATGCTGCCGCAGCGGGTAGTCGTCGCACTTACTGTCCGTCATTTGTGGCACGACACGCCCGTACCGGAATCCGACACGCCGCACTAAATGTCTGGAATGCAAGTTTGGACCGGGTTGGTTTGGGTGAAAACGCACATAGTGGGCGATCGAACCAGGGCTGGCCAGCACGGGACCAGCCGTTTGTGCCAGACTCGGCCGCGTGCACTCCCTCGATGAGCCTGAGAACCTCGCCGACCTGATCCGCCGTGCGGCGGCCCGTGACCCCGAGCGCACTGCGCTCGTTGCCGGGGCCCGCACCGTGACCTGGGGCGAGTTGGACAGTCTGGTGGACGTGACGGCCCGGGGCCTGCTGGTCCGAGCCGTGGCTCCAGGCGACCGGGTCGCGGTCATGCTACCGAACACAGTGGAGTTCGTCGCTGCCTTGTACGGCATCTGGCGGGCCGGCCTGATCGCGGTGCCCATCAATCCCGCGTACACCGATCGGGAGCGCGACCACGTCCTCGACGACTCCGGCGCGAGCCTGGTGATCGGCCCCGGCGGCGTCGACTTCGACGACATTCCGACAGACGGCGGCCCGGTCTCCGACGCGGGCGGCGGACTGGCCGCGCTCCTCTACACCTCCGGCACGGCGGGGGCGCCCAAGGGCGCGATGCTGACCCACCGGGCGCTGATCGCGAACCACGACCAGTTGGCGCAGGTCTCGCCGCCGATCGTGCGCGCCGACGACGTGGTGCTGCTCGCCGTCCCGCTGTTCCACGCGTACGGGCTCAACTCGGGGCTCGGGGCGGTGGCGTACCACGGGGCGACCGGGGTGCTGGTGGAGCGGTTCGACCCCGTCGACACCCTCGACCAGGTCCGCCGGCACGCCGTGACCACGATCCTCGGGGTCCCGCCGATGTACGTCGCCTGGTCCCTGCTGCCGGACCTGGCCCTGTCCCTGGAGAACCTGCGGATCTCCGTCAGCGGCGCCGCGCCGTTGGACGTGGACACCGCGCGCCGGTTCCAGGCCGCCAGCGGACACCCGATCTTCGAGGGGTACGGCCTGACCGAGACCGCCCCCGTCCTGACCAGCACCCTGGTCGGCGGCACCCCGAAGCCGGGCTCGGTCGGCCGCCCGGTGCCCGGGGTCGAGATCCTGCTGACCGACCTCGACGGCGACGAGGCGGAACCCGGCGACCCCGGCGAGATCATGGCCAGGGGCGACAACCTCTTCGAGGGGTACTGGCCGGACCGCCGCGAGGGCCCCGACGCCGAGGGCTGGTGGCGCACCGGCGACGTCGCGTACGCCGACCCGGACGGGGACCTGTTCCTGGTGGACCGCCTCGGCGAGCTGATCCTGGTCTCCGGCTTCAACGTCTACCCGCACGAGGTCGAGCTGGTCCTGTGTGGCCACCCCGACGTGGTGGAGGCGGCGGTGGTCGGCGTGCCGCACCCGTACACCGGGCAGACCGTGAAGGCCTATGTCGTGGTCCGCGGGCCGGTCGGGGTCGAGGAGCTGATCGCGCACTGCGAACGCGGCCTGGCCCGGTTCAAGTGCCCGACGGCGATCGAGTTCGTGTCCGAGCTGCCGCACTCGGTGACCGGCAAGGTCCGCAAGCGGGAACTGGGCAACGAGGAGTGGCGGCGCGGGGCGGCCCCCACGGCGGAAGCGGCCGAGGGTGCGGCGGGCGTTCCCGCCGCCGAGGGGGAGCGGTGAGCACCCGGATCACGCTGCTCACCCGCGAGGGCTGCGGCATGTGCCAGCCGGCCCGCGAGGCGCTCGACCGGATCGGGGAACCGTGGGCGGAGGTCGACGTGGCCAGCGACCTCGCCCTGGAGCGCGAGTACGGCGACCGGCTGCCCGTGGTCCTGCTCGACGGCAGGGAACATGGCTACTGGCGGGTGGAAGAGGACCGGTTGCGCCGAGATCTCGGTCACTGACGAGCCGTAAATCTTTCGTCAATGTCATACCCCGGCCTTAGCCTGCCGATGTGGGAAGACACCTGATCTGGGACTGGAACGGCACGCTCCTCGACGACATCACCCTCGTCGTCGCGGCGTGCAACGAGGCGTTCGCCAGCGTTGGCGGCCCCGTGGTCGACGTCGATGAACACCGCCGCGGTTTCCGCCGCCCCATCGTGGAGTACTACGCCGAGGCCCTCGGCCGCCCCGTCGACGCCGAGGAGTTCGCCCGGCTCGACAAGATCTTCCATGACGCCTACCGGGTCGCCCTGCCCGACTGCGAGCTCCGCGAGGGCGTGGTCGACGCGCTCACCAGCTGGGGCCCGCGCCAGTCGCTGCTGTCCATGTGGTTCCACGACGAGCTGGGCCCCTGCGTCGACGGGTACGGGCTGACGGAGTTCTTCCAGCGGATCGACGGCCTGCGCTCCGAGGTCGGCGGCGAGAGCAAGACCGACTCGCTGGCCGCGCACCTGGGCGAGCTGGGCCTGACCGGCGCCGACGCCGTGCTGATCGGCGACTCGATCGACGACGCGCTGGCCGCCACGAACCTCGGGGCGCACGTCGTCCTGGTGGGCGGCGGCTTCACGGACTCCGAGCGGCTCCGGGCGCACGGGGTGCCGTTCGCGGAGACGGTCGCCGAGGCCGTGGCCCTCGCGGGTCGGATCTAGGGACCCCGGGTTCGAAGGGCCGATGCGCGACGGGTCGGCCCCCCACTCGTAACCCTCTGAAGATCTTGGGTCTTATCGCAGGTAGGCCAGCACCGCGAGCACCCGGCGGTGCTGGTCGGAGTCCTGCGGCAGGTCGAGCTTCGTGAAGATGTTGCGCACGTGCTTCTCCACCGCGCCCTCGGTCACGACCAGCTTGCGGGCCACGGCCGTGTTCGAGTAGCCCTCGGCCATGAGTTCGAGGACCTCCCGTTCGCGCGGGGTCAGGGTCGCGAGGGGATCGTTGCGCCTGCGCCGGACCATGAGCTGTGACACCACCTCGGGATCGAGGACCGTGCCGCCGCCGGCCACCCGGCGCAGCCCGTCGAGGAACTCGTCGAGGTCGACGACCCGGTCCTTGAGCAGGTAGCCGATCGACCCGCGCGCGTCGGCGAGCAGGTCGTCGGCGTAGGACACCTCCACGTACTGGCTGAGCAGCAGCACCGGCGTGCCCGGTACCAGCCGGCGCGCCTCCACCGCCGCCCGCAGCCCCTCGTCGGTGTGCGAGGGCGGCATCCGCACGTCCACGATGGAGACGTCCGGCCGGTGCTCGACCACGGCCGCGACCAGCGAGGGGCCGTCCCCGACGGCGGCCACCACCTCGCAGCCGGCCTCGGCCAGCAGCCGGACGAGGCCCTCCCGGAGGAGGACCGCGTCGTCGGCCACGACGATCCGCAAACTCGGCTCAGTCAAAGGGCACCTCTGCTACTAGGACCGTCGGCCCCCCGGGCGGGCTGTCCACGGCGAGCTCGCCGTCGACCGCCCGGAGCCGGTCGGCGAGCCCGGCCAGACCGTGGCCCTTGGCCACGTGCGCGCCGCCCGAGCCGTTGTCGGTGATGATCAGGTACAGCCGATCATCCTTCCGGGTCAGCTCCAGCGTGCCGAGGGTGGCCCCCGAATGCTTGGCGACATTGGTCAGCGACTCGGCCGCCGTGAAGTACAGGGCGTTCTCCAGGGCGTCGGGCAGCCGGTCGGCGACCTTGATGTCCAGCTCCATCGGGACCATGGACCTGCTGGCCAGGGCCGTGAGCGCGGCGACCAGGCCCCGGTCGGCGAGGACCGGCGGGGCGATCCCCCGGGACAGGGCGCGCAGCTCGTCGAGGGTCTCGCGGGTCTGGCCGATCGCCTCGGACAGGGTGGCGCTGACCGCGGCCGGGTCCTTCTCCAGTTGGCGCTGGGCCCGCGACAGCTCCATGGCGAGCCGGATCAGGCGCTGCTGCGGGCCGTCGTGGATGTCGCGCTCCAGCTTGCGCAGGGCGGTTGCCTCGGCGGACACGGCGGCGGCCCGGCTCTCGGTCAGGTCGGAGATCCGGCCCTGGAGACCGGCGAGCCGGGTCAGCAGGGTCTGCGCCATCCCGGCCTGGAAAGCGGCGAGCCCGCGCTGCACGAACGGGGTGATCAGGAAGAACACGACACCGGCGATGGAGTACACCCAGATCCGGCTGGAGCGGCTGTCGTCGCCGACCAGCCAGATGATCGCCATGTCGCCGTCCCCGTCGCCGTCCTGGTCGTGGGGGAGGAACCGCTCCCAGAACCAGTAGGTGACCCCGCCGGCCGCGGCGGCCCAGAACGACACCGTGACGCAGAACGTGGTGATCGCCACCGGGAAGTTGATGATGCCGTGCAGCAGGTCGAGCCAGCTCTGCCCGTTGCGCAGCGGGGTGGTCATCCGCTTGAACCAGCCGTGTTCCGGCTGGGCGCGGGAGTAGTGCGGCCGGGGCACCGGGTGGCCGAGGACCTGGCCGAGCCGGACCCGCTCCAGGTCGGCGAACGTCCGGGCCGACAGCAGGGCCACCGCCAGCATCGGGATGCCGATGAACGCCACGAGCGTGGAGACGCCGGTGACGAAGAGTGTGAGGAGAACGACGAAGCTGAAGACGGCGATCGGAAAACCGGTCAGCAGGTACGTCGCGTCCCGGCCGATGTGGCGGCGGATGTTCATGGGGCTAACGCTAGGCACCCCGGGCCCGGGTTCCCATCCGGGCGGCCGGCCTCTTGGGGGTGGGGTTATCCCCCCGGACCTGTGGGACGCGCCACGCCGAACGGCACTTATTTGTCCGTATACATCAGGCTTTCAGTAATAATTACGGCACAGTGCCCACCCGCCGTGCAGCGCGAGCCCGAGAATGGAGGGCCTAGTGCCGCGGGGGCATACCTCGAGCTCACGACGTGGGTGGGTGGGTGCTGGCCCGGCTTTGGGAGCTCCGAGGATATACACCGAGAGTGTGGCCTCCGGCACATCCCGTAACCCGTTGTCAAGATCGCGATTTGTGCACTCGTTCACAAGCGCATACGCTGTCTGCGCGAGGAGCCCCGATAGCACAGATCAACATCGTGCTGGGTGCGGGGGTCCGAAGTCCCCGTCGTCACGGAGTCAGATGAGCCAGCAGCGCACCGGCAACCCGGGTAACACACCCGGCACACCGGACTTCCCGGATATCCCGGAGGCGACCGTCGCGCGCCTACCGGAATATCTCCGGGCCCTGCACAGCCTCGCCGAAGCCGGCCATGACACCGCCTCCAGCGAGTCGCTGGCGGCGGCTGCCGGGGTCAACTCGGCGAAGCTCCGCAAGGACCTCTCCCACCTGGGTTCCAACGGCACCCGGGGCGTCGGGTACAACGTCGAACGCCTGATCGGCCAGATCGAGCACGTGCTCGGGCTGACCACGCTGCGGGCCGTCGCGCTCGTCGGCGTCGGTAACCTCGGCCACGCCCTCGCGGGCTACTCGGGCTTCACCACCCGCGGCTTCCACATCGCCGCCCTCTTCGACGCGGACGCCAGCCGGGTCGGCGAGAAGATCAACAACCTGGTGGTCCGGCACATCGACGAGCTCGCCGCCGTCGTGGACACCTGCCAGATCGCGATCGGCGTCATCGCCACCCCCGCGCACGCCGCCCAGGGGGTAGCGGACGTGCTGGTCAACTCCGGGGTCACCAGCATCCTCAACTTCGCCCCCTGCGTCCTGTCCGTGCCCGAAGGCGTGGATGTCCGCAAGGTCGATCTGGCAGTAGAGTTGCAGATCCTCTCGTTCCACGAGCACCGTAAGGCAGCACTGACCGGGGCGGTGACCCTGTGAACCCGTTAGTCGTCGGGGTGTCCTACCGGACGGCCCCCGTCAGCCTGCTCGAGCGGGTGGCCGTGTCCGCCGACGCCGTGCCCGGGGTCCTCCGCGACCTGCTGGCCCAGAAGACCGTCGGCGAGGCCGTGATCCTGTCGACCTGCAACCGGGTCGAGATCTACGCCGGGGTCTCCGCCTTCCACGCCGGCCTGCTCGAACTCTCCACGGTCCTCGCCGCGCACGCCGGCGTCGGCATCGAGGAACTCGTCGAACACCTCTACGTCCGGTACGACGAGGAGGCCGTCCGGCACGCCTACCGCCTGGCCGCCGGGCTGGACTCCATGGTCGTCGGCGAGGCCCAGATCCTCGGCCAGCTCCGCGAGTCCTACCGGGTCGCCACCAGCGAGGACTCCGCCGGCCGGGTGCTGCACGAGCTGCTCCAGTCCGCCCTGCGGGTCGGCAAGCGGGTGCACGCCGAGACCGGCATCGACCGGGCCGGCCAGAGCGTCGTCACCGCCGCCCTCGAACTGGGCGCCGCCGAGTCCGGCCTCGAACCCGCCAACGCGAACGTGCTGGTCATCGGCGCCGGAGCCATGGGCGCGCTGGCCTGTGCCACCCTGCAACGCTCCGGGGTCGCCCAGCTCGTCGTCGCCAACCGCACCCTGGACAAGGCCCAGCGGCTCGCCGACTCCTACGGCGGCACCGCCATCGACTTCGCCGGCCTGCCCGCCGCCCTGCGCGCCGCCGACATCGTGCTGTGCGCCACCGCCTCGTCCGGGCACGTGCTGTCCGCGACCGGCGAGGCCGGCGCCGCGTGGAACCTGACCGAGCCGCTCGGCGCGAAGCTCATCCTCGACCTGGCCGTGCCCCGCGACGTGGACCCGGCGCTCGGCGACCTGGCCGACGTCATCCTCCTCGACATCGAACGGCTCGGCTCGGCCCTGGCCGGCCACACCAGCAGTACGGACGTGGCGGCCGCCGAGCTGATCGTCGACGACGAGGTGTCCGGCTACACGGCCTGGCTGCGCGGGGCCCAGGTCGCCCCGACCGTCGCCGCGCTGCGGGCCCGGGCCGACGACGTGGTGGCCGGCGAGCTGCGCCGCCTCGACCAGCGCCGGCCGGAACTGACCGACGAGGTGCGCTCGGAGATCGCCCGGACGGTGCACCGCGTCGTCCAGCAGCTCCTGCACCAGCCCACCGTCCGGGTGCGTCAACTGGCGGCGGAGCCGGGCGGGGCGCAGTACGCGGCCCTGGTCCGCGAGCTCTTCGCCCTCGACGTCACCTCGGACAGCGTGCAAGAAGCCCTTGGGAGTACAGAGTGAACGAGCCTCAGGCCGCCCGTACCGAGGTGGACGCGTGAGCCTTCGCCTAGGGACCCGGGGCAGCGCGCTCGCCCTGGCCCAGTCGGGTCTGGTCGCCGCCGCCGTCGAGAAGGCCACCGGCCGCAAGGTCGAACTGGTCGAGATCGTCACGCCCGGAGACCGGTCCTCCGCGCCCGTCGCCCAGCTCGGCGTCGGCGTGTTCGTCTCCGCGCTGCGCGACGCGCTGCTCGCCAAGGACATCGACTTCGCGGTGCACTCGTACAAGGACCTGCCGACCGCGCCCGCCGAGGGCCTGGTCATCGCCGCGATCCCGCCCCGCGAGGACCCGCGCGACGCCCTGGTGGCCCGCGACAACCTGACGCTGACCGAGCTGCCCTCCGGCGCCCGGATCGGCACCGGGGCGGTGCGGCGGATCGCGCAGATCAACGCCCTGCGGCTCGGCTTCGAGCTGGTCCCGATCCGGGGCAACGTCGACACCCGGATCGGGAAGGTCACGTCCGGCGAGCTGGACGCGGTCATCCTGGCCCGGGCCGGCATCGTCCGCCTCGGCCGCGCCGCCGAGATCACCGAGAGCCTCGACCCGATGCTGCTCCTGCCGGCCCCCGCACAGGGCGCGCTGGCAGTCGAGTGCCGGAGCGCGGACCTCGACCTGGTCGCGACCCTCGCGGCCCTCGATCACCCGTCCAGCCGGGCGGCCATCACGGCCGAACGGGCCCTGCTCGCGGCCCTGGAGGCCGGTTGCAGCGCCCCGGTCGCCGCCATGGCCGAGGTCACGGACGACGAAGAGATTTACCTGCGCGGTGGGGTGTACAGCCCGGATGGCACAGACGCCATCCGACTGTCGGCCACCGGGACGCTCACCGACGCCGAAGGGGTGGGAAGGCGGCTCGCCGCTGACCTGCTCGCCGACGGCGCCAACAATGTACTGGGGAGTGCAGCATGACCCGCACCCGTAAGTCCGTCGGCCGCATCACGTTCGTCGGGGCCGGCCCCGGCGACCCAGGTCTGCTCACCAGGCGCGCCTGGGACGCACTGACCGAGGCCGACCACATCGTGTACGACAGGGGCGTCCCCGAGGCGCTGCTGTCCGTGCTGCGCTCCGCCGTGGTTCCCGAGACCGAGGACGTGCACGGCCCCGAGTTCTCCCCGGCGGAGGGCGTCCCCGGCGACGTCGCCAAGGTGCTGCTGTCGGCGGCCCGCTCCGGGCTGCGCGCGGTGCACCTGGTGACCGGTGACCCGTTCGGACACGACTCGGTGGTCAAGGAGGTCCAGGCCGTGGCCCGGACCGCCGTGCCGTTCGAGGTCGTCCCGGGGGTCGGCCAGGCGTCCGGCGTCGCGACGTACGCGGGCGTGCCGCTCGGTACGGCGCGGACGACCGTGGACGTGGACGACGTGGCCACCCTCGACTTCGAGGCGCTCGCGGCGGCCGTGGCCCGTGGCGGGCTGGCCGTGGCGGTCGACGCCGGTGACCTGGGCCAGATCCGGGACGGCCTGCTGGCCGCCGGGGTCGAGGGCTCCTCGCCGATCGCGGTGACCGGGGACGGCACCGGCGAGACGCAGTACACGACCGCCTCGGTGGTGGACAGCTTCGTCGAGGCCGCGCTGGGCTTCTCGGGCCGGGTCGTGCTGACCCTGGGCCACGGGGTCAAGGAGCGCGACAAGCTCGGCTGGTGGGAGAACCGCCCGCTGTACGGCTGGAAGGTCCTGGTGCCGCGCACCAAGGAGCAGGCTGGCGTGATGAGCGCCAAGCTGCGCGCGTACGGCGCGATCCCGTGCGAGGTGCCGACGATCGCCGTCGAGCCGCCGCGCACCCCCGCCCAGATGGAGCGGGCGATCAAGGGCCTGGTCGACGGCCGGTACGCGTGGGTGGTCTTCACCTCCGTGAACGCCGTCCGCGCGGTCTGGGAGAAGTTCGCCGAGCACGGCCTGGACGCCCGGCACTTCGGCGGCGTCAAGATCGCCTGTATCGGCGAGGCCACGGCCGACGCGGTGCGCGCGTTCGGCATCCAGCCGGAGCTGGTCCCGACCGGCGAGCAGTCCTCCGACGGCCTGCTGACCGAGTTCGCGCCGTTCGACGAGGTGCTCGACCCGGTGGGCCGGGTGCTGCTGCCCCGCGCGGACATCGCGACCGAGACCCTCGCGGCCGGCCTGACCGAGCGCGGCTGGGAGGTGGACGACGTCACGGCCTACCGGACCGTGCGGGCCGCCCCGCCGCCGGCCGACATCCGCGACGCCATCAAGTCCGGTGGCTTCGACGCGGTGCTCTTCACCTCGTCCTCGACAGTGCGCAATCTGGTGGGTATCGCGGGCAAGCCGCACGCTCGTACCGTGGTTGCTGTGATCGGACCGAAGACCTCGGACACCGCGACGGAGTTCGGACTGCGCGTCGACGTGCAGCCCGACCACGCCGCTGTGCCCGACCTGGTCGAGGCCCTGGCCCAGTACGCGGTCGAACTGCGCGACAAGCTCGCCGCCATGCCGGCCAAGCAGCGTCGCGGCTCCAAGGTGCAGGGCCCGACCGCCCTGCGGTTCCGCTAGACCCCTCTCCCAGGAGGACCGGATGTCGTTCCCGAATATCCGCCCGAGAAGGCTCCGGACCAGCCCGGCCATGCGCCGGCTGGTCTCGGAGACCCGGCTCAGCCCGGCGGAGTTCGTGCTGCCGCTGTTCGTGAAGGAGGGGCTCACCGAGCCCCGCCCGATCCCGTCGATGCCGGGGGTCGTGCAGCATTCCCGGGACTCCCTGCGCAAGGCCGCCGTCGAGGCGGTCCGCGCGGGGGTCGGCGGGCTGATGCTGTTCGGGGTGCCGGAGAACCGGGACCCCGAGGGCTCGGGCGGGATCGACCCGTCCGGCATCCTGAACGTGGCGATCCGCGACGTCGTCCACGAGGTCGGCGACTCGACCGTGGTCATGAGCGACCTGTGCCTGGACGAGTTCACCTCGCACGGGCACTGCGGGGTCCTCGACGCCTCGGGTGAGGTCGACAACGACAGAACCCTCGACCGGTACGCCGAGATGGCGCTCGCCCAGGCCGCCGCCGGGGTGCACGTCCTCGGCCCGTCCGGGATGATGGACGGCCAGGTCGGGGCGGTCCGCTCCGCCCTGGACGCCGCGGGCTACACCGACCGCACGATCCTGGCGTACTCGGCCAAGTACGCCTCCGCGTTCTTCGGCCCGTTCCGCGACGCCGTGGAGTCCGAGCTGGAGGGCGACCGCCGCACGTACCAGCAGGACCCGGGCAACCTCCGCGAGGCGCTCCGCGAGGTGGAGCTCGACATCGCCGAGGGCGCGGACATGGTCATGGTCAAGCCGGCCGGGGCCTACCTCGACGTGATCTCCGCCGTGGCCGAGCGGGTGACGGTGCCCGTCGCCGCGTACCAGGTCTCCGGCGAGTACGCGATGGTGGAGGCCGCCGCCGCGAACGGGTGGATCGACCGGGAGCGGGCGATCATGGAGTCCCTGACGGCGATCCGTCGGGCCGGCGCCCAGATCACCCTGACGTACTGGGCCACCGAAGCCGCCCGCCTGCTGCGCGACCGGTACTGATCTACGCCACGTTGAGCTGGATGTTCCCGATCCTCGCGACGATGTCGAGCTGGCCGCCGAGGCCGAGCACATAGGCGCGCAGGGTCTCCAGGCTGGTCGCGGTGCCGTTTTCGATCTGACTGATCCTGGCCTGCGACAATCCCGTCGCCTCGGCGAGCTGGGTCTGGGTGATGCCGAGTTCCTTGCGGATCTCGGCCAGCCGGGCGCCGCTCACAGAGGCCAGCATCTCCTGGCGCATGTCGGCCCGACGCCCGACGCGCTCCTCGGTGTCCCAGGTCGGGTCGATGGCGCGGGCCTTGGCCTTGACGTCTCGCCAGTTCGATGGGCTGGTGGTCATGACCTGTCCTCCTTCAACCTCGTGAGATGTTCCTGGAACCGTGAGTCTGCCAGAGGAACGGCCTCCTGGTACCAGGACTGCCAGTGGCCGGATTTGTCGCCCGCCACCAGGAACACCGCCTCCCGGGCCGGGTCGAACGCGAAGATCAACCGGATCTCGGTCGTGCCCGACGATCCTGGGCGCAGCTCCTTCATGTGGTGGAACATGCTGCCTTTGAGTCGGTCGACGAGGGGTCGGCCCAGCGCCGGGCCGTGTTCCGCCAGAACGTCGATCGCTTCGGCGACCCGGTCCGCACTCACCGGGTCGTGCTCGCACAGGTCGAGGAACCAGGCTTCGACTTCGTGGTGCAGGGAGACCTCCCACATACAGTCAATATAAGCACAACTCATATTGACTGCCTACCTCCCAGGTCAGGGAAGTCTGCCGCGTGCAGGGAGCGCGGTGTTTCTGGGGCCTCGCAAGCGTCGAGCTGATGCGTGGTGGTCCAGGAACGTGGCGTAATCGGCTAATGGTCCTGGTTGTTGGGTTTGACTCTGATCGGGACGGTGGGGGCCTCCGCGGCCGAGGACTGGGCCGCGTACACCCCGCCGGAGGACAGGTCCGGGTGCTCCACGGCCAGGGCCACCGCGACCGCCTCGGTGAGCGGCAGCGCGCTGCCCTCGGCGTAGAGCGCGTCGAAGCGGCGGTCGCCGAGCAGGGCCCGGGTGCGGCCGAGCTGTTCGGCCCAGTAGACCGCGTAGGAGCCCGCCGAGCAGCGCAGCCGGCCCCGTTCGGCCTCCGAGGCGCCGAACAGCAGGGCCGCCGTCTCCGGGAGGCCGCCGAGGTGGCAGCGGACGCCGATCGCGTTGAGGGTCTCCACGGCGCGGGCCCCGAAGCCGTAGGCCATCCGGGATCGGAGCGCGACCTGGAGGTGTTCGTGCGCGGCCACCAGGTCGCCGCGTTCCAGGGCCACGAGCCCGAGGAGCATGTCGACGGTGCGCCGGCCGCGTTCGGCGGGGCGGGCGGCTTCGAGGGGGCGGGCGGAGGCCAGCAGGTTGGCGGACTCGTCGAGTTCGCCGCGCCGCCAGAGGAGCTGGGCCAGGTAGAACACGGCGAACAGCGCGTCGGCCTCGACGTCGAGCTCGGCGGCGAGCCGGAGGGTCTCCCAGCAGCTGCGTTCGGCCTCGGCGGTCAGGCCGATGTCGACGAGGGGGGCGCCCCGGCCGGCCAGCACCCGGACGAGCAGGCCCGGGTCGCCGGCCTGGCGGGCGGCGGCCTCGGCGCGCTGGGAGAACCGCAGGGCCTCGGCGAACTCGCCGTCGACCCCGGCGTGCGCGGCGTGCATGTGGTACGCCATGGCCAGTTCCTTGCTGGGTACCGGCGCGTCGGTGGACGTCATCCGCTCGTACAGCCGGTACAGCCAGACCCGGCCCTCCCGGGCCAGCCCGCGCTCCCGCCACCACTGGTCGAGCGCCCCGGCGAGCCGCAGGCCCTCGCGGACGTCGCCGCCCGTGGTGCTCCACCGCAGGGCGGCGCGCAGCTCGACGGCCAGCGGGTCGAGGGTGTGCATGGACAGGGTGACGGGGCGGCCCTCGGCGTCGCGGCCGGCGCGTTCGGCGGCGTGCCGGCACCAGGCGACGTGCCGGTCGCGGGCGGCCTCCTCCTCGCCGGCCCGGACGAGTTTGCGCTGCCCGTAGGCGCGGATCGGGTCGAGCATCCGGTACGTGGTGCCCACGGCGGTCGGCTCGGCCTGGACGAGGGACTTGTCGACGAGGACGGCGAGCGGGTCGAGCGGGTCGGCCCCGAGCAGCCACTCGATGGCGTCCAGCTCGACGGGCCCGGCGAACACCGACAGGTACCGCAGCAGCTTGGCGGCCCGGGGTCCGAGCGTCTTGTACGACCACGACACGGTGGCGCTGAGCGTCTCGTGCCGGTTGGGCGAGTCGCCCGGCCCGGACAGCAGCAGGTCCTCGATCCGCTCGGCGAGCTGGCCGGCGGCGAGCAGCCGGAGCCGGGCGGCGGCGAGTTCGAGGGCGAGGGGCAGGCCGTCGAGCCGGCGGGCGACCCGGTCGAAGTGCGGCATCTCGGCGGGGTCGGCCTTGCGTCCGCCCCGGGCGGCGGCGGCCCGGTCGAGCAGTAACGCTACGGCGTCGGACGGGCCGCCGTCGGTGGGGGACGTGACCGACAGTGACGGGATCCGCCAGACGGCCTCGCCGGGCAGCCCGATCGGCTCGCGGCTGGTGGCCAGCACGGTCAGGCCGGGGCAGCCGGCGAGCATCCGGGTGATCAGCGGCGAGAGGGACGACAGCTGGTGGTCGCAGGTGTCGAGCACCAGCAGGCAGGTCCGCCGGGCGGCGTGCTCGACCAGGGTGTCGGGCATGGGCCGGCCGGGCTCGGGGCGCAGCCCGAACGCGCCGGCCACCCCGACCGCGATCAGGGCCGGGTCGGTGACCGAGGCGAGGTCGGCGAACCAGACCCCGTCCGGGTAGGAGTCGACGAGTTCGGTGGCGACGGCGACGGCGAGCCGGCTCTTGCCCGCCCCGCCCGCGCCCACCACGGTGACCAGCCGTTGTTCACTGATCAGCTGGCGGAGTTTCACCTGCTCGTCGACCCGGCCGATGAAGCTGGTCGGGGCCGCGGGCAGGTTGTGCGGCGTGGCGTCCATGGTCCTCGGCCGGGGGAAGCGGATCTCGAGGCCGGGGGCGACGAGCTGGAAGAGGCGTTCGCGGTCGTCGAAGTCGCGCAGCCGGTGCAGGCCGAGGTCCATCAGGGACAGTCCCTCGGGCAGTTCCTCGACCCGGCGGGCGGTGGACTGCGAGCACAGCACCTGGCCACCGTGCGCGGCGGCGGCGACCCGGGCGGCGCGGTGCACCTCGTACGTGGCGTACTCGCCGGCGTGCGGGACCGCGTACCCGGTGTGGAGTCCCATTCGGACCCTGGGCCGGGCTGCCGGTGTGGGCCAGGTGTGGCTGGCGAGGGCCCGTTGGGCGGTGACGCAGGCGATCAGCGCTGCGGTGGCATCGGCGAACGCGACAAAGAAGGAGTCACCCTCAGTGAGTAGTTCGGCGCCGTCGCAGTCACCGAAAGTGAGGCGCATCAGGTTTCGGTGGTCATTGAGGACAGGCCGGTACCCGTCACCGAGTAGCTGGGCGAGCCGAGTCGAGCCCTCGATATCGGTGAAGAGGAACGTCACCTGTCCGCTCGGCAGGTGGAAACGTGCCGCCAAGCCCTTGACCTCCGCCCATGCGAGTGGACTCATGGTGCCGCATCCCCGCCGGGTAAACGTATCGGGAGAACGGTTGGTCGATGTGTCGATCACCGTGTGCCCGCGGGGGGAGCGGTCGGATTCCGTCGCGTTTGATTGCGCTATGACGCCTGGGGCAACGAGGTTACGCCGCCCTGGTTGCGGGTGGAAGACGAATCTTGATCTTTTTCCCGTGAATGGGCGATACTCGGGTTCGTGTTGCGCCGACTGCCTTATTCCATCGCCCATGCAGCGTGCTGGGCTGCGATGAAAGTGTACGGCTGGGCTGGCGCCCCCCGGCTGAGGTTGGCTGCGACCAGCCTCTTCGGGACCCTGGTGTTGATCTCCGTGCTGATAGTGGGAAATTTTCTTTTGCCCGCGGGTAAACCGGCGGTGGCCGACGGATTGCCGGATCCCGAGCCGACCGGCGCGGAATGGCCTTCCGCGAGCCCGAATCCGACCATCATCCCTGACCCGAATCCGTCGACGGCCAGCCTCGCGGCCTGGGCCACCCGACTCTCCCCGAAACTCGACATTCCGGCCGTCGCGATCCAGGCCTACGGCAGCGCCGAGCTCAAGCTCGCCCAGACCCGGCCGAGCTGTCACCTGGCGTGGACGACGCTCGCCGGCCTCGGTGGGATCGAGTCCAACCACGGCCGGACCGGGGGCACCACCCTCAATCCGGACGGCAACACCTCGAAGCCGATCTGGGGCATCCCCTTGGACGGCACCAACAACACGCAGGTCATCAAGGACACGGACCAGGGGCAGCAGGACCTCGACCGGGTGTACGACCGGGCGATGGGTCCGATGCAGTTCATCCCGACCACCTGGAAGACCTGGGGCGCCGACGGCAACGGCGACGGGGACGTGAACCCGCACAACATCTTCGACGCGGCCCTCGCGGCGGGGAACTACCTCTGCTCGGGCACCCGGGACCTGTCGAACCCGGCGGACTGGCAGAACGCCGTGCTGTCCTACAACGCGGTGCAGATCTACCTGCGCGACGTCTTCGTCAAAGCTGACGCATACGGCAAGCTCAGCTACTAGTTGTAGTCATGTGGACACAAGCCGTACAGAATTTCTCCGTTTGAGGTCTCGCGTTCACCGCCAAGGTCGGGTAAGCAAAGAGAGTGCACGTACGCGAATGGAATCCAGCCACGGCCCCAGGCAGTGACCTGGAGGCCTGGCGTCTGCTGTACAACGAGATGCTGGCCGCCGACATGCCCGGCGAACCCCACTGGCGGGCCGACAACCTCCGCGCCTACATGGCCGTGACCATGCCCGACGAGAACCGGGCCGACTGGTTCGCCGAGGACGACGGCGCGGTCGTCGGGGTCGCCGACCTGCTGCTGCTCGACGACCTCGGCGTGGTCGAGGTGTACGTCAGCCCCGACCACCGGCGCCGGGGTGTGGCGCGCACCCTGCTGGCCCACGCCGTCCGCCGCGCCCACGAGTCGGGCCGGACCGTCCTCGGGGCGGAGGTGGCCGCCGGGACCCCCGCGACGGCCTTCTACAAGGCGTACGGCTTCCAGCTCACCTGTGTGGAGCAACGCAACCTGCTGGACCTGGCCACCGTGGACTGGGACCGGCTCCGCGAGCACGCGACCCGCACCGGCTCGGGCTACCGGATCGAGTACTTCCCCGGCGGGCCGCCCACCGACCTGCTGACCGCGTACGCGACCGCCAAGCAGGTCGTCCAGGGCGACTGGGAGCTGCACCCGAGCTCGTACTCGCCGGACCGGCTCGCGCACAGCCTCGCGACCCTGCACGCCCGGGGGCTCACCCCGCACGTCGTGTGCGCGGTGCACAACCGGACCGGGGCGGTCGCGGGGCTCACCGAGGTGGTCGCCTCCGCGCTGCACCCGGAGCGGGCGGACCAGTACGACACGGTCGTCGTGCCCGCGCACCGCGGCTACGGGCTGGGGCTCGCGATGAAGGCCCGGATGCTCCTGGAGCTGCGGGACGCCGTGCCGGACCTGCGCGACGTGCAGACCTGGCAGTCGGTGGAGAACGAGCCGATGGCCCGGGTGAACGCCGAGCTGGGGTTCCTGCCGGACCGGGAGTGGCACGAGTACGAGGCGAGCGTGCCGGCGCTGGCGGCCCAGCTGGGAGTATGAAAAGGGTGAACTTCGACACTCTGTAGAGGGTGAAGTTGATCTCCGTAGAGGCTCTGCCAGAATTACCAGATTGTGAAGCAGTATCCGGCCGACGCACCGGCCTCCCAGGAGCTCTTCGACCGCGCCCAGGCCATCGTGCCGGGCGGGGTCAACTCCCCCGTGCGCGCGTTCAAGTCGGTCGGCGGCACCCCCCGGTTCATGGTCCGGGGCGACGGTTGCCGGATGTGGGACGCGGACGACCGCGCCTACGTCGACCTCGTCTGCTCGTGGGGCCCGCTGCTGCTGGGCCACGCGCACCCCGAGGTCGTGGCCGCGATCTCCGACGCCGCGACGAGGGGTACCAGCTTCGGCACCCCGACGCCGGGGGAGGTGACGCTGGCCGAGGAGCTGGTGTCGCGTACCCCGATGGAGCAGGTCCGGTTGGTCAGCTCCGGGACCGAGGCGACCATGTCGGCGCTCCGGCTCGCCCGCGGGTTCACCGGCCGCTCGAAGATCATCAAGTTCGCCGGCTGCTACCACGGCCACTCCGACGGCCTGCTCGCCGCCGCCGGCTCCGGGGTGGCCACGTTCGCGCTGCCGGACTCGCCGGGCGTGCCCGCGACGATGGCCGGCGAGACGATCGTGCTGCCGTACAACGACGTCGAGGCGGTGCGCGCGGCGTTCGCGGCGCACCCCGGCGAGATCGCGGCGATCATCACCGAGGCGGCGCCCGGCAACATGGGCGTCATCGCGCCCCGGGACGGCTTCAACTTCCAGATCGCGGCGATCGCGCACGCCGACGGCGCCCTGCTGATCTCCGACGAGGTGATGACCGGCTTCCGGGTGTCCCGGGGCGGCTGGGAGGGCCTGGAGGCCACCGGCGCCGACCTGTACACCTACGGCAAGGTCATGGGCGGTGGCCTGCCCGCCGCCGCGTTCGGGGGCCGCGCCGACGTGATGGCCATGCTGGCCCCGTCCGGCCCGGTCTACCAGGCCGGCACCCTGTCCGGTAACCCGCTGGCCTGCGCGGCCGGCCTGGCGACCCTGCGCCTGGCGACCGACGAGGTGTACGCCACCCTCGACCGCAACTCCGCGTTCATCCAGGCCGAGGCGACCGCCGCCCTGGCCAGGGAGGGCGTGCCGCACCGGGTCTCCACGGCCGGCAACATGTTCTCGATCTTCTTCACCGACACCGAGGTGTACGACTACGAGTCGGCCAAGGTCCAGAACATCGCCGCCTTCCGGGCCTTCTTCCATGCGATGCTGTCGCGCGGCGTCTACCTGCCGCCGAGCGCGTTCGAATCGTGGTTCGTGTCCGCCGCCCTCGATGAGGAGGCGATGGAGACCATCGTCGCCGCGCTGCCGTACGCCGCGAGAGAGGCGGGTGCCGCATGAGTGGTACCGAGACGATCGTGCACGTGCTCCGGCACGGCGAGGTGCACAATCCGGACAAGATCCTCTACGGTCGGCTGCCGGGCTACCGGCTCTCCGACCTGGGGATCCGGATGGCCGAGGCCGCCGCCGAGTGGCTCGGCCCGCGCGATGTCACGCACGTGGTGTCCAGCCCGCTGGAGCGCGCGGTGCAGACCGCCGAGCCGATCGCCGGCGCGTTCGGGCTCGACATCTCGAAGGACGAGCGGCTGCTGGAGAGCACGAACTACTTCGAGGGCAAGCGGGTCGGCGTCGGCGACGGCGCGCTGCGGTCGCCGCGCAACTGGCACGTGCTGTGGAACCCGTTCAAGCCGTCCTGGGGTGAGCCGTACCTGGAGATCGCCGAGCGGATGTACGCCGCGCTGCTCGACGCGCGGGCCGCCGCCGAGGGCCACGAGGCCGTCTGCGTGTCCCACCAGCTGCCTATCTGGACGCTGCGCCGCTACGCCCAGCACGAGAAGCTCTGGCACGACCCCCGCAAGCGTGAGTGCGGTCTGGCCAGCCTGACGAGCTTCCGGTTCGCGGGTACGTCGCTGATCGGCGTCAAGTACGCCGAGCCGGCCGCGCACCTCGTCGCGCTGTCCCCGACAGCGAGGAAGGCCAAGGGGGCCTGAGATGAGGCGTGCCGTCTGGGCGTTGGTGGCCGTGCTGGCACTGGCCGGTTGCGAGGGCGGCAAGGACTCACAGAGCGTGACCAATCAGCAGCGGTACGTCGCTGGTGACGGTACCTCCCAGGTGTTCGAGGCCGGGCAGCGCAAGAAGGCGCCGACGGTCTCGGGCACCCTGCTGGACGGCGCGAAGTACGCCCTGCCCGCCGGCCGGGTCACCGTGATCAACTTCTGGGCGTCCTGGTGCGCGCCGTGCCGCACCGAGGCCGACGACCTCGAAGAGGTGTACCAGGCCAGCAAGGCCAAGGGCGTCGACTTCCTCGGCATCGACTTCCGGGACGGCCAGGACGCGGCGCGCAGCTTCGCCGAGGGCCGGATGACGTACCCGAGCCTGTTCGACCCGGCCGGCAAGGTCGCGCTGAGCTTCCGCGACGTGCCGCCGAACACCATCCCGGCGACGATCATCCTGGACAAGCAGGGCCGGGTCGCCGCCGTGATCCGCAAACCGGTCGGGCGCGGCGAACTCCAGAAGCTCGTCGACCCGATCGCGGCGGAGCAGTAGCCGTGGGCGACAAGTTCGCGAACATCGCCAGCACCGGGCCGCTGATGCTCGCCGTCCTCGTCGCGGCCATCGCGGGCCTGGTCAGCTTCCTGTCCCCGTGCATCCTGCCCCTGGTCCCCGGCTACCTGTCCTACGTCACCGGCCTGGCCGGCGCGGACCTCGACGCCGACGACAAGCAGGCCCGCCGCCGGATGCTGGCCGGCGCGTCCCTGTTCGTGGCCGGGTTCACGGTCGTCTTCGTCGCGACGGGCACCGCCATCGCCGGTCTCGGCCGCCTCCTCCTCGAACACCAGCGCGTTGTCGACCTGGTCACCGGCATCCTGATCATCGGCCTCGGGCTGACCTTCGCCGGCCTGGTACCCGGATTGCAGCGCGAGTTCCGGCTGCGCAAGATGCCCGCCGTCGGGCTCGCGGGCGCCCCGCTGCTCGGTGCCGTGTTCGCCCTCGGCTGGGTGCCGTGCGTCGGCCCCACGCTCGGCGCGGTGCTCGGCCTGGCCGCCGCCGAGGGCTCGGTGGGCCGGGGCGCGCTGCTCACCGTGGCGTACTGCGCCGGGCTCGGCATCCCGTTCCTGCTGTTCAGCATGGGGTTCCGTTCCGTGATGGGCCTGTTGGGCGTGGTCCGGCGGCACAGCCGGTGGGTGACCCGGATCGGCGGCGCGCTGCTCGTCGTGGTCGGCTTGGCGCTGGCCACGGGCGTGTGGGGCGAGTTCCTGAACTGGCTGCGGGCGACCGTCGGGCCGGGGAGCGTGGGGATCTGATGGCGGTCCTCGCGCTCCTCCGCAACGCCTGGCGCCAGCTCACCAGCATGCGCACGGCCCTCCTGCTGCTGTTCCTGCTGGCCGTCGCGGCCGTCCCCGGCTCCCTGCTGCCCCAGCGCGGCGTCGCCGCCGAGAAGGTCGCCGACTACCTGCGCGCCAACCCGGACTCCGGCCCGTGGCTGGACCGCCTCTACCTCTTCGACGTGTACTCGTCCCCCTGGTTCGCCGCGATCTACCTGCTGCTGTTCACCTCCCTGATCGGCTGCATCCTGCCCCGGCTGCGCGCCCAGGTGGAGTCGCTGCTCCGTCCCCCTCCGGCCGCCCCGGCCCGGCTCGACCGCCTGCCGGTGTCCCTGTCCCACCCGACGGACCGCTCCCTGGACGACGTCGCGACCGTGCTGAAGAAGGCCCGGTTCCGGGTGGCCGTCCGCGACGGGGCGGTCAGCGCCGAGAAGGGGTACCTGCGCGAGACCGGCAACCTGCTCTTCCACAGCGCCCTGATCGTGCTGCTCGTCGGGGTGGCCCTGGGCTCCTGGTACGGCTGGCACGGCAACCGGATCGTCGTCGAGGGCCCGGACGGCGAGTTCTGCAACACCCTCCAGCAGTACGACGAGTACGGGCTGGGCCCGCGCCTCGGTGCCGAGGACCTGCCGCCCTTCTGCGTGCGGCTCGACAGCTTCCACGCGACGTACCAGGCGAATGGTCAGCCCTTGACCTTCTCGGCGGACGTCACGTACTCCGAGAACGGCCCCGAGAAGAAGCAGGCCGTGGCCGTGAACAGCCCCCTGCGGCTCGACGGCGCGAACGTCTACCTCCTCGGCCACGGCTACGCCCCGATCCTGGAGTTCACCGACCGCTACGGCCGCAAGCAGACCACCACCGCCGTGTTCCTGCCCCAGGACGCGATGCTGACCAGCTCCGGGGTCGCGATCTTCCCGGACGCCAACCTCGACCCGGCGACCGGCAAGCGGGACCCGTCCCAGCAGCTCGGCTTCCAGGGCGTGTACCTGCCGACCGTGCCCGACAACGTCGCCGACGGCAGCTCCAAGCACCCCGCCGAGAACGACCCGGCCCTGATGCTGGTCGCCTACCAGGGCAACCTGGGCGTCGACAACGGCATCCCGCGCTCCGTGTACTCCCTGGACAAGGCCCAGATCGACGCCGGCCGGCTGAAGAAGCTCGGCGAGCCGCACATGCTGCTCAAGGGCGGCGAGCCGTGGAAGCTCGACGACGGCTCCTCGATCCGGTTCGTCGGCACCCGGCAGTGGGCGACCGTGTCCGTCCGGCACGACCCGGGCGAGCCGATCATGCTGGCCGGCGCGGTGCTGCTCCTCCTCGGGCTGCTGCCGTCGCTGGCCCTGCGCCGCCGCCGGGTGTTCGTCCGGGTGACCGACGGTGTGTTGACGGCGGGCGCGCTCGCCAAGAACGAGTACCCGGGGCTCGCAGAAGAGCTTGAGCTGCTGCTGAAGGAGAAGTGATGGCCGCCCTGTCCGATCAGTTGCTGACCGTGACGATCTTCCTGTACACGATGGCGATGCTCGGGTACGCCGTCGAGTACGCGTTCGGCACCCGGGGCGTGGTCGCCGCGTCCGTCGTCAAGGAGCCCGTGCTCGTGGGCGGCTCGGCCGGCTACGAGTCCGTGCCCGGGGAGACCTGGACCGCCCCCGTGTCCGAACCGCCCGCCCCGGACCAGCGCGCCGGCCGGGCCGCGCTCGGCGGCAAGGTGGCCGTCGCGCTCACCCTCCTCGGCGTCCTGGCCCACACCGGCTCCGTGGTGCTGCGCGGCATCGACGCGCACCGGATGCCGCTCGGCAACATGTACGAGTTCGTCGTCTTCGGCTGCCTCGTCACCATGGCCGTCTGGCTGGGCATCGCGATCCGCAAGCCGTCCCTGCGCGCCCTGGGCCTGTTCGCCACCCTCGTGACGGTGCTGCTGCTCGCCATCGCCGCGACCACGCTCTACGTGAAGATCAGCCCCCTGCAGCCGGCCCTGAACTCGTACTGGCTGGCCATCCACGTCACCGCCGCCTCGATCTCCTCGGGCGTGTTCATGATCGGCTTCGTACCCGCCGTCATGTTCCTGCTCCGCCGCCGCTGGGAACGCACCAACAGCCAGAGCTTCCCGGTCTCCCTGGGCGCCCGGATGCCCGCCTCCGACGTCCTCGAACGCCTCACGTTCCGGATCCACGTGTTCGCGTTCCCGATCTGGACGTTCGCCGGCATCTCCGGCGCCATCTGGGCCGAGGCCGCCTGGGGCCGCTACTGGGGCTGGGACCCCAAGGAGATCTGGCTCTTCATCTCCTGGGTCGTCTACGCCATGTACCTGCACGCCCGCGCCACCCCGAGCATCCGCCGCACCACGGTCACCTGGATCGCGATCATCGGCTGGCTCACGATGCTCGTCAACCTGTTCGGCATCAACCTCTTCGTCTCGGGCCTGCACTCCTACGCCGGCCTGTAGGAAACGCCCCGCTCGTCATGCTGCGGGCGGGGCGGTCCGTGGAGCGGGGCCCGCGTAGCCCCGGCTCCGAAACCCCAGATCAACATCACCAGAGGGTTACGGAGATCGCCGACCCGGCACGTGAAGGCCGGAGCCCAGTCAGCGCTCACGACGGGACACCCGCCAAGCAGCGGTTGGCCTATCCTCCGACCATGCGTCTCGGAAGATCCATCGCCCTGTCGAGTGCCGTGTTGGCGTTGACGGCCGCCTGCGCCGCCGGTCCTGCCGACTCGGGGGCCTCCCCGACCGCCCCGACCCCGACGGAGACCGCCACCCCGGTCGCGGTCATCCTTCCCGATGCGCCCAACAAGCTGAGCGGCGCGGACCTGCTGGCCCGGTGGTGGAACTGGGTGGCATCGAGCGCCGAGGACCCGAGGGCGGATGTGGACGGACACCTGTGCGCCCGGGGCCAGGCAACGGACATCTGGTTCCTGGCCGGCGGCACCGACGGAACGGCGACCCGCTCGTGCACCGTGCCGGCCGGCGTACCGGTCGCCTTTCCCGTGGTGCACCGCAGTGGCCTCCAGTCGGGCTGCGAGGACTTCATGAAGGTGGCGAAGGGCCGCGCGACCCTGGATGGCTTCCTCGCGCTGCCGGATCGTCACGACCCGGTGAACGTCCAGATCAAGGGCGTCGCCGGTAACCCGGTCACGAAGGAGGCCGGCCGCACGTTGTTCACGTCCGCGTGCGGGCTGTGGGTGCAACTGGCGCCGTTGGAGCCTGGTAGCCACACGCTGTCCGTCGTAGGGGACTCCGGCACCTACAAGGTCGCTGTCACCTACAAACTCCAGGTGGCGGCCAGCTAGGGGACGCCGCGCCAGCGCCACGGCCGGGGGCCCGTCCCGCCCCGGACGCAGGCCAGCCGGTGCAGGAGTTCGGCGTGGATCGCGGGATCCGTGGCCGCGAGCTGTGCGGCGAACGTGACCTTGCGCAGCTCGCGGATGTCCCGGAGCGTCTCGAAGCGGGGCGAGGCGGTGACGTCCAGGCCGTAGCTGTCGCAGAACGTCCGCCAGGCCCGGGCGTCGACCGCCCCGAAGCTGAAGTGGTCCACGGCCGTGGAGACCAGGTCCCACTCCGGAGGGCCGACCGCGAACCGTTCCAGGTCCAGGATCACCGGACCGGCGGCGGTGCTCACGATGTTGCCGGCCCAGGCGTCACCGTGCAGCGGGCCGTCGGGGAGGCCTGCGGGCAGGTCGGCGTAGGCGGTGGTCAGGCGGTCCACGTGGTCGAGGAGCCAGCGCCGGTCGGGGGCGGCGAGGGTGGTGGCCTGCTGGAGGCGGTCGCGGAGACCGGTCAGGGGGTCCAGGGCGGGTAACCAGGTGGGGGCGGGCAGGGTGTGCAGCTGGCGGAGTACCCCCGCGACCTGCTCTGTCGTGCCGTAGTCGTGCGCGGGCAGCTCCCGCCAGAAGGTGACGGCGCGGTCGGCCACCTCGACCGGGTCCGCGAGTGACTCGACCACGGGCAGCCTCTGGTCCGTGAGCCAGCGGGAAACGGCGACCTCCTTGACGGCCACTGCGAACAGTCCGGGCCGCGACACCCGGGCGACGACGCCGGGCCGCACCCGGTAGAGCTCGTTCTCCCCGGCCCGCAGCAACACCACCCCGTCAACGGGCAGCCCGACCCGCGCACAGGCGAGCCCGAGCACCCCGAGCGTCACGCCGCGACGTAGGTCAGCTGTTCGCGCAGGTCCCGGACCTCCGGAATCGTCGCGTGCGGGGCGGCACGGTCCCGGAGGGTGCGCAGAAGGTCGACGGCCCGGCGGGAGCCGCCCAGCTCGGCGACCCCGAGCGCCCGCCGGCCCACGGCGGCACCTTCGCGCGGGTCGCCGACGGACATCAGGAGCGTCGCCTGGGTGATCTGGGACAGGGCACGGGAGCGGGCATAGCCGGCGGCGTGGTTGTGGACCGCGAACTCCAGCCGGGTGACGGCCTCAGTCCGCTGACCGGCCAGTTCCAGGTCGGCGAGCGCGTGCGCGGTGTCGCCCTGGTGCTGGGCCAGGTCGTAGTAGGCGATCTCCGGTGGATCCTCGCGGTGGTCCGCCGCTTCGAAGTAGGCGTCGGCCCGGCCGACTGCGGCCAGCGCGTCCTGGGTCCGGTCCGGCCCGAGTTTCGCCAGAGCTCGGGCCCGCACCGTCGAGAGCATGGCGCGCTCGGTGTTCGTCAGCCGGTCGGAGCGCACGAGCGCCATCTCCACATGGGTCAGCCCGGTGTCGGGATCGCCGCACCAGATGTCCTGGCGGGCCATGTTCGACAGCATGTTGGCGCGCAGGTGCCAGTCCCCGGCCTGCTCGGCGCACTCGACCGCGAACCGGTAGATCCGGCGGGCCTCGTCGTGCGCGTAGGCGTCGAACGCGACGAACCCGGCGATGCCTGCCAGCCCGCCGACGGCCGAGAACAGGTCACGGCGGACATCCTCGCCGCACCGCGCGGTCAACAGCCCCATGGACCAGCGGAGCTGGGTCCGCAGCGACTCGCGGACCAGGGTGCCCCCGGCGCGGTTGTCCAGGGCGACGAACGCGGCCGTCACGGCGGTGAGCTGCTCGACGTCGGCCCGGCCGATCCTCGCAGGCACCGGCGAGGCCACAGGCGACGACAGCGACTCCATCAGCGGAGTCGCCGCGAGCATGCCCGCTCCCGTCAGCAGACGGAGAAATCCGTGCCGGTCCACGCCCTCCAGGCTAGCCGGCTCGGATCGACCCACGTGGAATCCGAGGTCACGATCGTCGGCGGCACCGAGCACGTGCCGCAACGCCGTGCGGTAGTGCCGGGCGGGCCAGCGGATCACGCCCCGTTCGAGTTTGCCGATGTAGTTGGCGTCGATCTCGAATCGTCTACCGGTCTCGGCGTGCAGGAAGGCGTTGACCCGGTCGGCAAGTTCCGCCCGGGACAGCGAGCCGCTGCGGTGTCGGTCGGAGGTTAGGCGGCGACGGGCCTGCCTGAGCTCGTCGTTGGGCTCTGCCACAGCGCTCAGTATCGGAGCCCGTCACACTCGGCACAACAGATAGCGGCATTCCTCCCCACAAACCTCCCCTTCCGGGATCCCCGCGATCAGGTCTGCCCACCCGGCGCGGGGTTGCCGACAGTGGAAGCATGATGACGTTCCAGGTGCTCATGCTGACCGTCACCGGCAGATTCCCCGAGCCGGTGATCCGGATGGCGGTCTTCGACACCCGCACCCAGGCACTGGCCACGGCGAAGGTCTGGTTCGCCTGCCAGCGGGTGCGGGACGGCGGGGCGCGGGTCAAGGTCCTGGCCAGGCAGCGATGACCGTTCCGGAGCTGCCTGCCGACGTGATCCTGGACCTCACGGAGATCGCCCAGGAGGAGTTCGCGGCCCATGTGCCGGATCCGGCGTGCCCGGAGATCTGTCACCGGTGTCTGAGACCCTGGCCTTGCGGGCTGCGGGTCTGGGCGGCCACCTGGATGGAACAGCACGGCCACTGACCGAGGAGGAAGCCGATGGTGCGGCCACCACCACCGATCGCCGCTGCCGTCGTCGTACTCCACGGACGGGTTCTGGTTGTTCGGAGGCGGGCCTCCGAGGGCTCTCTGCGCTGGCAGTTTCCGGCTGGTGCCGTGGAGGGGGCCGAGTCGGCGGAGGAAGCTGCGGCGCGCGAGACCCTGGAGGAGACCGGCCTTACGGTCGGGCCAACCGTGCGCCTGGGTGAGCGGGTGCACCCGGCCACCGGTCGCACCATGGTCTACGTCGCCTGCGAGGTCGTGGCGGGGACGGCCTGGGTCGCCGATGCCGAGGAGTTGGCGGAGGTCGCCTGGGCCGATCGCCGGATGCTGTCCGAACTCATCCCGTATCCACTGTTCGGGCCGGTCGCAGCCCATCTGGACAGGCTGCTCCGGGTCACCTGAGACCGGGCTCGCCGGATCCCTGGACGGGGAGTGGGCGCGTCTCCCGCTGCGGCTAGTCCCAGGGCGGGACATGTCGGCTGACATAGGCGCGGGCACGCGGAAGCGGATCGGCCCAGTACTGGTGGGGCATGCGGTGCGTGTGCCGGTCACAGAACTCGGCGAGGCTGCTCGTGATCAGGGTGCGTTCGAGGGGGTGGCCCTCGAATTCGGCGTTGACCGCCAGCAGCTGCCGTTCGGGGTTCCAGCCGGACTGGTCGAACGCCCAGTCGTTCCAGAGCGCGTAGGTGTGCAGGAGCGGGCGCTCGCCGACGAAGCGCGCCGCCGCGATCCCGATCGGCCGGTCCGGGTAGAGGTCCCGGCAGGTCCAGGCGAGGATGTGGCACGCGCCGGAGGCGAAGAAGGCCTGATCCGTGCGCTCCCAGGAGACGCGTTGGTCGGAGCGCTCGATGGGGGTCCGGCGGAAAGCTCCCGATGCGGTGGCCGTCATCAGCTGGACGGTATGCGACGGGTGCCCCCGTGGACGGGCTCGGGGGCCGGGCACTCCGTACCCCCGGGTAGGGGGCTGGGATACTGGCGCGCATGGGGTTTCCGTACACGGATCTGAAGGACTTTCTCCGGGCGTTGGAGAAGGCCGGTGAGCTGGTCCGGATCAGCGCGCCCGTCGACCCCGACCTGGAGATCAGCGAGATCGTCCAGCGCGTGGTGAGGGCGAAGGGGCCGGCGCTGCTGTTCGAGCGGCCGACCCGGGGGGACATGCCGCTGGTGATCAACCTGTTCGGTACCGAGAAGCGGATGGCCATGGCGCTGGGCGTCGAGCGGCTGGACGAGGTCGGCGAGCGGATCGGCGCGCTGCTCAAGCCGGAGCTGCCCCAGGGCTGGTCGGGGATCAAGGACGGCATCTCGAAGGTGATGCAGCTCAAGTCCGTACCCCCCAAAAAGGTTAAAACGGCTCCCTGTCAGGAGCTGGTGATGCAGGGTGACGCGGTCGACCTGAACAAGCTTCCCGCGTTGCAGACCTGGCCGGACGACGGCGGCGTGTTCCATAATTTCGGGCTCACGCACACCAAGCACCCGGAAACGGGCAAGCGCAACCTGGGGCTGTACCGGCTCCAGCAGCACTCGAAGAACACCCTCGGCATGCACTGGCAGATCCACAAGGACTCCACGGCGCACCACGCGGTCGCCGAGCGCCTGGGTCAGCGGCTGCCGGTGGCCATCGCGATCGGCTGCGACCCCGTCGTCACCTACGCGGCGACGGCCCCGCTGCCGAGCGACATCGACGAGTACCTGTTCGCCGGGTTCCTCCGGGGTGAGCGGGTCGAGATGGTCGACTGTCTCACCGTGCCGTTGCAGGTCCCGGCCCAGGCCCAGATCGTCATCGAGGGGTACCTGGAGCCGGGCGAGCGCCAGGACGAGGGCCCGTTCGGCGACCACACCGGGTTCTACACGCCGGTCGAGCCGTTCCCGGTCCTGCACGTCACCGCGATCACCATGCAGCGCGAGCCGATCTACCACACGATCGTGACCTCGAAGCCCCCGCAGGAGGACGGCCCGATCGGCAAGGCCACCGAGCGGATCTTCCTGCCGCTGCTCAAGCTCGTGGTGCCCGACATCCACGACTACGACATGCCCGAGCCCGGCGTGTTCCACAACTGCGTGATCGTGTCGATCAAGAAGCGGTACCCCAAGCACGCCCAGAAGGTGATGAACGCCATCTGGGGCGCGCACCTGATGTCGCTGACGAAGCTGATCGTGATCGTGGACGACGACTGTGACGTGCACGACTACAACGAGGTCGCCTTCCGGGCCTTCGGCAACGTCGACTACTCCCGGGACCTGCTGCTCACCGAGGGGCCGGTCGACCACCTCGACCACGCCTCGTACAACCAGTTCTACGGCGGCAAGCTCGGCATCGACGCGACCCGCAAACTTCCCAGCGAGGGGTACCACCGGGGCTGGCCGGACGAGCTCGTCATGTCCCCGGACGTGGTCGAGAAGGTCAGCAAGCGCTGGAAGGAATACGGCCTGTGAGCGCTGTGGCGACGAAGTCCAAGGACTTCCTGAAGCTCGTGCGGATCGAGCACTCCGTCTTCGCGCTGCCGTTCGCGTACCTGGCCGCGTTGACCGCGATGACCCGCGACGGCAGGCGCGTCCAGTGGCTCACCCTGCTGATCGTCACCGTGGCCATGGTCGGGGCGCGGACCTTCGCCATGGCCGTGAACCGGATCATCGACCGGCACATCGACGCGCAGAACCCGCGGACCGCCGAGCGCGAGCTGGTCACGGGCGCGCTGTCGGTGCGTACGGCGTGGATCGGCGCGCTCGTCGCCCTCGTCGTGTTCCTCGGGGCGGCCCTGCTGCTCAACCCGCTGTGCGCCGCCCTGTCCCCGCTGGCCGTCGCCCCCCTGATCATCTACCCGTACGCGAAGCGGTTCACCGACTTCCCGCAGGGCGTCCTCGCGCTGGCC
The DNA here is from genome assembly GCF_040681875.1 of Longispora sp. NPDC051575. Classification (NCBI taxonomy): domain Bacteria; kingdom Bacillati; phylum Actinomycetota; class Actinomycetes; order Micromonosporales; family Micromonosporaceae; genus Longispora; species Longispora sp. NPDC051575. The sequence goes on along the minus strand of NZ_JBFAZP010000011.1, from coordinate 223,645 downwards.
CAGATGGTCGGACCGGCCGGCGGCTGGCTCGCGGTCACCGGCACGTTCGAGGGCTTCGGCCCCGCGTTCGTCCTCAGTGTCGGGGTCGGACTGTGGATCGGCGGCTTCGACCTGATCTACGCCTCCCAGGACGCCGAGGTGGACCGGCGGATCGGGGTGCGTTCGGTGCCGGCGCGGTTCGGGGTGCGCGCGGCACTTCACGCGTCCTCTGTCGTACACCTGCTTGCGTTCGCCCTGTTCGTATGGTTTGGCCAGTGGGCCGGCTTCGGCTGGCTGTGGTGGATCGGGCTCGCCCTGACGGCCGCGTCCTTCGTCTACCAGCACTCCATCGTCCGGCCCGACGACCTTTCCCGGGCAAACCGGGCTTTCTTCACGGCCAACGGCTTCGTCGGAATCGCCCTGTTTGTCTTCGCGCTGGCCGATCTGATGATTCTCCAGCATCTGCGGGTGTAATTCACTCACGTGCCGGGTAGTGACACACTGGGAGTTCGCCCCTTGAGGAGGCGCCATGCTCAGGTACCCGAACGAGCCCCTAGACATGTGGGCCGAAGACGAAGAGCTGGAATCCGCCGAGGCTGCGGAGGACGACGGCTAGGCCGGATGCTGCGGTCGCCCCTCCCACTTGGTGGAGAGGGCGATCGTGGTCCGGGTCCGTGACACCCCGGAGATCCGGTTCATCCGGGCGATCAGCTGCTCCAACTGTGCGATCGTGCCCACCCGGGCCTTGCAGAGGAACGACTCCTCGCCGGCCATGAAGTAACACGACTCGATCTCCACCAGCTCGTGCAGCGCCGCGCTGATCTCCTCGATCTCGCCCTCGCTGGTGATGATCCCGATCAATGCGGTCACCCCGAGCCCGATGGCCTCCGGGTCCACAGCGGCCTGGTAGCCGAGCAGCACCCCACCGGACTCCAGTTTGCCCACCCGCTCGTGCACGGCCGGCGCGGACAGTCCCACCTGCCGGGCCAGCTCCGCGTACGACAGGCGGGCGTTGATGCGGAGAAGCTGGACGAGTTGGCGGTCGATGGCATCCACACCGCAGACCCTATCCGGAGGGTGGCAAGGTACTCCAAAAACCACCCAAGTAAGTGCTCTTTTGTTGTTTCCGGGATGAGCACCCAACGACGGTGCTCTAATGGTCAGTACGTCCATTGCGACGTAAGGGGGGGTTGTGGACACAGGCGATCGTCTATTGACGCCGGGCGAGGTGGCGGCACTGTTCCGCGTCGACCCGAAGACTGTCACCCGATGGGCAGCGGCGGGGCGGATCGGAAGCATCCGGACGCCCGGCGGCCACCGGAGGTTCCGGGAGTCTGAGGTCAAGGAGCTGCTGGGTTCCGAGGGGCTGCACGAAGAGCAGCCCGTCGCGGCGACTCCTCCGCCGACGCAGACGCAGCACCGGCCGCCGCAGCACTAGACCCCGGGCCGCGAGGCCCAGTACGGGCCGTCAGGCCCAGCAGGGGTCCAGGGTTCGGGTCGAGGTTGACCCGGGCGGACACGGACATGCGGCCCGCGGTGGTTGAGCGGGCCGCCGGGTCCCTTTGTGCCCGACACCGGGCTCCGCTGGCGCCGAGGCCAGCGCCCGACTCGGGCAGTCCGGCGCCGAGCGTGAACTCCCGCCCGGCGCGATCTACTACCGGGCTGAGCCGAGCTCACCCGCCCAGCGCTGGAACAACGTGTGCGGCACGCCCACCGCGTCCAGGATCTTCCCCGCCACGAAGTCCACCAGCTGGTCCACCGTCTTCGTACCGGCGTAGAAGCCCGGGCTGGCCGGCAGGACCACGGCACCCGCGTCGTGCAGGCGCAGCAGGTGCTCCAGGTGGCTCCGCGACACCGGCGTCTCCCGGGGCACCACCACGACCGGGCGGCGCTCCTTCAGGTTGACGTCCGCCGCGCGTTGCAGCAGGTCCTTCGACAGGCCCATGGCGATCCCGGCGCACGCGGCCGTGGACGCCGGGACGACGAGCATGCCCCGGACCGGGTAGCTGCCGCTGCTGGGGCCGGCGGCGAGGTCACCGGCGGGCCAGTAACGGACGTCCCCGGCCCCTGAGCGGCCCAGCCAGAGGGCCAGGTCCTCCGCCCAGTGCGCGTCCCGGAACGCGATCCCCGTCTCGTCGAGGATCGTCAGCCGGGCCGCCCGGGACACGACGAGGTCCACGGGGAGACCGGCGTCCAGGAGGGCGTTCAGGGTCGCTTTGGCATACGGCGTCCCCGACGCCCCGGAGATCCCGACCACCCACGGCACACGCTGCATCCCTACAGCCTGCCAGCCGCCTCCGGCCCGACCCCGCCGGGCCGCCTGTGGGGCGTCTCGTCGGACGGGACACGTTCCCTCAACTTGTTCCCTCGGAGGAGCCGGTCCGCAGGTCGGAGGTAGCCTTCGGATCATGGAGCAGTTGGATCGGGGTTGTGACGATGCCCGCGCATGGGTGACCGAGGCGATCAGGAAGGTGGCCGCGGACGCCAACCGTTCGGCCGACACCCACCTGCTGCCCTTCCCGCTCCCGCCGGAATGGGGCATCGACCTCTACCTCAAGGACGAGTCCGTCCACCCGACCGGCTCCCTCAAGCACCGCCTGGCCAGGTCACTGTTCCTGTACGCGCTGTGCAACGGCTGGATCGGCCCGCAGACCACGATCGTCGAGGCGTCCTCGGGCTCCACGGCCGTCTCCGAGGCGTACTTCGCCCGGATGCTCGGGCTGCCCTTCGTCGCCGTCATGCCCGCGTCCACGTCGCCGGAGAAGTGCGCGCTGATCGAGTTCAACGGGGGCAGGTGCCACCTGGTGGACGACCCGGCGAAGGTGGTCGTGGAGGCGCGCTGGCTCGCCGACGACATCAAGGGCCACTTCATGGACCAGTTCACGTACGCGGAGCGGGCCACCGACTGGCGGGGCAACAACAACATCGCCGAGTCGATCCACGACCAGCTCAAGCTCGAACGGCACGCCATCCCGGCGTGGATCGTGGTCGGGGCCGGCACCGGGGGTACGAGCGCGACGATCGGCCGCTACCTGCGCTACCAGATGCACTGCACCAAGCTCGCCGTCGTCGACCCGGAGAACTCCGCCTTCTACGCCGCCTGGAAGGCCCTGGACTACACCGTCAACACGGGCAAGGGGTCGCGGATCGAGGGCATCGGGCGGCCCACCGTCGAGGCTTCGTTCATGCCGACCGTGGTCGACCGGATGATGTCGGTGCCCGACGCGGCGTCACTGGCCGCGATGCGGCGCGCCTCGGAGCTGCTGGGGCGGAAGGTGGGCGGCTCCACCGGTACCAATCTGTGGGGGGTCTTCGGGTTGATAGCCGAGATGCTGGCGGCCGGCGAGCAGGGTTCCATCGTCACGCTGCTCTGCGACGGCGGCGAGCGCTACGTCGACACCTACTACTCCGACGAGTGGGTGGCCGCCCAGAACATGGACCTCGCCCCGCACCTCGCCCGGATCGACAAGTTCCTCGACACCGGGGCCTGGTAGAACACGCGAAAAGGCCCGACACCGTTGCTGGTGTCGGGCCTTTTTCAGCTGGTACTAGCGGGGAGCGCTGTCCCGGGTGCCCCGGTAGCCACCCTCGCGGGGAGCGTCCCGGTACGAACGCGGGGCGGCACTGTCGCGGGCGCCACGGTAACCACCCTCACGCGGGGCGCTGGACGCGCCGCGGTAACCGCCGGTCGACGGGGCGCCACCCTCGCGGGTGCCACGGTAGCCGCCGGTGGACGGGGCGCCACCCTCGCGGGAGCCGCGGTAGCCGCCCTCGGAGGAGCCGCCACGGTAGCCGCCACCCTCGCTCGAGCCGCGGTAGCCGCCGCCCTCGGAGGAGCCACGGTAACCGCCGCCCTCGGAACCGCCCCGGTAACCGCCCGGCCGGCCGCCGTCACGGTAGCCGCCACCCTGACGGTAGCCGCCGCCGCCCTGCGGGCGACCGCCCCGGCGCGGACGCTCGGCCCGCGGGTCCGGCACGGTGGTGGGCTCGTAGCTGGGAACGCTCGCGCCGGTGATCTCGATCAGCTTGGCGTCGCCCGGGCGGACCCGGGTCTCGGTCGGCTTGACGCCGGCCTTGTCCATCAGCTGCGTGATCGAACGACGCTGCTTCGGCAGGCCCAGCGTGACGACCGAACCGGTCTCGCCGGCCCGGGCGGTACGACCCGCGCGGTGCAGGTAGTCCTTCGGGTCGGCCGGCGGGTCGATGTGCACGACGAGCGAGACGTTGTCGACGTGGATGCCGCGGGCCGCGACGTCCGTGGCGACGAGGACGTTGACGACGCCGTCCTTGAACTGCGCCAGCGTCCGGGTGCGCAGGCCCTGCGGCTTGCCGCCGTGCAGGCCGACAGCCGGAACCCCGGCGGCGAGGAGCTGGTCGGTGACCCGGTCCACGGCCATCTGGGTACGGACGAACATGATCGTCCGGCCCGCCCGGTTGGCGATCTCGGCGACGATGGAGAACTTCTCCTGCGGCGGTACCAGCAGGATGTGGTGGTCCATGGTGTCGACGGCCGGGCCCTCGGGCACGATCGAGTGGGTCACCGGGTTGGTCATGTAGCCCTTGACCAGCTTGTCGACGTCGCCGTCGAGCGTCGCGGAGAACAGCAGACGCTGGCCCTCGCGCGGGGTCCGGTCGAGGAGCGCCATGACGTCGGCCTGGAAGCCCATGTCACACATCTGGTCGGCCTCGTCGAGAACGGTCATCTCGATCTCGGAGAGGTCGCACACGTTGCGGTCACACAGGTCGGTGAGCCGACCCGGGGTGGCCACCAGCACCTCGGTGCCCCGGCGCAGGGCGTCGATCTGCCGGTCGTACTTCACGCCGCCGACGGCGGTGTTGACCCGCAGCCGCAGCGAGCGGGCCAGCGGGGCGAGCGCGTCCGTGACCTGCATCGCGAGCTCGCGGGTCGGGACGAGGATCAGGGCCAGCGGCTTGTGGGCCTTGGCGGACCGGCCGTCGAGCCGGGCCAGGAGCGGCAGGCCGAAGGCGAGGGTCTTGCCGGAACCGGTGGAGGCCCGGCCCAGCACGTCGTAACCGGACATAGCATCCGGGATCGCCACGTTCTGGATGGCGAACGGTGCGTCGATGCCACGGGCAGCGAGCGCGGTGATCAGAGAATTGGGCAGGCCAAGCTCAGCGAAGGACAACAGAAACCTTCCGAATACAGGCGCGCCATCCAGAAGGACCCCTATGATTCGAGCTCTGGTGATCCAGGCTCTTGGGGTTCCGGGCAGCGCCTGATTAATTGCGCTGGCTGGCCGACGGGCCGGGCACGCAAAAACAGCGCGCCGTCAACATGATGGACCCAGTCTAGCTGACGGGGGGCCAACCCCGCTCCACGTGGTGACGCAGTCGACTGTGACCTGCCCAACTGTCCAGGTCCTCGGGCAGGATGTAAGGCATGGGAAACCCTCTCAGTCAGTACACCCTGGATGAGCTCCGCCAGCGCCGGAGCATGAAGTGGCGGCAGTACCCCGACGACGTCCTGCCGCTGTGGGTCGCCGAGATGGACACGCCGCCCGCCGAACCGATCCGCGCGGCCCTCGCCGCCGCGCTCGACCGGGGCGACCTCGGCTACTCCACCCCCGGCGGGGCCGTCGAGGCGTTCGCGGGATTCGCCGGCACGCGGTACGGCTGGACCGTCGACCCCGCCGACGCCCGGCTCTCGCCCAACGTGATGCTCGGCGTCTCCGAAGTGCTCCGTCACGTCACCCGACCCGGCGACGGCGTCGTCGTCAACCCGCCCGTGTACCCGCCGTTCTACCACTACATCCCCGACGCCGGCCGGCGCATCATCGAGTCCCCGCTGGTCAGAGTGGACGGACAGTGGACGCTCGACCTCGAACGGCTCGAACGCGACTTCGCCGACGCGTCCGCGTACCTGCTGTGCAACCCGCAGAACCCGACCGGGGTGGCGTACTCCCGCTCCACGTTGCTGGCCATCGCCGACCTCGCGGAACGCTATGACGTCCGCGTCCTCGTCGACGAGATCCACGCGCCCCTGACATATCCCGGGGTATCCCATGTGCCGTTCCTCAGCCTCGACACGGCCGCGTCCCACCGCGCCATCGCCTTCCACTCCGCGTCCAAGGCGTGGAACCTCGCCGGCCTGACCACCGCGATCATCGTCGGCGGGCCCGGGGCGCGCGCCGACCTGGACCGGATCAGCCACAACTTCGGCGACGCCGTCGGCATTTTCGGGGTACTCGCCACCGAGGCCGCCTTCGCCCACGGCACCCCCTGGCTCGACTCCCTGCTCGCCGGCCTCGACGCCAACCGCCAGCTCCTCGGCGACCTGCTGCGCTCCTCCCTCCCGACCGTCGGCTACGTCCAGCCCCAGGCCACCTATCTCGCCTGGCTGGACTGCTCCGAACTCGGACTCGGCGACGATCCGGCGGCCGTGTTCCTGGAACGCGGGCGGGTGGCGTTCAACGCGGGGAACGCGTTCGGGAAGCCCGGGGCCGGGCATGTGCGGCTGAATCTGGCGACGTCCGGGGAGCGGGTGGAGGAAGGGGTGCGGCGGATGGTGGCGACGCTCAGCTAGGTGGCCGGGGGCCTCGTGGGTGGCCGGGGAGCGTCGGAGCTTGCTGCTGGGGTGCCTGTGGGCTGGGGCATGCTGGCGTGAGCCGCCGAGGGCTCGTGGGCTGGCCGGGGCGCCTTGGCGCGAGCCGCCGGGGCTGGGGCGGTTCATGTTGGCGCGAGCCGTCGGGGTGCCGGGGCTGGTCGGTTCGTGTTGGCGTGAGTCGCCGGGGTGGTCGGCCACCGCGACGGAACAGCTTCAGCGCGGGTGCTGCCGGGCGTCATGGGCGCGGAACACGGACGCCCCGGGGCGTGTCGGGTGACACGTTCGGGGGCGTCCGGTCAGCTGTCGGGTGCCCTGGTCGGGGCGGTGCCTGTCAGCTGCTGAACATCCAGGCCAGCAGGTCCTGCATGAAGAACCCTGCCGCGACGCCCAGCCCCACCATCACCGTGAGCACGATCCCCAGAATGATCAGGACCCGACGGGTACTGTTCCGCTCCGGTTCCGGCTCCGGGGGCGGCAACGCGAACGGGGAACGGGGGCCGAAGATCTGGCCCGTCAGGGAGCCGTTCGTGGACTCCAGCGGGGTGAGGACGCCGTAGCCGCCGGTGTGGCCGTACGGGTGGGCCGTGGGTGGTGGGGCGGGGAGGGCTGTGCCGCCGTAGACCGTGCCGCGGGCGGAGTCCTGGGTGGGTGCTGGTGATGCCTGGGCCGTCGAGGGCGGCTGGGGCGCCGGAGGTGCCGGGGGCCAGGCCTGGGCGGACGGTGCCGGGGCCTGGGTAGCTGGAGTTGCGGCCAGGTCGTGTGCGGCCGGGGCGTGGGTGGCCAGGGGCCAGGGGGCCGGGGCAGGGGCAGGGGCTTCGGCATGCGCATGGGCATGGGCGGCCGGGGATTGGGCGGCCGGTGCCGGCTCGGTCGGGGCCGGGGGTGCGGCGTGGTGGGCCGGGGGCGGCTGGGACTCGTACCCGTCGAGGGGTCTGGATTGTTCCGCCCGGGGTGCCGGCTCAGGCCAGAGAGGTGCCGACTGAACCGGGGTCTCGGGAGCCTGGACGATCGGCAGCGCCTGTGAGTGGCTCGGGACCTGCGCGCGGCCCTGGAAGCGCCCGGCACGCTGTGGAGGCGGGCCGCCCGGCTGGACCTGTGCCGCGTTCTCGGCGGACGCGGCCGGCGGCGCGAGGTCGGGCTCTGCCGATGCCGACTCGGGCTGCTGAGCGAGCGCGGCATCCTCCGTGCCCGTGCCGGTGCTGGCACCCGTGCTGGTGCCCGTGCTGGTGCCTGTGCTGGAGTCGGCTTCGGCGGGCGAAGAGGGCAGGGACGAGCCCGTCGACTGCGCCGGAATCCTCGTCGTCGGAATCGTCGAGACCGCCGGCACCTTCGTCGTCGGGATCAGCGGCGCGTCCGAACCGGGACCGCGCCGGGGCGGAGCGTCCTCGCCCCGCTCGCCACTGAACGAGCCACGCACCGCCCCCGGAGCACCGGCCGGCTCCGGCGGCCACGACTGACCGGCCGCGCCGAACGCCGACGGGGTCTGGAACTGGCCGCCACCGTTGGGCGTGGGCCACCCCTCGGCGGGCATGCCGTCGCGCGGAGTGTCGTAGCCGGCGGCCGGCGGGTAGCCCACCGGGGTCGGATTCGCCGGAGCCGTGTAGTTGGGCTGGGCCGGACCGGGCGGCGGACCCTGCGGCACGGGAGGCTGCTGCTCCGGGGCGGGGCGCGCGAAATCATGCCAGACGGGTACCGGCGGGGACACCGCCTGGCCCTGATCTGCCCACTGCCCCTGGGGAGCACCGAACTGGCCACCCTGGGCCGACGGGTCCTGCGGCCACTGGGCCTGCTGGGGGTGCCCAGGAGCCTGCTGCCCTAGCCCTGGGGCCTGCTGCCCTTGCCCGGCGGCCTGCTGGTCGGCGCCCGGCTGCTGACCGGCACCCTGGTTCCACTGGCCCTGCGCGGGGTCGCCCCACTGCCCGGATGCCGGGGGCGGCGGCGGGGTCTGGTCGCGGAGCCCGGGCGCGGACTGGTTCCACTGCCCGGGTGCGGGCGGCTGGCCCTGCGGCGCGGGACTGGACGGTGCCGGCCACGGCACGGGGCCCGAGGACTGCTCCCCCTGGCCGGGAGGCGGCGCGGGCTGGGCCCACTGTCCCTGGCCGGGCTGCCCGGCACCGGGGACCTGCCCCTGCGCTGGTCCAGACGGTGCGGGCCACGGTGACTGACCGGAACCAGCCTGATCCCACTGCCCCGGGGCGGGGGCCTGTCCTTGCGGCGCGGGGCTGGACGGCGCGGGCCACGGCGACTGGCTGGAAGCGCCCTGATCCCATTGCCCGGGCGCAGGGGCCTGTCCGTGCGGCGCGGGGCTCGACGGTGCGGGCCATGGCGACTGGCCGGAGCCGCCCTGGTCCCACTGGCCGGGGGCGGGGGCCTGCCCTTGTGGTGCGGGGCTCGAAGGTGCCGGCCACGGCACCGGGCCGGACCCGGGGCCCGACGAGGCCTGGTTCCACTGCCCGGGCGGCGTCTGGCCCTGCGGGGCGGGGCTGGACGGCGCCGGCCACGGCACGGGACCCGACGCCTGGCTCCCCTGTCCCGGGCCGGCCTGATCGCCGGGGCTGGGAACGGGCTGCCCCTGCGGTGCGGGGCTGGACGGCGCGGGCCACGGCACCGGGCCGGACCCGGGGCCAGCGACAGGTGGTCCTGCCTGGTCCCATTGCCCGGAAGGGGCCTGGCCCTGGGGCGCCGGGCTGCTGGGTGCCGGCCATGGCGCGGGACCCTGGTTCCACTGCCCCGGACCGGCCTGGTCGTTGGTGCCGGAGGGAGCCTGGCTCTGGGAGCCCGTGCTGGACGGCGCGGGCCATGCCGCCGGGTCGGACCCGGAGCTGGGCGCGGCCTGGTTCCACTGTCCGGGCGCAGCCTGGTTGCCTGGCCCAGCGGGAGCCGAACCCTGTGAGCCGGACGGGTCCCACTGCGCGGGGCCCTGCTGACCGGACGGTGGGGCCGCGTCCCTGTGCCCGGAAGGGGCCTGACCCGGTGTTGCGGGGCCGGACGGTGGGGGCCACGGCACTGGGCCCGAGGTCGGGTTGGGCGCGGGCGGTGCGGCCTGGTCCCACTGACCGGGCGGCGTCTGGCCCTGCGGGGCCGGGCTGGTGGGCGCGGGCCACGGCACGGGGCCGGACGCAGCCTGGGGCTGGTCCCACTGACCCTGCTGCGCCGGGGCGGCGGGCTGCTGCCACTGACCGGGTGCTCCGGGAGTACCCGGCGTAGGCGCGCCCTCGTTGGGGGTCGCACCCGGGGGTCCCCACTGGCCCGGCGCGGGCTGCTGGTTCCACTGGTCCGCGGGCGGGGGCGAGGCCGGGTTCCACGCACCGGGCTGACCCGGCGCAGGCTCGCCCGGGCTGGGCCACTGCTCGACCTGGGCACCGGAACCCGGCTGGCCGGGCGCGGGCCACTGTTCGACCTGGACACCTGCCCCGGGCTGGCCGGGTGCGGGCCACTGCTGGACCTGCGGGGGCTGGTTGGGCGCTGGCCACTGCTCGCCCGAGGCGCCGGGGCCCGACGGGCCGGGCTGCGGCTGCTGGTCCTGAGCCTGTCCGGGCGGCGGCCAGGCGGCGGACTGGCCCTGGGCCTGATCCCGCTGCGGCGCCTGAGCATGGTCCTGAGCGCCGGGGGGTACTGCCGGATCCCACTGACCCGCTGCCGAACCCGGACCCGGCGCCGACCACTGTTCGACAGCGGGAAGCCCCTGATCGGGCTGGTCGGAGGCCTGGGCGGCGCGGTACACCCGGGGCTGGGACTGGCCGGTCAGGGCGGACACCTCGTCGGCCGTGACCGGGGCACCAGCGACCCGGGCGACACCCCGGGCGGCGACGGACTGGTTGCCGGACGGGCTGGTCCACGCGGCGGGCTCGGGGGCCGCCTGTACTGAGGCCGGTTCCGCTGCGGGGGAGCCGGATTCCGAGACCGGTCCAGCCCCCACGGAGCCGACATCACCGGACTCCGGCGAAGCGGACCCGGACTGCGGCTCATGTCCGCCGAACTCGGACTGCGATTCGGAATCGCCGAAGGCGGCCCGAGACTCGGAGCCGGCGACCTCTGACTGCGGCTCGGAGCCGGCGAACGCTGACGAGGCGAACGCGGACTGGGGCTCGGACCGGGCGGACTCGGACGACGTGAACCCGGACTGCGGCTCGGAACCGCCGGACTCCGACGACGTCACCGGAGACCCGACAGCCTCGGGCGAGGCGGAGCCGTGCTGCTCGGAGCCGGGTCCCGACGACGCGAACGCGGACCCGGACCTGTACCCGGCCGGGTCCGATGACGAGGATCCAGGCTGCTCGAAGTCGACAGGCTCCGACACGGAACCGTGCTGCGGCTCGAACCCGGCGGGATCCGACGGCGTGAACGCGGACTGGGGCAGGTACCCGGAAGGATCCGACGTCGTGGCGCCGGGCTGCTCGTAGCTGGCGGGTTCCGGTGACGCGGAGGCGTGCTGCGGCTCCAGTCCGGCCAGGTCTGCCGGCGACGCGTGCTGCGGCTCCAGCCCGATCGGGTCCGACGACGAAGCGGGGTACGGCTCGAGTCCTGCCGGGTCCGACGACGAAGCGGGGTGCGGCGCGGCGTCGGTGGGGGACGCCGGGGCGGCCCCGGGTGCGGGGGGCTCGAACTGTGCGGCGAAGGCCGACCACGGGGCGTCCGCCGACGGCTGTGCGAGCTGCCCGGACGGGGGCGCGGCCTGGTCGGCGTTCGGGGCGGGGGCGCTGGGGGACGAGTACCCGGAAGAGGGGGTGTCTCGCGGGGCCTCGGCGAGCGGGGCGGGAGGCGAAGACACGAGCGGGGCGGGAGGCGGGGACATCGGGGGCCACGCGTCGGCGGGCGGCGGCGCGTCGTGGCCGGCCGAACCGGACTCGGGCTGCGGCCACTCGGCGGGGGAGTCGTTCCCGGCCGGCGACGGCGACGCGGGCCACGGGTCCTGGGGAGCGGCCGGCGCGGACTGTGACCAGGACACGGACGGACCGAAGTCGTGACCTGCGGGTTCGGGTGCGGGCCAGGCGCCGTGCGACGCGTCCGGCGCTTCCTGGTTGGTCGACGACCACTGCTCAGCCGGCGGCGCGGCCTGCGGAGGCAGCTCGAAGGAACCCGAGTCCAGGACGCCGTGGCTGGAGGAGGGCCACGGCTCGGCGGCGGGCGGCGCGGCCGGCGGAGGCGTTCCGAAGGACTGGGCACCCAGGGCGTCCTGGCCGGAAGCGGGCCATTCGTCCGCCGGAGGTGCGGCCTGCGAGGGCGTTCCGAGCGGGTCGGGTGCGGCCTGGTTGGGCCACGGGTCCACCGGTGGTGCGGACACCGGCTCGGCCGGGCTCGCGGCCTGCTCGGGCGTGCGGGCGGGCCACGGGTCGACGCCCGGGGCCGGGGCGGCGGGTTCCTGGTTCCACGAGCCCGGCGAGTCAAGTTCCGAAGCCCCGGCGTCGAGCCTCGGATCGGAGCCGGATGCCGAAGCCCCGGCGTCGGGCCGCAGGTCGGAGCCGGATGCGGAGGCCCCGGCGTTGGGCTGCGGGTCGGAGCCGGGTGCCGGAGACGCGGCGTCCGGCGCGGGCCACGGGTCGGCGCCCGGTGCTTCGGAGGACCAGGTGGCGGCCGGCGGCGCTGACCCGGGCACGGCCGGCGCGGGCGCGTCGAGGGCGCTCGGGGCCGGCCAGGCGTCGGCGGGCTGTTGGGCGGAGTCGTTCGGGCTCCATGCCGCCGGGTCGTTCGGCGCCGAGGCAGCCGGGTCACCCGGGCTCGATGCCGCAGCTGGGGCGGAGGCCAAGGCCGCCGGGTCACCCGGGCTCGATGCCGCAGCCGGGCCGGAGTCCGGGGCTGCGGGAGACGAGGACGGCCACGCGGCCTCGGCGGTCGGCCCGGCCACGGGCGCGGCGACGGACGGCACCCCCGAGGACGGGGTCGGCCACCGGTCGACGGGCGCGCCGTTCTGCGGGGGCCACGCGTCCGGGGCCGGTGGGGGGCCCGCCGGCTGGTCGGCCGCGAGCTCGCCGGAGCGGTACACCCGGGACTGGCCGGGGGCCTGGGGCATGCCCGGTTCCGGGGCGAGCGCGCCGGGCACGGTGGCCCGGCCGACGATGGGGACGACGGGGACGATCTCGGCGGGCGAGTGCGGGACCAGGTCCGCCGCGGACAGCGCGGTCAGCGGGCGTGGCTCGGGCACCTGGTCGGCGACGGGCGGCGGCTCGTGGGTGGCCCACGGCGCGGAGCTGGCCGGGGCCACGGACTCCGCCCACGGGGACTCCTCGGGCGGCGGGAAGCCGGCTCCGGAGGTGGGGGCGACCACGAGGTCGGCGGGCGGTGCCCACGGGTCCGCGGGTGCGGAAACGGAAGGAACCTCGACGGGTACGGACGGCTCCGGGTCGAACGCGCCCTCCCAGATCGCGCCGTCGGGCGGCGGCGGGGGCAGCTCGAACGCCTCCGGCAGGTCCTCCTCGGCGAACTCCTCCTCGGGCAGCACCGTGCCGATCGGCGGCGGCTCCTCGAGGGGCGGCAGGTTGGCGTCGACGGGTGCGTTGGCCTCGGCCTCGGCGGCCCGGATCGCGGCGGGGTCGTAGCCGGCCCGGTCGTCGGGGGCGTCGAACGGGTCGGGGCCGGGCTCGGGGCTCCACGTCGCGGACGGACGCTCGCTGGACCCGTCGGAGCCGAACGTTGCGCCCGGGGTGGAGCCCGAGCCGGCATCCGGCACCGGAGCCGCGTCGGAGCCTGCGCCCGGGAACGGGAATCCGCCGTGAGCTGGGGCGGAATCCGGGCCGGTGAATTGGCCGCCACCCGGAGCGCGGTCGGAGCCTGCGCCCGGGAGCGGGAATCCACCGGAATCTGAGCCCGGGAAAGGGGCGTTCCCCGGAGCCCGATCGGAACCGGCGCCCACCGAAGGAACATCACCTCGGTCGGACGGCGTCGCGGCATCCTGGATCCGAGGGGACCCCGGATCCGCCGCAACGGGCCCGCTCCCGACATCCCACTGGCCCAACGCGTTCCGCATCGGGGGCCACGTGGGCGGACCGACATGGTGGGCGGGGCGACCACAGCTCGGGCAGGCCGCCCCCTCGGAACCGAGGGGCGAACCACAGGCCTCACACAACTCGTCGCTCACCGGAGCCCTCCCACTGCCGAGCGCTCACCAATACTGTCACGGATCGACGCAGCTCTTCGAAGTTGTACCACTAGCGATGTCAGCTGGGCGTGAACCCTAACCCGCGGGGACCACCTGGGCGGAACCGGCCACCGGGGTTCCCGCGGCCGGCGCGGCGGCCGGAGCGGGGGCCGGCTCGGCGCCCGGGGACGCGGGCGTGGCACCCGGCGCGTCGGGGCTGGCGGGGGCGTCGCCGGAGCCGGCGGGAGGCGGGCCGGCACTGGCTGGGGTGTCCGCGGGCGTGGTGGTGGGCGTGGTCGAAGGCGGCGTGGTGGGGGGCCGCGGCGTGGGGGTCGACGGCGTGGTCGGGGTGGGGGTCGGCGTGGGTGTGGGCGTCGGAGTCGGCTTGGGAGTGGCCTGGATCTCGTCGACGACGCGGGTGGCGCGGTAGAAGTCCCCGGTGCTGACCGTGGAGATCTTCACCACGTCCCCGGGTTCGGGCGCCTGGATGACCTGGTTTCCGCCGATGTACATGACGACGTGGTAGATGCTCCGCCAGTCCGTCTTGGACGTGTTGTAGAAGAGCAGGTCACCGGGCAGGAGCTGGGAGGCGTCGACCTCGCGGGTCGTCTTGTACTGGTCGTTCGCGATCCGGGTGACCGACACCCCGGCGGCCTTGTACGACCACTGGACGAGCCCGGAGCAGTCGAAGGTGTTGTTCGCCCCGTTGGCACCCCACACGTACGGCCGGCCGAGCCGGGTCTTCGCCCACGCGACGGCTTCGAGGGCCTTCGGGTTGGGCAGCTGGCCGAGCGAGTTGGGCTTGAGGTTGGAGAGCTTGAGCTTGTTGAGCTCGGTGGCGACCCGGTCGGCCTGGGCCCTGGTGAGCTGGGTCGAGTACTCCGCGCGGAGGGTGGCCAGGGCGGCGGCCCGCTGGTCGTACTGCGCCTTGAGGGTCGTGAACGCCGTCGTCGCGGTGGCCGAGGCGGTGACGGCCGTGTCGTACGCGGCCTTCGCGGTCTGCTCGTTGCGCTGCGCGGTCAGGTAGTCCTTGGCCGTGTACTGCCCCTGGGTGCCGCCGTGGTCCTTCAGCCCGGGGGCGAGGGCGGACAGGTCCCGCAGGTCCTTGCCGAGGGGGCCGAGCGCGGCGAGGGCCTGGGCCTCGCGGTAGCTGGCGGCGGCCGCGTCGGAGGCCTGGCTCTCCCAGCCGGTGAGGATCGCCGTGGCCGCGGCCAGGGACTCCTTGGTCTGGGTGACGACCTGGGCGGCGGTGTCGGCCGTGATCTTGGCCGCGAGGGACTGCTGTTCGAGGAGCTTGACGGCCACGGCCTCGGCGTTCACCTTGGCCTCGATGGCGCGGATCGCCGGGTCCTCCAGGTCGCCGCGCACGGTGGGGACGGCGGCGGCCGCGTTCGGCACGGGCGGCCGGACCCCGGCGTCGGGGATCCCGCTGACGGCGGGGCGGTTGGGGGTTCCGGGGTCGGCTGCGGAGGGGGTTGCGAACGCGAGAGCTCCGATCAAGGCGCACAGAAAAAACCATGCGGTCTTTCTCGTCTTCATTCCGCCCCCTGTGTCGCCGAACACTGACCTCTGCCACAGTACGAAAGCCGCACTCGCGTTGCTACCCCAAAATCGGTCGGTAATCAGGCTGTGACCCATAGGGCAGCGGAATCCCTGGTGAAGTCGCGACGTACTCTCGGGTACATGGACGCCGGACGCAAGCGCGAGCTCGAAGCAAAGGTCTACGCCGGGGAGCGACTGACCCGCGCAGACGGTGAGGCACTCTACGCGACGGACGACCTCGCCTGGCTGGGAAGGCTCGCGCACCACAAGCGCACCGAGCTCAACGGCGAGAACGTCATGTTCAACGTCAACCGGCACCTGAACCTGACGAACGTCTGCTCCGCCTCCTGCGCGTACTGCTCCTTCCAGCGCAAGCCGGGGGAGAAGGACGCGTACACGATGCGGGTCGAGGAGGCCGTCCGCCTCGCCAAGCAGATGGAGGACGAGCAGCTCACGGAGCTGCACATCGTCAACGGCCTGCACCCGACCCTGCCGTGGAAGTACTACCCGCGGGTCCTGCGCGAGCTGAAGGCCGCCCTGCCGAACGTGAAGCTCAAGGCGTTCACCGCGACCGAGGTGCAGTGGTTCGAGAAGATCTCCGGCCTGCCGGCCACCGAGATCCTCGACGAGCTGATGGACGCGGGCATGGAGTCGCTGACCGGTGGCGGCGCGGAGATCTTCGACTGGGAGGTCCGCCAGCACATCGTGGACCACGCCTGCCACTGGGAGGACTGGTCGCGGATCCACCGGCTCGCGCACGAGAAGGGCATGAAGACCCCGTCGACCATGCTCTACGGCCACATCGAGGAGCCCCGGCACCGGGTCGACCACGTGATGCGGCTCCGCGAGCTCCAGGACGAGACCGGCGGCTTCGCGGTGTTCATCCCGCTGCGCTACCAGCACGACTTCGTGGACTCCAAGGACGGCGTGATCCGCAACAAGCTCCAGGCCCGCACGACGATGGCCAGCCCGGCGGAGTCGCTGAAGACGTTCGCGGTGTCCCGGCTGATGTTCGACAACGTGCCGCACGTGAAGAACTTCTGGGTCATGCACGGCCTGTCGCTGGCCCAGCTGTCGCTGAACTTCGGCGCGGACGACCTGGACGGCTCGGTCGTGGAGTACAAGATCACGCACGACGCGGACCAGTACGGCACGCCGGACAAGATGACGCGGGACGACCTGCTGGAGCTGATCCGCGACGCGGGCTTCGTCCCGGTCGAGCGCAACACCCGCTACGAGATCGTCAAGACGTACGAGCCCGGCCCGAAGCTGGCCGAGCGCCGGGCCGAGCCGCAGCAGGTCTGGGCCTAGGGGCGTCCGGCGGCGACCCACGCCTCGTGCTGGGCCGCCGCCAGTTCCCACAACCCCTCTTCTTCGGGTACGCCGAGGCGGCGCACCACGGCCGCGAACCCGGCCCGGTCCAGCTCGACGGTCTCCGTGCCCCCGGCCGTCCGCACGATGTGGTTCCGGGCGCGCACGGACTCGGTCCGGTCGGCGTACATCCGCTGCACGACGAACGTCCGGACGAACGGCGAGTCGGCCTCTCCGGACAGTCGCCGGTGCGCGGCGGTGAAGTCGGCGAGCGCGCGCGGGGCGGTGCGTAGTTCGAAGCCGGGCGGCGAGGTGCGGCCGTCGAGCCCGATCCACCAGTGTCCGCCCTGGTCGGCCACTGTGAAGGTCGCCGGGCCCTGGGTGTGGCCGCCCGGTTCCAGCGGCAGCGGTTCCAGGAAGCCGTCGCCGAGCCCAGCGTCCGCGATCCAGGTCCGGCCGTCGAGCGGGACGAGGAGCACCAGGTGGTTGCCCCACGCGGACTCGCCGGTGCGGGCCCGGTTCACGGCGGCCTCCGCGTAGGTGACGGCGAAGCCGAGGGCGGTGAGCAGCGCGCCGAACAGGCCGTTGAGCTGGTAGCAGTAGCCACCGCCGCCCCGGTGCACGATCTGCCGCTCCAGTGCGGCGAGGTCCAGGGCGGCGGTGGTGCCGAGCTGGATGGTCGCGTTCTCGTACGGCACCGCGAGGAGTTGGGCGCGGTGCACGGCGCGCAGGGTGTCGAGGGTGGGCGCGAGCGACCCGGTGTACCCGATCCGCCGCAGATAGCCGTCCACATCGATCATGGCCGCCACCCTAGCCAGCCGGTCACCCCGTCAGCTGCCCGAGAGACCCGCCGCTGCGTCAGGGGGCGGCGACTTCGAGGGGCGGCGGAGCCATGCGAGTACCCCCAGGATGATCGCCGCGAGCACGCACACGCCGACCGCGGCCGTCTTCAGGCTGGTCAGGACGTTGGTGATCGTCGCGACGGCGTCGAGGCGGTCGGGGTAGCCGAGCAGCATGGTGACGATGCCGGCGTTCTCGGCGTAGTCGGCGAGGACGTAGAGGACGGGGAGCGCCAGGACCCAGCGGCCGACCCGGGCGCGCCGGGCCAGCGAGGCGAACGCGACCAGGCCGAACAGGACGGTCACGGCCGGCAGGAGCACGTCGCCGGTCAGGGACAGGATCAGGTGCCAGCGCCGGCCGTCGGCCCCGTAGGCCGTGAGCAGGTCGTACGCGCCCTGCGGGGTGTAGCCCCCCGGGCGCGGGTCGGCGCCGTTGCGGCCCCCGGCGAAGTCGAGGATGCCCGCGCCGAACCGGTCGTGGAACCAGGTCGCGGCCCCGTTCATGACGACCAGCACGGCGAGGGCCACGGCGGCGGTGCGCGGAACGGTGAGCCTCACTGGGTGTCCTTCCGGGGTGCGGCCGGGCGGCGGTGACCGGGTAGCAGGGTGCTCCGGGCTGGCTACTGTGTCAAGGATGAGAATCCTGTCGATCATGGCCTGGGTGGCCACCGCCGCGTTCGGCGTGTTCGCCGCGGTCCGGCTCGGCGGGCTCGAACACGGCTGGCCGCTGCGCCCGGCGATGGCGTACACGCCGTACATCGCGCTCGGGGTCCTCGTACCCGTCGGATTGGCTCTCGTCGCCCGGAACTGGCGTGCGTCGGCGGCGGCGCTGGTGGTGGCGGTGGCCCTGGGCTCGGCGGTGCTGCCCCGGTGGGTGCCGGGCGACGCGGGGAGCGCGGACGGCCCGAGGATCCGGGTGCTCAGCGCCAACCTGCTCGGCGGCGGCGCGGACATGGGGGTGCTGCGCCGGCTGATCGCCGAGCAGCGGGTGGACGTGCTCAGCGTGCAGGAACTCACCCACGAGGCCGACCGGCAGTTGGCGGCCCTGTTCCCGCACCGGGTGGCCCTGCCCGAGGACGGCGTCGCCGGCACCGGGCTGTACTCCCGGTACCCGCTCACCCGGCTGCCGCACCTGGAACCGGTCAGCTCCTTCCGGATGCCGGCCGCCCGGCTCGACCTGCCCGGCGCCAGCGTCGAACTGCTGGCCGTGCACCCGATGGCCCCGAGCGAGCGGATCAACATGGCGCTCACCTACGCCGAGCTGAACCGGATCCCCCGGGCGACCCCGGGCGGTGCGGTGCGGGTGCTGGTCGGGGACTTCAACGCCACCCTCGACCACGTCGAGGTCCGCGAACTGCTCGACAGCGGCTACCGGGACGCCGCCGACGCCCTCGGACACGGCCTGACCTGGACCTGGCCCAACATCAAGCACCCGGCGACCACGGCGCTCGGCGTCTCGCTGCCGCCGGTGACCATCGACCACGTCCTGGTCGACGAGCGGGTGGCCGTCCGGGGCTTCGACGTCTATGACCTGCCCGGCTCCGACCACCGGCCGGTGCTGGCCGAGCTGACCCTGCCCCGTACCCTCTGAGGTGTGTCTGAGCGGGCGACGTTCCCGAAACGGGACGAAGATGGGCGAGTCACGGCGTACGCGGACATGTTCGCGGCGACGCTCGCCATGCTGCTCCTGTCGCTCGTCGTCGTGCTGCTGATCGACCTGGTCACGGTCGCGTTCGGGGCGGAGTTCGGCGGGTCCAGCGGCTGGTTGGCCATCGTGCTGCCGGCGTGGCTGTTCGTCGAGGAGTACCGGGCCTGGCGGGTGCCCGGCCGGATCGCGATCGCGGCGCTCGGCATCCTGTTCGGCGCGGTGGCGGGAATCGCCTCCTTCGACCTGGCCGGCTACCTGCCGCCGGTGTTCTCGGGCGGCGTCGGTGCGGCCGTGACCGCGCTGGTCTACGCCACGTTCTGGTTCTTTGGTATCCGGTGGCTCGCCCGGCGTACCGGTGATGGGGGTTAGTCGATGAGTCCGTTCGTCAAGTACACGCTGGCCCGGCTGGGCATGTTCGCGGCCATCATGGTCGTGCTCGTGCTGCTGCCGCTCCCCGTGTCCCTCGTCGTCAAGGTGATGATCGCGCTCCTGATCTCCCTGGTGCTGTCGTTCTTCCTGCTCAAGAAGATGCGGGACGAGATGAGCGACTACATCGCGGGCAGCGTCGAGCGCCGGAAGGCCGAGAAGGACAAGCTCCGCGCGGCGCTGGCCGGCGAGGACGAGGACGCCCCGCCGGCCGACGGTCCGCGGAAGGTCTAGCAGGTCACACTGCCGGTCCCGGGCACGCCCCCGGGATCGGTGACCACCTGCCCGGCCGGGTCCCGGTACGCCCAGTCCAGCCGGTCCCCGCGCGCCTGCACGTAGAGCGCGCCGGGCTGGTCGCTGGCCTGCCAGATCCCGTGCGGGGGCATCGGGTCGTCGTGCGGGATGTGTCCGCCGCTGCCCGCGATGAGCTGCACGAGGTGGCCGCCGGGCCGCAGGTCCCCGGTCAGCGGCTCGTACTCCTCCATGTCGTGCTGGTGCCCGTTGAGGACCAGGTCCCCGCCGTTGTCGGCGAGCAGTGCCCACAGGTCGGACATCTTCTCGTGCGGGATGGGGCCCATCAGCGGCCGGTGCCAGGTGGCGATCACGCACCTCTCGGGGCTGTCCCGCAGCACCTGCTCGGCCCACTTGTACTGCGGACTGCGCGGCCCGCACCCGCCGGCCACCCCGCACTCGGAGTTGAGCACCAGGAACCGGACGCCGCGCCAGGCGAACGTCTCGTAGTCGGGCCGGCCGTGCCAGTAGTCCCGCCACGCGTCGAGGTGGTGCGCCTCGTGGTTGCCGAGGGTGGGCTTGGTGAACGCGGCGAGCCGGCCCCAGTCCCTGCCGCCGGCCGGATCGTCGAGGCTGGACCGGCCGTAGTTGTAGTCCCACTCGGCGGCGGTACCCGTCTCGTAGACGTCGCCGAGGAAGAGCAGCAGGCCCGCCCGGGAGTCGAGGACGGACTGGGCCACCGCCGCGCTGGCCCGGGTGCCGTCCCCGCCGTCGCCGACCGCCGCGATCAGCGGGTCGCCGTCGAACTGCCGGGGCGCGAACCGCTGCTGCCAGTCGTCCGGGGCGCCGGCGCGCGGCGGGTTGTCGATGGTCAGCGGGAGCAGGACGGCCTCGCCGAGTTCGGCGCTGTGCGGTTTGACGGAGACGCCGAGCCGGCCGGGGCCGTTCGGGAACCGGTCGGTGGGCCAGACGAAGGTCCACGGCGGCTGGAAGTCGAACAGCAGGTCGTCGCTCTCCCAGGTGAAGACCAGGTCGTAGGGGGTCTTGCCCTCGATGGTGGCGGTGACGGGCACGTCCCCGGTCAGGGTGTCCGACGGGACGGAGATACACACCGTCACCCCGCCGGACTCCCCGCACGCGCGCGGGGCCGGGCCGGCGGCCGCGACGGTGGCGACGGCCGTGGTGAGCAGGAGGGCGCCGACGACGAGGGCACGGCGGAAGATAGTCGCTTTCACGACTCTTATAACGAGTTGCCCGGTCAGGGGGCGTCGGGCGCCGCCCCCCGGATCCGGTCCCCGATCGACGCCGCGACCCACCGCAACCCGTTCGTCGTGTACTTGAACCCGTGCATGACCAGCCACAACAGCGCCACCACGCCCCAGATGGCCCAGAACACCAGGCTCCGGACCATGCCCAGCACCACGGCGACCGTGGAGTGCGTCGTACGCCGGCCCTGCCCGGTGCTCGCCAGGTGCTTGACGAACCCCCACAGCCGGTCGACGGCCCCGGTCAGCGCGGTCACCACCCGGTCGGCGACGAGCAGCGGCAACGACAGCCAGGTCAGCGCGGCCAGCGGCCCGGTCGGCTCGTCGGCGTGCGACGGCTGCTGGTGCGGGGCGGCCCGGGCCAGTGCCCGCCGGGCCGCCGGGATGGCGAGGACCGACCACGTGCCCGCCCAGAACGCCCACACCGTCCACCCGGGCCAGTCGGCGAACCGGCGGACCGCCCAGGCGAAGGGCAACAGACAGACCAACGCGACGGGTACCAGCAGGCAGAAGGCGCCCACCAGCGCGAACACGGTGGCGGTGCCCCGGGCGGCCGGTTCCTCCGGGGCCGGCTCCGGCCGGGGACGGGGCACGGCCGGAGGAGGTGGCGGCGGCGGATCCATCGTGTCCACCCGCGGGGCCGGCGACACCGGCACCGGCAACGCCTCGGTGACCTCCGGGGTGGTCGGCCCCGGGTCGAGGAAGTCGAGCGGCGGGAGGTCCTCGGAGGAGATGGGACGGCTGCGGTCGGTCCAGCCGCCGTCCCAATAGCGCATGGCCGGCTCGCCATCCGGATCGACATACCAACCGGGCGCCCTGGTCATGCCCCTGAGAGTACCGCCGGGAGGGGCTGGGAGTGCAGTACGTCCAGGCGGGATACCGCGCGGGTGAGCACCACGTACAGCCGGTGCAGACCGCGCGGCTCGGCGGCCACGATGGCGGCCGGCTCGGGCACGATCACGTGGTCGTACTCCAGACCCTTCGCGAGCGTCGCCGGCATCACCGTGATCCGCTCGTCCTCCTCGGGCCCGCCGACCGTCAGCCCGGCGCTCTCCAACGCCGCGACCAGGCCGGGCACCGCCGCGTCGGCGGCGATCACGCCCACCGAGCCCTCGTGCCCCAGCGCGGCCAGCACCGCCCGCACCGTCGCGTCCACCACGTCGGGGGTCGCGGTGACCGTCAGCGAACCGTCCCGGCGCATGGACACCCCGGCCGGCACGTCGACGTCGAGGGCCGGGAGCAGCCGGTTCGCCAGCTCGATGATGGCCTCCGGCACCCGGAAGCCGGTGGTCAGCGGCACCACGGCCGTACCCGGCTTGCCCAGGTGGCCGAGGCTGTCGGCCCAGTCCGCCGCCGCCCACGGCGCGGTGCCCTGGGCCAGGTCGCCGAGCACGGTGAGCGACGCGTGCTCGCTGCGCCGCGCGATCACCCGGCACTGCATCGGGGACAGGTCCTGGGCCTCGTCGAGGACGACGTGCCCGTAGCTGGCCTCGCGGTCGAGCAGCCCGGCCGCCTCGTCCAGCAGCACCAGGTCCGCCGCCGACCACTTCGCCGACTTCGGGCTCTTCGGCGGCTTCGCCCACGCCACGGCCTCGAAGCCCTCCGGCGGGTCGGTGAGCAGCTCGCACACCAGGCTCTCCGGGGTCACGGCCGGCCAGCAGGCTTCGAGCACGGCCTTGACCTGGGAGTGCTTGCCCATCGTGCGCTGCCAGGACTCCGACGGCGACTCGCCTGAGCGGGCCTCGGCCTGGCGGAGCAGCAGGTTGACGATCCGGGCGCGGAGCCGCTCCCGGCCGATGCCGTAGGGGAGGTTCGCCCCCCTGACCTCCGCGACCGCCGCGCGCAGGTCGTCCGGCGACAGCCGCCACCGCCACGCCCCGTCGGAGATCATCAGCCCCTCGGTGGGCCTGACCACCTTCGTCCACAGCAGCCGGCCCAGCACGTCGGCCATCGCCGCGGAGTGCTTGAGCACGGCGGCCTCCAGCGGGTCGGTGGCCCGGACCGGATGCCGCGCGATCAGGTCGTCGATCGTGTACTGGTCCACCTCCACCTCGCCCAGCGCCGGCAGCACGGCCGCGATGTAGCCGAGGAACGCCCGGTTCGGCCCGACGATCAGGACGCCGGCGCGCTTGAGGCGCTCGCGGTGCGCGTAGAGCAGGTAGGCGGCCCGGTGCAGGCCCACGGCCGTCTTCCCCGTGCCCGGGGCGCCCTGCACGCACACCGACTCGCCCAGCTCGGCCCGGACCAGGACGTCCTGCTCCGGCTGGATGGTGGCCACGATGTCGCGCATCGGCCCGACGCGGGGCCGCTCGATCTCGGCGGTGAGCAGGGCGCTCTTCGTACCCAGCTCCTCGCCCCGGGAGATGTGCTCGTCCTCGAAGCTGGTCAGCTCGCCCTTGACGAACCCGAACCGGCGGCGCTGGTCGACGCCCATCGGGTCGGCGACGCTGGCCTGGTAGAAGGCGGTGCACAGCGGGGCGCGCCAGTCGAGCACCAGCGGTTCCCCGCCGGCCTTGTCCACGACGTGCCGGCGGCCGATGTGCCAGCTCTCGGCGTCGGGCCGGTCCGGGAGCCGCATGTCCAACCGCCCGAAGAACAGCGGGGTACCCGGGTCGACGGCCAGTTGCTTCATCCGGTCCCGCATGGCGCGGCCCAGGGTCTCCGCCGAGTAGGCGTCGCCGGCCACGGTCGCGCCGGTGGTGTGGAGTTCGTCGGCGGTCCGCAGCATCCGCTCCAGTGCGGCGCGGGACCTGGTGAGGTGTTCCTGTTCGGCGAGCAGCTCTTCCTGCACGGGGGGACGTCCTTTGCAGCGTCGGGGGTGATCTCCCACTGCCCTTGGCCCCGGAGGGCCCGGCTTCGACGGGCGCACGAACGTGCCAGCCTACCCGCGTCGGGGCAGGTCGGCGCGCGGATTTCCCGGCCGGGCCCGGCCGGCGGTCGCGCCCGGGCTGCGGCACCGCCCTCCCCGTGCGACACGCGAGTGCTCCCGCGCACCCCCACGGCTGCGTGACGCCCGTCACGATCACCGCAGGCGTAGCTTGGACGACATGAGTCCGAGCAGGCCCCGGGTCGGCCACATCCAGTTCCTGAACTGTCTGCCGATCTACTGGGGCCTCGGCCGCACCGGCGCGCTGCTCGACGTCGAACTGCACAAGGACAGCCCCGACCAGCTCAACGAGCGCCTGGTCGACGGCCGGCTCGACATCGGCCCGATCAGCCTGGTGGAGTACCTGCGCGCGGCCGACGACCTGCTCCTCCTCCCGGACCTCGCGGTCGGCAGCGACGGCCCCGTGCTCTCGGTCAACATCGTGTCGAAGAAGCCGCTCGCGGAGCTGGACGGCGCCCGGGTCGCGCTCGGCTCGACCAGCCGGACCGGGGTACTGCTCGCCCAGCTGCTGCTCGCCGGCCGGTACGGGGTCACCCCGACCTACACCCGCACCGCCCCCGACCTGGACGCGATGCTCGCCGACGCCGAGGCGGCCGTGGTGATCGGCGACGTCGCCCTGCGCGCCCTGTACGAGGCACCCTCCCAGGGCCTGCACGTCACCGACCTGGGCCAGGCGTGGCGGGACTGGACCGGGCTGCCGATGGTCTTCGCCGTCTGGGCGGTCCGGCGCGACTTCGCCGAGGCGCACCCGGGCCTGGTCAAGGACGTGCACGAGGCGTTCCTGCGGTCCCGGGACCTGTGCCTGTCGGAGCTGGACGAGGTGGCCGAGTCGGCCGCGCGCTGGGAGCCGTTCGACGCGGCGACCCTCGCCGGCTACTTCCGGGCGCTGGACTTCTCGCTGGGCGCGCGGCAGGTCGCGGGGCTGCGGGAGTTCGCGGCCCGGGCGGCGGCGCACGGGGCGGCCCCGGCGCTCCCGGCCGACGGCCCGCTGTTCGTCTTCGACTGACAAACCCCTTAGACGGGTACCGAGCCCCGCTCCCGCTGTCGGGGGCGGGGCTCTCCGCGTGCGCGCGCCGGGCCGGCCGCCCGGACTGTGCCCGACCGGGCCTGTCGCGCGTTCCGGTCCCGGCGTGCCCGGTCGGGTCGGAGTCGGACATCGAGCGCGATAACGCCAACCCCGTGGGCCAACTCTGTTACAGGACTTGGTCAGGTGGGTTGGTGGGTGTAACACTTGGGGGGTGTATGGCAACGACTTCTCCGAGCCCCCCGAGCAGCCGGGCGCGCGCAGCCTGCTCGACCAGGTGGCCGACGCGGAACGTGACCTCCAGCTCGCGGCCCAGCAGGACCGGCCGACGGGCTCCGAGGACGACTACTTCATGGCCGTCATCGCGGCCGACCAGAAGATCGAGCCCCGGGACTGGATGCCGGAGAAGTACCGGAAGAATCTGATCCGGCAGATCGCCCAGCACGCGCACTCCGAGATCATCGGCATGCAGCCCGAGGGCAACTGGATCTCCCGGGCGCCCACGCTCAAGCGCAAGGCCATCCTGCTCGCCAAGGTGCAGGACGAGGCCGGACACGGGCTGTATCTCTACGCGGCGGCCGAGACGCTCGGCATCGACCGCGCCGAGATGTCGGACATGCTGATCGACGGCCGGCAGAAGTACAGCTCGATCTTCAACTACCCCACCCTGACCTGGGCGGACGTCGGCGCGATCGGCTGGCTGGTCGACGGCGCGGCCATCGTCAACCAGGTGCCGCTGTGCCGCGCCTCCTACGGGCCGTACGCGCGGGCGATGATCCGGGTGTGCAAGGAGGAGTCCTTCCACCAGCGCCAGGGGTACGAGATCCTGCACGTCCTGTCGCACGGCACCGCCGAGCAGAAGGCGATGGCCCAGGACGCGGTCGACCGCTGGTGGTACCCGTCGCTGGCCATGTTCGGCCCGCCCGAGGGCGAGTCGCCCAACACGGCGCAGTCGATGGCCTGGAAGGTCAAGCGGTTCACCAACGACGAGCTGCGCCAGCGGTTCGTGGACATGTGTGTCGGGCAGGCCGAGATCCTGGGCCTGACCCTGCCGGACCCGGGCCTGGTGTGGAACGAGGCCGAGGGCCGGCACGACTACACCCAGCCCGACTACGACGAGCTGTTCCGGGTGATCAAGGGCAACGGCCCGTGCAACCGGGAACGGATCGCGCACCGCAAGGCCGCGCACGAGGGCGGCCAGTGGGTCCGCGACGCCGCGGAGGCGTACGCGCGCAAGCAGCAGGCCAAGAAGGAGCAGCTCGCCATGGCGGGCGCAGCGACGACAGGAGTCCCCGCGTGAGCACGACAGACTGGCCCCTGTGGGAGGTCTTCGTCCGGCCCCGGCGCGGGCTGGCGCACACCCACGTCGGCAGCCTGCACGCGCCCGACGCCGAGTTGGCGCTGCGTAACGCGCGCGACCTGTACACCCGGCGGCAGGAGGGCGTGTCCCTCTGGGTGGTGCCCGCCGTCGCGATCACGGCCAGCAGCCCGGACGAGAAGGACGCGTTCTTCGAGCCGGCCGCCGACAAGGTGTACCGGCACCCGACCTTCTACGACGTCCCCGAAGGCGTGGCCCACCTGTGAGCGCCGACGTGATCCTCCCGGACTGCGGCGACTCCGTGCCCCTGGCCCGCCCCGGTGACCTCAACCTCGGCGACGACGCGCTGATCGCCGCCCAGCGGCTCGCGGAGTGGACCTCCCGGGGCCCGGAGCTGGAGGAGGACGTGGCCCTGGCCAACATCGCCCTCGACCTGCTCGGCCAGGCCCGGATGTTCCTGTCCCGGACGGGCCACGAGGACGAGCTCGCCTTCCTGCGTACCGACCGGCAGTTCACGAACGTCCAGCTCGTGGAGCTGCCGAACGGGGACTTCGCGCACGCGATCGTCCGGCTGCTGTTCTTCTCCGCGTACCAGCGCGAGCTGTACACGGCCATGCGGGGCGACGAGATCGCGGACAAGGCGATCAAGGAGGTCGCGTACCACGTCGACCACGCCCGGCTGTGGACCCTGCGACTCGGCGACGGCACGGACGAGTCGCACGCGCGGGCCCAGGCGGCGGTGGACGAGCTGTGGCCGTACACCCATGAGCTGTTCGAGGGTAATGATCTTCGGTCCGGGTGGTTGGCGGCGGTCGAGCCGATCCTGGCCGAGGCGACCCTGACCCGGCCCG
This sequence comes from Longispora sp. NPDC051575, assembly GCF_040681875.1. Taxonomy (NCBI): domain Bacteria; kingdom Bacillati; phylum Actinomycetota; class Actinomycetes; order Micromonosporales; family Micromonosporaceae; genus Longispora; species Longispora sp. NPDC051575. The sequence continues at coordinate 196,684 of NZ_JBFAZP010000011.1, read as the reverse complement.
AGGACGGCTGGGCGCCCACCGGCGGCCGGCAGGGCCTGCACACCACGCACCTGAGCTACCTGCTCGCGGAGATGCAGGTGCTGCACCGCGCGCACCCGGGGGCGACCTGGTGAACGCCGTCCACGCGGAGCCGATCGTCGCGCCCGGGGCAGCCCGGGGCGGGGAGCGGCGCGCGGCCGGGGCCTCCCGCACGCCCGGGGCCGTCGCCGAGCTGGCCGAACTGCGGGCCGCCGTCGCCGCCGTCCCCGACCCCGAGATCCCGACCGTCACCATCGACGACCTGGGCATCCTGCGGGACGTCGAGGTCGTCGGCGACCGCGTGGTCGTGACCATCACCCCGACCTACTCGGGCTGCCCCGCGATGGACGCCATCCGCACGGACATCCGCCGCGCGCTCCCGGGCCGCGACGTCGAGGTCCGCACCGTGCTGGCCCCGGCGTGGACCACGGACTGGATCACGGAGTCCGGCCAGGCCAAGCTCCGTCAGGCCCGGATCGCCCCGCCCTCGGGCGCGGCCCGCGCCGGCACCGTGACCCTGAGCATCTCCGTCCGCTGCCCGAGCTGCGGCTCCCCGGACACCCGGGAACTGAGCCGGTTCGGCTCGACGGCCTGCAAGTCCCTGTGGAGCTGCCGGGCGTGCGGCGACCCCTTCGACCACTTTAAGGCGATTTAGAAGTGACCGTCACCCTGAGCAAGCCGGCCCGGCGCCGTCCGGTCTTCCACCCGCTGACCGTCCAGGCCGTGGACCAGCTCACCGAGGACGCGGTGGCGGTCTCCTTCCTGGTACCCGACGACCTGCGCGCCACCTACGCCTTCCGCCCCGGCCAGCACCTCACCGTGCGGCTGCTGTCCGGCGGCGAGGACATCCGGCGCAGCTACTCGATCTGCTCCACCCCCGCCGAGCTGGCCCGCGACGGGGTGCTCCGGGTCGGCGTGAAGCAGGTGCCCGGCGGCGCCTTCTCCACCTACGCCAACGGGGCGCTCGACGCCGGCCACACCGTCGAGGTCATGCCGCCGATCGGGCACTTCACGACGGAGTTCGCGGCCGGGCGCGCGCGCCGGTACGTGGCGGTCGTCGCCGGTTCCGGCATCACCCCGGTGCTGTCGTTGCTGGCCACGGGCCTGGCCGCCGAGCCGGACAGCGAGTGGACGGTGCTGTTCGGCAACCGGTACGCGCGGTCGGTCATGTTCCTGGAGGAGCTGGCGGACCTGAAGGACCGCTACCCGAGCCGGGTGCAGCTCGTGCACGTGCTGTCCCGCGAGCCCCAGGACGCCGAGCTGCTGTCGGGCCGGATCGACGCCGACCGGCTGCCCCGGCTCCTGGCGGCGTTCGCGCCCGAGGCGGACGAGTACTTCCTCTGCGGCCCGTACGGCATGGTCGTCGCGGCCCAGACGCTGCTGGACGGCTCCCTCGTACACTCCGAGCTGTTCTACGCCGACGACGCCCCCGCGACGGCGCCCACGGAGGCCGACGCCCACGAGGCCGACGTGACCATCCTGCTGGACGGCCGGGCGACCAGCTTCGGCATGCGCCGCGACGAGAAGGTGCTGGACGCGGCCCTGAAGGTCCGCTCCGAACTGCCCTACGCCTGCAAGGGCGGGGTGTGCTCCACCTGCAAGGCGAAGGTCGTCGAGGGCGAGGTCCGGATGGCCCGCAACTACGCCCTGGAACCCGACGAGGTCGCCGCCGGCTTCGTCCTGACCTGCCAGTCGTCCCCGGTCACCGACCGGGTGGTCGTCGACTACGACGCGTGAGGCTGTGACGTGGCAGCCGGGTGCCCAAGGTGCCCGGCTCCGCGCGCCGACCGAGAGGTAACCTCGGGGACATGAGCGTGGAGATCAGCGAGATTCTGCAGCGTGCCGCTGACGGGGGCCGGATCAGCCCGGAGGAGGCGCTGCTGCTCTACACGGAGGCGCCGTTCCACGCGCTGGGCGAGGCGGCGGACACGGTGCGCCGGCGGCGGTACCCGGAAGGGATCGTCACCTACCTCATCGACCGCAACATCAACTACACGAACGTGTGCGTCACCGCGTGCAAGTTCTGCGCGTTCTACCGCGCGCCCAAGCACGCCGAGGGCTGGACGCACGACACCGCCGAGATCCTCCGGCGCTGCGCCGAGGCCGTCGAGCTCGGTGCCACCCAGGTCATGCTCCAGGGCGGCCACCACCCCGACTACGGCGTGGAGTACTACGAGGAGCTGTTCGGCGCGGTCTCCACGGCATACCCCGACCTGGTGATCCACTCGATCGGCCCGTCCGAGGTCCTGCACATGGCCAAGGTGTCCGGCGTCAGCCTGGAGGAGGCCATCCGGCGGATCCACGCGGCCGGGCTCGCCTCCATCGCGGGCGCCGGGGCCGAGATGCTCCCCGACCGGCCGCGCAAGGCCATCGCCCCGCTCAAGGAGTCCGGCGCCCGCTGGCTGGAAGTGATGGGCATCGCGCACCGGCAGGGCATCGAGTCCACGGCCACCATGATGATGGGTACCGGCGAGACGAACGCCGAGCGCATCGAGCACATGACCATGATCCGGGACCTCCAGGACGAGACCGGCGGCTTCCGGTCCTTCATCCCGTGGACGTACCAGCCGGAGAACAACCACCTCAAGGGCCGCACCCAGGCGACCATGCTGGAGTACCTGCGCCTGATCGCCGTCGCCCGGTTGTTCTTCGACAACATCAACCACCTGCAGGCCTCGTGGCTGACCACGGGCAAGGACGCCGGCCAGCTGTCCCTGCACATGGGCGTCGACGACCTCGGCAGCATCATGCTCGAGGAGAACGTGATCTCCTCGGCGGGCGCGAAGCACCGGTCCAACCTGCACGACCTGGTGTGGATGATCCGGACCGCCGACCGGATCCCGGCCCAGCGCGACACCCTCTACCGGCACCTCAACGTGCACTGGACCCCCGCCGACGACCCGACCGACGAGCGCGTGACGTCGCACTTCTCCTCGATCACCAACGTCGACCGGCAGCTGACGGTCCTCCAGTAACACTTGCGCAACGGTTTGTGGGCCCCCGTCGGTCGTTTGACCGGCGGGGGTTCTTTTGCCCGGTAGTAACGGGGAGTGGCGGCCTGTATGGTCCCTCGGAGTTCCATCCATCACTCACCCTCGGTGGATCCATGAAGCGTTTCCTCGCAGGCGCGGCTCTCACGACGCTCGCAGCCAGCACCCTCACTCTCGGCCTCGGCACCGCGGCGCACGCCAAGGTCACCCCGGCCGATCTCGCCGTGGACATCAAGGCCCGGCAGATCGCGGTCGACTCCACCGGCAAGACCTTCTTCGTGGAGGTACAGAACAAGGGCGGCTCGACCGCGACCCACACCAAGGTCGTGTTCGACATGTCCAAGCTCGGCCCGAACGTCGTCGCGGACCTCCCCGGCTGGCCGTGCACCGGCGACCGCACCGCGTACGTCTGCGACCTCGGCGAGCTGGAGCCCGGCTACCTCGACAGCACCCTGGGCGTGAACCTCCGCCCGGTCAGCCCCGACGCGCCCCTCGGCCGCGCCGGCAAGCTCACGGTGTCGATCAGCTCGGACTACCGCGAGGACGTGGCCCACAAGGGCGACAACTCCACCACGTACAGCGTCGACCTGACCGCCTCGACCATCGACTACGGCGTCCTCGTCGGCAACGTCGGCGGCCTGGCCCCGGGCGTCCCGAGCGACCTGTGGATCGCCGTGGACAACAACGGCACCCAGACCGGCGCGGGCCTGTCCCTGGCGCTGACCCTCCCCGAGCACGTCGTGTTCAGCGAGGAGGTGCGCGGCTGCTCGTACACGAACAAGCGGTCGGCCGTGTGCGCCTGGTCGTCGTACCTCGACACCGACGGCACCGAGCGGCCGATCGTCCTGGCGCCCGGCGCGAGCTTCGACACCCTGGCCCTCGGCCTGCGGGTCCAGGCGACCGCCGACGCCACCCCGAACACGAACCTGGGCGCGGCCACCGTGCAGGTCGGCCCGTACGGCGACTTCCAGCCCGAGGCCGGCACCGCCCGGGGCGCCGTGGTGAAGAAGGCCAAGGTCGCCGCCAAGCAGGTCGACGGGGACAAGGTCGACAACTCGGCCCGGTTCACGCTGACCACCGGTTCGCCGTACGCGGACCTGGCGCTCGCCGGGGCCACCGTCACCGGCAAGGTCGGCGAGGTCGTCAACTACACGGTCACCGTCACCAACAAGGGCGCGTGGGCCAGCCCCAAGACCTCGAAGATCATCGTCACCGCTCCGGAGGGCACGAAGTTCGCCACCCCGCCGAAGCCGTGCCACACGATCGTCAGCAAGGTCAGCTACGAGTGCACCCTGCCCACGCTGGTCGGCGGCGAGAGCTACGACCTGGCGCTGTCCCTGCGGTTCTCGCAGGAGGTGGCCGGGGTGAGCAGCACCAACACGGTCACCGGCACCCTGCCGGACCCGGTCGACGGCAACAACAGCGCGATCGTGACCGCTACGGCCACGAAGTAACACCCGCACCGACGCGAAGGGCCCCGGGATGTTCCCGGGGCCCTTCGCGTCGCAGTGGGCCGGTCATGCGGCGAGGCGCTGGTCCGCGAAGGTCAGGGCGGAGCGTTCATCCAGGTGGGGACGGATGGCGGCCAGCAGCCGGGTGGCCTGCTCGGGGCGGTCCAGCTCGATCAGCGCCAGCACCTCGGCCAGGCGCGCCCGGACCCGGATCCTCCGGTTCGGTGCGTGTCGCGCGGCGGCCCGCGCGAGCGCCACCGCCGCGCCCGGATCGCCGTCGACGAGGGCCCAGACAGCGGCCATCGTCTTCGCGTTGGCCACCGGGAGGTGGGCGACCACCTCCGGAAGGGCAGTCCGGGCCCGGGTGACGAGGTCCGGCGGGACCGCTTCCCCGCAGGCCAGCGCCTCCCCGACGGCGTAGCACAGCATCGAATTCAAGCCGAAGGCCCCAGCACTTTCCGGGTACCGGTCCAGGTGTTCCGCCATGGCCACCGCCGTCGCGGGGGCGTTCCCGTCGTAGGCTGAGCGCTGCACACCGAGGAAGCTCGCGACCTCGGGCCCGGGGGCCAGGGCGAGCAGTTGGTCGATGATCGACTGGATCTGATGGGCCCGCTCCCCGGTCTGGTAGCGCAACCACAGCAGACCCTCGGCCGAGTTCCGGTGGTCCGGCTGAAGGAAGGGATGCTGCCGTCTCAACCCCGCCCGGAAGTACCACGCGTTCACCACCGGGCGGTCGACGACGGAGGGCCAACCGATGGTCAGCCAGTGCAGCACCACCACGCACACGCCGATCGTCGACACCGACCAGTCCCGGTGCGCGTCCGGCCAGGGCGGCACGGGCGGCTCCGCCCACGGGGCCCAGATCTCCGGTGACCCTGGAGATTCCGGCGCTGTGGCCACGGCCGCCACGCCCAGCACCGTGAAGACGAGGACCGGCACCGCGTACGGGAGCCAGTTCCGCCAACGGCTCGCCGACGCGGGGAGGATCCAGCCGACCTGCAGCGCGACCGGCCACCGGCACAACGTGAGGAGCACCGGACCGATCCAGATGTCGCGGGACGTCCCCATTCCCACGACCAGCCGATAGGGCCGGATCCAGCTGACGAGCAGGCCCAGCATCTGGGCGGCGACGTGGACGAGGTGCGCCGCGACGAGGAGGGCCGTGACCCGGCCGGCCTCAGCCCAGGTCGGCAGCCGGGGCACGCCTTCCAGGCAGTACCGGGTCACGAAGTAGTAGATCGCCGCGCCGACCAGGGCGGTGAGGACGCGGGCGTTGAGCGCGGAGTGGCGGTGTGGCACTCCGCGAGGCTAAGGGCTCGGCTAGAGCTTGGCGAGGGTGCCCGTCGCGACCTGGGTGGCGATGCCCCGGAGCTGCTCGATCTCGGGCGCCGTCCAGTCCTTGTCCTCGCGGTTGGCGACCAGCACGAAGCTGAGCAGCACGTTGTCGTCGAGGACGTGCACGGTCACAGTGACGGTTTTGCCGGCCGGCACGGTGACCATGCCCGCCTGGGACCCCACCGTGGTCAGCAGCGTGGTCGACGGCTCGGTGAGCTTCGCGCCGTACGCGGTGACCGCCTCGGCGCCGCTCGGGAAGTACGTGGCCGTGCCCGCCAGGCTGCCGCTCCGGTGCTGGGGCGGCTTCGGCGGCGTACCGGCCGGAGGCTTGAACTCCAGGGCCGCCGTGCAGGTCAGGCCGGAGGGCGCGCCCGCCCCGACCGTCGGGTACAGCCCCTTGACCGGGGCCGTGTCGAGCTTCGTGCACAGCTCGGTGACCGGCTTGTGCTTCACGGCCGTCGGGGTGGGGGACGGGGCCGGCGGCAGGGTCTGCGCGACCGGCTGGGCCGGCGTCGGCTTCCGGGCGTCCTTCTCCTCCGGGATCATCACGTTGAGCACGAGCAGCCCGGCGACGATCAGGGCGATGACGCCGACCGCGCCCGCGAGGACCCGGCGGACGGTGAGCGGCTTGACGGCCCCGATGATCGGCAGGATCATCGTCGGGCTCTCGTCGGGCTTGGGGAGCGGGGGTTGCGCGGGGGGCGGGGACGCGGGTGCCCCGGTACCCCCGAAAGGTGTTCCGCTCTGGTCTGAACCGGCGCCGCCGTAACCAGGGTCGCCGCCTGGCGCGGAACCGCCGAAGCCGGACGGAGCCGAGCCGCCGAAACCGCCCGGGGTCGATCCGCCGAAGGCCGACGCGCCGCCCGCGTCCTGCGCCCCACCCGGAGCACCCCCACCGAAACCGCCCCCCGGGGCGGCCCCGCCGAACGTGCCGGCTCCGCCGAACGAGGACCCACCGCTACTGAACGAGGCCCCACCGGGCACATGCCCACTGGCCGTGCCCCCGGGCACATCCCCGCCGAACGCCCCGCCGGGCAACGCGGAGTAACCGGCCGGCGCGGGCTGGACCGGCCCGGGGATGCCCGCGTCGGCGGAGGACAGCGACTCGCCGCCCCCGATCACGGGGTAGTTCCGCGCGGGGGTGTCCGGCACGGGCCGCACCGACGCGCTGGCCGAGATCTGCCGCATGTCCGGCGGCAGCTCGGAACTCTGGCCGTGGATGCCCTGGCCGGGCCGCACGGACCGGCGGACGGGCCTGGCCGGATCCGTCGCGGACAGGTCCGCGAGGGTGGCCGGCCGGGCGTTGTGCAGCGTCGACAGCTCCTCCGGCGTTTCCGCGCCGGAGGCGGGGTCATGCGCTGACTGGGTCACGGTCCGTCACACTCCTTCAACCATTCCCCCGCATACCGGGTCGCCGCACGCGGCTTTAGCAGCCATTGTTGACCATCGGCGAGTCAGCGCTGCAGGCGGCACACGTAGAGTGCAGGGCGTGACGCGAGCTTCGCTGGACAAGCAGCCGCACGAGGTAGCCGAGATGTTCGACGGCGTGGCCCGGCGGTATGACCTGACCAATACCGTACTGTCCTTCGGCCAGGATCGGGCCTGGCGACGGGCAACCCGACAGGCACTTGACCTCAAACCGGGCGAGCGGTGCCTCGATCTGGGCGCGGGAACGGGTGTGTCGACTGAGGAACTCGCCCGAAGTGGTGCCTATGTGGTCGGCGCGGACATCTCCGTCGGAATGCTCCGCGAGGGCCGGAACCGGGGCGTGCCCCTGTTGGCCGGCGACGCGTTGGCCCTGCCGTTCGCGGACGCCAGCTTCGACGCGGTGACGATCTCCTACGCGATCCGCAACGTGCACGACCCCGACGCGGCGCTGCGGGAGATGGCCCGAGTGACGAAGCCGGGCGGGCGCCTCGTGGTGTGCGAGTTCAGCCGGCCGACGAACCCGGTGTTCCGGACCGTGTATCTGGAGTACCTGATGAAGGCTCTTCCGGCGGTCGCGAGCCGGGTCAGCAGCAACCCGGACGCCTACGTCTACCTGGCCGAGTCCATCCGGGCCTGGCCCAGTCAGGCGGAGTGGGCGGAACGCATCGGTGTCAATGGGTGGAAAAACGTCGCATGGCGCAACATGACGGGTGGCATCTCGGCGTTGCACCGGGCCGTTCGCGCCTGAAAGCCCGCGCGCGGCCCCGAAAATAGGGTACAAAAGGTACAAGCCGCCGTCAGTGGAGTTAGGCTCGCCTAACCCGCCGGGGGGATGGCGGCGGCCTTAGACTGCACGCGATAGGGCTCGTGAAAGTCTTCACAATCTCGGTGGGACCGGGAATACGTGGAGCGCACACAGGAGAGGCCAGGGTCGTGACAGTGCCGCATGCCAGCGATTCCGCTGATGAAGCGGATGTCATCGTTGTGGGAGCCGGCCCCGGAGGCTCGGCCGCAGCCCACCACCTCGCCGCGCACGGCGCGAACGTGCTCCTCCTGGAGAAGACCGAGTTCCCCCGCGAGAAGGTCTGCGGCGACGGCCTGACCCCGCGCGCGGTCAAGCAGCTGATCCGGATGGGCGTCGACATCGAGGCCCCGGGCTGGCTGAAGAACAAGGGCCTGCGGGTGATCGGCGGCGGCATGCGCCTCGAACTCGACTGGCCCGACCTGGAGAGCTTCCCGAACTACGGCCTGACCCGGACCCGGATGGACTTCGACGACATCCTGGCGAAGCGGGCGGTCGAGGCCGGCGCGCGGCTGATCACCAACACGAACGTGCAGGGCCCGATCCTGGACGCGGCCGGCCGGGTGATCGGCGTGAAGGCGACCGGCCCGGGCAAGGAGCCCAAGGAGTACCGGGCGCCGATCGTCATCGCCGCCGACGGGGTCTCCGGCCGCTTCCCGCTGTCGATGGGGCTCACCAAGCGTGAGGACCGCCCGATCGGGGTGGCCGTCCGGCGGTACTACAAGTCCGAGCTCAAGCACGACGACGAGTACCTGGAGTCGTGGCTGGAACTCCGCAGCAAGGAGGGCGGCGACAAGCTGCTCCCCGGCTACGGCTGGATCTTCGGCATGGGCGACGGCCGGGTCAACGTCGGCCTGGGCGTGCTGAACAGCAGCTCCGCGTTCGGCAAGACGGACTACCGGCAGATGCTCACCGACTGGCTCGACAACACTCCCGAGGAGTGGGGCCTGCGCGAGGAGAACGCCGACGGCAAGATCCTGGGCGCGGCGCTGCCCATGGGCTTCAACCGGGTGCCGCACTACACCCGGGGCGTGATGCTCGTCGGTGACTCCGGCGGCATGGTGAACCCCTTCAACGGCGAGGGCATCGCGTACGCGATGGAGTCCGGCGTGCTGGCCGCGGAGATCGCGGTGCAGGCGCTGGCCCGGGGCACCACCCCCGAGCGCGAGCGGGCGCTGCGGCTGTACCCGCAGGAGCTCAAGCTGCGCTACGGCGGCTACTACCGGCTCGGCGGCGTGTTCGTGAAGATGATCGGCAACCCGCAGATCATGAAGATCGCCACGAGGCACGGTATGCCGCACCCGACGTTGATGAAGTTCGTCCTCAAGCTGCTCGCGAATCTGACCGACCCGCGCGGCGGCGACGCGATGGACAAGATCATCAACGGGCTGACCAGGATCGCCCCCGCTGTCTAGCGGGTCAAACGTACACATTAGGGTTATCAGGTTTCTGGACGGAGAGGAAGGCGGATAGCGTATGTCGCTCTCCCCATACATACCCATCGTGGGGTTGATCGCCCTCGCGTTCGGTTTCGCGCTCTTCTCCGTCGCGTCTGCGCCGATGACCGGCCCACGCCGGTACAACCGCGCGAAGCTCGACGCCTACGAGTGCGGCATCGAGCCCACCCCGCAGGGTGCCGGCGGTGGCAAGTTCCCGGTCAAGTTCTACCTGACCGCGATGCTGTTCATCGTCTTCGACATCGAGATCATCTTCCTGTACCCGTGGGCCGTGTCCTTCAACGCGCTCGGCCTCTTCGGGTTCGTCGAGATGGTTCTGTTCATCGGCACGGTCTTCGTCGCGTACGCCTACGTGTGGCGTCGCGGCGGGCTGGATTGGGACTGACATGGGCATCGAAGAGAAGCTTCCGGCAGGGGTCCTCCTGACCTCGGTCGAGAAGCTGGTCAACTGGACCCGCAAGTCGAGCTTCTGGCCGGCGACGTTCGGGCTCGCCTGTTGCGCCATCGAGATGATGGCGTCGGGCGGCGCGCGGTACGACCTCGGCCGGTTCGGCATGGAGGTCTTCCGGGCCAGCCCCCGCCAGGCGGACCTGATGATCGTCGCGGGCCGGGTGAGCCAGAAGATGGCCCCGGTCCTTCGCCAGATCTACGACCAGATGCCGGAGCCCCGCTGGGTGCTCTCCATGGGCGTCTGCGCGTCGAGCGGCGGCATGTTCAACAACTACGCGATCGTGCAGGGCGTCGACCACATCGTGCCGGTCGACATGTACCTGCCGGGCTGCCCTCCGCGCCCCGAGATGCTGATGGACGCGATCCTCAAGCTGCACGAGAAGGTCATGCACGAGCCGCTCGGCGAGAAGCGCCGCCAGATCCTGGCCGCGCAGCCGGCCCCGATCGTCAAGGTCGGGTCGATGCCGTCGAGCTACCGGTTCAACAAGGCCAAGAAGAAGCAGTGGACCGAGGCCGTGGCCGCCGGGACCGAGGAGCAGCTCCGCATCGAGAACTGGATGAAGGAGAGGGCCGGGCTGTGACCGAACGCGAGCTTGGCACCACCACTGTCGCCAAGGGCGCCTTCGGCGTCTCCGGCACCGGTGACGTCTCCGGCTACGGCGGCCTCGTCCGCCGCCGCCCGGTCACGGTCGCCACGGAGAAGCCCTACGGCGGGTACTTCGACGAGGTCACCGACGCGCTGGAGGAAGCGTTCCCGGAGTTCCACGACGCGATCGAGATGGTCGTCGTGGACCGGGGCGAGCTGACCCTGCACGTCAAGGCGGACCGGATCCTCGACGTCGCCCGGATCCTGCGGGACGACGCGGCGCTCCGCTACGAGATGTGCTCCTCGGTGTCCGGGGTGGACTACCTCGACGCCGCCGACGACCCGCGCCGGCTGCACGTGGTCTACCACCTGACCTCGATGACGTACCGGCGCCGGATCCGGCTCGAAGCCGCCGTCACGGCCGAGAACGCGAAGCTGCCGAGCGTCACGTCGATCTACCCGACCGCCGACTGGCAGGAGCGGGAGACGTTCGACATGTTCGGCATCGACTTCGAGGGCCACCCGGGCCTGACCCGGATCCTGATGCCGGACGACTGGGAGGGCCACCCCCAGCGCAAGGACTACCCGCTCGGCGGCGTGCCGGTCGAGTACAAGGGCGCGGAAATTCCTCCGCCGGACCAGCGGAGGGCGTACAAGTGACCGACACCTACGCAGACGCACGGGAGACCACCGAGGGGCGGGTCTTCACCGTCACCGGTGGCGACTGGGACGCCGTCCTCGGCGGCGACGACCCGATCCACGACGAGAAGATCGTCGTCAACATGGGTCCGCAGCACCCGTCGACGCACGGCGTGCTCCGGCTCGTCCTGGAGCTTGAGGGCGAGACCGTCACCGACGCGCGCACCGTCGTGGGCTACCTGCACACCGGCATCGAGAAGAACCTCGAATACCGGACCTGGACCCAGGGCACGACGTTCGTCACCCGGATGGACTACCTGGCCCCGATCTTCAACGAGACGGGCTACTGCCTGGCGGTGGAGAAGCTGCTGGGCATCGAGGAGCAGATCCCGGACCGCGTCAACGTGATCCGGATCCTGATGATGGAGCTCAACCGGATCTCCTCGCACCTGGTCTGGCTGGCGACGACGGGCATGGAGCTCGGCGCGCTGTCCATGATGATCTACGGGTTCCGCGAGCGCGAGTACATCCTGGACATCTTCGAGATGTGCTCCGGGCTGCGGATGAACATGGCCTACGTGCGCCCGGGCGGCGTCGCGCAGGACGTGCCGGACGAGGCGATCGCGAAGATCAAGGAATTCCTCGGCTGGATGCCCGACCGGATCAACATGTACGAGGACCTGCTCTCCGGCAGCCCGATCTGGCAGTCGCGCACCCAGGGCGTCGCGTACCTCGACGCGGCCGGGTGCGTCGCGCTCGGCATCACCGGCCCGGTACTCCGCAGCGCCGGCCTCGCGTGGGACCTGCGCAAGACGATGCCGTACTCCGGCTACGAGACCTACGACTTCGAGGTCCCGACCCACCCGGACGGCGACGTGTGGGCCCGCTACCAGGTCCGGCTCGGCGAGATGCGCGAGTCGCTGAAGATCGTCCAGCAGGCGCTCGACCGCCTGGAGCCCGGCCCGATCATGGTCGCGGACAAGAAGATCGCCTGGCCCGCGCAGCTCGCGATGGGCGGCGACGGCCTGGGCAACTCCCTGGAGCACGTCGCGAACATTATGGGCCAGTCCATGGAGTCCCTGATCCACCACTTCAAGCTCGTCACCGAGGGCTTCCGGGTCCCCGCCGGGCAGGTGTTCACCGAGATCGAGGCCCCGCGCGGGACGCTCGGCGTGCACGCGGTGTCCAGTGGTGGCACCCGGCCGTACCGGGTGCACTTCCGGGAGCCGAGCTTCATCAACCTGCAGGCGATCCCGGCCATGGCCGAGGGCGGACTGCTGGCAGACGTAATCGCAGGCGGGGCCTCACTGGACCCCGTGATGGGTGGGTGTGACCGCTAATGGCTTTCTCCGAAGAGACCTTCGTCCGGGCGAAGGAGATCATCGCCCGGTACCCCGAGGGGCACTCCCGGTCGGCTCTCCTGCCGCTGCTGCACCTGGTGCAGGCCGAGGACGGCTACATCACGCCCGAGGGGATCGGCTTCTGCGCCGACCAGCTCGGGATCACCAAGGCGCAGGTCAACGCCGTGGCGACGTTCTACACGATGTACAAGCGCAAGCCCACGGGCGACTGGCTGGTCAGCGTGTGCACGAACACCATGTGCGACCGGATGGGCGGCCAGAAGGCCTACGAGGCGCTGAGCGAGTACCTGGGTGTCGGGCACGAGGAGACCACCTCCGACGGCAAGATCACCCTGGAGCACGCCGAGTGCCTGGCCGCGTGCGACTACGCGCCGGTCATGACGGTCAACTACGACTTCTTCGACGGTACCCAGGCCGCTGACGCCCTGGAGATCGTGAAGCAGCTCCAGAGCGGCGAGGTCCCGGTACCCTCCCGGGCGCCCCGGCTCTGCTCGTTCCGCGAGATCCAGCTGCAGCTGGCCGGCTTCCCCGACGAGCGGCCCGGCGCGGTCGCCGAGGGCGTGGCGGGCGACCCCACCCTGGCCGGCGCGAGGCTCGCGGCGGACAACGGCGTCGCGGTGCCCGGGTTCGACCCGAACACCCCGATCGCGCGTAAGGAGGCAAAGGCATGAGCGGGCCCATCCACAAGCTCACCCCGGTGCTGACCAAGCGCTGGCTGTCGCCGGACGCCTGGAAGCTCGCCACCTACGAGCGCCTCGACGGCTACGCGGCCCTGCGCAAGGCCCTCAAGGCCGAGCCCGACGACCTGATCCAGCTCGTCAAGGACTCCGGGCTGCGCGGCCGGGGCGGCGCGGGCTTCCCCACCGGCATGAAGTGGGGCTTCATCCCGCAGGGTGACGGCAAGCCGCACTACCTCGTGGTCAACGCCGACGAGGGCGAGCCGGGCACCTGCAAGGACCTGCCGCTCATGTCGCACGACCCGCACTCGCTGATCGAGGGCGTCATCATCTCCTCGTACGCGATCCGGGCCAACTTCGCCGCCATCTACATCCGGGGCGAGGCCGTGCAGGCGGCGCGTCGGCTGCGGGCGGCCGTGCAGGAGGCGTACACCCGGGGTTACCTGGGGCGCAACATCCTCGGCTCGGGGTACAACCTGGACCTGGTGATCCACTCCGGCGCGGGCGCGTACATCTGCGGCGAGGAGACGGCGCTGCTCGACTCCCTCGAGGGCTTCCGGGGCCAGCCCCGGCTGCGCCCGCCGTTCCCGGCGACCCACGGCCTCTACTCGAAGCCCACGGTCATCAACAACGTCGGCACCATCGCCAGCGTGCCCTACATCGTGCTGGGCGGCGCGGACTGGTGGAAGTCGATGGGTACGGAGAAGTCCTCCGGCCCGATGATCTACTCGCTCTCCGGCCGGATCAAGAACCCGGGCCAGTACGAGTGCGGGATGGGCATCACGCTCCGCGAGCTGATCGAGCTGGCCGGCGGCATGCAGGACGGCCACCAGCTGCGGTTCTGGACCCCGGGCGGTTCCTCGACCCCGCTGCTCACCGCCGACCACCTGGACATGCCGCTGGACTTCGAGGGCGTGGGCGCGCAGGGCTCGATGCTCGGCACCACGGCCACCCAGCTGTTCAGCCAGCAGGACTGCCCCGTGTACGCGACGTACCGGTGGATCAAGTTCTACGCCCACGAGTCGTGCGGCAAGTGCACGCCGTGCCGCGAGGGCAACTACTGGATGATCCAGATCCTGCACCGCATTCTGGCCGGTCAGGGCGTCAAGAAGGACCTCGACACCCTGCTCGACGCGTGTGACAACCTGCTCGGCCGGTCCTTCTGCGGCCTGGGCGACGGCGCGACCAGCTCGGTCACCTCGTCGATCAAGTGGTTCGAGCAGGACTACCTCGACTACATCGAGGGTCGCAAGGCTCCGATGTTGAAGCCCGAACTCGTAGGGGCGCACTGATATGACCGACAAGGTAACCCTCACGATCGACGGCATCGAGGTCAGCGTCCCCAAGGGCACGCTGGTCATCCGGGCCGCCGAGCAGCTGGGCATCGACATCCCCCGGTTCTGCGACCACCCGCTGCTCGAGCCGGCCGGTGCCTGTCGGCAGTGTCTGGTCGACGTGGAGGGCCAGCGCAAGCCGGTCGCCTCCTGCACCCAGACCTGCGCCGACGGCATGGTCGTCAAGACCCAGCACACCTCGCAGGTGGCCGAGAAGGCCCAGGCCGGGATCATGGAGTTCCTGCTCCTGAACCACCCGCTGGACTGCCCGGTCTGCGACAAGGGCGGCGAGTGCCCCCTGCAGAACCAGGCCATGACGGCCGGCCGGACCGAGGCCCGGTTCTCCGAGGTCAAGCGGGAGTTCCGCAAGCCGCTGCCGATCTCGTCCCAGGTGCTCCTGGACCGCGAGCGCTGCATCCTCTGCCAGCGCTGCACCCGGTTCTCCGAGGAGATCGCCGGCGACCCGTTCATCGACCTGATGGAGCGCGGCGCGTCCGAGCAGATCGGTGTCGCCGAGGGGGAGCCGTTCAACTCCTACTTCTCCGGCAACACCGTGCAGATCTGCCCGGTGGGCGCGCTGACCGGCGCCCAGTACCGGTTCCGGGCCCGCCCGTTCGACCTGGTCTCCACGCCGAGCGCCTGCGAGCACTGCGCCGCCGGCTGCGACCTGCGCACCGACTCCCGGCGGGGCAAGGTCATGCGCCGCCTCGCGGGTGACGACACGCAGGTCAACGAGGAGTGGAGCTGCGACAAGGGCCGCTGGGGCTTCCAGTACGTCAACGCGTTCGACCGGCTCACCGACCCGCTGATCCGCGACAAGGAGACCGGCGAGTTCCGCAAGGCGTCGTGGTCCGAGGCGCTGCGGTTCGCGGCCGACGGCCTGCGCGGCAGGAAGGCCGGCGTGCTCACCGGCGGCCGGCTGACCGTCGAGGACGCCTACGCGTACGCGAAGTTCGCCCGGGTCGCCCTGGGCACCAACGACATCGACTTCCGGGCCCGGCCGCACTCCGCGGAGGAGGCCGACTTCCTGGCCGCCGCCGTCGCGGCCGAGGGTTCCGCGAGCTACCTGGACATCGAGGCCGCCCCGGCGGTCGTCCTCGCGGGCCTGGAGCCCGAGGAGGAGTGCCCGATCCTGTTCCTCCGACTGCGCAAGTCGTCGGTGAAGCACGGCGTGCGGGTGTTCTCGGTCCAGCCGTTCGCGACCGGTTCGGTGACGAAGACCAGCGGCACGCTGATCCCCGCCGCCCCCGGTACCGAGTCCGAGGTCCTCGACGCCCTGATCGGCGGCGAGCCCATCGCCGGCGCCTCCCCGGCGGTCGAGGCCGCGCGCCTCGCCCTCCGCGAGCCGGGCGCGATCCTGCTGGTCGGCGAGCGGCTGGCCACGGTGCCGGGCGCGCTCAGCGCGGCCGTCGCCCTGGCGGAGGCCACCGGCGCGAAGCTCGCGTGGGTGCCGCGCCGGGCCGGCGACCGGGGCGCGATCGACGCCGGCTGCCTGCCGAACCTGCTGCCCGGCGGCCGGGTGGTGGACGACCTGTCCGCCCGCGCCCAGCTGGCCGAGCGCTGGGGCGTGGAGTCCCTGCCGTCCACCCCGGGCCGCGACACGGCGGGCATCCTCGCCGCCGCCGCGTCCGGTGACGTCGAGGCGCTGGTCGTCGCGGGTGTCGACCCGCACGACCTGGCCGACGTCAGGGGTGCCGAGGCCGCGCTGGACAGCGTGGGCTTCCTGGTCTCCCTCGAACTGCGGATGAGCGCGGTGGCCCGGCGGGCCGACGTGATCTTCCCGGTCGCGGCGACC
The DNA here is from genome assembly GCF_040681875.1 of Longispora sp. NPDC051575. Taxonomy (NCBI): domain Bacteria; kingdom Bacillati; phylum Actinomycetota; class Actinomycetes; order Micromonosporales; family Micromonosporaceae; genus Longispora; species Longispora sp. NPDC051575. The sequence goes on along the minus strand of NZ_JBFAZP010000011.1, from coordinate 180,361 downwards.
GTCGAGAAGGCCGGCTCCTTCCTGAACTGGGAGGGCCGGGTCCGCACCTTCGACCAGGTCCTCAGCCCGGGCACCATGCCCGACGCGCGGGTGTTGTCCGCGATCGCCGCCGAGCTGGGCGTGACCCTGGGCGGGGAGGTGGCCGCGCTGCGCAAGGAGCTCGGTCAGCTGCCGGCCGTCACGACCCGGCCGTCCGCCCCCCGGGTCCGCCCGGAGGAGCCGCTGTCCCCCGGTCGGGGCCAGGCGGTGCTGGCGAGCTGGCGGATGCTGGTCGACCTCGGCGCGATGCTCGACGGCGACGACCACCTGGGTGGTACGGCGCGCACGCCCGTCGCCCGGCTCTCGCAGGCCACCGCGGACGCCATCGGCGCGACCGAGTCGGTGACCGTGGGGACCGGCACCGGTGCGATCACGCTGCCGCTGCAGGTCACGCACATGCCGGACCACGTGGTCTGGGTGCCGACGAACTCGCCCGGCTCCACCGTGCACCGCACGCTGGGCACGGTCGCCGGTGACGTGGTCAACATCAGTGCTGGAGGGGCGCAGTGATCCTCGCGGACAGCCCGAAACTGGAGGACTTCGGCCACGACGTGTGGTGGATCATCCTCATCAAGGTCGTCGGCATCTTCGCGTTCCTGGTCGTGATGACGCTCTTCACGATCTGGTACGAGCGCAAGGTCGTCGGTCGGATGCAGCACCGGCCCGGCCCGAACCGGGTCGGCCCGATCGGTCTGCTCCAGTCTCTCGCGGACGGCCTGAAGCTGGCGTTCAAGGAAGACATCATGCCGAAGCTGGCCGACAAGGCGGTGTTCTTCATCGCCCCGGTCATCTCGACGGTGTGCGCCTTCACCGCCTTCGCGATCATGCCGCTCGGCCCGAACGTCTCCATGTTCGGCCAGAAGACGCCGTTGCAGCTCACGGACCTGCCGGTCGCGGTGCTGCTCGTGCTGGCGTGCTCCGGCCTGGGCATCTACGGGATCGTGCTGGGCGGTTGGGCCTCCGGCTCGACGTACCCGCTGCTCGGTGGTCTGCGGTCCGCCGCGCAGATGATCTCCTACGAGGTCGCGATGGGGCTGTCCATCGTGGCCGTCTTCATGACCGCCGGCTCGATGTCGACGAGTGAGATCGTGGCCGCGCAGGCCGACGGCCGCCAGCAGCAGATCTTCGGCACGGACGTCACCCTGCCCGGCTGGTACGCGATCCTGCTGCTGCCGAGCTTCCTGATCTACTTCATCTCGGCGGTCGGTGAGACCAACCGGGCCCCGTTCGACCTGCCCGAGGCGGAGTCGGAGCTGGTCGGTGGCTTCCACACCGAGTACTCCTCGCTGAAGTTCGCCCTGTTCTTCCTCGCCGAGTACATCAACATGGTGACCGTGTCGGGCCTGTGCACGACGCTGTTCCTCGGCGGCTGGCGGGCACCCGCGCCGATCAGCACCTTCTGGGCCGGCGCGAACGCCGGCTGGTGGCCGCTGCTGTGGTTCACGGCCAAGGTCCTGATCCTGCTGTTCGTGTTCGTCTGGCTGCGGGGCACGCTGCCGCGGCTGCGGTACGACCAGTTCATGCGCTTCGGCTGGAAGGTCCTGGTCCCGGTCAACCTGGTCTGGATCCTGCTGGTCGCGGGCGTCCGGGTGGCCCCGAAGGCGGACCGGGCGGTGCAGATCGCGATCTGGACCGGGTTCGCCGTGCTCTTCGCGGTCATCATCCTGTTCTGGCCGAAGAAGCAGCCGACGCTGCCGGCCCGGGCCGCGGACGAGAGGCGCCCGCAGGGCAGCTTCCCGATGCCGCCGATGGATCTCGTGGTCCCGCCGAGCCCCCGGCTCAAGCGCGTGGCCGTCGAACATGCCGCCGCCAGCGGCGAGCAGGGAGAGTAACGGTGTTCGAGTCTGTCAAAGGCTTCGGCGTCACCTTCGCGCACATGTTCAAGAAGGTCGTGACCGAGGAGTACCCGGAGTACCGCAAGCCGACCGCGCCGCGCTACCACGGCCGGCACATCCTCAACCGTCACCCCGACGGCCTGGAGAAGTGCGTCGGCTGCGAGCTGTGCGCGTGGGCCTGCCCGGCCGACGCGATCTACGTCGAGGGCGCGGACAACTCCGACGGCGAGCGCTACTCGCCCGGTGAGCGCTACGCCGGCGTGTACCAGATCAACTACGCCCGCTGCATCTTCTGCGGGCTGTGCATCGAGGCGTGCCCGACGCGTTCGCTGACGATGAGCAACGAGTACGAGCTGGCCAGCGACTCCCGCAAGGATCTGATCTTCACGAAGGAGCAGCTGCTCGCGCCGCTGCTGCCGGGCATGGAGCAGCCGCCGCACCCGATGCGGCTCGGCGAGTCGGAGAAGGACTACTACGTCGGCGCGCTGACCAACCCGGGCACCAGTGCCGGCGCGGAGCGCGTGAAGCCCGGAGGTGTCGCGTGACCACCGCTCTCCTTGCGGCTGACGCCACCCCGGTATCGGCGTGGGCCTGGATCGTCTGGGGCGTGCTCGCCCTGGTCGCGGTCGCGGGCGGCGTGGGCATGGTGCTCGCCAAGAACGCCGTGCACTCGGCGCTGTTCCTGGTCTGCACGATGCTCACCCTGGGCGTCTTCTACATCATCCAGGCCGGTCCGTTCATCGGCATGGTGCAGATCATCGTCTACACCGGCGCGATCATGATGCTGTTCCTGTTCGTGCTGATGCTGATCGGCCGGGACGCCTCGGACTCGCTGATCGAGACGTTGCGCGGCCAGCGCACCGCCGCGCTGCTGCTGGGCATCGGCTTCGCCGGCCTGGTCGTGACCGGCGTGGTCCGGGCGCTGGGCAAGGCCCCGGTGGCCGGCCTGGCGCAGGCCAACGCGGACGGCAACACGCAGGGGATCGCGAAGGACCTGTTCACGTCCTACGTGTTCGCGTTCGAGGTCTCCAGCGCCCTGCTGATCACGGCGGCGGTCGGCGCGATGCTGCTGGCCCACGTCGAGAAGACCAAGGCCGAGAAGGTCACCCAGCGCGACCTGATGCAGGCCCGGTTCGCGCCCGGCAACTACCCGGCCCCCAAGCCGGGCCCGGGCGTGTTCGCGTCGACCAACTCCGTGGCCGCCCCCGGGCTGCTGCCCGACGGCTCGGTGGCCGGCCGGAGCCTGACCGCGCTGGTGCCGACCCGGGAGCTCACCGAGGCCGAGGCCAAGCCGAAGGGGACGGAGAAGTAATGGGGAACATCGACCCGAGTGCGTACATCGGGCTCTCCGCCCTGCTCTTCACGATCGGCGCGGTGGGCGTGCTCATCCGCCGGAACGCCATCGTGGTGTTCATGTGCATCGAGCTCATGCTGAACGCCGCGAACCTGGCCCTGGTCACGTTCAGCCGGATGAACGGCAACCTCGACGGGCAGATCATCGCCTTCTTCGTGATGGTCGTGGCCGCTGCCGAGGTCGTCATCGGCCTGGCGATCATCATGTCTATCTTCCGGACCCGCCGCTCGGCCTCGGTCGACGACGCCAACCTGCTGAAGTACTAAGAGGTACCGGTGGAAAACCCTGTGCACTTCGCCGACGCGACCGGGATGTTGACCAACATCTGGCTGCTCGTCGCGATCCCGCTCGCCAGCTCGGCTGTGCTCTTCCTGCTCGGCAAGCGTGCCGACAAGTGGGGTCACTGGCTGGGCGTCGCGAGCGTCGCGGCCTCCTTCGTCCTCGGGTTGATCTTCTTCTTCCAGCTCAAGGGCCTGGATGAGAACGCCCGCTCGGCCCAGGTGACTCTCTTCGAGTTCATCCCGGTCGGCGAGCTGAAGATCGACTTCGGGCTGCTGTTCGACCCGTTGTCGGCGGTCTTCGTACTGCTGATCACCGGGGTCGGATCGCTGATCCACCTGTACGCGACCGGGTACATGGCCCACGACCCGGGCCGTCGGCGGTTCTTCGCCTTCTTCAACCTGTTCGTGGCCGCGATGTTGCTGCTGGTTCTCGGCAACAACTACGTGATGCTGTACTTCGGCTGGGAGGGCGTCGGTCTCGCCTCGTACCTGCTGATCTCGTTCTTCTTCGACAAGCCCAGCGCGGCGACGGCCGGCAAGAAGGCCTTCCTGATGAACCGGGTGGGTGACGCCGGGTTCGCGATCGCGCTGTTCCTGATGTTCGCCCAGCTCGGCACCGTCGACTACGAGGGCGTTTTCAACGGGGTCACGGGGCTGTCGCAGACCGTGGTCCTGATGATGGGCCTGCTGCTCCTGATCGGGGCGTGCGGCAAGTCCGGCCAGTTCCCGCTTCAGGCGTGGTTGCCGGACGCGATGGAGGGCCCGACCCCCGTGTCGGCCCTCATCCACGCGGCGACGATGGTCACGGCCGGCGTCTACCTGATCGCCCGCTCCAACGCCGTCTTCAGCGCCAACGCGACGCTGCAGACGATCGTGGTGAGCGTCGGGGCACTGACCCTGCTGATCGGGTGCATCATCGGCTGCGCGAAGGACGACATCAAGCGGGTACTGGCCTACTCGACCGTCTCCCAGATCGGCTACATGTTCCTGGGCGTCGGACTGGGCGGGGCCGCGTACGCGCTGGCGATCATCCACCTCCTCGCGCACGGCTTCTTCAAGGCCGGCATGTTCCTCGGGGCCGGTTCGGTGATGCACGGCATGGGCGACCAGGTGGACATCCGCCGGTTCGGCGGGCTGTGGAAGTACATGAAGATCACCTGGATCACCTTCGGCCTCGGCTACCTGGCGATCATCGGGCTCTTCCCGTTCTCCGGCTTCTTCACCAAGGACCCGATCATCCTGGCCGCCTTCAACCGGCCCGGCTGGACCGGTTGGCTCTTCGGCGGCGCCGCCCTGCTGGGCGCCGGGCTGACGGCGTTCTACATGACCCGGCTGTTCGTGCTCACGTTCCACGGCCCCAAGCGGTGGACCGAGGGGCAGCACCCGCACGAGTCGCCGGCCGTCATGACGATCCCGCTGATCCTGCTGGCGGTCGGCTCCGTCGCCGCCGGTTGGCTCATGTCGACCTCGGTCGTCGACTGGCTGACCCCGGTGCTCGGCGAGCACGAGGAGGCCCACGGCCACCTCGGGCACTGGACCGTCACCGCGCTGACCATCGGCATCGTGCTGCTCGGCGCCGGCCTCGGCTGGGCGCTGTTCCGCAAGGGCACCGCGCTCGAGGAGGAGCCGGCCGGCCCGCTCGTCACCGCGGCCCGCAACAACCTGTACGCCGACACGTTCAACGAGTTGGTGTTCGAGCTTCCCGGTAAGTACCTGACCCGGGCGCTGGTGTACTTCGACAACAAGGGCGTCGACGGCCTCGTCAACGGACTCGCGGCCATGGTCGGGGGCGGCTCCGGCCGACTCCGCCGGACGCAGACCGGTTTCGTGCGCACGTACGCCCTGTCCATGCTGGGAGGTGCGCTGCTCGTGGTAGCCGCGCTGATGGCGGTGACGCTCGGATGAGCAACTTTCCGTATCTGAGTCTGCTCGTCGGGCTGCCCCTGGTGGGCTCCGCGGTGCTGGCGTTCCTGCCCCGGAGTCAGGGGGCGCTGGCCAAGAAGCTCGCGCTCGTCTGGACCCTGGTGGTACTCGGTCTGACGGCGGCCCTGTGGTTCGCCTACAAGGCCAAGGGGGACCGCTTCCAGTTCCGGGAGTCCTACCCGTGGATCCCGCAGTGGGACGTCCGCTTCTCGTTCGAGGTGGACGGCATCGCCCTGGTCATGATCGCGCTGATCGGCGTGCTCGTCCCGCTGGTCGTCGTGGCCAGCTGGAAGACCGTGGAGAAGCTGGACGGCAAGCGGAGCGTCCCGGCGTACTTCGCCCTCCTCCTCGCCCTGCAGGGCCTGATGACCGGCGCGTTCGCGTCGAGTGACGTCCTGCTGTTCTACGTGTTCTTCGAGGCCATGCTGGTCCCGATGTACTTCCTGATCGGCTCGTACGGGGAGACCCCCCGCCGGCAGTACGCCGCGGTGAAGTTCTTCCTCTACTCCCTGGTCGGCGGCCTGTTCATGCTCGCCGCGGTGATCGGCCTGTGGGTGTACGGCGGGCACACGTTCAACTGGCACACCCTCCAGCAGGCCGAGTTCTCCACGATGGCCGAGCGCTGGATGTTCCTCGGGTTCTTCATCGCGTTCGCGATCAAGGCGCCGTTCTTCCCGTTCCACACCTGGCTGCCCGACGCCGGTGGCGCGGCTCCGGCCCCGGCCGCCGCGCTGCTCGTCGCGGTCATGGACAAGGTGGGTACGTTCGGCATCCTGCGGTACTGCCTGTCGCTCTTCCCGAACGCCTCGAAGTACTTCGCGCCCCTGGCCATCGCGCTGTCGCTCGTCGGCATCATCTACGCGGCGCTGCTCGCGGTGGGCCAGGACAACCTGAAGCGCCTCGTCGCGTACACGTCCGTGGCGCACTTCGGCTTCATCGGCATCGGGATCTTCGCGTTCACCACCCAGTCGGGTACGGGCGCGGTGCTCTACATGCTCAACCACGGCCTCGCGACCGGCCTGCTGTTCCTGGTCGTCGGCTTCCTGGTCGCCCGGCGCGGCAGCGCGTCGATCAAGGACTTCGGCGGCGCGGGCAAGCTGATGCCGATCCTCGCCGGGGTGTTCTTCATCGCCGGCCTGGCCTCGCTGGCCCTGCCGGGCACCAGCCCGTTCGTGTCGGAGTTCCTGGTGCTGATCGGCGTGTTCTCGGTCAACAAGACCGTGGCCGTGATCGCCACCCTCGGCATCGTGCTGGCCGCCGGCTACGTCCTGTGGATGTACCAGCGGACCATGCAGGGCACCCTCAACCCGGCCCTGAAGGAGGTGCCGGCGATGAACAGGGACATCAAGGTCCGTGAGCTCGTCGTCGTCACCCCGCTGATCGCGTTGATCCTGCTGCTCGGCTTCTTCCCGAAGCCGGTCATCGAAGTGATCGACCCGGCGGTCAGGGCCACGCTCATCCAGGATCTCGGGAAGAGCGACCCGGCTCCGATCTCGACGGAGGCAAAGAAGTGACGTTCCAGTTGCCGACCCTCGACTACCTGGCGCTGGCGCCGATGCTGGTCCTGTTCGCGGCCGCGTGCGCGAGCATCCTGGTCGAGGCAGCGGTCCCGCGCGACTGGCGCTACCGGGTCCAGGTTCCGCTGACGTTGGTCTCCCTGCTCGTGGCCGGGGTGTTCCTGGTCAAGCTGGCGACGAAGTACGCCGACGACAGCACCGGGGTCATCTCGCAGGGCACGCTCACCGCGGGCAAGGCCGTCGCGATCGACGGACCGGCGCTGTTCCTGCAGGGCGCGCTGGTCGTGCTCGGCATCATCGCCGTGCTGCTGATCTCGGAGCGCAGGCTGGAGGCGGGGGGCGCGTTCGTGGCCCAGGCCGCCGTCACGGCCGGCTCGCAGGCCGACCGCCGGCAGGCGAAGGCCGGCGGCGCCACCGAGGTGTACGCCATGGTGCTGTTCGCCCTGGCCGGCATGATGCTGTTCTGTGCCGCCAACGACCTGCTGACCATGTTCGTGGCGCTCGAGGTGTTCTCGCTCCCGCTGTACCTGCTCTGCGCGCTGGCCCGCCGTCGCCGGTTGCTCAGCCAGGAGGCGTCGCTCAAGTACTTCCTGCTGGGCGCGTTCGCCTCGGCGTTCTTCCTGTACGGCGTCGCCATGATCTACGGCTACGCCGGCCGGGTCGACTTCGCGAGCATCCACCAGGCGGTGGCCACCTCCGACCGGAGCCGGACGCTGCTGCTGATCGGCATCGCGATGCTCGCCATCGGGCTGCTGTTCAAGATCGCCGCCGTGCCGTTCCACGTGTGGACCCCGGACGTCTACCAGGGCGCCCCGACCCCGGTCACCGCCTTCATGGCGGCGTGCACCAAGGTCGCGGCGTTCGGCGGCCTGATCCGGGTGCTGTACGTGGCGTTCGAGCGGTCGAGCTGGGACTTCCGGCCGGTCCTCGGCGTCATCGCGGCGCTCACCATGGTCATCGGCGCGGTGCTCGCGGTGACCCAGACGGACATCAAGCGCCTGCTGGCCTACTCCTCGATCGCCAACGCCGGTTACCTGCTGACCGGCGCGCTGGCGATGAACGCGGACGGCCTGCGGTACACGATGTTCTACCTGGTCGCGTACGGCTTCACCGTGCTCGCCGCGTTCGGGATCATCACGCTGGTCCGCGACGCCGACGGCGAGGCCACCCACCTGTCCCGGTGGGCCGGGCTGGGCCGGCGCTCGCCGCTGGTCGCCGCGGTGTTCACGTTCCTGATGCTGGCCTTCGCGGGTATCCCCCTGACGAGCGGGTTCACCGCCAAGTTCGGGGTGTTCGCGGCGGCCGTGGGCGGGAACATGACCTGGCTGGTACTCGTCGGCGTGGTCAGCAGCATGATCATCGCGTTCCCGTACCTGCGGGTCGTGGTCCTCATGTGGCTGTCCGAGGCCGGGGAGGACACCCCGACCGTCTCCATTCCGGGAATGTTCACCTCGATCGCCGTGGCGTTCGGTGTGATCCTGACCCTCGTTCTGGGTATCGTCCCGCAGGCGGCTCTGCAGCTCGCCATCAACGCGGGTACTTTCCTGAGATAGAAACGTCGTATGGCATCGTGGGGGGCGTGGTGACAACGCAGAGCCTGACCAGTGCGATCGGGCTGGAGTTCGCTGACTCGGAGCTCGAGGCTGCCGTTCTGGCCGGCCTCGACACCGTGGAGGCGGAGCTCCACTCGGCGGTGGCCAGCGCCGACCCGTTCGTCACCGAGGCCGCCCGGCACCTCGTGGAGGCGGGCGGCAAGCGGGTCCGACCGATGTTGACGCTGCTCTCGGCGCACTTCGGCGACCCGGCCGCGCCCCTGGTGGTGCCGAGCGCCCTGGTGCTCGAACTGACCCACCTCGCCACGCTGTACCACGACGACGTGATGGACGAGGCCGCCGTCCGCCGGGGGGCGCCCAGCGCGAACTCCCGGTGGACGAACACGGTCGCCATCCTGACCGGCGACTACCTGTTCGCGAAGGCCGCCTCGATCGCCGCGGAACTGGGCACCGAGGCGGTCCGGATCCAGGCCGAGACGTTCGCCCGCCTGGTCCAGGGCCAGATCCGGGAGACGGTCGGCCCCCGCGAGGGCGTCGACCCGATCGAGCACCACCTGGACGTGCACCGGGACAAGACCGGCTCGCTGATCGCCACCTGCTGCCGGTTCGGCGCGATGTTCGGCGGCGCGGACGAGAAGGTGACGAACACGGTCACCCAGTTCGGCGAGGTGTTCGGGATCGCGTTCCAGCTGTCCGACGACCTGTTGGACATCGCCTCGGAGTCGGTCTACTCGGGCAAGGTGCCCGGCACGGACCTGCGCGAGGGCATCGCCACCCTCCCGGTGCTGTACGCGCTGGAGGGCCCCGACAACCGGCTCCGTCAGCTGCTGGCCCAGGGGCCGCTGACCGACGACGCCGAGCACGCCGAGGCGCTGGGGCTGCTGCGGCACTCGCCGGGGATGGCCCGGGCCCGGGCGACCCTGGACGAGTACGTGTCGGAGGCCCGCCGGTTGCTCGGCGAGCTGCCGGACGTGCCGGCGCGCCAGGCCCTGGCGTCGATGTGCGACTTCGTCTCGGCCCGGATGGGCTAGACCTCAACGGAAACCGCCCGCCACGAACATGTGGCGGGCGGTTTCCGTCTCAGCCGGTACCCGTCAGGGCCTGGATCTTGTCCCTGTTGGCCCGCAGCATCCGCGCCCCCGACAGCATCCCCACCGCCGCCAACCCCATCGACCCGGCGGCACACAACCACGTCACCGTGTACGACGTGTGCGCCGTGACCGTCCCCAGCGTCAGCGGCCCCACGAACGCCCCCAGATACACCCCGGTCTGCGTGATCGCCGTGGCCGACGCGGGAGCGGTGGGGTGCAGCTGCACGACGGCGTAGTTCATCAGGCCGGGCCATGCCCAGCCGAGTCCGAAGGCCAGCAGCACCCCGGCCACCATGGTCGGCACACCCGCGACGGACAACAGGGCCATCCCGAGCGCCCCGACGCCCAGCATCCCGGCCAGCACGGACACGTGCCCGCCGTCGGGCCGCCGGTCCGCCAGCCAGCCGACCAGGATCCGGGCGGCCACGCACACCGCGCTGCCGGCGGTCAGGGTCAGGGCCGCGACGGCCGGGTCGATGCCCCGGGCGACGCTGGAGGACACCAGGAACGTGCCCAGCGCGTTGGCGGCCGCCGAGGCGAAGGTCGCGCTGGCCCCGATGACGACGAGGGCGGTGGTGGCCCCGCGTTCGCGCCGCCCGGTGCGCCGGACCGGCCGGGCCAGGTCGGGCTGCACGAGCGGCAGGGCGGCGAGCGCCACGGCGGCGGCGAACACCCAGGCCCACCGCCAGCCGACGGTGAGCGCGAGCAGCGGCACGGTCGTACCCGCCAGGAGGGTCGAGATCGGAACCGCGGCCTGCTTGATGCCGAACACGAGGCCCTGCCGGCCGGCCGGGATCCGTTGCGCGAGCGTGGTGTTCGCGGCGAGCTGGCCGACGGAGTTGGCGACACTCCCGAAGAGCAGGAACAACACCAGTTGGAGGTACGAGTGGGCCAGCGCCGCCACGGCCAGCATCGAGGTGGCGGCCACGAGGATGGCGGCCCGGCTGCTGGCGGCCGCTCCGAAGCGTTCCACGATCGCCCCGGCGGGGATGCCGGCCAGCGCGCTGCCGCCGAAGTACGTGGCCACGACCAGGCCGAGGCCCGCCGGGTCGAAGTGCAGCTCGGCCGACAGCTGGACGGCGAGGCCTCCGATGAGGAACACGGGGATCACCGAGGCGATGGTCGTACTGACGCCCCCGAGGGTCGCGCGGCGGGTCTGCGCCCGGGTCGGGACCGCCGCCGTCAGCACTGTCATGGTTCCGACACTAGGGAGGTGTGTCGGAAAAAGCAGTGGCCCGCATCGCAGTACGTGTCCGCGCGTTAATAGATAGTGGTGATGGGTGCCCGTCGGGGTGTTCCCTGATGGGGTTTTGTTCCCTATCGTGAAGGGTGGCGCACCTCACCCTGAGGCCGTCGTGGAGGTTGTTGTGAGAGAACTCGGTGATCACGAGCTGGGCCGGGAGCCAACTCGCGCCTTGGGCAGTGAGCCGCCGCCAGATCTCATCCGCAGCGTGTCCCGGGCATTCCGGATCGTTGAGGCGGTGGGTGACACTCCGAAGGGGTTGACGCCCAAGCAGATCGCCCGCAGATGTGAGCTCAACCTGGCGACTGTTTACCACCTGGTCCGTACCCTCTCCTACGAGGGCTATCTGCACCGCCGGGACAACGGCACGTTCGTCGCCGGCCTCAACTTCTCCGACCGGTACCGGGAGATGTCCGCCGCCTTCAGCGCGCCGGTCAACGTCGCGGACGGTCTGCGCCGTGCCGCCGGCCGCACCGGGCACAGCCACTTCCTCGGCCGGTTCATCAACGGCCGGGTGGCGATCACGGGCGTTGCCGAGGGCGCGCGTTCCCCGCACCTGGAGGACCTGATCGTCGGGTTCGACGACGGCGCGCACGCCACCGCGCTCGGCAAGGCACTGCTGGGCACGCTCAGCGCGCCGGCCCGCAGCCGGTACCTGCGCGAGTCCGGGATGCGGAAGTACACCGCGAAGACGATCACGGAGCACGACCGCCTGGAGTACGAGCTGACCCTGCACGGGCAGCGCGGGCTCTTCGTCGAGGTCGGGCAGTACCGGCCGAATGTCGCCTGCGCCGCGACCATGGTCTCCTACGGGCCGGACCCGGACCAGATCGTCGTCCTGGCCTGCACGTTGCCGATGGAGGAGTTCGTGACCACGGCGGCGACGGTCAACCAGCGGATCCGCGCGGCGGCACAGGGTCTGGCGAACGCCCTGACCAACGCGGAGGAAACCCGCTAAGGCAATTCTCGGGTACGGCGGGCCGCCGACCGTCAGCTTCCGGGCTGGCGCGGCGGCCTTCGCCATTCCCGGGGCCGCTCGGCGCCGGGTCCCGCGTGGTCAGGCCGCGGTGGAGGCCAGGGCGGCGGCCTGGGTGGCCTGGCGGGTGCGGCGGGCCGAGCGCAGGCCGTCCACGGTGAAGATCACCAGGGCGAGCCAGACCAGGCTGAACCCGGCCAGCCGGAGCGGCGGCAGCGACTCGCCCAGGATCAGCACCCCGCACGCCAGCTGGAGAACCGGCGCGATGTACTGCAGGATCCCGATCGTCGACAGCGGCAGCCGGTTCGCCGCGCCCGCGAAGAACAGCAGCGGGATCGCGGTGGCCGCCCCGCCGCCGATCAGCAGCAGGGTGTGCCCGAGCCCGTGCCCGGTGAACGTCGCGCCCCCGTCGGCGGTCAGCCAGGCCAGGTAGCCCAGGGCGGGCAGCGCGAGCACGGCGGACTCGACGAACATGCCCTCGGCGGCCGGTACCCCCAGGCGCTTCTTGATGAACCCGTACAGCGCGAAGGACGTGGCCAGGGTCAGCGCGATGTACGGCGGGTGCCCGTAGTCGTACGTCAGCACGCCGACGGCCGCCGCCCCGACCGCGAGCGCGCCCCACTGCCACGGCCGGAGCCGCTCGCGGAGCACGAGGACGCCGAGGAGCACGTTGAACAGCGGGTTGATGAAGTAGCCGAGCGAGGTCTCCACGACCCGGTGCGCGTTGACGCCGTAGATGTAGAAACCCCAGTTCACGGCGAGTACGACCGAGGCGGCGGTGATCCCGAGGACGGTACGCAGCGGCAGGGCGCGCAGCCAGCTCCAGTGCCGCTTGACCGCGAGCAGCAGGGCGACGAACGCGACGGACCACAGCACCCGGTGGGCGAGGATCTCGACGGCGCCGGCCGAGGCGAGCAGGTGCCAGTAGAGCGGGAAGAAACCCCAGCAGACGTAGGCCAGTAGCCCGAACAGGTAGCCACGCCGGAGTTCGCTCACGCACAAACGGTAGTCCCGGGCACCGATGGCGGCCTATGGCCTCGGTCACCCGATGACCCGAGGATCGCCCGGGTGGCGGGCGGGTGCGAGGGTGTGCCGGTCGCCGGTCGCCGGTCGCCGGTCGCCGGTCGCCGGTCGCTGGACGGTCCTGACGGCCTGATGGCCTGACGGCCTGACGGCCTTCACGGGCTGGACGGGCCTGACGGCCTTCACGGGCTGGACGGGCCCGACGGCCTTGACGGGCTGGACGCGGCGGGTGGCACCGGAGCCGGGGACGGCGGGGCCGGGCATGCGGAGGGGCGGCCCGGACCGTGGTCCCGACCGCCCCAGCGGAGTGCGTCAGCCGGTCACGCCGGCCGGCGCGCGCCGCCTAGTCGTTGTCCGCACCGGGCGTGATCAGGCTGAGTACCCAGCTCACGATGGCGACGATGATGCCGCCCCAGAACGCGGCCCAGAAGCCGGTGATGTGGAACGGCAGGTCGATCTTGTCCGCGATCCAGCTGGTGAGCCAGAACAGCAGCGCGTTCACGACCAGGGCGACGAGGCCCAGGGTGAGCGCGTAGAAGGCGCAGCCGATCGTCTGGATGATCGGCTTGATGACGGCGTTGATCAGTCCGAAGATCAGCGCGACCAGAAGGAGCGTGCCGACCTTCTTCCAGCCGGATTCGCCGACCTGGATCCCGGACACCAGGAGCGAGGCGACCCACACCGCGACAGCGGTGACGATGGTGCGGATGATGAAACCCATGGGCACATACTCTCAGAGCAGGCCGATCTTGTCAGGAGATACGTTCTGAGCCCGTAACCGGGCGGGGGTCGGCGGGATCCGGTCGCTGACCGGGGCTGGAGACCTTTGTCCGAACTGTGCGACGCCGGCCGGGACCTGGCTGCGACAGCCGGCGGCGTGAGGCGGGACCGGCGTGGAGCGGGTGCCTGGGCTTGTGGGCCCGGGGCGCGTGCTCGACTCCTCGCTGCGGGACCTGGTTGCCGCCGGGAGGCTGGTCAGGGCGCGGGATCCGAGCCCGTGCGGGTGCGCCGGGGCGGGGCGGGGACGCGGGGCGTGCCCGGGACGCGGGGCGGGGTCTGGGCGCGGGCCGGGGTCTGGGCGCGGGCCGGGGTCTGAGTGCGGGGCGCGGCCTGGGCGTCGGGCGGTGTCTGGGCGTGGGGCGGGGCCGGGATCGGCTGCCTGGGCTGGGGCGACGGTGACAGGACGACCGGACCCAGAGGGCGTGACCGGGGGCGGGGCAGCGCCACGGCGGGGGACCCGGCAGGGCCGCCGGGGACGGGCCGGCGCTGGCTGGCCCGGAGCAGGAGTTTGCGGCAGGGGCTCTCGACCCCGGCGTACAGGGCCCAGGACAGGGTCAGGGCGACCGTGAAGGACGCCAGGGTCGCGGCGAGGCCCCCGGCGGCGCCCAGCTTGGGGTGGGAGACGAAGAGCGCTTCCCCGGTACGCATCACCAGAATGTGGATCATGTAGAAGGCGAACGACAGCTCCCCGAGCCGGACCATCACCGGGTGCCGCCACACCGACCGCGCCCCGGTCAGGTCGGCGCCCGCCGCGGCCGCGATCACCAGGGCGAACCCGGGCACCGTGCACGCCGCGTACCGGAACGGGTCGGGCACCCACGCCGCCAGCGCGTACCCGGCGGCGAGCACGCCGAGCGACCCGGCCATCCCCGGCCCCGGCCAGCGCCCGGCCCGCACCAGGCAGGCGAGCGCCACCCCGAGGACGAACTCCGGCAGCCGGACCAGCGGAAAGTACCGCGAAAGATGGTCGTCGACGAAGAGCGGGAGGAGCACCGTCGCGGCCAGGCCGGCCCCGGCGGCGCACCACGCCCCCCGGGGCCCGAACCGGCGGACCAGCCAGAACAGCGCGGGGAACAGGGCGTAGAACAGGGCCTCGCAGGCGAGCGACCAGCTGACCGGGTTGACGCTCTGGCTGTACCCGATGGCGGTGTTCCACGGATGCACCAGGAGCGCGTTGGCGGCCAGCGCGCCCCGGGACGGCAGCGAACCCGGGAGCAGCAGCCAGCCGAGCAGCAGCGCCAGGGCGGCGGTCGCGGCGTGCAGCGGGTAGACCCGGGCGAACCGGCGGTGCCAGAAGGCGAGCGGGCGGTCGCGTTCGCGGGCCGACCAGGCCAGCACGAAGCCGGAGAGGACGAAGAAGAACGACACCCCGGTCGCGCCGGCGCCGAACAGGCCGTGCACGAGGTGGCCGGCGGGGCTGTCGCGGGCGAAGTACTCGACCGTGTGGACGTGCAGCCCGAACACCAGCAGCGCGGCGATCCAGCGGAGGCCGGTGAGGGAAAGGAGTTGATTTGCCGTAGTCGGCGGCATCCGGACGATGTTATAGACGTATGCCCATAGCTACAAGTCACCGGCGCACCGGCACTCCGGAGAGGACGGTGCGCTGGTCCGATATGGAACGGCCGAGCCGGCGTCACCGCCGCGCGGATCGGTCGCGCCACACCGGGGCCGCAATGCCGCGCGGATTGGCCGCCGCACGAGGTCGCGACGCC
Organism: Longispora sp. NPDC051575; assembly: GCF_040681875.1. Lineage (NCBI taxonomy): Bacteria > Bacillati > Actinomycetota > Actinomycetes > Micromonosporales > Micromonosporaceae > Longispora > Longispora sp. NPDC051575. The sequence goes on along the minus strand of NZ_JBFAZP010000011.1, from coordinate 165,034 downwards.
GAGTAGATCAGCCGCATTCCACGAGGCTGCGACGTCGAGCGGATCGGCCTCGTCGCATGAGGCGGCGAGGCCGCTCGGGTCACATGCGGCGCGCGGGCCGACCACCAACGCCGATCGGCTATGCCAACGTCCAGGTGTCCCCGGTGCGCAGCAGTGCCGCGAGGTCCCCTTCGCCGTTGGCCCGGGCGGCGGTGACCTGGGACCGGACCAGTTCGTCGTACACCGGCCGGTGGACGTTGCGGAACACGCCGATCGGGGTGTGGCTCAGGTCGGCCTCGGGGAGCCGGGACAGCGCGAAGGCGTAGGCGGGTTCGGCGACGGTCTCGTCGTGCACGATGATCTCGTCGGCGGCGACCTCGGCGGTGGCGGCGACCCGGAGCCCGAAGCCGCGCGGGTCCTTGATCACGCACTTGTCGCCGAACACCAGCGGCTGGCCGTGCTCCAGCCGGATCAGGGCCGCGTCGCGGGTGTCGGAGTCCTTGAGCAGGTCGAACGCGCCGTCGTTGAAGATGTTGCAGTTCTGGTAGATCTCCACGAACGCGGAGCCCTCGTGCGCGGCGGCGGCCCGGAGCACGGAGGTGAGGTGCTTGCGGTCGGAGTCGATGGTGCGGGCGACGAACGACGCCTCGGCCCCGAGTGCCAGGGAGATCGGGTTGAACGGCCAGTCGGTGGACCCCATCGGGGTGGACTTGGTGACCTTGCCCAGCTCGGAGGTGGGGGAGTACTGGCCCTTGGTCAGGCCGTAGATCCGGTTGTTGAACAGCAGGATCTTCAGGTTGACGTTGCGCCGGAGGGCGTGGATGAGGTGGTTGCCGCCGATGGACAGGGCGTCGCCGTCGCCGGTGACGACCCAGACGGACAGGTCCGGGCGGGACACCGACAGGCCGGTGGCGATGGCCGGGGCGCGGCCGTGGATGGAGTGCAGGCCGTAGGTGGACAGGTAGTACGGGAAGCGGGAGGAGCAGCCGATGCCGGAGACGAACACGGTGTTCTCGCGCTTGATGCCGAGTTCGGGCAGGAAGCCCTGCATGGCGGCCAGGATCGCGTAGTCCCCGCAGCCGGGGCACCAGCGGACCTCCTGGTCGGACTTGAAGTCCTTGGCGGTCAGCTTCAACTCAGTGCTGGTCATCGAGAACACGCTCCAACTCGGCTTCGAGTTCGTGAGAGGTGAACGGCAGGCCCCGGACCCTGTTGTACCCGATGGCGTCGACCAGGTATTTCGCGCGCAGCACGTGCGCGAGCTGGCCGAGGTTCATCTCGGGGATGACGACCCGGTCGTAGCTGGCCAGGACCTCGCCGAGGTTGGCCGGCAGCGGGGACAGGTGGCGCAGGTGCGCCTGGGCGATGTTCCGGTCCCGGGCGCGCAGGGCCCGGCAGGCGGCCCCGATCGGCCCGTAGGTGGAGCCCCAGCCCAGGACGAGCACGCGGGCCGCGCCGCTCGGATCCTCGACCTCGACGTCGGGTACGACGATCCCGTCGATCTTGGCCGCCCGGGTCCGGACCATGAACTCGTGGTTGTCCGGGTCGTAGGAGATGTCGCCGGTCTCGTCGGCCTTCTCGATCCCGCCGATCCGGTGCTCCAGCCCGGGGGTGCCGGGCACCGCCCACGGGCGGGCCAGCGTCTCAGGGTCGCGCAGGTAGGGCAGGAACTTCCCGTCCGGCGCGTTCGGCTCCGTGGCGAACTCCACGTGCAGGTCGGGCAGGTCGGCCACGTTCGGCAGCAGCCACGGCTCGGACCCGTTGGCCAGGTACCCGTCGGACAGCAGCAGCACCGGCGTCCGGTATGTCAGGGCGATCCGGGCCGCCTCCAGGGCCGCGTCGAAACAGTCCGACGGCGACCGGGGCGCGATGACCGCGACGGGGGCCTCGCCGTGCCGGCCGAACAGGGCCATGTTCAGGTCGGCCTGCTCGGTCTTCGTCGGCATCCCGGTGGACGGGCCGGCGCGCTGCACGTCCACCACGACCAGCGGCAGTTCCAGGGCGATGGCCAGGCTGATCGTCTCGCCCTTGAGCGCGACGCCGGGGCCGGAGGTGGTGGTGACGCCGATCGCCCCGCCGTAGGAGGCGCCCAGGGCCAGGCCGATCGCGGCGATCTCGTCCTCGGCCTGCACCGTGGTCACGCCGAACTTCTTGTGCTTGCTCAGCTCGTGCAGGATGTCCGACGCCGGCGTGATCGGGTACGCGCCGAGGAGCACCGGTAGCCCCGAGCGCACCCCGGCCGCGACCAGCCCGTACGCGAGCGCCACGTTGCCGGTGATGTTGCGGTAGTCGCCCTTGGGCATGGCGGCCGGCTTCACCTCGTACTGCACGGCGAAGTCCTCGGTCGTCTCCCCGAACGACCAGCCGGCCTGGAACGCGGTGATGTTCGCGGCGGCCAGCTCGGGCCGGGCGGCGAACTTGCGGGCCAGGAACGCCAGGGTGCTCTCCGTCGGCCGGTGGTACAGCCAGGACAGCAGCCCGAGGGCGAACATGTTCTTCGCCCGCTCGGCGTCCTTCTTGCCCACCGGCTGCTCGGCCAGGGCCTTCACGGTCAGGGAGGTCAGCGGCACCGGGTGCACGGAGAACTTCTCCAGCGACCCGTCCTCCAGGGGGTTGGCCGCGTAGCCGACCTTGGTCAGCGCCCGCTTCGTGAACTCGTCGGTGTTGACGATGATCTCCGCGCCCGCGATCAGGTCGCCCACGTTGGCCTTCAACGCCGCCGGGTTCATCGCGACCAGCACGTGCGGCGCGTCCCCGGGGGTCAGGATGTCGTAGTCGGCGAAATGCACCTGGAAGCTGGACACGCCGGGCAGGGTGCCGGCGGGGGCCCGGATCTCGGCGGGGAAGTTCGGCAGGGTCGACAGGTCGTTGCCGAACTGCGCGGTTTCCGACGTGAACCGGTCCCCGGTCAGCTGCATGCCGTCCCCTGAGTCACCCGCGAACCGGATCACGACCCGGTCGAGCTGACGGAGCTGCTTCGTCACGCTGTTGCCTCCTTCGGAAGCTCCCTGGCACTGCGATGCTAGTCCGTAACCGGGCGAAAGACTTCTTCGCTTCTTACCGAATAGTGACGCCACCGCCCATCGGGGCCGTCCGGCGGAAGAATGAGTGAATGAGAAAGCTGACCCCCGCGCTGACCGGTCTGGTCTCGGCCGGCGGGGCGCTGGCCGTCGCCGAGCTCGTGGCGGCCTGGCTGAACCCGACCTCCTCGCCGGTGCTCGCGGTGGGCGCCGCCGTCGTCGACCTCACCCCGCAGTGGGCGAAAGAACTCGCGATCCAGCTCTTCGGTACCAATGACAAGCTCTTTCTGTTGACTGTCATCTATCTGTCACTGGCCGCGTACGCGGTGCTCGTCGGCATCCTCGCCCAGCTCCGACCGTGGGCCGGACCGGTCGGCGTGGCCCTGTTCGGGGCGGTCGGAGTGGCCGCCGCCCTGGGTCGGCCGACCGCTGGCCCGGCCGACGTGCTGCCCACGGTCGCCGGCACCCTGGCCGGAATCTGGCTGATCCTGTTCCTCGGGAAGCGGGCCCGCGCGCTGGCCGACAGCGCCGACGAGTTCGCCGAATACGTCCATGAGCAGGGAAAACGTGCCCCGACCCCGGGGCGTGAACCCGGTCGGCGCGCCCTGGCCCGCGATCAGCGCCGGTCGTTCCTGGTCCTCGGCGGGTTCGCCGTCGGGGCCCTCGCGCTGGGTGGCGGGGCCCGGCTGTGGGCGGTGGCCCGCTCCGTGGGCACCCGGTCCCGCGAGGCCGTGAAGCTGCCGGTCTCGACCATGCCGACCCCCGAGGGCGCGGACCTGCGACTGCCCGGTCTGAGTAGCTTCCACACCGAGAACCGGGACTTCTACCGGATCGACACCGCTCTGTCCGTGCCGCAGGTGGACGCCGGGGCCTGGCAGCTCAAGATCCACGGGATGGTCGACCGGCCGGTCACGATCAGCTTCGACGAGTTGCGGGCCCGACCGACCCTGGAGCGGGACATCACCCTCAACTGCGTCTCCAACGAGGTCGGCGGGCCGTACATCGGCACAGCTCGTTGGCTCGGCGTGTCGCTCGGCGCCCTGCTCCGCGAGGCAGGGGTGAAGCCGGGCGCGGACCAGGTGGTCAGCAGGTCCACCGACGGCTGGACCTGCGGAACCCCGGTCGCCACGCTGCTCGACGGGCGGGACGCGATGCTCGCGTACGGGATGAACGGCGAGCCGCTGCCCGTCGAGCACGGCTTCCCCGTCCGCATGATCGTCCCCGGCCTGTACGGCTACGTCTCCGCGTGCAAGTGGCTCGCCGAACTGGAGGTGACCACGTTCGCCGAGTTCGACGCGTACTGGGTCCGCCGCGGCTGGTCCGCCCTCGGCCCGGTGAAGACGGCGTCGCGGATCGACACCCCCGGCGGCCGGGCCAAGGCGGGGCCGGTGTCCGTCGCGGGCGTCGCCTGGGCCCAGCACCGGGGCATCTCGAAGGTCGAGGTGCAGGTCGACGACGGGCCGTGGCAGGAGGCGCGGCTGGCCGCCGAGCCGACGGTCGACACGTGGCGGCAGTGGGTGCACGTCTGGGACGCCACCCCGGGCAGCCACCGGCTCCGGGTCCGGGCCACCGACGGCACCGGGGCGCTCCAGACCTCCGAACGGGTCGGGGTGGTGCCGGACGGGGCGACCGGCTGGCACGAGGTGACGGTGGCGGTCAGCTGAACGGGGCCGAGACGCCCGGCCCGCTCAACCCGACCGCGTGCCCGACCAGCTCAGCTGAACCGCTTCCCGTCCCAGTTCAACGTCTGACTCTGCTTGTTCGTGTACAGCGTGAGCTGCGGATTGTGCAGCTCCCAGGCCTCCAACGCGGTGGCCGGCGTCCGCTCCCACGCGTACGGCGTCGCGACGACCGTGAACGCCGTGCCCATCTCGGTCATCCGGAGCACGAACAGCGCGGTCTCCAGCCCCCGGGCCAGCGGCTTCGTACTCGGCACGCAGGTCACCGGGGTCAGCATCTCGCTCACGCCGTCCTTGTCCAGGTCGGCGAACTCGGCGATGCCCAGGTTGCTGCCGATCCGGTACTCCGCGCCGGGGGTGCGCGCGATGCCGCCCTGGAAGGTGAGCTTCCCGCCGGGGCACTCCGGGCTCCCGCCGTCGGGCAGCGTGAGGGTGGTGTTGTTCGCGTCGACCGTGCCCTGGTACTTCGTGACCTGGCTGAACTGGCCGTCCCGGAACACGTAGATCCGCTGCTGGGTGGGCGCGAGCGCGGTACTCGCCGGGGGGTTCATCCCGACCGTGACCTTGTCCCCGGTGACCTGCACCGCGTCCACCCGGATCTGGCTGCCCGGGTCGACGACGGCGACGGCCGCCAGGGTGCCGCCCGGGGTGTTGCGCAGGAACACGAGCGGGGTGTTGTCGGGGCAGTTCACGGGCACGATGGCCACCGGCGCGCCCATGCCGGCGATCTCGCCGTAGCCGACCGGGTTGCTGCCGCCGAGCGTGGTGCCGCCCGGGCAGCCGGGCACGGCCGGCAGGACGACCCGCTCGGTCGACCAGTTCACCTTGGAGAAGTCGGCGGACGGCCGGCCCAGGTTCTGGGCGGGCTCGTGCCGCTCCGGCCAGTGCGTGACGGTCATACCCGCCGCGACCAGCACGACGGCGGCGAGGCTGGTGACCGTGAGCCGGTGCCGGCGGGTCCGCCGGGCGGCCCGGGCGCGCAGCTCGGTGGAGCCGGGGCCGACGACCTCCTCGCGGACCGCCGTGCGCAGGCCCGCGAAGGCGGAGGCCAGCGGGTCGGGCTCGAGCTCCGTCACGGCGCGACCTCTTCCTCTTTGAGCAGGCTGGCCATGGCGGCCCTGCCCCGGTGCAGCCAGGACTTGACCGTGCCGGACGGCACCGACAACTCGCGGGCGATGTCGTCGACGGGCAGGTCGGCGAGGTAGTGCAGCACGAGGGCCTTGCGCTGCCCGGTCGGCAGGGTCCGCAGGGCCGCGACGAGGGCGACCCTGTTCGGGCTCAACTCGGGGGCGTTCTCCACCCGGCTGCGTTCGAGGAAGCGCCGGGCCACGCCGCGCCGCCGCCACCGGCTGGTCGCGAGGTTGTAGCCGACCCGGCGCAGCCAGGCGACCGGGTCGTCGTAGGTGACGACGGCGGACCAGCGCTGCCAGGCGCGCGCGAACGACTCCTGTGCCATGTCCTGGGCGTCGCCCAGGTCGCCGCACAGGGCGTAGAGCATCGCGACGAGTTCGCTGTAGTGCGCCGCGTAGAGCGCGTGGAAGTCGGCGCTGTCCGCAGGGGTGGAGCGAGACATCCGCTCCTCCGAAGGGTGATATGAAGCGGCAACCGACATCGTAGTCACGCAAGGACAGACGCGCAGCCCCGCCTTCCGGTTGCGGGTACGCTGCCCCTCGTGGAGGAATATCTGAGCACGTACCGGCTGCTGGGCCTGCTGTTGGTCCTCGCTGGTGGGTTCTTCACGGTCGCGTTCACCGCCAACCGGCTGCTGAGCCGCCGGGTGCCGTCGCCGGGCAAGGGCGCCAGCTACGAGTGCGGCATCGACCCGGTCGGCGGGGACTGGGCCCAGACCCAGGTGCGCTACTACGTGTACGCCTACCTCTACGTCCTCTTCGCCGTCGAGAGCGTGTTCCTCTTCCCGTGGGCCGTGACCTTCGACCTCCAGGGCTACGGGATGACCACGGTCGTGGAGATGGCCGTGTTCGTGGCGGTCCTGGCCCTCGGCCTGCTGTACGCCTGGCGCAAGCGCGTCCTGCGGTGGACATAGGCTGGCTCTCCGGGACCGCTGGACCGGGGCCGACAAGGGAGACAGTCGCATGGGTGTAGGTGGAGTGCTCGGCGAGCCGATCCGGTTCGTGCTGAACTGGGGCCGCAAGTACTCGCTCTGGGTCTTCAACTTCGGCCTGGCCTGCTGCGCGATCGAGTTCATCGCCGCGTCGATGGGCCGGCACGACTTCATCCGGCTCGGCGTGATCCCGTTCGCGCACGGCCCCCGGCAGGCGGACCTGATGGTGGTCTCCGGCACGGTCACCGACAAGATGGCCCCGGCGATCAAGCGGCTGTACGACCAGATGCCCGAGCCGAAGTACGTGATCTCGTTCGGCGCGTGCTCCAACTCCGGCGGCCCCTACTGGGACTCCTACAGCGTCACCAAGGGCGTCGACCAGCTGATCCCCGTGGACGTCTACGTGCCCGGCTGCCCGCCCCGGCCCGAGGCGCTGCTGCACGGCATCCTGACCCTCCAGGCGCAGATCGCCAAGGAGCGCTCGGGTCTCGGCGGGGTCCGGCGCGACGCGAAGTCCCTGACCGCCCCGCTGGTCACCCGCCCCTGACCCTGGCCCTCCCCGGCCCGGCCCGCCTCCCCGGCCCGGCCCGCCGCCTCATGCCCGGTCGCCGCCCCGCGCCCGGCCCCGGCCGCGCGCTCAGCCCCGGCCCCGCGCCCTGACACCGGTCCAGCCGCCCCCGACGATCTCGGCGTTTCTCCGACAGCCGGCCGCCCGACGTGTCCAATGAAGTGATGAGCGAGTTTCCCGAGCCGGTCGAGGAAGAACCACCCCGGAAGAGCCGCAAGGGGTTGTACGTCACGCTCGGGATCGCCGGGGTCGCCTGCCTGCTCGCCGTCCTGTGCTGCGCCGGCGTCGTCCTGTTCGCCACGAGCGGGCTGGTCAGGACCGACGAACCGAACGGGGGGTACGCGCTGAACGCGCCCGCCCGCGACGGCCGGTTCGAGTTCGTGGTCAGCAAGGTGGACTGTGGCATCCCGCAGATCGGCCAGGACTTCGTGATCAAGAAGGCCCAGGGCCAGTTCTGCGTCGTGACGCTGTCGGTGCGCAACATCGGGGACACCCCGCAGACGTTCTCCGTGGTCAACCAGCACGGCTGGGGCCCGAAGGGGGTCTACTACGACTCCGACGAGGTGGCCACGGCGTTCGCGAACGTCGAGCAGAGCCTGTGGATGAGCCGGGTCAACCCGGGCAACAGCATCTCCGGGGTGATCGTGTTCGACATCCCGACCGACGCGGCGCTCCAGAAGCTGGACCTGCACGACGCGCCGTCCTCGGGCGGGGTCACGATCAAGGTCGTCTGACGGGTACGCCGGCCGGGGCGCCACGGGCCCGGAGTATGCGCTCTCCTGGTCACGCCCCACCGTAACCATCAAATGATCTTGGTTATTTGTCCTTTTCCTGCTCTGGAATATCCAATATTCCAATGTTGATCAAGGATTTGCCGGTGGGCCGGGTGCCACTCCGGAGCTTCACCTTGTTCAATGGACCAATGAGCACCCCGGGTGAGCGGACCGAGACGAGGAACTGGCGCTACGTCGTCCTCCTCTGCGGCATCCTCACAGCGTTCGTCGCCTCAGGCCTCGGGATCTGGGTGCTCGGCGGTCCGGGCGACAGCGACGACACCTCGCCGATCACCCCGCCCGCCTCCTACGAGACGGAGAACGCCGGCTTCCTGTTCGGCCCGCCCCCCGGGCCGCCGCCGGGCACGCCGCTGCCCCCGGTCCGCGACGGCGCGCTGGAGTTCACCGTCCTCCCCGGCCGGTGCGGGATCGTGCGGATCGGCGGCATCGAGGCCAAGGGCGAGTTCTGCGCCGTGCGGGTCGTGGTCCGCAACACCGGCGACGTGAAGCGCAAGCTCGTGCTGCCCGACCAGATCGCCGTCGGCTCGGACGGCGTCCGCTACCCCGTGGACCCGGCCGTGGTCGCCGCGGGGGCCGCCGAGAACGGCCGCGACGACCCGTGGAAGGCCGACATCGCGCCCGGCGAGAACCGGCCCGGGGTCTTCCTCTTCGATGTCGCCCGCCGCACGAAGCTGGTCTCCCTGGAGCTCCACGAGTCACCATCCTCCCCGGGTGCGAAGGTCACCCTCAACTAACCGGCCCCGGACCCCTAGGATCTGGGACATGACAGCCGAGGAGCTTGCGAACCGACTCGCCGGACGGGTGGGCGGCGAGGTCAGCGTGAGCGGTGGCGGCGACTGGTCCCGGCAGGTCCTCGACGTGCCGGTGGACGGGTGGCTGCGCACACTGGAGGCGGCCCGGGGCGAGGGTCTCACCTTCTTCGACTGGCTCAGCGCCGTGGACGAACTGGACGAAGGCTTCCGGATCGTGGCCCACCTGTGGTCGGTGCCGGACAGACTCGGCCTGCTGATCCGCACCCTGACCCCGCGCGAGTCCCCCTCGGTGCCCAGCGCGACCGGCGTGTTCCCCGGCGCGGCGTGGCACGAGCGGGAGACCCACGAGATGTTCGGTGTGGAGTTCCCCGGCAACGACAACCTGGTCCCGCTGCTGCTGCCGCCCGAGTTCGAGGGCCAGCCGCTGCGCAAGGAGTTCGTGCTGGCCAGCCGGGTCGCCAAGCCGTGGCCGGGCGCCAAGGAGCCCGGCGAGGGCGCCGAGGGCTCGGCCAAGCGCGCGCCCATGCGCCCGCCCGGCGTGCCGACGGCCGAGGAATGGGGTCCCCGCCGGTGATTCTCGACATCGCGATCAGGCTCGCCGCCGTACTGGTCGCCTTCCTGACCCTGCCGTTGATCGTGGGCCAGATGGAACACAAGGTCATGGCGCACATGCAGGGTCGGCTCGGCCCGATGTACGCGGGCGGCTTCCACGGCTGGGCCCAGCTCATCGCCGACGGCGTCAAGTTCGTGCAGAAGGAGGAGATCGTCCCCGACGCGGCGGACAAGCGGATCTTCCGCCTCGCGCCGGTGATGGCCCTCCTGCCGTACCTGCTGATCCTGCTCGTCATCCCGCTCGGCCCGGACGGCCTGGTCGCCCAGGGCCTCGACATCGGGCTGTTCTTCGTCTTGGCCGTGATGGGCCTGGGCGTGGTCGCGGTCCTGATGGCGGCCTGGTCGAGCGGCTCGAAGTACTCGCTCCTCGGTGGCCTGCGCGCCGCCGCCCAGCTCCTCGGCTACGAGCTGCCCCTCGTCCTGTCCGCCGCGAGCGTCGCGATGGCCGCCGGCACCCTGTCGCTGAACGGCATCGTGGTCGCCTGGCGGCCCTGGTGGATCCTCTGGCAGCTCCCGGCCCTGGTCATCTTCTTCGTCGCCGGGCTCGCCGAGCTGCGCCGGCCCCCGTTCGACGCGCCGATCGCGGACTCGGAGCTGGTGTTCGGCTACATGACCGAGTACACCGGACTGCGGTTCGCGTTCTTCCTGCTCGCCGAGTACGTGGGCATCGTCGTCATCTCCGCCCTGACCGCCGTCCTGTTCCTCGGCGGCTGGAAGGGCCCGTTCGACGACGCGCACCTGGGCTGGGCCTGGATGCTGCTCAAGACGATGGCGGTCGCGTTCGTGATCATCTGGCTGCGGGTGGCCTATCCACGGCTGCGCGAGGACCAGATCCAGAAGCTGTGCTGGCTGGGGCTCGTCCCCCTCGCGCTGGCCCAGCTCGTACTGACGGCGGTGGTGAGGGTTGTCTGAGATCCCCGGCAAGGGCCTGCTCCAGGGGCTCGCCGTCACGATGAAAACGATGCTGAAGCCGGCGCACACGCACCAGTACCCGGACACCCAGCCGGAGCTGCCGCCGCGCACCCGGGGCGTGATCGCCCTCGCGGAGGAGAACTGCACCTCCTGCATGCTCTGCGCGCGCGAGTGCCCCGACTGGTGCATCTACATCGACTCGCACAAGGAGACGGTGGAGGTCCCCGGCGGGCGGCCCCGGCAGAAGAACATGCTGGACCGGTTCGCGATCGACTTCTCGCTGTGCATGTACTGCGGGATCTGCATCGAGGTCTGCCCCTTCGACGCGCTGTTCTGGTCCCCGGAGTTCGAGTACGCCGAGGGCGACATCCGCAACCTGCTGCACGAGAAGGACCACCTCGGGCAGTGGATGGCCACCGTGCCGGCCCCGACCGCGCACGACCCGAACGGCGAGCCCGCCAAGGAGCAGACCGCGGCGGAGAAGAAGAAGTGACGACCACCGACATCCTGCTGTGCGCCCTGGGCGCCGTGGCCATCGGCGCGGCCCTGCGGGTGGTCACCACGAGACACCTGGTCCGCGCCGGGTTGTGGCTGGTCGTGGCCCTGGCCGCGATGGCCGGCTGCTACCTGGTGCTCACCGCCGAGCTGGTCGCCTGGGTCCAGGTGCTGATCTACGTCGGCGCGGTCGTCGTGCTGCTGCTGTTCGCCACGATGCTGACCCGCGCGCCGATCGGCCCGAGCGACGAGCTGGACCGGGCCCGGATCCCGGCGGCGCTGGTCGGCCTCGGCGCGGGCGGCGGCCTGGCGGCGGTCCTCATCTTCGGGTACCGGTGGACGAAGGTCGAACTCTCCGCCCCCGGTACGGCCGCCGAGCTCGGCCAGGAGATCTTCTCCGGTTGGGTGCTGCCGTTCGAGGTGCTGTCCGTGCTGCTGCTCGCCGCGCTGGTCGGCGCGATCGTCGTGTCCCGGTCGACCCGAGGGTCCGGCCACGGCCTCCGTGAGGGGGCGAAGCACTGATGCACCCCGTGATCCCGTACGTGATCGCCGCCCTCCTGTTCGGCATCGGCGTGTACGGCGTGCTCGTCCGCCGCAACGCCGTCCTCGTCCTGATGGCCGTCGAGCTGATGCTCAACGCGGTCAACCTGGTGCTCGTGACGGCGGACGCCACGGTGCGCGCGTACACCGGGCAGACGTTCGCCCTGTTCGTGATCGTGCTGGCCGCCGCCGAGATCGGGGTCGGGCTGGCGCTCGTTCTGCAGCTGTTCCGGCTGAAGGGCGCGATCGTGCTCGACGACGTGGCTGTGGACGACGTCGCGGCTGTGGACAACCCTGTGGATAACCTTGTGGACAAGCCTGTGGACAAGTCATGACGGGCCTCGCCTGGCTGCTCCCGGGGGCCCCGCTGCTGGCCGCCCTGATCGGCTTCTTCCTGCCCGCGCCCGCCCGCCGCCCCGCCGCCCTGATCGGCTCGGCCGGTGCCCTGGTCGCCCTCGGCGCCGCCATCGCGCTGCTGGTCGGCGACCCGGTGGCCGGGCACGTCAGGCTCGCCTCGTTCGGGGCGCTCGACGTCACCCTCGGGGTCAGCGTCAGCCCGGTGGCCGCCCTGGTCGCGGTCGCCGTCGGGGTGGTCGCGCTGTGCGTCCAGGTCTACTCGGCCGCCTACCTGCACTCCGACCGCAACTACGCGCCCTACGCGGCCCAGATCAGCCTCTTCACCGCCGCGATGCTCACCGTCGTGGTGGCCGACGACCTGCTGATCCTGCTGATCGGCTGGGAGGTGATGGGCGCGTGCTCCTACCTGCTCATCGCCCACGACCGCTCGCTCCCGGAGGCCCCGGCCGCCGCCGTGAAGGCGTTCCTGGTCACCCGGGTCGGCGACGTCGGCTTCCTGCTCGGCATCGCCGTGCTCGCCGTCAACGCCGAGACCCTGGACATCGGCAAGGTGCTCGCCTACGACTACAGCACCGGAACCCTGACCGCTGCCACGTTGCTGCTGCTCGCGGGCGTGTTCGGCAAGAGCGCCCAGTTCCCGCTGCACTCCTGGCTGCCCGACGCGATGGCCGGCCCGACCCCGATCAGCGCCCTGATCCACGCGGCCACGATGGTCGCCGCCGGCGTGTACGTCGTCGCCCGGCTGTACCCGCTGTTCGGGGCCTCGGACGCGGCGATGGCCGTCCTCGCGGTCGCCGCCGCGATCACGATGCTCTGGGGCGCGTGCTGCGCGATGGCCGCCACCGACATCAAGAAGGTCCTGGCCTGGTCGACGGTCAGCCAGCTCGGCTACATGACCGGCGCGCTGGCCGTGGGCTCCCCGCCCGCCGCCCTGTTCCACCTGCTCAGCCACGCCGGGTTCAAGGCCCTGCTGTTCCTGTGCGCGGGCGCGGTCATCCACGCGATCGGCTCCAACGCCATCGAGGACGCCGGCGGCCTGCGCAAACGGATGCCGGTCACCTTCTGGACCATGACCGTCGGGCTCGCGGCCCTGGTCGGGATCCCCCCGGTCAGCGGCTTCTGGTCCAAGGAGAACGTGCTGGTCCAGGCCGAGCACGCCCACGGCTGGCAGGGGCGCCTGATCCTGATCGCCGGCCTGGTCACGGTCATGCTGACGGCCTGGTACTCGACCCGGCTCTGGCTGCGCACCTTCTTCGGCCACTACCGGGGCACCGCCAAGCCGCACGACCCGCCGGCCCTGATGCGCCTGCCGCTGCTGGTGCTGGCGGTCCCGGCCGCCCTGTTCGGCCTGCTGGCGCTCGGCGGCTGGCTCGGGCCGAAGCTGGGCGGGGACCTGCTCGACCTGAACTCCATGACCCTGGTCGCGCTGTTCCTCGCCGGGATCGGGGCGGTCGCCGCCTCGGCCGGCGCCTCGCACACCGACCCGGCCCGGTACCTGGGCCCGCTGCGGCCCCTGTTCGCCAACGCGTTCTACTTCGACACCGTCCAGGACCTCGTGGTCGTCCGACCGGTGAAGGCGCTGGCCCGGGTGACCGGCTTCCTCGACGCCACGGTGGTCGACGGCGCGGTCGAGGGCGTGGGCACCGGCTCCCGCTGGTTCGGCGGGCTGGTCAACCGGCTGAACGCTCCGGGCCTGCCCCGGTACGCGACGGCCGCCCTGGCCGGCGTCCTGCTGATCGCCGTCGCGGCGCTGGCCACGGAGGTGCTCCGATGATCCTGATCGCGCTGCTGGCACTGCCGGCCCTGGGCGCGCTGCTCGCGTTCCTGCCCGGGCGGACCGGCCGGCTGGCCGCCACCTGCGCGGCCGGGCTGACCTTCGGACTGAGCCTGCGGCTGTACTCGACGGACTCCGGCTACTGGTACGAGTTCGACCGCGCCTGGGTACCGGCCCTGCACCTGCGCTTCCACCTCGGCATCGACGGCATCTCGTGGCCCCTGGTCGTGCTGACCACGCTGCTGACCCTGCTCTGCTGCCTGTACTCGCTGTGGAAGACCCCGGACAACCGCCTGATCGGTCTGCTCCTGGCGTTGCAGGTCGGCCTGCTCGGCGTGTTCGTGGCCCTGGACCTGGTGCTGTTCTTCGTGGCGTTCGAGGTCGTCCTGCTGCCGATGTTCGCGATCATCGCCGGCTGGGGCGGCCCGAAGCGCCGGCACGCGGCCCGCAAGTTCGTGCTGTACACCCTGCTCGGCTCGATGCTGCTCCTGATCGGCGTGGTGCTCGTCATCAACCAGACCGGGACCGCCGACCTCGCCAGGCCGGCCGGCACGGCGAGCCTGGCCGCGTTCGTGTTCCTCGCGCTCGGCTTCGCGGTCAAGGCGCCCCTGTGGCCGCTGCACTCCTGGCTGCCCGACGCGCACAGCGAGGCCCCGACCGTGGGCTCCGTGCTGCTGGCGGGCGTCCTGCTGAAGCTCGGCACGTACGGCCTGATCCGGGTCGCGATCCCGGTGGCCCCCGACGGGGCGCGCGAGGCCGCGCCGGTGCTCGCCGCGCTGGCCGTCGGGGCGATCCTGATCGGTGGCCTGATCTGCCTGGCGCAGAAGGAACTCAAGCGCCTGATCGCGTACTCCTCCGTCGGGCACATGGGCTTCGTCCTGCTCGGCATCGCCACCATGACCGCCACCGGCCTCCAGGCCGCGCTGATCGGCAACCTGGCGCACGGCCTGATCACGGGCCTGCTGTTCTTCCTGGTCGGCGCCCTCAAGGACCGCACCCACACGGGCGAGCTGTCCGAGCTCGGCGGCCTGAGGGAGAGCTCCCCGCAGCTCGCCGGCCTGCTCGGCTTCGCGGCCCTGGCGTCGCTCGGCCTGCCGGGGCTCGCCGGCTTCTGGGGCGAGGCGTTCGCGGTGATCGCGGCCGCCCAGCGCGGCTGGTGGCTCGCCGCCGTGCTGGCCGCCGTCGGTGGCGCGCTCGCCGCCGCGTACCTGCTGCGCCTGCTCCGCAAGGTCACCCACGGCCCCTCGACCCTCAAGCTGACCGGCCCCGCCGGGTACGAGCTGGCCGCCTGGGCCCCGCTCGTCGTCCTGACCGTGGCGGTCGGGCTCGCCCCCCTGCTGGTGACCGGTGTGACCGGCCCGGCCGTCGACGCGCTGGTGGAGGCGTTCACCAAATGATCCAGTCGATTGACCACGCGATCCTGCTGCCGGCGTACCTGGCGGCCGGGACCGCCGTGCTGGTGTTCGTCGCGGATCTGGTCACGCCCCGCCGCGCGGTCTCGCTGAGCCTCGGCGTGCTCGGCGCGCTGGCGGTCATCGTGGCCGCCGTGCGCGCCCCGCAGGGCCGGCGCACGTTCTGCCTGCCCGAGGGCTGCTCCTACGTCTACGACAAGCAGGCCGCCGTCGTGGCCGTGGCGTTCGCGGCGCTCACGGCCATCGTGCTGGTGCTGTCGGCGACGACCCGGGCCGAGCCGGGGGAGTACTCGTTCCTGCTCGCCTGCTCCATGACCGGCGGCGTGGTCCTGGGCGCCGCGGGGGACCTGATCACCCTGATCGTCGGCCTGGAGACCCTGACCCTTCCGTTGTACGCGCTGGTCGCGCTCCGCCGGGGCATCCGCAGCGCCGAGGGCGCCCTGTCCCTCTTCGTCGTCTCGGTGATCGCCACGGCGGTGGCCCTGTTCGGCGCGGCCCTGGTGTACGCCACCTTCGGCGGGGTGCACCTGGACCAGCTCGCCAAGGCCACCCCGACGGCCCAGCTCGTCCCGGTCGCCACCCTGGGCGCGGTGCTCCTGATCGCCGGGCTCGCGTTCAAGGTGGCAGCCGTCCCGCTGCACGGCTGGGCCCCGGCCACGTACGACGGCGCGCCGCTGCCCGTCACCGCGTACCTGTCCACGGCCTCGAAGCTGGGCGGCGTCATCGCGCTGCTCCTGGTCTCGGGCGCGCTGCTCGACGTGCGCCCCACCACCCGCGCCGTCCTGGCCGTCCTCGCCGTGGCGACCATGACCGTGGGCAACCTGGGCGCGCTCCGCCAGACCCGGATGGTCCGGCTGCTCGCCTGGTCCTCGATCGCCCAGGCCGGCTACGTGCTGGCCGCGCTGGTCGTGTCGGGCCCGGCGGCCGTCGCGTACACCCTCTTCTTCGTGATCATGGAGATCGTGGCCTTCGGCGTCGTGATCGCGGCCCGCAACGACGGCGACGGCGGCCGGATCGCCGACTACCGGGGCCTGGCCCGCCGCTCCCCGTGGCTCGCCGGGGCCCTCGTGCTCGCCCTGGCCGGCCTCGCGGGCCTGCCGCCCGGGTTCGCCGGCCTGTTCGCCAAGTTCACGGTCGTGCAGGCCCTCGTCGACGGGCACTGGACCTGGCTGGCCGTCATCGTGGTGCTCAACGCGGTCCTGGCCCTGGCCTACTACGTCCGGGTCGGCGCGACCCTGTTCGCCGACTCCGACGAGGCCCCGACCCCGATCCGCTGGCCGATCACCGCCGCCCTCGCGATCGCCACGGCCCTCGCGCTGGTCGTCGGCTTCCTCCCCCAATGGGTACTCTCCGCAGTCGGTTACTGACGTCACGGAAGCGCCGAGGGGTACCCGCTGTTGCACCAGTCATGCGGAACGGCCTGAAGACAGCGGTACTCCTCGGACTCCTCACCGGCATGATCATGCTCGTCGGCGCGTGGCTCGGCGGCGGCACCGGCCTGCTCATCGCCGTGGTGCTGTCCCTCGCCCTCAACGGCGCGACCTACTTCTTCTCCGACAAGCTCGCCCTGCGTGCGATGGGCGCCGTCGCGGTGACCCCCGAACAGGTCCCCGAGCTCCACTCGATGGTCCGCGAGCTCGCCGACCGGGCCCGCCAGCCCATGCCCAGGCTCTATGTGAGCCCCACCATGCAGCCCAACGCCTTCGCGACCGGGCGGAACCCGGAACACGCCGCTGTGGCCGTCACAGAGGGCATTCTGCGGGTACTGGACCGCAGGGAGCTGCGCGCCGTCATCGGCCACGAATTTCCCACGTCTACAACCGCGACATCCTGATCTCCAGCGTCGCCGCCGGGCTCGCCGGCATCATCACGATGCTCGCGAACCTCGCCTGGTTCATCCCCTTCGGGCGCTCCGAGGACGACGACGGCCCGGGCATCCTGGGCGTGCTGCTGCTGATGATCCTGGGGCCGGTGGCCGCCGGGCTCGTCCAGCTGGCGATCAGCCGGAGCCGGGAGTACCAGGCGGACGCCTCCGGGGCCAGCCTCACCGGGGACCCGCTGGGGCTGGCCAGCGCGCTGCGGAAGATCGACGCGGGGGCGAAGGCCATGCCGCTGGCCGAGGACGCGCAGCTCGCGAGCACGGCACACCTGATGATCGCCAACCCGTTCCGGGGCGGCGGACTGACGAAGCTGTTCGCGACGCACCCGCCGATGGCGGACCGGATCGCGCGCCTGGAGGCGATGGCGTCCGGGACGAGCTACCGGGTGTAGTCCCCGGCTCGGGGCGCGACGAACCCGCCGCGCCCCGGGTACCCGTCTAGCGGTAGTTCGTGAACTGCAGGGCGACGTCGAAGTCCTGCCCCTTGAGCAGCGCGATCGTCTCCTGGAGATCGTCGAGCTTCTTGCCCGTGACCCGGATCTGGTCCCCCTGGATCTGGGCCTGGACACCCTTGGGGCCCTCGTCCCGGATCGCCTTGGTGATCTTCTTGGCCTTCTCCTGGTCGATCCCCTGCACGATCTTGCAGTCGATCTTGTAGATCTTGCCGGACGAGCGCGCCTCGCCCGCGTCGAGAGCCTTCAGCGAGATGTTCCGCTTGATCAGCTTCTCCTTGAGGACCTCCAGCGCGGCGAGGACCCGGTCCTCGGTCTCGGCCTGCAGCGCGATCGCGTCCTCACCCGACTTGGTGATCTCCGCGCCCGTGCCCCGGAAGTCGAAACGCTGCGACAGCTCCTTGGCCGTCTGGTTGACCGCGTTGTCGACCTCCTGCTGGTCGGTCTTGCTGACGATGTCGAAGGAGGGATTAGCCAACGTAGCTCCCAAAATCTGCGTGTACTCGACCAAAGGTGGAACCCACTGACGGTACCCGGTTGCGAACCCCCCGGGTGTTACGGCTATCCTTGCTTCCGCTGCCACTGATGTTGGCCGCAACACCCCGGCGGGTTGCCCGAGCGGCCAATGGGAGCGGACTGTAAATCCGTCGCGTAAGCTACACAAGTTCGAATCTTGTACCCGCCACGCGGTGTAAGGAAAGGCCCCTGACCTGGGGAAACTCAGGTGAGGGGCCTTTCTCGTGCTCCAGGCCCGGTCGGGGCGCCCGCCTGGGCCGAAACGGCACCGACGCGCCATCCCCGCCCGCGCGACGGGAGTGAGTTGGATCACAATCCAGGCCCTGGGTCGCCAGGAAACGCCTCAGAAACCCCAAATAACCGCATTAGACGGGTGCGGGGCTATATTGACGGACGGGTCCGCGGACCGCCGCAGCGCGCCCCGCGCCCCGCCGACGGATCCCCGAAAAGGAGCCCGTGTGAACGCGCTGGTCACCCGCTGCTGCGTCGTCCTCGCCGCCGCCTGCGTCGTCCTCGCCCCCACCGTCCCGGCCCAGGCCGACACCGAGACCCGGTCGGTCCACGGCGACGCCATGACCCGGCCCGCCCCGGTCCAGGCCGACGCCGAGGCCCGGTTCGCCCCGGCGGCCCTCACCCGCTCGGACGCCGCCGCTCTCGTCCTCACCGTCACCCCGCAGCGCGGGCCCGCCTCCGAGGTCACCCTGACGTGCGCTCCGGCCGGCGGCACCCACCCCAACGCCGAGGACGCCTGCGCGAAGCTCGCGGCGGCCGGTGGGGACTTCCTGAAGCTCCAGCCGACCAACGAAGGCTGCACCCTGGAGTACTCGCCGGTGCGGGTGCACGTCGCCGGTGTCTGGCACGGCGGGCTGACCGACTTCGTGGCCACCTACTCCAACCGGTGCGTCGCGATCACCCAGACCGACGGCATCCTGGACTTCTGACGCCCCCTGGCAGCACCGCGCCCCGCCGGCCGGCTCGCCGGTCCCGTGCCGCGCCCCACCGGCCGGCCCACCGGTCCCGCGCCGCGCTGGCCTGCCCGCCCGTCCCGTGGCCCGCTGGCAGGGCCGGCCCCGTCCCGCGCCGCGCTTGGCGCGCCGCCCATCCGGCGCCGCCCATCCCGCGCCGAAGAAGCCACTGAAGCCGGCGCGGGACGCCCCACCCCGTGGCCCGTGTCTCTCCCTGCGCCGAAACGCCGACCCCGGCCGTTCCGCGTCGTAGCGTGGAGCCATGACTGACGCCCGCTTCGCCGCCCTGGACGAGCTGACCACCGAGGAACTCCGGCACCGGGCCTTCGACCTGGCCCGGGAGCGCAAGGACCTCGCGTTCCTGGTGGACGTGATGCAGCACTCCCCGGACGCCTACGCCTACGAACAGGTCGACGGTTCCCTCGGTTCCGTGGTGACGTCCGTGGACGAGGCGATCGGCATGTGGTCGGAGTTCTCGGGCGACGGTCGCGGCTACGGCGACGCCGAACCCCTGCTCCGCGCCGCGTTCATCGACTACCTGCTCCGGCACGCCACGGCCTGACCCAACCCCGGAACCCCTTCGCCGGGTACGTTGCCCCGCCCCGGCTAAGGTCGGGATCATGGAGTTCCGGGTACTCGGCGCAGTGGAGGTCCTCGTCGGGGACATCCCCCGTGACCTGGGCCTCCGCCGGATGGACCGCTGCCTGCTGGGCGTGCTGCTGGTCCACCTGGGCACCCCGGTACCCGTCGAGAAGCTCGTCGCTCTGCTCTGGGGCGACGCCCCACCGGAGCGCGCCCGCCAGTCGCTGCACGTCTCGGTCTCCCGGCTCCGCAAGGCGCTGGCCGACGCCCCGGTCCGGCTCGCCACCCGCAGCGCCGGCTACGTACTGGACGGCGACCCGACCCTGGTCGACGTGCACCGGTTCCAGGCCCTGTGCGAACAGGCGCATGCGGCCACCGACCCGGCAGCGCGCTCGACCCTGGCGGCCACGGCGATCGCGCTGTACCGGGGCCCGCTCCTCGGCACAGTGGCCACGGAGCGGGTTCGCGAGCACCTGGCCGGGCCCTGCGCCGAGTCCCTGCTCGCGGTGACCGAGGTCCGGCTGGCGGCGGACCTCGACCTGGGCCGGCACGCGCTGATCGTCGACGAACTCGACACCCTGGGCGGGACGCATCCGCTCCGGGAGTCGCTGGCCGAGCTCCGGATGCTGGCGCTGTACCGCGCCGGCCGCCGGCAGGACGCCCTCGACGCCTACGAGCGGACCCGTGGCATCCTCGCCGACCGGCTCGGCCTCGATCCGCGCCGCGAGCTGACCAGCCTGTACCGCCGCATCGTCCGCGCGGACCCGACACTCGCCGTGCCCGCGCGCCGGTCGGACGTCGTTCCCGCCCAACTGCCCCCCGACGTCGCGGACTTCACCGGCCGGGAGGAGCACGTCCGCAGGCTCGACGGTCAACTCTCCGAGGTGTCGCCCTCCGGGGCGGTCGTCATCACGGCCCTCGCCGGGGCGGGCGGGGTCGGCAAGACGGCGCTCGCGGTGCACTGGGCGCACCGGGTCCAGGGACGCTTCCCCGACGGCCAGCTCTACGTGAACCTGCACGGCTACTCCTCGGCGGCCCCGCTGCGCCCGTCCGAGGTGCTCGCCCGGTTCCTGCGCGCGCTCGGGGTCGCCCCGGAGAAGGTTCCCCTGGACGTCGAGGAGGCGGCCGGTCTGTACCGGTCGCTGCTGGCCGGGCGGAACGTGCTGGTCGTCCTCGACAACGCCAACAGCCCGGAACAGGTCCGGCCCCTGCTGCCCGGCACGTCGGGATCGCTCGCGCTGATCACCAGCCGTAACCGTCTCGGTGGACTCGTGGCCCGCGACGGCGCGCGCCGGGTCGACGTGGGGGTGCTCTCGGCCGCCGAGGCGCGGGCGCTGCTCGTCCCGATCGTGGGTGCCGGACGCATCGGTCTGGATCCGGACGCGGCGGCGGACCTCGCCGAGCTCTGCGGGTACCTGCCGCTGGCCCTGCGGATCGCCGCCGCCGCCCTGTCCGACGACCCGCAGCTCACGACCGCGGCGCTCTGCGACCGGCTGCGCGGGGACCGGCTCGGCGTTCTGGAGGTCCCGGGCGACGCGCAGTCCTCGGTCCGGGTGATGATCGGCCTGTCCCACGCGTCCCTCAGCCCGGACGCGGCCCGCCTCTTCTGCCTGCTGGGTCTGGTGCCGGGCGGCAGCTTCACGGCGGACAGCGCGGCCGAACTGGCGGACGCCGACCCGGCCGAGGTGTCGCGGGCGCTGGACAGGCTTGTCGCCGCCCACCTGGTCGACGCCCTCGGCGGCGGTCGGTTCGAAATGCACGACCTCGTTCGCGAGTACGCCCGTGAGCATCCTCCCGCCGGGAGCGCGGAGGCCGTGGAGCGCTTCTACCGCTGGTACCTGCACGCCGCGCACGCGGCAGCGGGACTCGTTCTTCCACACATGGTCCGTCTTCCCCTCCCGGCGGACCTCGGCCGCGCTGTGCGCGGATTCGACAGCCACGAGGAGGCCCTGAGTTGGTTGGACGCCGAGCGGGTCACCCTGATCGCGGCCGTACTGGATCCTCCCGCCGGGCTCAGGCCGGAGTGGAAATGGCTGATCAGCGACAGCCTGCGCGGCTACCTGTGGTTGCGGAAGCTCCTCCTGGAGTGGTTCGACGTCGCGGGAGCCGCCCTGGCCGCCGCCGACACCGCAGGTGAACCGGCCGCCCAGATCTCCGCGCACGGCAGCCTCAGCCTCGCCCACGCGACCTCGGGCAGCTATTCGCATGCTGCCGACCATGCGCGGGCGGCTCTCCTTCTGAGCCGCGAGCACGGGCTCACCGCGAACGAAGCCAGCCAGTTGATGAACCTGGGCAACATCCTGCATCTGGATGGGGAGGCGGAGGCTGCGGTCGAGGCGTTCGAAGGCGTGCTGCGGCTGAATCCCAGCACCACCCAGCACGTGTCAGTTCTGCACAACATGTCGTCCTCGCTGTACCACCTGGGCCGGCTGCGCGAGGCCGGCGAAGCGGCCAGTGCCGGCCTGGCCATGGCCAGGGACGCCGGATTCACCAGTCTCGTGGCCTCCCTCCTCTCCGGAGTGGGTGACATCCACCGCAAGCTCGGTGAGCCGGAGGCGGCGCTCGCGGTTCTCGCCGAGGCAGCCGCGCTCGCTCGGGAGAGGGGCGGCGTCGAGACCGTGTGCGTCGCGGAGGAGCGGATCGCGAGGGTGCACAACGAGTGCGGCCGACACGATGAGGCGCTGAGCACCGTCGAGGCTGCTCTCGTAGTGGTACGCGAGTCCCGGCACACCCGTTTCGAGGCGAGAACACTCAGCACCCTCGCGACGACCCGCAGCCTTCTCGGGTTCCACGACGAAGCCCTCGAACTGCATGCCGAGGCGGTTGTCCTCGCCGGGGAGCAGATCAACGTGGTTCGGGCCGGGTGTCTGTTGGACAGGGCGGAAACCCTGCTCAGGGCAGGTCTCGTCGAGGCTGCCCTCGATGGCCTCGGTGACGTGCTCGCCGGCACCCGGCAGCGCGGGTACGTCATGCTCGAGGCGCACGCGCTGAACCTGGGGGCCGAGGCGGACTCAGCCCGGGGGCGACCCGTCCAAGCGGCCGCGCAGGCCCGGACGGCTCTCGCCAGTCACCTCCGGATGGGCGACCGGCCGGGCGAGGCGGTCAGCCTGGTCGTGCTCGCCGGGTCACGGGCGACCAGGGGCACTGGACCGCCGCCTCGGACATCCTCACCGCGATCGGCGCCGCCCCGCGCGCCCTGGTCGCCGAGCCCACCCTCAGCGCGGCGTTCGCGGACTTCCACGCGGCGGCCCACGGCTCAAGCGTGCCCGCCACCGGCCCGGCCCGCGACGCCTGACCGCCGTACCCGCATCCCACCCGCACCCTGATCAGTTGACTGAGCAGTGGAGATGTGACCTACGATACAGAACGGTTCCGTATCGTAAAGGCTGAGCATAGGGTTACGGAACAGTCTCGTATCTAAACTTGGAGTGCACGTGGACGCACCCACAACCGGCCACCCGCAGCGCTGGAAGATCCTCGGCGTGCTGGTCGTCAGCCTGCTCGTCGTCGTACTCGACAACACCATCCTCAACGTGGCGATGAAGACCATCGCCGACCCGAATGCCGGACTCGGCGCGAGCCAGAGCCAGCTGGAGTGGGCGATCAACTCGTACACCCTCGTGTTTGCGGGTCTGCTCTTCACCTTCGGCGTCCTCGGTGACCGCGTCGGCCGGAAGCGGATGCTCGTCGCCGGCCTGATCGTCTTCGGCATCGCCTCGCTGGCCTCGGCCTACGCGCAGGACCCCGGCCAGCTGATCGCGGCCCGCGCCCTGATGGGCCTGGGCGGCGCGGCCATCATGCCGGCCACCCTCTCGATCATCTCGAACGTGTTCGACCCCCGGGAGCGGGCGAAGGCGATCGGCGTCTGGGCGGGTTCCGTCGGCCTGGCCGTGGCGATCGGCCCGGTCGTCGGCGGCGCGCTGCTGGAGCACTTCTGGTGGGGCTCGGTCTTCCTGATCAACGTGCCGATCATCATCGTCGGCGTCGCCGCGGTGCTGCTCCTGGTCCCGGAGTCGAGAGACCCGAAACCCGGAAAGATCGACGTCACGGGGGTACTGCTCTCGATCGTCGGCCTGACCCTCTTCGTGTACGGCATCATCACCGGCGGCGACTCGGGCGACTGGGGCCAGTTGGAGGTGTGGGGCTCGATCGCGGCGGGCGTCGTGATCCTGGCGGCCTTCGTCCTCTACGAGCGGCGCATCGACCACCCGGCCCTCGACGTCAAGCTGTTCCGCGACCCGCGCTTCTCGGCGGCCGTCGCGGCGGTCGGCCTCGCGTTCTTCGCGGCGATGGGCGTCATGTTCTTCGGCGCGTTCTACCTGCAGATGGTGCGCGGCTACAGCCCGCTGGAGACCGGCCTGCTGTTCCTGCCGTTCGCCGGCGCGCAGCTGATCTTCGCGCCGCAGAGCGCCGGCCTGGTGAAGAGGTTCGGGGCGAAGGCGGTCTGCGCGGTCGGCATGGCGCTGGTGGCCGTCGCGCTGAGCGCGTTCGTCTTCGTCATCGATGAGAACACCCCCATCTGGGTACTGTGCACCGTCTTCTTCATCCAGGGCGCCGGCATGGCCAACGTCATCCCGCCGACCACGGAGGCCGTGATGGCGTCCCTGCCCCGGGAGAAGGCCGGCGTCGGCTCGGCGGTGAACAACACGATCCGCCAGGTCGGTGGCGCGCTGGGCGTCGCGGTCCTCGGTTCGCTGCTCTCCCAGGTGTACCGGGACCAGATGGCGAGCCACCTCGTCGCCTTTCCGGAGAACGTCCGCCATGTGGCATCGGAGTCGATCGCGGCGACGTACGCGGTCGCGGCCAAGATCGGGCCGGCCGGCAACTCGCTGATCCCGTCGGCGAACGAGTCCTTCGTGCACGCGATGCACTGGGTGGCCGCGATCGCCGCGAGCGTGGCCCTCCTGGGCGCCCTGGCCGTACTGCGCTGGCTGCCGGGGAAGCCGGCTCCGGTGCGGGTCGAGGCGGAAGAACCGCAGCTTGTCGATGTCCGCTAATCTGACGCACGATGTCTGAGACGACTACGCAGAGCACTCCGAGGCCGCCAGGGCGGCCCCGGAGTGCCCGCGCGGACGAAGCGATCATCGACGCGGTGCTGGAGTTCCTCGCGGAGGGCACCACGGTCGAGGCGTTGTCCATGGAGGCGGTCGCCTCCCGGGCCGGGGTCGGCAAGGCCACGGTGTACCGGCGCTGGCCGCACAAGGAAGCCCTGATCCTCGACGCGATCGCGACCCTCAAGCAGCCGTTGGACGTGCCGCCCGGCGAGAGCGTGCGCGACGATCTCATCGCGCTCATGCAGCAGTCGTGGGAGGCCCGGGACAGCCGGGCGGGCCGGATCATGCCGTGCCTG
Organism: Longispora sp. NPDC051575; assembly: GCF_040681875.1. Lineage (NCBI taxonomy): Bacteria > Bacillati > Actinomycetota > Actinomycetes > Micromonosporales > Micromonosporaceae > Longispora > Longispora sp. NPDC051575. The sequence goes on along the minus strand of NZ_JBFAZP010000011.1, from coordinate 140,334 downwards.
ATTCCCGAGTTGCAGCGCCAGGGGCCGCTCCGGACCCAGTTCATCAAGTTCATGGACCACCGCCGGGATGTGATCCGCGACGTACTTCGGCGGGGGATAGTCACCGGTGAATTACGTTCCGATATCGATGTCGAGCTCGCGCTCATACTGTTGTCGGGGCCCATGTTCATGACTTTGATTGGCAATGCCCCAAATGTGGGCACGGATCACCTGGCGGAACGCGTAGTTGACAACGTTCTGCGGGGTATCGCTTGCTAGTTTTTCTGGATAAAACGGGCAATGACCTGCCGCAACTGCGCAGAGTGGCGTAGCCTGATCGCTACTTACTTGCCTCTGACCGTTCGGCTGTGTGATCACGCCGTTTCGTACTTCCGTGTCCGCTCAAGGGTGTGGCAGGATGGACCGCAACTACCTGTCCATAGGCCGGTCTCGAGGTGCTAGTGATGAACACTTTCAAGGTCCGGCGAAGGCTCGCCGCGATCCTGCTCGGCGCGGTCTGCGCCGGCGTTGCCGTGCTGGGGCTGGCTGCGGTGCAGTCCGCTGCCGGTGTCGCGTCCACGTCGCACAGCGTGGCTGGCGCGGCGACCGACGGCGACGTCATTTGGAGCTGATCATGACTGACGTGGGCATGAACCACGAAAGTCAATAAGGCTACGACGGTATGCCCGCCGCGGAATCGACGCGTGTCCTCGGCGCACAGGCCAAGGCCTGGCTGGCGACCGTCGTGGTCGCTTTGTGTGCCGTTGCGCTCATCATTCCGGTTGCGCTGACCTCAACGTACGAAGCCAAGGCGATCGTCGTCGGGCTTTTCTTCCTGTTGTTCCTCGCCGCTGAGCGCACGCTGATCCACGTTGAGGTCCAGCAGCAGACGTACTCGAACACCGCCGTCGAGATTCCCCTGTTGCTGGCTCTCGTCTATCTACCTCCGGCATGGGTCATCATCGCCCGGGTAGCCGCTGCCGCAATTTCGCACTTTATTCTTTTCTCGCCGGTCAAGGCGTTGTTCAACATCGCCGTCCGGGGCGCGAGTACCGCAGTATCGGCATTGACGCTTTCGCTCTTCATGGCGTTGCCGGCCGGTGTGTCCAACATGGGCGATCCGTTGACCTGGATTCCGTTGGTCCTCGCCACCGAGGCCGGCAACCTGGTGAGCATCGTCGCGCTCGCGGCCATCCTGACCGTCGTGCAGGGCTGGATGGGCAACGGGCAGTTCCTGCGCAGCCTGACCCAGAGTTCCGCGGTGTGCCTGGTCAACTCGATGCTGGGTCTACTCGCACTGTTCGCGCTGCGGGCGTCGCTCTGGGCCACGGTATGCCTCGCGGTGCTGGCGGTGCTCGTGGGGTTCGGCTACCGGGCCTACCAGAGGTTCCTCCAGCAGCACCGGAGCCTGACCGAGCTCTACGACTTCACCCAGGCCGCGGCGCAGGCGCGCGAGGCCGGCAACCTCGCCGACGTGCTGCTCGTCCGGGCGAGAAAGCTGCTGAGCGCCGAGTACGCGACGTTGTGGCTGCCGGAGAGCCGGCGGCATCCCGAGGTTCTGCTCACCGCCCGGATCGACGACAAGGGCCTGGGCGACCGACCGGTCACACCCAACGCCCTGCGCAACAAGGCGGTGGCGGGGGACCAGACGATCGTGGTGGGTCCCAAGGTCGGGGATCCGGCCCTGCGGGCGCAGCTCACGGAGCACGGTCGGAAGGACGCCATCGTCGTCCCGCTGAGGTCCGGGACGGCCGTGATCGGGACGATCGAGGTCGTCAACCGGATCGGTGGCATGGTCACGTTCGAGCCGCACGAGGTGCGGCTGCTGGAGACGCTCGCCGCGCACGTCGCCGTAGCCGTCGAGAACTCCCGCCTCGTCGACCGGCTCCGCTTCGACGCCTACCACGACAGCCTCACCGGCCTGCCGAACCGCCGCCGGATGACCGCGATGCTGGAGGAGGCCGTCAAGGTCAGCGCCCCCGACGTGGTCGCCGTGCTGCTGTTCGATGTGGACGGCATGCGCGACGTCAACGAGTCGATGGGCCACCAGGCCGGCGACAAGCTCCTCGCCGAGGTCTCCCAGCGGCTGCGGGACCTGGCGCCCCCGGCCGCGCTGGTCGCCCGGGTCGGCGGCGACAAGTTCGCCGTCACGCTGCGGGCGGAGAGCGCCGCCGAGGCCGTCGAACTGGCCGGCAAGCTCCGGGCCGCGCTCCAGGAACCGATGCGGCTCGGCACCCTGAACCTGGACGTGGACACCGCGGTCGGCCTGGCCCTGCACCCGGAGCACGGCAGCGAACCCGAGGTGCTGCTGCGCCGCGCGGATCTGGCCGTGCACGCCGCCAAACAGACCAACTCGCACATCCAGCAGTTCCACCTGGCCCTGGAGTCCGGTTCGACCCGGCGGATCGGCCTCGCCGGCGACCTGAGGCGCGCGCTGGACGCGGGAGAACTCGAGGTGTACTTCCAGCCGAAGGTCGCCCTCTCCGACCGCCGCCTGGTGGGCGTGGAGTGCCTGTCCCGCTGGGAGCACCCGGTGCACGGCTCGGTGAGCCCGCAGGACTTCATCGCGGTCGCCGAGCACACCGGTCAGCTGGGCCGGCTCACCGAGGTGGTGCTCCGCGAGGGACTGCGCCGCTGCCGGGAGTGGGCCGACGAGGGCCGCCCGCTGAGCGTCGCGGTGAACCTCTCACCCCGCACCCTGGTCGACCCGGACTTCCCGAGTCAGGTCGGCGAACTCCTCGCCGAGTACGGGGTGCCGGCCGAGCGGCTCACGCTGGAGATCACCGAGGACGGCATGGTCGCCGGCCCCGACCGCCCGATGCCGACCCTGCACCGCCTGCACGACCTGGGTGTCCGGTTGTCGGTGGACGACTTCGGCACCGGCTACTCCTCTCTCTCCTACCTCCGCCGGCTGCCCGTGCACGAGGTGAAGGTCGACCGGATGTTCGTCCAGGGCATGGCGACCGATCCGGGGGACCTGGCGATCGTCCGCGCCGTGGTCGACCTGAGCCGGCACTTCGGGCTGAGCGTCGTCGCGGAGGGTGTCGAGAGCGAGCTCACGCTGGCCCTGCTGGAGGAGATGGGCTGCGACATCGGCCAGGGTTTCTTCTTCAGCCGCGCCCTGCCGTACGAGCGCCTGGAGACCTGGTTCGCCGCACAGACTGTGACCGAGGAAGTGGGCGTCGGAGGCTCCGTACGGCGCCTCAGGGCCGTCCCCTGACCCCGTTTTGCGCCCTGGACTACGGCTGTGTATGGTTACCCCTGCGCGCCTCACGGAGTGCACGCCCCTTTAGCTCAGTCGGCAGAGCGTCTCCATGGTAAGGAGAAGGTCTACGGTTCGATTCCGTAAAGGGGCTCTCGTTTGCTGGTTCGTCCCAGCAGGCATCAGCGGGAGGCCAGGTTCGTCCTGGCTGGCCGGCTTTGGCGGTGTAGCTCAGATGGTAGAGCAAACGGCTCATAATCGTTGTGTCGCCGGTTCAAGTCCGGCCACCGCTACTGCGGCGGGCGCCACAGAGCGCCCGATTACCATGTTCGCGTAGACGCAGGTAGGCTGTCAGATCGACAGACCCCCAGAGCTAGGAAAGGCACTCCCGTGGGTAAAGCGACTGACGTACGGCCGAAGATCACGCTGGCGTGCGTGGAGTGCAAGGAGCGGAACTACATCACGAAGAAGAACCGGCGGAACGACCCCGACCGGCTCGAGATGAACAAGTTCTGCCCGCGCTGCGGCAAGCACACCGCCCACCGCGAGACGCGCTAGTCACCGTCTGCAAGATTTCAGAAAGGCGTCGCCCGACACGGGCGGCGCCTTTCTCGCATGGGTCACTAGGATCCATACCCATGCCCTTGGACCAGACACAGATTGGTCGGACGTACCCGCCGACCGCCCCGTACGAGGTGGGCCGGGAGAAGATCCGGGAGTTCGCCGAGGCGATCGGCGACCCCAACCCGGCCTACCGCGACCCCGACGTGGCCCGTAAGTTCGGCCACCCGGACGTGATCGCGCCGCCGACCTTCCCGATCCTGCTCACCCTGGACGCGAGCGGGGTCGCCCTCGCCGCGCTGGGCGTCGAGCTGCGCAACGTGCTGCACCGCGAGCAGAAGTTCGAGTACAGCCGCCCCGTGGTCGCGGGGGACACCCTCGTCTGCGTCGTGGTCGTCGAGGGCATCCGCACCGTCGCCGGGAACGACATCCTGACCACCCGCACGGACGTGACGGACGGCTCCGGCGAGCTGGTCGTGGCCGTGTGGTCGACGCTCGTGGTTCGCGAGGAGGCGTGATGTACGAGGTCGGTACGCAACTGCCGGAGCGCGTCTTCCGGGTGACCCGCGCGGACCTGGTCCGGTACGCCGGCGCGTCGGGGGACTTCAACCCGATCCACTGGAGCGACCGGGTGGCCGCCGAGGTCGGACTGCCCAGCGTCATCGCGCACGGCATGCTCACCATGGCCTTGGCGGCCCGCGCGGTCACCGACTGGGTGGGCGACCCGGGCGCGCTGGTGGCGTACACCGCGAAGTTCACCCGGCCGGTGCCGGTGCCCGACGACGAGAACGGCGCGGAGCTGGGGGTGTCGGCGGTCGTGAAGAAGGTCGACGGCGACCTGGTGACCGTCGACCTGTCCGTCGTCGCGGAGGGGGAGAAGGTCCTGGGCGCCGCGCGGGCGACCCTGCGGACCCGCTAGCACACGTCGAGAGTCTGCCCGGCGGTCCGCACCACGCGGCTGCCGGGCAGCGTCGCCTCCACGTACCAGTCGGTCGGGATGTATCCCCAGCTCGTGGTGCTCCACTTCCCGGCGCTGGAGGACATGTCCTCGGCGAAGTTGCCGGAGCTGTCGTGCAGGACCAGCCGGACCCTGCTCGGCGTCCCGCCGGTGACGGTCGCGGTCACGCCGAAGCTCTGCCAACCGCCCTGGCACCGCGGGTTGGTGATGCTGGCGGTCACCTTGGGGCCGACCAGGGTCGTCTGCGAGGCCGAGGGCCCCGCGGTGGTCGGGGCCACTGTCGGCTTGGCGCTGGTCGCGCTCGGTCGGGGGGTACTGCTGGGGCTCGCGCTCGGACTGCGCCGGCTCGGCGTCGGGGAGGCCGCGAGCGCGCCCTCGGCCCGGTGCCCACCGGTCGGGAGCGGCATCGGGGGCGCCTCGATGGTCTGCCGGCGCCCCTCGGGCGTACCCGTCTCCTGTTGGGCGAACACCACCCCCGCGCCGACCAGCACGGAGGCCGCGACCCCCGTACCCACGAGCGCCCATCTCCTCGGCCGGGGACCGCTGCGCTGGTCGGGCTGGCGGGGGAACCCGGCGGAGTCGAGCGGGCCGACCCTGCGGGCCACCTCGGTGAGCAGCGCGGGGAGCGTGGTCTCCCGGGTCTTCCGCAACCGGGGCCACAACTGCCCGGTGACCTTGGGAAACGACAGCGCCGAGTACCGGGTGATCAGTGCCGGGGCGCCCTGTCGCGCGATCCGGTCCATGGCCCTGCCGAGCCGGGTGGTGACAGCGGCGGCGGACAGCCCGGTGACGAGCGCGATCTCCTCGGGGCTCAGGTCGTGCCGGGCGGACAGTTCCACGAGTTCGCGGTCGGCGATCCGGAGACTGTTCGCGGCGGCGGCGACGGCGGCGGTGGTCTCCGCGGTGTGCACCACGGACCCGAGGTCGATCGTCTCGGCGGCTGGACCGCCCGCCGGAGCGCTGCCGGCGGGCCGGTTCGGGTCCCTGCACTCGCGGCGCACGAGGGCGTACAGCCATGCCCGGGTGTGGTCCCGGTCGGCCAGCTCAGGGGCCTTTTCAGTGGCGATGATGAATGCGTCGTGCACCGCGTCGGCGGCTCCCGCGCTGTTGAGGCCCAGGGAGAGGCAGTATGCGTAGAGTCGGTCGGCGTGTTCCCTGAAGGCCCGTTCGAGCCAGGGTGAGTCGCCGAAGTCGTCCATGCGAAGGCACGGTAGCGGGCTCCGGCTCTGAGGGCCACCCGCGCATCGGTTCGGTCTCGGCTCTGGCGCCCGGGGAGCCCGAGTTGGGAGAATCGCCGCCGTACCCGTACACTGGTCGACCTAGGGGTGAGTGGCCCCTGCTCCAGCATGCCTAACAAGTGCATACTGGGCGGGAATCGCTCGTCCCTTGCGCGGAACCTCCGGGGTTCGCAAAGGGGTGTGGCGCAATTGGCAGCGCAGCGGTCTCCAAAACCGCAGGTTGCAGGTTCGAGTCCTGTCGCCCCTGCGCCGAGCACTGTCCGGTGTTGCCTGTGGCTGGGTTGACGGAAGTACGTGTTAGCTGGAGCTATGGCGACGCTGGCCCTCTGGGTCGGCGTGGAGAGTGCAACGGAGAGGGCAAATGGCCGAGAGCAAGCGGCGCGACAACGACGCCGTCGACGGTGAGATCAACGAGACTGATGATCTCGTTGTAACCGACGACGCTTCTGACGCCAAGCCCGCAGAGGACAAGTCGGACAAGGCTGAGAAGTCATCCGATAAAGTAAAGACCGAGAAGTCCACCGAGAAGCGGGGCAACCCGTTCAGCCGGCTCGGACGGTTCATCCGCGAGGTCGTCAGCGAGCTGCGCAAGGTCATCTGGCCGACGCGCAAGGAACTCCTGACCTACACCACGGTCGTCGTGGTGTTCGTCGCGGTGATGCTGACCATCGTCGCCTCCCTGGACTGGGCATTCGCCAAGGGCGTGCTGTGGGTCTTCGCCGACGGTAAAAAGTAGTTAGACGAGCAGGGGAAGAGAGCCAGCGTGCCTGAGTACGACGAGACCGAGAACGGCGCTGTCGCGGCGACGATCGAGGAGTCGACCGACGTCGAAGACGCCGGTGCCGTCGAGAACAAGGACACGGACGAGGCTCCTGTCGCCGTCGCCGGCGAGGACAACGAGCAGCCGCTCGTCGCCTCGCCGGACGACGAGGACTTCGACCCGGTCAAGGAACTGCGCGAGGCGCTCCGGTTCGCTCCGGGCGACTGGTACGTCGTGCACTCCTACGCCGGGTACGAGAACAAGGTCAAGACCAACCTCGAGACCCGCATCGTGTCCCTCGACATGGAGGAGTTCATCTTCCAGGTCGAGGTCCCGACCCGTGAAGAGGTCGAGGTCAAGAACGGCAAGCGCCAGCAGGTGATGTCGAAGGTGTTCCCCGGCTACATCCTGGTCCGGATGGAGCTGACGCCGGAGTCCTACTCCTGCGTTCGGAACACCCCCGGGGTGACGGGCTTCGTCGGCGCGACGGACCGGGCAGACCGCCCGGCGCCGCTCTCGCTGAACGAGGTCCTCAAGTGGCTCGCCCCGGCGGTCACGGAGAAGAAGAAGAAGCCCGAGATCAAGGTCCTCGACTTTGAGGTGGGCGATTCGGTCACGGTCACCGACGGGGCGTTCTCGTCCATGCCGGCGACGATCTCCGAGATCAACCCGGACCAGCAGAAGCTGAAGGTCCTCGTGTCCATCTTCGGTCGTGAGACCCCGGTTGAGTTGAACTTCAACCAGGTCGCGAAGATCTGACCGAGAGTCGATCAGCTACCGTTGATGTCCCCGCGGATTGCGTGGGGGTTATCCACAAGCCCAGGAAGTAAGACATGCCTCCGAAGAAGAAGAAGCTCGTCACGACCTTCACGCTGCAGCTCCCCGCAGGTCAGGCCACCCCGGCTCCGCCGGTCGGCCCGGCCCTGGGTCAGCACGGCGTGAACATCATGGAGTTCTGCAAGGCGTACAACGCGCAGAGCGAGGCCCAGCGCGGCGACATCGTGCCGGCCGAGATCAGCGTGTACGAGGACCGGACGTTCTCGTTCATCCTCAAGACGCCGCCGGCCGCGCGCCTGATCCTCAAGGCCGCCGGTGTGGCCAAGGGCTCCGGTGAGCCGCAGAAGACCAAGGTCGCCAACCTGACGCGCGCCCAGGTGCGGGACATCGCTGAGAAGAAGATGCCCGACCTGAACGCCAACGACCTCGACGCCGCCGAGAAGATCATCGCCGGCACCGCCCGTCAGATGGGCATCACGGTCTCCGACTAGTCGGCAGCCCGTCAGCGTCAACCGTGGGAGGGCCCTCGATGGCCCGCCAGACACCACAGGAGTACAGAGCTATGTCGTACGGAAAGAACTACCGCAAGGCCGCTGAGCAGATCGACCGGGACAAGATCTACAGCCCGTCCGAGGCGATCAAGCTCGCCAAGGCCACCAGTGGCGCCAAGTTCGACGAGACCGTCGAGATCTCGATGCGGATCGGCGTCGACCCCCGCAAGGCGGACCAGATGGTCCGTGGCGTGGTCAACCTGCCGCACGGCACCGGTAAGACCGCCCGCGTGATCGTGTTCGCGTCCGGCGCGAAGGCCGAAGAGGCCGTCGCCGCCGGTGCCGACGAGGTCGGCTCCGAGGAGCTGGTCGCCCGGATCCAGGGTGGTTGGCTGGACTTCGACGCCGCGATCGCGACGCCGGACCAGATGGCCAAGATCGGTAAGATCGCGCGGATTCTGGGCCCGCGCGGCCTCATGCCGAACCCGAAGACCGGCACGGTGACCATGGACGTCACCAAGGCGATCAACGAGATCAAGGGTGGAAAGATCACCTTCCGGGTGGACAAGCACTCGAACCTGCACCTCATCATCGGCAAGGCGTCGTTCGACGAGTCCAAGCTCATCGACAACTACGCCGCCGCGCTCGAAGAGGTGCTGCGGGCGAAGCCGTCCTCGGCCAAGGGCAAGTACCTGAAGAAGGTCACCGTCGCCACGACGATGGGGCCGGGCATCCAGGTCGACCCGAACCGCTACCGCAACCTGCACGAGGACGCCCCCGTCGAGGGCTAGGCAATCCTCTTCCCGACAGGGCACTCCCGTGAGGGGGTGCCCTGTCGGCGTTTGTCCCTGTTTAACTCCTGGGAAGGGGTTCCCTTCCGATGAGGACTGTGGCACGCTGCCCGACATGCGCTGTGCTGCGGCATCGGCGCGCGTTGGGACTCGTGTGTACGGGGAGGGTGGCAGGTGGCTGTGCGGGCAAGGGCGTTCGTGTGCCGGCACGTCGCTCTCGCGGCCATCCTCACCGTCGGCGGCGGGCTGGTGGCGACCCCTGCCCAGGCCGGCCCGGACCAGCCGCCGAACCTGCGCGAGCGCTCGTGGTACCTGGGCGCGATGAACATCCCCGCCGCCCAGTCCGTGATCCGCGGCGCGGGTACGACGGTCGCGGTCATCGACACCGGGGTGGACCCCGACGGCCCGGCGCTGAGCGGCCAGGTGCTGCACGGTACGGAGATCACGAACGCGGGGACGACCGGTGACGGCCGCAACGACGAGGACGGCCACGGCACCGGGATGGCCAGCCTGATCGCGGGCAAGGGCGGGGACGACGACCGGCTGCTCGGCGCGGCCCCCGAGGCGAAGATCCTCCCGGTGAAGATCACCCGGCAGGCGGACGGCGCCTTCAGTACCGAGAACGTGTACCGGGCGGTCGTGTGGGCCGTCGACCACGGCGCCAAGGTGATCAGCATGTCCCTCGGCGGGCCGCCGACCCCGGACGCGGAGTGGAAGCGCCGCCTGGTGCAGTACGCGCTGGACCACGACGTGGTGATCGTCGCGGCCGCCGGGAACATCCAGCAGGGCCAGGACGGCCCCCAGGTGTCCGAACCGGCCGCGTTCCCCGGGGTGGTCGCGGTGAGCGCGCTGAACCGGCACGGGGAGATCTGGGCGGGTTCGCAGACCGGGCCGCAGGTCGTGGTGGCCGCCCCGGGCGAGCTGCTGCCGTTCGAGACCCGCACGGGCTACACGTCCGCCTCCGGTACGTCGGGGGCGACGGCGCTGGTCGCGGGGGTGGTGGCCCTGATCCGGGCGCGCTATCCGGACATGTCCGCCGCCGATGTCGTGAACCGCCTGATCCGCACGGCGCAGGACAAGGGCCCCAAGGGCCGCGACCTGCAGTACGGCTTCGGGGCCGTGGACGCCATGGCCGCCGTCGTCGCGGAGGTGCCCCGGGTCGACCGGTACCCGCTGCCGACCGTGTCCGGCGAGACCGTACGGCCCCAGGCGCTGACCGCCGGGCCGGCCCAGGATCGGGCCGAGGTCGCGCCGTGGCTGCTCGTCGGGGCGGTGCTCGCCGGGTTGGCTCTGCTGGCGACCGTGTTCTGGAGGGCGCAGATCACTGTGCCCCGATTTGGAGGAACGGGCCCCAGCCGCGTACTGTGGTCGAAGTTCACCCAGAGACCGCTGGTCACCGTACCTGAAAATGGTGTGGTTGAAGGTTCCGCATTGAGCGGACGGCCCGCGCAGGATGACGGATAGTCGCTCGACGCGGAACTTTCGCGTCCAACGCTCCGTGCGCCCTGCGCCGGGGCGTTTTCTCGTTACCGCGGACGACCACGTGGTCGGAGTAACGAGAGAGGAGGGACATGGCGGACAAGCCGGTCCGGGCCGACAAGGCCGATGCCGTCGCAGAGCTCGTGGACAAGTTCCAGAACTCTTCGGCGACTGTTCTGACCGAGTACCGGGGCCTGAAGGTCTCCCAGCTGACCCAGCTGCGGCGGTCGCTCGGACGTGAGACCACGTACGCCGTCGCCAAGAACACGCTGGCGAAGCGTGCTGCGGTGGAGGCGGGCCTCGAGGGGCTCGACGTGCTGTTCACCGGTCCTACCGCGCTCGCATTCGTCGGCGGCGACGCTGTCGAGGCTGCGAAGGGGCTCCGCGACTTCGCGAAGACCCACCCGCTCCTCGTGATCAAGGGCGGCGTCTTCGAGGGCAAGGCCATCTCGGCCGCTGAGGTCCAGAAGCTCGCCGACCTCGAGTCGCGCGAGGTGCTGCTGGCCAAGCTGGCCGGTGCCATGAAGGCGAACCTGAGCAAGGCTGCCGCCGTGTTCCAGGCTCCGCTGTCGAAGATGGCGCGTACGGCTGCTGCACTGCAGGACAAGAAGGCCGCCGGTGCCGAGGCACCGGCCGACGGCGCCGAGGCGCCGGCCGACGAGGCGAGCGCCGAGGCCTAACCCCAGGACTTCTGTCCTGTACATCCACCGACGTACCGTTACACGAAAGGACGCCTACCATGGCGAAGCTCACCCAGGACGAGCTGCTCGGCCAGTTCGAGAACATGACCCTTATCGAGCTCTCCGAGTTCGTGAAGGCGTTCGAGGACAAGTTCGACGTCACCGCCGCCGCCCCGGTCGCCATCGCGGGCCCGGCCGGCCCCGGTGCCGCTGCCGAGGCTCCGGAGGAGAAGGACGAGTTCACCGTCGTCCTCGAGAGCGCCGGCGAGAAGAAGATCCAGGTCATCAAGGAGGTGCGCGCGCTCACCAACCTCGGTCTCAAGGAGGCCAAGGACCTGGTCGAGGGTGCCCCGGCCAACATCCTGGAGAACGTCGCCAAGGACGCCGCCGAGAAGGCCAAGGCTCAGCTCGAGGCTGCCGGCGGTTCGGTCACGCTGAAGTAGTTTCACGTTTCACCGCGGGGGTGACCACTCTTTGGAGTGGTCACCCCCGCGTCGTTATCCCGTCTGTGTTCTGGAGCGACAAGCCTCTGACCTGCGTCGGAACGGGTAGCCGCCAGAACCGTTCGGCGTGGCGGCCGCGTTAGAGCGTGTGCCCCTTGACGGAGGGGGTCGGCTCCGGCAGGCTGTTTCCAGTAACACCGCTGCACCCAGAGGGCCGCTGCCAGTCACCGGAGCCTCCGCGGGTGGGGCCCACACCGGCACTATGACCGGGGGCTGCCGCGCCGCGTAGAGGCAGACCTGGCACCCGCCTGGACAGCCGTGCGCCTTTCGGCTACACTGCTAGTTTGCGCTGCCTTCTGACACCGGCCCAGTCTATAATGTCCGTTCTCGGCCATTTTCGGTCTGGTCTTTCAGGGTGCGCGTAAAACGGCCGTTGCAGTACAGGTCCTCGGAAGGACGCATCTTGGCAGCTTCCCGCCCTGCGAAGACCAGTTTCACGACTAGCGCATACGCCCCGCGCCGGGTCTCATTCGGCAGGATCAAAGAAAACCTCGAGGTCCCGAACCTCCTCGCTATCCAGACCGAGTCGTTCGACTGGCTCGTCGGGAACGAAGCGTGGCAGTTCCGGAACGCGGACGAGCAGATCGCCCGCGCCGGCCTCGAGGAGATCCTCGAAGAGATCAGTCCGATCGAGGACTTCTCCGGCACGATGTCCCTGTCTTTCTCCGCACCGCGCTTCGACGAGGTCAAGGCCTCGATCGAAGAGTGCAAGGAGAAGGACCTGACGTACTGCGCTCCTCTCTTCGTAACCGCAGAGTTCACTAACCACGGCACCGGCGAGATCAAGAGCCAGACGGTGTTCATGGGTGACTTCCCGATGATGACGCCGAAGGGCACCTTCATCATCAATGGCACCGAGCGTGTCGTCGTCTCCCAGCTCGTCCGGTCTCCGGGTGTCTACTACACCAAAGAGCCTGACAAGACGTCTGACCGCGACCTGTCGAGCGTCAAGGTCATCCCGAGCCGGGGGGCCTGGCTCGAGTTCGACATCGACAAGCGCGAGACGGTCGGTGTGCGTATCGACCGCAAGCGTCGGCAGGCCGTGACCGTCCTTCTGAAGGCCATCGGCTGGTCGGATGAGCAGATCCGGGAGCGTTTCTCCTGGTCCGAGCTCATGATGACCACCCTGGAGAAGGACCACATCGCCACGCAGGACGAGGCGTTGCTGGACATCTACCGGAAGTTGCGTCCCGGCGAGCCGCCGACGCGGGAGAACGCCCAGAACCTCCTCGACAACCTCTTCTTCAACCCGAAGCGGTACGACCTCGCGAAGGTCGGCCGGTACAAGGTCAACAAGAAGCTGGCTGTGGACGCCCCGATCACCACGGGCGTTCTGACCGACGAGGACGTCGTGTCGACGATCGAGTACCTCTGCCGGCTGCACGCCGGTGAGGAGGGCTACGAGTCCGACGACATCGACCACTTCGGCAACCGGCGGCTGCGCACGGTGGGCGAGCTCATCCAGAACCAGGTGCGCGTCGGCCTGAGTCGGATGGAGCGCGTCGTCCGTGAGCGGATGACCACGCAGGACGTCGAGGCGATCACCCCGCAGACCCTGATCAACATCCGTCCCGTCGTGGCGGCGATCAAGGAGTTCTTCGGGACGTCCCAGTTGTCCCAGTTCATGGACCAGAACAACCCCCTGGCGGGTCTGACCCACCGCCGGCGCCTCAGCGCGCTGGGCCCGGGTGGTCTGTCCCGTGAGCGGGCCGGCTTCGAGGTCCGTGACGTGCACCCGTCCCACTACGGCCGGATGTGCCCGATCGAGACCCCGGAAGGCCCGAACATCGGCCTGATCGGCGCTCTCTCGACGTTCGCGCGGGTCAACCCGTTCGGCTTCATCGAGACGCCGTACCGCAAGGTCGACGACTCCGGTCGGGTCACCGAGCAGGTCGACTACCTGACCGCGGACGAAGAGGACCGGCACGTCATCGCGCAGGCGAACGCCCCGCTGCGCGCCGACGGCACGTTCCTCGAGGACCGCGTCCTGGTGCGTCGGAAGGGCGGCGAGGTCGACTTCGTCACCCCGAAGGCCGTCGACTACATGGATGTCTCGCCGCGTCAGATGACGTCGGTCGCGACCGCCATGATCCCGTTCCTCGAGCACGACGACGCGAACCGTGCCCTCATGGGTGCGAACATGCAGCGTCAGGCCGTGCCGCTGATCAAGAGCGACGCTCCTCTGGTCGGTACGGGTATGGAGTACCGGGCAGCGGTCGACGCCGGTGACGTGGTCGTCGCCGAGGTCGCCGGTGTCGTCGAGGACGTCTGCGCCGACTACGTGACGGTGCACCAGGACGACGGCCACCGCCGGACGTACCTGCTGCACAAGTTCCGTCGGTCGAACTCCGGTTCCTGCGTGAACCAGAAGCCGGTCGTCATCGAGGGCTCCCGTGTCGAGGCCGGCCAGGTCATCGCCGACGGTCCGTGTACGGACCAGGGCGAGATGGCGCTCGGCAAGAACCTGCTCGTGGCGTTCATGCCGTGGGAGGGTCACAACTACGAGGACGCGATCATCCTGTCGCAGCGCCTCGTGCAGGAGGACGTGCTCACCTCGATCCACATCGAGGAGCACGAGGTCGACGCCCGCGACACCAAGTTGGGGCCGGAGGAGATCACCCGCGACATCCCGAATGTCAGCGAGGAGATGCTCGCCGACCTCGACGAGCGCGGCATCATCCGGATCGGTGCCGAGGTCGTCCCCGGCGACATCCTGGTCGGCAAGGTCACGCCCAAGGGTGAGACCGAGCTGACCCCGGAGGAGCGCCTGCTGCGCGCCATCTTCGGCGAGAAGGCCCGCGAGGTGCGGGACACGTCGCTGAAGGTTCCGCACGGCGAGACCGGCACGGTCATCGGGGTCCGCACGTTCAGCCGCGACGACGGCGACGAGCTGCCCCCGGGCGTCAACGAGCTGGTCCGCGTCTACGTGGCCCAGAAGCGGAAGATCCAGGACGGCGACAAGCTCGCCGGACGCCACGGCAACAAGGGTGTCATCTCCAAGATCCTCCCGGTCGAGGACATGCCGTTCCTCCAGGACGGCACGCCGGTCGACATCGTGCTGAACCCGCTCGGTGTTCCGGGCCGTATGAACATCGGCCAGGTGCTCGAGATGCACCTCGGCTGGGTGGCCAAGACGGGCTGGAAGGTCGAGGGCGAGGACGCCGAGTGGAAGAAGGCCCTTCGGGCGATCGGCGCGGACGAGTCCGGGCCGAACACCCGGGTCGGAACCCCGGTGTTCGACGGTGCCCGCGAGGAGGAGATCACCGGTCTTCTCGCGTCCACGATCCGCACCCGTGACGGGCAGCAGCTCGTCGAGGGCAACGGTAAGGCGAAGCTGTTCGACGGCCGCTCCGGCGAGCCGTTGCCGCACCCGATCGCGGTCGGCTACGTCTACATCCTCAAGCTGAACCACCTGGTGGATGACAAGATCCACGCGCGGTCGACGGGTCCCTACTCGATGATCACGCAGCAGCCGCTCGGTGGTAAGGCCCAGTTCGGTGGTCAGCGCTTCGGTGAGATGGAGTGCTGGGCCATGCAGGCGTACGGCGCCGCCTACGCCCTGCAGGAACTGCTCACCATCAAGTCGGACGACGTGCTCGGCCGCGTGAAGGTCTACGAGGCCATCGTCAAGGGGGAGAACATCCCCGAGCCGGGTATCCCGGAGTCCTTCAAGGTGCTGCTCAAGGAGCTCCAGTCGCTCTGCCTGAACGTCGAGGTCCTCTCGTCGGACGGCGTGCCCCTGGAAATGCGGGACCAGGACGACGAGGTCTTCCGCGCTGCCGAGGAGCTGGGGATCGACCTGTCGCGGCGTGAGCCGAGCAGCGTCGAAGAGGTCTGAAGTCGCGGCCGGCCCCGTGAGGGGCCGGCCACACCTCCGACAGACACTGACTGCCCGAGTAACTGAGTAAGGACGTAGACGAAGTGCTCGATGTGAACTACTTCGATGAGCTGCGGATCGGTCTGGCTACGGCTGACGACATCCGTCAGTGGTCGCACGGCGAGGTCAAGAAGCCCGAGACCATCAACTACCGCACCCTGAAGCCTGAGAAGGACGGACTCTTCTGCGAGAAGATCTTCGGTCCGACCCGGGACTGGGAGTGCTACTGCGGCAAGTACAAGCGGGTTCGTTTCAAGGGCATCATCTGTGAGCGCTGCGGCGTCGAGGTGACCCGGGCGAAGGTCCGCCGTGAACGCATGGGCCACATCGAGCTCGCCGCCTCGGTGACCCACATCTGGTACTTCAAGGGCGTGCCGAGCCGGCTGGGTTACCTGCTGGACCTCGCGCCGAAGGACCTGGAAAAGATCATCTACTTCGCCTCGTACGTCGTCACCAGTGTCGACACCGAGGCCCGGCACCGCGACCTGCAGACGATCGAGAACGAGATCCTCGCGGAGAAGCGCCAGCTGGAGAACCGTCGCGACGTCGACGTCGACGGCCGGGCCAAGAAGCTCGAGGCCGACCTGGGCGAGCTGGAGGCCGAGGGCGCGAAGGCTGACGTCCGCCGCAAGGTGAAGGAAGCCGGCGAGCGCGAGATGCGCCAGATCCGGGACCGGATCCAGCGCGAGATCGACCGCCTCGACGAGGTGCTCGACACCTTCCGCAAGCTCGAGCCGAAGCAGCTCGTCCCGGACGAGATGCTCTACCGCGAGCTCCGCGACCGGTTCGAGGACTACTTCACCGGCGGCATGGGTGCCGAGGCGATCAAGGCCCTCCTGCAGAACCTCGACCTGAACGAAGAGGCCGAGCTGCTGCGGGAGACCATCCGTTCGGGCAAGGGCCAGCGCAAGATCCGTGCCCTCAAGCGCCTGAAGGTCGTCGCCGCGTTCCTGAGCACCGGCAACTCGCCGCTCGGCATGGTGCTGGACTGCGTCCCGGTCATCCCGCCGGACCTGCGCCCGATGGTGCAGCTCGACGGTGGCCGGTTCGCGACGTCCGACCTGAACGACCTGTACCGGCGCGTGATCAACCGGAACAACCGCCTCAAGCGTCTGATCGACCTCGGTGCCCCCGAGATCATCGTGAACAACGAGAAGCGGATGCTCCAGGAGGCCGTCGACGCGCTGTTCGACAACGGCCGTCGTGGTCGTCCGGTCACGGGTCCGGGTAACCGGCCGCTGAAGTCCCTCAGCGACATGCTGAAGGGCAAGCAGGGCCGGTTCCGTCAGAACCTGCTCGGCAAGCGCGTGGACTACTCCGGTCGTTCCGTCATCGTCGTCGGCCCCCGGCTCAAGCTGCACCAGTGCGGCCTGCCGAAGCAGATGGCGCTGGAGCTGTTCAAGCCGTTCGTGATGAAGCGGCTGGTTGACCTCAACCACGCCCAGAACATCAAGTCGGCCAAGCGGATGGTCGAGCGTCAGCGCCCGGTCGTGTGGGACGTCCTCGAAGAGGTCATCACCGAGCACCCGGTCCTGCTGAACCGCGCGCCCACCCTGCACCGTCTGGGCATCCAGGCCTTCGAGCCGCAGCTGGTCGAGGGCAAGGCCATCCAGATCCACCCGCTCGTGTGTACGGCGTTCAACGCCGACTTCGACGGTGACCAGATGGCGGTCCACGTGCCGCTGTCCGCCGAGGCCCAGGCCGAGGCGCGGGTGCTGATGCTCTCGAGCAACAACATCCTCAAGCCGTCGGACGGCAAGCCGGTCACCATGCCCACCCAGGACATGATCATCGGGCTGTACCACCTGAGCCACGTGTCGCCGAAGGCGCAGCCGGACCCCCGGGTGTTCTCGAACGACGCCGAGGCCCGGATGGCGTTCGACGCGGGCGAGCTGCACCTGCAGCAGCCGGTGAAGATCCGCCTCGACGGCCTCACCGAGGTCGACAACGGCGCGTTCGACGCCCCGTGGGAGGCCCCCGAGGGCTGGGAGCCGGGTTCGCCGCTCATCGTCACCACGACGCTGGGCCGGGTCCTGTTCAACGAGACGCTGCCGGTGGACTACCGGTTCGTGAACTACGAGATCCGCAAGGGTCAGCTCTCGGTGATCGTCAACGACCTGGCGGAGCGGTACCCGAAGGTGCAGTTGGCGGCGACGCTGGACGCGCTCAAGGAGTACGGCTTCCACTGGGCGACCTGGTCCGGCGTCACGATCTCGATCGAGGACGTCGTCCAGCCGCCCAAGAAGTGGGAGATCCTCGGCCGGTACGAGAAGGACGCCGACCTGATCGAGAAGCAGTACAGCCGTGGTCTCATGACCGGTGAGGAGCGCCGCGGCGAGCTCATCGAGATCTGGACCAAGGCGACCAACGAGGTCGCCAAGGAGATGGAGACGGCGCTTCCGCAGGAGAACCCGCTGTGGGTCATGATCCACTCGGGTGCCCGTGGAAACATGCTCCAGCTCCGGCAGATCTCCGCGATCCGTGGTCTGGTGGCCAACCCCAAGGGCGAGATCATCCCGCGTCCGATCAAGTCCTCGTTCCGCGAGGGCCTGTCGGTCCTGGAGTACTTCATCGCGACCCACGGTGCCCGTAAGGGCCTCGCGGACACGGCCCTGCGTACCGCCGACTCGGGTTACCTGACCCGTCGTCTGGTGGACGTCTCGCAGGACGTGATCATCCGCGAGGAGGACTGCGGCACCGACCGCGCGATCCGGATGGCCATCGCGAAGGAGTTCGACGGCAAGCTGGTCGTCGACGAGCACGCGGAGTCCGGCGTCCACGCCCGCACCCTGGGCGACGACGTCAAGGACGCCAAGGGCAACGTCATCGCCACGGCCGGTTCGGACCTCAACACCCTGCTCACCGAGCAGCTGGTGGCCGCCGGGATCAAGGAGCTCCGGCTCCGCTCGGTGCTCACCTGCGAGTCCAAGCTCGGCGTCTGCGCGGCCTGCTACGGCCGGTCGCTGCCGACGGGCAAGAACGTGGACATCGGCGAGGCCGTCGGCATCATCGCGGCCCAGTCGATCGGTGAGCCCGGTACCCAGCTGACGATGCGTACCTTCCACACCGGTGGTGTGGCGGGTGACGACATCACGCAGGGTCTGCCGCGTGTCCAGGAGATCTTCGAGGCCCGGGTTCCGAAGGGCAAGGCTCCGATCGCGGAGACCCCCGGAAAGATCCGGATCGAGGACGGCGAGCGGATGCGCAAGATCATCATCGTGCCGGACGACGGTAGCGAGGAGATCGTGCACGACAAGCTCTCCAAGCGCTCGAAGCTCCGGGTGCACGAGGGTGGTCGGGTCGAGGTCGGCGAGAAGCTGGTCGAGGGCACGATCGACCCCCACGAGCTGCTGCGCATCATGGGTCCCCGCGCGGTTCAGGTCCACCTGACCGCCGAGGTCCAGAACGTGTACCGCTCGCAGGGTGTGCAGATCCACGACAAGCACATCGAGATCATCATTCGGCAGATGCTCAAGCGGGTCACGGTCATCGACTCGGGCTCCACGGAGTTCCTGCCGGGTTCGGTCGTCGACCGGGCGCAGTTCGAGGCGGAGAACCGTCGCCTCGTCGCCGAGGGTGGCGAGCCCGCCTCCGGCCGTCCGGTCCTGATGGGTATCACCAAGGCCTCGCTGGCCACGGACTCGTGGCTGTCGGCCGCCTCCTTCCAGGAGACGACCCGGGTGCTCACCGACGCGGCGATCAACGCCAAGTCGGACTCCCTGATCGGCCTGAAGGAGAACGTGATCATCGGAAAGCTCATCCCGGCGGGTACTGGCATCAGCAAGTACCGCAACATCCGGGTGGAGCCGACCGAGGAGGCCAAGGCCCGGGTCTACTCCATGACGGGCTACACCGAGGTCGACTACGGCTTCGGTCCGGCGAGTGGTCAGGCCGTCCCGCTGGACGACTTCGACCTGGGCTCGTTCCGGTAGAAGTGACGCTGTAACTCTGGCCGGGTCCCTGCGGGGGCCCGGCCAGAGTGCATGATGGGGGAGTGGCGTACCCGATGCTCACCCAACCGCTCCGGCACCCGGCCGACCCCGACCCGACGGCGTCGACCAAGGCGCGCGCCGTCCTGGTGCTCGGGATCGTCGCGCTCGTCACGGGCCCGATGGTCGGCGGCCTGGTCCCCGCGTGGATCGCGCTGCTCCTGGCCCGCCAGGCGACGGCGGATATCGACGCCGCGGCCGGTTTCCTCACCGGGCGGCGTTCCGTCCGGATCGGCACCGCCCTGGCCTGGGTCGGGGTCGCGCTCGCGGCCACCGCGCTCGTGCTCGCGGTCGTGATCGGCCTGCTGCACCTCGTGCCGACCGGCGCGGGTCAGGACTTCGACTCGCACACGTCGTAGTCGTAGGTCAAGATGGCTGCATGACGCAGGACCACGGGCAGACACCGCCACCCCCGCCGGAGCCGACACCGTGGGCGGCTCCCTCGCCGTGGGAGGTGTCGCGGGAGCAGGCTCCCGTGGTCGCGGCCCCACCGGCCCCACCGGTACCCCAGATGCCCACCGGGCCCGCTCCGGTGCCGCAGTGGCACCGCCCGCCGCCACCACCCCGCCAGCCGGGCCCTGGGGTCGCCATGGCCGCTGTGCTCCCCGGCCCCGGCGGTGACTTCAATCTCGCCTACCCCGCGGTGCGCCCGATCCAGTCCGGGGTCGCCCTCGGGTCGCTGGTCGCCGGGATCGCCTCCCTGCTGGTCTCCATCGCCGTGCTCTGCTTCGGGGTGACCGGGGCCCAGGGCGGCTGGGGCGCCCAGGTGGCCGGCGCGTTCGCCGTGCTGGGGGCCGCCGCGGGGCTCGCGGGGCTCGCTCTCGGGTTGGCCGCGCTCCGTCAGATCCGGCGGGCCCGGGGCGAACTCACAGGCAAGGGGATCGCCGTCGCGGGGCTGTGCTGCGCGGGGGTCGGGCTCCTCTCCAGCGTGGGGGCGCTGCTCCTGGCAGTGGTGTTGAGCACCTGACGGGTACCGGCGCGGGGTCTACAACCCGACCAGGTACTCTGGTATAGAGCATCCGCCACGGTGACTCGGGCCACGATGAGCACGCCTCGGCACTCCTCGTTTTGACCTACGTTCTCATAGTGGGTACTCTTTCCCCTTGTGCCTGGGCATCCCCAGGCCATCGTGCGTGCGTGTCGGCTAATCCCGTACGTCCGCACGAGCCCAGATCCGATCGGATCCCCATCCGATCGGGGAGCGCAGACGGCGACACGCCCGAGCGCGGGGGTCGAAGCTCAGGCTTCATCAGCACAGGCATGCACTATCTGACAGCTTTGCTTTAAGAGCTAGTGAACGGCCCGGCCGCGGCGCGCGGCGCCGAGGCCGGAGGGAGCGGAGAGACCCGGTGCCAACAATCCAGCAGCTGGTCCGCAAGGGCCGTCAGGCGAAGACGAGCAAGACGAAGACGCCTGCGCTCAAGGGCAGCCCGCAGCGGCGTGGCGTGTGCACTCGCGTGTACACCACCACCCCCAAGAAGCCGAACTCGGCCCTGCGGAAGGTCGCTCGTGTGCGACTCACCAGCGGCATCGAGGTAACGGCCTACATCCCGGGCGTCGGCCACAACCTGCAGGAGCACTCGATCGTGCTCGTGCGTGGTGGTCGTGTGAAGGACCTTCCCGGTGTCCGTTACAAGATCATTCGCGGTTCGCTCGACACCCAGGGTGTCCGGAACCGTAAGCAGGCTCGCAGCCGCTACGGCGCGAAGAAGGAGAAGAGCTAATGCCGCGTAAGGGCCCCGCCCCGCGCCGGCCGCTCGTTGCGGACCCGGTCTACAACTCCACGATCGTCACCCAGCTGGTCAACAAGATCCTGCTGGAAGGCAAGCGTGGCCTGGCTGAGCGCCTCGTCTACGGTGCCCTCGAGGGCGCCAAGGAGAAGGCCGGCACCGACCCGGTCGTCATCCTGAAGCGCGCGCTGGACAACATCAAGCCGACCCTCGAGGTCCGCAGCCGCCGTGTTGGTGGCGCGACCTACCAGGTGCCGGTCGAGGTGCGCCCGCAGCGTGCCGTGACCCTCGGGATGCGCTGGCTCGTCCAGTACAGCCGGGCGCGTCGCGAGAAGACGATGACCGAGCGGCTCATGAACGAGCTGCTCGACGCCAGCAACGGCCTCGGTGCCGCGGTGAAGCGTCGCGAGGACACGCACAAGATGGCCGAGTCGAACAAGGCCTTCGCGCACTACCGCTGGTAGAACGCGACGGATGCCTGCGGCGGGGGAACCTGCCGCGGGGATCCAGCAGCTGAGCCCGGCGGCCGGTGAAAAACCCGGTCGCCAGGGCCTGCAAACTAGTGAGTGCAAACTCCAGACTTTCTAGAGACGAAGTAGGGATCACAGTGGCTGCCGCCGACAACGCGCTCGCCAAGGTTCGCAACATCGGGATCATGGCGCACATCGACGCCGGTAAGACGACGACCACCGAGCGGATCCTGTTCTACACCGGCATCACGTACAAGATCGGTGAGGTCCACGAGGGCGCTGCCGTCATGGACTGGATGGAGCAGGAGCAGGAGCGCGGGATCACGATCACGTCCGCCGCCACCAAGTGCGAGTGGGCTGGTCACACGATCCAGATCATCGACACCCCGGGTCACGTCGACTTCACGGTCGAGGTCGAGCGGTCCCTGCGGGTGCTCGACGGCGCGGTCGCGGTCTACGACGGCGTCGCCGGCGTGGAGCCGCAGACGGAGAACGTCTGGCGTCAGGCCGACAAGTACCACGTGCCCCGCATGTGCTTCGTCAACAAGCTCGACCGCACCGGCGCGAACTTCGACCGCTGCGTCGAGATGATGGTCGACCGGCTCAACGCCACCCCGCTCGTGCTCCAGATCCCGATCGGGCTCGAGGGCGACCACATCGGCGTCGTGGACGTCATCGGCATGCGTGCCCTGACCTGGCGTGGCGAGACCACCAAGGGTGAGGACTACGCGATCGAGGCGATCCCGGCCGACCTGGTCGACGCCGCGGACCAGGCTCGCGAGACTCTGCTCGAGACCCTCGCGGACGTGGACGACCACTTCGCCGAGCTGTTCCTCAGCGGGGACGAGATCTCGAACGACGAGATCAAGGCCGCGATCCGTCGCGCCACCCTCGCCTCGAAGGCCAACCCGGTGCTGTGTGGTTCGGCGTTCAAGAACAAGGGCATCCAGCCGATGCTCGACGCCGTCATCGACTACCTGCCGTCGCCCCTGGACGTTCCGGCGTACGAGGGCACCGCGCTCAACGGCGAGACCGTCGTCATCCGTCACCCGGACCCGAAGGAGCCCTTCTCGGGCCTCGCCTTCAAGATCCAGACGGACAAGCACCTCGGCAAGCTGACCTACGTCCGGGTCTACTCGGGCACGCTCGAGTCGGGCACCCAGGTCAGCAACTCGACCAAGGAGCGCAAGGAGCGGATCGGCAAGATCTACCAGATGCACGCCAATAAGCGCGAAGAGCGCTCGACGGCGTCGGCTGGCGACATCATCGCGGTGCAGGGTCTGAAGCAGACCACCACCGGTGACACGCTGTGTGACCCGGCGAACCCGGTGATCCTCGAGTCGATGACGTTCCCGGCCCCGGTCATCTCGGTGGCGATCGAGCCGAAGTCGAAGGCCGACCAGGAGAAGCTGGGCACCGCGATCCAGCGCCTGGCCGAGGAGGACCCGACCTTCCAGGTCAAGACCGACGAGGACACCGGCCAGACCGTCATCTCCGGTATGGGCGAGCTGCACCTCGACATCCTGGTCGACCGGATGCGTCGCGAGTTCAGCGTCGAGGCCA
Organism: Longispora sp. NPDC051575; assembly: GCF_040681875.1. Classification (NCBI taxonomy): domain Bacteria; kingdom Bacillati; phylum Actinomycetota; class Actinomycetes; order Micromonosporales; family Micromonosporaceae; genus Longispora; species Longispora sp. NPDC051575. The sequence continues at coordinate 117,286 of NZ_JBFAZP010000011.1, read as the reverse complement.
ACATCGGCAAGCCGCAGGTGGCCTACCGCGAGACGATCAAGGGCACCGTCGACAAGCTCGACTACGTGCACAAGAAGCAGACCGGTGGCTCCGGTCAGTACGCCAAGGTCATCGTCAAGGTCGAGCCGTTGGAGATGACTCCGGACGGCCCGACGTACGAGTTCGTGAACGCCGTCTCCGGCGGTCGTATCCCGAAGGAGTACATCCCCTCGGTCGACGCCGGTGCGCAGGACTCCCTGCAGTACGGTGTCCTCGCTGGGTACCCGCTGGTGGGCGTGAAGTTCACGCTCCTCGACGGTGCGTACCACGAGGTCGACTCGTCCGAGATGGCATTCAAGATCGCCGGCTCGATCGTGATGAAGGAGGCCGCCCGCAAGGCGAACCCCACCATCCTCGAGCCGATGATGGCAGTCGAGGTCGTCACCCCCGAGGACAACATGGGTGACGTCATCGGCGACCTCAACTCCCGGCGTGGCATCATCCAGGCGATGGAGGAGCGCTCCGGCGCCCGAGTCGTCCGGGCCCTGGTGCCGCTGTCGGAGATGTTCGGCTACGTCGGCGACCTGCGGTCGAAGACCCAGGGCCGGGCGAGCTATTCGATGCAGTTCGACTCCTACGCCGAGGTTCCGGCCAACGTGGCGAAGGAGATCATCGCGAAGGCCACCGGCGAGTAGTTCGCCGGTAGTCACGCCCGGGCAGCATCACCGGGCCGGTCCCACCCGGACCAGACCCAGATCGACGTAACCAACGGTCCACAGGAGGACACAGTGGCGAAGGCGAAGTTCGAGCGGACTAAGCCGCACGTCAACATCGGCACCATCGGTCACATTGACCACGGTAAGACGACGCTGACTGCGGCCATCACGAAGGTCCTGCACGACAAGTACCCGGACCTCAACCCGTACACGCCGTTCGACGAGATCGACAAGGCGCCCGAGGAGAAGGCTCGTGGTATCACGATCTCCATCGCGCACGTCGAGTACCAGACCGAGTCGCGGCACTACGCCCACGTTGACTGCCCGGGTCACGCGGACTACATCAAGAACATGATCACCGGTGCCGCGCAGATGGACGGCGCGATCCTGGTGGTCGCGGCGACCGACGGCCCGATGCCGCAGACCAAGGAGCACGTGCTCCTGGCCCGCCAGGTCGGCGTTCCGTACATCGTCGTGGCGCTCAACAAGAGCGACATGGTCGAGGACGAGGAGCTCCTCGAGCTCGTCGAGATGGAGGTCCGGGAGCTGCTCTCGACCTACGAGTTCCCGGGTGACGACCTTCCGGTCGTCCAGGTCTCGGCGCTCAAGGCTCTCGAGGGCGACCCGACCTGGTCCGCCAAGCTGCTCGAGCTGATGGACGCGGTCGACACCGCGATCCCGCAGCCGGAGCGCGAGGTTGACAAGCCGTTCCTCATGCCGGTCGAGGACGTGTTCACGATCACCGGTCGTGGCACCGTCGCCACCGGGCGTATCGAGCGGGGCATCATCAAGGTCAACGAGACTGTCGACATCATCGGCATCAAGACGACCAAGCAGTCGACCACCGTCACCGGTGTCGAGATGTTCCGCAAGCTGCTCGACGAGGGCCGCGCTGGCGAGAACGTCGGTCTGCTGCTCCGTGGTGTGAAGCGTGAGGACATCGAGCGCGGCCAGGTCATCATCAAGCCGGGCACGACCACTCCGCACACCGACTTCGAGGCGAACGTCTACATCCTCTCGAAGGAAGAGGGCGGCCGTCACACGCCGTTCTTCAACAACTACCGTCCGCAGTTCTACTTCCGGACGACTGACGTCACCGGCGTCGTCACGCTGCCCGAGGGCACCGAGATGGTCATGCCCGGCGACAACACCGAGATGACTGTGGCGCTGATCCAGCCCATCGCGATGGAGGACGGTCTCCGTTTCGCCATCCGCGAGGGCTCCCGCACCGTTGGTGCGGGGCGCGTCACTAAGATTCTTAAGTAACCCGATTTCACTTTGCCGTACCTCGTACGGCATAATGAATAGGTTGTGCGTTGCGGGGCGGCCTCGGCTGTCCGGTCTCCGGAGTCATCCAGGGCCGCCCCGTCTCGCGGTGTTCGACCCCGCTCGAACACCCCGACCCCGTCGTCGCACCGGGGCCCGCTGTCCGTCCGCAGAGTTTCAAACTCGAACGACGGAGTATGGCCCTAGAGCGCGACACGCCCGAGCGCGGGGGTCGGAAGCAATCGAGGCGAAACTGGCCTCGGCCAGCAGCGGCACGAGAGAAGGAAACAGAAGCCACCATGGCGGGACAGAAGATCCGCATCCGGCTCAAGGCCTACGACCACGAGGTCGTGGACTCTTCGGCTCGGAAGATCGTCGAGACCGTGACGCGTACCGGCGCTCAGGTCGCAGGCCCGGTGCCGCTGCCGACGGAGATCAACCGCTACTGCGTCATCCGCTCGCCGCACAAGTACAAGGACTCGCGCGAGCACTTCGAGATGCGCACGCACAAGCGTCTGATCGACATCATCGACCCGACCCCGAAGACGGTCGACTCGCTCATGCGACTCGACCTTCCGGCTGGTGTCGACATCGAGATCAAGCTGTAGGGACCGGACAATGGACAGGCAAGTCAAGGGCATCCTGGGCGCCAAGCTCGGCATGACCCAGGTCTGGGACAACAACAAGGTTGTCCCGGTGACTGTGGTGCAGGCCGGCCCGTGCGTGGTCAGCCAGGTTCGCAGCACCGACAAGGACGGCTACGCCGCCGTTCAGCTCGCGTACGGGTCGATCGACCCGCGCAAGGTGAACAAGCCGCTGGCCGGTCACTACGAGAAGGCCGGGGTCGCTCCGCGCCGTCACGTCGTCGAGATTCGGACGCCGGACGCCGACGCGTACGCCCTGGGCCAGGAGATCACCGCCGAGGAGTTCCCGGTCGGTGTCACCGTGGACGTCACGGGTCGGACCAAGGGCAAGGGCTACGCCGGCGTCATGAAGCGGCACGGCTTCCACGGTCTCCGCGCGACGCACGGTGTGCAGCGTAAGCACCGTTCGCCCGGTTCCATCGGCGCCTGCGCGACCCCCGGTCGCGTCTTCAGGGGCACGCGGATGGCCGGTCGGATGGGTGGCGTTCGCTTCACCGTCCAGAACCTGTCGGTGCACGCGGTCGACGTTGAGAACAACCTCATCCTGGTTCGGGGCGCTGTCCCGGGACCGAAGGGTGCTGTCGTCCTCATCCGTACCGCTGCGAAGACGAACTTGAAGAAGGGCGGTGTGAAGTAATGACCGCGGTTGACATCCGTGACGCCGAGGGCGCCACGACCGGCTCGGTCGAGCTCCCCGCTGCGATCTTCGACGTCCAGTCGAACATCCCGCTGATGCACCAGGTCGTGGTCGCGCAGCTCGCTGCCGCCCGCCAGGGCACGCACAAGGTCAAGACCCGCGCTGAGGTTTCCGGCGGCGGTCGCAAGCCTTACAAGCAGAAGGGGACCGGCCGCGCCCGTCAGGGCTCGACCCGTTCGCCCCAGTTCGCTGGTGGTGGCGTCTCGCACGGGCCCGTCCCGCGTGACTACTCGCAGCGGACCCCCAAGAAGATGAAGGCCGCCGCCCTGCGTGGCGCTCTCTCCGACCGGGCCCGCAACGGCCAGGTCTTCGTCATCGAGTCGTTCGTGTCCGGCGAGAAGCCGTCCACGAAGACCGCGATGGCCGCGCTCAACAAGGTCTCGGACGCCACCCGCGCCCTGATCGTGCTGAGCCGCACGGAGGAGACCTCCTGGCTGAGCCTGCGGAACGTGCCCACGGTGCACCTGCTCGCCGTCGACCAGCTCAACACGTACGACGTGCTGGTCAACGACGACGTGGTCTTCACCGTCGAGGCTCTGAACGAGTTCCTGGGTACCAAGCAGGAGCAGGAGGAGAGCAAGTGAGCGGCGTGAGCTTCGGGGATCCCCGAGACGTCATCCTGCAGCCGGTCGTCTCCGAGAAGAGCTACGGCCTGCTGGACCAGAACAAGTACACGTTCCTGGTTCACCCGGACGCCAACAAGACGCACATCAAGATCGCTATCCAGCAGATCTTCAGCGTCAAGGTGGAGTCGGTGAACACGCTCAACCGCGAGGGTAAGCGCAAGCGCACCAAGTTCGGCTGGGGCAAGCGCAAGGACACCAAGCGCGCGATCGTGACGTTGGCCCCGGGTGACCGGATTGAGGCCTTCGGCGGCCCGGTCAGCTGACGAGGAGTAGGTAAATGGGCATCCGCAAGTACAAGCCGACGACCCCGGGTCGCCGTGGTTCCAGCGTTGCTGACTTCGCTGAGATCACGCGCAGCACTCCCGAGAAGTCGCTGCTGCGCCCGCTGCACTCCAAGGGCGGCCGGAACGCGCAGGGTCGGATCACGACTCGCCACCAGGGTGGCGGTCACAAGCGTCAGTACCGTCTGATCGATTTCAAGCGGGCGGACAAGGACGGCGTGCCGGCCAAGGTCGCGCACATCGAGTACGACCCGAACCGTACGGCTCGGATCGCGCTCCTGCACTTCGCTGACGGCGAGAAGCGGTACATCATCGCGCCGAAGGACCTGAAGCAGGGCGACCGTATTGAGGCCGGCGTTGGTGCCGACATCAAGCCGGGCAACAACCTGCCGCTGCGCAACATCCCGACCGGTACGACGATCCACGCTGTGGAGCTTCGTCCGGGCGGCGGGGCCAAGATGGCTCGCTCCGCGGGTGTTGGCATCCAGCTCCTGGGCAAGGAGGGGCCGTACGCGACCCTTCGTCTGCCCTCGGGTGAGATGCGGCGGGTGGACATCCGCTGCCGAGCCACCATCGGTGAGATCGGCAACGCAGAGCAGTCCAACATCAACTGGGGTAAGGCCGGCCGTATGCGGTGGAAGGGCAAGCGCCCGACCGTCCGTGGTGTCGCGATGAACCCGGTTGACCACCCGCACGGTGGTGGTGAGGGTAAGACCTCCGGTGGTCGTCACCCGGTCAACCCGAACGGCAAGCCCGAGGGGCGTACGCGCCGCAAGGGTAAGGCCAGCGACAAGCTCATCGTCCGCCGTCGCTACGCGACCCGCAAGCGCGGTTAGTCCGGGAGTAACGAGAGATGCCTCGCAGTCTCAAGAAGGGCCCCTTCGTGGACGACCACCTTCAGAAGAAGGTGGATGTCCAGAACGAGAAGGGCACCAAGAACGTCATCAAGACCTGGTCGCGGCGCTCGACCATCACCCCGGACTTCCTGGGGCACACGATCGCCGTGCACGACGGGCGCAAGCACGTGCCCGTCTTTATCTCGGAGGCGATGGTCGGGCACAAGCTCGGCGAGTTCGCTCTGACCCGGACGTTCAAGGGTCACGAGAAGGACGACCGCAAGAGCCGTCGGCGCTAACCGGCCGGGAATCGACGAGTAGGGGTTTACAGCGATGCCAGTTAAGGGCGACGCTCCAGCGCTTCCGGGCGCGAGGGCGGTTGCGCGCCACGTGCGCGTCTCGGCGAGTAAGGCACGCCGGGTGATCAACCTGGTCCGTGGCCTGCCCGCCAACAGGGCGCTCACGGTTCTCAAGTTTGCGCCGCAGGCAGCCAGCGAGCCGATCTACAAGGTGCTCGCAAGTGCGATCGCCAACGCCGAGAACAACGAGCGGCTCGACCCCGACTCGCTGCTCGTGGCCGAGGCTTTCGTCGATGAGGGTCCGACGCTGAAGCGGTTCAGGCCGCGGGCTCAGGGTCGGGCGTACCGGATCCGCAAGCGCACCTGCCACATCACGATCGTGGTGGAGAGCGTGCAGGCGGCGGCTCCGCGTACCGTCAAGAAGGCCGCGAAGGCTGCCGAGGCCGCTCCGGCGGTTGAGGCCGAGAAGGAGAGCGCCGAGTAATGGGTCAGAAAGTTCACCCGCACGGGTTCCGACTCGGCATCAGCACCGAGTACAAGTCCCGGTGGTACGCGGACAAGCTGTACAAGGACTACGTCGGCGAGGATGTCAAGATCCGTCGTCTCATGTCCAAGGGGCTTGAGCGCGCGGGTATCTCGAAGGTTGACATCGAGCGCACTCGGGACCGGGTCCGCATCGACATCCACACCGCCCGGCCGGGCATTGTCATCGGCCGGAAGGGTGCGGAGGCCGAGCGGCTCCGCGACGTGCTCGAGAAGCTCACGGGCAAGCAGATCCAGCTGAACATCCTCGAGGTCAAGAACCCCGAGTCGGACGCGCAGCTGGTTGCCCAGGGCGTGGCCGAGCAGCTCTCCAGCCGGGTTTCGTTCCGGCGGGCGATGCGTAAGTCGATGCAGTCGGCGATGAAGAACCCGCTCGTCAAGGGCATCCGGGTTCAGGTCTCCGGCCGTCTCGGCGGCGCCGAGATGAGCCGCACGGAGTTCTACCGTGAGGGTCGCGTTCCGCTGCACACGCTGCGTGCGGGCATCGACTACGGCTTCTTCGAGGCCCGGACCACCTTCGGCCGGATCGGCGTGAAGGTCTGGATCTACAAGGGCGACGCCGTTCCGGGTCGCGACGCGCTCGAGCAGCAGGCGGCCGCTGGCCGTCCGCGCCGCGAGCCCCGCGGTGGCGGTGCGGACCGTCCGCGTCGTGGCGGTCGCTCGGGTGCGACCGGTACGACCGGTCACAGCACTGAGGCTGGACGTGCGGCTGCGGCCGAGTTCGGCGGTACCAAGAACACCGACGCCGCTGCTGCTGTTGAGGCCGCTCCGGTGACTGAAAACGGGCAGGAGGGCTGACCTGACATGTTGATGCCACGTAAGCCCCCGAAGGGCTTCCGTAAGCCGCACAACCCGAAGCGCTCGGGCGCTGCCAAGGGCGGCACCAGGGTCGTCTTCGGCGAGTTCGGCATCCAGGCTCTGGAGCCCGCGTACGTGACGAACCGGCAGATCGAGTCGGCACGTATCGCGATGACCCGTCACATCAAGCGTGGCGGTAAGGTCTGGATCACGATCTTCCCGGACCAGTCCATCACGAAGAAGCCCGCCGAGACCCGCATGGGTTCCGGTAAGGGTTCCCCCGAGTGGTGGGTGGCGAACGTCAAGCCGGGCCGGATCCTGTTCGAGATGGCGTTCCCGAACGAGGTGATCGCGCGTGAAGCAATGCGACGCGCGATCCACAAGCTGCCGATGAAGTGCCGCATTGTTAAGCGCGAAGTGGGTGAGGCGTGATGGCAGCGGTTACTCCGGCTGCTGAGGTTCGGGAAGTCTCCGACGAGGAGCTCAAGACCCGACTCTCGGAAGCCAAGGCAGAGCTGTTCAACCTTCGGGTGCAGGCGGCGACGGGGCAGCTGGACAACAACCGGCGGCTCCAGACGGTCCGGCGTGAGGTTGCCCGGATCTACACGATCATGCGCGAGCGCGAGCTTGGTCTGAGCGCCGCGCCTACTGAGGTGGCGTCATGAGCGAGACCGTGAACGAAACCGCTGAGACCGAGGAGCGCAGCCGTCGTAAGACGCGCGAGGGCCTGGTCGTCAGCGACAAGATGGACAAGACCGTCGTCGTGGCTGTCGAGGACCGGGTCAAGCACCCGCTCTACGGCAAGGTTCTGCGGCGGACTCGCAAGCTCAAGGCGCACGACGAGCAGAACGCCTGCGGCATCGGCGACCGCGTTGTCCTCATGGAGACGCGTCCGCTGTCGGCCACCAAGCGTTGGCGGATCGTGGAGATCCTCGAGAAGGCCAAGTAAGTAACCGGCTAGTTCCGCCAGGCTCTGCTGCTGTGGGCGGTAGAGAACCGGCGAGACAACAGGAGTTCACGTGATCCAGCAGGAGTCGCGACTGCGCGTCGCCGACAACACAGGTGCCAAGGAAATCCTTTGCATCCGTGTTCTCGGTGGCTCCGGTCGGCGCTACGCGAGCATTGGCGACGTCATCGTGGCCACGGTCAAGGACGCGATCCCCGCGGCCGGTGTGAAGAAGGGTGACGTCGTGAAGGCTGTCATCGTTCGCACCGCCAAGGAGAAGCGTCGGCCGGACGGCTCGTACATTCGCTTCGACGAGAACGCCGCCGTCATCATCAAGGATGGTGGCGACCCCCGCGGTACCCGCATCTTCGGCCCGGTCGGCCGCGAGCTGCGGGACAAGCGGTTCATGAAGATCATCTCCCTCGCACCGGAGGTGTTGTAGACCGTGAAGATCAAGAAGGGCGACACGGTCGTCGTCATCGCGGGCAAGGACAAGGGCGCCAAGGGCAAGGTCATCGCGGCCTACCCGACGCTCGACAAGGTCCTGGTCGAGGGCGTTAACCGGGTCAAGAAGCACACCAGCATCCGTACCACCCAGCGTGGCGCGAAGACCGGTGGCATCATCACCCAGGAGGCCCCGATCCACGTGAGCAACGTGGCCGTGGTCGACAGCGACGGCAAGCCGACCCGCGTGGGGGCTCGCGTCGACGAGTCCGGCGTGAAGGTTCGCATCGCGCGCAGCAACGGTAAGGACCTGTGATGACGACGGTTGAGAAGGTGGCCCCGCGCCTCAAGACGCGGTACCGCGACGAGGTCAAGTCCGAGCTGCAGAAGCAGTTCGAGTACAAGAACTCGATGCTGATCCCCGGCCTGGTCAAGATCGTCGTGAACATGGGTGTCGGCGAGGCTGCTCGTGACGCCAAGCTGATCGACGGCGCCGTCCGTGACCTGACCACGATCACCGGCCAGAAGCCGCTGATCCGCAAGGCGACCAAGTCGATCGCGCAGTTCAAGCTCCGTGAGGGCATGCCGATCGGCGCGAAGGTCACCCTGCGGGGCGACCGGATGTGGGAGTTCCTGGACCGGCTGCTGTCGATCTCGCTGCCCCGTATCCGTGACTTCCGCGGTCTGGACGGGCGCAAGCTCGACGGCAACGGCAACTACACGTTCGGTCTGACCGAGCAGTCGACGTTCCACGAGATCGACCAGGACAAGATCGACCGCGTCCGCGGTATGGACATCACCGTGGTCACGACCGCGAAGACCGACGACGAGGGCCGGGCGCTGCTGAAGCTCCTGGGCTTCCCGTTCAAGGAGAACTGATGGCTAAGAAGGCGCTGATTCTCAAGGCGGCCGCGAAGCCGAAGTTCGCGGTCCGTGCGTACACCCGCTGCCAGCGTTGCGGACGTCCGAAGGCCGTGTACCGCAAGTTCGGCCTCTGCCGGATCTGCATCCGGGAGATGGCCCACCGCGGCGAGCTCCCCGGCGTGACCAAGGCCTCCTGGTAACCGAACTACTTAGCCACCGCGCTTCGCCGTAGGCCTGCTGAGCACCTAGTGCCAGAACCGGGAACCGCGGCGAGAAAGGCTGATTTAAACCGATGACGATGACCGACCCGATCGCAGACATGCTCACGCGTCTGCGCAACGCCAATCAGGCGTACCACGACCAGGTGAAGATGCCCTACTCGAAGATCAAGGCGAACATCGCCGAGGTCCTCAAGGCCGAGGGCTACATCACCGGCTGGACCGTCGAGGAGCCCGCTGAGGGCGCCGTTGGCAGGACTCTCCACGTGGAGCTCAAGTTCGGCCAGAACCGGGAGCGGAGCCTCGCCGGCATCCGCCGCGTGTCCAAGCCCGGTCTCCGGGTGTACGCCAAGTCCCCCGAGCTTCCTCGGGTGCTCGGCGGCCTGGGCGTTGCGATCATCTCGACGTCACAGGGGCTGCTCACCGACCGGCAGGCCCGCAAGCGAGGGGTAGGCGGGGAAGTCCTCGCCTACGTCTGGTAAGGGGCAGATACATGTCGCGTATTGGGCGTAAGCCGATTGATGTCCCCACCGGGGTCGACATCACCATTGACGGCCAGACCGTCAAGGTGAAGGGCCCCAAGGGGTCGCTGGAGCACACCCTCGCCGAGCCGATCACGGCTGAGCGCGAGGAGAACGGCCAGATCGCAGTTGTCCGGCCGAACGACGAGCGCAAGGCCAAGGAGCTGCACGGGCTTTCCCGTACGCTCGTGGCCAACATGATCGTCGGTGTGACCACCGGCTACAAGAAGGTTCTGGAAATCCAGGGCACCGGTTACCGCGTGACCGCCAAGGGCTCGGACCTGGAGTTCGCTCTGGGCTTCTCCCACCCGGTTGTCGTCCCCGCCCCGGCGGGTATCACCTTCGCCGTCGAGAAGCCGACGATCTTCTCGATCGAGGGCATCGACAAGCAGCAGGTGGGCGAGGTCGCCGCGAACATCCGCAAGATCCGCCCGCCGGAGCCGTACAAGGGCAAGGGTGTGCGGTACCAGGGCGAGAACGTCCGCCGCAAGGCTGGAAAGGCAGGCAAGAAGTGACCGCCACGCTGCTCAAGCGCCGGAACGGTGGGGGCATCTCTGCCAACCGTCGGGTCGCGCGTGCGCGCCGGCACTTCCGGGTGCGCAAGAACGTCAACGGCACCTCCGAGCGTCCGCGCCTGGTGGTCACCCGTTCGCTGCGGCACATGGTCGCTCAGATCGTGGACGACACCAAGGGCATCACCCTGGCGTCGGCGTCCACCCTCGAGGCGTCCTTCCGCGGGGCCGAGGGCGACAAGCGCGCTCTCGCCACCAAGGTCGGTGCACTGGTAGCGGAGCGCGCCAAGGCCGCCGGGATCAGCGCTGTGGTCTTCGACCGCGGTGGCGACCGGTACACGGGGCGCATCGCCGCCCTGGCCGACGCGGCCCGCGAAGCCGGACTTGAGTTCTAGAAACCGTCACGAGAGGAGAGTCTGATGCCAGGAGCACAGCGCCGTGGCGGTGGGTCCGGTACCGCTGGCACGAGTAACGAGGGTGGTGGCCAGGGCAACCGTCGCGACAACCGTCGCGAGGGCGGTCGGGGTCAGGCCCAGGAGAAGACGCCGCACCTGGAGCGCGTGGTTGCTATCAACCGCGTGGCCAAGGTGGTCAAGGGTGGTCGTCGGTTCAGCTTCACCGCGCTCGTCGTGGTCGGAGACGGCGACGGCACCGTAGGTGTCGGGTACGGCAAGGCCAAGGAGGTGCCTGCGGCGATCGCCAAGGGTGTCGAAGAGGCCAAGAAGCACTTCTTCAAGGTGCCGCGGATCGGTTCGACGATCCCGCACCCGGTGCTCGGTGAGGACGCGGCGGGCAAGGTCCTGCTGAAGCCCGCCAGCGCTGGTACCGGCGTCATCGCCGGTGGTCCGGTGCGCGCCGTGCTGGAGTGCGTCGGGATCCACGACGTGCTGTCCAAGAGCCAGGGTTCGTCGAACGCGATCAACATCGTGCACGCGACGGTCGCTGCTCTGAAGTCGTTGGAATCGCCGGAGGCTGTGGCCGCGCGCCGTGGGCTCCCGGTCGAGGATGTCGCACCGGCCGCCATGCTGCGGGCTCGTGCGGCGGCTGCGGGGGCATGACATGGCACGTCTGAAGGTCACCCAGCTCCGGTCCGGTATCGGTGGCAAGCAGAACCAGCGGGACACGCTGCGGACGCTTGGCCTGAAGCGGATCAACGATGAGGTGGTCAAAGAGGACCGCCCCGAGATTCGGGGCATGATCAAGACCGTGATCCACCTCGTCAAGGTCGAGGAGGTCGAGTAGCGATGACGATCAAGGTTCACCACCTGCGCCCGGCTCCCGGTGCGAAGACGGTCAAGACCCGCGTTGGTCGCGGTGAGGGCTCGAAGGGCAAGACCGCCGGTCGTGGCACGAAGGGCACCAAGGCCCGTCGTTCCGTGCACCAGTGGTTCGAGGGTGGGCAGATGCCCATTCACATGCGCCTGCCGAAGCTCAAGGGTTTCAAGAACAAGTTCAAGGTGGAGTTCCAGGTCGTGAACCTGGAGCGTCTGGCTGAGCTGTTCCCGAACGGCGGCACCATCGGCGTGCTCGAGCTGGTTCAGGCCGGCGCGGTGCGCAAGGGGCAGCTCGTCAAGGTTCTCGGCAGCGGGGACCTGGGCGGCGTGAAGCTCGACATCTCGGCCAACGCGTTCAGCGCGTCGGCCAAGGAGAAGATCGAGGCTGCCGGCGGCTCGGTCACCGAGCTGTAACAAGTGGCGATGGACCCTGTCCAGTGACCGCAGTCCCCAGCACAATGGGGACGGCGTTCCGGGCAGGGTCCGCGTCTCGTTCGGGGTGGTTTCTGTGGCCCCGGATGAAATAGTCCGGCCGGCCCTCCTGACCGGAGGGGCCATGTGCTGTTAGAGTCCGGTCGCATATAGGCTTCACCCCCCCATGCGGTGGGCCCGCCGGGCCCAACACCGCTCACCGGCAATCGGCCGCCCCCCGTGGCCGCTCGCGCAGGAGGATCTGTTGCTCTCCGCATTTTTCAGTGCGTTCCGCACGCCTGACCTGCGCAAGAAACTGTTGTTCACCCTGTTCATCGTCGCCATCTACCGGCTGGGAGCCACCATCCCCAGCCCCGGTGTGAACTACGGCAACGTGCAGCGGTGTATCGACCGGATGAGCACGGGCGACAGCAACGAGGTCTTCACGCTGCTGAACCTGTTCTCCGGTGGAGCCCTCCTCCAGCTGACGGTGTTCGCGCTGGGCATCATGCCCTACATCACGGCGAGCATCATCCTGCAGCTGCTCACCGTGGTCATCCCGCGGCTCGAGCAGCTGAAGAAGGAGGGGCAGTCGGGGCAGGCGAAGATCACGCAGTACACGCGGTACCTGACGCTGGGCCTCGCGGTCCTCCAGGCCTCCGGGTTCGTGGCTCTCGCCAAGTCGGGGCAGCTCTTCAACAACCAGTGCAGCACCGCTGACACCGAGCCGATCCCGGTCAGCTCGATCATGCCGAACTGGCTCACGCTGACGTGCCTGGTCATCACGATGACCGCCGGAACCGGTGTGATCATGTGGCTCGGCGAGATGGTCACGGACAAGGGTGTCGGCAACGGCATGTCCGTCCTGATCTTCACCTCGATCGCGGCCCGGCTCCCCGCTGAGGGCCTGCAGATCTGGCAGCAGAACAAGCTCAACTTCGCGATCGTCGTCGGCATCGGCCTCATCGTGATCGCGCTGGTCATCTTCATCGAGCAGGCACAGCGCCGGGTCCCGGTGCAGTACGCCAAGCGGATGGTCGGCCGCCGGATGTACGGGGGCACCTCCACCTACATCCCGCTGAAGGTCAACCAGGCCGGCGTCATCCCGGTCATCTTCGCCTCGTCGCTGCTGTACCTGCCGACGCTCGGCCTCCAGCTGATGGACCAGAACAACCTGCCCGCGTGGGGCGCGTGGATCAACAAGTGGGTCATCCCCCAGGACAGCTGGATCCACATCCTGCTGTACTTCGCGATGATCCTGTTCTTCACGTACTTCTACGTGGCCATCACGTTCAACCCGACCGAGGTCGCGGACAACATGAAGAAGTACGGCGGCTTCATCCCGGGTATCCGCCCGGGCAAGCCGACCGCCGAGTACCTCGACTTCATCCTGAGCCGCATCACGCTCCCGGGTGCTCTCTACCTCGGCATCATCGCCGTCCTGCCGAACCTGTTCATGGGCCTGGCCGGCGGCAACCAACAGAACTTCCCGTTCGGTGGTACAGCGGTGCTGATCATCGTCGGCGTGGGCCTGGAGACGGTCAAGCAGATCGAGAGCCAGCTCATGCAGCGCAACTACGAAGGGTTCCTGAGGTAGTGGCGCGGGTTCGCAGGCGCAGTGAGGTGGGTTCCGCGTGAGGCTCGTTCTGGTAGGACCACCCGGGGCCGGTAAGGGCACCCAGGCGCAGTTCATCGCGTCGCACCTGGCGGTTCCGGGGATCTCGACCGGGGACATCTTCCGGGCCAACGTGACCCAGAAGACCCCGCTCGGGCTCGAGGCGAAGCGGTACATGGACGCGGGTGACCTGGTCCCGGACGAGGTCACCATCAACATGGTCCGCGACCGGCTGGCCGAGTCCGACGCGAGCGACGGCTTCCTGCTCGACGGCTTCCCGCGTACCGTGCCGCAGGCCGTGGCGCTGGACAAGCTGCTCGTCGACCTGGGCTTCACGCTGGACCTGGTGCTGGAGCTCGTCGTGGACGACGACGAGGTCATCCGGCGGCTGTCCGGCCGGCGGATGTGCCGCAGCTGCGGTCGGATCTGGCACGTCGAGTTCGAGCCGACGGCCAAGCCGGGTGTGTGCGACAACTGCCAGGGCGAGCTCTTCCAGCGCGACGACGACAACCCGGCGACGATCGCCAACCGGTTGAAGGAGTACGCGGAGAAGACCGCCCCGCTGGTCGACTTCTACGGCGCCCAGGGCAAGCTCGTGGGCATCGACGCGACCGGACCGGTCGAGGACATTACGAACCGGGCGATCGACGCGCTCCGGTCGTACGGGGGATAAGCGGGCCGCAGGTGGCCGAGAGCGGGGACAGCACTTTGTACGGCGACGACATCCAGATCAAGACGCCCGAGCAGTTGCACAAGATGCGGGCGGCGGGTCTGATCGTGGCGGACACGCTCGCGAAGCTGCGGGCGGCGGTGCGCCCCGGCGTCTCGACCGGTGAGCTCGACGCCCTGGCGGAGGAGCACATCCGGTCGGTGGGCGCGGTCCCGTCGTTCAAGGGGTACCACGGCTTCCCGGCCACGATCTGCGCCTCCGTCAACGAGCAGGTCGTGCACGGCATCCCGTCGACGAAGCAGGTCCTCCGCGACGGGGACCTGGTCTCCATCGACTGCGGCGCGATCCTGGACGGCTGGCACGGCGACTCGGCGATCACGGTGCCGGTCGGCGAGGTCCGTCCGGAGCTGCTCACGATGATCGAGGCGGCCGAGTCGGGCATGTGGGCCGGGATCGCGGCCGCGCAGGCCGGCGCCCGGCTCTCCGACATCGGGCACGCGGTGGAGACCGGGGTCCGCAAGGTCGGCAAGTACGGCACGGTGCGCGGCTACGGCGGGCACGGCATCGGTACGGAGATGCACCAGGACCCGCACGTGCACAACTACGGCCGGCCGGGTCGCGGCCCGGAGCTGGTGGCGGGCATGGCGCTGGCCATCGAGCCGATGATCACCGAGGGCTCCGCGAAGGTGGTCGAGCTCAACGACGGCTGGACGGTCGTCACCAAGGACGCCTCGATGGCGGTACACGTCGAGCACTCGATCGCGATCTTCGACGACGGGGTCTGGGTGCTGACGGCGCACGACGGCGGCGTGGGCAAGCTGCCCGCCGCCGCGCTCAGCGCCCACGCGACCCGCGCCTGACCCACGGCGACCCGAGCCTGAGCCCCACGGCGACCCGCGCCTGAGCCACGTCCGGGGCGTACCCGGAAAAAGGTCTGTGGGGCACAGAACGGCCCCGGGACCCTGACCGGGGCGCCGGGGCACGATCGGTGCGGATCAGTCCCGACGGTCCCCGTGGTGGCCGTGCGGGTGGTGGCCGTGGCCGTGGGCCCGGCGGCGTTCCTCGCGGTAGGCCCGGCGCTCTTCGCGGTCGCTGCGCTCGCGCTCCTCGTGGGCACTGCCCTTGATCAACTTGGCGACCACGGCCGCGCCCATCGGCAGGATGACCCAGATCGGCCAGAAGTAGTGCGGGTGGCCGGTCGAGATGCTGATCGCCGCCCAGATCCCGGTCGTGATCAGCGACGCGCTGGCCCACCCGGCGATGGCGTTGCGGACAAAACCCGATTTCCCGGGTACTGCCGGTGCGCCCAGCGGCATCGGCGCCCCCGGCTGCGGCACGGCCAGCTGGGACTGGGCTGCGGGCACCGGCCCGGGCAGGTCCGCGGTGATCGGCGCGAGCTCGGCGTACGTCTTCGCGGCGTAGACGGCCTGCAACCGCTCGTCGAACTCGGAGAGGTCGAGCCGCCCCTCATTGAGCGCGGTGCGCAGGGTCTCCGCCACCCGCTCGCGGTCCGCGTCGGCGGCCCGCAGCTCCGGCTGCTCCAACGTGTGCTCCTTCGTGACTCTCCGCCGGCGGTCGGGGCGACGGTGGTCACCACCACGTGTGGTGCACCGGGCCGATCCGGACGGCGGGCGACGGAACGCGAGGGGCGTCCCCACACAGGATGCACCGTGCTCCTCGGTGGCGGCAACCACGGGCTGCTGGCACCATCGGGACACATGAGCGCGCTGACGAGCAGGGACCACAACGTCCAACAGTATGCGAACCAGGGCAATCTGGCCGCCCGCCAATCCGTGTGGGAGTACCGGACGGGACCGGCGATCTTCGATGTCGCCCTGGACATCGCGGGCCTGACCGGGGACGAGTCCGTCCTGGAGGTCGGCTGCGGGAACGGCCACTACCTGCGGACCCTCCGGGAACGCGGCCACCGGGGCCCGGTCCTGGGCCTGGACTACTCGCCCGGGATGGCCGCCGAGGCGGGCCGGCACGCGTCGACCGTGGTGGCGGACGCGCAACGGCTCCCGGTCGGTACCCGACAATGTGATCTTGTCCTGTGCATGCACATGCTCTACCACGTCCCGGATGTGCCGATGGCCGTCGCCGAGCTGGCCCGGGTGCTCCGGCCGGGTGGCACGGTCCTGGTCGCGACCAACGGGCTCGCGCACTGCCGGGAGGTGATGGAGATCCTCCGGAGGGCGACGGAGCTGGTCGGGGTCGAGCACCGGCCGCTATGGGGCCGCGAGTCCTTCACCTCCGAGGCCGCCCCGGGGTTCCTCGACCCGGTGTTCGGCTCGGTGGTCGCGCACCCCGAGGTGGAGGAGCTCCGGATCCCGGACGTCGACGCGGTCCTCGGCTACGTCGCCAGCCTGCACTCCACCCAGAGCTACGGCCCCGACGTACTGGCGGTGGCGGAGCGACTGGTCCGGGAGGAGTTCGACCGTCGCGGGCATTTCGCCCTGACGCGTTCGATGACCGTCTTCGCGTGCAACCCGTGACCCGCTCGCGGTGTTAGCCGTGACACGCCCGACCCCGGGTGTCGGCCCCAGTTTGGTGTTCCGACACGGGGGTGGGTAGACTCATCAATCGGCGCGCTGCGTCCACCCTGCCATGTCTTCGAGCGCTTCTGAGGACGGCGGGGCCGCGGCTGGCAGGACGGGCGTGCCACCTTGCAGTAGACCCTACGTCACGTTAGCGGAGGACATGCCGAAGAAGGACGGGGCCATCGAGATCGAGGGCCGAGTCATCGAGCCACTGCCGAACGCCATGTTCCGGGTGGAGCTCGCGAACGGTCACAAGGTACTGGCTCACATCAGCGGCAAGATGCGGCAGCACTACATTCGTATTCTGCCGGAGGACAGGGTTGTCGTGGAGCTCTCGCCCTACGACCTGACCCGTGGTCGCATTGTCTACCGTTACAAGTGACGTGCGGTTGAATTCCGTGTCCGTCTTTGAAGTAAGGCGCAGCCGTGAAGGTTAAGCCGAGCGTTAAGAAGATCTGCAACAAGTGCCGCGTCATCCGCCGCCACGGCCGGGTCATGGTCATCTGTGACGACCCGCGCCACAAGCAGCGCCAGGGCTAAGCACCACCACCAGATCTTCTACCGCCAAGGTAGTAAAGGCTCGTCCCAGCCGCGGGGGACCATCGAAGCGCATTGCGTGACGACTCCTCGTGGCCGAACCCCCGGTCGGAGGCCGGGGCCCCGCCCGGGCAGGTGGGGATGGGATGGGCGCAGACCTCCGAGACTGACGAGGAGCACGCCCACATATGGCACGTCTAGTCGGCGTCGATCTCCCCCGCGACAAGCGGCTCGAGATCGCGCTCACTTACATTTACGGGGTTGGTCGTACCCGCGCTATCGAGCTCTGCTCGGCGACGGGCATCGACCCCAACAAGCGGACCAAGGACCTCACGGACGAAGAGGTTCTGCAGCTCCGCGACCACATCGAGCAGAACTTCAAGGTCGAGGGTGACCTCCGCCGTGAAGTTGCCGCCGACATCCGCCGTAAGATCGAGATCGGCTGCTACCAGGGTATCCGGCACCGTCGCGGCCTCCCCGTGCGTGGTCAGCGGACCCGCACCAACGCTCGTACCCGTAAGGGTCCGAAGCGCACCGTGGCTGGCAAGAAGAAGCCGGGCAAGAAGTAACCCCGTAGCAGTTCGAGTCTCTAGGAGCGCATAGCTAATGCCGCCGAAGGCACGCGCTGGGGCCGTCAAGAAGGTCCGGCGCAAGGAAAAGAAGAACGTGGCCCACGGCCACGCTTACATCAAGAGCACGTTCAACAACACGATCGTGTCGATCACCGACCCGAACGGTGCCGTCATCTCCTGGGCCTCTTCCGGCCAGGTGGGCTTCAAGGGTTCGCGTAAGTCGACCCCGTTCGCCGCGCAGCTGGCCGCCGAGGCCGCCGCTCGTCGGGCGATGGAGCACGGCATGCGCAAGGTCGACGTGTTCGTCAAGGGACCCGGCTCGGGCCGCGAGACGGCGATTCGTTCGCTGACCGCAGCAGGCCTCGAGGTCGGCACGATCTCCGACGTGACGCCGCAGCCGCACAACGGCTGCCGTCCGCCGAAGCGTCGTCGGGTCTAGGTAGCGGAGGAATAGGTCAATGGCTCGTTACACAGGTGCTGACTGCCGCCGCTGCCGGCGCGAGAAGGTCAAGCTGTTCCTCAAGGGCAGCAAGTGCGATGGTCCGAAGTGCCCGCTGGAGTCGCGGCCGTACCCGCCCGGCCAGCACGGGCGCGGTCGGCCGAAGGAGACGGAGTACCTGCTCCAGCTCCGTGAGAAGCAGAAGGCCCGCCGCATCTACGGCGTACTGGAGAAGCAGTTCGTCCGGTACTACGAAGAGGCCAACCGGCGCACCGGCAAGACCGGTGAGAACCTGCTGCAGATCCTCGAGACCCGTCTCGACAACGTCGTGTTCCGCGCGGGCCTGGCCCAGTCGCGTGACATGGCGCGTCAGGTCGTCAAGCACGGCCACGTGCTCGTGAACGGCAAGAAGGTCGACATCCCGTCGTACCGGGTCGCCGAGCACGACATCATCGAGATCCGCGAGAAGTCCCGCGAGCTCACCCCGTTCGTGGTGGCCCAGGCCCAGGCCGGCAGCAAGACCGTGCCGGCGTGGCTCGAGGTCATCCCGGCCGCGCTCAAGGTTCTCGTGCACAACCTCCCGGTCCGTCAGATCATTGACACCCAGGTCCAGGAGCAGCTCATCGTCGAGCTCTACTCGAAGTAGTGCTCAACAGGCCGGCCCGGCGCGAGTCGGGCCGGCCACCCCAACATTCGGCGTCATATAGCGGACGCCCGTTTTGGAGGCATAGTGCTTATCACCCAGCGGCCGACCCTCTCCGAGGAGTCGATCACCGAGGCGCGGTCGAAGTTCACGATCGAGCCGCTCGAGCCGGGCTTCGGCTACACGCTCGGCAACTCGCTCCGGCGTACCCTGCTGAGCTCGATCCCGGGCGCGGCGGTCACGAGCATCAAGATCGACGGCGTGCTGCACGAGTTCACCACGATCCCCGGTGTCAAGGAGGACGTGGTTGAGCTGGTGCTCAACGTCAAGCAGCTCTGCGTGAGCTCCGAGCACGACGAGCCGGTCACCATGTACCTGCGCAAGCAGGGCCCGGGCCCGGTCACCGCTGGGGACATCCAGCCGCCGGCCGGCGTGTCGGTCCACAACCCGGACCTGCACCTGGCCACCCTGAACGGCAAGGGCCGGCTCGACATCGAGCTGACCGTCGAGCGGGGCCGCGGCTACGTCAACGCGGCGCAGAACAAGCAGGCCGGCCAGGAGATCGGGCGCATCCCGGTCGACTCGATCTACACCCCGGTCCTGAAGGTCACCTACCGTGTCGAGGCGACCCGTGTCGAGCAGCGGACCGACTTCGACAAGCTGATCATCGACGTCGAGACCAAGAACTCGATCAGCCCCCGCACGGCGCTGGCCTCGGCCGGCTCCACCCTCGTCGAGCTGTTCGGCCTGTGCCGCGAGCTGGACGAGACCGCCGAGGGCATCGACATCGGCCCGTCGCCGCAGGACGCGCAGCTCGCTGCCGACCTGGCGCTGCCGATCGAGGAGCTGGACCTCACGGTCCGGTCCTACAACTGCCTCAAGCGCGAGGGCATCAACACGGTTGGTGAGCTGATCGGCCGCACGGAGGCTGACCTGCTCGACATCCGCAACTTCGGGCAGAAGTCCATCGATGAGGTCAAGCTGAAGCTCATCGGCATGGGCCTCGGCCTGAAGGACTCCGCGCCGAACTTCGACCCGTCGACCATCGTGGGGGACTACTCCGACGATGACTACGACGAGGAGCTCGACGAGGACGCCGCCGGTTCTGTCGCCCCCGTGGCGGCTGACGACTCCGACGACGACGGCAACGACTACCGCGAGACCGAGCAGCTCTAAGCGCTGCGGCTTACCTGAGGAGCTACACCGATGCCCACGCCCACTAAGGGTGCCCGCCTTGGCGGCAGCCCCGCGCACCAGCGGCTGATCCTGGCCAACCTGGCGACGCAGCTGTTCCAGCACGGCAAGATCCAGACGACCGAGGCCAAGGCCCGTCGCCTGCGTCCGTACGCCGAGAAGCTGGTGACGCACGCCAAGCGCGGCGACCTGCACTCGCGTCGCCAGGTCGCAAGGGTGATCCGGGACAAGGACGTCGTCTACCGTCTGTTCGACGAGCTGGCCCAGAACTGGACCGAGCGCGCCGGCGGGTACACCCGGATCATCAAGAACGGTCTCCGCAAGGGCGACTCCGCCCCCATGGCGATCATCGAGCTGGTGCTCGAGCCGGTCGCGCCGAAGGCGAACAAGAAGACCGCGGCCCGCAAGGCTGCCAAGACCGAGGCCGTAGCGGCCCCCGTCGAGGCCGTCGAGGACGCCCCGGTCGAGGAGAACGTCCAGCACGCCGACTCGCCCGCCGCCGACGAGGCTCCGGCCGCCGAGGCTGCTGAGAAGGACGAGAAGTAATTCTCGAGTACGACTCCGACGAGCCCGTTCTCCCCGCTGGGGAGGGCGGGCTCGCCCGTTTCCGCGAGGAGGTCGGTGTGGCCGAAGTTCCAGAGCCTTTGACGGGTACCGGGGGAGCCGGGTCGGTCGGGGCTGACCGGGCCTCGATGGCTTCCGGTGCCGTGGAGCCTTCCGGGGTCGCAGGGCCTTTCGGGGTTGTGCCCGGTGCCGTCGACGGCGAGTCCGTCGGGACCTCTCCCGGTGCGCCCCGGATCCCCGAGGGCTCGATCCGGCTGCGGCTGGCCGTCTCCTACGACGGGACCGACTTCTCCGGCTGGGCGCACCAGCCGACCCGCCGCACCGTCGCCGGCGTGCTCCTCGGCGAGCTGACCCGGGTGTTCCGGACCGTGGCCAACCTGACCGTCGCGGGCCGGACCGACGCGGGCGTGCACGCCACCGGCCAGGTCTGCCACATCGACGTGCCGGCCGCCGCGTGGGAGGAGCTCGCGCCCAGCATCATCCGCCGGCTCGCCGGGCTGCTGCCGGGGGATGTCCGGGTGCTGGCCGTGGAGCCCGCGCCCGAGTACTTCGACGCGCGGTTCGCGGCGCTGCGGCGGCGGTACGAGTACCGGGTCTGTGACGCCCCCAGCGGGCCGGCGCCGCTCGCGAGGCGCAACACCCTCGGGTGGCCGCGCCCGTTGGACCTGGAGGCCCTCAGTGCCGCCTCCCGGGGTCTGCTGGGCGAGCACGACTTCGCCGCGTACTGCAAACGGCGGGACGGCGCGACCACCATCCGCAACCTGCTCCGGCTCGACTGGCGGCGCGACCCGGACGGCGTCCTCGTCGCCACGGTCGAGGCGGACGCGTTCTGCCACTCGATGGTGCGCAGCCTGATCGGGGCGCTGATCGCGGTGGGCGAGGGCCGGCGGCCGGTGGAGTGGCCGGGGGAGCAGCTGGCGAGTTCGGCGCGGGTGGACGCGGTGGGGGTGGCGCCCGCGCACGGGTTGACCCTGGTGAACGTGGACTATCCGGCGCCGGGGGAGTACCGGGCGCGGATGGCGGTCACCCGCAACATCCGGACGCTCACCGCGCCGGACGCGTCGCCGGGGGCCTGAGGCCCGCCGGTAGCCGGACCGTGGCCGGGCAGCCGGACCGTGGCCGGAGCCGCGCCCGGGCTCACGCCTGGGCGCGCAGTGCCACCTGCCCCTTGAGGTACGTCTCCGCCGTGTCCGTGAGGACCTGCTGCACCGCCGGGTCGGCCGGGTCGGGCTTCTTGCCGTCGGCGCGGGCCACCACGCAGTACACCAGGTAGTGGCCGACCGGGAGCCAGGACAGGTACGTCTCCGAGGCGGCGATGACGTCGGTGCCGTTCCCGACGGCCCAACCGGCGATCGCGCCCTTGCCGGAGCCGAGCAGCGTCTTCGTGTCCGCCTTGGCGGCGGTGGCGGTGGCCGCGTCCCGGAAGTTGAGCACCCCGATCGTGGCCACGAACGTCTTGCCCGGCGAGAACAGGGTCGCGCGGACCAGCTGGGTGCAGCCCAGTTTCGTGTACGCCGTGCCCAGGTCGCCCGTCGTCGCCAGCTTGCAGTCGGTCAGGGACTGGGTCTTCTGGATCGCGTACGCCCGGCCGTCGATGGCGACCGTGGCCGCCGGGAACAGCTCGACCTCGGTCAGCGGGGACGGGTCCGTGGCCTGGGAGTTGATGTCCTTCTTGCCCGGGACCGGGGAGGCGGTGCCGCTCGGGGCGGCCGACGGCGGGGCGGAGGACGGCGCGGGCGCCTGGGCGGCGGGCTTCTCCTCGTCGATCAGGAAGAACGCGCCGATCCCGAAGCCGAGCAGCAGGAGCACGGCCAGCACCCCGGCGAGCGCGCCCAGCCAGCCCTTGGAGGACCGTTTGCGGGTCGGGGGCGGCGGGTCGAACACCGGCGGCGGGGCGGAGACGGGCTCGTAGGCCGGCTGCGGGTACGGGTCGGCCTCGGGCTGGGGCTGTTCCCAGCCGTACGGCGCGTACGGGTCCACGGTCTGCTGGCCGAACGGGGTGCCACCGGGCGGCGGGCTGTAGCCGGGATCCGGGGAGGTCGCGTAGCCCGGCTCCGGGGCGTAACCGCCCTGTTGGCCATACTGACCGGGGATGTACTCGTGGGAATCGTCCGGCTCGGCAGCTCGCCGCCGCCGGGGCTGGGACTGACCGGGGTCAGGGTCGTCGTAGCCTCGGTCGCCGTAGGTCATGCCCGCCAGGTTACCCAAGTGGTGCCCGGACAGCATCAGCCGAAGATGTCGGGAGAATGAGCGCGTGGACCATTTCTTTAGCGAAATACCAGCTACACCCGATAAGCGTCGGATGATTGACATTACGGTGGGCTCGACCGAGTACCAATTCATGGTGTCCTCAGGGGTTTTCTCCCCCAATCGGCTCGATGCCGGCACCGCTGTGCTGCTCAAGAAGGCCCCCCGCCCCGGCCGCGGCGTCTTCCTCGACCTCGGCTGCGGCTACGGCCCGATCAGCTGTGTGTTCGCTCACCAGTCACCCAAGGTGACGATGTATGCGGTGGACGTGAACGAGCGCGCCCTGGAACTGGTCGAGGAGAACGCCCGGATCCTGGAGGTGTCGGACCGGGTGATCGCGGCCAAGCCGGACGGCGTACCCGTCGATGTGGTGTTCGACGGGATCTACAGCAACCCGCCGATCCACGTGGGCAAGGAAGCCCTGCACGAGATGCTCCGGCTCTGGCTGCCCCGGCTCGGCCCGGACGCGCTGGCCTGGCTCGTCGTCGCCCGGCACCTCGGCGGCGACTCGCTGCGCGACTGGCTGGAGGCCGAGGGCTGGGTGGCGGAGAAGTACGCCAGCCAGAAGGGGTACCGCATCCTGAAAGTCGGTCGCGCGGAGACCGAGTAGGCCGGAGGATGCCACCGTGGGATACATAGACGTCGCAGGGGTCGGGTTCACGCTGCCGGATGGCCGTGAGCTGTTTCGGGACGTGTCGTTCCGGGTCGGGGAGGGCGCCAAGGTCGCGCTCGTCGGGCCGAACGGCGCGGGGAAGACGACCCTGCTGCGGATGGTCGCCGGCGACCTGCACAGCAAGGAGGGCGCCATCGCCCGGGTCGGCGGGCTCGGCGTGATGCGGCAGTTCTTCCGCCCCGTCGTCGGCCGGTTCGACGACGACGTGCCGTGGAGCATGGTCGACCACGAGGACGCCACCCTCGCCGAACTCGCGATGACCCTCGCGCCGGTCCGGGTCCGGGCCGCCGGGCTCGCCCTGGCCCGCGCCGAGGCCGCGCTGTCGGACAGCGAGAAGACCCAGATGCGGTACGCGACGGCGCTGTCCGCCTGGGGCGAGGTCGGCGGGTACGAGGCGGAGGTCGCCTTCGACACCGCCAGCGTCTCCGTCCTCGACATCGCCTGGGACACCGCCCGGCACCGGCTCGTGCGCACCCTGTCCGGCGGCGAGCAGAAACGCTTCGTCCTCGAACTGCTGCTCCGCGGCCCCGACGAGGTCCTCCTCCTCGACGAGCCGGACAACTTCCTCGACGTCCCCGCGAAACGCTGGCTCGAACAGCGGCTCCGCGAGTCCCCCAAGAGCGTGCTGTACGTCAGCCACGACCGCGAACTCCTCGCCAACACCGCCGACCGGGTCGTCGCGGTCGAGGGCGGTTCCGCGTGGACGCATCCGGGCGGGTTCGCCAGCTGGCACGAGGCCCGGGTCAACCGGCACGACAGCATGGAGGAGACCCGGCGGCGCTGGGACGAGGAGCACCAGAAACTCAAGGACCTGGTGCTGATGTACAAGCAGAAGGCCGCCTACAACGACGGGCTGGCGTCGCGGTACCAGGCCGCGAAGACCCGGCTGGCCAAGTTCGAGGGCGACGGGCCGCCCCCGCTGCCGCCGAAGGACCAGGACATCCGGATGAAGCTCGACGGCGGGCGGACCGCCAAACGTTCCGTCATCTGCGAGCAGCTGGAACTCGACGACCTGACGTTCCCGTTCGACTTCGAGGTCTGGTACGGCGACCGGGTCGCGGTCCTCGGCGCCAACGGCACCGGCAAGTCCCACTTCCTCCGCCTCCTCGGCCGGGGCGGCACGGACCCGCTGGAGGTGCCCCTCGTGGAACTGGCGCCCGTCGCGCACGGCGGCGTCGCCCGGCTCGGCGCGCGGGTCCGCCCCGGGCACTTCTCCCAGGTGCACGACCGGCCCGAGCTACACGACAAGACCCTGGTCGAGATTCTCTGGCGGGGCGACGACTACCGGGCCGGCCGGGTCCGGCACGACGCGATGAACGTCCTCGGCAGGTACGAGCTGGCCGCGCAGGGCGACCAGACGTTCGGCACCCTGTCCGGCGGGCAGCAGGCCCGGTTCCTGGTTCTGATGCTGGAGCTGTCCGGGGCCACGTTGCTGCTGCTCGACGAGCCGACGGACAACCTGGACCTGGCGTCGGCCGAGGCGCTGGAGGAAGGGTTGAAGGGGTTCGAGGGGACCGTGATCGCGGTGACCCACGACCGGTGGTTCACCCGGGGGTTCGACCGGTTCCTGCTGTTCGGGACCGACGGGGAGGTCACCGAGGTGCCGGAGCCGGTGTGGGACGTGCGCTGACCTGGGCCGTCTGACGTCACGACGGTGCCCGGGCCTTGGTGGGGCGCGCCGATCGGCGCGCCCCACACCCGTACCCGTCAGGAGTTGTAGCGCCAGAGCTCCCAGCCGCCCGGCCCGTGGTGCGTCAGGTAGCCGTGGTCCGGGTCCAGCCACTCGTCGCCGTGCTCCGTCGGCACCAGCATCGTCGGCTGACCGTTCCTGAGCAGCCGGTACGTGTGCCCCGGCTCCGTCCACGCGCCGCCCGCCACCGTCCAGGTCACGCCGTCGTGGCGCAGGCCGTAGCTCTCGCCGGGGACGAGCCAGTAGGCGTACACGCCGTCGCCCTCGTCCGACTGGTCGTCGTGCAGGCAGAGCGTGATGATCCGGTACAGGCCGTCGGCCTCGTGGGTGTCCAGTGTGCCCAGTGCCGTCGCGGTGTCCTCCGTCATGCCTGCCTCGCCAGCACCTTGACCCGGGACGTGCCGTCGCACACCGCCTGGGTGGTCGACCACACCTTCGCGGTGGCCAGTGCCTGCACCCGGGTGTCGAACACCGCCATCCGGGTGATCGGTTCGGGGAACTCGCCGGTGACCTTGGTCATCAGCACCTGGTACGTCATCGTCATGCCGCCCACCGTCCGTCCGCTGAGGACGACGGTGCCACGACATTGAAACGACGTTGAAACGACATTGCGAGTGGTACGACTGTGCCATCGCAACGACATTGGCACGACATTTGGGCGACGCTCTCGGATGACGTGCTGGACTACCAGCCACAATGCGGAATTGGTCGCCGGAAGTGCGGCTCAGGGGGCGACATTCGCCCGCCGAAGGCCCAATGGCGCCGAGGTACGGTCGGAATGTGAAAGACGGGGTAGCGGACCGGACTCGACTCGAATACCTGATCCGGCGGAGCGAACACACCATCGACGAGTGGTGCGCGCGGTTCGACCGGGCCGCGAGGGTCCTGGGCGAGCCGGCCACGCTGTCCGCCCGCCAGCTCCAGAGGTGGATGGCGGGCCAGGTCGGCACGGCCCGACCCTCCGCGCGGCGGGTCGCGGGCAGCCTGTGGCGGGAGCCCTTCGCGGTACTCGTCGGGCCGGTGGGCGCCGCCGGGAATGCCCCCGTTCCGGTGCGCACCGCCGGGTACGAGGCTGCCCACCAGGCGGCCCGGGAATCCGCCGAACACGTTCGCCGAATGGGAATCGGCGTGCGGGAGGGGACCGTCGAGCGATTGCGGGCGGAGGTGCGCCGGCTGGCGTACACCTATGTGGAGGTTCCGCCCTCGCACTTTCTCGCCGAGGCGCGTCGGGCCCGCGATACCGCCTACACCCTTCTAGAACGCACGCGCCGCCCGGCCCAGCTGGCCGAGTTGTCTCTCGTCGCCGCCCAACTCTGTGGCCTGATGTCGGCCGCGTCCTTCGACATGGCCGCCTGGTCCCCGGCCCTCGCCCAGGCCGGGGCCGCGCACGCCTACGCGGACCTCGCCGGCCACGTGCCGCTCCGCGCCTGGGCCCGGGGCAACCTGGCGCTGATGGCCCACTGGCCCCGCCGGACACCCGTCCCCGTCGAGGACGCCCTCGCCCCGCGCCCCCGGGGAGCGGCCGCCGCGGGCCTGCGCTGCGTCGAGGCCCGCGCCTGGGCCGATCCGACCGGCCCGGCCCGGGGAGCGCCGGACGGCCTGGACGCCGAACAGTTCGTCCGGCTCCGGCAGGCGCTCGGCGGGGCCCGCTGGCTGCACGACGGACCGGCCGCGGAACTCCTCGAACGCATCCACGTCCTGCACCGGCAAACCATGGTGAACGGGGCGTAGCCGTGCAGTGAGGCATCAGTTACGCGGTGCTTCCCTCCTCGGCTGAGGTGCGCTAACGTGTGCCGCAAGAGAACCCACGGGAGTCCGGTAGACCGGGCTGAGAGGGCGGATGTGAGCCGCCGACCGTAGAACCTGATCCGGATCATGCCGGCGCAGGGAGGAGATTCATCATGCTCGGTCGCCTCCATGTCCTCACCGACGCCCGACCCGGGCGGGACGCCGTCGCCGTCGCGCGGGCCGCGTTGGCCGCGGGGGCACCCCTTTTCCAGGTACGGGTGGAAGACGGCGTGCACGACCGCGACTTCCTCGACTTCGCCGCCGAGATCCGGGCGCTGTGCCGGGTCTACGGGGCGACGTGCCTCATCAACGACCGGGTGGACATCGCGCTGGCCGTGCAGGCGGACGGTGTGCACCTCGGTGCCCTCGACCTGCCCGTTTCCGTGGCGCGGCGACTGCTCGGCTCCTCGGCGATCATCGGGGCGACGTCCCGCGACGCCGTCGGGGCCCGGGCCGCGCTGGTCGACGGGGCCGACTACGTGGGCGTCGGGCCCTGCTACCACACGTCCACGAAGGACGGCCTGCCCGAGCCGATCGGCCCCGCCGGGCTGGAGGCGGCGGCGCACGTCGGGCTGCCGGCCATCGCGATCGGCGGCGTCACCCTCGAACGGGTCCCCGAACTCCTGGAGGCCGGGGCGTACGGCGTCGCCGTGGTCAGCGCGGTCAGCACGGCCGACGATCCCGGGGTGGCCACGAAGGCGCTGCTCAGGGCCCTGTCATGAAGGTCGCGGTCCAGGGGGCCGGGATCATCGGGTTGTCCGTGGCGTGGCGCGCGCTGGCGGCGGGCCTCGACGTCACGGTGTACGACGACGCCCCCGCCCGGGGCGCCTCCAACGTCGCGGCCGGCATGCTCGCCCCGGTCGCCGAGGCCTACTTCGGCGAGGTCGACCTGCTCCGGCTGTCGCTGGCCAGTGCCGCGCGGTGGCCGGAGTTCGCGGCCGGGCTCGGTGAGGTCGGCTACCGCGACGACGGCACGCTGCTCGTCGGGCGGACAGGAGACGACCTGCGCGAACTCGCCCGGCTCCGCCAGTTGTACGCGGACTGGGACCTGCCGGCCGAGAAGGTGGATCCGCGCGCGTTGGAGCCCTCGCTGACGCCCCGGCTCCGGGGTGGGCTGCTGACGCCCGGTGACCACCAGGTGGATCCCCGACGGGTACTGGCGGCGCTGCGCGAACGGGTGCCGGTGGCCGCCGGGTACCCGTCGGACGGGGTCGATGTGACGGTGATCGCGACCGGGGCCTGGGCGGGGCGACCTGGTGGCGCGGTGGGCGGGTTGCCTGTGCGGCCCGTGCACGGCGAGGTGCTGCGGCTGCGCGGGAAGCCGTCGATCCGGCACGTGATCCGGGGCTACATTGACGGGAAATATGTCTATATTGTGCCGCGAAAGGACGGGGAGGTCGTCGTGGGCGCCACCACCGCCGAGCGCGGCTTCTCCACCCGGGTCACCGCCGAGGGCGTCCGCGACCTCCTCGACACCGCGATCGAGGTCCTCCCGGAGCTGGCCGAGTACGAGCTGGTGGAGGCGCGGGCCGGCCTGCGCCCCGGTACCCCGGACAACGCCCCGCTGATCGGCTGGCTCGACGACCGCACCCTCGCCGCGACCGGGCACTACCGGCACGGCGTCCTGCTCGCCCCCATCACCGCCGAGGTGGTCACGGCGCTGCTCCTGCACCGGGAACCCAGCGTCGACCTCGCGCCCTTCGCCCCCGGGAGGTTTTCGTGAAGATAGTCGTCAACGGCGTGGAGACCGAGTTCGAGGGGACGGTGTCGGCGCTCACCGGGGACCGGCGCGGGGTGGCCGTCGCGGTCAACGGGACCGTGGTGCCCCGGAGCACGTGGACGTCGACGGCGCTGGCCGACGGCGACGTGGTGGAGCTGCTCACGGCGGTGCAGGGTGGCTAGCCCGGCCGGTGGCCCCTCGACAGCGGCCGCGCCCGGCGGCCCTCCGGCTCCGACTGCGCCCGGCGCCTCCCCGGCCGAGGGCGTGCCCACTGCCTCCTCGGCCACGGGCGTGCCCACCGCCTCCTCGCCCACGGGCGCGTCCGGCCTCGACGACCCGCTGGTCATCGCGGGCGTGACCCTGTCGTCCCGACTCATCCTCGGCACCGGCGGCGCGGCCAGCCTCACCGCCCTCCACGAGGCCGTCGAGGCCTCCGGTACCGCCATGGTCACCGTCGCCCTCCGCCGCCTCGATCCGAACGCCCCCGGCGGCCTGCTGGAGATGCTCGACGGGACCGGCGTGCGGATCCTGCCCAACACCGCCGGCTGTTACACCGCCACCGAGGCGGTCAAGCTCGCCCACCTGGCCCGGGAGGCGTTCGAGACGCACTGGGTGAAGCTCGAGGTGATCGGGGACGACCGGACCCTGCTGCCGGACGCCGTCGAGCTCGTGGCCGCCGCCGCCCGGCTGGTGGACGACGGGTTCGTGGTGCTGCCGTACACGACCGACGATCCGGTGCTCGCGCGGCGGCTGGTCGACGTCGGGTGCGCCGCGGTCATGCCGGCCGGGGCGCCGATCGGGTCGGGGGCGGGGATCCGGAACCCGTACAACCTCGCGTTGATCCGGGACCTGGTGTCGGTACCCGTCATCCTCGACGCCGGGATCGGCACCGCCTCGGACGCGGCCCTGGCGATGGAGCTGGGCTGCGACGCCGTGCTGCTGGCCAGCGCGGTGACCCGGGCGGCCGACCCGACCCGGATGGCGGCGGCGATGCGGCACGCGGTGCTCGCCGGGAGGCTGGCCGCCGGCGCCGGGCGGATCCCGCGCCGCGACTACGCCACCGCCTCCACCAGCCAGGAAGGGCTGCCGTCGTGGTGAGCCGCCGCGTGTCCCGTGCCCGGAGCGCCTCGCCGGCGCCCGTCCCGCCCGCGTCCCGTCCGAGTGGAGGCTTCCGATGAGTGACCGGCTGATCGTCGTCCTGGAGACCCCCGACCTGCACCTCGCGCGCACGGTGATCGACGCCGGGGCGACGCTGCTGGCGGGCACGTTCTTCGACCTGGAGTTCGACTGGCGGGTCGAGGAGTTCGGCGGCCGGGTGCTCACCCTCGGCCCGACCGCGACCCCGGTGCACGGCCGCCGGGACATGCTCTGGCGCTGCCACGGCCTGGACGAGCTGCCGTCTGCCGCCGACGCGGAGTTCGTCAGCCTGTCGCCGATCTTCGAGACCGCCACCAAGCCCGGCTACGGGCCGCCGCTGGGCGTGGACGTGCTCGGTCGGGCCGGCCGGCCGGTCTACGCCCTCGGCGGGGTCGACGGTCCGGCCCGCGCCGCCGAATGCGTGGCGGCGGGTGCGCAGGGGGTGGCGGTGCTGGGGGCGGTGTCGCGGTCGAGCGACCCGGCGCGGGCGGTGCGCAACCTGCTCACGGCGCTGGGGGCGGCCAGCACGCCCACCGGAGCCTCGGCCAGCGCCTCGG
The DNA here is from genome assembly GCF_040681875.1 of Longispora sp. NPDC051575. Taxonomy (NCBI): domain Bacteria; kingdom Bacillati; phylum Actinomycetota; class Actinomycetes; order Micromonosporales; family Micromonosporaceae; genus Longispora; species Longispora sp. NPDC051575. The sequence goes on along the minus strand of NZ_JBFAZP010000011.1, from coordinate 86,825 downwards.
CCGGCACCGGGGGCGGAGCGCCATGAAGCAGCCCCCGATCGCCCTCACCGTCGCCGGCTCCGACTCCGGCGGCGGCGCCGGCATCCAGGCGGACCTGAAGACCTTCGCCGCGCACCACGTCTTCGGCACCTCCGTCATCACGGCCCTGACAGCCCAGAACACTTCGGGGGTACTGGGCGTGCACGCCACCCCCCTCGACTTCCTGGCCCTCCAGCTCGACGCCGTCCTGTCCGACCTGCCCCCGGCGGCGGTGAAGACGGGCATGCTCGCGAGCGCGGAGGTGATCGCGTACGTGGCGACCCGGGAGCTGCCCAACCTGGTCGTGGACCCGGTGATGGTGGCGTCCACGGGCAACCCGCTGTTCCGGGGCGCGGCCGACGCGTACCGGGTCCTGCTGCCCCGGGCCCTGGTCCTCACCCCGAACCTGCCCGAGACCCGGGCGCTCCTCGACCGGGAGGTCGGCACGGTCGAGGACATGGCCGCCGCTGCGACCGACCTGGCCGCGCTCGGCCCGCGCTGCGTCGTCGTCAAGGGCGGCCACCTCGCGGGGGGCCACGGCGCGGACCCGGACGCCGTGGACGTCGTCTGGTTCGACGGCGAGCTGTCCTATCTGCGGGCGCCCCGGGTCAGTACCCCCAACAACCACGGCACGGGCTGCACCTTCGCGGCCGCGGTGACCGCGCACCTCGCACTGGGGTCCTCGCTGCCGGACGCGCTCCGGGCCGCGAAGACCTATGTCACCCGTGCCCTCGCCGGCTCGGCCGACTGGCGGCTGGGCTCGGGACACGGTCCCCTCTCCTGGAAGGAAATCTGATGACGCGTCGCAAGTTCTATGTGGAGGGTTCTCGTCCCGACATCCAGGTGCCCTTCGCCGAGGTGCACCTGACGAACGACGACCCGCCGGTCCGGCTGTACGACACCTCGGGCCCCGGCTCCGACCCGGAGGTCGGGCTGCCCCAGCTCCGGGCGCACTGGATCATGGAGCGGGGCGACGTGGAGGAGGTGCCCGCCGAGGGTACGGCCACGATCGGGCAGACGGTGCGCAAGGCCAAGCCGGGCAAGCGCCCCACCCAGCTCTACTACGCGCGCCAGGGCACGGTCACGCCCGAGATGGAGTTCGTGGCGATCCGCGAGGGGGTCGCGCCGGAGTTCGTCCGGGACGAGATCGCGGCCGGTCGGGCGATCATCCCGAACAACGTGAACCACGCCGAGAGCGAGCCGATGATCATCGGTTCGGCGTTCCTGGTGAAGATCAACGCGAACATCGGCACGTCCGCCGTGTCCTCCTCGATCGCGGAGGAGGTCGACAAGCTCACCTGGGCCACCAAGTGGGGCGGCGACACGGTGATGGACCTGTCCACGGGCAAGCACATCCACGCCACCCGGGAGGCGATCGTCCGCAACTCGGCGGTGCCGATCGGCACGGTGCCGATCTACCAGGCCCTGGAGAAGTGCAACGGCGACCCGCTGGGCCTGACCTGGGAGCTGTACCGGGACACGATCATCGAGCAGGCCGAGCAGGGCGTCGACTACATGACCGTGCACGCCGGGGTACTCCTCGCGCACGTGCCCCTGGCCGCCGACCGGGTCACCGGCATCGTCTCCCGGGGCGGCTCGATCATGGCCGCGTGGTGCCTGGCGGGGCACCGGGAGAACTTCCTCTACACCCGCTACCGCGAGCTGTGCGAGATCCTCGCCCAGTACGACATCGCGTTCTCCCTCGGCGACGGTTTGCGCCCCGGCTCGATCGCGGACGCCAACGACGAGGCCCAGTTCGCCGAGCTGAAGACCCTGGGCGAGCTCACGAAGATCGCGTGGGAGTACGACGTCCAGGTCATGATCGAGGGCCCCGGGCACGTCCCGATGCACAAGATCAAGGAGAACATGGACCTGCAGAAGGAGTGGTGCATGGACGCCCCCTTCTACACGCTCGGCCCGCTGACCACGGACGTCGCGCCCGGCTACGACCACATCACCTCCGCGATCGGCGCGGCGATCATCGGCAGCATGGGTACCGCGATGCTCTGCTACGTCACGCCCAAGGAGCACCTGGGCCTGCCGAACCGCGACGACGTGAAGGCCGGCGTGATCGCGTACAAGATCGCCGCGCACGCCGCCGACCTCGCCAAGGGGCACAAGGGCGCCCAGGACTGGGACGACGCGCTGTCCAAGGCCCGGTTCGAGTTCCGGTGGGAGGACCAGTTCAACCTGTCCCTGGACCCCGACACGGCCCGCTCGTTCCACGACGAGACGCTGCCGGCCACCGGGGCCAAGACGGCGCACTTCTGCTCGATGTGCGGACCCAAGTTCTGCTCGATGAAGATCAGCGCGGAACTCAAGGAGTACGCGGCGAAGGGCATGGCGGACAAGTCGGTAGAGTTTGTCAACGGCGGCGGAAAGGTCTACCTGCCGGTGGTGGCGAGCTAGGAGCTCACATGGTGGAACATCCCCTCAAGGGGCAGTTTGACGAGACCCGCGCGGTCTGGCAGCGCGCCGAGAACCCGGACGGCTCGCCCGGTCGGATCGGCGTGGCCTTCGTCGACGACCTGATCGGCATGCGCGACATGGCCGAGGAGAACGGGCCGATCCTGGTCTTCACCCCGGCCGAATGGGACGCCTTCATCGGCGGGGTCCAGGACGGCGAGTTCGACATCGAACTGGACGACGCTCAGTAGCTGTTCCGGCGGCGCGGCCGGGAAACTCCGGCCCGCCCCGCGAACGCCGGGTAGCGGATCGTGAGAGCGAAAAGGAATGCCCCACCGAGGGGGTGGGGCATTCCTTCGCGTCTTTCAGTCCTGGGAGTCCTGATCCAGGACCATGTCGAGTGCCTCTTCGCGGCTACGACCCTCGACCGTGTGTAACCACACCCGGGTGAGGAAGTCGAGCCCCATCTCCTGGTCTTCGTCACGTAGCGCGACCGCCAGCTTCTCCACGATGCCTCCTGATCGCTGCCGCCGTGTTCCAGAGTAGTCGGGCGGGGGCTTTCGGGGGGAGGGTGCGAGCGGTTGAGTCCCAGCTCACCCTTACGGTCAAATCCCCATAATTTATGCGCGGGTACTGTGAATCCGCTCCCATCGACGCGCGAGGGTGCTCCCCGATAGGTCATACTGGCAGCCGTGCACGGCCCCTTCGGCGCGCACGGAAACTCCGGGTGCGGCGGCTCGTTTTGACCAATGCGGAGCCCGCCCGATATCATCAGCGACTGTTGTGCGACAGTTGCAAGGCGGACCCCCACGGGTACGCTTGTCGCCTATGCGCCGCCGCCGGGTCTCACGCCGGGCCAGCGGTACCCAGGCCCTAGACCCACGACGAGACAAGGTAGACCTGTGCGTACGTACAGCCCGAAGCCGGGTGAGATCGAGCGTCAGTGGCACATCATCGATGCGTCTGACGTCGTGCTTGGCCGTTTGGCGACCCACGCCGCCACTCTGCTGCGCGGTAAGCACAAGCCGACTTTCGCGCCGCACGTCGACACCGGCGACTTCGTGATCGTCATCAACGCAGGCAAGGTTGCCCTGACGGGCAACAAGCGGGCGACCAAGGTCGCCTACCGCCACTCGGGTTACCCGGGCGGTCTGCGCAAGACCTCCTACGAGGAGCTGCTGACCAAGCGCCCCGACCGCGCCGTCGAGCTCGCCGTCAAGGGCATGCTCCCGCACAACAAGCTCGGTGCGAAGCAGATCAAGAAGCTCAAGGTCTACGCGGGCGACGTGCACCCGCACGCCTCGCAGCAGCCCGTGCCTTTCGAGATTAAGCAGATCGCGCAGTGACCGAAGGAAGCAGCATGACCGAGAGCGTCGCGACCGTGCTCGAGCCGGTTGACACCGAAGCCGTAGTCGCCGAGGCCGTCGTGGCCGTGCCGAAGGCCGCCCCCCGTGGCGACCGTCCGGTGCAGACCGTCGGTCGTCGTAAGCAGGCCATCGTCCGCGTCCGGCTCGTGCCGGGTTCGGGCAAGGTGACCTGCAACGGCCGCACGCTGGAGGAGTACTTCCCCAGCAAGGTCTCCCAGCAGCTCGTCAAGGAGCCGCTGGTGATCACCGAGCGTCTCGAGAGCTTCGACGTCATCGCCAACCTCAAGGGCGGCGGCATCACCGGGCAGGCCGGCGCGCTGCGTCTCGGCATCGCCCGGGCCCTGATCGAGGTCGAGCCCGACGACCGTCCGGCCCTCAAGAAGGCCGGCTTCCTGACCCGTGACGCCCGCGTCACCGAGTCGAAGAAGTACGGTCTGAAGAAGGCCCGTAAGGCTCCGCAGTACTCGAAGCGCTAAATCTTTCCCACCACGGCCGGCCGCCTTCCAAAGGTGCCCGGCCGTGGTGCTTTTTACCACCGAAACTGCTCTTTGCGCACTCAACCGGTCGGGGGGTCGGTGTGGGAGCCTGGTTGTGACCCTCGCCTGAGGTCCGTGCCGCGTCGTCGACGCCCCGGGCGCTCGGCTTTTGAGTATCTGGGGAGATGTGTATGGGACGGCTGTTCGGCACCGACGGGGTTCGCGGTCTGGCCAACGCCAGCCTGACTCCCGACCTGGCTCTGCGACTGGCCGCTTCGGCCGCGCACATCCTGAGCCAACGGGACCGGACCCATCCGCCGGTGGCGATCGTCGGCCGTGACCCGCGCGCGAGCGGGGAGATGCTGGAGGCCGCCGTCGTGGCGGGCCTGACCAGTGCCGGCGCGACCGTCGTGCGGGTCGGCGTGCTGCCGACCCCGGCCGTGGCGTTCCTCGTGGGCCAGACCCGCGCGGACCTGGGCGTGATGATCTCCGCCTCGCACAACCCGATGCCCGACAACGGGATCAAGTTCTTCGCGGCCGGTGGCCACAAGCTCGCCGACGAGCTCGAGGACGCCATCGAGGCGCACCTGGAGGAGGCCTGGGTCCGTCCGACCGGGGCGAACGTCGGCCGGGTGCACGACCTGCTCGACGGCGCGGAGGCGTACATCACGCACCTGGCCGAGTCGGTGCCCGTGTCCCTCGAAGGGCTCAAGGTCGTCATCGACTGCGCGAACGGCGCGGCGTTCGAGGTGGCCCCGGAGGCGTACCGGCGGGCGGGTGCCGACGTCGTCGTCATCCACGGCGAGCCGGACGGCCTGAACATCAACGAGGACTGCGGCTCCACCCACCTGGCGGACCTGCAGGCGGCGGTCGTCGAGCACGGCGCGCACCTGGGGGTCGGCCTCGACGGCGACGCGGACCGCTGCCTGGCCGTGGCCGCCGACGGCACCGTGGTCGACGGCGACCAGCTGATGGCGATCATGGCCGTGTCGATGCGGGACAACGGCACCCTGGTCAAGGACACCCTGGTCGCGACGGTGATGAGCAACCTGGGCCTGCGGATCGCGATGCGCGAGCACGGGATCACGCTGCTGGAGACCAAGGTCGGCGACCGGTACGTGCTGGAGGAGCTGCGCAACAGCGGGCTGTCGCTCGGCGGGGAGCAGAGCGGGCACGTGATCGTGCCGGAGTACGCGACGACGGGGGACGGGTCGCTGACCCTGCTCCAGGTGATGGCGCGGATGGCGTCCACGGGTCGTACGCTCGCGGACCTGGCCTCGATCGTCACCCCGCTGCCGCAGGTGCTGATCAACGTGCCCGTGGCCGACCGGGCCGCCGCCGCCGTGGACACCGACGTGCTGGCCGCCGTGGCCGTGGCGGGTGCCGAGCTGGGCGAGACGGGCCGGGTGCTGCTGCGCCCGTCCGGTACGGAGCAGCTGGTCCGGGTCATGGTCGAGGCGCCGAGCGCCGAACTGGCCGCCGAGGTGGCCGAGCGGATCGTCGTACTGGTCCGGGCGTCCAGCCCCGTCTGACCCGAGTTCTGAAGAGAGCACGGCACCTCCGGTACCCCCGGAAGTGCCGTGCTTTTTGTCTTCTAGGGCCGATTGGACACCCTTCGTCATGAGGAAGACGGATGATAGGCATATCGATGGATCTTCGGGCGCGGACCTGGCTGGAGTAACCGTGTTTCAAGCAAATACCCTGCGCAAAGGTGCACCATGTGAGCATGCACTTTGCTTGAAACTCGGCTAGGCTCTCCCTCATGTGTGGCATCGTCGGTTATGTAGGGGGCCGCTCGGCCCTGGGTATCGTGGTGGACGGCCTGCGCCGGCTGGAGTACCGGGGCTATGACTCCGCCGGCGTCGCGATCGTCGAGGGCGAGACCCTGCGGTCCGTCAAGAAGGCCGGCAAGCTGGCCAACCTGGAGAAGGAACTCGGCGAGGTCGAGCTGACCGGCTCCACCGGGATCGGGCACACCCGGTGGGCGACCCACGGCGGGCCCACCGACCGCAACGCGCACCCGCACCTGTCCGCCGACGAGCGGGTCGCCGTCATCCACAACGGCATCATCGAGAACTTCTCCCACCTGCGCACCGAGCTGACCGCCGCCGGGATCGAGTTCGCGTCCGACACCGACTCCGAGGTCGTCGCGCACCTGATCCAGGCCGCGCTGGCCAACGGTTCGAAGGACCTCACCCACGCGATGCGCGCCGTCGTCGCCCAGCTGGAGGGCGCGTTCACGCTGCTCGCCGTGCGGGCCGAGGAGCCCGGCGTCGTCGTCGGGGCCCGGCGCAACTCGCCGCTCGTCGTCGGCCGGGGCGTCGGGGAGAACTTCCTCGCCTCCGACGTGTCCGCGTTCATCGAGCACACCCGCGACGCCGTCGAACTCGGCCAGGACCAGGTCGTCACCATCACCCCCGAGTCGATCGAGATCACCGACTTCGACGGGCACCCGGAAACCGGGACCGACTACCACGTCGACTGGGACGCGAGCGCCGCCGAGAAGGGCGGCTACGACTGGTTCATGCTCAAGGAGATCGACGAGCAGCCGCACGCGCTCGCCGACACGCTCCGGGGCCGGCTCACCGACTCCGGCGAGATCCTGCTCGACGAGGTCCGGCTCACCGACCAGGACCTGCGCGACGTGGACAAGATCTTCATCGTGGCCTGCGGGACGTCGTTCAACACGGGGCTGGTCGCGAAGTACGCGATCGAGCACTGGACCCGGATCCCGTGCGAGGTGGAGCTGGCCAGCGAGTTCCGGTACCGCGACCCGGTCCTCGACCGGTCCACCCTCGTGATCGTGATCTCCCAGTCCGGCGAGACCATGGACACGATCATGGCGCTGCGGCACGCGAAGGGCCAGAAGGCCCGGGTGCTGGCCATCTGCAACACCAACGGATCGACCATCCCGCGCGAGTCCGACGCCGTGCTCTACACCCGGGGCGGGCCCGAGGTCGCCGTCGCCTCCACCAAGGCGTTCCTCACCCAGCTCGCCGCCTGCTACCTGGTCGGGCTGCACCTGGCCCAGGTCCGCGGGGTCAAGTACGCCGACGAGGTCGGGGCCGTGCTCACCGAGCTCCAGGCCACCCCCGACAAGGTCGCCCGCCTGCTCAGCGAGATGACCCCGGTCCGCCAGCTCGCCCGGGACCTGTCCGCCGCGCCGACCGTGCTGTTCATCGGCCGGCACGTCGGCTACCCGGTGGCACTGGAGGGCGCGCTGAAGCTGAAGGAGCTCGCGTACATCCACGCGGAGGGCTTCGCGGCCGGCGAACTCAAGCACGGCCCGATCGCGCTCATCGACCAGGGCACCCCCGTGATCTGCATCGTGCCGTCGCCGCGCGGCCGGAGCATCCTCCGGGACAAGATCGTGTCGAACATCCAGGAGGTCCGGGCCCGGGGCGCGCGGACCATCGTCATCGCCGAGGAGGGCGACCTCGACGTCGCCCAGTTCGCCGACGACCTGATCTACGTGCCCTCCACGCCGACCCTGCTCGCGCCGCTGATGACCGCGGTGCCGATGCAGGTGCTCGCGGCGGAGATCGCGGCGACCCGGGGGCACGACGTGGACCAGCCCCGGAACCTGGCGAAGTCGGTCACCGTCGAGTAGATCCGTGCTGGTCGGGGCCCCGCATGCGACGCGCGTGCGGGGCCCCGCCGCGTCCGGGGAGCTGTCCGGCGCGTCCGGCGGGGTCCGGCGGCAGGCGTCCGGCGCGGCCGGCCATCAGGTCAAGAACCGAAGACCACGAACATCAGACGGTTACGCCACGCGCCTGGACCGCCGCGCATCAGCACTTCAGTGATCGTGTGACCCCGGCGAAGTGCGCGTTCGGCGCTCGGGCTAGCCCGAGCGCGGCCCCGGCGCCCGCGTCGCCACCTAGGCCGACCCACCCACCGGTCGTGGCCGGGGCGCCTTCAGCCAGGCCTCCGTACCGGCCGCGTGCGGCGCCCCGATCCACGCCACCAGCGCCTCCACGAACGGCCCGAAGTCCCGCCGGCTCCGCTTGAACGTCCGACTGCTCGTGTACAGCAGCCGGGTCCGGGGCGCGCCGGTCTCCTCGGCCCGCGCGTGCAGCCGGCGGAAGTCCTTCACGTTCTCGGTGACGACGCACCGGTCGTGGGCCACCGCGTACAGGTAGACCTCGTCGTCGGGGAGGGACCGGAGTTCGGGGTGCTCGGCGATCGCGATGACGTCGTGGTGCAGGGCGCGCAGGGCGCGGGCGACGGCGGGGGAATGCATCTCGTCGAGGAGGATCTTCACGCGAGCAGCCGCTGCTCGGCCTCCCAGGCTGCCTGGGCCGCTGCGGACTCAGCGTCTGCCTGGGCTATCTCGAAGTCGATCTCGGCGGAGTGGTCCGCGTAGTACCGAATGGCGATCTTGATCTGGGGTTGCTGGAGCGACAGGATCTCGGCGGTGGCGGCGACGGCGGACGGGCCGCGCTCGTCGACCTCGCGGAGCACCTGGACGACCTCCCAGACGTCGGGCCCGGCGATCAGGGCCGCGCGCCGGCCGCTGGGGCCGTCCTTGAACACGATGCCGGGGTGCTCGGCGAGCCGGAGCCCCTCGTCGACCAGCCGCTGGACCAGCCCGGACACGCTCGCACCGGGGGTGCCGGCGGCGCGGCGGCGCAGCCGGGTGAGGAGTTGTTCCTCAAAACGCACAGAGAGAGGCGTGGACATGCACTACACCGTAGCGCGTGCACTACAGCGTCGCCACTCCCGGGGCGTGAGTGAAGTTCTCCCATCGTGCGGGAGTGCGGCACCGGCACAGCCCCGGTCACGACGGAACCAATAGGGTGAACGGCATGATTGTCGGGGTTGGGATAGACGTCGTCCTGGTCGAGCGGTTCACCCAGGCGCTGCTCCGCACGCCCCTGCTCTCCGAGCGGCTGTTCACCGAGTCCGAGCGGCTCACCTCCTCCGGCAACCCGCGCGCCCCGGAATCCCTCGCGGCCCGGTTCGCGGCCAAGGAGGCCGTGGCCAAGGCGTTGGGCGCGCCCAGCGGGCTGATGTGGCACGACTGCGAGATCGTCACCGACCCCGACGGCCGGCCGTGGCTGACGGTGTCCGGCACCGTGGCGGCGGCGGCGACGTCGCGGGGGGTGGCGCGGTGGCATCTGTCGCTGTCGCACGACGGGGGGATCGCCTCGGCCATGGTGGTGGCGGAGGGGGAGCTGTGAGAGGCGTCTGGGGCGTCGCCGCCGTCCGGGCGGCGGAGGCTCCGCTGCTGGCCGCCGGGGAGCCGCTGATGGCCCGGGCCGCCGCCGGCCTCGCCCGCCGCTGTGCGGAGATCCTGCCCCGGGTGTACGGGGCCCGGGTGCTGCTCCTCGTCGGTTCCGGTGACAACGGGGGCGACGCGCTGTTCGCGGGGGCGTTGCTGGCCCGGCGGGGCGCGCAGGTGTCGGCGCTGCTGCTGGGCTCCCAACGCGCGGACGACCCGGGCTCAGGGCCTGCCCGGCCAGGTGGCGTCCGGGTGCACGAGGCCGGGCTCGCCGCGCTCCGGGCGGCCGGCGGGCGGGTCGTCACCGCCGTAGGCAGCCCCGACCTGGTCCTCGACGGGATCGTCGGCATCGGCGCGTCCGGCCCGCTCCGGGTCGAACTGCCGGAACTGCCCGCGAACGCGCCGGTGGTGGCCGTCGACGTGCCCAGCGGCGTGGACGCCGACACCGGGGACGTGCCGGGCCGGGCGCTGCGCGCGGACGTGACCGTGACGTTCGGCTGCCTGAAGCCGGGGCTGGTGGTGGGCGAGGGCGCGCGGTACGTGGGGCAGGTCGAGGTGGTGGACATCGGGCTGACCCTGCCGGCGACCGACCTCAACATTCCCGACCTGGCGGACATCCACGCGCACTGGCCCCGGTCGCGCAGCTACGACGACAAGTACACCCGGGGGGTGGTCGGGGTGTCGGCCGGCTCCCGGCGGTACCCCGGTGCCGGTGTCCTGGCGGTTGCCGGGGCCTCGGCGGGCCCGACCGGCTACATCCGGTACGCGGGCGCGGGCGCCTCCGCCGTCCGGGACCGGCACCCGCACGTCGTCGTCACCGACCGGGTGTCCGACGCGGGCCGGGTGCAGGCCTGGGTGGTCGGCCCGGGGCTCAGCCTGGACTCCCCGGCCCAGGCGGACCTGCGCACCGCGATCGCCGAACGGGTGCCGCTGTGCCTGGACGCCGACGCGCTGACCCTGATCTCCACCCACCCGGACTGGCTCGCCGGCCGGGAGGTACCGCTGGTCGTGACCCCGCACGACGGGGAGTATGAGCGGCTGGCCGGCGCCCCGCCCGGCCCCGACCGGGTGGCCGCCGCGCGCGGCCTGGCCCGCCAGATGGGCGCCACGGTCCTGCTCAAGGGGCCCCGGACCATCGTGGCGGCCCCGGACGGCACGGCGTTCGTCAACCCGACGGGTACCCGGGCGTTGGCCACCGCCGGCACGGGGGACGTGCTGGCCGGGCTGCTGGGCTCCCTGCTGGCCGGCGGGGTCGAGCCGACCTGGGCGGCGGTGTGCGCGGCGTACGTGCACGGACTCGCCGGGCAACACGCCGCGCAGGCCGGCCCGGTGACCGCCTCCGACGTGGCCGGCGCGCTCCGGAACGTGGTCGCCGAGGTGCTCAGCTACGGTTAACGGCATGTGGCAGGCCGAGGCGAGCATCGAGTTGGGCGCGATCCGGGCCAACGTGGCGCGGGTGTGCTCGGGCACGTCGGCCGAGGTCATGGCGGTCGTCAAGGCCGACGGGTACGGGCACGGGGCGGTCCAGGTCGCCCGCGCGGCCCTGTCGGCGGGCGCGACCCGGCTGGGCGTCGCGACCCTGTCCGAGGCCCTGGAACTGCGCGACGCCGGGATCACCGCCCCCGTGCTGGCCTGGCTGCTGGCCCCCGGTCAGCCCCGCGAGCAGGCCGTGGCCGCCGACATCGAGCTGTCGGCCGCCTCCCTGACCGAGCTGGCCGAGGTGACCGCGGGCGCGGCGACGGCCGGCCGGAACGCGCGGCTGCACCTCAAGGTCGACACCGGGCTGGGCCGCAACGGCGCGCAGCCCCGCGACTGGCTGGAGCTGGTCGAGGCCGCCGCGAAGGCCGAGGCCACCGGCCTGGTCGAGGTCGTCGGCGTGTGGAGCCACTTCGCGTGCTCCGACGAGCCGGAACACCCGGCCAACGACCTCCAGCTGGAGCGGTACGCGTGGGCGCTCGACGTCGCCTCCACCGCCGGGCTGCGCCCCGCCCAGCGGCACATGGCCAACTCGGCCGCCATCCTCACCCGCCCCGACGCGCACTTCGACGTGATCCGGCTCGGGGTGGCGATGTACGGGCTGACCCCGATCCCGGGGCGCGACTTCGGGCTCCGGCCGGCGATGACCGTGCGGGCCCGGGTCGCCCTGACCAAGCGGGTGCCGGCCGGCCACGGCGTCTCCTACGGCCTGACGTACGCGACGGCCGGGGAGTCGACGCTGGCCCTGGTGCCGATCGGGTACTTCGACGGCCTGCCGCGCACCGCGTCCGGCGTCGGCCCGGTGCAGCTCGGGGGCGCGCGCCGGTCGATCGCGGGCCGGGTCGCCATGGACCAGTTCGTGGTGGACTGCGGGGACGACGACGTGCACGCGGGCGACATCGCGACCCTGTTCGGGCCGGGCGACGACGGGGAGCCGACGGCCGACGACTGGGCCGGGGTCCTGGGCACCATCAACTACGAGGTGCTGACCAGCTTCGGCAGCCAGCGCCGCATCCCCCGGGTGTACCGGTGAGCCGGAAGAAGAAGGTCGGCGTCATCGGCGCCCTCCTCGGCGTGGCCGCGGCCGGGGTCGCGGCCGGCGTGGCCGCCGAACGGGTCCTGGTCCGCCGCACCCGCCGGGTCGCCGAGGACCCGTGCGCGGGCGAGCCGTTCGACCGGCTGCCCTTCGACGAGCAGCGCACCGTCGTCACCGAGGACGACGTCGACATCTACGTGGAGATCTGCAAACGCGAGAAGGCGAAGCCGGGTACGGCCAAGGCCAGGCCCGAGCCGACGCTCCTGTTCGTGCACGGCTTCTGCCTGGACATGGGCACGTTCCACTTCCAGCGCAAGGCCCTCTGGCGCCAGTACCGGATGGTGTTCTTCGACCAGCCCGGCCACGGCCGCTCCGGCAGGCTCGCCGCCGGCGACTACGACCTCGGCGCCCTGGCCGCGACCCTGCGCCGCGTCATCGAGGAGACCACCCCGACGGGCCCGATCGTGCTGGTCGGCCACTCGATGGGCGCGATGGCCATCATGGCGCTGGCCGAACAGTGGCCGGACCTGATCCGCAGACGGATCGTCGGCGTGGCCCTGATCAACACGTCCTCCGGCAAGCTCGACGAGGTGACGTTCGGGCTGCCGGCGCTGCTGGGGGTGCTCCGCAAGCCGATTCTGCCGGTGCTCTCCACGGCGGGCCGGCTGACCCCGGGCGCGATCGACCGGGCGCGCCGGGCCTCGACGGACCTGTTCTGGCTGCTGACCCGCAAGTACGGCTTCGGCAGCCCCAAACCGAGCCCGGCCCTGGTCTCCTACGTGGAGCGGATGATCTCCCGTACCTCGGTGGAGATCATCGCGGGGTATCTCAAGACGCTGTTGAGCCATTCCCGGGCCGAGGCGCTGGTCGCGTTCGCGGACCGGGAGGTGCTGGTCATCGCCGGGGACAAGGACCTGTTCACGCCGCGCAGCCACGGTGAGGAGATCGTCCGGCTGCTGCCGCACGCCGAGTTCGTCGCGATCGCCGACGGCGGGCACCTGGCGCTGCTGGAGCACCCGGTCCCCGTCACCGAGGCCCTGACCGACCTGCTGAGCCGGGTGTCGCGGCGTGAACGGTGACTGGGACGACCTGACGACCCGGATCCGCGCCTGCGTCCTCTGCAAGGATCTCGTCGCGTCCCGCAACACCGTGGTCCCCGGCGAGCCGGGCATGTTCACCCGCCGGCTCGCGGTGGTCGGCGAGGCTCCGGGCGCACAGGAGGACGCGGCGGGCCGGCCGTTCGTCGGGCTGTCCGGCCAGCTCCTCGACCAGCTCCTCGCGGACGCGGGCCTGGCCCGGCGCGAGACGGCGGTGCTGAGCGCGATCAAGTGCCGCCCGCCCGGCAACCGCACGCCCCGGGCCGCCGAGGTGGACAACTGCAGGCCGTGGCTGGCGGCCCAGCTGGACCTCCTCAATCCCCGCCTGATCGTCGCGCTGGGACTGACCGCGGCGACATGGTTCCTCGGACCCAGGACTACCCTGGCGGGGGTGCGTGGTGTGGTGCACGAGGTCGACGGGCGTGCCGTGGTCGCGACCTACCACCCGTCGGCCGCCATCCGGTTCGGCCCGAACGGCAAGCCCCTCGCCGCGCTCAGAGACGACCTGGCCCTGGCCGCCCGACTGTTGGGGGACTCGCTGTGAAGTTTCCGACCGTGGACGACACCCGCGCGTTCGGCGTCCGGCTCGCGCTCTACCTCCAACCCGGTGACCTGCTGGTACTGACCGGTCCGCTCGGCGCGGGCAAGACGGCGCTGGCCCAGGGCATCGGTACCGGGCTGGGGGTGTCCGGCGCGGTGACCAGTCCGACGTTCGTGATCGCCCGGGTGCATCCGGGGCCGCTGCCGATGGTGCACGTGGACGCGTACCGGCTGGGCTCGATCGGCGAGGTGGACGACCTGGACCTCGACGCCACCGCCGAGGAGGCGGTCACGGTCGTGGAGTGGGGCCACGGGCTGGTGGAGCGGATGGTCGAGGAGTACCTGGAGATCCGGCTCGACCGGCTGGACGACGACACCCGGATCGTGACGCTGGAGCCGCATGGCGACTCCTGGACGGAGAGGCTGACCCGTGCTGACCTTGGTGATTGACACGGCTACGGCGGCGGTGACGGCCGGCGTCCTGGAAGTCGGCGAGTCGGTGGAGGTGCTGGCGGAGAAGGTCACGGTCAACGGCAAGGCGCACGGCGAGCTGCTCGCCCCGTCGATCCGGCTGGCGCTGACCGAGGCCGGCTTCGTGACGAAGGACCTCAAGGCGATCGTCGCCGGGGTCGGTCCGGGGCCGTTCACGGGCCTGCGGGTCGGGCTGGTCACGGCCACCGCCCTCGGCCACGCGCTGGGCATCCCGACCTACGCCGTCGGCACCCTCGACGCGCTGGGGCACGGCACCGTCGGCCGGCTGCTGGTGGCGACCGACGCGCGCCGCAAGGAGCTCTACTACGGGGTGTACGCCGACGGGCTCCCCGTCACCGGCCCGTCCGTCGCGAAGCCGGCCGACATCTCCGGCGACTACGAGGCGGCGGTCGGCGCGGGCGCGCACCTGTACCCGCTGGGCGTGCCGGTGCTCGACGAGCCGCTGTACCCGTCGGTGCGCGCGTTCGGGGAGCTCGCGGCGGAGCGGATCCGGTCGGGCGCCCCGGACGAGAAGCTGACCCCGCTCTACCTGCGCCGCCCGGACGCCGTGCCCCCGACGCCGAAGGCACCCCGGGCCTAGCGCGCCGGTCCGGAGCCGACCCGGGCATGGGGCCGGCCAAGGCCTGGCGCGCCCGGTCCGCGCCCACCCGGGCACCAGCTCGGCCAGGGCCTGGCGCCGCGCCCCGCAGTACCCCTCTAGAACTCGACGGGTGTGAAGTCCCACGAATGCGGCGGCCGCGCCACCAACCTGGCCGGCGGGCTCGGCAGCGGCGCGGGCAACCCCCGCCACCGCGACAGCCACACGATCCGGTCGTCGGTGGAGCTGAACACCTCGCTGTCCAGATGGGACGGATGGTGCTCGACGTTGGGGACGGCGTACTCACAGATCCAGGCCAGCAGCTCCTCGAACCCGTCCGGCTCGGCCCTGACCTCCCACATGCGCACCATCACGTCTGTTGACACTAGGGCCGCCCCCTCAGCATGACCAGAGCGTCTTTGCCGCTCGGCTGGTAGTAGCGTTTCCGGACGCCGACGATCTCGAAGCCGTACCGGGCGTAGAGCCGCTGGGCCGGGTTGTCGGTGGCCACCTCCAGCCCGACGGTCCGGTCGCCGGCCGCCGCGAGGAGGTCCTCCAGCAGCAGCCGGCCGATCCCGTGACCCTGGCTCTCCGCCCGGACCGCGATGTTCTGCACCCAGGCCTCGGTGTCGTCGACGACGGCCAGGCCCGCGTACCCGACGAGCTCGCCGCCGGACATCGCCGCCCGGTAGTGGTGCCCCTCGTCCAGCTCGCTCTGCACCATCCACCGGCTCCACGCCTCGCGGCCGAACAACTCCTTCTCGATGGCCAGGACCGCCGGCACGTGCGCGCGGACGAGCGGTTCGAGGGTCACGAGTTCGGGTCGCATCCTTCAGATGGTAAGCACCACCTTGCCCCGGGTCCGACCGGTGGCCACCAGCTCGTGTGCCTTGGCCACGTCCTCCAGCGCCAGGGTCTCGGCGATCTCGACCCGCAGGGCGCCCGCGTCGACCAGCGCGGTGAGCGCGCGCAGCCCGGGGCCGTCGGGGAACACCAGGTGCCCGACGGCCCGCACGCCGGCCCGTTCGGCCGCCCCGGTCATCTCGGGGCTCAGGCCGGCGGGCAGGGTCACCACGATGCCCCCGGGCTTCAGGGCGGCCACCAGGGCCGGGTCGTTCATGCCGTCGAGTACCGCGTCGACCTTTTCCAGGGCCTCCAGCCAGCCCGGCACGGTGTAGTCCACCGGCTCGTCCACCCCGATCGAGCGGAGGAACCCGTGGTTGGCGGCCCGGGCGGTGCCGACGACGTACGCGCCGCGCGCCTTCGCCACCTGCACCGCCAGGTGCCCCACCCCGCCGGCCGCGGCGTGCACGAGCACCCGCTGCCCGGCGGTGACCCCGGCCACGTCGAGGGCCTGGAGCGCGGTGAGGCCGGCCAGGGGCAGCGCGGCGGCTCCCACGTGGTCGAGCCCGGCCGGCTTGGCGGCGATGGCGTCGACCGGGGCCGTCACGTACTCCGCGTAGCCGCCGACCAGGTCCGGGAACCGGGGCATGCCGTAGACCTCGTCGCCGGCCGCGAACGCGGTGACCCCCTCGCCGACCGCCTCGACGGTGCCGGACACGTCCCAGCCCCACACGTAGGGCCCGCCGTCGAACCAGCTCGCGACGTGGCCGGCGTGCGCCTTCCAGTCGACCGGGTTCACGCCGGCCGCCGCCACCCGGACCAGCACCTCGCCGGCCGCCGGGGCGGGGACGGGCAGCTCGACCAGGGTGATCGGGTCGCCGTACTTCTGGGCCTGCATCGCACGCATCTCGTGCTCCTCTCCGTCGGATTCCATCCTGCGCAGAGGCGGTATCCGTTGGGAAGTAGGCAGTAATTTGTGCTATAGGTACCTCATGGAAACCGACTGCGGAGCCACCTGGCACGACAGCTTCCTCAAGGCGTGCCCGTCCCGTCAGGTGCTCGACATGCTCGCCGACAAGTGGGCGCTGCTGGCGATCTGCGCGCTCACCGACGGCCCGATGCGCTTCGGGGAGCTGCGCCGCCGGCTCGACGGGATCAGCCAGAAGGTGCTCACCCAGACCCTGCGCACCCTCGAACGCGACGGCCTGCTGCACCGCCGGGTGTACCCGACCACCCCGCCCCGGGTGGAGTACTCGCTCGCGGACCTCGGCCGCAGTGTCCTGGTGCTCACCGCCCAGCTCCGGGCGTGGGCCGAGGAGAACACGGACGCGGTGGAGGCGGCCCGGGTGGCGTACGACACCCGGGAACTCGTAGCGGTCTAGCCACCGTTCACCCCTTACATGTCACACCGAAAACGGGAGGCGTTCCGGAGCCGATCCGCGTAGCGTCGGGTGCGCCATGCGAAAACTTCCCGAAGCCGATCCCGGCGAGCCCGATGTCCGTTCGGCCACCCGCTACCTGCTGTGGGTGATCCGCATGCAGGGTTCGGCGGTCGCCGGCCTGGTCAGTTTCGGCATCGTCTGGATGGTCGCCCAGTCCCTGTTGCCCTACACCGTGGGCAAGTCCATCGACAAGATCGGGGCCAAGGACCTCTCCGGGCTCCTGACCTGGACCGGCATGATCCTGGTCCTCGGCCTGGTGATCGTGGCCTCCGGTCTGGCCCGGCACCGGTTCGCCGTGACGAACTGGCTGGCCGCCGCCTACCGCACGATCCAGGTCACCGGCCGGCAGGCCACCCGCCTCGGCGCGACCCTGCCGAAGCGGCTCGCGGCCGGCGAGGTCGTCGCGGTCGGCAACTCCGACGTGTCCCGGATCGGCAGCGCGATCGACGTGCTCGGCCGGGGCAGCGGCGCGGTGATCGCCATCTTCGTGATCGCCGCGATCATGCTCAGCACCTCGGTCAAGCTCGGCCTGCTGGTGCTCGTCGGCGTGCCGCTGCTGCTCTCCCTGATCGGCCCGCTGTTCCGCCCGCTGCACCGCAGGCAGAGCGCCCAGCGCGAGCTGTACGGCGGCCTGACCTCCCGGGCCAACGACATCGTCGCCGGGCTGCGGGTGCTGCGCGGGGTCGGCGGCGAGCAGGCCTTCAACGAGCGCTACCGCGCCGAGTCCCAGCGGGTCCGGCACTCCGGGGTCCGGGTGGGCCGGGTCCAGTCGCTGCTGGAGGCCGCCCAGTTCCTGATCCCGGGCGTGTTCCTGGTCCTGGTCACCTGGGTGGGGGCCCGTCTGGCCCTGGCCGGTGACGTGACCCCGGGCCAACTGGTCTCCTTCTACGGGTACGCGGCCTTCATGGTCACGCCGATGCGCACCCTGACCGAGGTCGCCGACAAGATGATCAAGGCGAACGTGGCGGCCAAGCGGGTCGTCCGCATCCTCACCCTCGAACCCGAGGTCGTCTCGACCGGGGACGCGGTCCTGCCCACCGGCGGGGAACTGCACGACCCCGAGTCGGGCACCGTCGTCGGGCCCGGCCGGCTGACCGCGATCGCGGCGGCCACCCCGGAGGACGCGGCGGCGATCGTCGACCGGCTCGGCCGGTACACCGAAAGTGTCGTGACCTGGGGTGGGGTTCCGCTCCGCGACGCGCCCCTGGCCGCCGTGCGCGAACGCATCCTGGTCGCCGACAACGAGTCGCTGATCTTCGCCGGCGAACTGCGCGCCGAACTCGACCCGACCGGCGCGGCCGACGACGCGACCCTCGACGAAGCGCTGCGGGTGGCGAGCGCCACCGACATCGTCGAGGCCCTGCCCGACGGGCTCGCCGAGCACGTCGCCCAGCGCGGCCGGTCCTTCTCCGGCGGCCAGCAGCAGCGGCTCCGGCTGGTCCGGGCCCTGCTCATCGACCCGGACGTGCTGCTCCTGGTCGAGCCGACCAGCGCCGTCGACGCGCACACCGAGGCCCGGATCGCCGAGCGGCTCCGGGGCGCCCGCGAGGGCCGCACCACCGTGGTGTGCACGACCAGCCCGCTGATGCTCGACCACGCCGACCGGGTCCTCTACGTGGAGGACGGCAAGGTGGTCGCGGAGGGCGCGCACCGTGACCTGTTGAAGACCGAGCCCAGGTACCTGGCGACTGTGACGAGAGGTGAGGCGTGAAACAGCTCCTGCCGATCGCGGACGGCCCCGAGGTCCGACGCTACGCCCTGGTCCTGATGCGCCGGCACCCCGGCGACCTGCTCCTGACCGTCGGCCTCTACGCCGCCGCGGCGGTGTCCGGCCTGTTCGCGCCGCGCCTGCTCGGCGACCTCGTGGGCGAGGTATCCCAGCACGGCAGCAGGGTCACCGTGGACAAGATCGCGATCGCCATCGCGGCGTTCCTCGTGGTCCAGGCCCTCCTGATCCGGTACGCGCGGCTGGCCAGCGCCAAGTTCGGCGAGAAGATGCTCGCCGAGCTGCGCGAGGACTTCATCGAGCAGACCCTGGCCCTGCCGCTGTCCACGGTCGAGAAGGCCGGCTCGGGCGACCTGCTGACCCGCAGCTCCCGGGACGTGGACGAGATGTCCGAGGCCGTGCGGTACGCGGTCCCCGCCACCCTCGTCGCCATCGTCACCGTGGTGCTCACGATCGGCGCGCTGGCGCTGGTCAGCCCGATCATGGCCCTGCCGTGGCTGGTCACCGTGCCGCTGCTGTACTTCGGCACCCGCTGGTACCTCAAGCGCGCCACCCCCGGCTACCTGCGCGAGAACGCCGCGTACGCGTCGATCAACGACAACCTCGCCGAGACCGTCGACGGCGCGCGCACCGTGGAGGCCCTGCGCCTCGCCGACCGGCGCCGCGACCGGCTCGACGACGCGCTGAAGGAGTCCTGGGCGGCGGAGCGCTACACCCTGTGGCTGCGCAGCGTCTGGTTCCCGATCGTCGAGTTCGGCTACGTGCTCCCGGTCGCGGCCACCGCGCTCGGGGCGGGCATCTTCTACACCAACGACTGGGTGACCCTGCCGCAGGCGGTGGCCGGCGTGCTGTACATCCAGCAGCTGATCAACCCGCTGGACGAGCTGCTCAGCTGGCTGGACCGGCTCCAGGTCGGCGGCGTCTCCCTGGCCCGGCTGCTCGGCGTGGCCCAGGTGCCGGCCGACCGCGAGGCCACCGGCAAGGTCCCGATCGGCTCGGACATCGAGGCCCGCGACGTGCGGTACTCCTACGGCACCCGCGACGTCCTGCACGGCATCGACCTGGAGATCCGCCCCGGCGAACGGCTCGCCATGGTCGGCCCGTCCGGGGCCGGCAAGTCGACCCTCGGCCGGCTGCTGGCCGGCATCCACGGGCCCCGGACCGGCTCGGTCGACGTCGGCGCGGTGCCCCTGATCGAACTGCCGCTGGACGACCTGCGCGGCCAGGTGGCCCTGGTCACCCAGGAGCACCACGTCTTCCTCGGCACCCTCGCGGAGAACGTGGCCCTGGCCCGCCCCGACGCCGACGACGACCAGATCCGCACCGCGCTGGCCGCCGTCGACGCCCTGGACTGGGTGCTGGCCCTGCCCGAGGGCCTGGAGACGAAGGTCGGCTCCGGGGAGCACACCCTGTCCCCGGCGGAGGCCCAGCAGATCGCCCTGGCCCGCCTGGTCCTGGCCGACCCGCACACGCTGGTCCTGGACGAGGCGACCTCGCTGCTCGACCCGAGGGCCGCCCGGCACCTGGAGCGTTCGCTGGCCGCCGTCCTGGAGGGCCGGACCGTGATCGCGATCGCGCACCGGCTGCACACCGCGCACGACGCGGACCGGGTCGCGGTCGTCGAGGACGGGCTGATCTCCGAGCTGGGCAGCCACGAGGAACTGGTGGCCGCCGGCGGCGCGTACTCGGCGCTGTGGAGTTCCTGGCACGGCGGAAAGAACGACTAGTTCCCCGCTACGCTGTGTCCCGCCGGTCCGCTGGCGGCGCCCCCGCGCGGGGTGCGCCGCCCGGTCCGGCCCGGCCGCGCGCCGGTCAGGCGGGACAACGGGAGGGGACCATGCGGCGGTTGGCGCTGAGCGCAGCGGCTGTCGTGCTGTTCGTCGGCGTGCTGGCCGTGCCGGTCACGCACTTCGCCGAGCGGGAGCTCGCCGAGTGCGAGGGTCACCGGTTCTCCGCCGAGGAGACCTGGCGGGAACGCGCCGTGGACGACGCCGGCTGCCGGACGTGGCAGCGGTTCACGAAACGTCGGCCGGCTGGCACACCAGCGTCACCGGGGCACCGGCCACCCGGGTCAGGATCACCGTCGCCTCGTTCGGGCCGTCGAGCCTGAGTTGCTTGCGGAGCGCCTCCGGTTCCAGGGCCGAGCCGCGCTTCTTGATGGTCAGCCGCCCGACGCCCCGGTCGCGCAGGGTGGCCCGCAACCGCTTCAACCCGAAGGGCGACACCAGCTCTATCCGGTACGCCCTGGCGAAGGGGGTCGCGCGCACTTCGTCGGCGTAGAGGTACGCGATCGTCGGGTCGGCGATGTTCGCCCCGAGGGTGTCGGCCAGCTCGGCGACCAGGTGCGCCCGGATGACGGCCCCGTCGGGGTCGTAGACGAATCCCCGGGTCGGCCCGACGTCGGCCTCCCGGTCCCCGCCCCCGGTGATCTGGGCCACGTCCCCGCCGCCGTCGGCCGTGCTCCGGCGATGGTCGGCGGGCAGCACCGTGGCCCGGCGGGGCACCTCGGCGAGCCGGTCGCACCACAGCGCCGCCTCGACCACCTCCCCGCCGACGCTGACCCATTCGGCCTCGGCCCCGGCCGGCAGCAGCGCGTGGTCGATCCCGGGCCCGAGCTTGATCACGGCGGCCCGTTTCGTGAGGCTCTCGATGAAGTCCCACGGCGGCGAGTACGACCGGGGGTCGAACACCCGCCGGTTGCCCGCCCGGCGCGCCGGGTCGCAGAACACCGCGTCGAACCCGGACAGGTCCACCGACTGGGCGTCGCGGTGCTCGACGGTCACGGGCAGCCCGGCGGTGTTCGCGGCGGCGATCTCGGCGGTGCCGGGGTCGGCCTCCACCGCGTACACCGTGATGCCGGCCCTCGCGAACGCCCGCGCGTCGGCGCCGATCCCGCAACCCAGGTCCGCGATCGTGCGCACTCCGGCGCGGGCGAGCCGGGCGGCGCGCCGGTCGGCCACGGTCAACCGGGTGGCCTGCTCCAGCCCGGCCCGGGTGAAGAACATCTCCGCCGCGTCCGGCCCGAACTTGCCGACCGCGCGGGCCCGCAGGGTGGCCTGGGTGAGCGCCTCACCCGCGAGTTCGGGGCCGGCCCCGGTGGCCCGGAGCGCCTCGACGGCGCGCAGTTGGTCCCCGTCCACCAGGTCGGCGGCGAGGGCCAGGAGGGCATTTCCGGCGGGGCTCCGCAGCTCGGTGAGACTCACCACGACAGCTTACGGCTGGCACTCTGGTTGACGGAGTGCCAGCCACGACATAACCTTCGGTTAGCACTCTCCACCCGAGGGTGCCAGCACTCGGCGGTCCCGGACCCGCGACGACGGTTCCGTCGGTGGAGTTGGCATACACACCAAGTACCCCAGGAGGGTATGTCCATGAGCACCGCGACCAAGGTTGCGATCAAGCCTCTCGAGGACCGCATCGTGGTCCAGGCGAACGAGGCTGAGACCACGACCGCATCTGGCCTCGTGATCCCCGACACCGCCAAGGAGAAGCCCCAGGAGGGCACCGTCCTGGCCGTCGGGCCCGGCCGCTTCGACGACAACGGCGCTCGCGTGCCGGTGGACGTCCAGGTCGGTGACGTGGTGATCTACTCGAAGTACGGCGGCACCGAGGTCAAGTACGCCGGCGAGGAGTACCTGATCCTGTCCGCCCGCGACGTTCTCGCGGTCGTCGAGAAGTAGTCGTGAAGTGACGGGTCACCCCTTGCGGGGTGGCCCGTCACTTTTTTCGAAAGGGATTCACACATGTCGAAGATCCTCAGCTTCTCCGACGACGCCCGCAAGCACCTCGAGTCCGGCGTCGACCAGCTCGCCAACGCCGTCCGCGTGACGCTCGGCCCCAAGGGCCGCAACGTCGTGCTGGACAAGAAGTTCGGCGCTCCGCTCATCACCAACGACGGTGTCACCATCGCCAAGGAGATCGAGCTCACCAACCCGTACGAGAACCTCGGCGCGCAGCTGGCCAAGGAGGTGGCGACGAAGACCAACGACGTCGCCGGTGACGGGACCACCACCGCGACCGTGCTCGCCCAGGCCATGGTGCACGAGGGCCTGCGCAACGTGGCCGCCGGCGCGAACCCGAGCGGCATCAAGCGCGGCATCGACGCGGCCGTCGAGGCCGTCTCGGGCGTGCTGCTCGACCGCGCCGTCGAGGTGTCGACCAAGGAAGCCATCGCCAACGTCGCGACGGTCTCCGCGCAGGACGCCACGATCGGCCAACTCCTCGCCGAGGCCATGGACCGGGTCGGCCGCGACGGTGTCATCACCGTCGAGGAGGGCTCGACCCTGACCACGGAGCTCGAGGTCACCGAGGGCCTGCAGTTCGACAAGGGCTTCGTGTCCCCGCACTTCGTGACCGACGCCGAGGCCGGCGAGGCGGTGCTGGAGGACCCCTACATCCTCATCACGGGCCAGAAGGTCTCCGCGCTCGAGGAGATCCTCCCGCTGCTCGAGAAGATCATCGGCGCGAACAAGCAGCTGCTGATCATCGCCGAGGACGTGGACGGCCAGGCGCTGTCGACCCTCGTCGTCAACGCCGTGCGCAAGACGTTCAAGTCCGTGGCCGTCAAGGCCCCGGGCTTCGGCGACCGGCGCAAGGCGATGCTCGAGGACATCGCGGTCCTGACCGGTGGTCAGGTCATCACCGCCGACCTCGGCCACAAGCTGTCCGACGTGACCCTCGACATGCTGGGCACCGCCCGGCGGGTCGTGGTGACCAAGGACAACACCACGGTCGTGGAGGGCGGCGGCGACGCCGAGCAGGTCAAGATCCAGGCGAACAAGATCAAGTCTGAGATCGAGGCTTCGGACTCCGACTGGGACCGCGAGAAGCTCCAGGAGCGGCTCGCGAAGCTCGGCGACGGCGTGGCGGTCATCAAGGTGGGCGCCGCGACCGAGGTCGAGATGAAGGAGAAGAAGCACCGGATCGAGGACGCGATCGCCGCGACCAAGGCCGCTGTCGAGGAGGGCATCGTGCCCGGAGGCGGCGCGGCGCTCGTCCAGGCGACCGAGGTGCTCGACAAGGACCTCGGCCTCACCGGTGACGAGGGCGTCGGCGTGCGGCTCGTCCGCAAGGCGCTCGACGAGCCGCTGCGCTGGATCGCCCAGAACGCCGGCCACGACGGGTACGTCGTCGTCGGCAAGGTCCGGGCGCTCCCGTGGGGCCAGGGCCTCAACGCCGCGACGGGTGAGTACGTCGACCTGCTCGCCGCCGGCATCGTCGACCCGGTCAAGGTCACCCGCAGCGCGGTCGCCAACGCGGCCAGCATCGCGGCGCTGCTCCTGACGACCGAGACGCTGATCGTCGAGAAGCCCGAGAACGACAGTGACGCAGGTCACGGCCACTCTCACGGCGGTCGCGGGCACGCGCACTAGCAAAACCGTGCACAGTGGACGGGCACCCGGCGAAAGCTGGGTGCTCGTTCTTTTTGCACGCGTCCGTTACGGTGCGAATACACGGGCACCGTAACGGAGGGTCTGTCTTCAACGATGGTCGAAGAGGATGAGCTCACCGGGCTCGCGGTCCGGGCGGCGGCAGGCGATCAGCAGGCGCTGTCCGACCTGCTGGGCAAGCTGAGGCCACTGATCCTGCGCTACTGCCGGGCGCGCCTCGGACGGGTCGGTGGTGGCTACCTGACCGCCGACGACGTCGCCCAGGAGGTGTGCCTCGCTGTGCTGGCCGCCCTGCCGCGATATCAGGACCTGGGCCGCCCCTTCGCCGCGTTCGTGTTCGGGATCGCCGGGCACAAGGTGACCGACGCGCACCGCGCGGCCCAGCGGGCCCTCACCGTCGCGCCCGTCGAACAGGTCCCCGAACGCCCCGACCCCGGCGCCGACCCCGAAGCCCAGGCCGTGGCCGCCGACCTGTCCCGCCAACTCGCCGGCCTACTGGAACGCCTCACCCCCGTGCAGCGCGAGATCATCCTGCTCCGGGTGGCCGTCGGCCTCTCCGCCGAGGAGGCCGGCACCGTGCTCGGCATGACCGCCGGGGCGATCCGGGTCGCCCAGCACCGGGCGCTGGCCCGGCTGCGGACGTTCGCGGACGAGGAGGTGTCAGCGTGACCCCGTTCGAGGAGTTCGCGCGGACGGACGCGCTGCTCGACGCCCTCGGCCGGGGCGGGCCCGTGCCGGCCGGGGATCCGCTGGTGGACGCGTTGGCGGCGTGGCGGGCGGACGTGACGGCCGACGAGGACCCGTCGCTCCCCGTGGGAACCCTGCTCGGGCTCCGGTCGGGGACTCCACTCGACTCGGTCCCGAACAGCCTGTCTGGTCCTGACACTCCGATCCGCCCGAACGATTCCGCGCAGGCTGGCGCGGCCCGTCCGAGTGAATCCGCGCAGGGCGGCGCGACTGGTCTGAACGATTCCGTCCAGGGCGGCGCGACTGGTCTGAACGATTCCGTCCAGGGCGGCGCTACTGGCCTGAATGATTCTGGGCAGGGCGGCGCTACTGGCCTGAATGATTTCGCGCAGGGCGGCGCGGCCCGGCTGAACCATTCCGGCCAGGAGGGAGCGACGTTCGGCATCGCGGCCTCCGACCAGCTCGGCCAGGATGCCGTGCCGCCGGTGGTGTTCGTTCCCGCCGCGCGTGTGCCCGCGAAGGCCGCGCCCACGGCCGGCGCGGACCTCGGAGTCGAACCCCGTGGATCCGATGAACCCGGCGGGCATGGCGTGCGCGGTGGCCCGGGTGGGTCGGGGGACCTCGGCAGGTCCGGAGGCACTGGCCGGCCCGTTGGCTCTGGCAAGCCCGGCGGGCCTGGTGGCGCCGGCGGGCACGGCGCGCACGGCGGTCCGGGCGGGTCCGGAGATCGTGCAGCGTCAGAAGACCTCGGCACGTCCGGACGCGCCGGTCGGCCCGGTGGTCTGGGCGAGCCCGCCGGGCCTGGCGGGATCGGCGGTGCTCCGGGAGTCAGGGGCGCGCGGTCGCGGCGGAGGCTCGTGCTGGCCGCTGCCGCCGTGGTGGTGCTGGCCGCCGGAGGTGGCGGGGTGGCCGCCGCCGGGAACGCCCGCCCCGGCAGCCCGCTGTGGCCGGTCACCCGGGTGGTGTACGCCGACCGGGCCGCCTCCACCCTCGCCGAGACCCGCGCGGAGGAGTCGCTGAACCTGGCGACCCAGGCGCTGGAGACGGGCCGGCCGGAGGACGCGCAGAAGTACCTTGCCGAGGCAGAGCGCTGGCTGGACAAGGTCACCTCGGACCAGGCGGGCCGCCGGCTGCGGCAGCGTACGGAGGATCTCAAGGGGGTCGCCGGGGGAGTGGAGGGCGTGCCGGGGCGGGCCGATCCGCGGTTCGCGCCGACGCCGAAGCCCACCAAGCCTGTGGACAACCCTGGGGACAAGTCCCGGCCGCAGTCCCGGCCGACCGGCGGCACCGGCGATTCGGGGGACAGGCCGGGTGGCGGTCCGGGCGGCGAAAACGAGAAGAAGGACGACGGCGACAAGGACTGGGACGACAGGAGCCGCGGCGGGCACAAGGGCAACTGGCCGCCGAAGAAGCCCCCGAAGCCGCCCAAGCACGCCTGAGATCAGCCCGCCGGCCCCACGTGCCCGGGCCGTGCCGGCCCCATGCCCAGGGCGTGCAGGATCTGCCGCGTGCCTGTGCCGTGCCCGCGTCTCAGGGCGTGCGGGGCCTGTGTGGTTGCGCCTACCCCGCGTTTCAGGGCGTGCAGGGCCTGTGTGGTTGCGCCTACCCCGCGTGCAAGGTGGCGGTGCCGGGCGCGCGTGTCCGGGCCGTGCCGGACCTGGGCGGCGGCATGCGGCGGAACTCGCGTCGGGTCGACAGCACCGTGGGCTGGGCCTGCGGGAACAAGGCGCCCCGGGGGGATTCGGGGCAGGGTCCCCAGTACCCAAATGAGGGTTTAGGGGGTGTCCTCGGCCGCGAGGGTGTCCTGGACGCCGTCGGTGTAGCCGCGCGCGTAGTCCCAGGTCACGTAGTGCTCCGGGTCCGGGTTGAACGCGGGCTCGTGCACCCGGGGCCGGCCGTCGTCCAGGAGGTGGCGCAGGTTGGCGCGCAGCAGCTCCCAGTTGAAGTAGTGCGGCTCGCGGCAGTCCTCGCAGTCCACGACGAGGCCCTTCACGCCGGACGGCTCCAGCAGGGTCTGGTAGAGCTCCAGATCCTCCAGGTCGTCGAGGACGTCCTGCTTCTCGTCCTCGGACAGCGGATCGGTCGGCTCCTCGGGGTCGAGCCCCGCGGAGGGGTCGCCCGGATCACCGGCGAAAGGGTCGATCGGCTCGTCGTGCACGCCTCCTACCGTATCGCTCCGAGGGCCCTGCGCGCTCCACCTGCTTCCTGGCGCGCTCGGGCCGACCCCGACGATCAAGAACCTCCGACGGGTACGCGTCCCGCCCGCCCCGACCCGTGGTGCGCGCCGAACTCCCGGGCCGTGCGCCGTCTTCGCAGGCCAGGGCCGATGCGTCGCCCGACCCGCACCGGCGCGGTGATCCGGTCGCCAGTGGTCTGGTCCGTGTCGGGCCGGCGGCGGCCCATGAGCCTGCCCGCTGGCCGGCCCGTACCGTGAGCGGTAAGGCGACCCGAGCCAGGAGGGGCGGGCGACCTGTGCCGGGCGCGGTGGCGCGCCCGTCGCCGACCCGGCCCGGCCCCGTGCGGCGCCCGCCCGTTCCGGCCCTGGTCACGCCTGCCGGGACCGGGGTCCAGATCACAGAGGGTGCCGCCGAGGTGCGAGTATCCCGCTGGGTAGGATTGTGTATGCCGCAGCATCTGGAATCGGACACCGCCATGAACACCCTGCCACTGGGTCTGACCTTCGACGACGTGCTTCTCCTGCCCGCCGAAGCTGACATCGAACCGGGGTCCACGCGGACCACGACCCGGCTCACCAAGAACATCACTCTCGAGATCCCGTTGGTCTCCAGTGCCATGGACACGGTGACCGAGGCCCGGATGGCCATCGCGATGGCGCGCAACGGCGGCATCGGCGTCCTGCACCGCAACCTCTCCGTCGAGGACCAGGCGACCCAGGTGGACCTGGTGAAGCGGTCCGAGTCCGGCATGATCACGAACCCGGTGACCTGTCAGCCGAACGACACCCTCCGCGACGTCGACGCGCTGTGCGCGAAGTTCCGGATCTCGGGCGTCCCGGTGATCGACGCCGACGGCACGCTGGTCGGCATCGTGACCAACCGGGACATGCGCTTCGTCACGGACGGCGCGACCCCGGTCCGCGAGATCATGACGAAGATGCCCCTGGTCACGGCCCCGGTCGGGGTTTCCAAGGACGACGCGCTCGCCTTGCTGCGGCAGCACAAGATCGAGAAGCTCCCGTTGGTCGACGGCACGGGCAAGTTGCGCGGGCTGATCACGGTCAAGGACTTCACGAAGAGCGAGCAGTTCCCGAACGCCACCAAGGACGACGCGGGCCGGCTGCGGGTCGCGGCGGCCGTCGGGGTCGGCGAGGACGGGTACAAGCGGGCGCGCGCCCTGGTCGACGCCGGCGTCGACGTGATCATGGTCGACGTGGCGCACGGGCACAGCCGGCACCTCCTCGACATGATCAAGCTGCTGAAGAAGGAGACGTCGGTCGACGTCGTCGGCGGCAACATCGCCACCTACTCCGGTGCCCTGGCCATCGCCGAGGCCGGCGCGGACGCGGTCAAGGTCGGCGTGGGCCCGGGCTCGATCTGTACGACGCGGGTGGTCGCCGGCGTCGGCGCCCCCCAGGTCACGGCCATCATGGACGCGGCCCGCGCGTGCCGCCCGCTCGGCGTGCCGGTGATCGGCGACGGCGGGATGCAGTACTCGGGGGACATCGCCAAGGCCATCGTCGCGGGCGCGGACACCGTGATGCTCGGTTCGCTGCTGGCGGGCTGCGAGGAGTCCCCGGGCGAGCTGATCTTCATCAACGGCAAGCAGTTCAAGTCGTACCGGGGCATGGGTTCCCTCGGGGCCATGCAGTCCCGGGGCGACCGCCGGTCGTACTCCAAGGACCGGTACTTCCAGCAGGACGTCTCCGAGGACCGGCTGGTCCCGGAGGGCATCGAGGGCCAGGTTCCGTACCGCGGCCCGCTCTCCGCCGTCGCCCATCAGTTGGTGGGTGGCCTGGGCCAGGCGCTGTTCTACTGCGGTGCCGATAGCATCAGTGAGCTACAGCGGCGGGGCAAGCTCATCCGGATCACGTCGGCTGGCCTCAAGGAGAGCCACCCGCACGACATCCAGATGACCGTCGAGGCACCCAACTACCACTCCCGTTAAGGAGCGCGCCGTGCGAGACGTCGTCGAGATCGGGCTGGGCAAGGTCGCCCGGCGGGGATATCACCTGTCGGATGTCGCGATCGTGCCGAGCCGCCGAACCCGGGATGTCGACGACGTCTCCACGGCCTGGCAGCTCGACGCCTACCGGTTCGAGATCCCCTGCGTGGCCCACCCCACCGACGCCACGATGAGCCCCGCCTCGGCGGTCGCCCTCGGTCGGCTGGGCGGGCTGGGCGTGCTGAACGCCGAGGGCCTGTGGTGCCGGTACGAGGACCCGTCGAAGCTCCTCGCCGAGCTCGCGGACCTCGACCAGCCCGCGACCGCGCGGCTCCAGGAGATCTACGCCGAGCCGATCAAGCCCGAGCTGATCGCCGAGCGGGTCCGCGAGATGCGCCTCGGCGGCGGCACGGTGGCCGTCCGGGTGTCCCCGCAGCACACCCTCGCCCTCGCCCCGGTGATCCTGGACGCGGGCGTGGACCTGCTGGTCATCCAGGGCACGCTGGTGTCCGCCGAGCACGTGTCGACCACGGACGAACCCCTGAACCTCAAGGAGTTCATCGCGGACCTCGACCTGCCGGTGATCGTCGGCGGCTGCACCAACTACCAGACCGCACTGCACCTGATGCGTACCGGCGCGGCCGGCGTCATCATCGGCATCGGCGCGGACGACTTCTCGACCACCGACCAGGTGCTCGGCATCCGGGTCCCGATGGCCTCGGCGATCGCGGACGCGGCGGCGGCCCGGCGGGACTACCTCGACGAGACGGGTGGCCGTTACGTCCACCTGATCGCCGACGGCGACATCTCCACCTCGGGTGACATCGCGCGCGCCCTGGCCTGCGGCGCGGACGCCGTGATGCTCGGCCAGCCGCTCGCCCTCGCGGAGGACTCGCCGGCCGGCGGCGCCTGGTGGCACTCGTCGGCGAGCCACCCGAAGCTGGCCCGGGGCATGTACGTGCCCGGGGACGAGCCGCTCGGTTCGCTGGAGGAGCTGCTCTACGGCCCGTCGGACGACCCGAGCGGGGCGCTGAACCTGTTCGGCGGGCTGAAGCGCGCGATGGCCAAGTGCGGCTACCGCGACCTGAAGGAGTTCCAGAAGGTCGAGCTGAGCCTCGACATCTAGTTCGTGATCGTGGGAGGCCCGACCGGCGTGCTGCCGGTCGGGCCTCTTCCGTCGCAAGCTACCCGCGAGTAGCATCCCGAGGCATGGCGGACTTCGATGTCATCGTGATCGGCTCCGGGTTCGGGGGCAGCGTCTCCGCGCTCCGGCTCGTCGAGAAGGGCTACCGCGTCGCGGTCCTGGAGGCCGGGCGCAGGTTCGCCGACGACGAGTTCCCCAGGACCTCCTGGCGGCTGAGCAGCTTCCTCTGGGCCCCGAAGGTGCGCTTCTTCGGCATCCAGCGGATCAACCTGCTGCGCGACGCGCTGATCCTGTCCGGCGCGGGGGTCGGCGGCGGCAGCCTGGTGTACGCGAACACGCTGTACGAGCCGCTGCCCGCGTTCTTCGCCGACCGGCAGTGGGCGCACATCACGGACTGGAAGGCCGAGCTGGCCCCCTACTACGACCAGGCGAAACGGATGCTGGGCGTGGTCACGTACGACCGGATGACCAGCGCCGATGTCATGATCAAGGCGGTGGCCGACGACATGGGGGTCGGGGACACCTTCCACCAGACCCCGGTCGGCGTGTACTTCGGCGAGCCCGGCGTGGACCCCTTCTTCGGCGGGGTCGGCCCGGAGCGCCAGCCGTGCCGGGAGTGCGGGGCGTGCATGACGGGCTGCCGCTACAACGCCAAGAACACGCTGGTCAAGAACTATCTCTACCTCGCGGAGCAGGCCGGCGCCCAGGTGCACGCGCTCACGACCGTCACCTCGGTGCGCCCGCACAACGGCGGCTACGAGGTGCGGACCCGACGCACCGGCGGGTACCAGAAAAAAGCCTTCACCGCCGACCAGGTCATCTTCGCGGCCGGGGCGCTCGGCACCCAGCGGCTGCTGCACACGTTCAAGGCACGCGAGCTGCCCCGGCTGTCCGATCGGCTCGGCTACCTGACCAGGACGAACTCCGAGTCCATCATCGGTGCGCGGTCGTTCGCCAAGGGCGCCGACTACACCGACGGGGTGGCGATCACCAGCTCGTTCCACCCGGACGCCGACACCCACATCGAGCCGGTGCGCTACGGCAAGGGCTCCAACGCGATGGGCCTGCTCCAGACCGTGCTCACCGACGGCGGCTCGCGCTGGCCGCGCTGGCTGGTCGGGATCGCCACCCTGTTCCGCGAGCCGAAGACCCTGCGCGCGCTGTCGATCCGCAAGTGGTCCGAGCGGACGATCATCGCGCTCGTCATGCAGACCCGGGACAACTCGCTGACCGTCAGCCTGAAGCGCACCTGGTACGGCCGCCGCAAGCTCACCTCCCAGCAGGGCCACGGCGAGCCGAACCCGTCGTGGATCCCGGCCGGCAACGAGGCGGTCCGCCGGCTCGCCGAGAAGATGGGCGGCGTGGCCGGCGGCACCTGGAACGACCTGTTCAACATCCCGCTCACCGCGCACATCCTGGGCGGCTGCGCGATCGGGGACTCGCCGGAGACGGGCGTGATCGACCCCTACCACCGGGTGTACGGCTACCCCGGGCTGCACATCGTCGACGGCGCGGCGGTGAGCGCGAACCTGGGCGTGAACCCGTCCCTGACCATCACGGCCCAGGCGGAGCGGGCCCTGTCCTTCTGGCCGAACTACGGCGAGCCCGACCCGCGCCCGGCGCTGGGGAGCGCGTACGTGCAGGTGGGGCCGGTGTCGCCGGAGAGCCCGGTGGTGCCGGAGCACGCGCCGGCGGTGTTACGCCTGACCGTGCGTCCCTGAGCCTCCCGCGGCCCCGGGGCGTCGACCTCCCGGCAGTCGGGGCGCCGGCCTCCCGGCAAGCGGGGCGCCGGCCTCCCGACACCCGGGTGACATCCGCCATACCCCCTCCCCATTCCGATACCGCCGGGTCTAGTTTCTATTACTAGACCCCTCGGTATCGGAAAGAGGCTCCGATGGACACTGCCGTCATCCACCGCCGACGCTGGGCCACCCTCGGCGTCCTCTGCGTCTCGCTCCTCATCATCGGCCTGGACAACACCGTCCTGAACGTCGCGCTCGCCACCCTCCAGCGCGAACTCGACGCCACCGCCGGCCAGCTCCAGTGGATCGTGGACTCCTACACCCTCGCCTTCGCCGGGCTGCTGCTGCTCGCGGGCGCGTGGGGGGACAAGTACGGGCGGCGGAAGGCGTTGCTGATCGGTCTCGTCGTCTTCGGCGCGTCCTCGCTGTGGGCGGCGCTGTGCGAGAGCCCCGAGCAGCTGATCGCCGCCCGCGCCGTGATGGGCGTCGGCGCGGCCCTGATCATGCCGAGCACCCTGTCGATCCTCACCAACTCCTTCACCAACCAGAAGGAGCGCAAGTCCGCGATCGGGATCTGGGCCGGCGTCTCCGGGATCGGGATCGCCGCCGGACCGGCCCTCGGCGGGTACCTGCTCGACCATTTCGACTGGTCCAGCGTGTTCTACATCAACGTGTTCGTCGTCGTCGCCGGGATCGTGGGCGCGCTGCTGATCGTCCCCGAGTCCCGCGACGCGCACGCCCCCAAGCTCGACCTGGTCGGCGGGCTGCTCAGCGTCATCGGACTCGTCGCGCTCGTGTGGGCCATCATCGAGGCCCCGGGCGCCGGCTGGGGAGCCACCAAGGTCGTGGTCGGCTTCGGGGTGGCGGCCGTGACGCTGGTGGCGTTCGCGGTGTGGGAGTTGCGGCACCCGTACCCGATGCTCGACATGCGGTTCTTCGCGAACAGGCGGTTCTCCGTACCCGCCATCGCCGTCACGCTCGTGTTCTTCGTCCTGATGGGCTCGGCGTTCTTCCTCTCGATCCACCTCCAGACCGTCATGGGGTACGACGCCCTGGAAGCCGGCCTGCGGATCATGCCGATCGCCGCCGGACTCGTGTTCGGGGCCCCGCTCGCGATGGCCATCGCCCAGAAGGTCGGCGAGAAGATCCCGGTCGTGTTCGGGCTGGTCCTGCTCGCGGCGTCCTTCTGGGTGATCGCCGGCACCCAGGTCGACTCCGGGTACGGCCGGGTGCTCACCGCCGTCCTGATCATGGGCTTCGGGATGTCCTTCGCGATGGCCCCGGCCACCGAGGCGGTCATGGGTTCGCTGCCGATCGAGAAGGCCGGCGTCGGCTCGGCGGTCAACGACGCGGTGCGCCAGATCGGCGGCGCGCTCGGCGTCGCGGTGCTCGGCTCGATCATCAACTCGGTGTACCGGCATAAGATGGTCGACGCCACCGCCGGCCTGTCCGCGCAGGCCCAGGACATGGCGAAGGACAACGTGCAGGGCGCGATGCAGGTCGCGGCGGCGCCGGGCATGCCCCCGCAGGCGGGCGGACAGTTGACCGGTACCGCCTTCCAGGCCTTCGTGGACGGGCTGCACGTGGTCGCGTGGGTCTCGGTGGCGCTGTGCGTGATCGGCGCGCTCGTGGCCGCCGTGTGGCTGCCCGCGCACGCGGCCGTCGCTGAGGAACCGGAGCTCGTGGAGGTCAAGTGAGCAAGCGCGAGCCGGCCACGGTGGGGGCCGTTCCCGAGGCGGCGGCCTCCGGGGCCGGGGACCCGACCGCCGCCCCCCGTGGCCGCCCCCGCGACCCCGAGGTCGCCGAACGGGTCCGCCGCGCCGCCGCCGAACTCCTCTTCGAGGTCGGCTTCGAGGGCACGACCGTCGACGAGGTCGCCAAACGGGCCGGCGTGGCCAAGGCGACCCTGTACCGCCGCTGGGCCAGCAAGGACGAGCTGGTCCTGGAGGCGTTCGCCAGCCTGATCGACTACCGGGTACCCCTGCCCGACACCGGGCACATCGCCACCGACCTGCGCACGGTCTACACCTCGGCCGTCACCATGTTCTCCACCGAGCAGGGCGCCGCCTGGATCCGGACCGTGGCCATGGAGGCCGCCCGCAACCCGAAGGTCGCCGCCCTGCTCGTCACCGGGATGGACGCCCGGATCTCGATGGCCCAGACCCTGCTCGACCGGGCCGGCGCGCGCGGCCAGGTCCGGCCCGGCGTCAACGCCAAGCTGGTGATGGAACTGTTCAACGGGGTCACGGTCAACCGGGCCCTGGCGCACCAGCCGATGCCGGGCCCGGCGGAGATCGACCAACTCGTCCAGCTCACACTGCGGGGGATCGCCGCCGGGCCCCCGGACGGGGATGACTAGGCTCTTGACATGCAGCAGCCCGTCCTCGTTGTTGATTTTGGGGCGCAGTACGCCCAGTTGATCGCCCGCCGCGTCCGCGAGGCCCGGGTGTACTCCGAGATCGTCCCGTCCTCGATGCCCGTGGCCGAGATGCTCGCGAAGAACCCGGCCGCGATCATCCTGTCCGGTGGCCCCTCGTCCGTCTACGAGCCCGGCGCCCCGCAGGTCTCCGATGAGCTGTTCGAAGCCGGCGTGCCCGTCTTCGGCATCTGCTACGGATTCCAGGCGATGGCCCGCGCGCTCGGCGGCACCGTGGCCCGTACCGGCCTCCGGGAGTTCGGCGGCACCCCGGTGTCCGTCGTGACCCCCGGTGTCCTGCTCGCCGACCTGCCGAAGGATCTCTCGGTGTGGATGAGCCACGGGGACAGCGTCTCCGAGGCCCCCGCCGGCTTCACCGTCACCGCCACCTCGGAGGGCGCCCCCGTGGCCGCCTTCGAGGACGTGGCGCGCCGGTTCGCCGGGGTGCAGTACCACCCGGAGGTCAAGCACTCCGCGCACGGCCAGACGGTGCTGGAGCACTTCCTGTACAACATCGCTGGCCTCACCCCCGAGTGGACCTCCGCGAACGTCATCGAGGAGCAGGTCGCCGCGATCCGCGCCCAGGTCGGCGACAAGCAGGTGCTCTGCGCCCTGTCCGGCGGCGTGGACTCCGCCGTGGCCGCCGCCCTCGTACACAAGGCCGTCGGCGACCAGCTGACCTGCGTGTTCGTGGACCACGGCCTGCTGCGCGCCGGCGAGGCCGAGCAGGTCGAGACCGACTACGTCGCCGCCACCGGCATCAAGCTGCGGGTCTTCAACGCGCAGGACCAGTTCCTGGGCGCGCTCGCCGGGGTCACCGACCCCGAGGAGAAGCGCAAGATCATCGGCCGGGAGTTCATCCGGTGCTTCGAGGCCGCGGCCCGCGACCTCGCCGCCGAGGGCGTCGAGTACCTGGTCCAGGGCACGCTCTACCCGGACGTGGTCGAGTCGGGCGGCGGCACCGGTACCGCCAACATCAAGTCGCACCACAACGTCGGCGGCCTGCCCGAGGACCTGAAGTTCTCCCTGGTCGAGCCGCTGCGCACCCTGTTCAAGGACGAGGTCCGCACCATCGGCCTCGAACTGGGCCTCCCTCCGGAGATGATCTGGCGGCACCCGTTCCCGGGCCCCGGCCTCGCGATCCGGATCATCGGCGCGGTGGACCAGGAGCGGATCGACATCCTGCGCCAGGCCGACCTGATCGCCCGCGAGGAGCTCACCGCCTCCGGCCTGGACCGCGACGTCTGGCAGTTCCCGGTGGTCCTGCTCGCCGACGTCCGCTCCGTGGGCGTCCAGGGCGACGGCCGCACCTACGGCCACCCGGTCGTGCTGCGCCCCGTCTCCTCCGAGGACGCGATGACCGCCGACTGGTCCCGCCTGCCCTACGACCTGATCGCCCGGATCTCGACCCGGATCACCAACGAGGTCGCGGAGATCAACCGGGTCACCCTCGACGTCACGAGCAAGCCCCCGGGCACCATCGAGTGGGAGTAGCACACCGGCACTACCAGCCGAAATCGGGAGTAAACTAAAAAGTCTGCGGGACCCGCCACGCTTGCATGGACGCCGTGGCGGGTCCCGCATCTTTCACGAAGCCCCCAAGCCGGGTACGCGGCCCGAAATCCCACCCGGCGCGGCACTCCACAGCGACCAGTACAGGTCCGTGGGGGGGTGGTTGGAAATGGAAGAAAAGGCTAAAATAGAAACAAAA
>NZ_JBFAZP010000011.1:0-50886 GCF_040681875.1 Longispora sp. NPDC051575 | reverse complement strand
GCGGTTCGTTGGAAGAGAGTCAAAGGCTCTTCTCTCTTCCAACGAACCGCCACGGACCGCCCCACCCGCCACCTGCCACCCCACGCCGATCGCCGCCCCGGACACCCGGAACGGCGATCAGTGCGAGCGTTCGCTACTTCTCCGGCTCGACCGGCAACTTCTTCGTCCCGTCGTCCTGAGCGGCAGGCAGAACCGTCGTGGCCGGATCCGCGTCACCGGGCAGGACCGTGGTCTCGTCCCGCGTGTCAGCCGGCAACACCGTGGTGTCGGAGCTGGCGGGAATCACCGTGGTCGCGGCCGGGATGACCGTGGTCTCGGCGTCCGCCGGCACGAACGTCGTCTCCGGAACGAACGCGTCCGTCGAGTCGGCGGGCAGCACGGTCGTCTCGCCCGGCAGCACCGTCGTCGACCCGGGCTGGGCCCGGACGATCTCGGTCGGCTCCGGAGCGCTGTCGCCCCCGACGCCGTCGGTGGCGGCCGGGACCGGCTCCGTCGAGGAGACCGCGACCGGCGTGGCCGGGGTCTCGTCCACCGGCTCCTCGTAGGGCTCCTCGATCACCGTCTCCGGGATCGAAGGCTCCACCGGGGCGATGACCGGGGCGACGACCGGAGCCGCAGCAGCCGGGACGACCGGGTCGACCGGCGCGACGTACGGCTCGGCGGGCGGCGGAACCACCGTGAACGGCGCGGGCTGCGTCGCGTAGGTCGGCGGGGTGTAGCCACCGGCCGCCGGGTACCCGGCACTGGGGGTCCACGTGGCCCCCGCCGGAGCCCAGCCCGGCGCCCCCGGTCCACCGGGCGCCCCCGGGTGCCCCTCCTCCGGCATGATCAGCCACGCGGCGACGTACGCGAGGAGCGACCAGCCGCCGGTGAAGAACACGGAGACGATGAAGAGGACCCGGACGAGGGTGGGGTCGAAGTCGAAGTACCTGGCGGTACCGCCGCAGACGCCCGAGATCTTCCGGTCGGAGCGGGAGCGGCGAAGCTGCTTGATGGCGGTGTGCTCAGTCATGTCTACAGCGTGACCGACAATGACCCCCGTCGACATCGGTGACCGCCCTGACCGTACCCCTGAGCCTCCCCTGAGCCCGGGATCCCCCGAAGGTCGTACCCGGG
Organism: Longispora sp. NPDC051575; assembly: GCF_040681875.1. Taxonomy (NCBI): domain Bacteria; kingdom Bacillati; phylum Actinomycetota; class Actinomycetes; order Micromonosporales; family Micromonosporaceae; genus Longispora; species Longispora sp. NPDC051575. Next base: position 49,770 of record NZ_JBFAZP010000011.1, on the reverse strand, counting down.
GCCACCGGACGTGAACGCGCCCCGTACACCGTCCAAACAGAACCGGGCAATCACTGTCATATGTCCGGCAAACTCTTGACCTTGAAGCGTGCACCCTCGTCACACTTGTGATTCATGACCCCCGCGCTAGAGCCGCTGCGCCGCATCGCCGCGTACGGCATATGTTCCGATTCAGCCGGCAACATCCTGCTGGTCCGGGCCTCGGCCACCGCCGCCAACCCGGGTTCGTGGTCGTTGCCGGGCGGAGGGGTCGACCACGGCGAGCACCCCGAGGCCGCCGTGATCCGCGAGACGGACGAGGAGACGGGCCTCGCGGTCGTGGTCACCGAGCTGCGCGACGTGCTCTCCGACCTGCGCGCCCTCCCGCACCGGGGCCTGGCCCTGCACACCGACCGCCTGCTCTACACGGTCAAGGTTACCGGCGGCGGCCTGCGCGACGTGCTGTCGGGGAGTACGGACCTGGCGCGCTGGGTGCCGCCGCACGAGGCCGAGCAGCTGGCCCTGCGCCCGTTCACGGCGACGGCGCTCGGGCTGCCGGGAACGGGTGACCTGCGCCCGGACGACCCGCCGGAGCTGCCGTCGTTCCTGCTGGTCCCCGGGCCGGACGGCCGCCCCCGGGCGCAGCGCTTCGCGGCGTACGCGGTGGCGACCGACCCCGCCGACCGGGTGCTGCTGACCCGGGTGTCGGCCGGATATCCGGGCGCGGGGCGCTGGCACCTGCCCGGCGGGGGGATCGACTTCGGGGAGCAGCCCGACGCGGCGCTGATGCGGGAGCTGTCCGAGGAGACGGGGCAGCGCGGCCGGCTGCTGGCCCTGCTGGGGGTCGCGAGCCACCGGGACATGGCCCAGGTCGGCCCCGAGGGGTACCCGATCGACTGGCACGGCGTGCGCGCCTTCTACCAGGTCGCGGTCGACCACCCCCAACCTCCACGGGTGTACGACACCGTGGGCTCCACCTGTGAGGCGCGCTGGTTCACCCGGGCGGAACTCGCCGGGCTCCCGCTGACGGAGGTGACGGAGGAGGCGCTGGCTAAGGTCAGTACATGACCTTGAGGCAGGAACGTCGGATCGCAGCGTACGGGGTGTGCCGGGACGACGCCGGACGGGTTCTGCTCGTCCAGTCGTCCCCGACTTCCGGGAGCTCCGGCAGCTGGAACCTGCCCGGCGGCGGCCTCGACCACGGGGAGGATCCGGCTGTCGCGGTGGCCCGGGAGTTCCTGGAGGAGACGGGCCTCGTCGTGAAGGTCACCGGCCTGCACTCGGTCTCCATCGAGGTGAACGATGTCCCGCACCTGGGGATCCGCCGGCACCAGGACCAGATCATGTACGACGTCCGGGTCGTCGGCGGTCACCTGACCCCCGAGGTGGACGGCAGTTCGCACCGGGTGGAGTGGCTGTCCGAGGCCCAGATCGAGGGCCTGCCCCTCTTCGACCGGGTCCGTACCACCCTGGGCGTGACCGGCCTGCCGGAGCTGCGGAACCCGAACCCGCCGGTCAGCACGCCGGAGGAGCCCGACCCGGACCGCGGCCAGCGGTTCAGCGCGTACGGCGTGGTCACCGACCCGGCCGGCCGGATCCTGCTGACCCTGATCTCGGAGAACTACCCGGGCGCGGGCACCTGGCACCTGCCGGGCGGGGGCACGGACTTCGGCGAGGACTCGGCGGACGGCGTGCTCCGGGAACTGCGGGAGGAGACCGGCCAGACAGGGCGGATCACACAGCTCCTTACCGTGTCGAACATGCACAATCCTGCCGCATGGGGCCCAGAAGGGCGCGCAATGGACTGGCATGGGGTGCGCGTCACGTACCGGGTGATTATTGACACCCCCACCGACCCGGTCGTGGGGGAGGTCAACGGATCGACGGCCGCTGCTGGCTGGTTCACCGCGGCGGAGGCTGCCACGCTTCGCCTGAACAGGCCCACTTTCGAGGCTCTCACCCGCGCGCGGCTGTTGAGTTGATCTACGCCTCACCGGCCGTGTTCGTCAACTACGGCGAGTAATATCGATAGCGAAGCGTCCATATGCCGACACTCACAGTAGTGTCACTTCGTCCCTATTTGGTAGTTTTGCCCGTAATCGAGGGAAAGTTTGTGCGAGCGGGCGTCGCCAAGGGTGGCATCCATATGCCATCGTTTAACGCATTGGCTTGACGGCCGCCGAGGTGGCGGAGACACCCGATCCGGCCATTTGGAGGGACTGGAGTGCCGAGAGCACCCTGGCGGCGCAGTGGTGACACACCACGACCCGCTGGCCGTCGTTGGACCGGCGCGATGCGCCGCAGTGGCACGCTGGCGCGTAGCGTGCTCGTCCGCACGGCCCTGGTTGGCCGCCGTCGTCGCGACGGCGGAGACCTGCTGACCACCACCGGAGCCGCCGACGTCGTCCCGGACGACCTCGCGAGCCTGGACCGCCGGGACCTCGTGGTCTCGCGCAACCCGGCCGCGCAGTCGCCCGCCATCGACGAGCCCCTGGCCGGCCCGATCTCCATCCCGCTCCTGCCCGGCGAGCGCACCCTCGACCGGCGGATCAAGTTCGGCCTGGTGAACGCCTGCACCATCTCCAGCATCATGGGCGGGATGTTCGCGGTGTTCCTCAGCATGCAGGGACAGGTGCTGTGGGCCGCCGCCTGCATCCTGGCCTGCGTCACGTTCGACGGGCTCGACGGCGCGCTGGCCCGCAAGTTCGGGGTCGCCAGCCCGTTCGGCGCCCAGATGGACTCGATGGCGGACATGTCGTCGTTCGGGCTCGCGGTGCCGGTCGTGCTGTTCAGCTGGCTCCAGCCGGTCGCCCCGGTCTGGCTGCTGGCCCCGGCCTGCGCCCTGATCGCGGTCTGCTCGGCGATCCGGCTGGCCCGGTTCAACGTCTCGCCCAAGGACGGCCGGTTCTTCTGCGGCGTCCCGACCACGATGGCGGCCACGATCCTGGCGCTGTCCGTGCTGCTGATCAAGCCCTCGCTGGGGCTCGCCGTGGCGGTCGCGGCCATCGCGCTGCTGATGGTCACCACGTTCCCGTACGCGAAGCTGGCCCGGGTGCTGCGCCTGCCGCGCTGGCTCCTGGTGGTGCCGGTGCTCGGCGGCCTCGCCGACTACCAGATCACCTTCATGGTGCTGATCGGCGCCTACCTGGTCAGCGGGCCCGTCCTCTGGCTCCGGCACCGCGAAGCCGCCCTGTAGAACGCGCGCAAAGGCCCCGTACCCATCAAGGGTGCGGGGCCTTTTTGCTTGTGTCCTCAGAGCCAGCGGGCGATGACCGTGGAGCCGCCGACCACCCGGTCGCCCGGGGCCACCAGGGGCTCGGCCGCGTCCACCGGCAGGTAGACGTCGGTGCGGGAGCCGAACCGGATCAGCCCGTACCGCTCGCCCTTGGCCAGCATCGAACCGACCGGCGCGCGGCGCACGATCCGGCGGGCGATCAGCCCGGTGCGCTGGGCGACGACGACCCGGCCGTGCGTGCTGTCCAGCACCGTGTACGCCGCGACGTTGTGCTCGGCCTCGGGCTTCATCGCCGCGGCGAACCCGCCGTCCTCGACGAACGAGTCGACCACCCGGCCGGCGACCGGCGCGCGGTTGACGTGCACGTCGAGCACCGACAGGAACACGGCGACCCGCAGCCACTCGACCTGCTCGCCGAACCGGTCGTCGGTGAGCCGCTCGACGGAGAGCACCTTGCCGTCGGACGCGGCGACCACGGCCGACGGGTCCTCGGGGACGTCGCGCTCGGGGTCGCGGAAGAACGCGGCGACCGGCAGGGCCAGCGCGGCCGGGAGCAGCCAGAGCTTGGTCCGGGGCGCGACGACCTTGGCGGCCGTGGCCAGCCCGACGCAGATGCCGAACGCGGCCACGCCGTTGGAGTCGATGTTCATGCCGCCGGCCAGCGGGACGCTGCTGGTCCGGAACGCCGGGGCCAGGTCGGCCGCCGACTCGACGCTGCCCGGGGTGAACCGCAGCCGGTGCACGCGGACCGGCGGGGTGGACCGCAGGACGAGGTCGCTGCCGACCCCGTACGCGGTGACCTGGCGCGCGATCTCGTCGTTGGCCTGGCTCCCCGTACCCGGCAGGACCGGCACGGCCAGGGACAGCACGCCGCCGGGGTTGAGCAGGGCCCGCAGCGCCGCCAGGGTGTCGTGGGCGTCATCGGCGCTGCCGACGATCTGGCCGGCCACGATGACCACGTCAGCGGGCTTGGCCTGGGACAACTTCTCGATCACCTCGACGCCCGGGGCGCTGAACGCGTCCTCGCTGAGCACCGTGAGGGTGTCGTCGGGGCCGAGCGCGTCGAGCACCGCGACCAGGAGGGGCGAACCGACCTCGGCGCCGACCAGGAGGCCCGACTTGGGGCCGGGGTGGCGGGTGAACTCGGCGGCGAGCGCGCGGGCGGTCCGGTCGTTGATCCTGGCCGGGGCGAGCGCGAGCTCGGTGACGATGGATTGGGTCATGGTGTGAGGCTCTTCTCGACGGGCTGGGCCTGTTCCAACAGCCAGCATATGCGGCGGTCGGAACAGGCCCTGGTGCCGACCTGGCTCAGATATCGACGGGTTCGTCGGGGCGCTCCTCCGGACGGGGCCGGCCGCCCATGATCGACGTGGTGATCCCGAGTACCCCGATCCCGACCAGCGCGGCCGCTCCGGCCCAGGCCAGGGTCGCGCCGGTGACGTGTACGACCTGGGCGAGGACCCACCAGCCGGTCCCCGCGAGGAACAGCACGCCGAAGACGAGGGACACGGCGTCGAGCCGGTGCGGCTTCACCGGGTCACCCGCGCGGTGCCGAACTTCACGTTCAGGTTGATGATCAACTTGCCGCCTCCCGCTCCGTCGACCCCCAGGTCGGTGATCGTCGACTGCTGGCCCTCGGGGGCCACGTGGGTGCCGAGGACCGTCGCCTCGCCGTTGCTCACGTTCGGGCGCACCTCGACGTCGACCTTCGGGGGCAGCAGGACCCGCATCTCGCCGGCCTCGGTGCTCACCGCGACGGTGACGGTCTTGTCGGTGAAGTCGACGGCCCGCAGGTCCAGGGTGCCGAGGCCGACCCGGATCGAGTACTCGGGGTCGATCACGCCCACGCTCTGCGGGATCCAGGTGCGCTGGCCGCCGTCCCGGATGACGGACTTGCGGACCTCCGTGGCCGAGGCCGAGATGGCCAGCCCGATCGCGAGCACGATCCCCAGGGCGATCAGCTTGTAGCCGCGGCCGAGGAACGTGCCGACCACCAGGCCCGCGCCGACGATGCCGAGGGCGACGCCGAAGTACGAGGCGACCGAAACACCCCAGCCGGTCGCGTCCAGGATGCCGAGGACGCCGAGTCCGATCAGCACCGCGAACAGCGTCAGCCGGCTGAGGATCGACTTCTCCCGGGGCCGCTTCGGGGGCTTCGGGGGCCGGGGCGGCACCTGGGGCGGGACCCACCGCGGCTGCTGGTAGGGCCCGTGCGGCGCGAAGGGCACGTTCCCGACCGGCTGGTACGGCCCGTGCGGCGCGAACGGCACGGTTCCGGCCGGCGGGGCCACCGGCGGGCCCGCGGGGTTCTGGGTGGCCTGTGCGGGCATGTAGTAGGCCACCGGGGCGGGCGGCGCGGGCGGGCCGAACGCGCGCGGGCCGCCCGGGACCCCGTTCGGGACCCCGCTCGGCCGCTTGTTCACCAGCAGCACCACCCCGACGACGATCAGCGCGAGCATCGCGGCGAACTCGACGTTCGTGTCCGCGACCGCGATCGCCCCGATCACCGAGCCGATCGCGACCAGGATCGTCACGAACGCCGGGGTACTGGACTGCCCCCGGCCGAGCAGGGCCTCGATCGGGGAGGCGGTGTCGCCGTCCTCGGACAGGAACAGCCACCCGGCGGCGTACGCCACGAGCCCCGCCCCGCCGAACAGCGCGAACACGGCGAACACGACCCGCCACAGCACCGGGTCCGTGTTCGTGGCCCTGCCCAGGGCGGCACACACGCCGGCCAGCTTGCGGCCCTCCTTGGGCCTGCTGTACCGCGAGCGGAAGTCCGCCGACGGGGGCGGAACGTGGGACGGAGTGGTCATGGTGTCGATACTGTCGGCTGGCGGACGTTTCCGCGTCCGGGATGCCACCCTGAGTCGACCCTGAACTTCCTCAGGGTTGCGGCCCGCGAAAGATCCGGTGGTCGTCGGGTGACGGGGCGTGTGACGATCAACGGCATGGAGACAGCCACCAACAAGCTGCGCCGCCGGTCCGAGGGCCGGGTGCTCGCCGGGGTCGCCGCGGGCATCGCGGACCACCTCCGGGTGCCCCCGCTCGCCGTCCGCGCGGTGTTCATGGTGCTGCTCACCTTCTCGGGGCTCGGCGCCGTGCTGTACGCGCTGTTCTGGATCGTGCTGCCCACCTCGCGGCCCGCCGCCGGTACCCGGAAGAGGAAGGGCCGCGACAGCGCCCAGCTGGTCGCGTTCACCGCCCTCGCGCTCGGCATCCTGCTGATCGCGAACCCGGGCGGCACCGCCGGGGTCCGGATGCTGCTCGGCTGGGTGGTCGCGCTCGTCCTGGTCGGCGCGGGCGTCATCTGGCACCAGGCCGAGCCCGAGCGCTGGCAGCAGTGGAGCAGCGGCGGCCAGGCGATGCCGTGGCTGGCCCGGTTCCTCACCCACAACGACCGGCGGATGCTGCTGCTGCGCCTCGTCGGCGGCGGCGTGCTGGTCATCGTCGGCATCATCGGTGTCATCGCCCTGACCAACATCATCCCGGGCGGCAGCGTCCTGGCCCTGGTCAACGGCGCGCTGTTCGCCCTGATCGCGCTCGCCGGCCTCGCGTTGGCGTCCGGCCCGCTGCTGTGGCGGATGTGGGTCCAGCTCCGCGACGAGCGCGAGGGCCGGATCCGGGAGACCGAGCGGGCCGAGTTCGCCGCGATCGTGCACGACCAGGTGCTGCACACCCTGGCGCTGGTCCAGCGGCACGCGGAGGACCCGAAGATGGTGCTCCGGCTCGCCCGGGGCCAGGAGCGGACCCTGCGCAACTGGCTGTACAAGCCGTCCGGTTCGCCCGACGAGCGGTTCGCCGCCGCGCTGGAGGCCGCCGCAGCCGAGGTCGAGGACAGCTTCACCCTGGGCGTCGACCTGGTCGTCGTCGGGGACTGCGCCGTGGACGACCAGGTCAGGGCCCTGGTCCAGGCCGCCCGTGAGGCGATGGTCAACGCGGGCAAGCACGCCGGGGTGGAAACCATCTCCGTGTACGCCGAGGCGGAGCCCACCGAACTCAGCGTCTTCGTGCGCGACCGGGGGATCGGGTTCGACATGGCGGGCGTCGGCGAGGACCGGCACGGCGTCAAGGGTTCGATCATCGGACGGATGGAACGGCACGGCGGGCGGGCGGAGATCCGCAGCACGCCGGGCGATGGCACAGAGGTGCGGTTGACCGTGACCCGCCGCAAGGAAGGAGAATGAGGGCATGGACGCGCTGAGGGTGTTTCTGGTGGACGACCACGCGATGTTCCGCGCGGGGGTGCGGGCCGAGCTGGGCAAGCGGGTCAACGTGATCGGCGAGGCCGGTACGGTGGCCGCCGCCGTGGCCGCCATCAACGCCGAGAAGCCGGACGTGGTGCTCCTGGACGTGCACATGCCCGACGGGGGCGGCCGGGCCGTGCTGGAGGCGGTGCGCCGGGCCAGCCCCGACGTGAAGTTCCTGGCGCTGTCGGTCTCCGACGCCGCCGAGGACGTGATCGGCCTGATCCGGGCGGGCGCCCGCGGCTACGTCACCAAGACGATCTCCCCGGACGAGCTGGCCGACGCGGTCCGCCGGGTCGCCGACGGGGACGCGGTGTTCAGCCCCCGGCTGGCCGGGTTCGTCCTGGACGCGTTCGCGTCGCGCTCCGAGGCGCCGGTGGCCGACCCGGAACTCGACCAGCTGACGAACCGCGAGCGCGAGGTGTTGCGGCTGCTGGCGCGCGGTTATGCCTACAAGGAAATCGCCAAGGAGCTCTACATTTCCATCAAGACCGTTGAGACCCATGTGTCCAATGTGTTGCGGAAACTCCAGATGTCAAATCGGTATGAGCTATCACGTTGGGCGGCAGATCGTCGTCTGGTGTAGGTAAATTGGCCGGCGTGTCACTGTAGACAAAATGGGCGGTTCTGGGGCGCAGCTGGGATTTCCAGCTCGCGGGGGGATGTGTTGATCTCGGTTCGGGGCCAATAATGCGGCGTCGCGTCACCCGATCTCGGGAAGGACCCATCCGCAGTGCTCATCACCAGACTCCGCACGGCCGTCGCAATGGTCGCCATCGGCGTGGCGACCATCGGCCTCGCCTCACCGGCCCTCGCCGCCGACCCTGTCCAGGGCCAGATCGGCACCGTCTCCCACGCGGGCGACTACGACAACCGGTACTTCAACGGCTCGATCGGTGACGACAAGCCCGCCGACCTGCCGGTGGGTATCAACGGGATCACCATCCCGGTCAAGGGTGGCGAGCAGAAGCTCGTCTACTGCATCGACATCCGCACCGCGCTGAACGCCTCGAAGCACCCGATCTACAACGAGGCCGACTGGTCGTCGATCTCGAAGAACATCTCGCAGGCCGACCTGTTGAAGATCAACTGGATCCTGCACAACAGCTACCCGACCAAGAGTGCCGCGGCGGTGCGCGAGGCGGCCAAGGCCGGCGAGCCCGCCAAGTCGTTGGCGATCCCGCACGACGAGTACATCGTGTACGCGGCGACGCAGGCGGCCATCTGGCACTACAGCGACAAGTTCAAGCTGCTGAGCACGGCTGTGGGGCACGAGGACCGCCGGTTCAACCCCGACGAGTTCGCCCAGATCAAGAAGATCTACGACTACCTGCTCGGTGAGGCCGTGAAGGCCCCGGTGGCCCTCGGCATCACGATCAGCCCCGCCAGCGCGGACGGCAAGGTCGGCGACAAGGTCGGCCCGTACACCGTCACCAGCACCGTCGGGGAGGTCACCCTCTCGGCCACGGGCGGCAAGATCCTCGACGCTGACGGCAAGGTGATCACGAAGACGGCGAACGGCGGCAAGTTCTGGCTGACCGGCGACACCGCCGGCCAGGTCAAGGCCACAGCCGCAGGCTCCGGCAACCTGGAGCTGGCCCGGGTCTTCGTGAACTCCCAGGGCGCGGACCTGACCCAGAAGGTCATCCTGCCGGGCGACAAGAAGGTCGACGTCAAGGCCGAGGCCGTCGCGAATCTCACCGCGACCCCGACCCTGCCGGTCACCGGTGCCGCCGCCGCTGGCATCGCCGGCGCCGGGGTGCTGCTGCTCGGAGTGGGCGGCGGGCTGGTGCTGATGCGCCGCCGCCGGATCAACTTCCAGGCGTAACGACCCAGAGCAAGCCACAGAGGGGGGTACCCGTTCCGGGTGCCTCCCTTTTGGCGTACCTGGCGGGCGCGGCCCAGGCGAGCATGGGGGCAGGGCGGGAGGTGTTGGTCGGGGTGGTGTCGGGTCAACCGCCGAGTAACCCTGGGCGGAACCAGGACACGAAGCCCAGTCCCAGGCCCGCGACGAGGAACAGCATCGAGGGGGAGAGTCCGAACGCCTGCTCCGCCTTCTCGTCGGCGTGGCCGACCACGTCACACCGTTGTGCGTGTCGGTAGAGGACCTGGACCTGGTCGCCGACCTCGCGCTCGCGGGCCTTCGGGTCGCCGTGGACGTGCGCGGCCTCGCAGGTGTCGCCGGCGGAGGTGGAGAAGCGGGCGAGGTAGTACGGGGTGCGTGAGGTGGTGAGTTCTTCGGTGGAGGTGACCTGGGCGGTGACCGTTGATGGAGGCGATGTGTTCCAGGACGGTACGTCAAAGAACACGGACGCCCCGGCCCCGAGCACCCAGATCACAGAGACGAGTCGAACTGTGTGGATCACCCTGGAGGTGCGCTGCGCCATGCGTCCAGGCTAGGTGGGCGCGTCCAGCGGCGCCGTCCCGTCGCCCGCGGGCCGAGACGACAGCGGCACCCGGCGCGGGCGTTCGCGCGGGTGCCGACTGGCGGGGATCGGGGCGTGGGCGCCCGCACCCGGATGAGGGCCTGGGTTGCCCGTACCCGGAAAAGGGGTTCGGGGGTCCGTACCCGGAAAAGGGGTGGGGTAGAACTAGAGCCTTCCCCGGCCCGCTCGGAGGATGAGCAGCGCCAACTGGGTGCCGTCCTCGCCGAGTTCCGCCTTGAACTGCTCCAGGATCTCCCGCTCGCGGGCCAGCATCAGCCTGGTGCCCCCGGCAGCGACCCGCACGGTGCCGACCTCCTGGGACAGGCTCGCGCGTTCACGCCAGAGGTTGATGAGTTGTTCGTCGATACTGTTGATCCTGGTGCGGAGCTCGGAGATCCGGTCGGCGGACTCGCCGGTGGCTCCGGTGGTGTTGCTGGGGGCGATCGCTGCGGCGCTCATGTCGTTTCTCCTGGGGTGAAAGGTTCTGGCCTTTGCCCGGAAACGAGAAAACGCCCCGAGCTGTGAGCCCGAGGCGTTCGTAGGTCAGTTACGCGAGACCTACGGCTGCCGGGACCCCGGTGCCGTAGTAAAAAAATCGCGCACAGTGCTGCATGGGTCCGAGTATGCCACAGGAACCGGGAGATGGAAGTGGCCCCGATCGAAAATGATCGGGGCCACCGCGTGCCGTGTGACTAGACAGTCAGTGTCCAACTGTCGATCTTGCCCGTGTCGGCGGAGTACATGTCCTGGACCTTGAGGGTCCAGACGCCGTTGGCGGCGTGCGTGGCGACGTTGACGGTGTACGTCGTGTTGATGTTGGCCGCGCTGTCGTTGCTCTCGGTCTTCAGCCGGTACGAGGTGCCGTTCGGCGTGACCAGGTCGATCCGGACGTCACCCCGGTAGGTGTGCGGGATGACGACGGCGACCTTCGTGCTGGCCGACGCGTTGCGGTTGCAGCCGGAGATCGTGACCTTGCTGGTCACGGCCGCGCCCTTGTCCGGGATCGCGACGTCCGTGCCGTTCGTCACCGGGGCGCAGCTGCCGCCGGTCGGCTGGACGGTCGGGGTCGGCGACGGGGTGGACGTCGCGCCGGTCAGGTCCCACAGGGCGTAGGAGATGACGTCGGCGTGCCGATCGAGCGACGTGTCGTTGATGTTGCTGATCGTGTCGCAGGACCGGTGGTAGCAGGGGTCGTAGGCCGCGTTGGCCGTGCCGCCCCACTTGGTCGCCTGGGCGGAGGTCTTGGTGCCCTCGGCGCCGGAGAACGTGCCGCCGGTCGGGATGCCCACGGCGTAGAAGGAGCCGTGGTCGCTGCGGCCGTCCACGTCGATGTACTCGGTCTGCACGTTGAGCGACGTGAAGCCCCGCACGAGGAGGTCGCACAGGGCGGTCCCGTTGGTGTCGTCGTTGTAGACGAAGTACCCGGGGTTCGGCGAACCGGTCATGTCGAAGTTCAGGTACGCCTTGATCCGGGTCCGCTCGGCGCTCGACAGCGAGTTCACGTACGCCTTCGAGCCGAGCAGCCCCAGCTCCTCGGCGCCCCACCAGGCGAACCTGACGGTGACCCCCGGCGTGGGCCGGGCGTTCTTGAACGCCTTGGCGACCGCGAGCAGCGAGGCGCTACCGGTGCCGTTGTCGTTGATGCCGGGGCCGGACGAGACGCTGTCCAGGTGCCCGCCGAGCATGATCACCTTGGACGTGTCGGTGCCGACCAGTTCGGCGGTCACGTTGTAGCTGGTGCCGGCCGAGGTCGAGAACGACTGCTCCTTGACCGTGAGGCCCAGGGCGGTCATCTCGGACTTGACGTGGTCGACGGAGGCCCGGTAGCCGGTGCGGCCGGTGTACCGGTTGCCGCTGTTGTTGTTCGCGATGGTCTGCAGGTTGGTGAGCTGCGCCTTCACGTCGGCGACCGCGATGTCGGGGGCGCCGTTCGGCAGTGCCGCGAGCGCGGTGGACGGGGCGGCGTTGGCCGTCGGACCCGCCAGGGCGATCCCGATGGCCAGGATGGCGGCCGTGGCCACCGCGAGGGGAAGCTTGCGGTTCATGCTGTCCGTACCTTTCCCAGGATGAGGGGAGGGCCGGCCACCCGAGGGTGACCGGCCCCGATGCTGGGCGTGACTAGACCGTCAGGGTCCAGCTGTCGATCTTGCCGGTGTCGTACGAGTACAGGTCCTGCACCTTGAGGGTCCAGGTGCCGTTGGCCTGCTGGGCCGAGACGTTGACGGTGTACGTCGTGTTGACGTTCGCCGCGCTGTCGTTGATGTTCTCGGTCTTCAGGCGGTACGAGGCGCCGTTCGGGCCGACCAGGTCGATCCGGACGTCACCGCGGTAGGTGTGCGGGACGACCACGGCGACCTTGGTGGTGGCCGAGGCGTTCCGGGCGCACCCGGTGATCGTGATGGTGCTGGTCACGGCCGCGCCAGCGTCCGGGATCGCCACGTCGGCGCCGTTGGTGACGGCGGCGCAGGTCGTCGGCGAGCTGGTCGGGGAGGCGGTCGGCGAGGACGTCGGGCCGACGGTGGGGGTGCCGCCACACGGCGCGTCGTTGCCGGCCACGTTCACGGCGGTCCAGGCGGCCTGGACGGCGCGGTACTCGGTCGAGCAGTTGCCGTACAGGTCCGTGGCGGCCTTGAGGGTGTACGCACGGGACGTGTTGGCCGGGTTGGCCGTGTTCACGTAGGAGGTGTTCGACGTGAAGTACGCGTCGAGCGCCTTCCACCAGATCTTCTCGGCCTTGGCGCGACCGATGCCGACGACGGCGGGGGCCGAACCGCAGACCGGCGAGGTGCCGTACGCGGTGGAGCCGGTGCCCTCGGCGAGGTTGAAGTAGAAGTGGTTCGCGACACCGGACGAGTAGTGCACGTCGATGTTCTTGGTGCTGGTCGACCAGCAGCCGTGCGACGAGCCGTCCAGGGTCGGGTTGTACATGTAGCGCAGCGGGGTGCCGTCGCCGTTGATGTCGATCTTCTCGCCGACCTGGTAGTCACCCGGGTCCGAGGAGGTGTTCGCGTAGAACTCGACCATGTTGCCGAAGATGTCGGAGGTCGCCTCGTTCAGGCCACCGGACTCGCCGGAGTAGGTCAGGCCGCCGGAGACCACGGACTCGGTGACGCCGTGGCTCATCTCGTGGCCGGCCACGTCGAGGGAGACCAGCGGCTTGTTGTTGCCGTCGCCGTAGGTCATCTGGGCGCCGTCCCAGAACGCGTTCACGTAGTTGCTGCCGTAGTGCACCCGGCTCGGCACGCCCGCGCCGTTGCCGAAGATGCCGTTGCGGCCGTGGGTGTTCTTGAAGTAGTCGAACGTCATCGCGGCACCGAAGTGCGCGTCCACGGCGGCGGACTGGCGGTTGGCGTTGGTGCCGGTACCCCAGGTGTTGTCCGCGTCGGTGAAGTTGGTACACGTCGACGTGCCGTTGTTCATGTCGCACGTGTTGCCGTTGCCGTGCGACGGGTCGATCATCGTGTACGTGCTGCCCGACTGCGTCGTGTCGACGGTGACCGTGCCCGAGTACAGGCTGTTGCCGGTGCCGTTGATCGACTCGATCTCGTCGAACGAGCCGCGCACCGCACCCGTGCGGGCGTCGGTGATGACGTGCAGCTTGCTCGGGGTCTGGCCGTTCATTCCTTCGACGACAGTTTCGAAGGCGAGAACGCCGTTGCCGTCGGCGGCGTCGACCATCAGCTCGGGCGTGCCGACGCGGGCGACAGTTCCCACGAAGGTGCGCTCGGCGGAGGACTTCGCCGCGTCGGCGGTGATGCCGGGGGTGGTGCCGATCGCCAGCGGGGCGTTCAGCGCGTTGCTCACGCTGGACAGGGCGCCGCCGGGCGCGTTGTGCACGACGAAGTCGCCGCCGTAGACCCGCAGCCCGTTGTACTGGCGGGTGTAGCGCACGTGCGTGGCGCCGGTCGCGGCGTCGACGCGCGAGCTGAAGACCTTGTACTGGTCGTTCGCCGTGCCCCGGATCGCGGCACGGTTGCCCGACAGGACCGAGTTGGCCTGGGCCACCGCCTGCGACTGGGTGGGAATCTGTGGGGTCGCGCTGGCCATGCTGGCCACCCCGACCGCCATGCCGGCGAAGAGCGCTACCGCTCCCGCCGCGGCTAGAGACCGTTTCACCCGGTGCCTCCCATTCACTGAGGGGAATGTGACTGCTGTCACGAACGCATGTATAACAGTGTGCGTAACTCGAGTAAAGGGGCCTGTAACACCTTGGCCGTGAGCAAACCGGATGGGTTACGGTGTGTGTTATGGCGGGTGCAGTGAGCAGTCGGGAGTCCCTGGGCGCTCGGTTATACCGACTTCGTACACAAAAAGGGCTCACGCAGAAGGAGCTCGCGGGCGACAGGTACACCGCCGCGTACATCTCCACGGTCGAGGCCGAGCGGCGGACCCCGTCCACCGACGCGCTCGCGTACTTCGCGTCCCGGCTGGGCGTCTCACCCGCCGAACTGAGCACCGGGCGACCCACCGAGCTGCCTGTCGACCTGCTCATCTCCCTCGCCGAGGCCGACCTGGCCGGCAAGCCCGGCGCGTACGGCCGGATCCGGACCCGGGCCGCCGAGCACGGACTGACCCGGATCGAGGCCCTCGCGCTCACCGGCATGGGCGAACTCGACGGGGCCGACGAGCTGCTCGCCGCCGAGCCGATCACCGTGCGGGTGCCGCTGCTCACCGCGCGGGCGCGGGCGGCCCGGCCGGCCGAGGCCGCGTACCTCCTGGAGAACGCCCTCGCCCAGCTGCACGCCGACGGCCTGCCCGACCCCGACGCCGAGGCCGAACTGCGCTACGCCCTCGTGCACACCTACACCGACCTCGGCCTCACCGAACGCGCCGTCGAACAGGCCGACGCGGCCGGTGCCCTCGTCGGGCCGACCGCCGAGGCCGCCGCCGTCGTCGAGCGGTACCTGCGCACCGCCCGCACCCTGCGCGCCCAGGGCCGGTGGGCCGACGCCGAGGCCGCCGCCGAACGGGCCCGGGCCGCCTGCCGCCGCCGCGAACAACGGCACTCCGCCGCCGTCGGCCAGTGGGCGCGCGGCCGGCTGCTCGCCCGGACCGGGGAACACGCCGCCGCCGTCGCCGAACTCAGCCACGCCCGGGAACTGCTCGGCGCCGCCGTCGCCGGGGAACTCGCGGAGGCGCTCTGGCGGGTCGGGCGGGCCGAGGACGCGGTAGCGGTGGCGGCGGAGGCCGAGCCCGCCGTGGCGTACCGGATCAAGGGGTTGATCGCCCGGGACGCCGGTGACCTGGCGGCCGCCGAGCGCGAACTCCGGGCCGCGCTGGGGGTGTCCGTGGGGCTGGAGACGTGCACCGTGGCCCGTGAGCTGGGGGATCTGCTCCGCGCGGGCGGCCGGGAGATGGAAGCCATCGACGTGTACCGCCAGGGGCTCGAAGCCGTCGAGTGACCCTCCGGGCGGGCGCGCGCGGCTGTGGGTCGCGTGGTCGGGTGTCCGTCGGCTGATGCGGCGACCCGCGAGGCGGGATTTGTCGGGGGTGCGGCCTAGACTTTGACGCGATGGACACGCTGTTTGACACCTCGCCCCTGCTCGACGGACTCAACGACCAGCAACGTGCGGCGGTGGAGCACGCGGGCACGCCGCTGCTGATCGTGGCCGGGGCCGGATCCGGCAAGACCCGGGTCCTCACCCACCGGATCGCCTACCTGCTGGCCCACCGGGGGGTGCAGCCCGGCGAGATCCTGGCCATCACCTTCACGAACAAGGCGGCCGGCGAGCTCAAGGAGCGGGTCGCGCACCTGGTCGGCGGCCGGGCCCGGATGATGTGGGTGTCGACGTTCCACTCGGCCTGCGTGCGGATCCTGCGCGCCGAGCACGCCCTCGCCGGCCTGAAGTCCACCTTCTCGATCTACGACGCGGACGACTCCCGCCGCCTGGTGACCCTCGTCGCCCGCGAGCTGGACCTCGACCCCAAGCGCTACCCGGCCCGGGGCCTGGCCGCCCAGATCAGCAACCTGAAGAACGAGCTGGTCGACCCCGAGGACTTCTCCACCAGGGCCGACGGCCCGGCCCAACGCACCCTCGCCGAGGTGTACGCGCTGTACCAGCGCCGGCTCCGCGAGGCGCACGCGCTGGACTTCGACGACATCATCATGACGACGGTGCACCTGCTCCAGGCGTTCCCCGACGTGGCCGGGCACTACCGGCGGCGGTTCCGGCACGTGCTGGTCGACGAGTACCAGGACACGAACATCGCGCAGTACACCCTGATCCGCGAGCTCGTCGGCGACACCGGGGAGCTGTGCGTCGTCGGTGACGCCGACCAGTCCATCTACGCCTTCCGGGGCGCCACGATCCGCAACATCCTCGAGTTCGAGCGGGACTACCCGCAGGCCAAGACGATCCTGCTGGAGCAGAACTACCGCTCCACCCAGACCATCCTCACCGCCGCGAACGCCGTCATCTCCCGCAACTCCGACCGCCGGCCCAAGCGGCTGTGGAGCGACGCGGGCGACGGCGAGCAGATCGTCGGGTTCGTCGCAGACACCGAGCACGACGAGGCCAGCTGGGTCTCCCGCGAGATCGACCGGCTCGTGGACACCAAGGAGGTCCGCCCGGCCGACATCGCGCTGTTCTACCGGACCAACGCGCAGTCCCGGGTGTTCGAAGAGGTGTTCATCCGGGTCGGCCTGCCGTACAAGGTGGTCGGCGGGGTGCGCTTCTACGAGCGCAAGGAGGTCCGCGACGCGCTCGCGTACCTGCGGGCCATCGCCAACCCCGACGACCTGGTCAGCGTCCGGCGGATCCTGAACACCCCCAAGCGCGGCATCGGGGACCGGGCCGAGGCGTGCGTCGAGGCACTGTCCTTCCGGGACCGGATCTCCTTCGGCGCCGCCCTGCACCGCGCCGCCGAGGCCCCGGGCATCGCCGCCCGGTCCGCCAACGCCATCGCCGGCTTCGTCGACCTGATGGACGAGCTGCGGGCCCTCGCCGAGGTGGCTCCCCCGGAGGAGGTGCTGGAGGCGGTGCTGTCCCGCACCGGGTACCTGGAGGAGCTGGAGAACAGCGAGGACCACCAGGACGCCGGGCGGGTGGAGAACCTGCAGGAGCTCGTGAGCGTGGCGCGGGAGTACACGGAGCGGGTCGAGGCTCTGGAGGGCCTGGACGGGGATGTGGCGGCGGGGTCCGGGGACGGGGTCGGGTCGCTGGCCGGGGCGCCCGGGTCGGCTGCGGGCTCCTCGGGTGGGGATCCGGCCGGGGCTGCGGGCGGGTTCTCGGACGGGGTTCCGGACGGGGCCTCGGGCGGGTTCTTGGCTGGGTCTTCGGGCGGTGCGGGTGCCGGGGGCGCGGGTTCCGGGGCGCGGGGCGCCGCCGCCGTCGCGCCGGGTGTCGGCGGGGCCGGTGCGACGCTCGCCGGGTTCCTGGAGCAGGTCGCGCTCGTCGCCGACGCCGACCAGATCCCGTCCGACACCGACGACGCGGGCGTGGTCACGCTGATGACCCTGCACACCGCCAAGGGGCTCGAGTTCCCCGTCGTGTTCCTCACCGGCCTGGAGGACGGCGTGTTCCCGCACATGCGGGCGCTCGGCGAGCCCAAGGAGCTGGAGGAGGAGCGCCGGCTCGCGTACGTCGGCATCACCCGGGCCCGGCAGCGGCTCTACCTGTCGCGGGCGGTGACCCGGAGCGCGTGGGGGCAGCCGCAGTACAACCCGGCGTCGCGGTTCCTGGAGGAGCTGCCGCCGGACCTGCTGCGCTGGGAGTACGGCACGGGCACCACCGGCATCGGGATCGGCGCGGGTGTCACCGTGAGCCGCGGGGGCGGATCCGGGGCGACCGGTGCGCGGGGCATCGCGGCCCGGCTCGGCCTCGACTCGGGCATGCTCCGGTCGGCCAGCGAACTCGCGAAGGTGCCGAACCTGGAGCCGGGCGACCGGGTGAACCACGACAAGTACGGGCTGGGGCGGGTGCTGGCGGTCGAGGGGATCGGGGCCAAGGCCCGGGCGCAGATCGACTTCGGTGACCAGACCCTGTGGCTGATGCTCCGCCACGCGCCGGTCTCCAAGCTCTGACCGGCGGAGAACATGTTCGGGCCGGTTGCCGGTCGGCCGGCGACGCCGTTGGTTGTGCGGCTGGTGGCGGTGGGGGCTGCCGGGGGCTTCGTGGCCGCCGGGTTGGCCGTCCGGGCCCTCGGCGGTGGTGCGGCCGCGCAGTACGCGGGCACCGCGTTGTACGCGGCGGTCGTGTACGTCGGGGTGGTGTTCCTGCGGCCCCGGATCGCGCCGCTGGTGGCGGGTGCCGTCGCGGTCGGGTTCTGCTGGCTGGTGGAGTTGTCCCAGCTGACGCCTGTGCCGGCGGCTCTCTCGGAGCGCAGTCTGGTGGCCCGGCTCGTGCTGGGGGCGCGGTTCGACTGGGTGGATGTCGCCTGGTATCCGGTGGGCGTGCTGTCACTGCTCGCGCTGCACTGGTTGCTCCGCGCCCGAGCCCGGGTCCGCGCCCAGAGTCCGGCCCCACGCTGACCGGTTCGACCACGCCTCGCGCCCCGGACCGGAGCGCCGTTGGGCGCTGGGTGACATCCCGGCTCAGGCCCGGGGCGCCAACAACCTGGCTCTGACCGGCGCGACGCCGTTGGTTCTCCGCCCGGCTGGCTCTGACCGGCGCGAAGCCGTCGAACCCCCGCCCGGCTCGGCTCGGGCCGACGTGACCCGGCCGAGCCCCCGCCCGGCTTTGGCCCGGGCCGACGCGACCCGGTCAAGCCTCCGCCCGGCTCGGTGCTGGCCGGTCAGCGCCGCCGCTCGGACAGGCGACGGGTCGTGTCCTGGCACAGGCCCGGCGGCCCCGTCGAGCAACCGGCCCGTCCCGGAACATGTCGAGCCGCCGCGACGGCCGCCCGGCGCAGCGTGTCCGCCCGGCGCCGCTGTGGCATTCCGGCTCGGGCCGCACCGAACCCTTGCTCTACCCAGTGCGGCCACGTGGCGGATTCCCCCTGGTCACGCGCTGGCGTGCCCGGCCGGGCGGCACTCTCTTCGAGGCGCGGCGGGCGACCATCGATGGGCGGGCGGGGACCCGTACCCATCTGAGGTTAAGTTTTCTTGACATGGTGTTGGGTTTGTTTTACCTTCAGCATGTCAAGTTTGCTTTACATGAGAGGGGAGAGGCCATGCGTCCCCAGCGCCTCGCCAGGATCGCCGGACTGTTCTATCTGATCGTCGGCGTCTTCGCCGGCTTCGCCTTCTACGGCCGCTCCGAGGTCTACGTCCCGGGCGATGCCGCCACGACCGCGCGCAACGTCGCCGAGCACGCCGGGCTGGTCCGGGCCAGCTTCGTGGCGGACCTGGTGCAGGCCACGTTCTTCCTGTTCCTGGCCATGGCGCTGTACGTGCTCCTGAAGCATGTGCACCGCCTCGTCGCGCGCGCCATGGTGGTCTTCGTGGCGGTCGCCGTCGGGATGATGTGCCTCAACATGGTCTATCAGTACGCGGCGCTGACCATCGCCACCGACAGCTCCCGCGCCGACGCCCTCGGTAGGCCCGGGGCCGACGCGCTGGTGCTGCTGATGTTCGACCTGCACGGCTACGGGTTCCTCGTCGCGCAGATCTTCTTCGGCATGTGGCTGCTGCCGCTGGGGTACCTGGTGTACCGGTCGGGCATGCTGCCCCGCGCGCTGGCGGTGCTGTGCGTCGTCGGCGGCGTCGGGTATCTCGTGGACCTGCTCGCGCGTTTCAGCGACCCGGACCTGGGCGCGGTCCTGAGTCCGTTCCTCATCACGCCGGCCGCCGTCGCGGAGATCTCCATGGTGCTCTGGCTGCTGATCAAGGGCGTCAAGACGCCCGGCCCGAGCCTCGAATCCGCGCCCGTCTAGGCGAGTGGCCAGCACGTCGCACGTGGCCCCGGACAGCGCGATGCCGGGCCGACCTCCGGAGTGGTCACGGAGGCCGACCCGGCATCGTCACGGAGCGGCTGTCTGTCGTGCGGATCGCCGGTGGCACACGAGCGACCGGCGCGCGCTCAGTTCAGCTTGACGCCACGCGCGGCCATGAAGGCCTGCGGGTCCACGGCGTTGCCGTTGTTGGCGCTGTCGCCGCCCACGTGGACCTCGAAGTGGCAGTGCGAGCCCATCGAGTTGCCCGTGTTGCCCATCAGGGCGATGTTCTGGCCCGCCTCGACGCGCTGGCCGGCGTGCACCTGGACGGCGGAGTTGTGGCCGTAGAGGGTGCGGACGCCGTCGCCGTGGTTGATGATCACGGCGAAGCCGTAGCCGCCGTAGTCGTAGGTGGCGGCCAGTTCGACGGTGCCGGCGGCTGCGGCCCGGATCTGGGTGCCCTCTCCGTTGGCCAGGTCGACGCCGGCGTGCAGGGCGCCCCAGCGCTCACCGAACTCGCTGGTGAAGGTGTAGTCCGCGACGGGCGAGACCCACGCGGGCTTCGGCGGCGGCGGGGGAGGCGGCGGCGGGGCCGCGGGGGAGGGGGTCGCCTCCGGCGAGGGGGTGGTCGCGGCGGCGGTGGACGGCGCGGGCGCGGGGTCCTGGCGCTGTGCGCGGTCCGCCCGGGCGGAGAGGTTGCGGTCACTCTCCGTAACGGTCGCCGAGGCGGTCGCGGGCTTGTCGCTGTTGACGGAAACGAGTGAGGCGACGGCCGCGAGGGTCACGGCGACGATCGCGAGAGAGGCTCCGACGTAGCGGTTGCGCAGGGCGCCGGTCAGTGAGGCCCGGTGCCGAATGACCTTGCTGGATCTTGCTGCATCCTGCTGAAGTGCATGTTCGTCAGGTTCGAACTGTTCTTCAGCGTCCTTGGTATGTCGCACGCGACAACCTCCGTAGCTAGCGAGTTGGCCGTCGCTAAGGCTGTCCCCTGACATCGATGACTGCC
The DNA here is from genome assembly GCF_040681875.1 of Longispora sp. NPDC051575. NCBI lineage: Bacteria > Bacillati > Actinomycetota > Actinomycetes > Micromonosporales > Micromonosporaceae > Longispora > Longispora sp. NPDC051575. The sequence continues at coordinate 29,064 of NZ_JBFAZP010000011.1, read as the reverse complement.
AAGCGTGATCATGGTTTCGTGACCTTTCGCTCGGGCTTGCTGACCGTCCGGATGAAAAATCAGGTGAGTCTCGTTACGGAAAGTGAGATTCGAGTGACCCTGCTCACTGTGGATGCGGTGTGGGTCACCCCCGAACCGCTGCGGTACCGTCAGCGCAGGACGCGTGACAAGGGAGTCTCGATGAGTGCACGGATTCGGGTGGTCGTCGCCAAGCCTGGCCTCGACGGTCACGACCGCGGTGCGAAGGTGGTGGCCCGCGCCCTGCGCGACGCCGGCATGGAGGTCATCTACACCGGCCTGCACCAGACCCCCGAGCAGATCGTCGAGACCGCCATCCAGGAGGACGCCGACGTCGTCGGGCTGTCCGTCCTCTCCGGCGCGCACATGACCCTCTTCGCGAAGGTCCTCGAACTGCTCCGCGAGCGCGGCGCGGACGACATCGTCGTCTTCGGCGGCGGCATCGTGCCGGACGACGACCTGCCGGAGCTCGAGCGGCTCGGCGTCGCGAAGATCTTCACCCCGGGCGCGACCACGACGTCGATCGTCGACTGGGTCCGCGAGCGGTTCGCCCCGACCACGGCCTGAGGGCCTGGGCTCCAGCCCGGCCGGACAGGTCGGGCGCCGGATTCACGGAACGGCAGAAGTGCCGATGCGCGCCGGGTGGGGCGCGCGGCGTAACCAAATAATGGTCTTCAGGTTTTTGACCCTGGACATGCAAAAGGTGAGGGACCAGACACACCCCTCACATGTCTGGTCCCTCGTGCACAACGCCCCGCCGCCACCCCTCGACCGACGAGGCATCGGCCGTTTTTCGTCGTCCCCAGTGGAGTCCGTTTCCTGGTGTTTCGTCCCCCGGGTCTGACAACCAGTTCAACGAGGCCCCGGGCCGGGGGTAACGCCCTCGCGGGGGAGTTTTCGCAGTATTTTGTGGGGAGGCCCGCCCCGCCCGCTTCGGGAGGGAACGGCCGGCTGTGGATTAGCGCACAACGCGTACCCGCGTGTTCACCCGCGTGCGCGTGGACGGCTAGTCTGCGGCGTTAGGCCCGTCAATCCGGCGGGCGCGTCAGGACGACGGAACGGGACGCGCAAACGTGGACCTGTACGAGTACCAGGGGCGCGAGCTGTTCGAGCGGCACTCGTTGCCGGTCTTGAGCGGCGACGTAGCCACCACCCCTGAAGAAGCCCGCGAGATCGCCGAGAAGCTCGGCGTCCGGGTCGTAGTGAAAGCCCAGGTCAAGGTGGGCGGTCGAGGCAAGGCGGGCGGCATCAAGCTGGCCGACGACGCCGCCGAGGCCGAGACCCACGCCCGGGCCATCCTCGGCATGGACATCAAGGGCCACACGGTCGAGAAGGTCATGGTCACGACCACGGCCGACATCGTCGAGGAGTACTACTTCTCGTACCTGCTCGACCGGGCCAACCGCACCTTCCTCTGTATCGCCAGCGTCGCCGGCGGCATGGAGATCGAGGAGGTGGCGCACACGGCACCCGAGAAGGTCGCCAAGGTCGCCATCGACGCCAGCAAGGGCGTGGACCTCGCGAAGGCCAAGGAGATCGTGGCGCTGGCCCAGTTCCCCGCCGAGGTCGCCGACCAGATCGCCGACATCGCCGTGAAGCTGTGGGCGGCGTTCGTGGCCGAGGACGCGACCCTGGTGGAGGTGAACCCGCTCGCCAAGCTCAGCGACGGCCGGGTCCTCCTGCTGGACGCGAAGGTCACCTTCGACGGCAACGCCGACTTCCGGCAGGCCGGGCACGAGGCGTACGAGGACAAGGACGCCGTCGACCCGCTCGAGCAGGCGGCGAAGGCCAAGGGCCTCAACTACGTCAAGCTCGACGGCCAGGTCGGCATCATCGGCAACGGCGCGGGCCTGGTCATGTCGACGCTCGACGTCGTGTCGTACGCCGGTGAGGAGTTCGGTGGCGTCAAGCCGGCCAACTTCCTCGACATCGGTGGCGGCGCCTCGGCCGAGGTCATGGCCGACTCGCTGGAGATCGTGCTGTCGGACCCGGCCGTGAAGAGCGTGTTCGTCAACGTGTTCGGCGGCATCACCGCGTGCGACGCGGTCGCCAACGGCATCGTCTCCGCCCTCGCGCTGCTGGCCGAGCGCGGCGAGGACGTCAGCAAGCCGCTCGTCGTCCGGCTGGACGGCAACAACGCCGAAGAGGGTCGCCGCATCCTCGACGAGGCGAACCACGCGCTGGTCCAGCGCGTCGACACGATGGACGGAGCGGCCCGCAAGGCCGCCGAGCTCGCGGCTGCGGGGGTCTGACACATGGCTATCTGGCTGACTGAGGACTCCAAGGTCATCGTGCAGGGCATGACCGGCTCCGAGGGTATGAAGCACACCCGGAAGATGCTGGCCGCCGGTACCAAGATCGTCGGTGGCGTGAACCCGCGCAAGGCCGGCACCACGGTCGACGTCGACGGCGTGTCGCTGCCCGTGTTCGCGTCCGTGGCCGAGGCCATGGGGCAGACCGGGGCCGACACCACGGTCATCTTCGTCCCGCCGGCGCACACCAAGAGCGCCGTCCTCGAGGCGATCGACGCGGGCATCGAGCTCGCCGTCGTGATCACCGAGGGCGTGCCGGTGCACGACACCGCCGCGTTCTGGGCGCACGCCGTCGCCACGGGCAACAAGACCCGGATCATCGGGCCGAACTGCCCCGGCATCGCCTCCCCGGGCGCGTCCAACGCGGGCATCATCCCGGCGAGCATCTCCGGCTCCGGCCGGATCGGTCTCGTGTCGAAGTCGGGCACGCTGACCTACCAGATGATGTACGAGCTGTCCGACATCGGCTTCACCACGGCCGTCGGCATCGGCGGCGACCCGATCATCGGCACCACGCACATCGACGCGCTCGCCGCCTTCCAGGAGGACCCGGCGACCGAGGCGATCGTGATGATCGGCGAGATCGGTGGCGACGCCGAGGAGCGGGCCGCCGCGTACATCAAGGAGCACGTGACCAAGCCGGTCGTCGCCTACATCGCGGGCTTCACCGCCCCCGAGGGCAAGACCATGGGCCACGCGGGCGCGATCATCTCCGGCTCGTCCGGGACCGCCGACGCGAAGAAGCTGGCGCTGGAGGCCGTGGGCGTGAAGGTCGGCAAGACGCCGTCCGAGACCGCGCGGCTGATGCGCGAGGTTGTGCAGGCTCTGTAAGAACTGACGAGGCCCGCCCCACCGTGTCGAGCGGTGCGGCGGGCCTTTTCGCGTCCTGTCGGCACTCCTGGCGCGGGGGCAGGGCCCTTTTCCGGGTACGAGGGGTGCGCCGCGTCGTCCCTGGCCCGTCAAGGTGCACGGATGTTCGCCTAGAGTGGACAGCGATGGACGAGGAGACCTATACCGCCGCGCAGCGCGACACGGTGCTGGTCCGCACGGGTGCCCCGACGACGCCGGCCCGGAAGCGGCAGAAGCCGGTCTCCGTGCTCACCGCCGCCGTCGTGACCAGCGGCTGGGCCGCGCTGATCTCCTTCGCGCCCGTGATCGTCCTCGTCGCCGCCGGCTGGCTCCTCGACGGCAGCAGCGCCGCGTCCGTGACCGCGACGGTCCGGTTCGGCGCCGTCGCCTGGCTGCTCGGCCACGGGGTGCCCGTCCAGGCCGGCGACATCACCATCAGCCTCGCCCCGCTGGCCCTCACCGGCCTCATCCTGCACCGCCTCGTCCGGGCCGGCGCGCACACCGCCCGGGGCATCGGGCTCGGCGCCTCGATCACGGACGCGCCGACCGACCCGCGCGAGGTGGCCAAGCTGCTCGCCCCGGTGATCGGCGCCGTCGCCGCGGTGTACGCGATGATCGGTGGCCTCGCCGCCGCCGTCGCCAGTACCGAGGGCCTCACCGTCTCGCCGTTGCGCGCCGCGCTCACCACGGGCCTGCTCGCCGCGGTCACGGCCGGCGGCGGGGCGCTCGCCGAGTCCGGGCTGTTCGGCGGGGTGTGGCGGCGGGTGCCGCGCCAGTCCCAGCACGCGCTGCGCACCGCCGTCGTCGGGGTGCTGCTCCTGTTCGGAGCGGGCGCGGCGGCCGCCGGGGTGGCCACGGCCGTCACCGGGGGCGCGGCGGGCGGCATGTTCCGGTCCTACTCGACCGGGGTCGCCGGCCAGGCCGGGCTCACCGTCCTCTGCCTGGTGTACACGCCGACGGTCGCGATCTGGGCCATGAGCTACCTGGTCGGCCCCGGGTTCGCGTTCGGGGTGGACACCGTGGTGAGCCCGCTGAGCGTCGAACTCGGCGCGCTGCCCGGCTTCCCGATCCTCTCGGGGCTGCCCGACCGGCCGGTGACCTGGCTCGGCGGGCTCGCGATCCTGATCCCGCTGCTGGCCACCGCGCTGGCCGGGGCGCTGCTGGCGCGGCGGTCGGAGCTGCGTACCCCCCGACTGGCGAAGGCCGCCATGCTCGCCGGGATTCCGGCGGCGGTGATCTGCGCGTTGCTCGCCCTGGCCGCCAGCGGGTCGTTGGGGGCGGAGCGGTTGGCCGAGATCGGGCCGAGCTGGTGGCAGTTCGGGTTGTTCGGGGGGTTGGCTGTGGCGGTGGGGGCGCCGGTGGGGGCCGTGGGGTATCGGTTGTTGAGGACTCTGCGACGTCGGTAGCCGTCTCGGTGTCCTGACCGTGGACCAGGCCGGGTCGGGTTCCGGTCCTGGAAATGGCGGGACGCCCGGTCGGGCATGTGCCGACGCGGGCGTCACCGTGGTCCGCTCAGTAGCCGTTGTCCATGTCGCTGATCCGGTCGTTGATGGAGCCCCAGTCGGTGAGCGCGCACACCCCGATCCCGATCAGGATGGCCACCGCGCCCAGGATCAGGCCGATCAGCGAGAGCGTGCGGTTGTTGGCCTCGCCGGACTGGGCCTTGCGCATCCCGAGGACGCCCATGACGACGGCCGGGATGCCCGCGAGGATGCCGAGCCCGCAGCACCAGGACAGGACGACGCCGGCGATGCCGAAGCTCAGCGCCAGGATGCCGTAGATGTTGCCCTTGGGTTTGGGCTGCTCCATCGGGGCCGCGCCGTACGGCGGCATCGTGGGCGGCATGCCCGCTCCGGGGTTGCCGGCCGGCGGGTACTGGTAGCCCTGGGGCACCCCGCCGGGCGGCGGTGGGATCGGCACGTCCTCGTGGGACGGCGGGGGCATCCCGCTCGGGCCGGAGCCGTAGGTGGTGGGCTGCGGGGAACCGTAGGTCCCCGGCTGCGGCGTGCCGTAGGTGCCGGGCGGCGTGCCGTATGTCCCCGGGCCGGTCTCGAACGGCGGGGAACTCGTGGGCGGCGACCCGTAGGTGCCGGGCTCGCTGGGCGGTGTGCCGTAGGTGCCGGGCTCGTGGCCGGGCGGCGGGGTCGGCGGCGCGCTGCCGTAGGGCGGCGGGGGCGGGCTGCTCGGCGGGTCGGCGCCCAGGGGCGGTGGCACGGTCGGCGGCGGGACGATCTGCGGCACATCGTCCGGCGGTCGGGGGGTCTCCGGGTAGTCGGGCCCGCCCGGAGGTGGCGGCGGTGGCATCGTCATGAGCTGATCGTATGCACCGATGAATCATTTAGGAGTGTAAATCGGGGAGAAACGGACGGGCCCGACCTCTACAGAGGTCGGGCCCGGGTGTCCGTCCTAGTAGCCGCTGCTCGCGCTGCCGGCGTTGATGATCAGGCTGCCGATGCAGCAGATCGCGTAGAGGGCGTAGAGGCTACCGCCGACGATCGTCGCGATCTTGGCCCACTTCTTGGCAGCCAGGGAGGCCTCCTGCGCGCCGTTGTAGTCGCCGGCCGCCAGGAGCCCGTTGACCTTCGACGCGTTGATGATCGCCGGGATCGCCAGCGGCCAGAACAGGAAGATGGTCAGGATCGACCACACCATGTAGTTCTGGATCTCGCCGGTGGGGGCCGGCTGGCCGTACGCGGGCTGGCCGTACGGCTGGCCGTACTGCGGCTGCTGCTGGGCGGCGTACGGGTCGGGCTGCTGACCGTACTGCGGCTGCTGACCGTACGGGGGCTGCTGCGGCTGCTGCCCGTACGGCGGCTGGTTCGGGTCCTGGTTGGGGTAACCCATCGGGTTGGACTCCTCGTGCTGATGACAGGGGTTGCGACGTGCGCAGCGTACCCGCACACCGCCAACCGGTACATCCCGATGCGGCCCTGGGTCCAGCCACGGTCGGCAACCCGACTAGGGTTGAGGCGAACCGACGTGTCACCTGCGAGGAGTCCTGCTGTGGCCGCCCGTCTCGTCCTCCTGCTGTCCGGCACCGGAAGCAACCTGGCCGCCATGATCGAAGCGTGCGCGGATCCGGCGTACGGCGCCCGGATCGTCGCCGTCGGGGCCGACCGCCCCGGGGCCAGGGGCCTCCAGATCGCCGCCGACGCGGGCATCCCCACCTTCGTCGAGGTCGTGAAGGACCATCCGACCCGTGAGGACTGGGACGCGGCGCTGACCGCGCACGTCGCCGGGTACGAGCCCGACCTCGTCGTCTCCGTCGGCTTCCTCAAGCTGGTCGGCGAGGAGTTCCTCGCCCGGTTCGGCGACCGCTACGTCAACACGCACAACGCGCTGCTGCCGTCCTTCCCGGGCATCCACGGCCCGCGCGACGCGCTGGAGTACGGCGTCCGGTTGGCGGGCGCGACCCTGTTCTTCGTCGACTCCGGCGTCGACACCGGGCAGATCATCGCCCAGGTCGCCGTACCCGTCGAGCTCGACGACACCGTGGAGACCCTCACCGAGCGGATCAAGGTCGCCGAACGGGCGCAGCTCGTTGAGTACGTAGGCAGGCTGGTCCGCGAGGGCTGGACGATCTCAGGCAGAAAGGTGTACATCCCGTGAGGCAGCCGATTCGACGGGCACTCATCTCCGTCTACGACAAGACCGGCCTCACCGAGCTGGCGCGGGCGCTGGGCGCGGCGGGCGTCGAGATCGTGTCGACGGGTTCGACGGCCAACACCATCGAGGCCGCCGGGGTCGCGGTGACCCGGGTCGAGGAGCTGACCGGGTTCCCCGAGTGCCTCGACGGCCGGGTGAAGACCCTGCACCCGAAGGTGCACGCCGGTCTGCTCGCCGACCGCCGGCTGGAGACGCACGTCCAGCAGCTCGAGGACCTCAAGATCGAGCCGTTCGACCTGCTGGTCAGCAACCTGTACCCGTTCGCGGCCACCGTCGCGTCGGGCGCGTCCGTCGACGAGTGCATCGAGCAGATCGACATCGGCGGCCCGGCCATGGTCCGCAGCTCGGCGAAGAACCACGCGAACGTGGCCGTGGTGACCTCCCCGGCGTTCTACCCGCAGCTCGTCGCGGCCGTCGCCGAGGGTGGCCTCACGCTGGCCGAGCGCCAGCAGCTCGCCGTCGAGGCGTTCCGGCACACCGCGTCGTACGACGTGGCCGTCGCGTCCTGGATGGGCAGTGTCGTCGCCCCGCCGGCCGACACCGCGTTCCCGGCCTGGATCGGCGGGACCTGGGATCGCTCGGCGGTGCTCCGCTACGGCGAGAACCCGCACCAGCAGGCCGCGCTCTACAGCCACGGCCGGGGCGGTCTCGCGAACGCCGAGCAGCTCGCCGGCAAGGAGATGTCCTACAACAACTACCTGGACGCCGACGCCGCCTGGCGGGCCGCGAACGACCACGAGCTGCCGTGCGTGGCGATCATCAAGCACCAGAACCCGTGCGGGATCGCGGTCGCCGACGACGTGGCCACGGCGCACGCCCTGGCGAACGCGTGTGACGAGCAGAGCGCGTTCGGTGGCGTGATCGCGGTGAACCGCCCGGTCACCGAGGCGATGGCCCGGCAGGTCGCGGAGGTGTTCACCGAGGTCATCGTCGCCCCGGCGTTCGAGGACGGGGCCGTGGAGATCCTCAAGGCCCGCAAGATGTGCCGGATCCTGGTGATCGGCGACGCTCCGGCCGCGCCGGTCGAGTCCCGGCCGATCTCCGGCGGGGTGCTGCTGCAGACGGCGGACCGGATCGACGCCGAGGGCGACGACCCGGCCAACTGGACCCTGGCGACCGGGGCCCCGGCCGACGCCGCCACCCTCAAGGACCTGGAGTTCGCCTGGCGGACGATCCGGGCCGTGAAGTCCAACGCGATCCTGCTCGTCAAGGGCGGCGCGACCGTCGGGGTGGGCATGGGCCAGGTCAACCGGGTCGACTCGGCGCGGCTGGCCGTCGCCCGGGCCGGTGACCGGGCCGCCGGGTCCGCCGCCGCCTCGGACGCGTTCTTCCCGTTCCCGGACGGCCTCCAGGTCCTGCTCGACGCGGGGATCACCGCCGTCGTGCAGCCGGGCGGCTCGCGGAACGACCCGTCGGTGATCGAGGCCGCCGAGGCGGCTGGGATCACGCTCTATCTCACGGGGACCCGGCACTTCTTCCACTAACCTCGGTCATGTGGAAGAGCTGCTCCTGATCGTCGGGCTGGTCGCGACCGTCGTCGCGACCACCGCCCTGGCCCGTCGGCTCGGGGTGCTCTCGCCGATCATGCTGCTCGTGGTCGGCATCGTCGTCTCGTTCGTGCCGGGCGTGCTGGACATCAAGCTCGCCCCGGAGATGGTGCTGGTCGGCATCCTGCCGCCCCTGCTGTACGTGGCGGCCGTCGAGACCTCGGTGCCGGACTTCCTCCGGAACCTGCGCCCGATCCTGATGCTCGCGGTCGGGCACGCGCTGTTCATCGCCGCCGCGGTGGGGCTCACCCTGCACTGGATCGTGCCGGACGTGCCCCTCGCGGCGGCGTTCGCGTTGGGGGCCATCGTCGCCCCGCCCGACGCGGTGGCGGCGACGTCGCTGGCCAGCCGGATCGGCCTGCCCCGGCAGACGGTGACGATCCTGGAGGGCGAGAGCCTGGTCAACGACGCGACGGCGCTGGTCACGCTCCGGGTCGCGGTCGCGGCGGCCACCGGGCAGGCGCTGTCGGGGTGGGACATCACCCGGACGGCCACGATCGCCGTGGTGGGCGGTCTGGCGGTGGGCTTCGTCGGGGCGGTCCTGATCAGTTTCCTGCACCGGCGGATCACCAACGCGCTGTTGGACAACTCGCTGTCGCTGCTCACGCCGTTCCTGGTCTTCATCCCCGCCGAGGAGATCCACGCCTCCGGGGTGGTGGCGGTCGTGGTGTGCGGCCTGGTGGTGGGGCACCGCTGGCCGACGCTGATGTCGGCGGCCTCCCGGTTGCAGATGGAGGCGTTCTGGCGGATGGTCCGGTTCCTGCTGGAGGGCGCGGTCTTCCTGCTGGTCGGGCTCCAGCTGCGCCTGATCATCGAGAACCTCAACACCCCGATCGAGGTCGTGGTCGAGGCCACCGCCGGGGTGGTCGCGGTCGTGATCGTCGGCCGGTTCGTGTGGGTGTACGTCGGCACGTACCTGAGCCGCATGCTGCCCCGGGTGCGGCACCGCAGCCCCCGGCCGAGCGTCGCGGTGATGGCGGTGCTGTCCTGGGCCGGCATGCGCGGCGTCGTGACCCTGGCGGCCGCGCTGAGCCTTCCCGCGCTGATGTCCGCCGACGGGGTGGACAACAGCCCCCTGCTGACCTGGTTGGCGTTCGCGGTCATCGTGGTGACGCTGCTGCTCCAGGGGCTGACCCTGCCCGCGCTGGCCCGCCGGCTGAAGCTGCCCCGCGACGATCCGCGCGCCGACGCCCTGGCCGAGGCCGGGGTGCAGCACGAGGCGGGCAAGGCGGCCCTCGACCGGTTGTACGCGCTGGCCGAGTCCGCCCCGGTGCACGTCATCGAGCGGCTGCGCGGGGTGGTGGACTACCGGACGAACGTCGCCTGGGAGCGGCTGGGCAACTCGGACGGCGAGACCCCCAGCCAGGCGTACTCGCGGCTGCGTCGCCAGATGCTCGACGCCGAGCGCGAGGTGTTCCGGATCGCCCGGGACCAGGGCCGGGTGCCGGAGGCGGTCCTCCGCGCCGCCCAGCGCGACATGGACCTCGAAGAGTCCCTTCTCGAACGGAGACATGATGAATAACTGCCCGCACCTGGCCGCCCTGGGCGAGCCGCCGCCGCTCGCGGTGGACTTCTGTGAGGAGTGCGTGGCGGTGGGCAACACCGACTGGGTGCATCTGCGCCAGTGCCTGGAGTGCGGGCACGTCGCGTGCTGCGACTCCTCGCCGTACCGGCACGCGACGGGGCACTACGAGCGCGACGGGCACCCGGTGATGCGGTCGGCGGAGCCGGGGGAGACCTGGCGCTGGTGCTACAAGGACGAGGTGCTGGGCTAGACGTTCGACGGGAAGGGCCCGCCACGATGACCGTGGCGGGCCCTTCCCGTGCGGACCACTAGCCGCGTTCGGCGCGCTCCACCACGTTCGTGACGAGTAGCGCCCGGGTCATCGGCCCGACCCCGCCGGGCATCGGTGCGACGAAACTGGCGACCTCGGCCACCTCGGGCGCCACGTCCCCGGTGTACCGGCCCTTGCCGTCGGCGCCGACGACCCGGGTGATCCCGACGTCCACGACCACGGCGCCGGGCCGGACCATGTCGGCGGTGAGCAGCCCGGGGTTGCCGGCGGCGACGATGACGATGTCGGCCTTCGCGGTGTGCGCGGCCAGGTCCTGGGTGCCGGTGTGGCACAGGGTGACGGTCGCGTTCTCGCTCTTGCGGGTGAGCAGGAGCCCGAGCGGCCGGCCGACGGTGTTGCCCCGGCCGATGACGACGACCTCGGCGCCCTTCAGCGGCACGTCGTAGCGGCGGAGCAGTTCGACGATGCCGCGAGGGGTGCAGGGCAGGGGGCCCTCGAAGCCGAGTACCAGTCGACCGAGGTTGACGGGGTGCAGCCCGTCCGCGTCCTTGTCGGGGTCGATGGCTTCCAGGATCCGCTGGGTGTCGATCTGCGGCGGCAGGGGGAGCTGCACGATGTAGCCGTGGCAGGTGGGGTCGGCGTTGAGTTCGGCGACGACGGCCGCGACCTGCTCGTGGGTGGCGTCCGCCGGCAGCTGGCGGGCGATGGACGCGACGCCGACCTCGGCGCAGTCGCGGTGCTTGCCGGCCACGTACGCGTGCGAGCCGGGGTCGTCGCCGACCAGGATCGTGCCGAGCCCGGGGACGACGCCCCGTTCGGCGAGCTTCGCCACCCGCTGGCGGAGCTCTTCCTTGATCGCCGTGGCGGTGGCCTTGCCGTCCAGAATTGTCGCGGTCACAGGGCTGATTCTTCCACGCCCCCGCACGTGACGAAAATTGGTGTTCTACCCAGGTAGGTGGTGGTTTGCGCCTAACCTGTAGACGCCAATTTCACGATCACGAAGCGAGGCAACATGCGGGTCCGCAGAGTCGCCGCCCTGGTTGTCGTACCCGTCATCGCCAGCGTGGCCCTCGCGGCCTGTGGCGGCGGGGACTCCGGCAGCAGTGGCGGGACGGTCAGCATCGGGATCGGTGAGCCGAGGTTCATCGTCCCGACGAACACGAACGACACGGCCGGCGGCCAGGTGGTCGACGCGCTGTTCACGCCCCTGGTCAAGTTCGACGCGAGTAACAAGGCCGTCGAGGACGCCGCCGAGAAGATCAGTACCTCCGACAGCAAGGTGTGGACCGTCAAGCTGAAGGAGGGCTGGACGTTCCACAACGGCGACAAGGTCACCGCCGACGACTACATCGCGGCGTGGAACTACGGCGCCTACGCCCCCAACGCGCAGCAGAACAACACCTTCTTCGCCTCGATCGACGGGTACGCGGCCCTCAACCCCGCCGACAAGAACGCCACCCCTCCGACCAAGGAACTGTCCGGCCTGAAGAAGGTCAGCGACACGGAGTTCACGATCACGCTGACGGAGCCGTACGCGGACTTCCGTTCGGTGCTCGGCTACAGCGCGTTCGTGCCCATGCCGAAGGTGGCCTTCACCGGCATGGACACGTACAAGGAGGCGCCGATCGGGCAGGGGCCCTTCAAGATGAAGGGGACGTGGGTCCACGACCAGAAGATCGAGGTCGAGGCGTACGACGCGTACAAGGGCGAGAAGCCCAAGATCAAGGGCGTCAACTTCAAGGTGTACCAGCAGCCCACGGCGCAGTACTCCGAGCTGCTCGCCAACACGGTCGACGTGATGACCTCCCTGCCGACCTCGGTGCTGTCCAGCGCGAAGACGGACCTGGGGGACCGGTACAAGACGAGCCCGAGTTCGTCGTTCACGTTCATCGCGTTGCCGCTGTACAACCCGAAGTTCACGAACGTGGACGTCCGCAAGGCGATCTCGATGGCGATCGACCGCGAGGAGATCACCAAGGTCGTCTTCAAGGACTCGCGCACCCCGGCGCACGCCTTCGTGTCCCCGGTGGTGCCCGGCTACCGGGCCGACGCGTGCGGCGAGGGCTGCAAGTTCGAGCCGGCGAAGGCCAAGGAGCTGCTGACCAAGGCGGGCGGCTTCCCGGGCGGGACGCTGACGATCACCTACAACGTCGACGGCGACCACAAGGAGTGGGTCGACGCGGTGTGCAACCAGATCATCAAGAACCTGGGCATCCAGTGCGTGGGCGCCGGTGAGCCGAAGTTCGCGGACCTGCGGACCAAGGCGCAGGCGAAGCAGGACATCGGGGCGTTCCGGCTGGGCTGGGCGATGGACTACCCGTCGATGGAGAACTACCTGACCCCGCTGTACTCCACGACCGGCTCCTCGAACTACTACGGCTACGCGAACAAGGAGTTCGACGACACCGTGGCGGCGGGCAACCGGGAGGCGACGGCGGACGGCGCGATCAAGAAGTACCAGGCGGCGGAGGACATGCTCGCCCGGGACATCCCGGTCGCCCCGCTGTTCTACGGCCAGAACGTCTTCGGCTACTCCACCAAGGTCACCAACGTGGAGGTCAACCCGTTCACCAGGGTCGATCTGCTGAAGATCGAGACCAAGTAACGGTGTCCATGTGGTCCGGCGGTCACCTCGACCGCCGGGCCCACGGCCGGTTTCGATGTCATGGCATTCATCACTCTGTGTAGTCGAGAGTGGACCTTAACTCCCCGGAATCCCTTCTTATCCACTTATCCATGAGTTACCTATGATAGATAATCCTCAATCTTGCGACCTCTGCCACAGCATGGGGTATAGCGTTAAACCACGCAATACGGCACATACATGCCATGAATGTGCCGGAAATCCACTACCATCTCGACGGAGGTTCTGCAAATAGTTGAACTGATCATCGTTACGGTCCCGTGATCGTTCTGGTTTGCCGGTGCAGTGGAGTGGACTTTACGTTTGCTTGGCTGTCCATCGGTCCATACGCGGCAACGGTGGCACAGCGTGATGGAAACGAGGAGGATCAATGCAGGTACGCAAGATTGCCGCACTGGTTGCCGTTCCCGTCGCAGCTGCCATCGCGCTGACGGCGTGTGGCAACAGCGGCTCGGATTCCGGCAAGAGCGGCGGGACGGTCAGCATCGGCATCGCTGAGCCCAAGTTCCTGACGCCCACCAACACGAACGACACCTCGGGCAGCCAGGTCCTGGAGGCGCTGTTCGTCGGTCTGGTGGACATCAACCCCACCACGAACAAGGCCGAGCTGGACGTCGCCGAGAAGATCGAGACCAAGGACAGCAAGACCTGGTCGATCAAGATCAAGGACGGCTACACCTTCCACAACGGCGAGAAGCTGACGTCCGACAGCTTCATCGACGCGTGGAACTACGGCGCGTACGGCCCGAACGGCCAGGAGAGCAACAACTTCTTCGCCAAGATCAAGGGCTACGGCGACCTGAACCCGGCCGACACCAAGGCCATCCCGACCACGAAGACCCTCGCCGGGCTGAAGAAGGTCGACGACCTCAACTTCACCGTCGAGCTCGACGCCCCGTTCGCGGACTGGCTGTCGGTCGTCGGGTACACCGCGTTCTACCCGATGCCGAAGGCCGCCTTCACCGACGTCAAGGCGTACAACGAGGCGCCGATCGGCAACGGCCCCTTCAAGATGAAGGGCACCTGGACCCACGACCAGAAGGTCGAGGTCGAGGCGTACGACGGCTACAAGGGCACCAAGCCCAAGGTCAAGGGCATCGCGTTCAAGATCTACCAGCAGGCGACCGCTCAGTACTCCGAGCTGCTCGCCAACACGAACGACATCATGACCACGATCCCGACCTCCTCGCTGAGCAGCGCGACCGCTGACCTCGGGGACCGGTACAAGACCAGCCCGAGCTCGAGCTTCACGTTCATGGCCCTGCCGGTCTACAACCCGAAGTTCGCCAACGCCGACGTGCGCAAGGCGATCTCGATGGCCATCGACCGCGAGGAGATCGTGAAGACGATCTTCAAGGGTTCGCGCAAGGCCGCCGACTCGTTCGTCTCGCCGGTCGTCCCGGGCTACAAGCCGGGTGCCGGTGGCGACGCGGTCAAGTTCGACCCGACCAAGGCGAAGGCCCTGCTGGACGGCGCGGGCGGCTTCCCGGGCGGCACCGTGACGATCACGTACAACGTCGACGGCGACCACAAGGAATGGGTCGACGCGGTCTGCAACCAGCTCATCAAGAACCTGGGCATCAAGTGCGTCGGCGCCGGCGAGCCGAAGTTCGCGGACCTGCGGACCAAGGCCAAGGCCAAGCAGGACATCGGCGCGTTCCGGATGGGCTGGTCCATGGACTACGCCTCGATGGAGAACTACCTCGACCCGCTGTACGGCACGGGCGGCTCCTCCAACTACTACGGCTACGACAACAAGGCGTTCAACGCCCTGGTGGCCGCCGGTAACCAGGAGGCGACGGCCGACGGTGCGATCCGCAAGTACCAGGAGGCCGAGGCGCTGCTCGCCAAGGACGTCCCGGTCGCGCCGCTGTTCTTCGGTCAGAACGTCTACGGCTACTCGACCAAGGTCAAGGACGTCTTCGTCGACGCCCGCGGCCACGTCGACCTGCTGAAGCTCGACACCAAGTGATCACCGACGCTGCCCGGTCAGCTCGCGCCCGTCGCGCGCTGCCGGGCAGCGTCGTCTGTCGTTGCCCAGGCCGGACCCGGCTCTCGTCGGAGGAACCATGCTCCGTTACATAGTTCGACGCCTGCTCCAGATGGTGCTGGCGTTCTTCTGCACCACCTTCATCGTGTACTCGATGATGTTCGCCACCGGCGACCCGCTGACTTCGCTGGCCGGCGAGGGCAAGGAACTCAACGACGCGGTGAAGGCCAAGCTCACGCGGGACTTCCACCTCGACGAGCCCTTCCTGGTCCGGTACTGGTACTACATCAAGGGTCTGCTGACCTTCGACCTCGGCGACTCGCTGTCCCAGCGCCCGATCGCCGAGATCCTGGGCGAGGCGTGGAGCTACACGATCCAGCTCGCCGCGATCGCCTTCGTCTTCGTCGTCATCCTCGGCGTCGTCGGCGGCGTGATCGCCGGCATGCGGCGCGGCGGCGTGTTCGACAACGTCACGCTGTTCCTGACCCTGGTCGTGATCGGCATCCCGAGCTTCGTGATCGGCCTGATGCTGAGCACGTTCCCGGGCGGCAAGTGGGGCTGGTTCACGCCCGGCTACGACGCCGACAAGGGCATCGCCACCCTGATCGTGCCCGGCTTCGTGCTCGGCGCGCTCGCCCTGGCCACCGCCGTCCGGCTCACCCGGACCTCGGTCGCGGAGAACCTGCGCTCCGACTACGTGCGCACGGCCAAGGCCAAGGGCCTCAAGAAGACCCGGATCATCGGGGTACACGTGTTGCGCAACTCGCTGATCCCCGTCGTGACCTTCCTGGGTGTCGAGATCGGCAACCTGATGGGCGGCGCGATCGTCACCGAGCGGATCTTCAACATCCCGGGCGTCGGCTTCCAGCTCTTCAAGGGCATCAACCTGTCCGACGGCCCCGTCGTGGTCACGATCGTCAGCGTGCTGGTCGTCGTCTACCTGCTGGCCAACCTGCTCGTGGACATCCTGTACGCCGTCCTCGACCCGCGAATCCGTTACTCGTAGAGGGGGCCGGCATGAGTGATTTCGAAACCATCGCCGCGTCGGAGAACCACGCGGCCGTACCCGGCCCGGCCGGCAGCACCGGCGCACCGAACCAGCCCGACAACACCAGCAAGGTCCGCAGCCTGGCGGGCGACGCCTGGCGCGACCTGCGGCGCAGTCCGGTCTTCATCATCTCGTCCCTGGTCATCCTGGTCATGGTCGTGATGGCGGCCTTCCCGGGCCTGTTCAGCTCCGCCGACCCGCACTCCTGCGAGCTGTCCCGCTCGATGCAGGGGCCGAGCGGCGACGCGATCTTCGGCTACAACCTCCAGGGCTGCGACGTGTACGCCCGGACGGTGCACGGCGCCAGTACCTCGATGCAGGTCGGTTTCTACTCGGCGCTGCTCGCCGGGCTGATCGCGGTCGTGGTCGGCATGCTCGCCGGCTTCTACGGCGGCCTGCTCGACGCGATCCTCGCCCGGATCATCGACATCGTGCTCGGCATCCCGCTGCTGCTCGCCGCGATCGTGGCCCTGAAGGCCCGGTCCAGCTCCGAGGACGGGTACTGGGGCCAACTGCTCCTCGTCGTCGTCGTCCTCAGCATCTTCGGTTGGACCACGGCGGCCCGGATCGTGCGGTCCTCGGTGATCTCGGCGAAGAACCAGGACTACGTGCACGCGGCGCGGATGCTCGGCGCGAGCAACGGCCGGATCATGCTCAAGCACATCCTGCCGAACGCCATGGCCCCCGTGATCGTGGTGATGACCATCGCCCTGGGCGCGTTCATCACCGCCGAGGCCACGCTGTCCTTCCTCGGCGTCGGCCTCAAGGACCCGATCATCTCCTGGGGCAAGGACATCTCCGAGTCCACCCAGCGGGTCCGGGAGAGCGCGATTCCGCTCGTGGCCCCGTCGGTGTTCCTGTCCCTGACCGTGCTGGCGTTCATCATGCTCGGCGACGCCGTGCGTGAGGCCTTCGACCCGAGGCTCCGGTGACCATGAGTAACCATCTTCTCGAAGTCGACGACCTGCACATCGAGTTCCGGACCAGGGACGGGGTCGCGCGGGTCATCAACGGCGTCTCGTACCACCTGGACGCGGGGGAGACCCTCGCCGTGCTCGGTGAGTCGGGCTCCGGCAAGTCGGTGACCGCGCAGGCGATCATGGGCATCCTCGACATGCCGCCCGGGTTCATCACGAAGGGCGAGATCCGGTACAACGGCCGGAACCTGCTCACGAGCCCTGAGGAGGAGCGGCGCAAGCTGCGTGGCAAGGAGATCGCGATGGTCTTCCAGGACGCGCTCTCCGCCCTCAACCCGGTGTTCACGGTCGGCTTCCAGATCTCCGAGGCGCTCCGGAAGAACGACGGGCTCAGCAAGAAGGACGCGTACAGGCGGGCCGTCGAGCTGATGGAACTCGTCAAGATCCCGGCGGCCAAGGAGCGGCTGCACAACTACCCGCACGAGTTCTCCGGCGGCATGCGCCAGCGGGTCATGATCGCGATGTCGCTGGCCCAGGACCCGAAGGTGCTGATCGCCGACGAGCCGACCACGGCCCTCGACGTGACCGTGCAGGCCCAGATCATGGACCTGCTCGCCGAGCTGCGCCGGGACCTGAACATGGGCCTGATCCTGATCACCCACGACCTGGGTGTCGTCGCGGACGTGGCCGACCGGATCGCCGTGATGTACGCGGGCCGGATCGTCGAGCACGCCGACGTGCACGACATCTACGCCAAGCCGGCGCACCCGTACACCCGGGGGCTGTTGGAGTCGATTCCCCGGCTGGACTCCAAGGGCCAGGAACTGGCCACCATCAAGGGCCTGCCGCCGAACCTGATGCGCCCGCCGACGGGCTGCGCCTTCCACCCGCGCTGCCCGATGGTCCAGCAGGTCTGCCGGGATGTCGTCCCGCCGCTGCTGGTCCTGGACAACGGCCGGACGAGCGCCTGTCACTTCGCCGAGGAGGTCCTTCATGGCTGAGCCGATCCTCCAGGTCGACAACCTGGTGAAGCACTTCCCGATCAAGCAGGGCATCCTGTTCCAGACCCAGGTCGGGGCGGTCAAGGCCGTCGACGGGGTGTCGTTCGAGCTGAACAAGGGCGAGACGCTCGGCATCGTCGGCGAGTCCGGCTGCGGCAAGTCGACCCTCGCCAAGCTGATCATGCAGCTGGAGCACCCGACCGACGGCACGGTCACCTTCAAGGGCGAGAAGATCTTCGGCCTGAAGGGTGAACGGCTGCGCAAGGTGCGGCGGAACATCCAGATGGTGATGCAGGACCCGTACACCTCGCTGAACCCGCGGATGACCGTCGGCGACATCATCGGGGAGCCGTACGAGATCCACCCCGAGGTGGCCCCGAAGGGCGACCGGGAGCGCCGGGTCAAGGAGCTGCTGGAACTGGTCGGGCTCAGCCCGGAGCACATCAACCGGTACCCGCACCAGTTCTCCGGCGGCCAGCGCCAGCGGATCGGGATCGCCCGGGCCCTGGCCCTGCGGCCCGAGGTGATCGTGTGCGACGAGCCGGTGTCGGCCCTGGACGTGTCCATCCAGGCCCAGGTGATCAACCTGCTCGGCAAGTTGCAGCGCGAGATGGGGCTGTCCTACATCTTCATCGCGCACGACCTGTCCGTGGTGCGGCACATCTCCGACCGGGTCGGGGTCATGTACCTCGGCAAGATGGTCGAGATCGGCACCGAGGACGAGATCTACGAGCGGCCGACGCACCCGTACACCCAGGCGCTGCTGTCGGCGGTGCCGGTGGCGGACCCGGCGGCCCGGCGCAACCGGGACATCATCCGGCTGGAGGGTGACGTGCCGTCGCCGGCCAACCCGCCGTCGGGGTGCCGGTTCCGGACCCGGTGCTGGAAGGCGCAGGACATCTGCGCGTCGGAGGAGCCGCTGCTCATCGGGCGCGCACCGGACCCGCATCCGAGCGCGTGCCACTTCGCCGAGCTCAAGCACGTCGTCGCATGACGAGAACGGGCCCACCCCCGCCAGGGTGGGCCCGTTCTTCTTCCTACCGGCTAGGCCGGCACTCCTGTGACGTTCAGTTCCGCCACTGACGTCCAGGCAGCTCCGTTCACCTCACTGGTGGCCCGCAGTTTCACGTACCGGCCCGTCTTGGCCGTGAAGCACGCGGACTGCTCGGTGGCCACGCTGGTCCAGGTGCCGGTGGCCACCGCTGACCCCCAGGTCACGCCGTCGGTGGACACGTACACCTCGTAGCCCGCGATCCGGCCGTTCGTACCCGTCTGGCGGGGCAGTTGGTGCAGGCAGGTCACGCTGTAGTTCGCGCCGAGGTTGAGCACGACCTCGTGCGGGAGCGCGGGGGAACTGCCCGACCACTGGGTGTGCCAGATCGTCGCGGAGTTCCCGTCGAGCACGTTGGTCGCCGCGCCGTTCTCGCCCGAGGTCTCCTGGCTGTCGTAGGAGTGCACGGACATGCCGGCCTGGTTGATCCGGGCGGGGGTGGTGGACGCGACGCCGATGTTGAGTTCGGCGACGGCGGTCCAGGCGTTGCCGCCGACCTCACTGGTGGCGCGCAGCTTGACGTAGCGGCCGGTCTTGGCCGGGAAGTTCGCCGTCTGCTCGGTGGTGTTGTTGGCGAACGTGCCGGTCTTCACCGCCGTGCCCCAGGTGGTGCCGTCGGTGGAGACGTACACCTCGTAGTTGGCGATCCGGCCGTTGGCCTGCGACTGCCGGGGCAGGTAGTACAGGTCGGTGACCGACTTGGCGCTGCCGAGGTCGAGGACGATCTCGTGCGGCATCGGCGCGGCGGTGCCGGACCACTTGGTGTGCCAGATGGTGCCGGAGTTGCCGTCGAGCACGTTGGAGCAGGGGGCCTGCTCGTTGGTGCTCTCCGCGCTGTCGCACGAGGTGACGGTCATGGTCGACTGGTCGACCCGGTTGGAGCCGCCGCCGGTGCCCGGCCCGATGTCGTCCACGACCACGTCGTCGAGGATGAAGTCGTGGTCGGGGTCCTGGTTGCCGCTCACCTTGGTCACGCCGATCCACGACTCGCCGGTGGCCGACGCGTCGAAGGTCTTGGTGAAGGCGGTGGCGGTGCGGGCCTGGCCGAAGTTGTCCGTCGTCAGGGTGGTGGCCCCGTCGCCGACCACGAAGGCGTGGTCGTTCGCGAATCCGTTCTCGAACTTCAGGCTCACGGTGTACCTGCGCCCCGGCGTGAACCGCAGGGTCTGCGGCAGGGTGCGGTACAGCAGCCCGGAGGACTCCACGTGCGTCTTCAGCGAGTTGTTTCCGGCGATCACGTCGTCCACGAGCTTCCCGTTCCACCCGGCCTGGGTGTACGGCGCGTGCTTCTGGGCGACGTGGGTCTGCGGGTCCTTGTCGTGCCCGGGTCCGCCGACGAACGGGCCCCAGCCGCCGTTGGTGTTCTCGAAGTCCTCGACGAAGTGGTGCGTGCCCTGCGCGGTGCGGGCGGTCCTGAAGATCCGCACGTCGTCGAAGGTCACGGCCGAGGTGCCGGCCGCCGCGGACAGGGTCAGGGTCGGGGTGCCGCCGGCGGCCACGTCGAAGAGGACCTGCATCTTCTGCGCCGTGGTGCCGTACTTGTCATCGGCTCCGATGTTGTTGGTGAACGTCGAGGAGGTGGTCCAGTTGGACACCCCGCCGACGTCGAGGGTCGCCTTCCGGCCGCCCGAGGTCTTCACGTTGACGCTGGCCGCGTAGGTGCCGGCCGCGAGCCCGGTGAGGGTCTGCGCGACGCTGGAGGCGCCGGAGCCGAACACCAGCTCGTTCTGGCCCTTGGTGCTGCGCACCACGGAAGTCGCCCCGTTGGTCGTCCACGCGGACAGGTTGCCGGAGTAGAACCGCGGGTCCTTGAGCGCCTGGGCCTCGCCCCACTTGACGTCGCCCTGGGTGGGCGCGGTCGTCGGGTACACCACGTAGGCGGTCTTCGCCGTGGCGGTGATGCTGACCTGCCCGGACGTGACGGTGAGGTCCTGGACGAACTGCCGCCCGGTGTCGGTGAGCTTGTACAGCTTGACGGTCGAGTTGGCCGCCCACGAGGTCGGCAGCGACCAGGTCGAGGAGCCGCCCGCGTCGTTCCAGTGGTACAGCTTCGACTCGGCGCTCTGGTCCCACGGCAGCAGGTAGTTCTTGCCGACGAGTACCGGGTGGCCGTCCTTGCTGATCGTGCGGGTGCCGCCCGACAGGGTCACGTTGACCCCGGAGGTCAGGTCGATCCGGTTCGCGGCCCACTTCTGGACCTGGAACCCCTGGAGGTACTTCGTCGGCAGGTTCGTGCCGAAGGTGGTGTTCATGAACGCCGTGAAGTCGTTCTTGCCCTGCCAGCCCTCGTACGCCTCGTTCTCGGCGCCGCCCAGCATCGGGTCCCGCGCCAGCCAGTCGTCGCGCTGGTGGTTGCGGATGAACCGCGCGACCTGCGAGTTGACGCCCTTGAGGTCACCGCCGCCGTAGTTGACGTCGTTGGCCCAGTGGTTCCACAGCGAGTTCTCCTCGAACTTGTCCGGGAACTCGGTGGCCACCTGCCAGCCGAGGTCGTTGATCTCCCGGGCGAGCTTGCGGGACTCCCAGCCGTCGCGGTACCAGACGTCGACGTACATGAACTTCAGGTCCGGGGCGGCCGTCTTGAGCTCCTGGAGCCGGGCGGCCCGGTTGCCGGTGTTGGCGTCGTTGCGGTGGTTGATCACGTAGGACTGGTCGAGCCAGTTCCAGCCGCCGGACTTGGTGCCCGAGTCGGAGGTGACCATGGCGTCGGTGAAGGACTGCGCGACCGGGTACGCCTCCTGGGCGTTGATGTGCACGCCGAAGTCCGCGTTGTACGCCGAGCCGAGCGTGGTCAGCGTGTTCAGGTCGGCCGCGCCGCCCTGCCGCGCGCCGATCAGCCCGTAGTCGGGGTGCGCGGAGTCGTGCCCCTCGGACGCGTACCCCTTGAGCAGCACGAACTGGCCCAGCCCGTCGGTGGCCAGTGCCACCCGCTTGGTCTCGTCCAGGGTCTGCAGGAACGGGTGGGTGGCCTGGGAGGCGAAGTTCATCGGGATGCGCTGCACGACCCGGTCGGGGGTGTCCTGCCAGCCCTGCGGGTTGGTCATGATGTCGCGGTAGGCGATCGCGCCGTCCTGCCAGTCCACGGCGGAGTCGGCGTTGCGGTCCCGGGCGACGACGACCTTCGCGAACGGCAGCGGCTCGGTGGCGGGCGCGCCCTTCGGCCGGTACAGCCAGTCGCCGCTCCACAGGCCGGCGCGGCGGTAGGTTCCCTTGTCCACGACCTGCTTGTAGACCCGGGCGTTCTCGTTGGAGGTGGCGCCGGACGGCTCGTCGTAGTAGGAGTTCGTGGCGATCGAGGCGGCGAGCTGGCCGGTGTTGACGATCGCGTACATCTGGCCCTGCGGGGTGGAGTCCGCCGCCGTGGAGCTGGTCAGCGCGGTGAACGTGTCACCGGACTTCGTCGTGGCCTTGTTGCAGTTGGCGGGGGCGGTGTTCGCCGTGATCCACGCCGGGGTCGCGGTACACATCCGGGTGGTCGTGACGGCGGCGCCGGCCTGGTCGCTGCGGACCGACACCAGGTTGTGGTTCGGGATCGCGAGCGTCTTGACCGTGGCGTTCGGGTCGGTGATCCCGGTCACCCGGAACTCGACGGTGGAGCCGGTCACCGAGATCCGCGCCGCGACCACCACGCCCGCGCCGAGGTCCAGGGAGTAGTCGACCCGGTCGGCGGAGACCGTACCCGTCACGGTCGGGGTCTTCGCGGTGCCGTTGACCGTGATCTGGGTGAGCGGGTCCTCGTTGCCGTTGAGGAGGTAGCCGCTGGCCCTGTCGGTGTAGTCGATGACCCGGGGGAAGGCGTTGTCGACCCGGACGGACAGGGCGGAGGACTGGATCGTGACGGGCGTGCCGGCCTGGGCGGGGGCGGCGAGTAACGGGATCGAGAGCGTCGCGCCGGTGAGGGCGGCGGCGAGAACCAGAGGGGGATGGCCGCGCATGGAGACTCCTGTGTCCGAGCCTGATGAAGTTAGTCGATTTCTAGCGTGTTCTAGCTCACAAGTCAACAAGTTCGAGCAACTTCAATCATCAAACGCGACACGCCGATCAAATTCCCCCACAAACACGCCGGATTTGTCCATGATCTGACGATGCGGAAGATTGCGCTTTTTGCAGTATTAACGCTACTGGTCACGCCGGCTGCCCCGGCCCGGGCCGCCGACCCCCTCGAAGACACCGTCGCGACCGCTCTGCGGGCGAAACTCACCCTGGAGAGCGACCGGGAGATCCGGGTCTCGGTACTGCGCGGCACCGCCGCCACCGGCGCGCTCGGCTCGGCCGTCCTGCCCGGCGGCACCGGGTACCCGGAAGGCTGGCTCTTCCTGCTCCGGGACGGGAGGACCGTCTTCGAGGGCGACCCCGGATTCGCCGACCTCGCCCAGGGCATGACCATCCTCAGCGCCGTCGAGCGCCGGGTGTTCGGCCAGGCCAGGCCCACCCCGACCGGGGCCGCGCCCCCGGCCCGGTTCCCGGCGAAGTCCGGCTCCGACTACCGCACCGCGCTCCGGCTGCCCTACGCGGTCGGCCAGAGCTGGTCCTACACCGGCGGGCCGCACCCGATGTCGGGGAGCGCCCGCAGCTCTATCGACCTCGCGGGCGGCGACGGCCGGGTGCTGGCGGCCGGCGGCGGGCTCGCCTACCGGATGTGCGACTCGCAACGCGGCTGGCTGCGGGTCGTGCACGACCGGGGCCTGGCCACCGACTACTACCACCTCGCCGGCGACCTCCCGGCCAACGGCGCCCAGCTGGCAGAGGGCGACTACGTGGGCGACATCGGCATGGACGTCTCCTGCGGCGGCTCCTCGTCCGGGGCGCACGTGCACTTCTCCCTGCGCCGGGACGGTGCCTACACGCCCATCGACCACTACGTGTTCGGCAAATGGGTGATCAGAGCACAGGGCTCCGACTACGACGGGTACGCCATGCACGGCTCCACCAGGGCGAACGTCGGCAACCGGCTCAACAACTACGGCGCGCTCGCCCTCAACCAGGGCCTCGTCGACACCGACGGCGGCACCGCGCTCAACCGCCGGGCCGGCCCCGGCACCACCCAGCCGGTCGTCGGCACCGTGGCCGACGGGGAGACCGTCACGATCGCCTGCTCGGCCACCGGCACCGAACACGCCGGCCGTGGCGGGTACCGCAGCACCCTGTGGGACAAACTCACGGACGGCACCTGGGTGAGTGACGTGTACGTCTGGACGGGCACGGGAGAACCGGTCGCCGGGACCTGCTGATAACGTCCGATGCTATGGGAAAAAAGGTCACCGTCGTCGGCGCCGGTTTCTACGGATCCACGACCGCGCAGCGGCTCGCTGAGTACAACGTCTTCGACACCGTCGTCCTCACGGACATCGTCGATGGCAAGGCCGAGGGCCTGGCCCTCGACCTCAACCAGTCCCGGTCGATCGAGGGCTTCGAGACCAAGGTCGTCGGCCAGACGACCGGCGTCGACGGCTCGGGCTACGAGGCCATCAGTGGCTCCGACGTCGTCGTGATCACCGCCGGCCTGCCCCGCAAGCCGGGCATGAGCCGGATGGACCTGATCGAGGTCAACGCCAAGATCGTCCGGAGCGTGGCGGAGAACGTCGCCAAGCACGCCCCCGAGGCCGTCATCATCGTCGTCTCCAACCCGCTCGACGAGATGACCGCGCTGACGCAGCTCGCCAGCCAGTTCCCGAAGAACCGGGTCCTCGGCCAGGCCGGCATGCTCGACACCGCCCGGTTCACCCACTTCGTCGCCGAGACCCTCGCGGTCCCGGTCGCCTCTGTGAAGACCCTCACCCTGGGCTCGCACGGCGACACGATGGTGCCGGTGCCGTCGCGCTGCACGGTCGACGGCAAGCCGCTCGCGGACCTGCTGCCGGCCGAGAAGATCGAGGAGCTCGTCGTGCGCACCCGCAACGGCGGCGCCGAGGTCGTGGCCCTGCTCAAGACCGGCTCGGCGTACTACGCGCCGTCCGCCGCCGCCGCCCGGATGGCCAAGGCCGTCGCGGAGGACTCCGGCGCGGTCATGCCGGTCTGCGCGTGGGTCGACGGCGAGTACGGCATCGAGGGCGTCTACCTGGGCGTCGAGGCCGAGCTGGGCGCGACCGGGGTCCGCAAGGTCGTCGAGACCGTGCTGACGGACACCGAGCTCGCCGGGCTCAAGGAGGCCGCCGAGGCGGTCCGCGCCAAGCAGGCGGACGTCGCCGCCCTGTAGTTCCAGTCTGAGAGGGCCCGTAGCCGGTGGCTGCGGGCCCTCGCCATGCCCGGGGAATCCGGCCCTGGTCGGCGGCCCCGAGCGGCCGGCCGCCGGACGCCGGGCCAGCTGGCCGAGGGGCGCGTGGCGTCAGTGCGCCAGGGGCCGGTCGTCATCGCTCGGGGTACCGCCGCCGCACGCGCTCGGCACGGCGGTGACCAGCGCGGGACGTCAGTCGCGGGTGCCGAACGCGCGGCGGTACTCGCTCGGGGGCACGCCCCGGCGGCGCACGAACTGCTCCCGGAGCACGGCCGCGCTCGCGTACCCCACCTGCCTCGCCACCTCGTCCAACGGCCAGTCCGTGGTCTCCAGCAACTCCTCGGCCCGCCGCAGCCGCTGCCCGATCAGCCACGCCCCGGGCGACACCCCGGTCGCGGCCCGGAACCTGCGGATGAACGTCCGCCGGCTGAGCAGCGCGCGGCGCGCCAACTCGTCCACGGCGAGGGGCCGGTGCAGCTGCCCGCACGCCCAGTCCAGCACCTCGGCCAGCCGGTCGCCGCCGGCCACGGGCACGGGCGCCGTCGCGTACTGTGCCTGCCCGCCCTCCCGGTGCGGCGGCACGACCAGCTCCCGGGCGATCGCCGTCGCCACCGCCGCGCCGTGCTCCCGCCGGATCAGGTGCAGGCACATGTCCAGCCCGGCGGCGGCCCCGGCCCCGGTCAGCACCCGGCCCTCGTCCACGTACAGCTCGTCGGCCCGCACCTCGATCTCCGGGAACCGGCTGGCCAGCCGGTCCGCGAACCGCCAGTGCGTGGTGGCCCGGCGGCCGTCCAGCAGCCCGGCCGTGGCCAGCAGGAACGCCCCGACGCAGTGCCCGGCGACCAGCGCGCCCCGGTCGGCGGCGGCCCGGAAGGCGGCGACGGAGCCGGCCGACCAGGCGTCGTAGCCCACGCCGGGCAGGGCCAGCACCAGGTCGGCGGACGCGAGCCGGTCCAGCCCGTGCTCCACCACCAGCGTCAGGCCGGGGTCGACGGCAACCGGCCCGGGCACGTCGGTGCACAGCTCGAACACGAAGTCGGGGACGCCCGCCCGGGGCTGGAACACCTCCGCGACCAGGGACAGGCCGAAGGAGATGGTGCCGGCGGGAGCGTACGCGGCCACGGTGCGCATGGCTGGCATGATAGCCGCGATCAATGGCAATCGTGCCACTGGCAGCGCGTACCCGTCGAAGGAAGGATCTTGGTCATGACCGACGCACCGCGCGGCACCACCGCGTTCTTCCAGGTACTGACCACCGGCTACACCCTGTCTACCGGCCCCGGGGTCGCCGCCACCGTGTCCTACGTCGCCGACGGCGACCGGAAGATCATCATCGACCCGGGCATGGTCGCCAGCCAGTCCCGGATCCTCGACCCCCTCGCGGCCCTCGGCGTCGCGCCCGGCGACATCACCGACGTCGTCCTGAGCCACCACCACCCCGACAACACCATCAACGCCGGCTTGTTCGCCCAAGCCCGGATGCACGACCACCACGCCATCTACCAGGGCGACCAGTGGGAGGACCGCCCCGCCGAGGGCTACGAACTGACCCCCTCCGTCAAGCTGATCGCCACCCCCGGGCACAGCCCCGAGGACATCACGGTGCTGGTCGGGACGCCCGACGGGGTGGTCGCGTTCGTCGGCGACCTGTGGTGGCGGCCGAACGGGCCCGCCGACGACCCGGTCGCGCCGGACCGGGAGCTGCTCCGGGAGAACCGGGAGCGGGTCCTGAAGGTGGCGGGGTGGCTGGTTCCGGGGCATGGTCCGCTGTTCGTGCCGGACGGGACGACGGTGATCTAGGGGCTGGTGTCGCGGGTGAGTGGCACTGTCGGGTGGTCGGGTGCCTCGGGTGTTGGGTCGGGCGACTGGCTGGGTGAGTCCCCGGCCGGGGCGCCCGAGCCGCGCTGGAGTGGGGACCCCGGTCGGGCTTGGCGGAGGCCGGCCGGAGTGCCGTCGGTCACCCCGCCCGCCGGAGCCCGATGCTGGGCAGTACGCTCGTACTGTTAAGCCTCATTCATCGAAGGAGTGCGCCGACGTGGCGAAGATCAAGGTAACGAACCCGGTCGTCGAGCTCGACGGCGACGAGATGACCCGCATCATCTGGAAGCAGATCAAGGAAACCCTGATCCTGCCCTACCTCGACGTGGACCTCGAGTACTACGACCTGGGCATCGAGCACCGCGACGCCACCGACGACCAGGTCACCGTCGACGCCGCCAACGCGATCCTCCGGCACGGCGTGGGCGTCAAGTGCGCCACCATCACCCCCGACGAGGCCCGCGTCGAGGAGTTCGGCCTGAAGAAGATGTGGCGCTCCCCGAACGGGACGA
Source organism: Longispora sp. NPDC051575 (assembly GCF_040681875.1). NCBI lineage: Bacteria > Bacillati > Actinomycetota > Actinomycetes > Micromonosporales > Micromonosporaceae > Longispora > Longispora sp. NPDC051575. The sequence continues at coordinate 1,681 of NZ_JBFAZP010000011.1, read as the reverse complement.
TCCGCAACATCCTCGGCGGCGTCGTCTTCCGCGAGCCCATCATCATGAGCAACGTGCCGCGCCTCGTCCCCGGCTGGACCAAGCCGATCGTCATCGGCCGTCACGCGCACGGCGACCAGTACAAGGCCACCGACTTCGTGGTCCCCGGCCCGGGCACGCTCACCCTGACCTACACCCCGGCCGACGGTTCCGCCCCGGTCGAGCACGTCGTCACCGAATTCCCCGCCGGCGGCATCGCCATGGGCATGTACAACTACGACGAGTCGATCCGCGACTTCGCCCGCGCCTCGTTCCGCTACGGCCTGGACCGCAACTTCCCGGTCTACCTCTCCACCAAGAACACGATCCTGAAGGCCTACGACGGCCGGTTCAAGGACCTGTTCCAGGAGATCTTCGACGCCGAGTTCAAGGCCGACTTCGACGCCGCCGGCATCACCTACGAGCACCGCCTCATCGACGACATGGTCGCCGCCGCCCTCAAGTGGGAAGGTGGCTACGTCTGGGCCTGCAAGAACTACGACGGCGACGTCCAGTCCGACACCGTCGCCCAGGGCTTCGGCTCCCTCGGCCTGATGACCTCCGTCCTGCTCTCGCCCGACGGCAAGACCGTCGAGGCCGAGGCCGCCCACGGCACCGTCACCCGGCACTACCGCGCCTACCAGCGCGGCGAGAAGACCTCGACCAACCCGATCGCCTCGATCTACGCCTGGACCCAGGGCCTGGCGCACCGCGGCAAGCTCGACGGCACCCCGGCCGTGACCGAGTTCGCCAAGACGCTCGAGGAGGTCTGTGTCGAGACCGTCGAGGGTGGCCAGATGACGAAGGACCTGGCGCTGCTCATCTCGAAGGACGCGCCGTGGCTGACCACGGACGAGTTCCTGGAGGCGCTCGCCACCAACCTGGCGAAGAAGCTCGCCTAGTCTTCCCGCACGTCAAAGGCCGGTCCGCTGAACGCGGGCCGGCCTTTTGCCACCCCAAAACGATCAGTTGAGTACGCCGCGCGAACCCCGCAGCTTCTGCCCGCTCATGCGTTGGCGTCCGCTGGGGGCGTTGCTCGGGCGCGCCAGTATTCGAAGTTTCGCTGAGTCACGGGTGTGTGGGGGTGTTCTGGTCCGAGGATGCGGTGTTGGTCGGTGAGGAGCTCGACGAATGCTTGAGTTGCTCCTGTCGCGTCGCCAGCACGTCCGCGCCAGAGGGCGAGGTTGTTGCGAGCGATGAGGGTTTGGGGATGTTCTGGTCCGAGGATGCGGTGTAGGTCTGTGACGAGTTCGGAGAAGGCTCTGACTGCTTCCGCTAGGTTGCCGAGGTGCCCGCAGAGGCTTGCGAGGTTGTTGCGTGTTGTCAGAGTGTGGGGGTGTTCTGGTCCGAGAATGCGATGTTGGTCGGTGAGGAGTTCGGCGAGTTCTAGGGCTGCTCCTGCTGCGTCGCCAGCACGTCCACGCAGGTGGGCGAGGTTCTGTCGAGTGTTGAGCGTGTCGAGGTGTTCTGATCCGAGGATGCGGAGTTGGTCGGTGAGGAGTTCGGCGAACGCCTGGGTGGCTCCTGGCGTGTCGCCGGCCTGTCCACGCCAGCCTGCGAGGTTGTTGGGGACTGCCCCCGGTTTGGTTGACTCGCGGGGTTAGCGGTGTTCAGGCCGGTTGAGTGGCCTTGTGTAGTGTCTCAAACTCGATCGGGGTGAGTC
>NZ_JBFAZP010000010.1:0-369250 GCF_040681875.1 Longispora sp. NPDC051575 | reverse complement strand
AGGTTGTTCTGCACCACCCGCACGGCGTCGTTCACGGTGCACACGAACGTGACCTGGAGGGTGAAGTCGGCGGCCTCCGCCGACGGGATGGTGAGCCGGACGGTGACCGGGCGGTCCCGGCCCACGTCCACGAGCGTGACGTGGTCGGCCGCCAGGACGTCCTCGGACTCCATGCCGAGCCGGGAGCTGTCCAGCACGTACCGGCCGCCGACGCGGTAGACCAGGACCTGGTGGGCGTGCGGCTTGGGCACCTCGTCGAGGGCCCGCACCTTCTTGCCCATCCCCAGGAAGCCCCGGTCCGGGACCGGATTGAGGTACTGCTGGGTGATGATCGGATACCGGGCGGTCATCTCGTCGAGGGGCCGCACCTTCTTGCCCTGGCCCGGGAAATCCCCGCGGAGCTTGAGGAGAGCGTAACGCCGCTGTGAGCGCACCGTGGCCTCGGCAACTCCCATGAACTCGGCGATCTCGACGTTGGTGTGGCCGTCAAGATAGAGGACCAGTCCGATCCGCTGCCTGGACGGCAGACGTGTCAGCTGGCTCATCAGGTCGTCGTGGTCGTAACGGGTGATCGCGTGCTCCTCGGGGTCGACGGGACTCGCCGGCGCACACCAGCCACCGCGGACCGCGCGCAGTTCCCAGGACCCGCGCTTAGCCTCGTGGCCCCGTCTGCCCAGGGCGGCACGGGTGGCCACCCGGTATACCCAGGCCCGAGGTGTGTGGAGTTCTGCCCACCGTTCATACGCCTTGCGGAACGTCTCCTGTGCGACGTCCTCAGCTTCACTACCCAGACCGGATTTGATCAGGTAGCCGACCAAGGGCGCGTAGTGCTTCCCGAAGAACTCCGGGAACTCATCGTTGCTGCGGCTAGCGTCCACTCCACCTCCTTCTCTGACGACTGTGAGGATCGACAGGACGGTCTTGTGCAAAACCCGACCAAGATTTTTCAGGCAGTTTCACGTACGAGTCCGGGTGACGTAGACGGCCACCGCTGCGATCAGCCCGACGACCACGACCGCCGGCAACGACCTGGTCGAGGCGTACAGGCCACCCAACCCGATGACCGCCGTGTTGAAAAAGGCCCCGCCACGTGCTGCAGGCCGGTGGGACGAAGGCTTTCTTAGTTGTGTCATGCCACTGAGATCGTTGACGTGCCCGAACTGTGCAAAGCCCATGCCAGCCTGACGGTGCGGCCCGGGCCACGCTCGCGCAGGACTTCTCGAATCGCTTAGACAGCCCGGCCGTCCCGAAGGGCGCCCACGGCGGATCGCCCCGACTCAGGGGAGCCGGGTCATGAACCCGCGCCGTGGCCGTGGATCCACAACGCGGGCGACCAGAACCCCGACCCGGAGGAGGCGGAGGCGTACCAGTCGCCGTTGGCCTGATCGAAGGTGAGGATGTCGGCGCGGCCGTCGCCGGTGACGTCGGTCAGAAACTGCTCGCTGGTCCCGATGCCGTGGCCGTACGCCCACTCGGTCGGGGTCCAGAACCCGCCACCGGAGGACGTCCCGATCCGCCACCGGCCGTCGCCGGGCCAGTAGTAGGCCGCGTCCGCCTTCCCGTCGCCGTTGACGTCGCCAGCGAGCCGCCGACCGCTGCCAACGCCGTGACCGGCCGACCACTGCCCGGGATAGCCGAAGGCCGACCCGGTCGACGACGCGACGTGCCAGTTGCCGGTGGACGCGATGTAGATCGCGGCGTCGGCCTTGCCGTCGGCGTTGAAGTCGGCGACCACCTGGTCGGTGCTGCCGACCCCGTGACCGGCGATCCACCGCACGGGCGACCAGAAACCACTGCCGGAGGAGGCCGACACCCACCAGTCGCCAGAGCCCGCGTCGAAGGTGACCAGGTCGGCCCTGCCGTCGCCGGTGGCGTCCGTGACCCACTGCTGGCTGGTGCCGATGCCGTGGCCATAGGCCCACTCGACCGGCGACCAGAATCCCGAGCCCGACGACAGGCTGACGTGCCAGCGGCCCTCGGCGGCGCGGTACCCGAGCAGGTCGGCCTTGCCATCGCCATTGACGTCGCCCAGGAAGTACCGGCTCGCCCCGACCGAGTGGCCGTAGGACCAGTCGCCCGGGTAGCCGAAGCCGGCACCGGTGGACAGCGCGACCTTCGCCGCGCCGGTGTCGCCGAACATGACGACCGCGTCGGCCTTCCCGTCGCCGTTGACGTCGCCGGTGAGCCGGGAGTTGTGGGTGCCGCTGGCCCCTCCGGTCGGGCGGTGGACCACGCCGATGACGCTGTACCCCGCCCAGCCGGCCAGGGTGATCGACCCGTTGGCGTACATCGCCGAGCTGTACACCGCCGCGGTGTTCTGGTTGACGATCTGCACGGAGCTGCCCGACACCGACGCCACCACGCTGGCGTGCCCCTCCGGACCGCCGCCGTTCAGGCTGATCACATCCCCAGGGTTGAGGTAGGTGATCGCGCCCTGGGGCTGCTTCGTCAGGGTCACCGGAGCGGTCGCGTACTTCTGGTTGCCGTGGCCCGACCAGGGGCCACTGATCCAGCCCCGCGTCAGGTACAGCCGGTTGACGAGCTCCACACACTGCCACTTGAAACCCGAGAGGACCCCGTTGACGTAGTTGTACCCGGCGGTGTTGGCCGGGTCGGCACCGTTGCCGAAGACATCGACGCCCTGCCCGCCGAGCCAGCCGGAGCCCGCGAGTTCCAGAGTCCCCACCGGATCGGCCCTGGTGTTCCCGGCGTCCGCGAACGCGGATGGGACGTTGACCACCGCTGCCGCCGCGACGGTGCCGACAGCCAGCGCAACCGCTAGGACGAGGCCACCGCAGTTCCTTACTGTCCTTGCCAACATGCCCACTCCTCCAGCGAAGTCCGTGTGGGGTGAGACGGCGCGCGGTAGTGGTGAACTGGGCCGCGGAACCGGCCGGCCGGGTTTCCCATGGGGAAGCCGTCGCGTGGTGACTGACGAACCCGCCCTCTGTCGACGCCTCGACCGAGTCCATATCGACACTAAGCTCCACCGGGGTCGGGCGCCCTGTCCTCTTGTAGACACTGGAGGTGACCATGGCGGCTCCGCCAGGGTGATGATCTCGCGGTCGCAAATCCACCTGCTTAGCACATGCGTTCTACGACAACATATGACCAACTATGGTGTTGATCGGCACGGCGACTGTCGGGGCCAGGCCAGGTGGGTGCCCTACCCGGCGCAAACCGCCTCCACCTCGGCCAGTGGGGCGGCGGTGACACCGCCGTGCGTCGGGCCTATGGATATCGGCCGTGATATCTGAAGTGAATCCGGCGAGATCGGACCTCGTCTGGATCGTGCTATCTGAAGTCGCTCGAGAAATCTACTTCAGATATTGGCTGTTACCTGAAGTAGAGGGTCTGGTGGGTCGCGGAAAGCCCGCTCTATACGTGGTCGAGCATGGTGAGCCATTGCCGAACGATTCCGGCGGAGTGGTTGTCTCCAGCCTGTATGAACGCCTCCTGTGCTCGCTGCCAGCAGTTCCGGGCTTCGTCGAATCGGCGCACCTGCAATAGTGCGTTCCCGAGTTTGCCCAGGGCCATGCCTTCGCCGTGGCGGTCGCCGAGCTCGCCGAAGATGTTGGCGGCCTGCTGATGGGCGGTGATCGCCTCGTCGAACCTGCGCACCTCCAGCAGTGCGGTCCCGAGGTTGTTGTGGGCTCCGGCTTCGCCGTGGCGGTCGTCGAGGGCGCGGTGGATGTCGGCGGCCTGCTGACAGGCGGTGATCGCCTTGTCGAACCTGCGCACCTGCCGCAGTGCGATCCCGAGGTTGTTCAGGGCGATGCCTTCGCCGTGGCGGTCGCCGAGTGTGCGGCAGATCGCCAGGACCTGCTGTTGGACGGCGATTCCCTCCTCAAGCCTGTGCGCCTGCAGCAGCGCGGTTCCGAGGTTGTTCAGGGCGATGCCTTCGCCGTGGCGGTCGCCGAGCTCGGCGACGATGTCGGCGGCCCGCTGGCAGGCATCGATCGCCTCGTCGAACCTGCGCACCTCCCGCAACACGATCCCGAGACTGTTGCGGGCTCCGGCTTCGCCGTGGCGGTCGCCGAGGGCGTGGTAGATGTCGGCGGCCCGCTGGCAGGCGTCGATCGCCTCGTCGAACCTGCGCACCTCCCGCAACACGATCCCGAGACTGTTCAGGGCAGTGCCTTCGGTGTGCCGGTCGCCGAGCTCGGCGAGGATGTCGGCGGCCCGCTGGCAGGCGTCGATCGCCTCGTCGAACCTGCGCACCTCCCGCAACACGATCCCGAGACTGTTCAGGGCAGCGCCTTCACCGTGGCGGTCGCCGAACTCGTGGTAGATGTCGGCGGCCCGCTGGCAGGCGTCGATCGCCTCGTCGAACCTGCGCACCTCCTGCAGCGCGAGCCCGAGGTTGTTTAGGGCCTGGCCTACTCCGTAGCGGTCGCCACGCTCGCTATGGAGGCCGGCGGCCTGCTGGCAGGCGTCGATCGCCTCGTCGAACCTGCGCACCTGCAGCAGCGCGCTCCCGAGATTGTTGCGGGCAGATCCTTCGCGGTGGCGGTCACCGAGGGCGTGGTAGATGTCGGCGGCCCGCTGGCAGGCGGAAATCGCCTCGTCGAACCTGCGCACCTCCCGCAGCACGATTCCGAGGCTGTTGCGGGCGATGCCTTCGCCGAACCGGTCGCCGAGGGCGTGGTAGATGTCGGCGGCCCGCTGGCAGGCGTCGATCGCCTCGTCGAACCTGCGCACCTGCAGCAGCGCGGTCCCGAGGCTGTTCAGGGCGATGCCTTGGCCGTGGCGGTCGCCGAGCGCGAGGGCGGCGGTGAGGGCTAGGTCTGCGAGGGTGAGCCAGTCGGTGAAGTGACGTCGGAAAGACAGGTACTCGTTGAGGAGGGTCGACATCTCGCTGGCCGTGTGGTGGTCACCGGTGGCCGCGGCGTGGTGGATAGTGGCGACGAGGTTGAGTCGTTCGGCGTCCAGCCAGGCCAGGGCGTCCTCACGGTCGGAGAAGCCGACGGGAACTGCGTCGCCGGGCAGGGCGCGTAGATGAGCATCGGCGCCGCTGACGCAAGCCAGATAGTGGGTGGTGAGTTGTTGTCGAGCGGTGGCGGCCTCATCGCTGGTGGTGGGGGCTTGTTCGGTCGCGTACAGCCGCAGCAGGTCGTGCTGGCGCCACCGGTCAGGCGCGGGCTCCTCGATCAGGTGCGCGCGGTGCAAATCCTGCAGCAGGACCTCGGTGTCGCCTTCCGTGAGGCCTGCCAGGCGGGTGGCGGCGGTGGTGGCGACGTCAGGCCCGGGGTTGACGGGCAGGAGCCGGAACAGGCGAGCCTGTGCGGGCGCGAGATGGCGGTAGGACAGGTCGAAGGCCGCGCGGACGGCGACCTCGCCGTTAGTCTCGGTGCGCCGCAGCCGGTCGAGGCGCCTGTGCTCGTCGCGCAGCGAGACCGCGAGGGCGGCGGGGGTCAGGTGGCGCCGGTCAGCCAGCAGCGCGGCGACGATCCGCAGCGCGAGCGGCAGACCCGCGCACAGTCCGGCCAACTCGGCCAGGCCCGGCCGGTGCTGCGGGTCCTGTGCCCGTGGGTCATCTGCGCTGCAGCGGAGCCGGATCACGCCAGTGACCAGGTCCACGGCGGGTCCTGTGGCAAGGACCGGAAGGGTGTGCAGGCGGGCGTCGAGATCCAGGGTATGTCGGGAGGTGACCAGGACCGGGACCGTCGAGCCCGTGGGCAGCAGCGGGGTGATCTGGTTGGTGTCAGCGGCGTTGTCGATGATCAGCAGCAGCCGCCGGCCCGCGCCTGCGTAGGCGTCCAGGACCGTGCGCCACAGTCGGGCGCGGTCCTGTTCGTGCGCGGGGATGTGCTCGCCGGGCACCCCGATGGCCTGCAACCATCGGGCGAGGGCATCTGAGGCGCTGAGCCGCAGCTGAGGGTCGTAGCCGTACAGGTCGACGAACAGCACCCCGCCCGGAAACCAGCCCGGCCGCTTGAGGGCCTGGTGGGCGGCCTGCAGCACGAGCTCGGTCTTGCCGACCCCGGCCATCCCCGCCACCGCCGACACCAACACCGTCCCACCCGCGCCACCAGGTACGAGCCCCTCGACCAGCGCCTCGAGTTCGGCGTCGCGGCCCGTGAACACCTGGACAACAGGCGGCAGCCCGCCGGTGGCCGGAGTGACCTGAGGCGGGAGCGTGACGTGCACGGTCTGCCCCTGGATGACCGCTCCGATCACCACACTGCCGGTGACGGTGTTCACCACCTGCCACGGCCCGTCCGCCGGCGAGCCCACAGTCACGAACGCGTCCCTTCCGGCCCGCCGAGGCCGGCAGGCGGCAGGGGCCCCCGGATGTCGCGGCCCTGGATCAGCAACCGGTCCACCTCGGCCTGCTCGACCCGGTTGGACACCCCGCTGCCCTGGGCCGGCGCCGGACCCGAAGGCACCATCCCGGACAGGTCCACGCACCGGCCCTGCACCACCGCACCGGCCCGGCCGCCGATGACCGTGTTGACCACACCGCCGTCACCCGGCACTGCCGGGACCGTCGGAGCCGTCACCGCTCGACGCGCCCACCATGCGCTCCACGACGCGACCACCAGCCCCGTCAGGTTCAAGAACACACCCAGCACGCTGGCCCAACGGTCCGCGTCCTCCAGCCCCGCGTGGACGAACCACACGCCCACGCCAAATGCCACCGCCGCGAGCGCGAACCCGCCCGCCACCAGCCACCATCGCCGTGCACCCGATCGCACCACCAGCACATTGTCGACCAACCACCGCAACCGGCAACCACGACGCAGAAACCCGACACCGACGGACGGCGGAGCGCCTACTCCTGGTCGTCGCCTTCACGGTCGGGGTCGCGCAGCGGCCATCGAAGCCCGCCGAGGTCGGGAGGGTGAAGCTGTAGTGGCCGTGGCCGTGGCCGTGGCCGTGGCCATTGATGTGCCGGCGCATGTACGCCGACAGCCGGGCCGCGTCTGAGTCCAGGACCGGGTAGCCCTGCTCGCGCAGCACGGCCAAGGCGTGGTCGAGGTAGACGGCGTTCCACAGCGTGACGCAGTTCAGGACGAGGCCGAGGGCGTCGAGCTGGTTCTCCTGGCCTTCGCGGTAAGCGCGGCGCAGCTCGCCCTTGCGGCCGTGGAAGACGTGCCGGGCGAGGTCGCCGCGGCCTTCCTGGAGGTTGCGCATCCCCTTTACCTCGCGGCGGAGCGGGGGTCGTCGACGAAGGAGAGGATGTGCAGCGCCTTGAAGATCCTGCCGTAGTACCCGATGGCCTCGCCGAGCCCGGTGGACCGGCCGTCGTGCTGAAGCACCGGGATCACCTCATGCGCGGGCAGAGCGCCGGTGTGCAAGGAAGCGATCACCCGGCAGATGTCCGGCCAGTGCCGGCGGATCTTGCCGATGTCCGTCGAGATGCCCGTCACGACGGGGACGCGGCCGTGCGGTCCACTGACCCGGCAAAGGTACGGACGATGCCGACCTGCGCCCCGCTAGTTGTGGCGCAGGAAGGTCGAGCCGGGCCGCACGTAGACCAGCAGTATCTCGGCTGTGCCCCACAGGTGCAATATAACTACATCCAGGTGCTTCGGAGTGGGCAGCAATCCAGGACCGTGCTCGACGATGAAGTCGAATAGCCACTTGTCCGGCGGGCAAATGTACCCCGGCTTGTCAGGCAACCCGAGGGTCATGACCAACACCTCGTTGCGAGGGTCGTCTTTTGCCGCGACGCGATGCCTGATCGACTCGCGGATCTCGGCGAGCGGCAGCTCGGCCTGGCAACTGGCGATCACGGGGACCATGCCTAGCGATTGGTCTGCGGGGTAGACCTGAACGAAGACGCCTTCGATCGAACCGTACATGCCGTTGGGCGGCATGTGTTGGGGAAAACCGTTCGTTAGGTCGAGACCTTCACCGACAAACCCCCGGTCCTCTTGGAGAGCGCTGGCGATGAGGCCCACGGCCACCTCAATCTCCTTTCGCGACCTAGGTGGTGGGTCCCCGGCGCTGGAAACTGTCACATAGCGTCCCGTGAGATGAGGCAACGTGTCGGATCGCGCTTGGATCTCGTCCGCAAGACGACGGCCAAGCTGCCTAACCTTTGCGAGGTCGCTTCTGAAGTCGACGAAGGTTAGATTCGTGAGCTCGACAGAATGCTCCCGCTCGCCCTGGCCAACGATCCGGTCTGGCGGGTCCTGGAGTGGTCGGCGCACTGACACCGGGTGCTCAACCTGGCCACGGAGGGACAGCGCCTCCACCAAGCTCAAGATCTGCAAATCCTCGATGCGGTCCGTCTCAAGAGGCCCCCTTAACGCCAGGTGATCAACAGCCACGTTGGCGGGCACCAAGAGCACAGGCTCTCCTTGCCGATCGAGCCTCAGTGACAGCTCCATTGAACTCCTACCTCGGATCAAGATCGAGACCTGCGTACTTCAAGCGACGTCTCGTTCGAGCCGACAGGCGTGTGGTCATCGCGTGGTCATCTAGAGACTCGGACGCTGGCCGGAATCTCACGCGGCCGACTGGAATCTAGACCGATATGTACACTCGCAGCGATGCCTCAAGGCGCGGCAACTACCCCAAGTAACCTGGGCTGGTTGGAATCTGACCCAGCGTTATAGAAGATCTGACCCACGGATTAAAAGTCCGTTGCTCTGCCATTGAGCTAGCGGCCCTCAGCGTCCCAGGCTACCTGACACCGCCACTGGAATCGACCTTGGCGGGCACCTCGACCCAACACCCCAGCAGCTCGTGCGTCCACCGGTGCTGAGCGGCCGCCGGGGCGTCGTCCAGAACACGCCGAGCGGGCGCTCCGCCGTATCCAAGCACGCCACGGCGCCCGTCCTCGGGGGGTCGCCTGAACGACGACAACCGCGCCTACAAACACGAGGCCGGCCGCTGCCGCACAGGTGCCAGGCCGTGCTGGCTCCCGTCAGCCGGTCTGGCCGTCCCGCGCGTCGGCGCGGCCACGGTTCGCGTGCCGCTGGAACCGTTCGCGGGCGAGCCGGTGGGCCTCGCGGAGGAGCTCGTCGACCGCCGTGGCCGTCTCCGGGCCCGGGTTGACGACAGCGAGCCAGTGCAGGCTGCCGTACACCGGATGCGGGCCGATCACGTCGGCGGTACCCGGATCCGTGGGTCCTGACCTGGTCCACCGGCCGAACTCCTCCGCCCCGGCGGCGATGTTCAGGCGGAAGGCGTCCGGCCGGTCGAGCCGTGACGTGTCGTCGCCGGGGTAGTCCTTCGTCACGATGGTGGCGAACGGCTGCGCCTTCGGGACGACTCCGTCGGGCGCGTAGTAGAAGAACGTGTCGCCCCAGGCGATCTCCGGGGAGCCGTCCCCCGGTCGCGGCGTGAGGACCAGGACCCCGTCCATCGCGCCGACGCTTTCGATAATGTCTTGGATCTCCATGCCCCCAGCATCACATCCAACGGCCCGCGCGGCGGCCGGCAACGTGGGCATTTCCTCAGGCCGCCGCCGGGACGCCCGGCGTGGGCAGATCAAGCGCGGTTCAGCGTGTGAGGGCCGCCCCGGTAGGTCCTACACGCCGACGTCCGCCTGCTCCCGGGCTGTCGATCGGGGAGTAGGCGGACGTCGGCGTAGTCAGAGTCCTGTGGACGGGGCGGTTGGCCCCGCGCTGTCAGATGCGGGGCGTGCCGCCGCTGTAGTACCCGCCGAGGTCGTTGCGGTAGGCGTCGGTGTCGCGCTGCTCGGCGACGTAGCCGGGAGCGCTCTTGATCTGGTCCTTGGTCTGGGTGACGTAGACCTTCTCCTCGGCCGCGTCGACGCGCTGGATGACGCCGGCCGGGAGGAGCACCTTCGAGCCGAAGATCCACGGCCCGGTGTCCACCACGACGTAGCTCCCGTCGACCTCGTGGGTCGCTTCGTCGATCTTGCCGATGCTGCCGTCCGTGGCCTCGACGTGGTAGCCGGTCAGGTCGGTGGTGCCGGCCGTGTAGCCGCTGTGCGCGCCGTAGTTCCAGGCGTCGAAGCTGGCGTTCGGATCCATGTTCGTCATGATTCCCCCTGTTGATTCGGTTACCTGTTGACAATTACGTACCCGTTGAGCCCGGCCCCAAACTTCTCCGGGAGCCGGCACCCGGGGCGCCTACGTGAAGATGCTGACGCCGCCGGGGCCCACGAGCAGGCCGACGATGATGAGTACTACGCCCCACAGCACCTGGCGGCGGAACAGCGCGAAGATGCCGGACACGACGAGGACGACCGCGAGGATCCACAAGAGAAAAGTCATGCCACTCTCTTCCCAGGAACCCAGAACTTGAATCCTCCCGGGCGAAACCCGAGCGGACCCAGAAGACGCACCTGGTCAGATCAGGGGAATCAGCGGGGCTGCAAGTGGTAGGCCGCGTGCCGGTAGGGCTCGTTGTAGCCGGTCATCACGTATTGGGCGAGCTCCAGGTGCTGCTCGTCGAGTGCGTCGAGCAGAGCGGTCGACGTCCGGTCGAAGCGTTGGAGCAGCAGCTCGGTGGACAGTTCGCGTCCGGCGAGTACTCCGCCGAGGTTGAGCGCACGGCCGGCCTCCCTGGTCTCCCAGCGCGGGTCGAGGCTCCAGTGTTGGCGGCCGGCGCGGGCTTCGGTGAGGACAGCCAGGTTGATCTCGTGCCACATCAGGACGTGCGCGAGCAGGTCGTGCAGGGATTCGCAGGGGTCGGTGCCGGCCATCTCGTACGGCGCGTGCGGGTCCGGGTGCGCGTCGAGGGTCTCCAGGAGCAGGGCACGGTCCGCGGTGAGCCGGCTCACCGCTTCGGCGAGGGGGAGGGTCGTCATGCGGGCGACGCTATGTCCGCCCGGAGCGCCGGGGCCAATGCCTGCCGATCTCCGGCAGACTTACCTGCGGAGCACCTCCAGGAGGTCGGCGCCGAGCGCGGCGATGTCCGTGTCGTTGAGGGCGTAGCGGAGGAAGTGCCCGGCCCGTTCGGTGCGGACCAGCCCGGCGGAGCGCAGTGCCGACAGATGTTTGGTCACGGCCGGTTCGGCCATGCCCCACAGCACTGCGATCTCCCGCGCGGACCTCGGTTCGACGGCGATGGCCCGGCAGATCTCCAGCCGGGCCGGGTGGGCCAGTACGGTCAGCCTGCGCAGGGTCGCCCGGCTGTCGGCGGCGGCCGGAGGTGCCGGGACCGGATAGTGCAGCACTATGGGCCGTCCGGGCTCGTCCGCGACGTAGATGTGCGGCCCGCCGAGCACCGTGGGCAGTAGGACCAGGCCCCTGCCCGCGGCCACGAGGCGCTTGTTCTGAATTTTGTCGACCAGCAGACGGGTACCGTCCACTGTGATCGCCGGCGACAACTCGGCGACCCCGCGCCAGCCGCGCTCCGCTCCCCGGTCGGCCTCGGCGGTGAGCAGCTGGCCGACCTGGCCCCACTGGTCGGCGAAGAAGCCGTTCCAGCACGCCGCCAGCAGCGCGACCAACCGAACCCGTGCGGTCTCGGGCTCGTCGAGGACCAACCGGACCAGGGCCTGGGTCGCCGAACCACGGGCCCGGGCGAGCCTGAGGACCCCGGCGGGACCGACCACGGGACGGCCGTTGGCCCGGGCCAGCGGGCGCAGTACGGCGGTGGTGAACTCCGCGACGGGCAGTCGGACGAGACCGTCGAGCTGCTCGTCCCACGTACTCCCGGGAAGCAGCGTCGGGTCGGCCAGGAAGGTGGCCCGCACGGCCCTGACCAGAAACGACCAGTCGGTGAGCTCTCCGCGCAGCCCGTAGGGCGCTTCAGTCCCGGGCCGGTGGTGGTCGGTGACCATCGCGTGCCAGGCCCAGCCCAGCTCGACAAGTGGCGAGACCACGTACCGGGGCGGCCCGGCCAGCCCGGCCAGGTCCAGCGACATCACCATCTCCGCACGCTACCGCGCGGACTGTCCGACCAACGGCACCTCTGCGGCGGTACCCGGAAACGGGGCCGCGCCCCGGGGGAACTCCCCCGGGGCGCGGCTTACGTACGGTCAGGCTGCGGCGTGCGCGGACTGGAAGCCCACGCTGCCCGCCCGGCCGGCGTTCGGCGCGCCGGAGGGCTGCGGAGCCATCCGGAGTGCGCCGGCCGGGGTCGCGGTCGGGAAGTAGAACCGGCCGACGACGTCGACGACGAGGTGCACGTTGCCGCCGTGGTTGTACACGTTGAACGCGTTGGACGGGCCGATCGCGGTGATCGCCGCGTTCGGGGTGACCCTGCCCGGCTGGGGGTTCAGGTTGCTGACGCCCGGCTTGGTCTGGCCGTCGATGCCGTTGGCCCACACGGTGAGGACGGTGGGGATCGACGGGTTGATGGCGGTGACGTTCAGCGCGAGGCTGGAGGTCGCGCCGTCGGCGGTGTTGAGGACCGTGCCCGGGGCGGTGATCTTCGTGGTGGTCGCCTGGCCGAGAGCACCGGGGGCGCCCAGGGCTTCGCGGGTGTCCACGATCCGGGTCGGGGCGATCGGGTCGAAGCGCAGGCCGTTACCGGTGAAGGTGCCGTCGTCGAAGAAGCCGACGATGTCGACGATCACGTGCGTGGTGGTCTGCGCGTACACGCCGATCGAGGGCCAGCCCTCGAAGCTGCCGCAGTCGTAGCAGGGAGCGGTCGGGACGATGGCCATGTTCGGCACGGTCTCGCCGCGCCGGTAGTTCAGCGTCGACGTCTCCTGCAGCGAGTTGATGTCGCCGTTCCACGCGGTCAGGAAGCCGTCGCCGATCGCCCCGGTCGAGGTGACGTTGACGGCCCACGCGCGGATGTGCGGGTTGTCGGTGCCGAAGTTCAGCGCGGAACGCAGGTAGTAGTCGGACGGCAGCGCGCCCTCAGCGTCCTCGCGGGTGTCGATCAGGCGGCGCGGCGTGATCGGGTGGAACAGGCCGTTCATCGACTGCGCCTGGTCGTTCTCGGCGTAGTAGCCCATGACGTCCACGATCACGTGGGTGGTGCCGTCGTGGTTGTAGATGTCGACGCCGCCGTTGGCTCCGAGCTTGACGGTGACCGAGTTGGCCCCGGTCCAGCCCGGCGTGAAGTTCAGCGAGGAGGCGGTCGGGCGGGTGATGCCGCTCGGGAACACGGTGAGGAAGCTGTGGTCGGTCGGCGAGGTGACCGTGACGTTCAGCGTGACCGCCGAGACGCCGCTCGCCGGGACGCCGCCCCGGCCGCCGACCTGCAGGTGCAGGATGCCGGCGCGGCCGATCTTGCCGGCGGGCGCGCCGTTGCCGTTGCGGGTGTCGAGGATCCGGGTCGGAGCCAGGGTCGTGTAGGTGCCCTTGGCCCCGGCGGCCGCAGCCGCGGGCTCAGCCTGGGCGATGCCCGGCGAGACGGCCGCCGCGGCGGCCAGTGCGATGGTGGTGATGATGGCGCCACGAAGTAAGCGCAACTTGTCTCCCCCGTAAGAAGATGTAAACGCACAATGCGCGGGCAAACGTAGCCTCTTCTTGTCGATCACGACAAGGCACATAGGCCAATGTCTCACCGCTGTTCACGGCCGAGAAACACTGACCTCGGCACATAGAAGTTCAAAACGTACGAAGTTCTGACCGTACGGATGACCCCCGCAACCCCGCGAACGCGTGGCCCCGTCGGGCGCGATCGGCCCTAGGCTCCAGCGCAGACCACCACGGGAGGGGTACCCATGAATGGCATCGATGTGTCCGAACTCGCCTCGCGCCCCGACATCCGGGACGCATTGTGCGAGGTGATCCGGGACCTCGTCGAGAGCGAGGGGGTCGCCGCGTTGACGGTGGCGGCCGTGGCGGAACGCGGTGGGGTGTCCGTCCGGGCGGTGCGGCTGAACTTCGCGGGGCGGGCCGAGCTGGTCGACGCCCTGTTCGAGCACGTCAACGAGGTCGAGGACCTGGAGGGCTCGATCCTGCCGGTACTCGACGCGCCGGACGGTGCGAGCGCGCTGGACGAGTGGGCGGCGCACCTGGGCCGGTTCGTGCCCCGGGTGCTGGAGGTGGCCCGGCAGGTGGAGCGGGTGGCGGACAGCGATCCCGACGCCCGGCCGCACTGGGAGGCGGCGGTCCGGATGCGGCACAACACGTGTCGGGTGGTCGTCGGGCGGCTGGAGTCGGAGGGGCTGCTCGCGGCCCCGTGGACCGTGGACACCGCGACGGACATGATGCTGGCGCTGATCTCCAACGACGTCTTCGAGGTGCTCCTCGGCACCGGCGGGTGGACGGGGCGGCAGATCGCCGCGCACCTCAGGGCGCTGTTCCGGGCGACGTTCCTGGCCGGCTGAGGACCGGGTTCGCCGGCTGAGAGCCGGGTTCGGCCGACCGGGTTCGGTCAGCTGAGGGCCGGAAGCGCGGGCACGCGGAGCACCCGGCCGGCGTCACGGCGCCGGGTCGGCTCCCGGCGTCAGGGTGGTCCGGTCGACGAGGGCCGCGATGCCCGCCGCGTAGGAGTCGCGGTCGACGTCGCCGATCAGGATCCGCTGGAGCAGGTAGCCGTGCACCATGCCGAACAGCACCGCGCCGACCTGTTCCGCGTCGGCCCCGCGCCCGATCAGCCCGTCGGCCTGGGCCCGGGCGGCGAGGGCGACGAACCGCTCGCGGACCTTCCGGTAGACCTGGGAGACGTGGTCGGCCAGGTCCGGGTCGCGCAGGGCCTCGCCCCAGACCTGCACGGCCATCCGGAGCGCGCCGTCGGGCCCGGCCTCGCGGTCGACCAGATCGAGAATCGTCCGGTACAGCGTGCCGAGCGGCGGTAGCGGCCGCTCGACCACGACGGCGTCGAGCCGGCCGGTGATGTTGCCGATCGCGCCCTCGGCGATGGCCCTGATCAGCTCGTTCTTGCTCGGGAAGTAGCGGTAGACGGCGCCGACGGACAGCCCGGCCTCGCGCACCACGTCCTGCATGGTGGTGCTGTGGAAACCGTTCCGCGCGAAGCAGGCCCGGGCGGCGGCCAGGATCTGGCCACGGCGGGCTTCGAGGTGCGCTTCGGAGACTCGGGGCATGTCCCTGACCATAAAACGAACGTTCATTCTTGACAAATGGGAGTACCCGGGGAGAGGCTGGAACTTCAGAGAACGAGCGTTCGTTTTAAGGAGTACCCATGCTGCGGAAGGCCCTCGGGATCGCCGCCCTGGTCGTGGTCACCCAGGCGCTGCTCGTCGCGTTCTTCGCCTGGCCGGCCGCGACCGCCGCCCCGCACGACGTGCCCGTGGTCGTCGCCGGCCCGGCCCCGGCCGCCGGCGCGCTCGCCGACCGGATCCGCGCCGCCCGACCCGGCGCGTTCGAGATCAGCACCGTGGCCGACGGGACCGCGGCCGACGCCCGGATCCGCAACCGCGAGGCGTACGCGGCCGTGGTCCTCGGACCCACCGGCCCCAGCGTGCACGTCGCGACGGCGGCCAGCCCCGCCGTCGCGCAGCTGTTCACCCAGCTGGCCGCCACGCTCGGTCCGGTGCCCGCGCCCGTCGTGGACGTGGTGCCCGCCACGGCCGACGACCCGCGCGGCGCCGGGTTCGTGTCCGGCTTCCTCCCGCTGCTGATCACCGGGATCGCGGTCAGCGCGCTGCTGATCCTGCTCGTCCCGTCGCGCGGCGGCCGGCTGCTCGGCGTCGTCGGGTACGCGGCCGGGGCCGGCCTGCTCAGCGCCGCCGTGGGCCAGTACTGGTCCGGCACGCTGTCCGGCTCGTACCCCGCGAACGCCGCCGCCCTCGGCCTGCTGTCCCTCGCCGTGGCCGCCACGATCACCGGACTCGGCTCCCTGCTCGGTACCCGGGGCATCGGGGTGGGCGCGCTGCTCGTGTTCGTGGTCGGCAACCCGTTGTCCGGGCTGGCCTCCGCGCCGGAACTGCTGCCGACCCCGTGGGGCGCGATCGGGCAGGTACTGCCGCCGGGGGCCGGGGCCAGCCTGCTGCGGTCGACGTCGTTCTTCGACGGGGCCGGGTCGGTGGCGCCGGCGTTGGTGCTGGCCGGGTGGGCGGTGGTCGGGGTGGCGCTGTTGGTCGTGGCGCGGTCGCCGGGTTCCGCCCCGGAGGGTGCGCGGCGGGAGTTGGTGGAGGCGGCGCCGGCCGGCTAGGAGTGGACGATCCGGAGTGGACAGGTTCCGTACACACGACGAGGTGACCGCGCCTTCGGGAGGGGCGCGGTCATGCCGTGCACAGTCGTGGCTCCGGCGACCTGGGTTCAGGTGCCGGAGCCCGCTGTCGGTGGCTCAGCGGTGGCGTGCGGCCGGCTGGCCCGCCTCCCGCGCCCGGGTCACCGCCCGCCCCACCTGTCCGAAGATCCGTTCACTGCCCGTGGTGAAGAGGAGCACCCACGTGCCCCGGTACTCGGCCCACAACTCCCAGCGCCGACCGACCCGGAAGACGGCGGCCAACCCGGTCGGCGGTGCCACCTCGATCCGGCCGAGTTCGGCGAAGGGGTAGCAGGCACCTGCGACTTCGACGCAACGTTCCGTGATGCGGACACCGTCGCGCTCGTAATAGATGGTCATCGCCCGGCCCTCCAAGCGATAGATACTCAAGCGACAAGTGTGCGTCGCCGAGCCCGCGACGAACAGAGGACGGTCCGGTACTTGGCACACTCCGTGACCATGGAAGCCGCGCCAACCGTCGCATCGCCGACATCGGTGGCCGCCGATGGCATAGGGGTCCACCGCCGGCCCCCGTTCAGCGGCTCACAGCCTCCGCGAGCAGCACCCGCCCCGCCAGGCTCCACTTCCGCAGCGTCGGTACCCGCGCCCGGCCCGCGAACACGTTGAAGTCCGCGCGCACGATCTCGTCGAGGATCCCCGCGTACAGCCGCTGGGCGCTGCGCACACAGGCGCGCGAACTCGGCTGGAGCAGCGCGATACCCGGTTCGGCGAGTCTGTAGTGATCCCGGGCGCGCTCCACCTCGTACCCGACAAGGCTCTGGATCTCGGGTGTGACCTGGCCGGACGCAGCCGCCGCACGCAGGTCGTCCCGGCTGACCCCGAACCGCGCCAGATCCTCCAGCGGCAGGTACAGCCGGTCCCGGTCGAGGTCCTCGGCGACGTCCCGGATGAAGTTGGTCAGCTGGAACGCGATGCCCAACTGCCGGGCCGGCTCGCGGGCGGCGGCGTCGTCCACCGAACCGAGCAGCGGCAGCATCAGGGTCCCGATGGCCGCCGCCGACCCGGCCATGTAGTCCAGCAAACTGTCAAATGTCGGATAATCGACGATCGTCAGATCCATGGCCATGCTCTTGAGGAAGACCGCGAAGTCCTCCGGCGGCAGGTCGAAGACCCGGATGGTGTGGATCACAGCCGGCAGCAACGGATCGTCGATCGGCTCCCCGCGCAGGCCCGCCGCGAGCCGCTCCCCCCACGCTTCCAGGCGCTCAGCACGCCCGGAAACCCCGGGCGCGTCCACGAGCTCGTCCGCGAACCGGGTGAACCCGTACAGCGCGTGCACGTGCCGCCGTTTCCACGCCGGGAGCAGCCGGGTCGCCAGGTAGTAGCTGCGACCGTGGTGACGGTGCAGCAACCGGCAGCGTTCATACGCCTCGGCCAGCCTGATGCCCATCGTCACCCCCGGGGACCTACGGTATTCGTGTGCGCAGAGTAACCGGACCAGCCGAGCATGTCGTCGTTGTCGGTGCCGGGCTGGGGGGCCTGGCGTGTGCGCTGCGCCTCGCCGGCGCGGGGCGACAGGTCACCGTCATCGAGAAGTCCGAGATCCCGGGCGGCAAGGCCGGCCGGCTGAGCCTGGGCGGCTACGAGTTCGACACCGGCCCCACCGTGCTGACCGCCCCCGAACTGATCGCCGAGACCCTCGGCGCGGTCGGCGAGAAGCTGGAGGACTGGCTGGACCTGATCCCGCTCGGCCCCGCCTACCGGGGCCACTTCCCCGACGGCTCGACCCTGGACGTGCACACCGACACCGCGACCATGGCCGCCGAGGTCTCCCGGGTGTGCGGGCCGAGGGAGGCCGACGGCTACCTGCGCTTCGCCGAACACACCCAGCGGATGTACGAGCTGGAGCTGCGGCACTTCATCGACCGCAACCTCGACGGCCCCCGCGACCTGGTGTCCCTCCAGCTGCTGAAGCTGATCGGCATGGGCGGCTTCCGCAAGCTCGGCCCGGTCGTCGGCGACTACCTGCGCGACCCCAGAATGCGCCGCCTGTTCTCCTTCCAGTCCCTGTACGCCGGCCTGGCCCCCGCCGACGCCCTGGCCATCTACAGCGTCATCTCCTACCTCGACTGCGTCTCCGGCGTGTACTTCCCCAGGGGCGGCATCCACGCCCTCCCCCGCGCGCTCGCCGGCGCCGCCGAGAAGCACGGCGTCGAGTTCGTCTACGGCCAGACCGTCAGCAAGGTCGAACTCGCCGGCGACCGGGCCCGCGCCGTGATCACCTCGGACGGCACCCGGATCCCCGCCGACGCCGTCGTCCTCAACCCGGACCTGGCCTCGTCCTACCAACTCCTCGGCCGGCGGGCCACCCGGCAGCTCCGCTACTCGCCCTCCTGCGTCGTCCTGCACGTCGGCTCCCGGGCCAGCTACTCCGGCATCGCGCACCACAACCTGCACTTCGGCAAGGCCTGGGACGAGACGTTCGACCAGATCATCAAACGCGGCGAGGTGATGAGCGACCCGTCCCTCCTGGTCAGCAACCCGAGCCGCACGGACCCGACCCTGGCCCCCACCGGCCGCCAGTCGTACTACGTCCTCGCCCCGGTCCCCAACCTGCGGGTCGGCCCGGCCTGGGACGGACTGGCCGGCCGCCGGTACGCGGGTGAGCTGGTGGCGACCCTGGAAGCCCGGGGATATCTGGACTTCGGCGCCGAGATCGAGGTTTCGCACGTGGTGACCCCGACCGACTGGGCACGTGAGGGTTGCGAAGCTGGTACCCCCTTTTCGCTTGCGCATACCTTTGGGCAGACTGGACCGTTTAGGCCAGCTAACCTGGCATCTGGGCTAGCGAATGTCGTGTTCGTCGGTGCCGGTACCCAGCCAGGAGTGGGCGTCCCGATGGTGTTGATCTCCGGGCGGTTGGCGGCGGAAAGGATCACGGGCTGATCATGCTGTTGCGCCGGGTACTCGCCGCACTCCTGTTCCTGCCCCTCCTCGTCGCCTGCGACCGGACCTCCGCGGCCTGGCGCGACCCGAAACCACCGCCACCGCCGCCCCCGGTGAAGACGACGCCACCACCACCCGCGCCCTCCCCCTCGCCGCTCAACCCGTACGAGACGATCAAGACCACCGGGGGGCCGGCCGCCGCGCTGACCTTCGACGACGGGCCCGACCCGACCTACACGCCGCAGATCCTGGCCCTGCTCAAGCAGTACGGCATCAAGGCCACCTTCTGCGTCGTCGGCACCGAGGTCCAGGAGAACCCGGGCCTCGTCCAGGCGATCGTCCGCGACGGCCACACCCTGTGCAACCACAGCTGGCACCACGAACTCGGCCTCGGCTCCTGGTCCCCCGACGCCATCCGCGCCAACCTGTCCAGAACCAACGACGCGATCCGCCGCGCCGCCCCCGGAGCCCAGATCCGCTACTACCGCCAACCCGGCGGCGCCTGGAGCCCCACCCTGATCGACGTCGCCCGGACCCTCGGCATGCGCTCCCTGCACTGGTCCGTCGACACCAAGGACTGGACCCAGCCCGGCGCCGATGCGATCTACGCCACAGTCACCGCCCAGGCGCACGCCGGATCCATCGTCCTGATGCACGACGCCGGCGGTAACCGCTCCGGCACCCTGAACGCCTGCCGACGCCTGTTTCCCCAGCTCAAGAACCAGATGCCCCTGGCAGCCATGCCCTGAGTTGGAGGATCCGCGGGGCATCACGTATGCTTTCGAAGCCTCCAGCGAGGGCCTAGATGGAAGGCAAACGCGGAAGTCACGCACGATGTGCGATGATTTTCGAGCCGCCCCCATCGTCTAGCGGCCCAGGACGTCGCCCTTTCAAGGCGGTAGCACGGGTTCGAATCCCGTTGGGGGCACAGGTAAGATCAGCAATACCAGCAAGGTCCTGTGGAGCAGTTGGAGTGCTCGCCGCCCTGTCAAGGCGGAGGTCGCGGGTTCAAGTCCCGTCAGGACCGCAAGCAGTTTCGCCAGAACTTAAAGCAGGGCCAGGTAGCTCAGTTGGTACGAGCGTCCGACTGAAAATCGGAAGGTCGGCGGTTCGACCCCGCCCCTGGCCACTTAGCTCTTCGCCGGGCTAAAGCATCGTCCACCAGCGGAAACGCCGGTGGACGTTTTGCTGTCCGTCGATCGATGGTCCCCGGGACATTGCCCGCTGTTGACCTCAGAAACCCCATGATCACCTTGCGTTGGGGCACGTTCGGGGCACGGGTATACCGCCTCCTTCGGGCAGGCTTTCACCTTTCGGCAACTCGGTCAGAGGTCGCCGTCGTCCTGGTCCTCATCGTCGTCCGGTGCCGGGCCGCAACCGCAACGGTGGACGTGGCAGGCCGCCTGCGGCTTCGCACAGTCGAGAATGACCAGTCGGAGCGGGCAGACGTAGCGGCCACCCTAGCCGTTCTTCAAAAGACAAAGACCCCGTTGCGCCTCGCGGCTGATCGCGGGGGCCGGTGTGGCTCACAGCCGGTTCTTCGGCGGCTTCCCGTGCGCCGGCCGACCGGAGGGAGAGCCGGGGCGCGGCTGCCGCCGGGCGGCCCGCCGCACCGGCCGCCGCGCCGCGAGGCGCGGCCTTGATCCTGTAGAGAACAATTCGGCAACCACTTGGGTCGCGGACACCACGGTTCGATCACTCGTCGGCGGGATGCTTCGCCGGATTCGAGCTGGCGTGAATCTGGTGGATCCGCCCGCGGCTTAGTCCGGCCTTCTTGCCGATGTCGCTGAAAGACCAGCCTTCGTCGTGCAGCTCGTTGACGAGTCGGGATCGAAGGTCGGCGAGCTCGTTTGCTTCCTGGCGGGCCTGCTCGATGCGGAGCGTGGCCAGCCGTACGGCTTCGAAGCGGTCCTCTAGTTCTGCGAGGTCCTGCACGCTATCGGTCATCGCGTCTCCGGGTGTCGCGCGATCAGGTGGCGCGGACCAGCCTAGTGGTGAAGCCAGCGCCAACCAGTCGCTCGAACGCTGCGTGTACGTCGTCAGGCATGGGCTGAGGGATCGCGAATCCGAGCTTCGGGTACTCAATGATCCGGTGGGTGTCCCCCACGAGCATGTTGACGACCCGGTCGACGTTCCCGATGCTCTCGATGTACTCGGCCAACGGCAGAGGGCGGGAGCCACACGTCACCCCGACCTCGGGCCAGAGGAGCTTGCATGTCGCGTAGGCGCGGCGCTGCTGGTACGGGCGTGAGATCAGCATGACGGCCTGAACGTCGATCCCGCTGGACCGGAGCAGGTCCCGGGTGAACTCGATGTTCTGGCCGGTGTTCGTCGCCCTGGTCTCGGTCAGGATCACCTCGGGCGGGACTCCGAGCCGGATCGCCTCTTCCCGGTAGTGCACCGCCTCGCCACGCGGGAACCGCTCGACCGTGGTGGGCGCGTTCGCGCCGGTGAACACGATGCGGGGGAACAGCCCTCGGTGGTACAGCTCGGCCGTGTAGACGGCCACGCCCAGGTCGTGACTGCCCAGACCGATTCCCACGTCACAGCGCTGGGGCTCCTGGTGCAAGTCCTGGTAGTCCCACAGCGTCTGGACGTCAGCCTCGATCTCGCGGGGCAGCTTGATGTTCACGGTCGTCCTTCAGTCGGGCATCTTGAACGTGTACGTCCACGAGAACCGTGAGGCGGAGTGCACGCCGCGGGCGAACTCGACCAGTTGCCCATCTCGAGTGAACGTCTGGCGCTGAAGCACCATGACGGGTTCGCCTGCGGGAAGCTCCAGCTGCTCCATCTCGTCCGGGGTGGGCATCCGGGCGTGAAAGGTCTCGGTGACCGTCTCGGGTTCCAAGCCCTGGAGCGTGAGCACGGCGAACCCTCCGCCGGCGCCAGCGGGTCCGGGCTTCGGGTCGACCAACGGAGTTCCCTCCACATGCTCGGGCCGGTAGTAGCTGGTGAGCGTGTGGGTCGGCACGCCGCCGTCCTTCACGAGCCGGGCACGTTCGTACACGGGTGCTCCGGCCATCAATCCGTAGGCTTCGGCCACCTCGGCATCGGCCTCAACCCTGCGGGTCGCGTTCGTCTGGTCGCCAGGCTGCCACTCACGGCCGGAAGCCTCCCGGTCGGCGGCGAAAGCGACCAGGCCGAACTTCCACTTGCTCTTGGCGTACCGCTCGATGCCCAGGCGCTTCATGGGCGGGCGCGACCGGACCACGGTGCCTCGACGGCGTACCGGGGTGACGAGCCCTTCGGCTTCCAGTACCCGGATGGCTTCCCGGATGGTCTTGATGTTGACCCCGTACTGCGCCTTCAGATCTTCCTGCTTCGGGAGCGTCGTGTCAGGCGCGTAGACACCAGCCTTGATGGCGTCTCGCAGCTCCGAGGCTAACTCTCTGTAGCCGATACTCACGGCGCCCCCCTCTCTTGACCTCCAATAAGGCTAGCGCTACCTGACCCAGAGTGCACGCTGAAGTATTACAGCTGGTTCTATTGACGATCCCCGGACGGTGATGTTCAATAGAACCAGTTCTAAAATAGGGCTAGCTCAAACGAGTGGCAACAGCGGAGGTCGGACGTGGCGATCAGCGGTGGTATGCGGTTCCGGGTGCTCATGGCGGACATCTTCCCGAACGGGTGCGTGATGGGGGTGGACAAGCCGGAGGCGGTGACGGACTTCGAGAAGAAGGGCAAGGGTGACGACCAGGAGCGTGACAAGCAGAACCCGGATCTGCGGGTGTGGTCGGTGCGGGTGCACGACCTGGACGAGGCGCTGGAGGGTAAGGCGCGGGAGGTGCTGATCAAGATCTCGGCTCCGCACATGCCGGTGCCGCCGGTGTCGGCGTTTCAGCAGGTGGAGTTCGAGGGCCTGACCGTGACGCCGTGGGTCGAGGAGAAGAGCTTCGGCGGTGTGAAGCGCGGGGTGCAGAAGTTCTCGATCCGGGCGTCCGGGTTCAAGGAGCCGGGCAAGTCCTCGGCCCCGTCGGCTCCGGCGTCGGACAAGAAGGTTGGCGCGTAGTGGTCCGCGACGGTGCGAGTTCGGCGTCGAATGTGTGGCTCGCCGTGCATCTGGCGGCGGAGACGGGCGTGTCGGCTTCGGTCACGCAGCACCCGGAGAACAACCGGGCGGTGGTCAAGCTCGGGCCGTTGAACCTGTTCCTGTCGGCCGTCGAGCTGGGGGAGCTGATCGACGTGCTCACCGACGCCCAGGCGGAGTTGTCCCTGGCCGTGAACCCGCCCGAGGGCGAGTGACCGGTCGTGGTGGGTCGGGACTGCTCACAGTCTTGGCGGACGTCAGTCCCGACCCTGGCAAAACCCCTGATCACAGAACAGGAGGTTCGTCATGTCCAAGACTACGGCGGCGGCTGTGGAGAAGGGCCGTTGCGAGGTGTGCGGGAAGGTGCGTGAGCTGACCGAGGGCCGTCGTTGCGCTGACGACGCCGACCAGCTCACCCTCGCCCTTCCCGCTGTGCGCGGTGCCGATGGCAAGTTCGTCAGGCTCCGCTGATGGCCACCCGATCCCGGCCCAGGTCGCGCACGTGGTGGATCACGAAGGTCTGGAACAAGGTCACCTACCG
Organism: Longispora sp. NPDC051575; assembly: GCF_040681875.1. Lineage (NCBI taxonomy): Bacteria > Bacillati > Actinomycetota > Actinomycetes > Micromonosporales > Micromonosporaceae > Longispora > Longispora sp. NPDC051575. The sequence goes on along the minus strand of NZ_JBFAZP010000010.1, from coordinate 345,770 downwards.
GTCGGCGCCGGTGCGTCAGACCGGTGAGGTGTGGAAGCTCGCTGCCGGCAAGCCGGTCAAGCGCCCGAACGTCCCGTCGACGTCGAGGACCCGGTCCTCATCGCCGGCACCCTCGCCGGCATCTGCGCCGAAGTCGGCATCGAAACCGATTCTGGTGGTCACGGCCCCGGTCACTGACGGGGCGGCAACGTCTACGAGTTCTGGAGGTTCGACTATGAGCGGTGACCCGATCAAGGACATCGACGCTGCGGTGTCCGGCGGCATGGACGAGGCGGTTTCCACGTTGCGCGGCTGGCAGAGGGCGATCGCTGACGCGCTGGTGGAGCTGGACGGGATCAAGGGCCAGACGGGGCAGATGCGCAGCGAGATCCTGCACGCCCCGGTGACCCGGGCCTACACGGCGCTGACCGAGTTCATGGCGGCCACCGACTGGGTGGAGCGTCGCCTGAACCGCAGCTAGCAGCACAAACGGTGGGGGGCCACCTGCCGGCAAGCATCGGTGGCCCTCCATCTCCCCGGTAAGACGCGAATCTTAGGAGAGGTGTCTAGGATATGCCTGCCCAAAAATCGGCGGTAGAAGACCTGCTCACCGCCCTGGTCAAAGTCACCTGGTGGACAACCAAAACCACGGTCAAGACGGCCGTGTTCACCCTGCGCTGGGCCGTCACGCACCCGCGCACCACAACGGCTGCGTCGGTGGTCGGTTCGGCCGGTTGGTTGGCCGGTGTCGAGACGGCTGCCGCTGTCGTCGTCACCCCGCCGGTCATCGCGCTGCTGTGGCGCGGCGCCCACCCGTCCTCGTTCCGCGAGTACGCCGGGCCTCACCTGTCCGCCTGGTGGCGTCGCTGGACCCGCTACGCCCTCGCCTGGCCCCGCTGGGCCGCACGCTGCCGCCTGTCGGTCCGGGTCGAGGGTGCCGATCCTGAGGTTCCGAAGCTGCTGAAGGTGACGGTCACCCCTGCGGCTGACCTGCTCCTGGTGAAGGTCCCGGTCGGGTTGGATCTCGACGCGTTCCGCCGGGTCACCGACGCTCTTTGTGCCGCCGCTAAGGCTCGGGGCTGCCGGATCCTGGAACACTCCCGGCCCGGTCACGCCGTGGTCGAGTTCCAGCGCCGAGACGTCCTGGCGAACACCATCGCCGCCCTACCGATCCCGACGCCCCTTCCCGAACAGAAGACGCTGTGGCTGTCGACCCTGCCGGCGCGGGGCAAGCAGTGGGGCGTCTCGTTGCTGCGCCTGGTCCCGGGCGTGGACGTCACCGACTACACCGACGACGACGTCGAGGACCAGGTCCCCGTCGACCCCCGGTCCTTGGCGGAACGGCTCCGGGTGAACCTTGCTGCTGTGCCGGTCGGGATCCGCGAGGACGGTTCGCCCTGGGAGCTGCCGATCCTCGCGAGGCACATCCTCGTGGGCGGCAAGTCGCGTTCGGGCAAGGGTTCGCTGATCTGGTCGGTCATGCGCCACCTGGCCCCCGCCATCGCTGCCGGGCTGGTCGAGGTGACCGGCATCGACCCGAAGGGTGGGCTGGAGCTGGAGATCGGGCGGGCCATGTTCACCCGGTACGAGGCGGACGACTTCGGCGCCATGGCCGACCTCATCGAGCACGAGGCCGCCGACGCCCACCAACGCGCCCTGGCCCTGCGTGGTGGGATGCGGAAGTTCACCCCGTCTCTGGCGCACCCGTTGCGGCTGCTGATCGTGGACGAGCTGGCCACCCTGACGGCGTACGCGCCGATGCAGATCCGCTCCCGGGTCGAAACGGCGATGGGTCTGCTGCTGACCAAGGGCGCGGCTCCGGGGTTCTCGATGCTCGGGCTGGTTCAGGAACCGTCGAAGGACATCATCCCGATGCGCGGGCTGTTCACCTACCGCATCGCCCTCGCGGTGGACACCCCGGCGCAGGTCGACATGCTCCTCGGGGACGGGATGCGCGACCGGGGCGCGTTCGCTGACCGGATCCCGCTGTCGACCCCGGGTGTCGGCTACGCCAAGGACGACGTCCTCCGCGATCCGTTCCGGGTCCGGGCCGCCTACGTCACGGATGAGGAGATCCGGGCCATGGCCCAGGCCTACCCCGCCCCCGGCGTCACCCCCGCCGCGCTCGACAACCAGCCGGCCAAGCAGGTCCCGGTCGTCAAGCCGGTCAACGGCACGCTGCTGCCGGACTCGCTCCTCGACGTCCTCAACAAGGCTGCCCAGCCCGGCCCCGACGACGCTACGGACGGTGCGGCATGAGCCCCCGCAGGTTCTACCGGCTGCGGACCCCCGGCACCGACACCCAGCCCAAGGGCTCGGCCGTGTCCGTGCGCGTGGATCCCGAGACCGGACAGCTCTACCTCGCGGTCGGCTCGGGGCGCCGGCGGATGCACCTCACCCCGGAGGAGGCGTGGACGGTGTGGCGGTGCCTGAGCGAAGCCCTCGGATCGGTGGGGGATCCGCCGGACCACATCCGCACGGACCTCACGGCGACCTCGTCCCGGACGGGTGGTGCGTGATGGGCGACGAGCCGGAATGCCTGCTGTGTGGTGCCCCGTGGGGCTGGCCGTACTGCAACGACGACTGCCGCGCCGCCGCCTGCGACGACCAGGAGGTGGACGAGTGAAGCGCTACGACGGTCACCTCCTGGTCGACGTCGACCCCGACTGGTTCCGACTCAACCGCGACCACACCACCGACCCCGAACCGTTCGCGGACTGGTTCACCGAACGGGCCGTCAACCTGCACGACGCCGAGCTAGCCGAATGGGAGGACTTCACCTCATGAACGCGACCGTGACCGCCCTCCCCGGACTCGAACTCAACCCGGTCGGCGCCCAGACTGCTCCTCGGTCGGGATCGCGGTCGGCCCGGATGCTGTTCCCCCCGGCCAAGGAAGTGCTCCGCGACATCGCCCGCGAGGCCGGCCTGTGCCTGCGCCCCCTGGCTCTGCGGCGTACGGACACGGCCACGGGGAAGACGGAGATCCTGGAAGTGCCGTGCGGTGCCCGCCTGGCGTCGAAGTGCGCCCCGTGCGCGGAGAAGAACCGCAAGCTCCGCCTCCAGCAGCTCCGCGAGGGCTGGCACCTCCCCGAGGAACCCGCCACCGAACCTCGCCCGGCGTCGGAGGAGGAGCGGTGGCTCATCAGCTATCGGGCCGAACTCGAGTGGGAACGCGCCGCCCTCATGGTCACCCCGATGGACCCCGACGAACGCGCCGCCAAGCTCGCAGACCTTGACCAGGGTGTGGACCAGGTCGCCGCGCAGATCGCCCAATGCGGCCTACGCGGCACCCTGCCCACGGCGACGGCCAAGAAGACGACCGCCCGGAAGCGGTCCACCAAACGGCGCCAGGACGTCGGAGACCTCCCCCGGGTCAAGGTCGACCGGCGCACCGTCGGCAAGGTCTACGCGTCCCGCGACGGCAAGACACACCGCCCCTCCATGCTCCTCACGGTCACCCTGGACTCCTACGGCCCGGTCCACTCGCCCCGGCGGGCCAACCGTCCCGTCTGCGAGTGCGGCTCGACCCACCACCCCGACGACCCCAAAGTCGGCACCCCGGTGGACCCGTCGACCTATGACTACCGGCGGGCCGCCCTCGACGCCATCCACTTCGCCCGCCTCACCGACCGGCTCTGGCAGAACCTCCGCCGCGCCGCCGGGTTCAACATCCAGTACGGCGGCTGCGTCGAACTCCAACGACGCCTGGCCCCACACGGGCACTTCGCCATCCGAGGCACCATCCCCCGGGCACTCGTCAAGCGGGTCGCGGAAGGCACGTATCACCAGGTCTGGTGGCCCGCACACGACAACCTCGTGCACTCCCAGGACGCCCCGCCGCGCTGGTGCCCGGACGCCCAAGCCTGGACCGACCCCAACACCGGGGCCGTGCTGGACATGGTCGCCTGGGACGACGCCCTCGACGCCCTCGACCAGGACGACGCCGAACCCGCCCACGTCGTGCGCTGCGGACGCGTCGACCCCCGGGGAGTCAAGAGCGGGTCCAAGGATGCCGAGCGCACGATCCGGTACGTCACCAAGTACCTGACCAAAGACATCACCGAACACGTCACGCCGTCTCACGACGCGCAGCGGGCGCACTTCGACCGGATGCACGCCGAACTGTCCGTGCTGCCGTGCTCGACGACGTGCGCGAACTGGCTCCTGTACGGCATCGCCCCGAAGAACGCCTCACCGACCCTGCGCCCAGGTCACTGCCGGGGCAAGGTCCACCAGCGCCAAACCCTCGGCTTCACCGGCAGGCGGGTCCTCATCTCGCGCAAGTGGTCCAACAAGACGCTCACCGACCACCGCGACGACAACCGCGCCTGGGTCCGCGCCCTCCTCGAACTCCCCGACGACGACCAGGGCGACAACAAGGCGAGCCGGTTCGAGTACGAACTCTGCCGCCATGACGACCCGGACCTGGATCCGGAAGGCGTCCGTCTCATGCGCGCGATCACCATCCGGGCCGGATGGAAACAACAGATCCAGCAGGCCAGACAGCGGCTTGAAGAACTCTCGGCAACTGGACAGGAGGCAGCGTGATGACGACCAAAACTGACCACCTGTTGAGCGTCGAAGATCTCGCCGCACGACTCCGGACCGAGGTGCGCTTCGTCCGCCGTCTGGTCTCCGAGCGGCGGATCTCGTTCACGAAGGTAGGAAAGTTCGTGCGGTTCTACCCCGAAGACGTGGAGGCCTTCATAGCTGCCGGCCGCGTCGAGGCCATCACGGTTTCGTGGAGTGGCGGAAGGGCGGGCTTCTGATGGCCCGTCGTGCGTTCGGCAAGATTCGTAAGCTGCCCTCCGGCAAGTATCAGGCGTCCTACGTAGGCCCTGACGGCGTTCGGCAGCCTGCTCCCGACACGTTCCGCACTTCCACCGATGCTCGACGCTGGCTGACCCGGGTCGAGGCTGACTTGTCGCGAGGCGTGCACCTGGATGACCGTGCGGCTCGGGAAACGTTCGGCGACTACGCGCTGGCTGTCCTACGTGATGCCGTCGCCACCGAGAAGATCGGTCCTCGATGGGAAGAGACCTGCAAGCGGAACCTCCGGCTGCACATGGCCTCGCTCAAGGACGTGCCACTCCGGGCGCTTTCGGCAACCACGGTTCGGGAGTGGTACGCGTCGGCGCTGCGCGGGAAGGGTGGTAAGACGTCCATCGCGCAGTCGTACCGGTTCCTACGGATGGTCATGAACACGGCTGTCCGGGAGGGGCTGATCCTGCGTAGCCCGTGCCAGATCAAGAGTGCCGGGGTCGTGAAGCCGGCCGAACGTCCCGTGGCCACACCGGCAGAGGTCGTCGCCCTGGTAGAGGCCATCACGCCGCGCTATCGGGCCGCTGTGCTGATCGCGGCGTGGTGTGGGCTTCGACGTGGCGAGTTGGCCGGGCTGCGAGTCAGTGACGTTGACCTGACCGGTCACACAATCTGGGTCCGGAAGAATCGGCTGGAGCTGTTGGAGTCCCCGGTGGCCTTCGACAAGGACCCGAAGAGCGAGGCCGGTAAGCGCCCCGTGGCCATCCCGCCCCACATCGTGCCGGCGATTCGAGAGCACATCGAGAGGTACGCCGGCCCCGACCGGCTCTTCGTCAGCCGTGACGGCTCCGCGCTTCGGGGCAACACGGTCTACCAGGCGTTCGTCCGGGCTCGGAAGAAGACGGGGCTGGATCAGTTCACGATGCACGACATGCGGCACACGGGTTCAACCCTGGCCGCTCAGACGGGGGCGACCCTCGCCGACCTGATGAAGCGGCTCGGGCACTCGACCCTGGCCGCTGCTCGCCGGTACATGCACACGGTCGACGGCCGTGACCAGGAGATCGCCAAGCGGCTCTCGGAGCTTGCCCGGACCGGTGACTCCTCCGCTCTCCCGAAAACGGCCACCGAGCAGGAGGAGGGGTGATATGCCACTCAAGGTGAGCGACGTCCTGAAGATGATCGAGGCTGACGGGTGGTACCTGGTTGCCACCAAGGGCAGTCACCGCCAGTACGCGCACCCGACCAAGCCGGGCCGCGTGACGATCGCCGGGAAGCCCAGCAAGGACTTGCCGCCCGGCACCGAAGCAAGCATCCTGAAGCAAGCGGGACTGAAGAGAGGTGCCCGATGAGTTCCTACGTGATCTTGATCGAACGCGCCGACGATGGCGGCTTCGGCGCCTGGTGCCCGGACCTTCCCGGCTGCGTCGCCCTGGGCGACACCTACGACGAGTGCGTGACCGAGATGCGCGAGGCTGTGGCCTTCCACCTGGCGGGCCTCCGCGACGCTGGCGAGCCGATCCCGGCCCCGACCGCCATCGGCTCGGACCTGATCGCGGCATGAGGCACGGCGGCCCGATGGGGCACGTTCGGGGCACACAGCCAGCGCAGAAGCGCTTGACCTGCACAAACAGCACTGACTGAAAATCGGAAGGTCGGCGGTTCGACCCCGCCCCTGGCCACTTAGCTCTTCGCCGGGCTAAAGCTCTACGCCGACCGCGGCAACGCAGGTCGGCGTTTTGCTTTCCCTCTCCAGGTGATCCTGGCTGCCGCCCACAGCTCGCCCTACAAACCAAGATCACCCTCTGATGGGTACTCGTCCGGAGCGCGCCGAACCGCGTGGCCCCCGCCCCAGAACCGCAACCACAAACTCTCGGCAACGTGCCCAACCAGCCCCAGCCATCCCGGAGCCTGCCCGTCCGGCGAGGACACGTTCCTGACTTTCGGGTGGTGCCGGATGCTGACATGATCGCCGGATGCCGGAGCCGGAGTTCGTCATGTTCATGTGCCCACTGGTGATGGCCCTTGTTTTCCTGGTCGGGATCGTGCTCTTGGTAGCTCTGGCCGTGGACCGGCTGAGCCGGAACGCGAAGCATTCCAAGCAGATCCGGTCCGAGCGGTCGAAGGTGACATGGCACAACCCGTCCGGTCCGGTCGAGCATAAGTCGGAGGACCGCTGACGCCTCGCCTGCCGGTTGAGAAGTTGCCACTCAGAATCCGGTGCAGTAGACGACCGTCGCATCGTCGCTGACCTTGCCGCGTTTCCAGCGCTCGCCGTGTGGATCCGACAGCTTGATCGTACGAGTGCGGCTGATGAGTTCAGCGGGGCCGTGCTGGGCAAGCATCGTCAGCACCTCGGGCAACGGGGGCCGCCGCGAACAGGTCAACCAGTCAGGCTCCGTCGGTGAGGAGTACCGCAGCCTTCACGGTGTTTGCCGGCACGCTGCCCCGGATAGCTTCGTACGCCACCTTGGGGTCAGCTGCGGCTACCCAGAAGCCCCCGGCCCTGTTGCGCCTCGCCTGCATCTGAACCATGAACCTCCGCCGGGCCTCGGCATGATCGGAGCTTCTCACCGGCAAGGCTTCCATCTCCTGGGCGTAGTGCTGGGCGACATCGTCGTGCCGGTTGTCGCAGATGGCGGTCTGGCTGTCGCCCTGGTCGAGGACGAGGGTGGAGTCGGCAAGTACCAGGTAATCGAGTTGGCCCGCACTTTCACGAAGCAGGACCACCGTGGCCGACGGGGTACCCGTGTGGCTGGTGTCGCAGGTATCAGCGTGCGCTTGGGCTGTTGCCCGGATCGAGCTGGCAAGCAGCTTGTCTAGCTTGTCCTGGGGCCTGGCGCTCAACCCTTGGATCAGGGAGCTTCCGAGCTGGCTGGGTCGTGAGCAGGTGGGCCACTCCGAGGGAGCCCTGAGGGTGGATGTCGGTGAATACGATCAGTGAACCTTGATCGGGCCGATCCCGAGGAACCCCCCTTCGATCGCGAGGCCACCCGTCTTCGCCGGGCTAAAGCTCTACGCCGACCGCGGCAACGCAGGTCGGCGTTTTGCTGTCCGGGGATAATTCCGGGCCGGCCGACTGACCACCAACGCGGTCCTGCTTGCCGCCAATGGGCCTTCCGCGACCAGGCAGTCCTGTCAGTCCCCCGTGTTACTTTCGCCGCACCGCGTGACCAGGCGAGTGGTCACATCGACGAGGGGTGCTGGCAGTGGGAGCTTCGGGGTGGGCTTACGTGACCGAATACAGGGGCGACATCCCCTCGAGCCTGGGCGCACTGCACCAGGAGTTGTTCGACAATGGCGACTCCTGGTTCCGCGCGCAGCTCACCCGCTGGGAGCTCCCCCAACCGACCACCCTCGAAGAACTCTGGGGTAGCGAGGTCTATCACGAGTTCATGGGTACCAACGGGACCCATTCGATCCTGGATGTCCCCGGTCTCGGCCCGGATGGGATCAGCCCCCTCGACGCCGAGACCATCGTGCGGGTCTTCGGCACAGATCAGCCGACCCGAGCGGACTGGGACCGGGTTGCCGGCAAATACGCGAACGGTGTCGGAGGGCTACTCGGCGACCGCTGGACCGGCCGGTGCGTCGTGCTGTCGAAGGATGGCGAACCCAGCGAGGTCGCGTTCTGGGGGTTCTCAGGGGACTGACCTCGGGGCTCCGGGACGGCTCAACGGCCACGCGCCTCGCAGTACCATGTGGATCATGGGATTTGAGCTCTTGTGGGGTGTGGCTCTCGTCGTGGTCGGGGTGCTGCTCTTCGTTCGAGGGCTCACCGCCAAGCGGCCCCTGGTGCAGACGACGCAGATCGTGCTGGGGGTGCTGGCCGCGTTCGTCGGGATGCAGCCGCTCCTCGGAGCGTTCGTGCACTGGACCAACATCTTCGACTGACCCGGGCCGGCCCCGATCCAGCCGGGGCTGAGCGCCGCCGAGGCCGACCGCTGTCAGAGCCGACCGCCGCCCGGCCCCACCGCCGCCCAGCCCCGGCCGAGTGGGCCGATTTTCCCAGCCGATCGGCGCCCCGACGGGACAGCGGCCCAATGGATCACGACCTACGCTCCCCGGCATGACAGATCTGTGGCCCGACGAGAAGAAGCCGTACTACCCCGGAGGGGCCACGGCCCTCGGACTGTCCCTGCTGCTGATGTGCCCGGTGAGCGGCTGGGCGCTGTACGTCCTCGACTCCCGGGGGCAGCTGAAGGGCGGCGAAATCATCAACGGGGTCACGGCGCTGGTCTGCGTCGTACCGGCCGTGCTGCTGATCACCAACGCGATTCTCCGGCTGTGCTTCACCCAGGGCCAGCGGAGGGGCTGGCCCGCGCTGGTCGCCATCGGGGCCGGGGTCGGGGCCTGTCTCGTCCTGGCCGGTGCCCTCGCGCTGGGCGCGAGCATGATCGACAACCAGTAGGCTCGGGCGGTGCCGCCTGCCGCGATCGCCCTCGTCGTAGCCGCCGCCTTCTGCCACGCGGGCTGGAACCTCGCCGCGAAACGTGCCGGTGACGGTGGCCCCGCGCTGCTCTGGCTGTCGACGGTCGTCTCGGCGCTCCTGTACGCCCCGGCGCTCTTCTTCGTCCGCCCCAGTTTCACGCTGGCCGCCGTCGCGGTGATCTTCTGCAGCGCGGTGCTGCACCTCGGGTACTTCGTGCTGCTCCAGCGCGGCTACCGGGTCGGTGACCTGTCCGTGGTGTACCCGCTGGCCCGGGGCACCGGTCCGCTGCTCTCCGTCGGCGTCGCGGTGCTCGTGCTGCACGAGCGGCCGGGGTGGCTGGCGCTGGGCGGGGCGGTCGCGGTGGTGGCCGGCATCCTGATCCTGAGCAGTGGGCCCGGCACCGGGGACCGGGCGAAGCGGCGCACCGGGTTCGCGTACGGGCTGCTGGTGGGGGTGTTCATCGCCGGCTACACGCTGTTCGACGCGCACGCCGTGGGGCCGTTGGCGGTCGCGCCGCTGTTCTACGAGTGGGGCAGCAACGTGTTCCGGCTGCTGTTCCTCAGCCCGTACGCCGCGCGGAACCCGGGCAAGGTGGGCGACGTGTGGCGGCGGTACCGGAAAGAGGTTCTGGTCATCGGGGCCCTGTCGCCGCTCGCCTACATTCTCGTGCTGTTCGCCTACCGGATGGCGCCGGTGAGCCTGGTAGCGCCGGCCCGCGAGCTCTCGATCGTCGTCGGCAGCGTCTTCGGCTGGCTCCTGCTGCGCGAGCCCAACCCGGTGCGCCGCCTCCTGGGCGCGGCCGTCGTCCTCGGCGGCGTCGTGGCCCTCGCCTCCGCATAACCCCAAACATCAGAGGGTTACGAGTGGGGACCCGGCCCGGCACCTGAAGGCCGGAGCCCAGCACCTCCGGCGCAACCCCGCCAGCCCGACGGCCGGAGCCCAGCGCCCCGCCCCGGAGTCCTCGACAAGCCTGACGGCGACGCCCAGCGGGCCAACTCGGAACCCACCCCACCGGACCAGTCACGCCCAGCGGGGCGAACCGCAGCCCCACCCGCCGCCCAGCTCACCCGCCGGACCGCTCCGCGCCCCGGCTCCTACCTCCTGAGCGTCGCGATAGCCGAGGTCACCAACGCCCCCAGACAGGCCCGGATCTCCCCATCCTGCACCCCCGCCCGATACAACGCCCGAGCCGTGTCCTCTTCCCCGTTGGCATACGCGCTGATGAACCGCGCCACCCACCGCAGGTCGTAGCTCGCAGTCTCGATCCCGGGAAAATCCAGGGTCCAGAACTCGGCCTCCCCGGGCGGCTGGAAGTCACCCAGCATCTCGGTCACGATGGCCCCGGCCAGGTCATACACCGCCCAGGCGCCGTGCTCCGCGACGATCTCGTCGACCGAGCGCATGGCACCGTCGAGATCGCCGACCACCCCCGCCGCGAGGACCGCGTGCACGTGATCGCCGATCTCGTCAGACGCGCTGGCCGGGATCGATGTCATCAGCCGCAGGTTACTGCGACCGGTCAAGTCAGAGGGCCGGATTGGGTCGAATCGCACAGGTGAGTCGCGCGGTGCACAGCCGCCGGCCGCCGCTGTCGGAGATGACGATCTCGTACGTGGCCAGGGTGCGGCCGAGGTGGATCGGCGTGGCGACACCGGTGACCAGTCCGGTGCGGGCCGACCGGTGGTGGGTGCAGCTCAGCTCGGTACCCAGGGCGATGCCCCCGGTCTGGCCGGCGTACAGGGCCGAGCCGATGGAGCCGACGGTCTCGGCGAGGACGGCGGAGGCTCCGCCGTGCAGTACCCCGTAGGGCTGGGTGTTGCCCTCGACCGGCATCGTGGCGACGACCCGCTCGGGGCTGGCCTCGGTGATCTCGATGCCCATCTTCTTGGCGAGGTCCCCGCCGGGGCTGATCTCGAACGACTCGGTCATTTCTTCTTCTCCAGAAAGGCTGTCATCCGGGCGTACTTCTCGGCGTCCTCGAACAGCACGGCCTGGCTGGCGAGTTCGATGTGCGGGTGCGCGCCCTCGGGGGCGTCGACCGCGAGTTTGGTGAGCCGCAGCGCGAGCGGCGAGGCCTTGGCGATGTCGTCGAGGATGCCGTGCGCGGTGGCCAGCAGCTCCGCGGGCGCGACGACCCGGGAGACCAGGCCTCTGGACAGCGCCTCGTCGGCGAGCATCCGCCGGCCCGTGAACAGCAGCTCCTTGGCGAGCCCCTCGCCGATCAGCCGGGGAAGGCGGTAGGTCGCGCCGGCCCCGGCCAGGATGCCCAGCCGGACCTCGGGCTGGCCGAAGAACGCCCGGTCGGTGCAGATCCGCAGGTCGCACGCGTACGCGAGTTCCGCGCCCCCGCCGAGCGCCGGCCCGTCCACGGCGGCGATCGTCGGCAGCGGCAACTTGAGGATCCGCGCGAACAGGCCCTGGTTGATGGCGGCGAGCGCGTCGAGCCTGGTGCGCTCGCGGAGCTGGGCGATGTCCGCGCCGCCCGCGAAGACGCCGTCCGCGCCGCCGGTGAGGAGGAGCAGCTTGGGGTCGCGCTCCAGTCGGGCGCAGACCGCGTGCAGCTCGTCGACGAGTTCGGCGTCGATGGCGTTGCGCTTCTCGGGGCGGTCGAGCGTGACGACCAGCCGGTCCTCGCGCTCCTCGATCAGGAGGCTGGCCACGTGTGGAACCCCTCGCCGGTCTTCTTGCCGAGCTTGCCGGCCGCCACCATGTCGATGAGCAACTGCGGCGGCGCGAACCGGTCCCCGTACGCGGCCTGCAACGTGCGCGCGATGTCGAGGCGGACGTCGAGCCCGACGACGTCGGTCAGCTCCAGCGGCCCCATCGGGTGCTTGTAGCCGAGTTTCATGGCCTTGTCGATGTCGGCGGCACTGGCGACGCCGTCCTCGAGCATCCGGATCGCCTCCAGGCCGAGCATGACCCCGAGCCGGGAGGTGGCGAAGCCGGGCAGGTCGCGGACGACGACCGGGTCCTTGCCGAGTCGCTCGGCCACGATCAGCGCCCGGGACCGGGCGTCGTCGGAGGTCTCGTCGGCGATCACGATCTCCAGCAGCGGCATCGCGAACACCGGGTTGAAGAAGTGCAGGCCGCACAGCACGGACGGGTCGGGCAGGCCTTCGGCGAGCGTGGAGATCGCGATGGAGGACGTGTTGGTGGCGAGCAGTCCGGGCTTGAGCGCGGCGGCGGCGGCCAGCACGGACCGCTTGAGCTCCAGGCGCTCGGGGACGGCCTCGACGACCACGTCCGGGTTGGCGGCGATCTCGTCCAGGGACCGGACCAGGTGCAGCCGTTCGGCGGCCCCGTCGGCCGCGGGCTGGGACAGTTTGCCCCGGGCGACCGCCTTGGCCCACAGGTCCCGCAGTCCGGCGACGGCGGCGGGCCCCCGGTCGGGGTCGGGCTCGACCAGTGAGACGACGTACCCGGCCCCGGCGGCGACGTACGCGATTCCCGCGCCCATCGTCCCGGCCCCGATCACCACGAAGCGTTCCAGCATGGGGCCGATTCTGCCCGGCCGGCATGGGGTCGCGCCATGAGCCCCGCCACCGTGCCCGATCGGTGTCCCGGGAGGCCCCCAGCCCTCAGCTCCGGGGTCGCCCGCCCAGCCCCGGCCCTCGGGTCGCAGAGCCCACCGCCCGACCCGCCCGACCCCAGCCCCCAGCCCCCAGGACGCGCGACCCGCCGCCCGACCCGGCCCGGCGCTGCGCGCCGGGCCCACTCAGCCCCCGCCCAGCCTCCGGATCACCACAGCCAACAGAATCGCCCCCGCCACCACCAGCACCACCCGGAACAACAACCCGTTCCAGTGCACCCGGTGCCGCACCTCGGTGGGCGCCGCCGCGTCCGAGATCCCCAGCCCGAGCAGCCTCCCCCGCAGCATCCGCACCTCCTGCTCCCGGCGCTCCACCACCGCGACGGGATCCCGGAACCGCCCGGCGACGTCGTAGACCGTCCCGGCGGGGTTCCCCTGCGCCCGGCTGATCGCCACCGCCAACTTGGCCTGCGACATCTGCAACCGCCGCACCAGCAGCCGTGCCTTGAGCCCGGCCCGCGCCTTCGCGTGCCGCCGGGCCGCGTGCCGCTTCCGCGCGTGGCACAGTGTGTCGATCTCCCCGGCGGTGGCGAGCCCCGGGTCGTCGAGCTTGGTGAGGGTCTCGGAGTAGTACCTGGCCTCGCTGCGTTTGGCCGCGCCGACCAGGAGCAGGACGAGCAGCAGCCCGGGCAGTCCCTTGACGAGCAGGATGGCCGCGATGCCGCCGAGGCCGCCGCCGAAGCCGTTGATCAGCAGGGGCGAGTTCCAGATGAAGTGCAGGCCCCAGGCGCCGAGGAACGCGAGGGCGGCGATGCCGAGCCGGCGCCACCAGGGCCGGCGGACGGCGACGAGCGCGTAGCCGACGCCCGCCCCTGCGAGGGCGGTGAACATGGTGTGGCTCCACAGGCCGGACAGGAAGCCCCGGACCAGGAACGTCGCGATCACGGGGGACACGGTGTCCCCGTTGCCGGAGATGGCGACGGCGTACATGGCGTACATGAAGTTCTCGACGAGCTGGAAGCCGAGGCCGACGAACGCGCCGTACACGACGCCGTCGACGACGCTGTTGAGCTGGCCCTTGGCGAGCAGCACGATCATGATCACGCCGAGCAGCTTCGCGGGTTCCTCGATGGTGGGGCCGACGATGGCCGGGGACCACTGGTCGGAGAACGCGGGCGAGATGACCTTGGCCAGGATGCCCTGCAACGCCTGGCCGCCGCTGACCCCGACGGCGGTGGCGACGAGTCCGCCCCAGGCCAGGGCCGTACCGATCAGGGAGACGGGTTCGGGTTCGAGGTAGTCGAGGCCGGTGACCAGCAGGGTGTACGGGATGGCGTACAGCCCGAAGAGCACCACGGCCAGGGCTGCGGCGCGCGGGTAGTTGACGAAGTTCGGGTAGCCGAACCGGCCGATCTGCCAGGCCCCGTACCCGATGACGGCCACGGTCAGCCAGAGCGCCGGGCTGCGCCAGGTGAGGCGTCGTTGCCCGCTCTGCATGGGCCGGACGGCGGCGGTCACCCGAACCTCAGCCCGGCGAGGCTCTGTTCCACGGCGTCGACCTGTTCGGCGAGGGCCGTGCCGCTGACGGTGATCTGCACGCCGATCCCGTTGGCGACGTAGGCGGCGTAGATGCCGTCCCGGCCGGTGGAGGAGAAGGTGCCGCGCAGGCCGCGCACCCCCGCGTCGGTGCGCACCTCGCGCAGGTCGCCGGTGACCTGGACCCCGCGCTGGTTCTGCACCCGGGTCCGGAGCCGGTTGGCGAGTTCGTCGAGGTCGCTGGTGGTGGCCTTGACCTCGGCACGGAAGTCGAGCCCGTGCAGGACGAGGGCGAGCACGCCCCGGTTGGGCAGGGTCCGGGTCACGTCGACCCGGGCGCCGACGGGCGGGGTGATGGCGACCCCCTGGCCGATGGCGAGTTCCTGCCCGGCGGGTAGCGGCCGGTCGGCGGGCAGTGCCCGGTTGATGGCGGGTAGTCCGAAAGCGAGGGACGCGAGCACGGCGAGAACCGCAAGCGTCCCCAGCAGGTTCGCACGCATATCGGCCTCCCCCACCGGTAGCGGCGTAATCGCTGAGGGTGAGCCTACAGGGCCGGTCGCCCAGTTTGGGGGCCCGACACAATCCACCTTCGAGACCCCAAACCTCCTTTCGGGGTACGGAAGGGAGCCGCTCCGGCCCCAGCGGCGTTCCCGCCGGGGCCGGCCCCTACCGGAGAGTGACGGTCAGGCGGCCCCCGCCCGAGGCTGGCGTCGAGCCAGCGCCCCTGCCGGTCGCGTCCGCGCCCTCCGCCGGGAGTGACGGGGTGTGCCCGCTCCCCCGTCGGAGGTGACGATCAGGCCGTGGTCCGGGCCGCGAGGCGGATCAGGTCGGCGATCTCGTCGGGGTGCGAGACGAGCGAGGCGTGCGAGCTGTCCAGTTCGATGGTCTTCTTCGCGCCCATCCTCTTGGCGAAGAAGCGCTGCGCGTCCGGGTGGATGCAGCGGTCGTTGCGGGACACCTGGTAGAAGCTGGGCAGCGTCTTCCACGCCGGCTCGCCGGACGCCTCGGTGAACGCGGCGGCCGAGAGCGGGCGCTGGGTGGCCGCGTAGATCGCGTTGTCCTTGGAGGGGACGTCCTGGGCGAACACGCTCTTGAACGACGCCCGGTCGATGTACAGGTCCGTCCCGGCGGTCCCGTCCGCCAACGGGTACGGCTGCGGCCGGACGGCCTTCGCGAGCGGCGTCTCCGGGTAGCTCGCGCTGATCCCGGCCAGGCTCTCGTCCTTGGCGAGCCCGAAGGCGGCGACGTAGACGAGGGCCTTCACGTTGGGCGTGCTGCGCGCGGCGTTGGTGATGACCGCGCCGCCGTAGGAGTGCCCGACGAGGATGACCGGCCCGGGGACGGCGTTGACCACGCTGGCGATGTACGCCGCGTCGCCGGCCAGGCTCCGCAGCGGGTTCGCGGGCGCGAGGACGTCGTGTCCGGCGCGGGTCAGCTCGCCGATCACGCCCTTCCAGCCGCTGGCGTCGGCGAACGCGCCGTGCACGAGCACGACGGTCGGCTTGGGGCGGTGGCCCTCGGTGGCGGCGGTGTCGGCGGAGGCTTCGGTGGGGTTCATGGTCGCTCCCAGGGTCAGGGCCGTGGCGGCCAGGCCGGACCCGACCAGGACCCGCCGGCGGGAGAGGTTCACGACGTTGGTGTCCGTCATCGGGCCACTCCATTCTCATGGAGAGACAGAACGTTCTGTCTCTCTGGTTGATCAAGATAGCTCCGGGGGCGCCCAGCGTCAACACGGTGCGTGAACGGGCTGTTAACGTGTGGCCGTGGACACAGCGAACCCGGCCGCCGAACAGCCGGCGCAGCCACGCGACCGGCTCGTGGCCACCGCCGCCCGGCTCTTCTACGCCGAGGGCATCCACGCCGTCGGGGTCGACCGCCTGACCTCCGAGGCCTCGGTCACCAAGGCGACCTTCTACCGGCACTTCCCCACCAAGGACGACCTGGTCCTGGCGTACGTGCGGGGCGAGGACCTCGCGATCCGGTCCGCTGTGGACGGCACGGACGCGCTGGCCCCCGACGCGGCACTCGACGCGATCTTCGCCGACCTGGGCGCCATGACGTGTGGGCCGCAGTTCCGGGGCTGCCCGTTCATCAACGCCGCCGCCGAGTACCCGGACCCGGAGCACCCGGTCCGGGCCGCCATCGACGCGCACCGGAGCTGGTTCCGCGACGCCCTGGCCACCCGGCTGGAGAGCGCGGGCCACCCGGCCCCGCAGGCCACGGCCGGCGCGCTGATGCTGCTCCGCGACGGCGCCCTTGTCGGCGGCTACCTCGACGACGCCGAGCGGATCCGGGCCACCCTGCGCGAGGCCGTCACCGCACTGGCGGCCCCAGCACAGAACCTGGGCCAGACCCCGCCCGACGCCGACCGGACCCCGCAGCACCCCGGCCAGGCCCGGCCGGACCCCGACCGGACACAGAACCCGGCACCCCCGGTCCAGGCCTAGAGCCCCCCGTGACGACCGAACCGGGACGCCGGGAACGCAGGAAACGGGAGACCAGGGTCGCCCTGGAGAACGCGGCACTGCGGCTGTTCGCCGAGCGCGGCTACGAGCAGACCACGGTCGAGGACATCGCCGAGGCGGCCGACGTGGCGGTGCGGACCTTCTTCCGGTACTTCTCGTCCAAGCAGCACGTCCTCTTCGGCGACGTCGGGCACGACATCGCGGTCCGGCTCCGGGCCGGCTTCGAGGCCCGCCCGGCCGACGAACCGGCGATCGAGGCGGTCCGGCACGCCCTGGAGGCCCTCCGGCTCAACGACGAGGAGCAGCAGCGCCAGATCGGCGCGCGCCTGGACCTGATGGCCCGCCAGCCGGCCCTGCTGGGCTCCTACTACGCGGTGTTCGCGGAGCTGACGGACGTGGTGGCCGAGTACGCGGCCCGGCACGGCGGGCAGGACGTCGACGACCTGTACCCGCAGCTGGTGGCCGTGGCGGCCATGGGTTCGGTCCAGGCGGCACTCAGCGTCTGGCACGCCGGGCGGGGCGCGGCGGGCCAGACGCTGGACGACCTGTGCCGGGAGAGCTTCGAGACCCTGATCTCGGGCCTCGCACCACGCTGATCCGCCCGACAGCTCGGGCCTCACCGACCCGCCCGGCGTCGGCCTCAGCCCCCGTTGATGGAGCGTTTCACCTCGGTGCGCCACAGCCCGGTGAACTCGGCCAGCGACACCCCGAGCGTGTCCCGCATGGCCTTGTCCCGCGTCTCGTAGCTCGTGTCCTTCACGTCGGCGAACACGACGTTGAGCTTGAGCAGCTTGTCCTTGCCGTACCGGTCCGCGATCATCATGCAGGCCAGCCACGCGAGGGTGTAGTTCTCCCCGTCGTCGTCGTAGAAGGTGCGGGCCCAGGGCAGCTCGTCGAGGTTCTTGCCGACCAGGTGCTCCTTGGCCCAGTCCGGCCGGATCTGCATGTTCGTCTTCATGCCGCTCTCGACGAACTCGGCCGTGCCCTCCACGATCCAGCTCGGGGTGAAGCCCTTGTCGACCGGCTGCATGGCCACGTGGGTGACCTCGTGCACCATGATCGCCTCGATCCGGCTGTCACCCTTCTCCAGCGATCCGGGGTTCATCATGACCAGGGGGCCGGATTCCTCCGCCGGGGTGCCGGGGTTCGCGCTCCACGAGGGGATCCGGTCCTGCCGGGTGGTGGCGAAGGCGGAGAACTTGTCGCCCTTGCCCTTGCCCCAGTACTCGTCGTAGAGCTTCTTGTCCCGCACCGCGATGGCGTATACCTTGCCGGGCCAGCCGTCCGGGCGGAACTTCTTCACCTCGCGGATCGAGTCCTCGATCAGGTTCGACCAGCCGCCGGCCCGGTCCTCGTCGGCCGGGGAGTAGACGAGCACGGCGTTGGCGGTGACCCGGACCGAGATCGGGTCCTGCTGCCAGGGCTGGGTACCGAAGCCCGGCGGCATGGCCATGTCCAGGTCACCGGGCTTGGCCTCGCCGACGAGCATCCACTGCTCGCCGACCCGCCCGAAGATCGGCACGTACGGGGTGGCCGTCTCGACCGAGTCCACGCCCGCGATCTTGAACTTCGTGGACACCGCCGGCAGGTACACGATCTTGCGGTACTTCGCCGTGAGCTCCGGCTTCGCCGACAGGTAGTACCGGGCGGTCTCCATCGAGTAGCTGAAGGACGAGAACGGCATCTTGACCAGGTTCTCGTACTGCTTCGTCTGTGCCTCGAGCAGCCCCGGCTGGGACTTGTCGATGTCGGCGAGGAACGCGTCCTTGTTCTTGTCCTTGACGGCCTTCGCGCGGCGGGCGAGCAGTTCGGTGACGGCCTTGTCCCGCTCCGCCTTGACGACCCCGGACAGGTACAGGCTGCCGGCGGGGGCGTTCTTCCGGTCCGTGGCAATCTTGACGCCCGCGGCCGCGACGCCCGACCCGGCGAACAGCAGCGCGAGGACCAGGCCGATGACCGTCAGCACCAGCGGCGCGCGGCTCGGCCTCGGCGGCGTCGGCTGCCAACCGGGCTGCGGCTGCCAGGCGAACGGTGCCTGCGAGCCGGGCTGGGCCGGGCCACCGGGCGCGGCGGGGCCACCCGGCTGGGGCTGCCAACCGGGCCCCGCTCCGGGCTGGGCCTGCCAGACCGGGTGGTTCGGCGAGCCCGACAGGGGCTGCCCACCGGCCTGCGGCTGCCACACGGGCGCCGGCTGACCGGGCTGCTGCTCGGGCTGTACCTGCCAGGCGGCCTGGGCCTGCCCCTCCTGCGGCCGCTGCCATCCCTGGTCCAGCGGTGCGGTGGGCACGTCCTGGCCCTGCCCTGCCCGGTAGGGGCCGTTGACCGGTCCGAGACCGGGCGCGGGGGAGTCACTCATGCTGGGGCCTATCGGTGTGAGGGGTGGCAGGTCAGCCTGCCGCGACGGTGTCCTGGACCACGTTGTGCCACTGGGCCGTGAAGTCTGCCAGGGAGATTCCCAGCACCTCCCTGAAGCCCTGGTCGGCCGTTCCGGTGTTCTTCGCGAACCATTCGTACAGTGCGACGAGGCCGCGTTCGCCGTATCTCGTCGCGATCAGCTTGCAGGCCAACAGGGACAGGTCGTAGTTCTCGACGGTCTCGTAGAAGGTGTCATCGGCGGGCAGGCGGGACAGGTCCGCTGTGGAGAGGTGCTCCTTCGCGTACGTCCCACCCAGCACATCATCGCCGAACTCCACGTAGACCGCTGTCCCCTCCACCAGCCAGCGCGGGGTCGCACCGGTGGTCACGGGGTTCATGGCCGCGTGGGTGAACTCGTGCGTGATGGTGGCTGTGAGCTGGTCGTCCGGGTGGTCGAGTTCGTCCGGGTTGACGAGGATGACGGTGCCTGCGTACCCCGCGCGCTCGCCCGGGGTCCACTCCGGAACCCGGTCAAACTGGGCGGCGGCGAGGGCACCGACCCTGGCGGCCTCGGCCCCCAGGTACCCGTCGAAGATCTTCCGGTCCCGCACGGCGACGACGAACACGCGTCCCGACCAGCCGTTCGGTCGGAATTTCAGCACCGTGTCGAGAGCGGACTCGATCCGTCCGGCCCACGCATCGGCCTGCCCCGCGTCCTGCGGGGAGTGCACGAGGACGCCGCGGGCCGTGCCGCGCACCGCGATCGGCCCGCCCTGCCAGGGTTGGGTGCCCGTCCCGAACGGCAGGGTCGTGTCGACGTCCGCCCCGGTCGCCTCGCCGGCCAGTGCCCACCGTCCGCCCGTCCACGCCAGGATCGGCACGTAGGGGGTGGCGACGTCCGCGGTGTCGACGCCGGCGATCCGGTGCCGGACCGTGACGCCGGGCAGGACGACCCTGTCCGGGTGGGCCCGCCCCTTCGGCTCGTACCGGGCCTTCGCCAGGGTGTAGGTGAACACCGTCAGCGGCAGCGCGGTCAGATTCCGGAAGGTGCGGGTCTCCGCCGCGACGAGTCCGGGCCGGGCCCGATCGACGTCGGCGAGGTAGCCGTCGAGGTCGTGGTCGCGCACCGCCTTCGCCCGGCGGTCCAGGAGCGCCGTGAACGCGGCGTCCCGGGTCGCGGGATCCGTCGCCGGCAGGAAGCCGGTGCCGGGTGCGGCACGCGCGCCGAGCACCGCCCCGCCCGCGCCCAGAACAAGGGCGAGAACAAGAACGACGACGACATGGGTACGACGCACGGGCATCCCAGTGGGTGAGGGCGGACATGCCGGAGGGGCGCGCCGTAGTTCACGGCCACGCCCCTCACCAGCGGCTCCAGGGTTGTCAGGGGTCCTGGAGCAACTGCGCTACTCGCCCGTACGCTGCTGCGGGATCTGCCCCTGCAGCAGAGCGCGAACCTCTGACTCACGGTAACGGCGGTGCCCGCCGAGCGTGCGAATTGCGCTCAGCTTGCCAGCCTTTGCCCACCGGGTGACGGTCTTCGGGTCGACGCGGAACATCGACGCAACCTCAGCCGGGGTGAGCAGCGGCTCGGGCTCGTGAGTACGAGATGCCATCGGTCACTCCTCCACAAGTGCTCTCAAACGTGGCCGGGGTCCCGCCGACCAACGCCGTTCCATCGTCCGGCCTGTCCGCGATGTCGGACATGGCCCGAACGGTTGAAGCCATGTAGCCGGACGGCGGATCATTGGCTAATTTATGTGGATATGTCGCTCTTCGATGGTCACGAATCAGTTACAGCGTTCTAACAGTTGGGTCTCACGCCAGAACTCAACCAGTTCTTCATAGGCCGCTCCGGCCCCATTCAGGTCCCCTTCGGCCATCGCGGCGACCCCGTTGGCCGCCAATTCGGCCGACCTGTCCGCCATCAGCTTGGTCTCGGACATCAGCGCGGCGAGGCCGCCGTAGTCCAGTTCGAGGATCGAACCGGGGTGGAACTCCTCCAGCCAGCGGACGGTGTCGGCCAGCTCGGAGGTCACCGGGCCGTCCGGCAGCGCCCGGCGGAGGATCGCCAACGCACGGTGACCGCGGCGCCGGGCCAGCGAGATCGGCGTCCGGAATACGACAGTACGCTCGGGAAGGAGGTTTACCTCCCGTTCCGACGGCTCCACGAACACGAACCAGCGGATCGGCACCATCCAGTTCGAGGACTGCTCGTGCAGCCGGGGCGCGTTGCCCGGTTCGGTGACCGAGGCCCGCCAGCCGGCCAGGGCGGCCTCCGCCGCCTCCGCCAGCCGGGACGGGACGAACGCGTCGGCCAGCACCGGGGGCACCCCGTCGCGGACCTCCAGCGCCGACTCGGCGACCCGGACCCGCAGGTTCCACGGACAGACGAGCGGCGGACTGAGGTCCGGCTCCGTCTTCCACAGCAGATAGGCCTCGTCCTCGTCGGGCAGGCGCGACCAGCCGGCGCCCAGGGACTCGAGGATCAGGGTGCGCTGCAGTCCGGGGCCGGTGCTGGTGGACACCGCCCTGCCGGACTTGGCGTAGCCACGCCAGTAGCGTTGCCGCTCGCGGTCGAACGCGGCGAGTGGCTCGTACACCCGAAGAAAGCTGGCAAACGGAGACGACACGCGCCCGATCGTCGCACGTTGTGGGACCGCACGGGTGGCAAGCCACCCCTTCGATCGGGCGGTCTATCGTGCGAATACCCCGGCACCACCCCGCCGGGCCCGTCGGAAGGCCCCAGAAGGGCCAGCCAAACACAGGAGTTTGCGATGGGCGTATTCACCGCCGACACCGGACACGAGCAGGTCGTGTTCTGCCAGGACAAGCAGTCCGGACTCAAGGCCGTAATCGCGATCTACTCGACCGCGCTCGGCCCGGGACTGGGCGGCACCCGGTTCTACCCCTATGCCACCGAGGAAGAGGCCCTGCACGACGTGCTGGAGCTGAGCCGGGGCATGGCCTACAAGAACGCCCTCGCCGGGCTCGACCTCGGCGGCGGCAAGGCCATCATCTGGGGCGATCCGGTCGCCGACAAGTCCGAGGCGCTGCTGCGCGCCTACGGCCGGTTCGTCGAGTCCCTCAACGGCCGGTACTACACGGCCTGCGACGTCGGCACGTACGTCCAGGACATGGACATCATCGCCAAGGAGACGAAGTACGTCACCGGGCGCTCCGTGGAGAACGGTGGCGCGGGTGACTCCTCCATCCTGACCGCCTGGGGCGTCTACCAGGGCATGCTCGCCGCCGCCGAGCACAAGTGGGGCACCCCGTCCCTCGCCGGCCGCACCGTGGGCGTGGCGGGCCTGGGCAAGGTCGGCAAGTACCTGGTCCGGCACCTGATCGAGGACGGCGCCTCCGTGGTCGCCACCGACCCGTACGAGCCCGCCCTCGACTGGGTCCGCGCGACCTACCCCCAGGTCGAGGTCGTCGCCGACACGCTGTCGCTGATCACCACCCCCCTCGACGTGTACGCGCCGTGCGCCCTCGGCGGGGCCCTCAACGACGACACCGTGCCGGTACTGACCGCCAAGGTCGTCGTGGGCGCCGCGAACAACCAGCTCGCGCACCCGGGCATCGAGAAGCTGCTCTCGGACAACGGCGTGCTGTACGCCCCCGACTACCTGGTCAACTCCGGCGGTGTCATCCAGGTCGCCGACGAGATCGCGGGCTTCAACTTCGAGCGGGCCAAGGCGCGGGCGACCCGGATCTTCGACACCACGAAGCAGATCCTGGCCCTGGCCGACACCGAGAGCATCTCGCCGGCCGCCGCCGCCGACCACCTCGCGGAGCGTCGGATGGCTGACTGCGGTCGGCTGCGCACCATCCTGCTGCCCTGACCGCCGGCCAGGTGTGACGTCGTTAACCCGGTGGGATTGCTGGGCAGTTCGGACAAAAGTAGCTGAACTGCCCGCGATCCCTCGGGCGCGCCGGTGGGGCGAGATTTTGCAAGTCGCCTGGGCGCTGTAGTGTTGTCTGCACGAGATAACCTGACGTCTTCGGGGCCCGCCTCTTTGGGGCCGCCCCGTTCTTCTGTGCGAGGGGGTCGGCCATGGGGCGCGGCCGTGCTAAGGCCAAGCAAGCGAAGGTGGCCCGGGAGCTGAAGTACTCCTCCCCCACTACGGACTTCGACAAGCTGCAACGCGAGCTGGCAGGCGGAGACTCGCAGCCAGCCGGGGAGCGCGACGACCTCGACGAGGACGACGACGACCCCTGGGCACCCACCCAGCGCTGAGCACCGCACGTCAGCTTCACCAGTCATTGCGAGAGCGCGCCGTCCGACCAGGGCGGTGCGCTCCGTCGTCGGCGCGGAGTAGCATCTACCTGTGCATGATGATGCGGCTAACCGTATAGCAATCCGCCGGGCGCGTACTTCGGACGTGCCCGGCATCAAACGCCTCATCGACATGTACGCGCCGGACCGCCGACTGCTCACCAAACCGGCGGTCACCCTGTACGAGACCGTGCAGGAGTTCCGCGTCGCCGCCCGGGCCGACAGCGTCGTCGGCTGCGGCGCCGTGCACGTCTTCTGGCGCGACCTGGCCGAGATCCGCACCGTCGCCGTGGACCCGACCCTGGCCGGGGCGGGCATCGGGCGCCGGCTCGTCGCCGAACTGCTGGACACCGCCCGCGACCTGGGCATCCGGCGGGTCTTCGTCCTCACCTTCGAGGTGGACTTCTTCGCCCGGCAGGGGTTCGCCCCGATCGAGGACAGCCCCATCGACTCCTCCGTGTACGCCGAGCTGCTCCGGTCGCACGACGAGGGCGTGGCGGAGTTCCTCGACCTGCAACGGGTCAAGCCGAACACCCTGGGCAACACCCGGATGCTGAAGCTGCTCTGAGCTGAGCTGGGCTGAGCTCAGCTGGGCTGGGCTCAGCTGGGCTGAGCTCAGCTGGGCTGAGCTGAGCTGAGCTGGGTCGGGCGGGGCCGGTTCGGCGGGGCCAGGTGGAGTCGGGCCGGGCGGAGTCGGGCCGGGCGCAGGGCTCCGGCGCGCCGCGTACCCGGAAAAGGATCTGGAAAGGCCCCCACACGGTGTGCGGGGGCCTTGTCCGTGCTGGTCTAGCCCCGGGTGTAGTCGCCCATCATCTGGACGACGCCGGTGCCCTCGACGACCTCGCCGACGACCCAGGACTCGACGCCCCGGGCCGTGAGCAGGGCGAGCGCCCGGTCCGTGTCGGCCGCCGAGACGACCGCCATCATCCCGGTACCCATGTTGAAGGTCCGCTCCATCTCCGCCAGTTCGATCTTGCCCTTGGCGTGCACGAGCTCGAAGATCGGCTGCGGGCGCCAGGTCGAACGGTCCACGACGGCGTCCATGGTGTGCGGGAGGACTCGGTCCAGGTTGCCGGGGATGCCGCCGCCGGTGATGTGCGCGAACGCGCGGACGTCGCACTCGGCGATCAGCTCGAGGCAGTCCTTGGCGTAGATCCGGGTCGGGGTGAGCAGCTCCTCGCCGAGGGTGCGCTGGGTGCCCAGCTCCTCGACGACGGACTCCAGGCGCATCCGGCCGACGCCCTGGAGGACGTGCCGGACCAGGGAGTACCCGTTGGAGTGCAGGCCGCTGGAGCGCATCGCGATCACGGTGTCGCCGAGCTGGACCCGCTCCGGGCCGAGCACGAGGTCGGCCTCGACGACGCCCACGGCGGTGCCGGAGATGTCGTACTCGTCGGCGCGCATCACGCCCGGGTGCTCGGCGATCTCGCCGCCGACTAGGGAGCAGCCCGCGTACCGGCAGCCGTCGGCCATCCCGCCCGCGATCTCCGCGATCCGGGCCGGCACGACCTCGCCACAGGCGATGTAGTCCTGCATGAACAGCGGCTCGGCCCCGCAGGCGACCAGGTCGTCCACGATCATCGCGACCAGGTCGATGCCGACCGTGTCGTGGATGCCCATCTGCTGGGCGATGACGAGCTTGGTGCCCACGCCGTCCGTGGAGGAGGCCAGGAGCGGCTGCTTGTACTTCTGCACGTCGAGCTTGAACAGTCCGGCGAAGCCGCCGATCCCGCCGACCACCTCGGGCCGGTAGGTCTTGCGGACCTTGCTCTTCAGCAGCTCGACGGCCTCTTCACCAGCGGTGATCGAGACTCCCGCGTCCGCGTACGACGGGCCGCCGCGGCGCTTGCCCCCGTTCCACGGCTCCCGGATCTTCTTCACGTCCTCGGTGGCGTGGGTCATGACTCTCCCCTATGAGGGCCGGTGGTCAGCGAGGAGTCCTCGCGACGCTTGCTGAGGGTTTCCAGCAGGTGCTTGCCGAGCAGGTTGTCCTGCGGCAGCTCGATCGGGTACTCCCCGTCGAAGCAGGCCCTGCACAGCCGGTTCTTCGGCTGCTCGGTGGCCGCGACCAGGCCGTCGATCGACACGTAGCCGAGCGAGTCGGCGCCGATCGAGCGGCGGATGCCGTCGTTGTCCAGGCCGTTGGCCAGGAGTTCCGCGCGGGTGGCGAAGTCGATGCCGTAGAAGCACGGCCACTTCACCGGCGGGGAGGAGATCCGGACGTGCACCTCCAGGGCGCCCGCCTCGCGGAGCATCCGGACGATCGCCCGCTGGGTGTTGCCGCGCACGATCGAGTCGTCGACGACGACCAGGCGCTTGCCGCGCACGATGTCGCGCAGCGGGTTCAGCTTGAGCCGGATGCCCAGCTGGCGGAGCGTCTGGGACGGCTGGATGAAGGTCCGGCCGACGTAGGCGTTCTTGACCAGGCCGACCCCGTACGGGATGCCGGACTCCTGGGCGTAGCCGATCGCGGCCGGCGTACCCGACTCGGGGGTGGGGATGACCAGGTCCGCGTCGACCGGGAACTCGCGGGCGAGCTGGCGGCCGATGTCGACCCGGGCCGCGTACACGTTGCGGCCGGAGATCGTGGCGTCCGGGCGGGCCAGGTACACGTACTCGAAGACGCAGCCCTTGGGGTCCGCGGCGGCGAACCGCTCGGACCGCAGCCCCGCCTCGTCGATCGCGATCAGCTCGCCGGGCTCGATCTCCCGGACGACGCTCGCGCCGACGATGTCGAGGGCCGACTTCTCGCTGGCCACGACCCAGCCGCGCTCCAGCCGGCCGAGGACCAGCGGGCGGACGCCCTGGGGGTCGCGGGCCGCGTACAGCGTGTTCTCGTCCATGAAGACGAGGCTGAACGCGCCCTTGACGGTGGGCAGCACCTTCATCGCGGCGGCCTCGACGGACAGGTCCGGATACCCCGCGAGCAGGGTGGCCAGGCTGCCGGTGTCGCTGGTGCCCAGCTCGCCGGGGCTGATCTCGGCGGCCTGCGCGGCGAGTTCGGCCTTGTTGACCAGGTTGCCGTTGTGGGCCAGCGCGATCGTGGTGCCCGCGCTGGTGGACCGGAGAGTCGGCTGCGCGTTCTCCCAGGTGGAGTCGCCGGAGGTCGAGTAGCGGGCGTGGCCGATCGCCAGGTACCCGTGCAGACTTCCGAGGGTGGACTCGTCGAAGACCTGGGAAACGAGACCCACGTCCTTGTACACGGTCACGCCGGTGCCGTCGCTCACCGCGATGCCCGCAGCCTCCTGGCCGCGGTGCTGCAGCGCGTACAGCCCGAAGTAACTCAGTTTGGCGACCTCTTCGCCGGGGGCCCAGACGCCGAAGACCCCACAGGCGTCCTGTGGTCCCTGGTCCTGGGGGTCGAGGTCATGGGTCAACTGCCCGTCGCCTCGGCGCACGTGCCGCTCCTCGCAGAGAGGGGGAATAGCCGTCGTCCGTGAGTCTACGCGAGCCCCTGTGCTGGCCAGAGGGCCACCGCTGAGCCGCTTTTCGTCACTGACCATAGCGGGTGACAAGGGGCTCACGCCAGTGATTGAGTGCCATAATTAGGACTTTTTGCCGTACCCCAATTTGGGGAATATAATCACGACAATCCTTTTTATTCTATTTGTACTGTTTGCCTGTGACAAGATTAACGTCAGACCAACGGGAGGTACTCGGAGAGATCCGCCCGCGACCCGCTCGCCCGGACCCGCCCCGCCGCCACGGCAACCGCCCAGTCCAGCTCGCCCCGCGCGAGCGCCAGCCACGTCGGGACATCGGTCTCGATCACGTTCGGCGGGGTGCCCCGGGTGTGCCTGGGACCACCGATGCACTGCACCGCCCCGTACGGCGGGACGCGCACCTCCACCGATCTCCCCGGGGCCCGTTTCGCCAGCTCCTGGAGATACAAACGAGTGGCGCTCTTCTCATCGCCGACCGAATTCGCGTCATGAACAGGCATGAACCGACCATAGCTCCGGGCGCGAGCGGCAACACCTCCCCGGTCCGCCGTATAGTGCACGACGGTGGTAATGCGGGGGGAAGGCTGACCAGGAGGCGGGAAACGTGGGCACGCACCGAGCGGCATGGGTGACGCGAATCGGCGTCGTCGGCGCACTCATCGTCGGCAGTGTGGCGTTGGCCGCATCTCCGGCTTTAGCGGCCGACGTATCAGTCACAACTGACCCATCGTCGATGCAAATCACCGTAGGAGGCGCGGCACAGTCTGCCCGGGTCACCGTGACAGGCTCCGTGAGCAACCCCGCCGGCGGTGTCCTCACCCTCCGGCTCTCGCCCTCGCTGATCGACGCACAGGTCGGTTTCGCAGATTCCGGCGGCTGCACACCTCAGGGCACCCACACGGTCGAGTGCCAAGTCACGGGCAACAAGAGCTTTGTTGTGAAGGTCGGTCCGCCGGCAGCCTCGAACATCCCCAACGGGAAGTCCATCGCCGGCAAGGTCGAAATCTCGTTCAACCCGACCACGGGCAGCAATGTCAACAAGGACATTGACGTCAAGCTCACCGGTGCGACCCAGGGCGGCATCCTCGGCGTCACCGGAACGGTCACCGACGCCGCGGGCGCGGCCGTCACCGGCGCCGACGTGAAGGCCACCGACTCGACCGGCAAGGTGCGCGGCACCACGACCAACGAGCAGGGCGCCTACGTCATCGACGTGCGCAGCGACCCGTTCAAGGTCGGCACGATCTCCATCCAGGTCAGCAAGTCCGGTTTCGCGATCGGCAAGCTGACCCGGACCGGCGTGGCCGACCAGCCGATCACGAACGCCGACGTCAAGCTCGCGCTGTCGGCCTCGCCCAGCGCCTCGGCCAGCGCCTCGGCCTCGGTCGCCCCGTCCGCCGCCCCGTCCGCGGAGGCCTCCTCGTCCCCGCAGGCCGACCCGAAGACCGGTAAGGGTGACGGCGGCACTAGCCTGCTGACCTGGCTGATCGTCGCCTTCGGCGTCCTGCTGATCGGTGGCGGTGGCGCGGCGATCTTCTTCCTGCTCCGCAAGGGCAAGGACGACGACGACAGCGGTGCCGCCCCGCCCACCCCGACCGTGTACGGCGGCCCGGGCGGCACCCCGAGCCGCAGGCCCGCCGCCGACGACTCGCCGACGATGATGCACCAGGGCCCGCTCGTCGTGGACGACCCGTACGGGGATCCCGCGCCCTACGGCGGCGGCTACGGCGGCCGGACGGACCAGTACGGTGCGCCCGCCGACCCGTACGCGGCCCCGCCCGCGGCCGCTCCGCCGACCCAGCAGTACGGTCGCCCGTCGGACCCGTACGCGGCGCCGCCCACCCAGCAGTACGGCGGCCGGCCGGCGGCGGATCCGTACGCGGACCAGACCCGGCAGTACGGCGCGCAGCCGGCGCAGCACGAGGAGCGCACCCAGCAGTACCGGCCGGAGCAGCCCCCGCAGGGCCAGCAGCCGGGCCCCCGCCAGCCGGAGAACCGCCGCCCGCTGGACTGGCTGGACGACTAGTCACGCGTTTTCAGGGCCGCCCCGGTCATCCGGGGCGGCCCTGACGCTGTTCTAGGAGCCCATCTTGGCGTACTTGAACGCGCCCAGGGTGTGGCTCTTCTTGCGGACGTCGTCGTTGCCGCCGTTGCCGTCGATGGTGTGCACGACGGTCTTCTTGCCGACCTTCTCGACCTTCACCACGATCATGATGTGCTGCGGCTTGAGCACCACGTCACCGACCTGCGGGGACTTCGTGCCCGTCAGCGACGCACGCCAGCCGTCGACCCCGAACGACGCGGGCACCGGCTTCACGCCCGCCTTGG
Organism: Longispora sp. NPDC051575; assembly: GCF_040681875.1. Taxonomy (NCBI): domain Bacteria; kingdom Bacillati; phylum Actinomycetota; class Actinomycetes; order Micromonosporales; family Micromonosporaceae; genus Longispora; species Longispora sp. NPDC051575. Next base: position 316,664 of record NZ_JBFAZP010000010.1, on the reverse strand, counting down.
TCCACACCCAGCGGGTGAACGCCGCGCACCACTGGCCGTTGACGTCGTCGTTGCAGTTCAGGGTGGAACCGAAGTCCTTGAAGTACTTCTGGCAGTTGGTGGGCTTGCGGGTCCGGGTGCCGTCCTCCTTGACGCCCAGCTGGCTGGTGGCGACGCAGGCCACCTTCTGCCGCAGGGTGAGGGTCTTGCTGGCCCGGCAGTCGGCCGCCTTCTGGTCCGGGTTCTTGCCGGCGGCCGTCGCGATCGAGGTGGCCTCGGCCGTCATCGTGTCCGTGGAGGCGCTCGCGGCGCTGCTCAGTCCGACCATCAGGCCGGCCATGGCGACCCCGACGACGAGCAGGGGCAGAACCTTCTTCTTGAGTACCGACATCGCTGTGTCCTTTGCTGTTCCGGCGCGGCGGATCCGCACCGGAATCAGAAAAGCGCCCGGGGAACCGGACTGAACAGGGCACATGGCGGCCGGGACAGGCTCGGACGAGGTGGGCCGGGTGGGGCGCAATGGCCGGGCCGGACGGGCGCGCAGGGTGGCGGGGTGGACGGCGCAGGGCCGGGGGCATGCTCGCCGGATGGCGCGGCGGGCCTAGACGGCCGGGATGAACGAGTCGTTGCGCAGGATCGGGACGACGTCGGACACGTTGCGCTGGGTGGCGATGTCCACATCGGCCGCGAAGCCCATGTCCCGCAGCTCACCGGCCGAGACACTGCCCCGGACGGCCGCGCTGATGTCCGGGACACCGGAGTACGAGGCCAGGGCCACCGCCGCCTCCACGGACAGGCCACCCTCGGCGGTCACCAGGCCGTCGAGGATCGCGGCCCCGCCGAGCAGGTCCTCCACGGACGGGCGGAGGGTCGCGTTCGGCCAGCGTTCGCCCGCCGCGATGACGCCGATCGGGCGGTCCGCCGTGCCGTACCCCTGGGAGAGGAGCCAGCGGGAGACGGCGCGCGCGTTGCGCAGGCAGCCCGCGACCACCGGCACCCCGGTGGAGCCGGCGGCGGAGCAGATGGCCGAGCCGTTGGGCGAGGGCAGCACCAGGTCGGACACGAACGGGGCCCCGGCCAGCGCGGCCGGCGACAGCGACCACGGGTGCTTCGGGGTGGCCCCGCGCCGGGCGGCGGCGACGGTGGCCCCGATCCGGCGCGCGTACTCGGCGGCCTGGGAGTCCCACGGGAACGGGTACACCCGGGTGCCGCGGCTGACCGCGACGCTCACGGACGTGGTGAACGACAGAACGTCCACCACGACCAGAACAGAACAAATCCTGCCGAGTTCGGCGGCGCCGGTCAGCCCCCAGTCGAAGCGGACCCCGCTCCCGGGTTGCGTGACCGGCGCCTCGGACACTCAGCCGAACAATCGGGCCAGAGTGCCCTGGTGGGCCTCCGCCAGCTCGGTCAGCGGGATCTCGAACTGCGTGTTGACGGCGCCCGGGCCCTCGCGGCGCACCGTCAGGGCGTCGCCGCCCGTCGTGCCGAGCACCGTCAGCGGGATGTCCCCGACGACCGCGCGCAGCGCCTCGACGTCCTTGACCGTGACGAGCACCCGGCCGGCCGACTCGCTGAACAGGTCGACGAACGCGTCACCCGGCAGCTCGACGGTCGCGCCGACGCCGCGCCGGAGCACGGACTCGGTCAGGGCCTGGGCCAGACCGCCGTCGGACAGGTCGTGCGCGGACACCAGGTCGGCGACGCGCAGGGCGTCGGCCAGCTTGATCTCCCCGAGCAGGTCCACCTTCGGCGGCTGACCGCCCAGGTGACCGTGCCGCACCCACGCCCACTCGGAGCCGGACAGCTCCTCACGGGTCTCGCCGAGCAGGACGATCGTGTCGCCCGCCTCGGCGAAGCCCATCGGGGTGCGCTTCGTGACGTCGTCCAGCACGCCGAGGACCGCGACCACGGGGGTCGGGTTGATCGCGACGGTACCGGTCTGGTTGTAGAAGCTGACGTTGCCGCCGGTGACCGGGATACCCATCTCCAGGCAACCGTCGGCCAGGCCGCGCACGGCCTCCGCGAACTGCCACATGACCGCCGGGTCCTCGGGCGAACCGAAGTTCAGGCAGTCGGACACGGCGATCGGGGTGGCCCCGGTGACGGAGACGTTCCGGTACGCCTCGGCCAGCGCCAGCTTCGCGCCCTCGTACGGGTTCAGCCGGGTGTAGCGGCCGTTGCCGTCCGTGGCGAGCGCGACGCCGAGGTTGGACTCCTCGTCGATCCGGATCACGCCGGCGTCCTCGGGCTGGGCGAGCACGGTGTTGCCCAGCACGTACCGGTCGTACTGCTCCGTGATCCAGCTCTTGTCGCACAGGTTCGGGCTGGCGACCAGGGTCAGCAGCTCGGCCCGCAGGTCGGTCGGCCGGGGCAGGGTCTCGGCCCGGTCGGCCTGGAGCAGGATCAGGTCGGCCGGCTCACGCAGCGGACGCGCATAGACCGGGCCGTCGTCGGCGAGGCTGCCCGGGGGGCAGTCCACGACGATCTGGTCGTTCCAGGAGATGATGAGCCGGTCGCCCTCGGTGATCTCACCGATGTTGGTGCCGAGCACGCCCCACTTGTCGCAGATCGCCAGGACGGCGTCCACGTTCTCCGGCGCCACGATCAGCAGCATCCGCTCCTGGGACTCGCTGGCCAGGATCTCGTGCGGCTCCATCGACGCCTCGCGGAGCGGCACCCGCTCCAGGTAGGCGCGCATGCCCAGGCCACCGGCCGCACTCGTCTCGGAGAGGGCGCAGGTCAGGCCGGCGCCGCCGAGGTCCTGGATACCGACCACGAGGCCGGCGTCGTAGATCTCCAGGCAGGACTCGATGAGCAGCTTCTCCATGAACGGGTCGCCGACCTGCACGGCCGGCCGCGAGTCCTCGGAGCCCTCCTCGAACGTGGCGCTGGCCAGCACCGACACACCGCCGATGCCGTCGCGCCCGGTCTTGGCGCCCATCAGGATCACCGCGTTGCCGACGCCGGACGCCGTCTTGTTCTGCAGCCGGCTGATCGGCAGCACGCCGATGCTCAGCGCGTTGACCAGCGGGTTGCCCTGGTAACACGGGTCGAACACGGTCTCGCCGCCGATGTTCGGCAGGCCCAGGCAGTTGCCGTAGCCGCCGACGCCCTGGACGATGCCGTGCACGAGGCGCGGGGTGTCCGGGTGGTCGACCGCGCCGAACCGGAGCTGGTCCATGACCGCGATCGGGCGCGCGCCCATCGCGAGGATGTCGCGGACGATGCCGCCCACGCCGGTCGCCGCGCCCTGGTACGGCTCGACGAAGCTCGGGTGGTTGTGCGACTCGACCTTGAAGGTGACCGCGATCTCGTCGTTCAGCGCGACGACCCCGGCGTTCTCCCCGATGCCCGCGAGCATCCGGTTGTTCTTCGGGGTCTTCTCACCGAACTGCTTGAGGTGCACCTTGCTCGACTTGTACGAGCAGTGCTCGCTCCACATGATCGAGTACATCGCGAGCTCGGACTGGGTGGGGCGCCGGCCGAGGATCTCGCGGATCCGCTCGTACTCGTCGGGCTGGAGACCCAGCGCCGCGTACGGCTGCTCCTCGTCGGGCGTCTTCTCCGCCAGGTCGACGGTATCCGCGGTGGTCATGCTTTGACTCCCAGCGACGCGAGAACGGACGTGAACATCACCAGGCCGTCGACACCGCCGCCGAACGGGCCGGTCAGCGCCTCCGTGGCGTGTTCCGGGTGCGGCATCAGCCCGACGACGTTGCCGGCCTCGTTGCGGATGCCGGCGATGTCGCGCTGCGAGCCGTTCGGGTTGCCCTCCACGTAGCGCACGACGACCCGGCCCTCGGCCTCCAGCGCGTCGAGCGTGTGCTCGTCGGCCTGGTAGCAGCCCTCACCGTTCTTGACCGGGATGACGATCTCCTGGCCCTCGGTGTAGCCGCTGGTCCACGCGGTCGAGGTGTTCTCGACCCGCAGTTTCTGGTCCCGGTTGCGGAAGTGCAGGTGGGAGTTGCGGAGCAGGGCGCCCGGCAGCAGGTGCGCCTCGCAGAGCACCTGGAAACCGTTGCAGATACCGAGCACCGGCAGGCCGCCCTTGGCCGCGTCGATGATCTTCTCCATCACCGGCGAGAACCGGGCGATGGCGCCGCAGCGCAGGTAGTCGCCGTACGAGAAGCCGCCGGGCAGGACGACCGCGTCCACGCCCTTCAGGTCCGCGTCGGCGTGCCAGAGCTGCACGGCCTCGGCACCCGCCAGGCGGGCGGCCCGGCGCGCGTCCCCGTCGTCGAGTGAGCCGGGGAAGGTGACTACCCCGATCTTCACTTCTCGACCTGGCCCTTGTCGTCCGCGACAGAGATCGTGAAACTCTCGATGACCGTGTTGGCCAGGAGCTTGTCCGCGATCTCACGGGCCTTGTCCAGGTCTGGCTCGCCGACGAACTCGAGCTCGATCCGCTTACCGATCCGCACCGACGACACCTCGGTCACGCCGAGCCGGGGCAGCGCATTGGCCACCGCCTGCCCCTGCGGGTCGAGGATCTCGGGCTTGAGCATGACGTCGACTACGACGCGCGCCACGGGTCACTCCTGACGTTAATTCACAGCCATTAGCGCCTCAGAGCTTACCGGTCGCCGTGAATCACCACGCCTCTGACCAGCACAGTGACGGCCACCACTGGGTAGTTGGGGACAACTGTCGCCATTTCACGCGAACAGCGGCAACATTTCCACGCGCTTAGCAGCGACTTTCCACATCGTGAACATGTGGCGGGAGCCCCGGGCGATGCCCGGGGCTCCGAAGATCCGGCGGCACGGCCGCCCGTCCCGGGCGCGCCGAACCGGGTGTCGGCTCGCCCCGGTCCGGCGCGGGGCCGGCTAGAGGATCGCGCCCGGCGCGTAGGACGTGGCGTCCGGGTGCGCCGCGAGGACCTTCTCGATCCGGGCGAGCACCTGGGCCACCTGCGCCCCCGCCGCGCCCGTGAACGTGCCCGGGTCGGCCACCAGGGCGTCGATCTCCGCGCGGGTCAGCTTGAGCCGGGGGTCGGCGGCGAGCCGGTCGTACAGGTCGTTGTCCGCCGCGCCCTTCTCCCGCATGCCCAGCGCGACGGCCACCGCGTGCTCCTTGATCGCCTCGTGCACCTGCTCGCGGCCGACGCCCCGCTGCACGGCGGCGACCAGGATCTTCGTGGTGGCCAGGAACGGCAGGTACCGGTCCAGCTCGCGCTCGACGACCGCCGGGTACGCGCCGAACTCCTGGAGCACCGTCAGGAACGTCTGGAACAGGCCGTCCAGGGCGAAGAACGCGTCGGGCAGCGCGACCCGGCGGACCACGGAACAGGACACGTCGCCCTCGTTCCACTGGTCACCGGCCAGCTCGCCGACCATGCCCAGGTAGCCGCGCACGATCACGGACAGGCCGTTGACCCGTTCGCAGGACCGGGTGTTCATCTTGTGCGGCATCGCCGAGGAGCCGACCTGGCCGGCCTTGAAGCCCTCGGTCACCAGCTCCTGGCCCGCCATCAGCCGGATCGTGGTCGCCAGGCTCGACGGGGCGGCCGCGGACTGGGCCAGCGCCGAGAGCACGTCGAAGTCCAGCGAGCGCGGGTAGACCTGGCCGACGCTGGTCAGGACCCGCTTGAAGCCGAGGTGCTCGGCGACCTTCTGCTCCAACTGGTCGAGCTTGTCCGGATCGCCCAGCAGGTCCAGCTGGTCGGCGGCCGTGCCGACCGGACCCTTGATCCCCCGCAGCGGGTACCGGTCGACGAGGTCGTCGATCCGCTCGTACGCGATCAGGAGCTCCTCGGCGGCGCTCGCGAACCGCTTGCCCAGCGTGGTGGCCTGCGCCGCAACGTTGTGCGACCGGCCGACCATGGTCAGCGCCGTGTACTCCCCCGCCCGCTCGCCCAACCGGGCCAGCGTCGCCGCGATCCGGCCCTGGATCAGCTTCAGCGAGGACAGGATCTGGAGCTGCTCGACGTTCTCGGTGAGGTCCCGCGAGGTCATGCCCTTGTGGATGTGCTCGTGCCCGGCGAGCGCCGAGAACTCCTCGATCCGCGCCTTCACGTCGTGCCGGGTGACCCGCTCCCGGGCGGCGATCGACTCCAGGTCGACGTGCGCGACGACGGCCTCGTAGGCCTCGATCACGCCGTCGGGGATCGCGACCCCGAGCTCCTTCTGGGCCCGCAGGACGGCCAGCCAGAGCTGACGCTCCAGAACGATCTTGTACGCCGGCGACCACAGCTCGGTGAGCTCGGCGGAGGCGTAGCGGTCGGCGAGGACATTCGGGATCTGCACGCCCCCATCCTATGGCTGTGACCCTGCCCACCAGCCAAGAAGGGGCGCCCGCCAGCCCGGAAGGTGTGACCCACGGAACATTGACCGCCCAGAATGCCGAAGGCAGGATTCCTCTGCACATACAAATAATGCACATGCATAGGAGTTGGCCATGCGGCACTTCCTCTTCCTGCTCGCCAGCGCGCGCCACGGCGGCAACACGGAAGCGATGGCCCGCTTCGCGGCCGAACAGCTGCCCGAGGACGCCACCCAGCAGTGGCTGCGGCTGTCCGACCTGCCGCTGGACCCGTTCCAGGACATCCGGCACTCGGGCGACGGCGTCTACCCCGCCCCCGAGGGGAACGCGAAGCTGCTACTGGAGGCCACAGTGGAGGCCACCGACATCGTCATCGCCTCGCCGGTCTACTGGTACAGCATCGCCGCGCCCGCCAAGTTGTACCTCGACCACTGGTCCGCCTGGCTGCGCGTCCCCGGCGTGGACTTCCGCGACCGGATGCAGGGCAAGACGTTGTGGTCGGTCACCGCGCTGAGCAACGAGTCCCCCGAGGCGGTCGCCCCGTTGGTGAACTCCCTGAAGCTCACAGCGGACTACATGGACATGCGTTGGGGAGGCTCTCTCATCAACTACTACAACCGCCCTGGCGAGGCCATTTCAGATGGTGCGACAAACACCTTCTTCTCGGGGGTACGCGTCTAGCGACCAACATTCACTCAACAACCGACCACTATTCCGGGCGGCATGCACCAGAGTGGAATGGAGAGCAGAGAGGAAACCACATGGACAGCACCACAAAAGTGCCAGTCGGCGGACACCTGCTCCGAGAACTCCTCTGGTGCGGGGCTGTCTGCCACAAGCCGATGTTCCCGGCCGTGCTGGACGGCACGGCCATCTACCACTGCTCCTGCCTCATCGTGGACGCCGAAGCCGTCGACGAACACGCGTGGCACCAGTTCGAACGGGACCACGAATGGCTCGCGGGCGCGGTACCGACGCATTGCCGGGCCGAGGTACTCACGCACTCGACCGGCGCGATCACCTATCGGCCGGTACCCGACGGCGGATTTGTGCTGTCTTTCGAGTCACGGAACTAGAACCTGGCCCCACGAGTGCGCCATTCCCCGCCGCGCAATCCGGCGTGCCGTCACCGCCCGGGCGGCGATTCCGTGATGCCGCCAAGCGCCCTGCGACGATTCCGGGTCACCGCTCGGCGGCGATGTCCGTCCGGTGCTGCGCGCCGTCGAAACGCACCTTCTCCACGAGCCGGTAGGCGGCCGCCCGCGCCTCGGGCACCGAGTCCGCGACCGCCGTGCAGCACAGCACCCGGCCACCGGCGGTGACGAGCTCGCCCGCCCCGTCGCGCGCCGTGCCGGCGTGCAGCACGCCCGGGTCGTCCGCGCCGGTGATGACGTCGCCCGACCGGGACGTGACCGGGTAGCCGGCGGAGGCCATGACCACGGCCACCGCCGCGCCGTCGTGCCACTCCAGCGGCGGGTGCCCGGCCAGCTTCCCGGTCGCCGCCGCGTGCAGCAGCTCCCCGAGCCCCGACCTGAGCAGCGGCAGCACGACCTGGGTCTCCGGGTCGCCGAACCGCACGTTGAACTCGATCACCTTCGGGCCCTTGGCCGTCAGGGCCAGACCCACGAACAACAGACCACCGAAGGGGGTACCCCGGGAGTCCATCTCCGCCAGCAGCGGCGCCACGACCTCGGACATCACGACGGGTACGAGGTCGGCGGGCGCCCACGACAGCGGCGCGTACGCACCCATGCCGCCCGTGTTGAGCCCCGTGTCTCCGTCCCCGATCCGCTTGAAATCCTGGGCGGGCAGCAGCGGCACGCCGGTCAGCCCCTCGCACACCACGAACAGCGACACCTCGGGCCCGTCGAGGTACTCCTCGATCACCACCCGGCCACACGCGGCGGCGTGCGCGAGGGCGGTGTCCCGGTCGTCGGTGACCGCGACGCCCTTCCCAGCGGCCAGCGCGTCGTCCTTCACCACGTACGGCGCGCCGAACTCGTCCAGCGCGGCGGCGGCCTGCTCCGGCGTGTCACACGTGTACGACCTCGCGGTCGGGATGCCGGCGGCGGCCATCACGGCCTTGGAGAAGTCCTTCGAACCCTCCAGCCGGGCGGCCTCGAACGACGGACCGAAGGTGGCGATCCCGGCGGCGCGCACGGCGTCGGCGACCCCCGCGACCAGGGGTGCCTCAGGGCCGACGATCACGAGGTCGGCGGCGGTCTCCACGGCCAGGGCCGCGACGGCGGCCGGGTCCATGGGGTCCACGGCACGCAGCTCGGCCACGGCTGCCATCCCGGGGTTACCGGGGGCGGCCAGGACGTGGCTGACGGCGGGGTCGAGGGACAGGGCGGTGACCAGGGCGTGCTCGCGCCCCCCGGTGCCGATCACAAGTACGCGCACGTCCACAGCCTATTTCACGGCCGGATCAGGGCTGTCGGCCCGGTCGGCCCGCCTGGGCTCGGGGCTCAGGACTCGGGTCGAGGCGCTCGTGGCCCCGACCCGGGTCCGGTGGTGGCTAGCGGCGCGGGATCAGTTCGTGGATGACCACGTTCTCGTCGCGCCCCGGGCCCACCCCCACGATGCTGACCTTCGTCCCGCACAGCTCCTCGATGCGCTTGACGTAGTTCTGCGCGTTGACCGGCAGGTCCTCGAACACCCGCGCCTTGGAGATGTCCTCCCACCAGCCGGGCAGGTACTCGTACACCGGCTTCGCGTGGTGGAAGTCCGTCTGGGTCATCGGGATGTCGTGGTGGCGCACCCCGTCGACGTCGTACGCCACGCAGATCGGGACCTGCTCCAGGCCGGAGAGGATGTCGAGCTTCGTGACGACGAGGTCGGTGATCCCGTTGAGCCGGGTCGCGTACCGGCCGATGACGGCGTCGAACCAGCCGGTGCGCCGCTCGCGACCGGTCGTCGTGCCGTACTCGCCGCCCGTCTTGCGGATGTGCTCGCCCATCTCGTCGAGCAGCTCGGTCGGGAACGGCCCCGAGCCGACCCGGGTCGTGTACGCCTTCGTCACGCCGATCACCTGGGTGATCCGGGTCGGCGGCACACCGGCCCCGACGCAGGCCCCGGCGGAGATCGGGTTCGAGGAGGTCACGAACGGGTAGGTGCCGTGGTCCATGTCGAGCATGGTGGCCTGCGCGCCCTCGAACAGCACGACCTCGCCGCGGTCGAGCGCGTCCCAGATCAGGGTGCGGGTGTCGACGATGAAGGGGGCGATCCGCTCGGCGTACCCCAGGTACTCCTCGAGGACGACCTCCAGGTCCAGCGCCTTGCGGTTGTACACCTTGGTGAGGATCTGGTTCTTCTCGCGCAGCGCCAGCTCGAGCTTCTTGCGCAGGATGCCCGGGTCGAGCAGGTCCTGGGCGCGGATGCCCATCCGGGCGACCTTGTCGCCGTAGGACGGGCCGATGCCCCGGCCGGTGGTGCCGATCTTCGCGGAGCCGAGGTAGCGCTCGACGACCCGGTCCAGCGCCCGGTGGTGGGGCATGACGAGGTGCGCGTCGCCGGAGATCCGCAGCCGGGGGGTGACGTCCATGCCGCGCTCGGCGAGGCCGTCGATCTCACCCAGGAGGACCTTCGGGTCGATGACGACGCCGTTGCCGATGACGATGATCGCGGTGGGGGACAGCGCGCCGGAGGGCAAGAGGTGCAGTGCGTACTTCTGGCCGTCCGGGGTCACGACGGTGTGTCCGGCGTTGTTGCCGCCCGAGTAGCGCACGACGTAGTCGGTCTGACCGCCGAGCATGTCGGTGATCTTTCCCTTGCCTTCATCGCCCCACTGCGCGCCAATAAGAACAATCGCTGACATATGTCCGCCCCTAACCCGCGCCGCAGCCTAACCGATGCGGATGAAAGGCTAACCCACGAACTGACGAAGGGGGTCCCGGTGAGCGAGGTCATCATCCTCACGTTGGGTGACGGCGCCGGTGGGTGCTGCGATGACGGCGGGTGCGGGACGCGTACTCCCGTGCTGCACTGCCGTGACGCGCTGCGCGCGGCGGGTGCCGAGGTGACGCTTGTCACGGCGAACTCCGACGCGGAGATCGACGCCGTACTCGAGTCGAACAAACGGCTGGTCGTCGCCGCGAGCACCGACGGGGAACTCCGGGCGGTGCTCCGCCGGCTCGTGAAGCGCTACGCCCCCGCGCCGGGGAAGCGCACCGACGACCTGCCCGCCGACCGGACCGTCCCGGACCTGCCGCCGATCGGGGTGCTGCCGCTGGACGCCTCACCCCTCGTGACGCTCCTCGGGTTGCCCAAGGACCCGGCCGAGGTCGCCGCAGCCGTGATCGCGGGCACGATCCGCCGGCTGGACCTGCTGCGCACCGACGCCGGCTCGGTCACCCTCAACGGGGCCCTGCTCGGCACCACCGACGACGCGGGCCGCGCCCAGACGTGGCGGGCGGGCGTGGAGGTGGACGACATCGTGCTCAGCGACGGCGAGGAGCCGATCCTGGCCATCGCGGTCGCGAACGGCTCGGGCTACGCCACGTTCGACGGCCTGCCGCTCGCCCCGGGCGCGGTCCCCGACGACGGGCTGGTCGACGTGGCCGTCGCGGTGCCGGTGGTCAGCAAGGGCGTCTTCAAGGCGAAGACCCGCATCGAGGTACGCCGGGCGCGCGGCCGGGCCGTCGGCATCACCCCGAAGGTCGACTCGCTGCCGTACCTGGACGACGGGGTGGAGGGCACGGTGCCCAAGCGCCGCAACTGGTGGATCGAGCGCGACGCCTGGGCCGTGTACGTGCAGGTCAGCCAGTAAGAGCGTCCCCGGCGGCCGGGTCACAGTCGCGGAGGAACTGGGCGCAGCGGGCCGCCTCGTCCGACTCGCCGATCGCGTCGGCCGCGCGGCCCAGGGCGTGCAGGGCGCGCAGGAAGCCCTGGTTGGGCTCGTGGTTCCACGGCACGGGGCCGTGGCCCTTCCAGCCGGCGCGGCGGAGCTGGTCCAGGCCGCGGTGGTAGCCGGTGCGGGCGAACGCGTAGGAGGTCACGACCTCGCCGGCCTGGTACGCCCGGTCGGCGAGCGCGGCCCACGCGGCACTCGACGTCGGGTACTGCGCGGCGACGGTCGCCGGGTCCTCGCCGTTGGCCAGCGCTGTCGCCGGACCGGTTTCGATGTCGAGCAGGGTCTCCGGCACTCCGGGCATCAGATTCTTCATCGCACCATTGTCTGGTAGGAAACTTCGGACTCTTAACCGAACGGTTGAGACCTGCATCACGCGGACGGCCAGTAAAAGGTGAGCGTCCGGCCGGTAACGCCCAACGGGCTCTAGGCGATACAAATATAACTCCGGAGCCTCCCCAGGACCGGTAAGGCAGCCCGGCGTTCCGACAGTGACGCCGGGCTGTTGCCTGTCCGGGCCCCGTGACCTCGGGTCCACACCGGGCACGGCCCCGGACGGTCAGCCTCCGGTCAGGACCGCCAGCGCCTCGTCGATGTCGTCGGTGACGTGCACCAGATGCGACTGGTCCCCGCCCGGAGCGGCTGTGAGCAGGGTGCGGAGCAGCGCGGGGGCGGGCAGGTCCTCGGTCCAGTACCTGGCGCCGAGGAACACGAACGGGCCGCTGGGGCCGTCGGTCGCATAGAAGGTCTTCGTCGCGGCCTGGAACACCTCCTGCACGGTGCCCGCGCGGCCCTCGGCGAACACGATGCCGCCCCGGGCCAGCCGGAGAATGATGTCCTCGCGCAACGCGTTGCTGAAATACTTGGCGATCTTGGCCGCGAAGAGATTTGCCGGTTCGTGGCCGTACAACCACGTGGGAATGGCGAGACCGCCTCCTGTGGAAGGAAATTTCGCGCGAAGATCCAGGGCCTTTCCGGTGTACCGGTCGTGGTCGCGGAAATCCGGGGCGGTCGCCAACTCGTCCACGGCCTCGGTCAATGCGTCGCCGGGCAGGTACGCGCCGAGGTTCGCCGCCTCCATCACCCCGGGGCCGCCACCCGTGACGACGAGCGCACCGTTCGCGGTGAGCCGGTTGCTGATGTCGGCCGCCTGCCGGTACCCGTGGGAGCCTCGGGGTTCGGCGTGTCCGCCCATGATGCCGACCACCGGCCCGCCCGGGTGCAGGCCGCGCCACTCGGCCATCTCCTCCTCCAGCGCGTCGTCGATGCCGGAGTCGTGCAGCCGCTGGGCGATCGCGGTCCGCACGTCCGGGGTCGCGCCGCCCTGCTTGACGAAGTGCCGGTAGACGACCGTGTCGTACATCCCCTCGAAGCCGTCCTGGGCGAACCCGGCGGCGAGGTCCTCGGCCGAGTACAACCGGGAGGGGTGGGTGGTGAACGGCGCGTCCGGGAACGGCGGGATGACGGCCGCGCCGCGCAGCACCAGCTCGGCGGCGACCTGACGGTCCACGAAGTGGCAGCCGACGAACAGGGTGTCCGCGAGAGCCACGCCGGCCAGGTCGACCCCGGTCAGGTCCAGGCCCTGCAGGGTCAGGCCGGCGAGGGTGCCGCGCCGGACGTGCGGGGCCAGCTCGGCGAGGGTCTCGATCTCATCGGGGCTGTAGGGCATGTGGACAATGAGAGCACAGCTTCCGCGCGGCGGGAGGGGCCAGACGGGGCGGGAATTCCCGCCCGTCCGACCCGTTCAGCAGCTGCCGGCGATCGCGCACAGCCGCTGGGCGGCCTTGACCGCGACGTCGCGCTCCCCGGAGTGCCGGCCGGCGATCTCGGTGATCAGGTCACCCACCCTGACCAGGACGTACGTCCCGCCGTACTCCACGCCGCCGTCCAGATTCGAGACCTTGACCATCAGCGATCCGTCGCCGGCGAACCCCGAGTCGAGGATCGTCACGGTCAGGGTGCCGCGCTTGGCGCACCGCGTGGCCCACTGCCGCCAGTGCTCCAGCTGCTGGCTGGCGAGCGGCTCCAGCTCGACCCGCTGGTAGACCGCGTCGGCCGTCTCGCCCTCGCCCTTGAGGAAGGACCGGTCCCTCCTGCTGATGCCCGCCGTCGCCGGCAGTGTCGAGGCGGCGGCGCAGTACTGCGTCCAGTAGGACATCATCCAGTCGCCGGTGCCCGGGGCGTCCTCAGGAGCCACCCGGTAGCCGGTCTCCAGGTCGGTGAGCGCGAGCATCGCCGCCGGCGGTACCACGGTGAGGGGTGGCCTCGTCGACGCGCTGGGCGGGACGGAGGAGGGCTTCGTCGTCGGGGTGACCGTCGGCGTGAGCGTCGGGGGGACGGAGGGCCCACGGCTCGGCGTCGGGAACGGCGTCGGGGCCACCGGGCTGGGCGTCACGCCCGTCGGCAGCTGGTCCGGGCCGCTCCGGGCCGCGTTGACCACCCCGCCGACCCCGCCGAGTACGACCAGGGACAGCGCGGCCGCCGCCACCACGGTCCGGCGCTGGCGACGACGCGCCCCGGCCGCCACGACACTGGCCACCGGCGGCGCGACGAACGCCCCGGGCGCGGTGTCACGGAAGCCGAACAGCGCGGACGGGACCGGAACGTCCTGCTCGTGGTCCGGGTTCAGGTCAGCCACGGTCGTACCCGCCCTTCGAGGTCTCGGTGTCGGTCTCGGCGAGCAGGCCGGAGAGTTGGGCGCGGCCGCGGTGCAGCCAGGACAGCACCGTGCCCCGGGGCGCGGACAGTTCCGCCGAGATGTCGGCCACCGACAGGTCGGCGATGTAGTGCAGGACGATGGCGCGGCGCTGCCGGTCGGGGAGCTGGCGCAGCGCGGCCACCAGGGCGACGTTCTCGGGTCCGAGCGCGGCGGTCGACTCGGCGCGCTGCCGGCTCCGGAACTTGTTCTCCAGCACGATCCGCCGCCACCGGCTGGTGGCGAGGTTCCAGGCGACCCGTCGTACCCATGCGAAGGGTTCCTCGTAGGCGCTGACGGTGCGCCAACGCTGCCAGGCGCGCAGCAGGGCCTCCTGGACGACGTCCTCCGCCTCGGCGGCGTCACCCAGGTAGGCGCTCAGTTGGGCGGCCAGTCGCCCGTAGCAGGCGGTGTAGAACTCGGCGAAGCTGTCGCGTCCGGGTGGTCCGCCGGGCTGCTGCTCCCGCGCGGCCGACGCGGCCTGATCCGGCACCGCCGCTCCCCTCGTGTCCCGCCACGCCACCTCCGGGCGCGGTCGACACCTGGGACACGAAGAACGGGTGGTCGGTGATTGCGCGGACGGCGGACCTATCCGTCGTAGTCCTCGTCCGGGACGGCCCGGGCCTGTTCGATGGCGTCGGCCTCCGGGGTCTCGATCCCGATCACCGGTTCCTCCTCGGGCAGGGTCTCCGCCTCGATGATCTCTTCCAGTGCCTCGAGCTCCGGGATTTCGTCACGGGCCATATGCCCACAGTACGGGCCGACCGCGACGGCGGGGTGGCACTGCGGAATACTCCGGGTGGAGGGACAGCGCGGTCTCGCGTTTCGATCTAGACAAAAGGAGCAGTAATGCCCATCGCTTCTCCCGAGGTGTACGCCGACATGCTCGACCGCGCCAAGGCCGGCGCGTTCGCGTACCCCGCGATCAACGTGAGCTCCTCGCAGACCCTCAACGCCGCGCTCCGGGGCTTCGCCGAGGCCGAGTCCGACGGGATCATCCAGGTCTCCACGGGCGGCGCGGAGTACCTGTCCGGCCCGACCGTCAAGGACATGGTCACCGGCAGCGTCGCCTTCGCCGCGTACGCGCACGAGGTCGCCAAGAACTTCGGCGTCAACATCGCGCTGCACACCGACCACTGCCCGAAGGACAAGCTGGCCGGCTTCGTCCGCCCGCTGCTGGCGATCTCCGCCGAGCGCGTGGCCCGGGGCGAGAACCCGCTGTTCCAGTCGCACATGTGGGACGGCTCGGCGGTACCGCTGGACGAGAACCTCGAGATCGCGCAGGAGCTGCTGGCCCTGTCCGCCGCCGCGAAGATCATCCTCGAGGTCGAGATCGGCGTCGTGGGCGGCGAGGAGGACGGGGTCGTCGGCGCGATCGACGACAAGCTGTACACCACGATCGAGGACGGCCTGGCCACCGCCGCCGCGCTCGGGGTCGGCGAGAAGGGCCGCTACATGGCCGCGCTGACCTTCGGCAACGTGCACGGCGTGTACAAGCCGGGCGGGGTCGTGCTGCGGCCGGAGATCCTGAAGGAGATCCAGGACGCGGTCGGCGCCAAGTACGGCAAGGACAAGCCGTTCGACCTGGTGTTCCACGGCGGCTCCGGCTCCCTGCTCTCGGAGATCCGGGACGCGGTGGACCACGGCGTGGTGAAGATGAACATCGACACCGACACCCAGTACGCGTTCAGCCGGCCCGTCGCCGCGCACATGTTCCAGAACTACGACGGCGTGCTGAAGATCGACGGCGAGGTCGGCAACAAGAAGCAGTACGACCCGCGGGCCTGGGGCAAGGCCGCCGAGGGTGGCATGGCCGCCCGGGTCGTCGAGGCGTGCGAGCACCTGCGCTCGACGGGTACGACGTCCTCGAAGTAGCACCTGACCGCAACGGGCGCCGGTCGGTCGACCGGCGCCTTTCGCGTACCCGTCGGAGCCCTTGACGGGTTTCCCGGGCCCTGCCCGGCCGGGCTCACACTGTGACGGCTGTCGCACGCCCCCGAGGGCCCTCGGAGCGCTCCGGGTAACCTCGGGGGCGTGAACCTCGCAGACAAGACTCAGGCCGCGCTCGACGGCCTCGGCTTCAACCCGCTCAACGCGAAAGACTGGCTGCAGGCCATGGGCCCATTCGCCATGATCGGTGTCTGGTTCATCATGTTCGCCGAAACCGGTCTTCTGGTCGGCTTCTTCCTGCCCGGCGACTCGCTGCTGTTCCTCGCCGGAGTGGCCTCCTCCGAGGTCGCCATGGAGATCGTCGGCACTAAGATCTCCCTGGTCGGGCTGCTGATCGGCGCGCCCATCTGCGCGATCGTGGGCGCCCAGCTCGGCCACCACCTCGGCGCGAAGTACGGCACGCGGCTGTTCGAGAACCAGAAGTCCCGGCTGTTCCAGAAGCTGTTCAAGCCGGAGTACATCGACAAGGCGGAGCACTACTTCACGAAGTTCGGCCCGGCGAAGGCCGTGGTGCTCGCCCGGTTCATCCCCATCGTGCGCACCGTGCTGAACCCGGTCGCCGGGATGCTCGGCATGCCCGCGAAGACGTTCCTGCTGTGGAACGTCATCGGCGGCATCCTGTGGACCGACGGCATCATCCTCGTCGGCCACTTCCTGGCCAAGCAGATCCTCGACAGCATCGGTGTCGAGAACATCGACAAGTACATCCTGCCGGTCGTCATGTTGATCGTGCTGATCTCGATGCTGCCGATCTTTATCGAGGTCTTCCGGAACCTCCGCGAGCGCAAGCGCGCCAAGACGAATATCGGCTGAACAAACAAACGAATGAGGGCCACCCGATGATCGGGTGGCCCTCATTGCATATTAGGACTAGCGGGTCTTGCGGCCACCACGCTTGCGCGGCGGGGTCAGCAGCTCGGCGACAGCGCCGATCGCCGACGGCACCAGACGGTAGAAGGCCCACACGCCGCGCTTCTCGCGCTCGAGGAGCTGGGCCTCCGTGAGGATGCGCAGGTGGTGGGAGACGGTCGGCTGGCTCAGGCCCAGCGGCGCGGTCAGGTCGCACACGCACGCCTCACCGTCCGGGGACGACTGGATCAGGCTCAGCAGGCGAAGCCGAGCCGGGTCGGCGAGCGCCTTCAGCACGCCAGCAAGGCGCTCGGCATCCGCACGCTCCAGAGGCTCGCCAGTGAGCGGCGACAGGTTGGGCATCATTTTCTCGGCCACGGCGGCACCCACGTGCTTCATCCTTCCAACACTACTATCGATTCGAATAGATATTTACAAATCCGGATCAGCGGCTTCTCGTAAGAGAATGCCACGCGGAGCGGTCATCGACCCTGTGTGTCGCCTCACGCTCACCTAGAGAGCTAACGACTGTCGGCCGATAGGTTGACGGCCTACTCACAGGAAACATCGTAAACCACCGATCTGGGTCAACCCCAGCCGGATCAGGACAAGCCTAGATCTTTCAGGGTGTACGCGGCGCGACAGTCCAGTCCGGCCGCCCGGATGGTGTCCCCGGCGCCTCGGTCCACAATCAAGGCGACCCCGGCGACCTCGCCACCGGCCTCGCGGACACCCTCCACAGCCGTCAACGGGCTACCACCGGTCGTCGAGACGTCCTCGACCACCAGCACCCGCTTGCCGGCCACGCTCGGGCCCTCGATCCGCTGCTGCATACCGTGCGCCTTGGCGGCCTTGCGCACCACGAACGCGTCGATCGGCCGGCCGGGCGCGTGCATGACCGCGCCGGCCACCGGGTCGGCGCCCAGGGTGAGTCCACCGACCGCGGCGTAGTTCCAGTCGGAGGTGAGTTCGCGCAACACGCGACCCACGAGCGGGGCGGCGGCGTGGTGCAGGGAGATACGGCGCAGGTCCAGGTAGTAGTCGGCCTCCAGGCCGGAGGAGAGCACCACCTTGCCGTGCACGACGGCCAATTCCTTGATCAGCTGAAGCAGGTCGTCACGGTCGGTCATAGTGATGAGCTTACGTACCTGCGTCGCGCGACTTTCCCCGGGTGTCCCCTGCCAGGCGATACATGAGAGTCGACGGCAGGTGGCGCAACAGGAACACCGACACCTTGTACTTCACGCTGGGTATCGATACCAGCTTGCCACGCCGGAAGTCGCGCAGCCCGTCGCGGACCACCTGCTCCGCCGAGAGCCACGACCACGACGGCTGACCCTTCTTCGAAATGCCCGCCCTGTCATGGAATTCCGTATGCGTGAACCCCGGACACAGTGACATCACGGTGACCCCGCGCTTACGGACCGACAGGGCGATCGACTGGCTGAAGTTGGTGACCCAGGCCTTCGAGGACGAGTACGTCGAGCCCGGGGCCAGCACGCCGAAGCCCGCCACGGACGACACGTTGATCACGCCGCCCGAGCCCTGGGCGACCATGTGCGGCAGGGCCGCGTGGGTCAGGCGGAGCACGGCCTCGACGTTCAACCGGAGCATCCGGCGCTCATCGGCGTAGTCCACCTTGACGAAGGACGTGTTCAGGCCGATGCCGGCGTTGTTGACCAGCAGGTCCACGCCCTTGACCAGCCGGTCGGCCACCGTGGAGCAACCGGCCTCCTCCGCCAGGTCGGCGGGCAGCACCTCGACCGTCCGCCCGTGCTGCCCCCGGAGCTCCTCGGCGAAGGACTCCAGCCGGCCGGCGTCCCGGGCCACCAGCACCAGGTCGTAGCCGTCATGGGCGAGCTGGCGCGCGAACTCCGCGCCGATGCCGGCGGTCGCGCCGGTGATGAGGGCAGTGGGCACGCTGCTCAACGTAGCGTGCCCACCGCGTCGTGTCCTAGAACTGTGCCGGCGGGGTCCACTCCTCGACCGGCTTGCGGAAGTACGCGTTCGCGGCCGGCAGGGCCAGCATGATGATCGCGGCGAGCAGGGCGATCGCCACCAGGGCCTGGACGGTGACGCTCACCGGGACCAGCCAACCGGGCTGGGCGTCGAGCATCCTGATGTACGCGTCACGCTGGTCGCCCTCGGGGATCGAGTTCTTCAGCGAGCCCTGCAGGCCGATCGAACCGGCGCCACAGATGCAGCACAGCGAGGCGATACCGGCGAACACCCAGGTCAGGATGCGTGCGACCTGCTTGCCCTGGGCGGTGTAGAACGCCAGAGCCAGGAAGCCGAGCGCGATGACGGCGTTGATCGCGACGCCGACACCGCCGGTGAGCTTGCTGAAGTTCTCCATGCCGCCACCCCCGCCGGGGATGGTCTTGTAGTACGCGTCGGTGGCGGCCTTCACCTCGTCGGTCTGACCGAGAAGGCCCACCACGGCGTAGATCAGGATCAGGACGGCCACGACCGCCAGCAGTCCGGACGCGGCCGTGACGAGGCTGGGCCGCTGACGCGCGGGCTGAGCCGGCGGCGGCGAAGGAAACTGAGTCATACGTGAACCGTAAAGGAAGTGTGAGACGGATGGGTCACGCTGGAGAAGGAGACACCTCTCCTTCCCCAGCAGTAGACCTGCGGGCCTCGCGGGCAGGCCAGGGCCTCGGTGGTGCCGGCGGGCCGCGACGATCCGGTGCCGGGACCGTGCCGATCCGGTGCGGCGGGGGCGGTCCCGTTGTCGCCCGGTCAGCCCCGGGTGACCCGCAGCCCCGTACCCGTCGCGTCCACCAGCACCCGGTCACCGTCGCGCAGCTCGCCGCCCAGGAGTGCCCGGGCCAGCTGGTCGCCGATCGAGGACTGGACGAGCCGACGCAGCGGACGTGCCCCGTACAGCGGGTCGAAGCCGTGCTCGGCCAGCCAGGTCCTGGCCCCCTCGGACACCTCCAGGGTCAGCCGGCGGTCCGCGAGCCGCCGGGCCAGCACGTCCAGCTGGATGTCCACGATCGACTTCAGCTCGGCGAGGCTCAGCGCGTGGAACACCACGATGTCGTCGAGCCGGTTGACGAACTCCGGCTTGAACGACGTCCGGACCGCCGCCATCACCTCGTCGTGCCGCTGGTCCTCGGTGAGCAGCGGGTCGGCGATGGCGTGCGAGCCCAGGTTGGACGTCAGGACCAGGATCGTGTTGCGGAAGTCCACGGTGCGGCCCTGGCCGTCGGTGAGCCGGCCGTCGTCGAGCACCTGGAGCAGCACGTCGAACACGTCCGGGTGCGCCTTCTCCACCTCGTCGAGCAGCACGACGCTGTACGGGCGGCGGCGGACGGCCTCGGTGAGCTGGCCACCCGACTCGTACCCCACGTAGCCGGGGGGCGCGCCGACGAGGCGGGCGACGGAGTGCTTCTCCGCGTACTCGCTCATGTCGATCCGGATCATCGCCCGCTCGTCGTCGAACAGGAAGCCCGCGAGCGCCTTGGCCAGCTCCGTCTTGCCGACACCGGTCGGGCCGAGGAACAGGAAGCTGCCCGTCGGCCGGTCGGGGTCGGCGATCCCGGCGCGCGCCCGGCGCACCGCGTCGCTGACCGCGCGGATCGCCTCCGGCTGGCCGACGACCCGCTCGGTGAGGGACTCCTCCATCCGGAGCAGCTTCGCCGTCTCGCCCTCCAGCATCCGGCCGGCGGGGATGCCCGTCCACGCCTCGATCACCTCGGCGATGTCGTCGGCGGACACCTCCTCCTTCAGCATCGCGCCGTCACTCTGCAGGGTGGCCAGCTGGCGCTCGGCCTCGACCAGCTCGGCCTCCAGGGCCGGGATCCGCCCGTACCGCAGCTCGGCGGCGCGGCCCAGGTCGGCGTCGCGCTCGGCCCGGTCGGCGGTGGCCCGCAGATCCTCCAGCTCCTGCTTGGCCTCGGAGATGGCCGTGATGTGCGCCTTCTCGTTGCGCCACCGGTCGCTGAGCACCGCGAGCTGCTCGCGCCGGTCGGCCAGCTCGCCGCGCAGCCGTTCGAGGCGCTCGGCGGAGGCCACGTCGGGCTCCTTGGCCAGCGCCATCTCCTCGATCTCCAGCCGGCGGACGATCCGTTCGATCTCGTCCACCTCGACGGGCAGCGAGTCGATCTCCATCCGGAGCCGGGACGCCGCCTCGTCCACCAGGTCGATGGCCTTGTCGGGCAGGAACCGGTCCGCGATGTACCGGTCGGACAGGGTCGCCGCCGCGACCAGGGCCGCGTCGGTGATCCGCACCCCGTGGTGCACCTCGTAGCGCTCCTTCAGCCCGCGCAGGATGCCGATCGTGTCCTCCGGGCTGGGCTCGCCGACCACGACGGGCTGGAACCGGCGCTCCAGGGCCGGGTCCTTCTCGATGTGCTCCCGGTACTCATCCAGGGTGGTCGCGCCGACCATCCGCAGCTCACCCCGGGCGAGCATCGGCTTGAGCATGTTGCCCGCGTCCATCGAGCCCTCGGCCTTGCCCGCGCCGACGACGGTGTGCAGCTCGTCCAGGAAGGTGATCACCTGCCCGTCGCTGGACTTGATCTCCTCCAGCACGGACTTCAACCGCTCCTCGAACTGGCCCCGGTAGGAGGCGCCGGCGACCATCGCGCCCAGGTCGAGCGACACGAGCCGCTTGTCCTTGAGGCTGTCGGGCACGTCCCCGGCCACGATCCGCTGCGCCAGGCCCTCCACGATCGCGGTCTTGCCGACCCCGGGCTCGCCGATCAGGACCGGATTGTTCTTGGTACGCCGCGAGAGCACCTGGATCACGCGCCTGATCTCGGCGTCGCGCCCGATGACCGGGTCCACCTTGCCGTCGCGGGCCTTGGCGGTCAGATCCAGCCCGTACTTCTCCAGGGCCTGGAACGTCTGCTCCGGGTCGCTGCTCGTCACCCGCCGGTCCCCGCCCCTGATCTGCGGGAACGCGGCGATCAGCTGCTCGGCGTTGGCCCCGGCGCCCTTGAGCGCGGCCGACACGTCGCCGCCGAGCTGGGCCAGGCCGGCCAGCAGGTGCTCCGTCGAGATGTACTCGTCGCCCAGCGGCTGGGCCACGTGCTCGGCGGCGTTGAGCGCGTTGACGACCTCGCGGGACAGGCTGGGCTCGGCGACCGTCGTGCCGTGCGCGGAAGGCATCCGCTCCAGCGCCCGGGCGGCGGCCCGCCGGACATCCGCGCCGTTGGCGCCGACCGCCCGGAGCAGGGCCGGCGCGGTGGAGCCGCCGGTGTCGAGGAGGGCCAGCAGCAGGTGCCAGGGCTCGACGATCGCGTGGCCCCGCTGCGTGGCGTCGGAGACGGCGGCGGAGATGACCTCACGGCTCTTGGTGGTCAGGCGCTCAGCGTTCATGAGGTTGAGCGTAGCCGACTCAACTCTGTCTCGCTAAGTGCTCCAGTGCGATGGCTACGAATGGCGCACTAGGGTGAAGCCATGTCGACCTGTCTGGTTACCGGGGCTGGGCGTGGCATCGGACGGGCCGTCGCCGTCGCGCTGTCCGCCGCCGGCCACAGTGTGGCGCTCACGGCGCGCAACATGGGCGAGCTGACCGAGACCGCCGCGCTCTGCACCGGGCCGACCCTCGTCGTCCCGGCCGACATCACCACCGACATCGAGGACGTGTTCGAGCAGGTCGAGAAGGGCTTCGGGCCGGTCGAGATCCTGGTCGCGAACGCCGGCGGGGCCAGTACCTCGCCGCTCGCGAAGATCACCGACGCCGACTGGCAGGCGATGCTCGACCTGAACCTCACCGCGCCGTTCCGGTGCGTCCGGCGCGCGGTGCCGGCCATGGTCGACGGGGGGTACGGCCGGATCGTCGTCATCGCCTCGGTCGCGAGCAAGATCGGGGAGCCGTACATCGCGGCGTACACGGCGGCGAAGCACGGGGTGCTCGGGCTGGTCCGGTCGGCCGCCGCCGAGCTGGCCCGGACCGGGGTGACGGTGAACGCCGTGTGCCCCGGGTACGTGGACACCCCGATGACCGACCAGTCGGTGGCCGCGATCGTGGCGAAGACGGGGCGCACGGCCGAGGAGGCGCGGCAGGTGCTGGCGCGCAAGCAGCCGACCGGGAAGTTGATCACGGTGGAGGAGGTGACGGCAGCGGTGCTGTACTGCGTCGGGAACGGGGCCGTCACCGGGCAGGCGCTGAATGTGGATGGGGGCGCGGTTCAGTCCTGAGGACTGGGTCGGGGTGGGCCGCGCGGGGAGGCCGGGTTGTTGCGGGCGCGTGATGGCGGGGTGCTGCGGGGTGCGGCCCGGGCGGGCGCGGCGGTCAGGTGCGGCCCCGGGTCGGCGCGATGGCGAGGTGCGGCCCGGTGGGCGCCACCACAGGGTGCGGCCGGGGTGGGCGTGCCGCCAGGCGCGCCCACCCCGGCACCCCGCTACAGAACGGCGATCCCCTCGATCTCCACCAGCGCCTCGGCATCCCACAGGCGCGCGATCCCGATCCCCGCCGCCGCCGGATACTCCTGCCCGGCGAGCCGCTTCCACACCCGGCCGATGTCCCTGGCATGCGCCCGGTAGTCCTCGACGTCCACGATGTAGATCGTCACCTTCGCCAACTGGTCAGGCCGGCCCCCGGCCGCGGCGAGCGCGGTCAACAGGTTCCCGAGCGCCTGCTCGAACTGCTCGACGACGCCACCGGGGACGATCCGGCCCTCCTTGTCGAGGGCGGTCTGACCGGCCAGGAAGACCATCGTGCCGGTCCCCACCACGGCGTGCGCGAACCCGCTCGGCGCGGCCAGCTCCGCTGGGTTGATACGTTTCACTTGACATCCTCCCCGCCCACCAGGGCATCGATTCCCCGGCGGCTTCGCCGCTGGATAGGGGTGGTTCTTGCTTCGACACCCGTCGCCGCCCCGGAGGGCAGTCTTACATGGGCTCCACAAGCGTTTCGTCTCTCCGCCTGCCCGGCGGCGAGAATATTCACTGCGGCGTTGCCGTCGCGGTCATGTTCGGCCCCACATGTGGGGCATGTCCAGGCGCGGACCGTTAGGGCCAGGGCAGCCAGTTTGTGCCCGCACTGGGAACAAGTCTTGGAGCTGGGGAGCCACCGGTCCACGACGTGCACGATGCGGCCGTGCTGTTCGGCCTTGGCCTTCAAACACGAGATGAGCAGGCCCCACGCAGCGTCCGAGATCGCACGGGCCAGCCGCCGGTTACGGATCATCCCGGCAATGTTGAGATTCTCGACGTGGACCACTTGGTTGTCGCGGACCAGTACTAGGGCGAGTTTGTGGTGATGGTCGGCCCGGGCCCGGCGGATCTTCCCGTGGACCTTCGCCACCTTGAGTCGGGCCTTTGCCCGATTGCTGGAGCCCTTCTTCTTCCTACACAGCTGGCGCTGAACTCGACGCAGGTGCCGCTGCCTGCGGGCCAACTGGCGCGGGTTGGCCACCGTCGTGATGCAGCCCTCGGTGTCCGCCACAACGGCCATGGTGGTCAGCCCGAGGTCCAACCCGCACTCAAGGTCGGTACCTGGAAGAGGGGTCGGATCACGCTCCACGACGAAGGAGGCGTAGAACTTTCCATCCGCTTCCCGGATGATGGTCACGCTTGACGGCTCCGAAGGCAGATCCCTCGACCAACGGACCTTGAGCGAGCCGATCTTCGCTACATACAGCCGGCCATCGAGGCCGAGGCGGAAGCCGTTGCGGCTGAACCGCACCGACTGCCGGTTGTCCTTCCTGGACCGGAGACGGGGAGCACCCATTCGCCGGCCCGCACGCTTGCCGGACAGCGACGCGAAGAAGTTCGCATACGCGGTGTTGCAGTCACGCACCGCCTGAATCAGCGCGTCCGAACTGACCTCGACCAGCCACGCCCGCTCAGGTGTAACTTTGGCCCGCGCTGTCACCGCCGCCTGTACAGCCGTCGGCCCGATCCTCCCACCGGCCGCACGAACCTGCTCGCGCAGCCGGATCGCGTCGTTGTAGACAACCCGCGCGCACCCGAATACTCGAGCCAGATCCCTACTTTGCTGTGGGGTTGGCTCGACCCGGTAGCGGTATCGGACCTTCACGGGGACGGACCCTACAAGATGGGTACGACACATCTCGTCCCCCGCAATTCGCCGCTCTCCCTGTGCGGCCCCGCTACCCCTTGCGCCGCTGGTACCCCACGAACCCGGCCACCGCGATCAGCACCACGCACGGCGCGAACCAGTGCGCCAGCACTCCCCCGGGCGTCCCTCCGGTGAGCAGCGCCAGGATCCGGATGCCCTGGGCGAGCTTCACCCCGATCACGATCGCGCTGACCAGCAGCCCCCCGGCGAGCACGGTCGTGGTCCGGTTCGCGTCGCGCAGGCCCGCGCCTACCGTCGCGGCGACCCCGACCGCGACCACCACGACGGCCCAGAGCGCGACCCGGGGCTTGCCGCCGATGTCGAGTACGGGGAGCAGCCCGGCCAGTGCGACGCCCGGCCCGATCATGAGCAGCGGGCGGCGGATCCGGTCGGGGGCGAGCGCGGCGGCGACGACGACGGCCAGGCCGAGTACGCCGGCGACGACGAACGCGACCCCGTACCCCTTGATGGCGATCTTCTGCATCTGGAGCGTGATCTGGACGGCCGTGCCGAACAGGACCACGCCGAGCAGCGCGACCCCGGCGAGCAGCGGGCCCCGGCTGCGCACGGAGGCGTAGAGGGCGTAGCCGGCGAGGGCGAGCAGCGTCAGGTACAGGATCATCAGGTCGCCGGCCGAGGTCGGCCTGCTGGGCTGGACCAGCGGGCCGACGGCGGCGAACACGGCGAGCCCGCCGAGCAGCGGCAGCAGCGGGCCGGCCCCGGGGTCGACGGGCCGCTTCTTCACGTTCGCGTAGGGCGACGGGAGCAGGCTGGTCAGGAAGCCGAGGACGGCGATCCACACGTACAGCTGGCCGTCGACGTTCGCCTCCAGCCAGGAGCTGGCCAGCAGGGTGCCCAGCACGGCGGCGCCCCAGCAGGCGGCCAGTCCGGCGGCGTTCGGCCTGCGGGTCTTGGCGAGCGGGGCCACGGCCTGCGGCAGGATCGCGCCGAACGCGACCGCCCCGGCCAGGTAGGGCACCCCGTGGGCGAGCAACTGCCCGAAGAACTCGATTTTCGTGTACGCGTTCCCCGCGAGCAGCACGGCCGCCACCCCGAGCCCGGCGGTGACCGCCCAGCGGGCCCAGCCGAACTTGGCCAGCCAGCCGCCCGCCACGGCGCCGATCAGGATCCCGACCAGGGGTTCCGTGAGGCCGCCGTCCCAGCCGGTGCTGGCCGCCTGCATGATCACCCGGGTGCCGACGCCGGCGGTCGCCGCGACGGTGACGGCGAGCGCGAGGTCGGTGAGCCGCTTGTCCATGGCGCCAGACGCTACATGTACTGGCGGGTAGCGCGCAGTACCGCGGACCGGTATTTCGCTCCGAACAGGGCCGTGTGCGCGAGCAGCAGGTGCAGCTGGTGCAGCGCGATCCGGTCCCGCCAGCCCTCGGCCAGCGGCCACGCCTCGTGGTAGCTGGCCAGCGCGGTCTCCAGGTGCGGGGTGCCGCCGAACAGGAACAACGTGGCCAGGTCGGACTCGCGGTGCCCGCCGTACGCGGCCGGGTCGACCAGCCACGGGGTGTCCCGCTCGCCCCAGATGATGTTGCCGGGCCACAGGTCGCCGTGCAGCCGGGCGGGCGGCTCGTCGGGGGCCTCGATCCAGATGCCGGCGATCCGGGCCGCGTCGGTGGTGTCGAGCGCGCCGTTGTCCACGGACAGCCGCAGGTAGGGCAGGATCCGGCGCTCCCGGTACCAGGTGGCCCAATCCTCCCCCACCGTGTTGTCGAGCGGCAGGTTCCCCAGGTACCCGTCCTCGGCCGCCCCGAACGCGGGCGCGCCGGCCCGGTGGGTGGCCGCGAGTTCCCGGCCGAACCGTTCGGCGGCCAGGGCGGTCGGCCGGCCGTGTTCGACCCACTCCATCAGGAGCAGCTCGTCGGTGGCGGAGATCAGTTCGGGCACCGCGACCCCGGCGGCCTCCCGGAGCCAGCGCAGCCCGCGCGCCTCGGCCGCGAACAGCCCCGGCGGTGCGGACCGGCGCTCCTCGGTCGGCGAGCCGGACACCCCGCCCGGCCAGGTCTTGAGCAGCAGGTCCGTACCGTCGTCGAGGGTGATCCGCTCGGCCGAGCAGATCGAGCCACCCGCCACGGGGGTGGTGCGCAGCCGCTGGTGCGTCATAAACGTGAGCAGCAGGTGCGGGTTCGCGCGCAGGTACGCCAGGTCCACGCCCTCATATTGCCCCAGGGAAACCCCCGATGGGCGAATCAGGGTCCGGAAGGCGACCCCTCAAGAACCCGGTCGGTCGAGCGGCCCGCTACCCGAGCGGCACAGTCTCGTACACGACCGGCACCATCTGGGACCCGTCATAATCCCAGCGCAGCAGCTCCACCCCGGTGACCAGCGCGTCGCCGAGGTGGAGCTGCCGTCGTTCGCCGACCCAGTCGGCCAGGCGGGCCGGCTCGGCGACCGGGCCGGCGAAGTGCACGAGATTCGAGTACCAGATGGTGCGGTGGAAGTCCGCCTCGTAGTGCCCGTCCGCGCCGAGTGCGGCCCCGAACCGGTCCTTGAGCAGCTCGGCGGTGTCGCCCTCGGCTTCGGCGCAGGCCATCACGCTGCCCGGGGTCAGGGTCAGCCCGGTGACGGCGAGCCGGAACGGCCGGAGCCCGACGGCGGCCTTGCGGAGCGCGTCGCCGACCCGCCCGACGGTGGGGTCACCGGCCGGTAGCCCGGTCCGGTAGGTCTCCAGGCAGCGGACCGTGAAGTGCGAGGAGTGCGCGCTGCCGGTGGCCCAGTGCCCGGGGCCGGCGAGTGTCAGGGCCTCGGCGCCCACCTCGGCCATCCGGGTCGTGAGGGGCGGGGTGGGGCGGAACGCGACCGTCAGGCCCCAGGCCGGGCCGCCGTCGACCGGCGGGGTCTCGCGCTTGGGCTGGCCGGTGAGGAGTGCCGTCCGGCCCTTGGCGTAGAGCTCGTCGAAGAGGGTCATGGCGGCCGAGCCTATCTCGGGGGTGGGCGGCCCGGTGACCATCCTTCGAGTGCCTCCGGGGCGGGGCCACACGCCCGGCGTAGGTGGTGTGGTGACCACCCGACGAGTGCCTTCAGGGCGGGGTCACACGCTCGGCGTAATCGTCAGAGCTTGTTGGTTTTCGGTGTTTGCCCAGTTCACGGGGGCGCGGCGCTACAGCGGGAGGTAGCGGCCGCCGTTCACGTCGAGGGTCACGCCGGTGATGAAGCTTGCCCCGTCGCCGGCGAGGAACACGATCGGGTCGACGATCTCGCGGAGTTCCGGCATCCGGCCGAGCGCGATGGCGTCGAGGACGTCGGCGCGTTCCCGGTCGCTGAGCCCGTCGAACATGCCCTGCAACCGCCCGGTGAGGAACAGTCCCGGCGCGACGGCGTTGACCCGGATGCCGAGCGGCCCGAGGTCCCGGGCGAACTTCCTGGTCAGCCCGCCGATCGCGGCCTTGGCGGCGGCGTAGGGCGCGCCGGTCACCGGGGACGGCTGCCGGCCGCCGATCGAGGAGCACGTGACGATCGCGTCGCCCGGGGACATGTGCCGGGCGGCCTCGCGGACGCAGTAGAGGGTGCCCTTGACGTTGACGTCGAGAACCAAATCAAGATCATCTTCTGTGTACTCGTCCCGCGGGGTCCCCAACGAGCCCCCCGCCAGCGCGATCAGGACATTGGGCCGGAAGTCGGCCATCAGCGCGGCCACGGCGGCGGCATCCCGGACATCGTGTTCGGGCAGGTCAGCGGCCAGGACGGTGTCGCCCAGGGCCTCGAAGGCGGCGCAGACGGCGCGCCCGATCCCGCCGTTCCCACCGGTGACCAGCACTCTCCGCACGACTACTCTCCTCCACTCGACCCGAACACCACCACCACGCACCGCCGAACACCACCACCACGCACCGCCGGACCCGACGCCTGCCCCGGTTCGCCACGCGCGGCCCGACCCGCCACAGGATCAACTCTGACCGAGTCGGACGCGGCCCGACCCGCCACGGCGTCAGCCGACCGCCCCGGTCAGGCGCACGACCCGCGCCACCCGGCCTGCCGCCCACCTCGCGCGACCTCATCACATGTCGCACCGTTGACGATCGTCGCGAAGACAGCATAACCTTGGCCCGTGCGTATAGCGGTCATCGGCGGCGGCCCCGGCGGGCTCTACTTCGCCGCGCTCGCCAAACAGCTCGACCCCACCCGGGAGATCACCGTCTGGGAGCGCAACGCCCCGGACGACACGTTCGGGTTCGGCGTCGTCTTCTCGGACGAGACCCTCAGCGGGATCGAGACCGCCGACCCGGCGTTCTACGCCTCGCTGGCCAGCTCGTTCGCCCGCTGGGACGACATCGACGTGCGGTACCGGGGCGAGGTCGTCACCTCCGGCGGCCACGGTTTCGCGGCGGTCAGCCGGCGCCTCCTGCTGAGCCTGCTCGTCGAGCGCTGCCGGGACCTGGGCGTCGTGCTGCACCACCGCACCGAGTTCCCGGGCGACCATGGCGCGTACGACCTGGTGGTCGCGGCCGACGGCGTCAACTCGGCCACCCGCAGGTCCCTGGCCGCCGAGTTCCGGCCGAAGTACGAGACGGGCGACTGCCGCTACATCTGGCTCGGTACGGACAAGGTGTTCGACGCGTTCACGTTCGACGTGCTGGAGACCGAGTTCGGCGTGATGCAGGCGCACGCGTACCCGTACGACACCCACGGCTCGACGCTGATCATCGAGATGCGCGCCGAGGTCTGGGAGCGGGCCGGGTTCACCGACGAGAACGCGATCGAACGGATCGGCGCCCTGTTCGGCGACCTGCTCGGCGGGCACAAGCTGGTCAGCAACAACTCGAAGTGGATCGACTTCACGACGGTGAGCTGCGAGCGCTGGCAGCACGGGAACGTGGTGCTGATCGGCGACGCCGCGCACACCGCGCACTTCTCGATCGGCTCCGGGACGAAGCTCGCCATGGAGGACGCGCTGGCCCTGGTCGCGTGCCTGGCCGAGCAGCCCGACCTGGAACTGGCCCTGACGGCGTACGAGGTGGAACGTAAACCCGTCGTCGTGTCCACCCAGCGCGCGGCCCGGGCCAGCCTCGACTGGTTCGAGAACCTCGCCGACTACGTGGGCCAGGAGCCGCTGCGGTTCGCGTTCAACCTGCTCACCCGGTCGCGGCGGATCACGTACGACAACCTGAAGCTGCGCGATCCGGAGTTCGTGGCCCGGGTGCAGGCCAGCGGTACCCCGCCGATGTTCGAGCCCTTCCGGCTGCGCGGCCTGGAGCTGCCGAACCGGATCATCGTCTCCCCGATGGACATGTACTCGGCCGTCGACGGCATGCCCAACGACTTCCACCTGGTGCACCTCGGCGCGCGGGCCCTCGGCGGCGCGGGCCTGGTGATGACCGAGATGGTGTGCGTGTCCGAGCCGGGCCGGATCACCCTGGGCTGCACGGGGCTCTACACCGACGAGCAGGGCGACGCCTGGGCCCGGATCGTGCGGTTCGCCCACGACAACGGCGCGAAGATCGGCGTCCAGCTCGGGCACTCCGGACGTAAGGGGTCCACGAGGCTCATGTGGGAGGGGATGGACGAGCCGCTCCCGGAGGGCAACTGGCCCGTGGTCGGCCCGTCACCGCTGCCCTACGGCCCCGGAAGCGCCGTCCCGCGCGAACTGACGGCCGCCGATCTGGCGGAGATCACGGCCGAGTTCGTGGCCTCCGCGGTCCGGGCCGACCGGGCGGGCTTCGACCTGCTCGAACTGCACTGCGCGCACGGCTACCTGCTGTCGTCGTTCCTGTCCCCGCTGGCCAACCTGCGCACCGACGCCTACGGCACCGACCGGCTGAAGTTCCCGCTGGAGGTGTTCGACGCGGTCCGCGCCGTCTGGCCGGCCGAGAAGCCGATGTCGGTCCGGATCTCCGCGACCGACTGGCACGCGGGCGGGGTCGACGCCGACGAGGCGGTCCGGATCGCGGCCGCGTTCGCCGAGCACGGGGTGGACGCGATCGACGTGTCCACCGGTCAGGTCCTCGCGGCGGAGCGCCCGGCGTACGGCCGGTCGTACCAGACCCCGTACGCCGACAAGATCCGCAACAGCGTGCCGGGGCCCGCCGTGATCGCCGTCGGGGCCATCTCCTCGTACGACGACGTGAACTCCATCCTGCTCGCGGGCCGTGCCGACCTGTGCGCGATCGGCCGCGCGCACCTGTACGACCCGCACTGGACCCTGCACGCGGCGGCCGAACAGGAGCACCGGATGGCCTGGCCGGCGCCGTACGCGGCGGGCAGCCGTAAGCCGCAGACCGGGCGAACCGACGGCCCGAAGCCGCGTCTGGAGTTGCTGCGCGGTAACGATTCGGGCACGCGGCACCAACGTTGGCGTCCTGAAACCCCCTGATCTGCACCCATTGTCCCTCAGGCAATCATCATCGTCACCGCGCGGGGGATAGCCCCGCGCCCCGCGATCCGGCTAAGTTGTCGCCGCTGACTGGTGTTTTCGCAAGGGGGGAATCGTGAACGAACAGGCCACGTTCCACGGCTTCGCGAACCCGGTCGACCCGACCGGCGCCGAGATGCGCGAGTGGGCGTACCACCCGGACTCGGTCTCGCTCGCCGGGCTCCCGCCGGACTGGGACCTGCTGGTCGCGCAGGACTCCCTGATCCCGACGCTCTACGATCTGGCCGCCGACGCCCAGTGTCCGGCCCGCCGGTTCGCCCTGCACTGCCTGTACATCTACACCGCCGACGCGGTCCGCACCGACTTCCGCGCGCACCCCAAGCGCCGGCTGAAGAAGATGATCGACCGGGCGGGCGGCGAGCCCGACGAGCAGTTGCGGATGTGGGCCGCCAACGCGCAGGCCCTGATCAGCCACCCCGAGCTGTTCGACTACGCCGAGTGGTGCCAGGGCGGCCTGGTCCGCAAGCCCCGCCGTCTCATGACGTAAACCCAGGTCAAAGGCTTTCATCTGATTACGGTGGGCCCCGACCCGGCACGCGGAGGCACCACGCGTGAGCGACCTCCGCCACGGCCCCGCCCAGCCCGGCGATCCCTGCCGCCCGACGGCACACCGCCCGACTCCGGCGCCGAACCCGGCCCACACACGGAGAGCGGGCGGAGCCTGGAGCGGCCCCGCCCGACGCCGAGGTCAGTGATCCGACGTCGGCGTAACCCCCACTCCTGGGTGGGGTTCCGGTGCTCTAGGCACCGGACAACTACTTGTCGCGGTTGCCCATCTTGTTGATGGCGTCCTTGGCGGTCTCCGCACCCTTGTTGATCTGCTCGGAGTACTTCCCGCCGGTCTTGTCGTCCGCCATGTTGGCGCCCTTGTCGACCATCTCGCCGGCCTTGTCGGCCATGTTCCCCATCGCGCCGCCGGCCTTGTCCTTCATGTCGCCGGCCTGGTCCTGGGCGTTGTCCGTAGCTTCGGCGGCCTTGTCCTTGGTGCCGCCGAGGACGTCTTCGGCCTTCTTCTTGATGTCGTCAAAGATGCCCATCTGTGCTACCCCCCTGAAACCGGCTTCAGGCCGTATTGCCCGATTTGCCAGCACTCATGAGTATAACTCTGGATAGGCGGGGGTTACCGGGATTCCGGCGAGCGCCTCGGCCGCCAGACCACCAGGGCCGTCTCGTGACTGGGCACCACGGCACGCCGGGCGAACCCGGGATGCAAAGCCGCGAACTCCGCACCGCGCCGCTCCGACTCCGCCAGCGCGGCCTCGGTCGCCGCCAGCCGGTGCCGCAGCTCGTCGACCATGTTCTCCAGGTCGATGATGCGCTTGATGCCGGCGAGGTTGACGCCCTCCTCCTGGCTCAGCCGCTGGATCTCGCGGAGCACGTCCACGTCCCGCGCGCTGTACCGCCGGCCGCCGCCCGGGGCCCTGCCCGCCTCGACCAGCCCCAGCCGGTCGTACTGCCGGAGGGTCTGGGGGTGCATGCCCGCCAGCCGCGCCGCCACGGAGATGATCAGGACTTTCGCGTGGGCGTTCATGACCTCTCCCGCCGTCGCACCTCGGCATCCAGCTTGCTCCGGTCCGCCGACGGCGTCGCCGCCGCGAACTCCGCGAGTGCCTTGCGCGCCTCCTCGGAGGCGTCCTTCGGCACGTCGACCTCGATGGTGACCAGCAGGTCGCCCGCCGAGCCGTCCTTGCGCCGGATGCCCTTGCCCCGGACCCGCAGGGTGCGGCCGCTCCGCGTACCCGACGCGAGCCGGACGGTCACCCCGCCCTCCAGGGTCGGCACCCGTAGTTCCGTGCCCAGCACCGCCTCCGGGAAGGTCACCGGCACGGTCAGCAGCAGGTCGTCGCCCATCCGGCCGAACACCTCGTGCGGGCGGACCCGGATCAGCACGTACAGGTCGCCGGGCGCGCCGCCCCGTTCACCGGGTTCGCCGCGTTCCTTCAACCGGATCTTCTGCCCGTCGGCCACGCCGGCCGGGATCCGGACGTTCAGGGTGCGGGCCTTCGTCACGCCCCCCGTGCCGCCGCACTCCGTGCACTTGTCCTTGTCGTCCACGATCGAACCGACGCCCTGACAGTCCCGGCACGGCTCGCTCATGCTGAACGCGCCCTCCGCCCGGGTCACCAGGCCGCGCCCGCCGCACGTCGGGCAGGTCCGCGGGGTGGTACCCGGCTTCGCGCCGCTGCCGTGGCAGATGTCGCAGGTGCCGGGCGAACGCAGGGTCAGCGGCAGGGTCGCGCCGAGCGCCGCGCTGTCGAAGTCGAGCATCAGCTCGGCCTCCACGTCGCGCCCCCGGGCCGGGCCGGTCCGCCGCCGGGCCGCCCCGCCGCCGAACAGGTTGCCGAACAGGTCGCCGAAGCCGCCCCCGGCACCGGCGCCACCGGTGTAGTTGCCGAAGTCCTGCTGGCTGCGCGGGCCGGGACCACCGCCCCGGAACGCCCCGCTGCCGAACAGGGAGCGCAGCTCGTCGTACTCCTTGCGCTTGGTGTCGTCGGAGAGCACGTCATAGGCCTCCGACACGGCCTTGAACCGGTCCTCGGCCGCCGCGTTCCCCGGGTTGTGGTCCGGGTGCAGCTCGCGGGCGAGCGCCCGGTACGCCTTCTTGATCTCGTCGGCGGAGGCGCTCTTTGACACCCCGAGTACTGCGTAGAAGTCCTTCTCCAGCCAGTCCTTCGAACTCATCGAGCGCCTCCCTCCGTCATGCGTTGTTCTATTCTGCGGTCTCGTCGGCCGCAGCGGGCTCCCCGACGGCCACCATCGCGGGCCGCAGGAGCTTCTCGCCGAGCAGGTAGCCCCGGCGCATCACGTCCACACAGGTCGCTTCGGTGACATCGGGCGAGGTGAAGTGCGCGACGGCCTCGTGCAGCTTCGGGTCGAACGGGTCGCCCTTCTCCCCGAACCCGACCAGCCCGAACTTCGCCACCGCCTGGGAGAGCTGCTCGGCCAACGTGCCGAACGGCCCGACCAGGTCGCCGTGGTCGCGGGCCCGGTCGAGGTCGTCGAGGATCGGCAGCAGGGCGGCGAGCACCGCACCCGTGGCCTGCTCGGCGACGAAGCCCTTGTCCCGGTCGACGCGCTTGCGGTAGTTCGCGTACTCGGCGGTGACCCGCTGGAGGTCCTTCGTGAGCTCGTCGAGAGCGTCCTGGGTGGAGTCCTCCTCCAGGATCTCGACCGCGGGGGCCTCCGCGGCCGGCGCCGGGGTGGCGCCGTCCGCGGAGATCCTGCGCTTGTCGCGGATCACGACCGGCTCATCCTCCTGGCGGTCCCCGCCGGTGGGCGAGCCCGCCATCACTTCTTCTTCTCGTCGTCGATGACCTCGGCGTCGACGACGTCCTCACCCTGCTGGTTGGCGTTCGGGGCGTCGTTCGGAGCGCCCGCGCCCGGACCGGCCTCGCCAGCCGCCGCGCTCGCCGCGTACATCGCCGAGCCGGCCTCCTGGGAAACCTTGGACAGCTTCTCGGTACCGGCCTTGATGGCGTCGATGTCCGTACCCCCGAGGACGCCCTTCAGCTCGCCGAGCGCGTCGTTGATCTCGGTCTTCTTGTCCTCCGGGATCTTGTCGCCGTTCTCGGCGACGAACTTCTCGGTCTGGAAGACGAGCGAGTCGGCCAGGTTGCGGGTCTCCGCGTCGTCCCGGAGCTTCTTGTCCTGGTCGGCGTGGTCCTGCGCGTCGCGCATCATGCGCTCGATGTCGTCCTTCGGCAGCGCGGAGCCGCCGGAGATCGTCATCTTCTGCTCCTTGCCGGTGCCCAGGTCCTTGGCGTGCACGTTCACGATGCCGTTGGCGTCGATGTCGAACGTGACCTCGACCTGCGGGACGCCGCGCGGCGCCGGGGGCAGGCCGGTGAGCTCGAAGGTGCCCAGCGCCTTGTTGTACGCCGCGATCTCGCGCTCACCCTGGAACACCTGGATCAGCACGGACGGCTGGTTGTCGGCGGCCGTCGTGAAGATCTCCGAGCGCTTCGTCGGGATCGTGGTGTTGCGCTCGATGAGCTTGGTGAAGATGCCGCCCTTGGTCTCGATGCCCAGCGACAGCGGGGTCACGTCGAGCAGGAGGACGTCCTTGACCTCGCCCTTGAGCACGCCGGCCTGGAGAGCGGCGCCGACGGCGACGACCTCGTCCGGGTTGACGCCCTTGTTGGGCTCCTTGCCGCCGGTCAGCTCCTTGACGAGCTCCGTGACGGCGGGCATCCGGGTCGAGCCGCCCACGAGGATGATGTGGTCGATCTTCGACAGCGGGATGCCGGCGTCCTTGATCGCGGCCTGGAACGGGGCCTTGCACCGGTCGAGCAGGTCCTGCGTCATGCGCTGGAACTCGGCCCGGGTCAGGGTCACGTCGAGGTGCAGCGGGCCGTCGGGGCCGGCCGTGATGTACGGCAGGTTGATCCCGGTCTGCGGGGTCGCCGACAGCTCGATCTTGGCCTTCTCGGCCGCTTCCTGGAGCCGCTGGCGGGCCATCTTGTCCTTGCCCAGGTCGATGCCGTGCTGGCCCTGGAAGGTCTTGATCAGGTGCGCGATGATGCGCTCGTCCCAGTCGTCGCCGCCCAGGTGGTTGTCACCGGCGGTCGACTTGACCTCGACCACGCCGTCGCCGACCTCGAGGAGGGACACGTCGAACGTGCCGCCGCCGAGGTCGAAGACGAGGATGATCTCGTCGTGCTTGTCCATGCCGTACGCCAGGGCGGCCGCGGTGGGCTCGTTGACGATCCGCAGGACGTTGAAGCCCGCGATCTCACCGGCCTCCTTGGTGGCCTGGCGCTGGGCGTCGTTGAAGTACGCCGGGACGGTGATGACCGCGTCCGTGACCGGCTCGCCGAGGTACGACTCGGCGTCGCGCTTGAGCTTCATCAGCACCCGGGCGGAGATCTCCTGGGCGGTGTAGGGCTTGCCGTCGATGTCGATCTTCCAGTCCGTACCGACGTGCCGCTTGACTGAGCGGATCGTCCGGTCCGGGTTGGTGACCGCCTGACGCTTGGCTACCTCGCCGACGAGAACTTCGCCGTTCTTCGCGAACGCCACGATGGACGGGGTCGTCCTCGACCCTTCAGCGTTGGCGATCACCGTGGGCTCGCCGCCCTCCAGAACGCTCATGCATGAGTTCGTCGTTCCGAGGTCGATTCCGACCGCACGTGCCATGTTGATGTGCCTCCCGAGTTGAGTGAACCGGACTCAATATTGCCAGACGATCGCGCAGAGTCAAACCAGAGTTGAGTCACACCCGCGCAACCTTGCAAGATCGGATACCGTGATTTAGGTGAAACAGGGTATGAACGAGGCGCGGTGACCCGGAAGATGAGGCTGTGACGGGCGCAGACAAGCTCGCGGCCACGCTCAAAGAGCTGCGTGGCATGGTCCGTGGTGCCCGTTTTCCCCTTGAAACGCCGGGCGCGTCCCAGGCGCGGACCGTCGCGCACGACCTGTCCGAACAGCTCGACGACTACCTGCTGCCCCGGCTCGCCCGGCTCGACGCGCCCGTCCTGGTGGTCGTCGGCGGCTCGACCGGCGCCGGCAAGTCGACCCTGATCAACAGCCTGGTCCGGGCCCCGGTGAGCGCCGCCGGGGTGCTGCGCCCGACCACCCGTTCACCGGTCCTGGTGAGCCACCCCGCCGACAGCCAGTGGTTCCGGGGCTTCCACATCCTGCCCAAGATGTCCCGGGCCACCGGCATGGACACCGGCATGTTCCGCGCGATCCGCGACGAGGACGAGCGGCCCAACCCCGCCGCCAACATCCACCTGGTCACCGCCACCGGGCTCACCCCGGGGCTGGCGTTCATCGACGCGCCCGACATCGACTCGATGGTGGCGTCCAACCGGGAACTGGCCGGCCAGCTGTTCGCCGCCGCCGACCTGTGGCTGTTCGTGACAACCGCCGCGCGGTACTCCGACGCGGTGCCCTGGGAGTTCCTGCACGCGGCGAAGGAGCGCGACGTCGCCCTCGCCCTGGTGATGGACCGGGTGCCGCCGGGCGCGGAGGCCGAGGTGACCGCGCACTTCGAGGAGCTGCTCGCCGAGCACGGCCTCGACGAGGAGCAGCTGTTCACGATCTCGGAGACGCCGCTGGACTCGCACGGCCTGCTCCCCGAGGCGGTGATCCGGCCGCTGTCGGAGTGGTTCGCGAAGCTGGCCGGCGACGCGACCAGCCGGGCCGAGGTGGTCCGCCGCACCCTGGACGGCGCGGTGAAGTCCGTCCCCGACCGGGTGCGGGCGCTCGCCGACGCGTCCGAGGAGCAGACCGCCGAGCGCGACCGGGTCAACGGGGCCGTCGACGACGCGTACGCCGAGGCGCTGGACACCGTGCGCCGGGACCTGTCCGACGGGGCGCTGCTCAAGGGCGAGGTGCTGGCCCGGTGGCAGGAGCTGGTCGGTACGGGGGAGCTGTTGCGCGCGCTCCAGGCCCGGCTGGGCCGCTGGCGCGACCGGGTCACGGCCGCCGTCACGGGTCGCCAGGTGGCCGGGGAGCCGCTCCGCGAGGCCCTGACCAGCGGGGTGGCCGCCGTGATCACCGCGGCCGGGGTGGAGGCCGACGACCGGGCGCGCGCGGCCGTGCCGGAGCCGCCCGAGCCCGATCCGGTCACCCCCGCGCAGGCCGAGCGCCTGGTCCGGGACTGGCAGGCGGCCGTCCTGGAGCTGGTCCGGGTGGAGGGCGCGAGCAAGCGCGGGGTGGCGCGGGTGGCCGCGTACACGGTGAACGCGACGGGACTGCTGGTCATGATCGCGGTGTTCACGGCGACGAGCTTCATCCCGACGGGCGCGGAGGTCGGGGTGGCGGCCGGCACGACGGTCGTGGGCCAGAAGATCCTGGAGGCCATCTTCGGCGACCAGGCGGTCCGCACGCTCGCCGCGAAGGCCCGCAAGGACCTGCTGACCAGGGTGGAGGCGCTCTACGACGAGCGCCGTACCCCGCTGCTGCTCGACCCGCCGCTGGCCGTACCCGTCGATCTCCGCGAACTTGCTGCCGAGGTCGAACGGGCCCGCAAGGCGTGGGGCATGCTCCGGTGAAGACGCCCCGCCCGCGCCCCGTGGCCCTGCCGTCGCGGCTGAAGTCCCTGCGCCGGTTCGTGGAGGTGGTCGGGGACCGGCTGCCGGCCGCCGAGCTGGCCCCCGCCCGGGCGGTGCTCGAACGCGCCGGCCAGCGCCTCGACCTGTCCCGCGAGCACACGGTGGTGGCCCTCGCCGGTGCGACCGGCAGCGGCAAGTCGAGCATGTTCAACGCGCTCGCCGGGCTGGAGCTGTCCGACGTCGGGGTGCGCCGGCCGACCACGGCCCGGACCCAGGCCTGCGTATGGGGCCCGAACGGCTCCGGTGAGCTGCTCGAATGGCTGCGGCTGCCCAGCTGGCACGCCCGGGAGACGGTGCTGGACGCCGAGGAGCAGGCGGCGTTGCGCGGGCTGATCCTGCTGGACCTGCCCGACTTCGACTCGACGGCCGCCGCGCACCGCGAGGAGGCGGAGCGGCTGCTGGAGCTGGTCGACCTGGTGGTCTGGGTGCTGGACCCGCAGAAGTACGCGGACAACCTGGTGCACGAGCGGTATCTGAGCCAGTTCCGCCGGCACCGCGAGGTCACGGTCGTCGTGCTGAACAAGGTCGACACCCTGCCGCCCGACGGGGCCCGGGCCTGCCTGGAGGACCTGACCGGTCTGCTGAAAACCCACGGGCTCAGCGGGGTACCGGTACTCGGCGTCGCCACGACCACCGGCGAGGGCGTGTCCGGGCTGCGCGCCCTGATCGAGAAGGCCGTCGCGGGCAAGCGCGCGGCGTCCAACCGGCTCGGTGCCGACGTGGACACCGTGGCCGGCGGGCTCGGCGCCTTCGTCGGCCCGCAACCGGCGAAGGTCACCGCTGATCTGGTCCGCCGGGCCAGCGCCGCGCTCGCCGCCACGGCCGGGGTGGACGCGGTCGCGGAGGCGGCCGGCGCGTCGTACCGGAAGAGGGGGGTCTCCGCGACGGGCTGGCCCCTGACCCGCTGGCTGGGCAGGTTCCGCCGCGACCCGCTGAAGCGCCTGCACCTCGACCCGGTGGCCCGCACCTCGGTGCCGCCGCCGACCCCGGCCCGGCGCGCGGCGGCGACCCTGGCCGTCCGGGACCTCGCCGACCAGGCCAGCGTGGGCCTCCCCGCGCCGTGGCCTGCGACGGTGCGGACGGCGGCCCGCGCCGACGAGGCCGACCTGTCCGACGCGCTGGACCGGGCCGTGGGCTCGACGGCGATCACGGCCCGTAACCCCCGCTGGTGGCGGTTCGTGGGCGGGTTGCAGTGGGTGTTCGCGCTGTGCGCGCTGGTCGGGGCGGGCTGGCTGCTGGTCCGGCTCGGGCTCGGCGCGCTCGGCATCGACCTGCCGCTGCCGAAGCAGGGCATCGTGCCCGTGCCGACCCTGCTGGGGGCCGGGCTGCTCGCCGGCCTGCTGCTGACGGTCGTGACCCGGCCGCTGATCGGGATCGGGGCCCGGCGCACGGAGCGCCGGGCCACGTCCGCGCTGCTCGCCGCCGTGGACCGGGTCACCGAGGAACATGTGGTGGCCCCGGTCCGCGCCGAGCTGACCTCCTACGACGACGCCCGCAAGGCGCTGGACGCGCTGTGAGTCAGCGCGCCCAGTAGTGGAACCGGTACGACACGACCGTGTGGGCCTCCGGCGACACCGCCCGGCGGTAGGTCACCGCCTCGGTCCTGCGGAGCGCCGGAGCGTCTGCTCCACGGGTGACCGGGGGCAGCACCCGGACGGCCACCGTGCCGGACCGCCGGATCCGCTCCGGGCACAGCGAGCTGCCCGGGGGCACGAGGCCTTCCAGCCCCAGGCCGCCCAGCAGCCCCTCCGCCAGCGGGCCGACCCCGATCGGGGACAGCGAGCCGGGGCCGAGCGGGTCGGGCCGCAGCGGCCGGCCGGGCGGCGGCGACTGGATCGGCACCAACCCCTCCGGCACCTTGGGCCCGGCGGGCACCTCGGCGACCGGGGTGGGTACAGGTTTGACGGGCGGCTTGACCCGGTCCACCTTCTTCGGCTCGGGTACGGGCACGGCGACGGGCGGCTGCTCGACCGGCGCCGGCGGTATCGGGGCCACGGCCGTCGTAGGGCCGACCGTGATCACCATCGGGCCTGGTGGCGGGGCCGCCAGGTACGGAGTGGTTGTGGAGTTGGTCCTGGTGTCATCGATGCTCGATGCGCCGGCAGATATCACGACCGCGGTTGCCAGAGTGGCCACCGCGACGAGTCCCCCGACCGCGCGGATATTCATCCCCGTGCCTCCCTCGTGTCCTCCCTAGGTACAGGATGACGTAATCGCAGGCTGTGCGCGATCCCTTACTTGACCGTTTTCTGATGTGGAGTTATCACACGTTCCACCCGTTATCGTTGATTTATGGCGGCGCGGCGTGCACGGAGAGCCATCCGCGACTGTGGTCGCGCTCACCGGGCGTGCGATGCTTGCACTTGACGGCACCGAGGCCCGAGGCGCACTACCGTGCGTAAACGGGCCTTTCGTGCCGGCGCTCCCGCCGCGCGGTGCTCGACCAGAACTCCCGCGGCAGACGTTCACGCTCCGGCGCGCCACCCCTGCGTCGGCGCACCTCGCGAGGGAGAAGGGAAAACCGTATGGCCGAGAGGGCCAACGCCAAGGCGAAAGCCGGACGCCGCAAGAGCGGCGAGCCGGAGTTCGTCCAGCTGCTCACCCCTGAGGGTGATCGCGTCGACCACCCCGACTACACGGTCGACTTCACGGACGACGAGCTCCGCGGGCTGTACCGCGACCTCGTCACCGTCCGTCGACTGGACGCAGAGGCGACCGCACTCCAGCGCCAGGGCGAGCTGGGCCTGTGGGCCGGGCTGCTCGGCCAGGAGGCCGCACAGGTGGGAGCGGGGCGCGCCATGCGCCCGCAGGACATGGCCTTCCCGACGTACCGGGAGCACGGCGTCCTGTACACCCGGGGGATCGACCCGATCATGCCGTTCGGCTTGTTCCGTGGCGTTGACCAGGGCGGATGGGACCCGAACGAGTACAAGTTCAACATGTACACGATCGTGATCGGCGCCCAGACGCTGCACGCCGCCGGGTACGCGATGGGCATCCAGAAGGACGGCAACGTCGGGGACGACAACGGCGAGGCCGTGATCGCGTTCTTCGGCGACGGGGCCAGCAGCCAGGGCGACGTGAACGAGGCGTTCGTCTTCGCGGCCGCGTACAACGCGCCGATCGTGTTCTTCTGTCAGAACAACCAGTACGCGATCTCCGAGCCCGTGATCCGCCAGACCCGGGTGCCGCTGTACCAGCGCGCGCAGGGCTTCGGCTTCCCGGGCCTCCGGGTCGACGGCAACGACGTCCTCGCGGTGTACGCGGTCACCAAGGCCGCCATGGACAACGCGCGGCGCGGCAACGGCCCGACGATGATCGAGGCGTACACGTACCGGATGGGCGCGCACACCACCTCGGACGACCCGACCCGGTACCGCCAGGGCGCTGAGGTCGAGGAGTGGAAGACGAAGGACCCGATCCTGCGTCTCGGCCTCTACCTCAACAAGCGCGGCCTCACCGACGACGCGTTCCTCGCGGACGTCGAGAAGGAGGCCGGCAAGGTCGCCGTGCACCTGCGCGAGCGGGTGCTGGCCCTGCCGGACCCGGCCCCGGTCAGCATGTTCGACAACGTGTACGCGGGTGGCTCCCACCTCCTCGACGCCCAGCGCGCCGAGTTCGTGGCGTACGAGAACTCGTTCGAGGGGGGTAACCACTGATGGCCGCTGAGACCCTGACCCTGGCCAAGGCCCTCAACACCGGGCTCCGCAAGGCCATGGAGGACGACCCGAAGGTCGTGCTCATGGGCGAGGACATCGGCAAGCTCGGCGGTGTCTTCCGGATCACCGACGGTTTGCAGAAGGACTTCGGCGAGGACCGCGTCATCGACACGCCGCTCGCCGAGTCGGGCATCGTGGGCACCGCGATCGGCCTGGCCATCCGTGGCTACCGGCCCGTGGTGGAGATCCAGTTCGACGGTTTCGTGTACCCCGCGTACGACCAGATCGTCTCGCAGCTCGCCAAGATGCACTACCGGTCGGGCGGCAAGCTGAAGATGCCCGTCGTGATCCGGATCCCGTTCGGTGGCGGCATCGGCGCGGTCGAGCACCACTCGGAGTCCCCGGAGGCGTACTTCGCGCACACCGCCGGCCTCAAGGTCGTCTCGTGCAGCAACCCCGCCGACGCGTACTGGATGATCCAGCAGGCCATTCAGAGCGACGACCCGATCGTGTTCATGGAGCCCAAGCGGCGCTACTACGAGAAGGCGTCCGTCGACCTGTCGGTGGAGCCGACCGGCTCGCTGTTCACGTCCACGGTGCTCCGCGAGGGCACGGACGCGACCGTCGTGGCGTACGGCCCGATGGTGAAGGTCGGCCTGGAAGCGGCCACCGCCGCCGCCGAGGACGGCCGTTCGCTGGAGGTCATCGACCTGCGCAGCCTGTCCCCGCTGGACCTGGGCCCGATCTTCGAGTCGGTCCGCAAGACCGGCCGGCTGGTCGTCGTGCACGAGGCCTCGCGCAACCTGGGCATCGGCGCCGAGATCTCGGCCCGGGTCACCGAGGAGTGCTTCTACTCCCTGGAGGCCCCGGTCCAGCGCGTGACCGGCTACGACATCCCGTACCCGGCGTCGCGGGTCGAGGAGGAGTTCCTCCCGGACCTCGACCGGGTGCTGGACGCCGTCGACAAGTCGTTCGGGTGGTGAGCATGTCGCGGATCAAGCAGTTCAAGCTGCCGGACCTGGGCGAAGGCCTCACCGAGGGCGAGATCCTCACCTGGCTGGTGAAGGTCGGCGACACGGTCGAGCTGAACCAGCCGATCGTCGAGGTCGAGACGGCCAAGGCGGCCGTGGAGATCCCGTCGCCGTACGTCGGTGTCGTGACCCAGCTGTTCCACGGCGAGGGCACCACGGTCAACGTCGGCGCGCCGATCATCGAGTACGACACGGACCCGGGTGCGGGCGCGCTCCCCGAGGCGGCCCCGGCCGCCCCGGCGGCGGCGGGTGCCAAGCCCGAGCGCGAGGCGAACCTGGTCGGCTACGGTCCCCGGACCGGTACGGCGACCCGGCGGGCCCGCAAGGGTGCCCCGGCGCACGCCCCGGCCCCGGTACCCGTCGTCGCGGCTCCGGTCGTGGCTCCGGCCCCGGTACCCGTCGTGGTTCCGGTCGTCGTCGCCCCGGCCCCCGTGGCCGTCGCGCCGGTCGTCACCCAGCCGGCCGCCCTGAACGGCGCCGCGCTGCACGTGCTGGCCAAGCCCCCGGTCCGCAAGCTCGCCAAGGACCTCGGCGTCACCCTCGCCGGGATCGTCGGCACCGGCCCGCAGGGCTCGATCACCCGGGACGACGTGCAGGCCGCCCTGAGCGCGCCCGTCGCGGCCGCCCCGGCGACCCGCGTCGTGTCCGTCGGCGGCGAGACCCGGATCCCGATCAAGGGCGTCCGCAAGCTCACCGCCGAGAACATGGTCCGGTCGGCGTTCACCGCGCCGCACGTGACCGAGTTCCTCACCCTGGACGTGACCCGCGGGGTCAACGCCCTGGAGCGGCTGAAGAAGAACCGCGAGTGGCGGGACGTGCGGATCTCCCCGCTGCTCCTCGTCATGCGCGCCGTGACGGCCGCGCTGAAGAAGCACCCGATGGTCAACTCGTCGTGGGACGAGGCCGCCCAGGAGATCGTGGTCAAGGACCAGGTGAACCTCGGTATCGCCGCCGCCACCCCGCGCGGGCTGATCGTGCCGAACATCAAGGACGCCGGTTCGCTGTCGTTCCTGGAGCTGGCGGGCGCGCTCACCGCGCTGGTCGGCACCGCCCGGGAGGGCAAGACCTCCCCGGCGGACATGTCCGGCGGCACGTTCACGATCACCAACGTCGGCGTGTACGGCGTGGACACCGGTACCCCGATCCTGCCCCCGGGCGAGTCGGCGATCCTGGCGTTCGGGGCGATCCGTGAGATGCCGTGGGTGCACAAGGGCAAGGTCAAGCCGCGTCAGGTGACGACGCTGGGCCTGTCGTTCGACCACCGGATCATCGACGGCGAACTGGGCTCGAAGTTCCTCGCGGACATCGGCGCGTTCCTCGGCGACCCGGAGACGGCCCTGCTGGGCTGGAGCTAGGTAGTCACAGGATGGGCCCCGGTGAGCGATCACCGGGGCCCAGACCTTTTTGATGGTTACGCCGCGTTTCCGGCCCGGGGGCATCGGCACTTCCACGGGGAGGCCACCTCGGCGTCCCCGGCGCTTCCGCT
The DNA here is from genome assembly GCF_040681875.1 of Longispora sp. NPDC051575. Classification (NCBI taxonomy): domain Bacteria; kingdom Bacillati; phylum Actinomycetota; class Actinomycetes; order Micromonosporales; family Micromonosporaceae; genus Longispora; species Longispora sp. NPDC051575. The sequence goes on along the minus strand of NZ_JBFAZP010000010.1, from coordinate 272,424 downwards.
GCGGCGTCCCGCCGACGTCGGCGCTTCCGGCGGGTGGCCCACGGGCGCCGCCCTCAGCGTCCCGGCGGCAGGATCACGGTCACGGTCCCGTGGGTCTCGTACGACCACCCAGTCGGCCGGTAGTACCCGCACTTGTCGACCGGGACGATCGTGCACACCACGGCGTCGGTCTCCCCCGCCGGAGTCGCCGGCTTGCTGGGCACCTGGCTCTGGAGCGCGCGGAACTCGCGCCCGGGCAGCAGGAACCACCACGGGTACTCCCAGGAGTCGTTGTCCTGCGCGATCCCGATCACCCGCGCCCCGCCGACCCGGTTCGCCGCCCACTCGAAGTCGGCCTGCCACAGGGGCCGCCGGGAGAACCGGCGCTGGTCCTCGTCGAGGGTGAGCAGCGAGTTGTCGCCGACGAGCCGCCGGGGCCAGCCGTAGCCGACGGAGGCCAGGCCGAGCAGGAGCGCGACGGCGACGACGGGCGCGACGAGGACCGCCCGGCGCCGCCACAGCGCGGCGAGCAGGAGGCCGGCGAGCGGCGCGCCGAGTACGAGCAGGTACGCGGTGAGCCGGTTGCCCCACATCTGCCACTTGATCATCGAGACGTGCAGGGCGGCGGCGGCGAGGAAACAGCACGCGTAGACCCGCGCCGGGTTCATCCGCCCCGCGACCAGCGCGCTCCCCCCGTCCGGGGCGACCCCGTCCGGCGCGACCCCACCCAGCGCCACCCCGCCCCCGTCCGGGACCCCGTCGCCCGCCCCCATCCGGTCAGCCCCGGCCCGGGAACCCGCCCCGAGCTGACCGAGAAGGGGCCGGACCAGCACCGCCACCACCCCGGCCAGTACCAGGAAAGCCTGGAGCGGATAGGAGGACCGGTCCTCGTCCGGATACCACGTGATCTGCGGAAACGCCGGCCCGAAGCTCGTGGCCGGATCATGCGGATCGACCCCCAGCCACCGGGCGAGCGTCACGATCCCCTCCGCGAACCCGACGGTCAACGGGTTGTCGAACAGGCTCTGCACCACCATCAGCGCGTTGACCAGCAGCACCGCCGGGCTGTGCTTCCCCATCGTCACGGAGTCGCTCAGGTACGCCGGCCCGAGCACGTTCCCGAACTCCGCGTACGTCCGCGCGAGGTACGGCGCCACCACCAGCCCCGCGAGCCCGAGCACCCCGAGCCCGCCGAGCACCGCGCGGACGGGTGCCCGGCGCAGCGCGACGAGCCCCCAGACCAGCAGCACGGGCGCGGCCCCGAACAGCCCGGTCATCTTGGTGACGGCGACGAGCCCGGTGGCCAGGCCGAGGATCACGATGGTGGCGAGGTCGCGGCCCCGGTCGAGGGCGACGGTGGCGATGACGGCGACCCACAGGGCCGTGACCAGGTCGTTCTGGGTACTGCTGGCCTCCAGGGCGACGAGCGGCGCGCTGCCGACCACGACGGCGGCGAGGATCTGGGCGAGCCGCGCGCCGCCGAGCTGGGCGGCGATCCGGCTGGCGGCGAGCGCGCAGCCGACCGCCGAGCCCCACTGCACGAGGTTGTGCAACCGGTCCCCGCCGGTGAGGACCCGCAGGTGCAGCATCAGGTATTCCGACCCCGGCGGGTACGTGACCTGCCGGTGGATCCTGACCGCGAACAGTTCGACGGTGTGCTGCTGGACCCAGTGTTCGATCCGGGGCAGGTGGTAGGTCATCGAGTCGAAGTTGTTCGGCGGGTAGGTCAGCGCGAGCACGAGCGCGCCGAGCAGCACGGCCCCGAGCCCGCCGAGGAGCACCGCGGCCGCCCGGTCGAGCCTGCCCAGCTCAGGTCGCCGGAATCCCTTCCGCCGCCACCAGCCGGCCCCGACCGCGAGCCCCGCACCCACGACCCATAAATACACAAACCCCTTTAAACCAATCGACTGGTACCGCGACAGCAGCTCCACTCCGCCCACCGCGTACGCCCCGAGCACCACCGCCGCCCGGATCAGCGCCAACCGGAAGGGGGCGACGACATTCCCCCGCGAGGGGTACATCGCGACCACCGCGCCCGCGTACGCGACGGCGGGCAGCAGAGCCAGGAGACAGCGCATAGCCGAAGACGCTAGCCCCTTTCGATAACCTGCCTGTCACCCAGCTGACACAGTTGATTCGTAGGCAACGTGAGGGAGCACACCTAAGAATCGGTGGCGCAGGGGCCTCTCTACAAGCTTTAATAGAGAAGACGAAGAGACGCGCTACAGGGCGAGGCGACAGACGATGAACAAGCTCATGGACAACTTCCGCAACCGGCGTGCCGCACACCGACGCGCTCGTGCCATCGAGCGCGCGCTGCAGAACTGCCCCTCGCAGTCGCTGCGCGACGAGCTGCTGACGATTGCGAATCGCTACTAAAAACTGACTTCCCTCTCGACCAAGTCCCGGCCAGGCCACCGCCTGCCGGGGCTTCGGTGTATAAACCGTGGGTATCCGGTGCATGATCCCGGGACCGGTGCGGAACCTCCTGGGACGCCGCCCTGTCCCCGGGCTACCGTGGCTGCGGATCAACTGACCTGAGGGAGACACCCATGACGTCCGAGGACCCGACCTCGGCCAACCGGCCGGCCGCGGACGACAGCGCCCGCGCGTCAGATGCCACCGTCGCGCAGCCCGCCGCCGGCGCGCAGGGCACCGGTCCGGAGCACGGTGGTGATTCGGAGCACGACGCTGGTGCGGAGCGCGCTACTGAGGCGTTGCCCGCTGGTGGTGCGGGGTCCGGTGGTGTGGAGTCCGGTGGTGCCGCTTCTGGTGCCGGGGAGTCCGGTGCCGCGCAGTCGGCCGAGGGGCCCACGCTGGCCCAGCCGGCCGCTCCCGCCGTCGACGCGCCCACCGAGGCGGTCGACACGACCCCTCCCGCTCCGGTCACTCCGGAGTACTCCGCTCCCGCCGAGCCGGCTACCCCCGCCGCTCCCGCCGCTCCGGTGGAGAGCGCGTCTGCCGCAGAGCCCGCCGAGAGCGCGACGGTGGCCGTACCCGTCAAGTCCGCGTCCTCCGCGACCCCCTCCGCTCCCGAAGCGGCCCACGAGCCCGTGGCGGCTCCCGCAGCGCCGGTCGAGCCCCCGACCCGGGTCGAGTCAGCCCGGGTCGAGCCTGTCGCACCGGTCGAGGAGCAGACGGTCTCCGTCCCGGCCGCGCCGAGCGTTCCGGTCACCCCGGTCGCGCCGAGCGACTCGGTCGCGCCGGTCACCCCCGCACCTTCGAGCGTCCCGCCGTTCGAGGCCGCCGAGCCGGCCACGGCCGTGTTCGAGGCACCGCAGGCCGCGCAGCCCCCGGCCGAGGAGCCGACCACCGCCTGGACCACCCCGGTGGCCTCCGCCCCGGCCGAGGAAACCACCGCGTGGACCACGCCGGCCGCCAGCCCGGTGGCTCCGGTCCCGGCCGAGGAAACCACCGCGTGGACCACCCCGGCCGCCAACCCGGTGGTCCCCGCCCCGGCCCCGGCCCCGGCCCCGGCTGAGGACACCACCGCGTGGACGCAGCCCGCGCCGGCCGAGGACCAGACCGCATGGATGCACTCCGGTGCGCCGGTCGCCCCCGAACCGCCGACGGCCCCGACCGCTCCGGTCCCCGCCGTCTACGGCACCCCGGTCGACCCCGACACCCTCGCGCACAGCCAGACCCCGGCCGAGCCGACCACCTCGGTGTTCGCCGCGCCCGAGGCCCCCACGGCACCCACGGCCCCCGGCATCCCCCCGGCCGCCATCCCGCCGGCGTACGGCACGCCGACCGTTCCGCCGCCGAGCACCGCCACGTACGGCACCCCGGTGCCGCCGGCCCCGTACGCGGCGTCGCCGTTCCCGGCCGAGCAGTACCCGGTGGGCGTGCCCGGCGAGCCGGTCGGCGAGCCGGCGAAGAAGAAGGGCAAGGGGCTCAAGATCGCGGCCCTGGTGCTCGGGCTCGTCCTGCTGGCCGTCGGCGCGGCCGGCATCGCCTACTGGGCGTTCGGGGGCACCGACTACTCGGTCGGCTCGTGCGTGGCCCGCAAGGGCGCGGAGGCGAAGCCGGCGAAGTGCGGGGCCAAGGACACGTACAAGATCACGAAGTCGGTGGACTCCCAGGAAAAGTGCGACTCCACCCAGCCCGTGGTGATTCTGACGAACAAGGACAAGAGCGAGAAGGTGCTCTGCCTCAAGCCGTCCAAGTAACGATTCAGCGCCCCACTGTTCCTTACCTCACAGTGGGGCGCTATTCCGTTGGCTTCTTGTCGTACCGGAGGCGCAGACTGCGGACATGTTCCGTGCGTCACTCCCCTCCCGCCCCGAGGCGCGCCGTCTTCTGCTCGGCACCCTGTTGTCCACGGTCGCCCGTGGCCTGACCCTGCCGTTCCTCTTCGTCTACCTGCACGAGGTGCGCGGCCTGTCCGCCACCACGGTGAGCTTCGCCGTCGGCTGGATGGGCGTGCTCACCCTCGCCCTCGCCCCGGTGGGCGGCTCGCTGATCGACCGGTTCGGCGCGCGGAAGGTGCTGCTGCCCGGGTTCCTGATCGAGGCGGTCGGCGTCGGCTCGATCGCGCTGGTCCACGAGCCCTGGCACGCGTACCTGTCGATGACGGGTGTCGCGCTCGGCGGCGCGGTGCTGTGGTCCGGGATGAACACCGTGATGACCAGCGTGACCAGCGAGCCGGAGCGGCAGAAGACCTTCGGGTTGAACTTCACCCTGGTCAACCTCGGCATCGGCATCGGCGGCCTGCTGTCCGGCGTGATCGTCGACGTCGCCCGGCCCGCCTCGTTCGAGCTGGTCTACGTGCTGAGCGGGATCGGCAACATCATCCCGGCGATCATCCTGCTGACCATGCCGCACATCGGCCACCGGGTGGCCCGGGCCCAGCAGGAGGACGGCGCGCCCGTCCCCTCGGGCGGCTACCTCACGGTGCTGCGGGACAAGCCGTTCCGCAGGCTGATCGCGCTGAGCCTGGTGCTCGCGATCTGCGGTTACGCGCAGATGGAGATCGGCTTCACCGCCTACGCGAGTACGGTCGCGGACGTCTCCCCCAAGGTGATCGGCGCGGCGTTCGCGTGCAACGCGCTGACCATCGTGTCGGTGCAGCTGCTCGTGCTGCGCTGGCTGGAGGGCCGCAGCCGCGCGCTGGGGCTCGCCGGCACCGGGGCGCTGTTCGCGGCGTCCTGGGCGGTGCTCGGGATCGGCGGGCTCGTCCCCGGCACGGTCGCAGCGGCGGGCGCTGTGCTCACCTGTGCCGTGATCTTCTCCCTGGGCGAGACGATGATGTCCCCGGTGATGCCCGCGATCACGAACGCGTTGGCGAAGCCGGAGCTGCGCGGCCGGTACAACGCGATGGGTTCGATGGTCTTCGGGGTCAGCGGCGTGATCGGCCCGGTCAGCGCCGGTCCCCTGATCGGCGGCGGGCACGGCGGCTGGTGGGTCGCGCTGGTCGTCGGCGGGTCGCTCGTGGCGTGCGTGTTGGCCGTGTCACTGCGGCCGCTGCTCACCCCGGCGCAGGACGGCCGTGACCTCACCCCGGTCGAACCGGAACTGGCTACAGTCAAGGCATGACGCGACGTGAGGCCCGGGTCCGGGCGCCCCAGCTGCGCGGCCGGGGCTGGCTGAACACCGGCGGCAACGCCCTGACCCTCGCGGACCTCCGCGGCAAGATCGTGCTGCTGGACTTCTGGACGTTCTGCTGCGTGAACTGCCTGCACGTCCTCGACGAGCTGCGCCCGTTGGAGGAGAAGTTCTCCGACGTGCTGGTCGTGATCGGCGTGCACTCGCCGAAGTTCGAGCACGAGAAGGACGAGGCGGCGGTGGCCGCGGCCGTGGAACGGTACGGCGTGGCCCACCCCGTCCTCGACGACCCCGAGCTGATCACCTGGCAGAACTACGCGGCCCGCGCGTGGCCCACCCTCGCCGTGGTCGACCCCGAGGGCTACCTCGTGGCGTCGATGGCCGGCGAGGGGCACGCCGAGGGCCTCGACCGGCTGCTGACGGAGCTGGTCGACGAGCACGAGCGCAAGGGCACCCTGCACCGCGGCGACGGGCCGTACGTGGCCCCGCCGGCACCGGAGACCGCGCTGCGCTTCCCGGGCAAGGCGATCGTGCTGCCGGCCGCGCGCCGGGGCGCCACGGAGGACACCCTCCTCGTCTCCGACTCCGCCAACCACTCCCTCGTGGAGCTCGGCACCGACGGCGAGACCGTGCTCCACCGGATCGGCGTGGGCCAGCGCGGCCGGCTGGACTCCCCGGCCCAGTTCAACGAGCCGCAGGGCCTGTGCCTGCTGCCCGCCAACGTCGCCTCGATCGCCGGGTACGACGTCGTGGTCGCCGACACGGTCAACCACCTGCTCCGGGGCGTGAAGCTCTCCGACGGCACGGTCACCACCGTCGCCGGTACGGGCCGACAGTGGCGCGGCACCCTCGACTACCACGCCCACGACGCGCGGGCGGTGGACCTGTCCTCCCCGTGGGACGTCGCCTGGTACGACGGCAAGGTCGTCATCGCCATGGCCGGTACCCACACGCTGTGGTGGTTCGACCCGGTCAAGCGCACCGCCGGCTGCTACGCGGGCACCACGGTCGAGGCCCTCAAGGACGGCGCGCTCGCCGACACCTGGCTCGCCCAGCCCTCCGGCCTGTCCGTCAGCCCCGACGGCCGCCGGCTGTGGCTGGCCGACGCGGAGACCTCCGCCCTGCGGTACGTGGAGGACGGCGTCCTGCACACGGCCGTCGGGCAGGGGCTGTTCGACTTCGGGCACGTGGACGGGCCGGCGGCCGGCGCCCTGTTCCAGCATCCGCTCGGGGTGGCGGCGCTCGCGGACGGCACGGTGGCCGTCGCGGACACGTACAACGGGGCGCTGCGGCTGTACGACCCGGTCAGCGGCACGGTCAGTACCCTCGCGACGGATCTTTCCGAACCGAGCGACGTGCTGGTGGTCGCCGACGAGCTGGTGGTGGTCGAGTCGGCCGCGCACCGCCTGACCCGTCCGGTCGTCGGCGGGCTCAGCGTCAGCGGCTCACGGCTGCGGGTCGAGCGGCCCGTGACGGACCTGGCCCCCGGCCCGGTGGAATTGCGGATCGTCTTCGAACCCGCGCCGGGCCAGAAACTGGACGAGACCTACGGCCCGTCGACCCGGCTCGACGTGTCGGCGTCCCCGACCGGGCTGCTGCTCGACGGCGCGGGCGTGCACACGGACCTGCACCGCGAGCTGGTCCTCGCCGAGGGGTCCGGGGTTCTGCAGGTGGTCGCGCAGGCGGCGACGTGCGACGCGGAGGCGGAGAACCCGGCGTGCCACCTGACCAGGCAGGACTGGGGGGTGCCGATCCGGGTCATCGAGGGTGGGGCGACCCGGCTGGCACTGGTGCTCCGGGGCCTGGACTAGCCCACCGGCCGGCGCTGGTGCTGTGAGGCCTGGACTAGCTCACCGGCTGGTGCTGGTGGTGTGGGGCCTGGACTAGCCGGCCGGAGCCTCAGCCCCGCGACACGTGCGTGACCGAGACGGGGGCCGTCCGGGCCCCCAGCTCGGCCCACGGCCCCGCCTGCGTGTGCACGCTGAACGAGGCCGTCCGCATCCTGTCCCCGCCCTCCGGGTCCAGCAGCGCCGCCAACAGCTCCAGCGTCGGGTTGTGCCCGATGACCAGCACCGTCGTGGCGGTCACGGACCGCAGCAGCTCCAGCAGCTCCCACGGGCCACCGGAGTAGATCTCCTCGACGTAGGCCACCTCGGGCGCCTCGGTCAGCGCGCCGGCCACCTGGTGCCACGTCTCCTTGGTCCGGCGCGCGGGCGAGCACAGCACGAGCTGGGGCGCGATGCCCTGCCCGGCCAGCCAGGCACCTGCGGCAGCGGCGTCCAGGAGGCCGCGTTTGGTGAGCGAACGCTGCGCGTCGGGCACGGAACCGGGATCCTCGGCCTTCGCGTGCCGCAACAGGACGAGTGTGCGTTCCGATGTGGAGGTGGACACGCGTTCAGGTTACCGGGCAGAGGCGGCGGTTAGGCGTAGAGCGCGAAGTAGACCGCGATGTGGTGGGCGAGGGCCGCGACCAGGGTGCACGCGTGGAAGAACTCGTGGTGACCGAAGGTGTCGGGCCATGGATTGGGACGCTTGAGGGCATAGAGAACGCCCCCGACGGTGTACGCCGCCCCGCCGACCGCCAGGAGTACCAGCAGGGTGACGCCCCCTGCGCTCAGGAACGTCGGCAGCGCGAACACGGCCACCCAGCCCAGGGCGATGTACAACGGGACGGCCAGCCAGCGCGGCGAGTCCGGCCAGGCCATCTTGAGCGCGACGCCAGCCAGGGCGCCGCCCCACACGACCGACAGGATGACCGTGGCGGTGCTCTTGGGCAGCAGGAGGACGCTGAACGGGGTGTACGTCCCCGCGATGAACACGAAAATCATCGAGTGGTCGAGCCGGCGCATCATCTTGAACCCGCGATGGGTCCACCACCGGCGATGGTAGAGCGCGCTGACCCCGAAGAGGCCGCAGATCGTCAGGCAGTAGATGCCGGTGGCGACGAGAGGCGCCCAGCCGGGGCGGGTGGCGGCCAGCGAGGTCAGCACGATGCCGCACACGATGGCCGTGAAGAAGGCGTAGACGTGCAGCCAGCCCCGGGCGCGGGGCTTGTGGAAGATGAACCGCTCAGCAGGCGGGCTGACCTGAGTCGTCACTCCCCAAGGTTACGGTCCCGTAGGTTCGCGACAAACATGCTTCGTCTCACAATCACCCGAATTCCCGGGGGACGCGGTCGGAGCGGCGTGGCCGTGGGGCTGCGCGGCTCGAAGCGTGGCCATGGGGCTGCGCGGTTGCGAGCGGCGCCCGACCCGCAAACGTGCCCGGAGCGCGCCGGGTGCGGAGGCACTACTTCCGCGCCACGTGGGCACAGCTTCCCAGGCTCGGAGTGGCGCCGGCCGGCTCGGGCGGCCTCTCCGGGCACACCGGTCCACCCGGCGTGCCCGGTACCGGTTCAGCGGGTCGGCGAGGCCGTCGGGAACCCTGCCCGGCGGGTCGGCGTGGCGGTGCTGCGGGCCGGCGTCGACGTCCGCGTCGCCCCGGTGGTGCGGGTCGGCGCGGTGGTGCGCGCGGTCGTGCCGGTCGCGCGGGTCGGCGTCGGGGTCGGCGTGGTGGTGTTGGTGCGGGTCCGGACCCGGGACCGCCTCTTGCAGCCCGACAGGGTGGCGGTGCCGACCGCCGCTAGTCCGAGCATCTGGAGGAGGTGACGACGGTTCATGATGCGGTTCGAGCCTTTCGCGTGAGGGATATGCGCGGAGAGTACTCACGCGCCGCAAACAGCCTCCCAAACACCGCTTGCACCCCGCTGACATCGCACTGTCCACCCCCGGCACCCCAGGTCAAGGACCCACAACCAAGATCATGAGATGGTTACGCCGCGTCACCGACCCGACGCGCATCGGCTCGCCGGCAGCGCGGCCGGCAGCCACCACACAGGAGCACGCGAGGTCCCCGCCACCGCCGCGAGCCCGCCAGCTCAGACAGGACACGGCCCGCGAGTCCGCCCCCTCTGGCACGACACGGCCGTTCTCCGGCGCGTCGGACAGCCGCGTCGTCCCGCAGACCTGCCCGGCGGGACAGCCTGCCCTCCGGTACCCGTCAAGGGTTGTGGAACGTTTCGGCCCCCGCACGGAGTTGCCGTGTGCGGGGGCCGAAACGCCGGGGGTTCCTAGAACGCGTCCTCGGACAGGTCCATCAGGTCGCCGTTGGCGTTCTCCATGATCTTGCGGTCGGAGGTCAGGCGGGGCAGGACCTCGCGGGCGAAGAAGCGCGCGGCGGCGACCTTGCCCTGGTAGAACGTGTCGGCCGGGTTCTCGTTGAGCCGGGCGAGGGCGATCTCGGCCTGGCGCTGGAGCAGCCACGCCACGATCAGGTCGCCGACGGCGAGGAGCAGGCGGCGGGAGTGCAGGCCGACCTTGTACAGCTCGGTCGGGGTCTGCTGGGCCTCGCCGAGGAATCCGCCGAGGATGCCGACCATGCCCTGGACGTCACCGGCTGCCTTGGCGAGCGCGGCGCGTTCCTCCTTGAGCTGGCCGTTGCCGGCGCCGGACTCCAGGAACGCCTGGATCTCGCCGGCGACGGTGGCCAGGGCGACGCCGCCGTCCTTGACGACCTTGCGGAAGATCAGGTCGAGGGACTGGATGGCGGTGGTGCCCTCGTACAGGGTGTCGATCTTCGAGTCGCGGACGTACTGCTCCAGGGGGTAGTCCTGGAGGAACCCGGAGCCGCCGAAGATCTGCAGGCTCTCGTGCCCGAGCAGTTCGTAGGCGCGCTCGGAGCCGCAGCCCTTCACGAGCGGGAGGAGCAGGTCGTTGACCCGGGTGGCCAGCTCGGCCGCGTCGGTGTCCCCGGACGCCTCGGCGAGCTTGACCTTGTCCTGCCACTGGGCGGTGTAGAAGACGAGCGCGCGCAGGCCCTCGGCGTAGGACTTCTGCAGCATCAGGGAGCGGCGGACGTCCGGGTGGTGGGTGATCGTGACCCGGGGGGCGGCCTGGCCGGGGTTGGTCAGGTCGGCGCCCTGCACGCGCTGCTTGGCGTAGTCCAGCGCGTTGAGGTAGCCGGTCGACAGGGTCGCGATGGCCTTGGTGCCGACCATCATCCGGGCGTACTCGATGATGAGGAACATCTGGCGGATGCCGTCGTGGATCTCGCCCATCAGCCAGCCCTTGGCGGGCTCGTTCTCGCCGAGGGTCAGCTCGCACGTGGTGGAGACCTTCAGGCCCATCTTGTGCTCGACGTTGGTGACGTAGGCGCCGTTGCGGCCGGTCAGCTCACCGGTCTCGGCGTCGAAGAAGTGCTTCGGAACGACGAAGAGCGAGAGTCCCTTGGTACCGGGGCCACCGACGCCCTCGACGCCGACCGGGCGGGCGAGGACATAGTGGATGATGTTGTCGGACAGGTCGTGCTCGCCCGAGGTGATGAACCGCTTCACACCCTCCAGGTGCCACGAACCATCAGGCTGCAGGTACGCCTTCGTGCGGCCCGCGCCGACGTCGGAACCCGCGTCGGGCTCGGTGAGGACCATCGTGGCGCCCCACTGCTTCTCGACGAAGAGCTTCGACCACTCCTTCTGCTCAGGCGTGCCCTCACGGAACAGGGTGTGCGCGAAGGACGGGCCCGCCGCGTACATCCAGATGGCGGGGTTGGCGCCCAGGACCATCTCGGCGATCGCCCACCACAGGGTGCGCGGGGCGTTGGTGCCGCCGAGGCCCTCGGGCAGGTCGAGGCGCCAGAACTCGGAGTCCATCATCGCCTTGAAGGACTTCTTGAAGGACTCGGGCAGCAGCGCGGTGCTGGTGGCCGGGTCGAAGACCGGCGGGTTGCGGTCGCCGTCGAGGAAGCTGGCGGCGAGGTCCTCGCGCGCGAGCCGCTCGACCTCGCCGAGGATGCTGTGCGCGGTGTCGCGGTCCAGCTCGGAGTAGGGCCCGGTGCCGAGCACGTCGCCCAGGCCGAACATCTCGAACAGGTTGAACTCAAGGTCCCGCAGATTGCTCTTGTAATGCGTCATCGGTACCGCTCCCCGGTGGCCTCAGAGTCATGTTACTTCCCGGTAACTTAAGTATATTACCTAGGAGTAGCCTCTTGCCGGGCCGGTTTGATGTGATGCGCATCACAGTTTCTCCAGGGTGACGGCAACCCGACAGAGCGTCACCCATTGACGTGAATGCTCGTTTCCTACTCAAACACGGTGACGTGAGTCGATCGGGAGGCGAGCGAGATGCTGAAGAGAATGAAGCGCATCTTCACTGGGCGCTACCGCGGCCGCCACCGCGCTGGGTCCTAGCGCGCTGGGGGAACAACCCAAAGGGGTCCGGGACTACGCCACCCGGGCCCCTTTTCCCTGCTCGGAGCCGGACCACGCCAGGCCGGAGCCGTGCCGGAACCCCGGCGCTGAGCCCGCGTCCCCAGGCATTGTGCCGCCCGGGCCGCCGTCCTCAGTTCTCCCCGACCGCCCAGCTCGGCGTCGCCGGCTCGACCGGCGGCCTGGTCGCCGTGTACTCCAGCAGCACCATGGCGATGTCGTCGTCCAGCACCCCGTGCACCCAGTCCAGCAGGGCGGTCTCCAGCGAGGCCAGCCCGTCGGCGACCGTCCCGTGGCCGAGCAGCCCCCAGGCGCGCTCCTGGATCGGGAAGAACTCCCCCGACCGGCGCGCCTCGGTGAGCCCGTCCGTGTACAGCAGCAGCCGGTCGCCGGGCTCCAGGCGTTCGACCCGGGGCGGCGGGGCCGGCATGAAGCCCAGCGGCGGCGCGGGGGCCGGCGGGTCCAGGGAGATGACCTGGCCCCGGCGGAGCAGCAGCGGTGGCGGGTGGCCGCAGTTCACCACGGTCAGGGTGCCGCCGCGCTCCTCGATGATGGCGGCGGTGACGAAGTCCTCGTAGCCGACGGAGCGGGAGACGGCGCGGTCCAGGTCGGAGACGATGGCGCGCAGGTCCGAGCGCTCGTACGCGACGTGCCGGTAGGAGCCGAGTACACCGCTGGCCAGGCGGACGGCCTCCAGGCCCTTGCCCCGGACGTCGCCGATCAGCAGCCGGGTGCCGTAAGGGGTGTCGAGGGCCTCGTACAGGTCGCCGCCGATGTCGGCCTCGGCGCTCGCGGACACGTACCGGCCCGAGATGGCCAGGTTGCCGGCCTGCGGGCCGATCGGGCGCAGGATGGCCTGCTGGGCGACCGAGGCTAGGTGGGTCAGGGTGGCGAGCTGTTCGAGCTGGCGACCCCGGAACTTGGCGACCCCGATCCCGATCCCGGTGCTCAGGCACACGGCGACCAGTTGCAGCACGGCCGCGGTGTACCAGTGGCCGGAGTCCGGCATCATGACGAAGGCGCAGCCGACCCCGAAGCTCGCGGCTCCGGTGATCAGGACGGAGCGCCAGCCGGCGAACGCGGCGGACAGCAGCGGCGGCAGGGCGAGCAGGCCGAGATAGTTCGGCCGTTCGCCATCCGCGATCTCGATGACGACGATCAACGCAAGCAGCACAAATGCCGCACCCAGACCGGCGCGTGCTTCCGGCCTGTGTGTGCGACGGGTCTGCTGCAGTGACATAGCCTCTCCGCGGCGAAGACGGTTGTCTCAGCATGCCTCGCCGAAGCGGGCATCAGAAGAGCTTTACGGTCAGACCCGCCGAACGATCAGCCCAATACTTCCCACTTGGCCGATTTCAGTACTCCTTGGGATTTCGGCGCTATCGCCCCGAATGCCCCGGCGGAGAGGTCAATGCACCGATCTCCGGAGTACGGACCCCGGTCCGTGATCCGCACGATGACCGACTTGCCGTTGGCCGGGTTGGTGATCCGGACCTTGGTGTTGAACGGCAGCGACTTGTGGGCCGCCGTCATCGCGTTGGCGTCGAACTTCTCCCCGTTGGCGGTCGTACCGCCGTCGAAACCGTCGCCGTCGCCGTAGTACGACATGGCGCAGGAGCCCGAGTTGGTCACGTTCGCCGGCGGGGCGGCCTTCGTGGTCTTCGGGGGCGCCGGCTTCGGCGAGAGCGAGGGGGTCGGCGACGCGCTCGGCGAGGGGCTGGGCGAGGCGGAGGGCGACAGCGACGGGGAGGGCGACGGCGACTCGGTCGGCCGCTTGTCCCGGTCGGCGCGGTCCGCGATCTCCCGGACGGAGGAGGTGTTCCGGGTGTCCGGGGCGGACGTCAGCTGGACGGTGGCGAAGCCCACGCCGGCCAGGATTCCGAGTACCGCCGTGCCGGTGACGATCTGTAGCCGACGCGACTGGAAGCGGTGAGACTTAGGGGTGGGTTCTTCTTCTACGGCTTGGTGGCCGGTCAAGAGGTGAACCTTTCCTAGACGACAGGACCTGGCGACCGTAGACACACAGTCACCAGTAGCTCAACTGGACGGACCCCAAATTGGTAACCTTGTCCGGTTAATTGGCTGGTCGGTCCGGGGGTGGGGTCGGCTGATCGGCCCAGCCTTTACTACCGTTAGTCGCGATTGGTGCACAATTTGCTACGTGCACTTCAGACACTTCGCGGCCGTCACCGGCATGCTGTTCGTCGTCCTGGCCTCCGACGCCGCGGTCGCCGACGGGGACCCGTGGGAGCCACTCGCCACATACCAGATCAATGTGGGTACGGCCGATGCGGACGGTGACGCGCTCGTCCTCCGCGACGCCAGCGGCCACGGCCACGACCTGTCCGCGCACACCTCCCGGGGCGGCGCGATCACCCTGATCCGCGACGGCGACCGCCCCCGGCTGCGCTTCCCCGCCCCCTGCGCCGACGCCGACCGGCACTGCCCGCACGCGATCCTCCAGGGCGGCGCCGCCGAGGACCTCAACCCCGGAGAGCGGCGGCTCAGGTTCGGCGCGACGCTGCGGATGTCCCCCGCCGAGACGACCGACGGCTCCAACATCCTCCAGAAGGGGTACTCGCTCCAGGGCAGTCAGTACAAGTTGCAGGTCGACGGGTTCGCCGGGCACCCGAGCTGCGTGTTCGTCGAGGACGGCCCGATCTGGATGGCGCTGTCCGACACCGGGGTCGCCGACGGCCGGTGGCACGACGTGGCCTGCGAACGCGACGGCGGGACGCTGACCGTCACGGTCGACGGCGCGCGGACCGGGCAGATCACCATCCCGGCGGACCTGAGCGTCGAGAACGACGAGCCGCTCCGGCTGGGCGGCAAGGACGCGGGGGCGAACAACGACCAGTTCTCGGGGGAACTGGCGGCGGCGTTCGTATCGGTGGCCGACTAGCGGGTCGACCAGGTGCGCCAGCTGCGGTACGAGCGGCTCGGGGTCGGGCCGCGCTGGCCCTGGTACCGCGAACCGTAGATCGCCGAGCCGTACGGGTGCTCCGACGGGCTGGACAGCTTGAAGATGCACAGCTGGCCGATCTTCATGCCCGGCCAGAGCTTGATCGGCAGGTTCGCCACGTTGGACAGTTCCAGCGTGACGTGGCCCGAGAAGCCCGGGTCGATGAACCCGGCCGTGGAGTGGGTCAGCAGCCCCAGCCGCCCGAGGCTCGACTTGCCCTCCAGCCGGCCGGCGAGGTCGTCGGGGAGGGTGACCGCCTCCAGGGTGCTGCCGAGGACGAACTCCCCCGGGTGCAGCACGAACGGCTTGCCGTCCTCGACCTCGACCAGTTCCGTCAGCTCGTCCTGCTGGATCGCCGGGTCGATGTGGGTGTACTTGTGGTTGTTGAACACCCGGAACAACCGGTCCAGCCGCACGTCGATGCTCGACGGCTGCACGAGGGCGGGCTCGAAGGGCTCCAGGCCGAGGCGGCCCGACTTGAGCTCGGACACCAGGTCACGGTCGGAGAGCAGCATAAGTCGAGGGTAGTCGGCCCGGTGACGTGCACGGCATGGGCCTTCCCGTGGATGGGACAGGTCATTCCCACTCATGGGAAACCAGCCTGCAGCAGGTCACAGACCCAGACGCCAGGTCACGCCGGGTACGAGCCTCCGGCGCGCCGATCCGCGCCAGGAATGGCATCGATGACCGGGTGTCCTGCGCACAAGTCGAACAGGTGTTCGATAGTATGTAGGCATGACCACGTGGTCCCAGTTCAACGCGTCCGATCCCGCGCTCGCCGCCTCGATCGCCGCCCTGCTGCATCAGTACGGGCCAGGAATGGCCTACCTCGCCACCGTCCGCCCCGACGGCGGCCCCCGCCTGCACCCCGTCTCCCCCGTCATCACCGACGAGGGCCTCTACTGCTTCGTCGTCGACTCCCCGAAACGCCGCGACCTGGAACGCGACGGCCGCTACGCCCTCCATTCGTACCCGTCGGAGGAGGTCGACGACGAGGCCTACCTGACCGGCGTGGCCGTCCCCGTGCTCGACGTGCCCCTGGTGCGCCGCCTGGCGTCCACGTACGACGCGGCACCGCACGGCAACTGGAAACTGTTCGAGTTCACGGTGGAGACGGCGATGCTCGCGACGTACCGGAGCCGGGGCGGCTGGCCCCCGGAGTACCGGACGTGGCGGGCCCTGGAGAGCGCGAAACTGGCGGATCGGGTACAGTAGCTGCGCTGGCGGGTGTAGCTCAATGGCAGAGTTTCTGCTTCCCAAGCAGACGGCGCGGGTTCGATTCCCGTCACCCGCTCCACGTGAAAGGCCCCGACCATTGGTCGGGGCCTCACTCGTTTGCCGGCCAGGTCCCGCCCGGAGCAACGTCACAGGCCCGGCCCCACCCGGCACCACCGACGAGGCCCCGCCCTGTCCTGCTCGGCCGACCAGGTCCAGCCCCGACCGACGCCCGGCCGGGGCGTACCCGGAAAAAAGCTATTCGGTGTTCTGCTTTGCGGAGGTCGGAGCCGATCCCGCGCTGACGGACTCCCGTAACGCGTGTCTGCCGGGCTTCGTGTTCAGGTCTTCGGACTCGGGGCCGTACGCCGAGTTGTCGGAGTCGGCGAGGTTCTCGCCGCCCGAGCCGATGTAGCTGTGCTTGCCCATCGTGACCTCCGCGGGTTCGGAACGGAATCTCCTAGAGAGTGCCAGAGCCAGCGACTCCAGGTAACCCCTAAGTTCCTTTGCGTGACAACATCCGACGAAAGTGGGAGCGGGTATTGACTTATTTGCCGAGGAGCTCTCGGGCCCATCGGGGCAGAACGCCCTTCTTGACCAGACCGGTACTGCGGACCTTCACCTCGCCCATCACGACGTTCAGGTGGATCCGGATCGTGGGGGTGCCCGGCAGCCGGGGCACGGGGGCCAGCTTGAGGCTGCGCTCGCCCATGATGACCGAGCCGTACAGCTCGACGTCGACGCCCTCCGGGACCGTGATGGTCAGCTCGCCCATGACACAGGTGCCCTTGATGTCCACGATGCCGTCGGACAGCGCCTCCTGGCTCAGGGCCACGTCGCACAGGTCGAGCTTCATCTCGCCCATCAGGACGAAGATCTTCAGGTACCGCGAGAGGTTCCACCGGCCGGACCGGTGGTTCTCGCCCATGATGGTGCGGATGTTGGTCTCCGCCAGGGACCGGGACTCCCCGACGATGGGCTGGCGCATGGCCACCACGCCGTCGAGGGCCTTCACCAGTTCCTCGTGCTCGTCGGCGGCCCAGACCGCGCCCACCCGGACGCTGAACTCCTCGAGACTGATCCGGCCCTCGCCGCAGGCTCGTTGCAGCGCCTCGGCTGCCGGTGCGCGTTCGAGATCAGTGATGCCCATGCCCGAAACGGTACGGTCGATGGCATGGTGACGTCAACGTGATGTCAGGATCCGGCCAGGCGGCGGGGCCGGAGCCGGGACCACCCGGATCCCGGCGACCTACGTGGCCGGGACCGCCCGGGTGCCCACGACCGCGTTCAGCACGTCGTCCAGCGTCACGATGCCCAGCGGCCGGCCGCTGTCGGCCACGAGCACGATGTGCCGGTGCTCGCGCCGCATGTGCAGCAACAGCTCGGCGAGCGTGACACCGGGGGTGACGGTCGGCAGCGGGCGCAGCAGCGGCGGGCTGGAGACGCCCAGCACGTCCTTGACGTGGAAGAACCCGCGCACCAGGCCGGCCTCGTCCACGACGGGGAACCGCGAGCGCCGGGTGCGGGTGGCGAGCGCCTCCACCTCGGCGGCCGTGATCGACGGCTCGACGGAGACGACCTGCGACCAGGTCCGCATCGCGTCGGCGGCGGTGCGCTGGCGCAGGGCGAGCGCGCCGGTGATCCGGGCGTGCTCCTCGGCGTCGAGCAGGCCCTCGGTCCGCGACTCGGCGACGAGCCCGGCCAGTTCCTCGGCGGTGTAGATCGTCTTGACCGCGTCGGCGGCCTCGATCCGCCAGATCCGCAGCACCTGCTTGGCCGCCCACTTCAGGGCCACCAGCAGCGGCTTGAGCGCCAGGCAGAACACCAGCATCGGCGGCCCGAGCCACAGCACGGCCTGCTCGGGGCCGGCGAGCGTGATGTTCTTCGGCACCATCTCGCCGAGCACCGTGTGCAGGAAGACCACGATCGCCAGAGCAAGGACGAAAGCTGTGGGGTGTACGGCGCCCGCCGGCATCCCCACCGCGTGGAACGGGGCCTCCAGCAGGTGCGCGAGGGCCGGTTCCGCGACGGCGCCCAGGCCGAGCGAACAGATCGTCACGCCGAGCTGGGCGCCCGCGATCATCAGCGGCAGCTGGCGCATGGCGGACAGGGCCCACCGGGCGACCCGGGACTTCTCGGCCATCGGTTCGAGCATGGTGCTGCGCGAGGCGATCAGGGCGAACTCGGCGGCGACGAAGAACGCGTTGCCCACCAGCAGGATGAGGGTCAGCAGCAGGTTCATGATTCCTCGTCGTCCTCGGAGACCGGCGGCTGCACCTTGACCTGCTCGATCCGGTGCTTGTCCATCTCGGTCACCGTGAACTCCCAGCCCTCGTACTCGACGCGTTCGCCGACGTCCGGCAGGTGGCCCAGTTGGGCGAGGAGGAAGCCGGCCAGGGTCTCGTACGGGCCGTCGGGGAGGGAGAAGCCGGTCTGCTCCTGGACCTCGTCCTCGCGGAGCACCCCGGACACCGTCTCGGTGACGGGGGCGGCCAGTTCGCGGCGGTCGTGTTCGTCGACGATCTCGCCGACCAGCTCCTCGACCAGGTCCTCGATAGTGACGACGCCGTCCGTGCCGCCGTACTCGTCGACGACGATCGCGAGGTCCGAGTCGCCGCGCCGCAGCTCGTCGAGGACGGAGTCGAGGTCGAGGGACTCGGGGACGAAGACGGGCTCGCGGGCCACGTTGCGGACCCGGACGAAGCCGCGGTGCGCGGGGTCGATGGCCAGCGCGTCGGCGATGGTGGCGACGCCGACGACCTGGTCGAGGGTGTCCACGTACACCGGGAAGCGGCTGCGGCCCGTCTCCCGTACCCGGCTGATCATGTCCGCGACGGTGGCGTCGGCGGGCAGCGCCACGACGTCGACCCGGGGGGTCATCGCCTCGGCGGCCCGCTTGTCCCCGAACCGGATCGTCCGGCGCAGCAGCGCGGCGGTCTCGGCGTCCATCGCGCCGGCCTTGGCCGACATGGCCACCAGCAGGCCCAGCTCCTCGGGCGAGCGGGCGCTGGCCAGCTCCTCCTGGGGCTCGATGCCCATCCGGCGGACCAGCCAGTTCGCGGAGCCGTTCAGGATCTTGATCAGCCAGCCGAACGCGGTGGAGAACCGGCGCTGCCAGGGCGCGGTGGCCCGGGCGATCGGCATCGGCCTGGCCAGCGCGGCGTTCTTCGGCACCAGTTCGCCGAACAGCATGGAGAACAGGGTCGCGATGCCCAGCGCGATGCCCGTCGCGACCCCGTCGTTGCTGATCACCGGGTCGATCAGGTGCGTGATCGCGGGCTTGGACAGGTATCCGCTCAACAGCGCGGTCAGCGTGATGCCGAGCTGCGCGCCGGAAAGCTGGAAGGACAGGGTCCGCAGCGCCTTCTGCACGGTCCTGGACTTGCGGTCGCCGGAGGCCGCTTGTTGCTCGATGGCCGCCCGGTCAACCGTGACCAGGGAGAACTCGGCCGCAACAAAGAACGCGCACCCCGCCGTAAGCAACACGAAAGCGGCTAACGGCAGTAGATCACCCACTGAAAAATCACCCCTCGGAGGATGATCCTACCGGGCTCGTCATCCGGTGACCTTGAAGTCCTTCCGCGCGACCTCCGTGGCCGTCTGACCGTCGATCCGGAACAGCCGCAGGATGTGGTCCCCGGCCGGCAGCACCCCGTCGATCGAGCCCGACTTGAGGCAGCCGGACAGGTCAGTGAGGCCCGTGATGGGCGGCACGGCGGAGTCGGTCTTCGTGACGGTCACCTTCTGGGCCGCGTCGAGGGTGAGCTCGGCGGCCCCGACGGTGAGCGCGTACGTGCCCTCGGGGCCGGTGGCCGCCCAGTACACCTTCGCGCCCGTGGCCATCCGGTCGCCGAGGGTCGTCAGGGACGGCTTGGCGCAGTCGGCGGCCGGCTTCCACGTGTTGCTCTTGCGCGGGGTCAGGAACATCGCCCCGACCAGCACGACGAAGACGCCGAGGAAGATGGCGTACTTGGGTCGTTTCAGGTATTTGGGGATCATGATGTCTTGATCGACCTGAGCAGCACCGTTGCCACGTCCACGACCTCCACCGAATCGGGGGCGTCGCCGGAGGCCTTCTTTCCGGTCACGCCGTCGCCGAGCATAGTGAAGCAGAAGGGGCAGCCGACAGCGATGGTCTGCGCCCCGGTGGTCAGGGCCTCCTCGACGCGTTCGATGTTGATCCGCTTGCCGATGGTCTCTTCCATGTACATCCGCGCGCCGCCGGCGCCGCAGCAGAAGGACCGCTCGGTGTTGCGGGGCATCTCGGTGACCGTGCCGGCGCCGAGCGCGGCGCCCAGTACCTCCCGGGGCGGGCTGTAGATCTTGTTGTGCCGGCCCAGGTAGCACGGGTCGTGGTAGGTCAGGCCGCCCTCGATCGGCACGACCGGCTTGAGCTTGCCGGTGGACACGAGGTGGCTGAGCAGCTCGGTGTGGTGCACGACCTCGAACCGGCCGCCGAACTCCGGGTACTCGTTGCCGATGGTGTTGAAGCAGTGCGGGCAGGTGGCGACGATCTTCTTGACCCCGGCCTCGTTCAGCGTCTCGACGTTCTGCTGGGCGAGCATCTGGAACAGGAACTCGTTGCCGATCCGGCGGGCCGGGTCACCCGTGCAGCCCTCGCCGTTGCCGAGGATCGCGTAGGACACGCCGGCCTCGTGCAGCAGCGTGGCGACGGCCCGGGTGGTCTTCTTGGCCTTGTCCTCCAGGGCGCCGGCGCAACCGACCCAGAACAGGTACTCGAACTCGGTCTCGCCGTCGACCCGGGGCACCTCGAAGTCGAGGCCCTTCGTCCAGTCCTCCCGCGAGTTGGGGTTCGCGCCCCACGGGTTGCCCTTGCTCTCCAGGTTCTTGAGCATGACGCCGGCCTCGCTGGGGAAGCTGGACTCGATCATCACCTGGTACCGGCGCATGTCGACGATGTGGTCCACGTGCTCGATGTCGACGGGGCACTGCTCGACGCACGCGCCGCACGTGGTGCACGACCACAGCACGTCGGGGTCGATGATGCCACCCTCCTCCTCGGTGCCGACCAGCGGACGGCCGGCCTCCTTGAGCGAGGCGGCGAGGCCGAGGGCGTCGATCTTCGAGTGGTCGTCGGGGCTGCCGGCCAGGAGGTAGGGCGCCTTGGCGTACGCGTGGTCGCGCAGCGAGGTGATCAGCAGCTTCGGGGACAGCGGCTTACCGGTGTTCCACGCCGGACACTGCGACTGGCAGCGCCCGCACTCGGTGCACGTACTGAAGTCGAGCAGGCCCTTCCAGCTGAACTCCTCGATCTTGGAGACGCCGAACAGGTCCTTGTCCGGGTCGGCCTCCTCGAAGTCGAGCGGCTTGCCGTCGGACATGACGGGCTTGAGCGCGCCGAGGGCGGTGCGCCCGTCGGCCTCCCGCTTGAAGAAGATGTTGAAGAAGGCGGCGAACCGGTGCCAGGCGACGCCCATCGTGAGCTTCTGGGAGATCACGATGAAGAACAGCCAGGAAATGATGATCTTGATCAGGGCGACGATGGTGACCGCCGTCAGGGCACCCTTGGCGGGCAGCAGCGCGCCGATGCCGTGCGAGATCGGGGCGGACCACACCGGGTACTCGAAGTGGCCGGCCGCGTCCTTGAAGCCCCGGATCAGGAAGATGCACACGCCGATCGCGGTGATGGTGAACTCGACGTAGTAGGCCTGGCCCATCGCCGACCCGCGGAACCGGGACTGCGGCCGGCGCCGGTGCACCTGGCGGATCACGATCAGGGTCACGATGCTGACGAGGAGCGCCGCCGCGATGAACTCGATGAACAGCCCGTAGGGCGCCCAGCCGCCGATCAGCGGCAGCTCGAACTCGGGGTCCACGACCTCGCCGAACGCCTCGGCCAGGGTGAGCGCCAGGGTGCCGAAGCCGATGAACACGAACCAGTGCGCGATGCCGACCGTGGTCCACTTCAGCATCCGGGTGTGCCCGAGGGTCTCCTTCAGCATGTTCACGAGGCGCTGGGCGAGCGGCTTCGACCGTGTCGGGTCGGGCTGACCGAGTTTGATGATCTTCACCATCGACCCGACAGACCGGGCAAACAGCGCGATTGCCACCACGGTCACCAGGACCGCCACGACCGTGGCCACGATCTGCGTGACTCCCATGTGCTGCTCACCCTCCGCGCGACTTATTACCCGCGAGTAATATTAGCCATCCCGGAGTCACCGTACCCGTCTGCGGGCTGCAAATTCCTGCGGACGCCCCGGGCGGCCACCGTCACCCCCGCTGACCTGGGCCGTTGACCAACACGTGGATCAATTCTCCCGTACGGTGCTGCCGGCTGCCGCCGAGTCCGGCATCCGCAGCATCGTCCTCACCATGCACATGCCTGTCTTCCGGCGCTGCATCGACCACGACGACACGGTTTT
The DNA here is from genome assembly GCF_040681875.1 of Longispora sp. NPDC051575. Lineage (NCBI taxonomy): Bacteria > Bacillati > Actinomycetota > Actinomycetes > Micromonosporales > Micromonosporaceae > Longispora > Longispora sp. NPDC051575. Next base: position 250,097 of record NZ_JBFAZP010000010.1, on the reverse strand, counting down.
CCTCGTCACCGGGTGCCAGCGGCCGGAGGTGTCCCTGACCAGGGAGTACCTGCTGCTGCTGACCCGTCAGCGGCTCGTCGTCACCCGCCAGTCCCGCCTGACCGGAAAGGTCCAGCTGCACCTGGACACCCCGCTGTCGGACCTCGACGACGTGGTCTGGCGGACCAACGAACGGCAGTCGGCGGTCGAGTTCGCGGCCACGACGGGCGACACGCGGCACCGGTTCTTCATCAACCGGGGTCGCTCCCGACAGCTCTGGCGAGTGAATGCCCAGTTCAGCGGTCTCTTCGCTCCGGTGCCAATTACGGTTTAACCCGACTCGCACAGTGGCGTTACAGGATCTGGCTTCTGATCAGGCACGATGTGCCAATGGGTACCGACACGCCTGGAAAAGGACTCGTGCTCGTCGTCGACGACGAGCGACCGATCGCTGACCTGGTGCGGTTGTACCTGACCCGGGAAGGCTTCGGAGTCCACACCGAGTACGACGGCGAGTCCGCCCTGGCTGCGGCCCGCCGGATGCGCCCGATCGCGATCGTTCTCGACATCGGCCTGCCCGGCATCGACGGCCTGGAGATCTGCCGCCGCCTGCGCGAGGAGGGCGACTGGACCCCGGTCCTGTTCCTCACCGCGCGCGACGACGAGGTCGACAGGGTGGTCGGTCTCGAGCTGGGCGGCGACGACTACATCACCAAACCGTTCAGCCCCCGGGAGCTGGTGGCCCGGATCCGTACCGTGCTGCGCCGCACCGAGGGTCCGCCGAGCGCCGACAAGATTCGCCAGGTCGGCGGGGTGCGGCTCGACAACGAACAGCGCCGGGTCTACTCGGCGGGCGTCGAGATCGCGCTGACCCCGACCGAGTTCGAGTTGCTGGCCCGGCTGATGAGCCGGCCCGGCCGGGTGTTCAGCCGGGAGGAGCTGCTGGCCTCCGTATGGGGGTACGCGGCACTGGCCGGCACCCGCACCGTCGACGTCCACGTCGCCCAGGTCCGCGGCAAGCTCGGTGACGCGAGCCCGATCCGCACGGTCCGGGGGGTGGGTTACTCGGTCGAGGGTGGCGCGGAGAGCACCGAGCCGTGACACTCCGCAGTTCCGGACTGACCGCGCGGGCGATGCTCGTCACCTGCACGGTCGCCATCATCGCCGTGGTGGTCACGGCACTGGTGGCGCTCCCGCTCGGCCTGCGGGCCGCGCAGAGTGAGGCCCGGGGCAAGCTGGAGTCGAAGACCGAGATCGCCACGGCGATGTTGGGTACGGCGCCGGGACAGCAGCAGCAGCTGAACATCGTGCGGCGGTTGCGGGCGAGCCGGATCGACATCGTGCTGGTGCTCGACGGCAAGCCCGACCGGCCCGGCCTGCCGATCGACGTGATCCGCGACGTGAGCATCGGCAAGACCGTCGACTGCAAGATCGTCCTGTTCCAGGGTCGCCGGGTGATCGCCGACGGCCGGCCGCTGAACACCCCCGGCGACGCCATCGTCCTGTTGGAGCCGGCGATCTCCACCACGTCCAACGCGGTGTGGGGCCGGCTGTGGCTCGCCCTCGGCGCGGGCCTGCTCGCCGGGCTGGTCGCCGGGTTCATGCTGGCCCGGCGGCAGGCGAAACCGATCCGGGACGCGGCGGCCGCCGCCCGGCGGATGTCCGCGGGCGACCGGACCGTCCGACTACCGGTGGAACCGCCCGACGAGGTCGCCGACCTGGCCCGGGCGCTCAACGACCTCGCCGCCGCGCTGGCGACCAGCGAGGGCCGGCAACGCGACTTCCTGATGTCGGTCTCCCACGAGCTCAGAACCCCGTTGACCACCATCCGGGGGTACGCGGAAGCGCTCTCCGACGGCGTGATCTCCGACGACGGCACCTTCGGCGCGGGCCGCACGATCCTCGCCGAGGCCGACCGGCTCGACCGGCTGGTGTCCGACCTGCTGTCCCTGGCCCGGTTGGAGGCCGCCGACTTCCCGGTGGAGCTGGTGGCCGTCGAGCTGGGTTCGCTGGTCCAGGCGACGGCGGAGGCGTGGCGGCCCCGGTGCCTGGAGGTCGGCCTGGACCTGCGGACGGAGCTGCCCTCGGAGCCGGTGCTCGTGAACACCGACCCGGGCCGGCTGCGCCAGGTGGTGGACATCCTGGTGTCCAACGCGGTGCGGGCGTTGCCGACGGGCGCGCCGCTGGTGCTGTCCGCGCGGTACGACGTGCTGGAGGTGCGCGACGGCGGCCCGGGGCTCGCGGACGAGGACCTGGCGGTGGCGTTCCACCAGGGGGTGCTGCACGAGAAGTACCGGGATGTGCGGCCGGTGGGGTCCGGGCTCGGGTTGGCGTTGGCCGCGCGGCTGATCAGCCGGATGGGCGCGAAGATCGAAGCGGGCCACGCCCCGGAGGGCGGAGCCCGCTTCACGATCCGGTTCTAGGTCGGCCGAGCCGCTGGAGACCCTGGCGCCTCAGGAGACCGGGGGCCTCAGTAGACCCGGGAGCCGATGAAGTCGTTGTAGTTGTAGCCCGCCGGGTTCGGGAAGTTCCGGGACTCGAAGGACCACTTCTGATGGGTACCGCCGTTGCAGGCCGCCAGGCGCGCCCACGAGCCGTCGGCCGCCCCGTCGAACGCCACGCACAGGTCCGTCCGGCTGGCCGGGTGGATGCCGTTCGTGTCGAGGGTCCACTTCTGGTTCGCGCCGAGGTGGCAGTCCCACAGCACGAGCTTCGTACCGACCCCGAGGGTGCCGCCGGCCGCGTCGACGCACCGGTCGTGGTTCAGCTCGACGTGCAGCGCCTTGGTGGCCGAGTCGTACCAGAAGCCCTGGTTGCGGCCGCCGTGGCAGGGCCAGGCCAGGAGTTGGGTGTCGTAGCGGGAGTTGTAGCCCTCGGCGTCGAGGCACTGGCCGCCGACCCGCAGCTGCCTGAACTCGAACAGCCCCGGGAAGATCGCGCCGTGGTTGGTGTTGCCCGGGTCCACACAGGTCGCGGTCTGGAGGCCGGAGTTGTAGAAGGCGCTCATGCACTCGGCGAACGCGCCGTGCCCGGCGGCGTTGGGGTGCGCGGACTGCCGGGCGGCGTTCTCGTCGAAGATGTTGCCGTTCTCGATGTAGATGCCCCGGGCCCAGGTGGTCTCGGTGCACACCTCGTGGCCGTGGAACAGCCGGCTGGCGTCGAGGTACATGACGCCGGTGTTCTGGGCGGCCCTGCGCTCGGCGGACTCGAAGATCGGCACGGCCTTGTTGCGCCCGAACGCGGCGTCGGCGAGGTAGATGGTGCAGCCGCCGGAGTACCAGCCGGGGAAGTTGGGGTTGTCCTCGACGTCGGGACTGATCGGACTCGGGTACCCCATCAGGGAGATCTTGTAGTCGCTGGCCAGGTAGCCGGCGTTGGTCATGGTCTGCTTGATGTCGTTGACCGCCCACTCGACCTGCTGCCGGGTGTGCTCGGCCCGGGCCTTCCACGCGTCGGTGTACGTCGGCCAGCACACGCCCTGGAAGAAGATCCGCCGCTTGGCGCAGTCGGTGGCGACCGGCCCGAACTCGATGTTGCCCGACCCGTTGGCCCCGACGACCACCCAGATCAGCTTGAGCTTCGTGTTGCGGGCCTTGATCGCGAGGTTCTCGCCCTGGTTGAGCTCCTGCCACTGGTGGGTGCCGCCGTAGACCAGGTCGGAGGGCTGGCCGCCCGAGCAGGCCACGTTGTAGCGCACGTCGACCGGGATGGTCAGCCGCCAGACGGCCTGGTCCCTGGACCGGTCGCACCAGTTGCCGTCCTGGTGGGTACCGGGCTCGTAGTTGCCCGCGCCCTCGCCGGAGATCTCGCTGTCGCCCATGGTGATCACGCCGGTCTTGCGCGCGTCGATGGGCTTGATGGCCGGGTTTCCGTACAGGCCGGTGGCCTCGGTGGCGCGCTGTGCCTCGAGATTCGCGGGGAGGGGTTGGATGTCCGGGCGGGTGTCCACTGCGGCCTGACCGGGTGCGGCGAGTGCCGCGGCGGCCAGGAAGCCGACTGCGGTCGCAGCCAGGCGGGGCATGAGGCGCATCGACGAACTCCTCTCGATACGTGCGTGTTACCGCACGGTAATGCCCGAGGGGACGAATGTGAATACTTCTCAATATCGATGGCATGCGATGCGTTGATAACCCGCGAAAACCCTTATCCGGTACGAAAGATGAGTCGCACTCGACAAGTGTCCACCTCGTCCGTAAGCTGGTGGGCAGAGACGCCGTACCGCCTTCTTCCCCCGTGGAAGGCGGTACGGCGTCCCTTCTTTCAGCTCGGCTCGTGCGACCAGCTCTGCGAGCCCGTGACCCCCCACTGGTAGATCCGCGCCTCCTGGCCGGCGGCGGTCCGCACCGTCACCTCCACGGTCGACTCCCGCGGGCCGGCCTTGATGCCGACGATGTCGGTCACGCCGCCCTTGCCCGTGGCTGCCACCGGGTTCTCCAGGATCACGCCGAACTCGTCGCCCGGCCCGGTCGTGCCGACCCGCACGTCGTAGACCCGCTTCTGGGTGGCCCCGTCCGGCGCCCGGCTCGTGACCAGGGCGAGGGCGTGCTCACCGCCCTGCGGGCCGGCGATGACGAAGCCCTCGATCGTGAACTCGTAGACGGCCACCCGCGTGGGATCGGTCATGAAGGCCGTCTGGACCGTGTCCGAGCCGCGTCCGTCCACGAAGTTCACGATGGCCAGCCGGCAGCCGGTGCAACCGAAGTCCGTCACCTGGACCGGCTGCTGGCGCAGGTCGAGACCCCGGAGGGTCGACGGGACCACGGGGAAGCTCGTCGGACCGGCGACCTGCTTGAACGCCGTCCCCTCGTACCGGTAGGACCGGGTCTGCTTCCGGGTGTACCAGCCGTTCGTGCGGTACGCGCCCATCACCTCGACACTCACCACCCGGTCGGCGACCTTCACCGACACCTCGCGGTAGGCGTAGATCTCGCCCGGCTTCGGGGCGATCACCCAGCCGAGGGTGCGCACGGTGCCGTCCGGCAACGGCTTCAACGCCAGCAACTGCTGGGGGTGGAAGGAACCCGGCCCCGAGCACGTCAGGTGCATCAGGATCTCGTCGCCCGGCTGCCCGTCCAGGTCGGCGCGCACGAGGGGATACTCCGTGTCCTGGGAGTAGGTGCTCTCGTAGCCCTCGTGCTGGCCGAAGACCACCTTGCCGTTCGCGAACGTGTACGTGCCCGCGGCGCAGAACTTCGTGATGTTCTCGCCACCGGGCCACCCGGGCACGGCGATCCTCGCGTTGGGCAGGTCGGGCGCCTTCTGGTCGAGGGACGCCGACGGGCTCGGGACGGGCGTCGGCTCGGCGGTCACCGGGGCCGTCGTGCCCGGTACCCCCGGAGGTGGGCCGTGCGGGTCGCCCTGGAGGGTCGCGTACGCCGCCACGGGCACGGCCATCACGGTCAGCGCGAGCACCCCGAGGGCGATGTTGCGCACCTTGCGCTGGTGGCGCACCGTCGACCGCACCGCGTCCGTACCCGCCGGGGACACGTCGTGCATGCTCTCCGCCCGGAACGCGGCGAACGCGCCGTGCAGCTTGGTCTCCTGCTCGAAGTCCGACATCTAGTTCTCCTGCTCTGAGAGTTGGGCGGCCAGGGCGGTCCGGCCCCGGTGCAGCCACGATTTGACGGTGCCCTCGGCCGCGCCCAGGACGGTGGCGATCTCGGTGATCGGCATGTCCGCCAGGTAGTGCAGGACGACGGCGCCCCGCTGCTTCTCCGGCAGGGTGGCCAGGGCAGCGGCCAGGGCGACCCGGTCCGGACTGGGCGCGGAGACGTGCTGCTCGCGGTGCTTGCGGAGGAAGTTCGCGGCGGTCCGGGCCCGGCGCCAGCGGCTCGTCGCCAGGTTCCAGGCGACCTTGCGGACCCAGGCGACCGGGTCGTCGTAGGTGGAGATCTGCTTCCACCGGCTGTACGCCCGGCAGAACGCCTCCTGCACGAGTTCCTGCGCCTGACCCATGTCGCCCGCGTAGGCGTACAACTGGACGGTCAGGTTGTGGAAGTGAGCCGCGTACAGCTCCTCGAAATCGCCTGTCCCCACCTCGGTGGGCGGCGCCGCTCGTACCATCATCTTCTCGCGTTCTCCCCGGTCAGGTCCTCGTGACGGCAGCAACACGTCCCACCCGGGAGCAAGGTTGCAGTCGACTACGGTGAGCCCATGGACGACATCGACCGGCGGATCGTAACCGCGCTCAGCGAGGATGCGCGGCAGTCGTATGCGGATATCGGCGTACTTGTCGCCCTGTCCGCGCCCGCCGTGAAGCGCCGGGTCGACCGGCTGCGGGCCACCGGCGTGATCAAGGGGTTCACGGCGATCGTCGACCCGGCGGCGCTGGGCTGGACCACCGAGTCGTTCGTGGAGCTGTTCTGCACGGGACGGACCACGCCCGCACAGCTCGCGGCGGCCGTGCGCCGGCACCCGGAGGTCGTCGAGGCCTACACGGTCTCCGGGGAGGCCGACGCGCTCGTGCACATCCGGGCGGCGGACATCGCGCACCTGGAGCAGGTGTTGGAACGGCTGCGGGGGGAGCCGTTCGTCACGTCCTCGCGGTCGATGATCGTGCTGACGAGGCTGGTGGACTCGGTGTAGCGGGCGGCGGCGGAGCCGCCGCGTCCCGGGCGGAGCCCGGGACCGGGCCGGAACGGCCCGACCGCCGGGGTGCGCGCGCCGTTACAGGTACATCCCCGTGCGCTCCTCGCCCGTCGGCTTGTGCACCACGTCGCCCTCGCCGAAGAACCGCTTGCCGCCGAACTCGCCGTGCAGCCGGTCGTCCAGCTCGTCGGCCAGGCCCATCATCACCTGCACGGCCAGCATGAGGTGCGTGGGCTGGAAGTCGCGGCCGAACACCGGGACGGACGCCCAGACGGTCTTGTCCGTGCAGTACAGCCGGCCGATGGGCATCCGGCGGGTCAACTGGGCCAGGCGCTCGTACAGCTTCGCGTCGGGGGCGACCTCGGTGAGGATCGGCGAGTACACGTCCACGACGGCCGGGTTCTCGTGCACCTTGACGAAGACCATGGCGGAACCGGCGCGGACCCCGATCTCGCCCTCGTCGTCCACCTCCAGCTTGTCCGGCTCGGTCTTGAGCAGGGCCGCCACCACGGTGCGCACCTTGTCGGCCAGCGGCAGCGCGGACGCCACCTCCATGGCCTGGGACAGCACGGCGTCCTGGCCGGCCGTCTCGACCTCCGGCAGGGTCGGCGCGGGCCGGGCGGTGGCCAGGGTCGCCGGGCCGGCCGGGGCGGCCTCGATCGCCTCGTTCAGCGGGCGGACCGTGTAGGTGAGGAAGGCGGGGTGCGGCGCGCCGTACACGTCGCGCATGGTGCGGCTGAGTAGGGCGGCGAGCTGCGGGCCCTCCTCGGCGGTCGCGTGCAGGCCGAAGTTGCCCTCCGAACCGTCCACGACGCCCGGGGGCGACCAGCCCAGTTCGATCATGTGGCCGACGGCGGTGCGGTCCAGCCGGTACCCCTCGGGGAGGTTGGCGTTTCCGACGGCGTAGCCGGCCATCTGCTTGTCGGCGCCGATGATGACGTTGATCTCGTAGATCGCCTCCCCGGTGCCGGAGGCCGTCGGGTCCAGGGTGAGGTCCAGTCGCACGTCCGGGGGCAGGGTCGGCAGCGCTCGGGCCAGGGCCCGGGTGAAGTCCTGCCACGCTGCGGTGACCTTCGACTTGAGGTCCACGGTGTCGACATCGTCGTAGAGCATGGGCCCTACCCTAACGACTAGTCTCGGGGTCATGGCCAAGAAAGCTCCCCGGGATGATGTTGGCGACCGTGACCTGCGCGTCAGCGAGCCGAAACGGGTAGCCGCCGGAATACCCGGCGTGGTCGCCAGCCTGCGGGCGGCGGTCGGCGAGATGGGTGTCCGGCGCAGCGCGCTGACCCTGCTCAAGGTCAACCAGAAGTCCGGTTTCGACTGCCCCGGCTGCGCGTGGCCGGAGACCGCCGGGCACCGCACGCCCTTCGAGTTCTGCGAGAACGGGGCGAAGGCCGTCGCCGAGGAGGCGACCCTGCGCCGGGTGACCCCCGAGTTCTTCGCCACACATCCCGTCGCCGAGCTGGCCGAGAAGTCCGACTACTGGCTCGGGCAGCAGGGCCGGCTGACCCACCCGGTGGTCCTGCGCCCCGGCGACACCCACTACCGGCCGATCTCCTGGCCGGACGCGTTCGCGCTGACCGCGTCGACGCTGCGCGGCCTGGACACCCCGGACGCCGCCGCCTTCTACACCTCGGGCCGGACCAGCAACGAGGCCGCGTTCCTTTACCAGCTGTTCGCGCGGGCCTTCGGCACGAACAACCTGCCCGACTGCTCGAACATGTGCCACGAGTCCTCGGGCACCGCGCTGAACGCCACCATCGGGATCGGCAAGGGCTCGGTGACCCTGGAGGACATCCAGCGGTCCTCGCTGATCGTGGTCGTCGGCCAGAACCCGGGCACCAACCACCCCCGGATGCTCACCGCGCTGGAGCACGCCAAGCGGAACGGCGCGAAGATCATCGCGGTGAACCCGCTGCCCGAGGCGGGGCTGCTGGCGTTCAAGAACCCGCAGAAGGCCTCCGGGGTGGTGGGCTCGGGGACGACGCTGGCCGACCAGTACCTCCAGATCCGGGTCGGCGGGGACCTCGCGTTGTTCCAGGCGCTCGGCACGCTGCTCCTGCCGCACGCCGACCGGGAGTTCATCGCCGCGCACACCACGGGCTTCGACAGCTACGCCGCGCACGTCAGCGAGGTCGACTGGGCCGTCACCGAGGAGGCCACCGGGCTGACCCGGGCCGAGATCGAGGAGACGGCGGCCCTGTTCGCGGCCAGCGACGCGACGATCGTGTGCTGGGCGATGGGCCTCACCCAGCACCGGGACGCGGTGGCCACCATCCAGGAGGTCGTCAACGTCCAGCTGCTGCGCGGCATGATCGGCAAGCCGGGCGCCGGCCTGTGCCCGGTCCGGGGCCACTCGAACGTGCAGGGCGACCGGACGATGGGCGTGTGGGAGCGGGTGCCCGCCTGGGGTCCGGCACTCGGCGCGGAATTCGGTTTCCGGGTACCGGCGGCGACCGGCCACGACACCGTCGAGACCATCCGGGCCATGCGCGACGGCCAGGTCAGGGTGTTCGTGGGCATGGGCGGCAACTTCGCGGCGGCCACCCCCGACACGGCCGCCACCGAGGCCGCGCTGCGGACCTGCGAGCTGACCGTGCAGATCTCCACGAAGCTCAACCGGTCGCACACGGTCACCGGTGCGACGGCACTGATCCTGCCCTGCCTGGGGCGCACCGAGGCCGACCCGGCCGGGTTCGTCACCGTCGAGGACTCGATGAGCTGCGTGCACGCCTCCCGGGGGTCACTGCCGCCCGCCTCGCCGACCCTGCTGTCCGAGGTGGCGATCGTCAGCCGGCTCGGGGCCGCGACCCTGGACGACACGATCCCGTGGGAGTCGTTCGAGCACGACTACGCGGCGGTGCGGGCCCGGATCGCGCGGGTCGTGCCCGGCTTCGCGGACTTCGAGAACCGGCTCGACGGGGCCGGGTTCACCCTGCCGCACCCGCCGCGCGACTCGCGGTCGTTCGACACGCCGGACGGGCGGGCCCGGTTCACCGTCAGCCCGTTGACCTCGATCGACGTGCCCGAGGGGCGGCTGCTGATGCAGACGTTGCGCAGCCACGACCAGTACAACACCACGATCTACGGGCTCGATGACCGGTACCGGGGGATCAAGGCCGGCCGCCGGGTCGTGTTCGCGCACGCCGAGGACCTGGCCGAACGGGGGCTCGCCGACGGGTCCATGGTGGACATCATCAGCGAGTGGCCGGACGGCGAGCGGCGGGCGGAGGGCTTCCGGGCCGTGGCCTATCCGACGGCGCGCGGCTGCGTCGCGACCTACTTCCCCGAGGCGAACGTGCTGGTCCCGTTGGACTCGGTGGCCGTGGGCTCGAACACGCCGACATCGAAGTCCGTGATCGTCCGACTGGAGCCCGCCGGCTAGTCGGTCAGCAGGTGGTCGGCGGCTCCGCGCCTGGCCGGGCGGCGGCCCGACCAGGGCCGGCTACGATCGGCCGGTCAGCACGTGTGCCCCTAGCCCTGTCACCCGCAGTTAGGCTAGCCTGGCCTTCCGTCGACCCCAGGAAGGGCTGTGAGGTGACGACCACGCGGCAACCGGAGAGCCTCGCCTCCCTGCTCGGCGGCCGGGGCGGCGCGATCGACGCCACCATGCCCCCCGTCGCGTTCGGGGCCGGCTGGCTGCTCGGCGGGCAGTCCATCTGGATCGGGGCCGCCGCCGCGCTCGTCGTCTCCGTACTCATCGGCGGCTGGCGACTCCGGCAGGGCGCCAAGCCCCGCGCGGTACTCGTCGGCGCCCTCGCGGTGTGCGTCTCCGCCCTCGTCGCGCTGTACACGGGCCGGGCCTCGGACTTCTTCCTGATCCAGATCTTCACCAACGCCGCCAGCGCGCTCGGCTGGACGGTCAGCATCGTGGTGCGCTGGCCGTTCCTGGGGCTGATCGTCGGCGCGGTGCTCGGGCAGAAGACGAAATGGCGACGCGACCCGGCCCTGCTCCGGGCGTACTCGCGGGCGAGCTGGGTCTGGGTCGCGCAGTACCTGATCAGGCTCGCGGTCTTCGTGCCGCTCTGGGCCGCCAACCAGGTCGTCGCGCTGACCACCGCCCGGGTCGCGCTGACCTGGCCCCTGGTCGCGGCATGCCTGGCCGTGAGCTGGTGGGTACTGCGCCGCTCGCTCCCCGCCGACCATCCCGGGCTACGACTGGAGAAGGACCATGACGAACCCGTTCAGCCCTGACGTGGTGGCCGCCGTCGCGCGGCACATGAACGACGACCACGCCGCGGATTCCGTGCTGATCGTGCGGGCGTTCGGTGGGGTGCCTGCCGCCGTCGCGGTGCGGATGACGGGGCTCGACGGGGACGGGATGGATTTCGAGGTGACCTCGGGGTCGGGGCCTGAGGCGGTGGCCGAGTCTGGGCCTGGGGCTGCGGCTGGGCCTGGGGCGGCGGCTGGGCCTGGGGCGGCGGTGCCGGCTGGGCCGGCGGGCGCGGCTGGTCCGGTGATCGAGCCTGGGACGGTGGGCGCGCCTGGTCCTGCGGTCGTGCGGGTGCCCTGGTCGCGGGCCCTCACCGAGCGGGCGGAGATCCGGGCCGAGGTGACCCGGATGTACCACGAGGCCCGGGAGAAGCTCGACCTTCCGGACGTTCGGGACGCGGCACACTCGTAGCCCCATCTTTCCGACTAGACGTAGGGATTTTGCCTACATCTTGTCGGCAAATCCTTGACACGGGCTGAGCGGGCACCCAACACTTAGGGCACCCTCACCTGCAAGGAGCCCGCCATGTTCTCCGCCGATCTGCGCGCCGCCACCTGGTCCGAGCACCAGAACGCCGAGAGCACGGCCTACCTGGACGCCCTGATGCGCGGCCAGCTCACCCTGGGCCAGTACGGCGACATGGTCGCCCAGCACTACTTCGCCTACGTGGTACTCGAAGAGGCCGCCCGCGCGATGCGCACCGACCCGGTCGGCGCCCCGTTCGCGGTACCCGAACTGGACCGGGTGCCCGCCCTCGAAGCCGACCTGAACTACCTCTACGGCGCGACCTGGGCCGAGCGGATCACTCCGAACGCGGCCACCGTCCGGTACTGCGCCCGCCTCCGCGAGGTGTGCTTCGACTGGCCGGGCGGGTTCGTGGCCCACCACTACACCCGCTACCTCGGCGACCTGTCCGGCGGCCAGTTCATCCGCAAGTCCGTCGCCCGGATCTACGGCCTCACCGACCACGGCGTCGCGTTCTACGACTTCCCCGAGCTGGGCGACCTCCAGGCGTTCAAGGCGCGCTACCGGGAGGCGCTGGACTCCGCGCCCTGGTCGGCCGAGGAGCAGGGCCGGATCGTGGCGGAGACCCTGGTCGCGTACCAGCTGAACACCGAGGTGTTGGCCGACCTCGGGTCGGGGCTCGGTTCGGCGCGCGCCGCATAGCTCCCGCAGCTCAGGCCGGCGCAGCGCGGGCCCGCGGCGTGGGTCTGAGCTGCGGGTTGGACCCGGTTCGGGTCGCCGCGATCCGGCTTCGGCTCGCGTCGCCGTGGTCTCAGGAGGCGCGCAGCCGGCGTTCCGCCTCGGCCAGCTGCTCCGGCGTGTCGCAGTCGAACCACGGCTCGGCCGGGTCGGTCAGTTCCGCGACCCGCAGCCCGGCGACCAGCTTCCGCAACGGCATCCCGTCCGGGTCGGCGGTCGCCAGGCGGTCCCGGAGGGCCTCGACGCGCCACAGGCCGCAGAGGAGTTGCCGTCGGCCGTCGCCGTCGACGTACAACGCGCCGTCGTGATCCGGGAGGGCTCCGGCGAGCGCGTCCAGGGCCCCGGTGGTCAGGAGTGGCAGGTCCGCCGCGAGCAGCGCGACCGCCCCGACCCCGGGGCCCGCCGGGGGGTTTGGCCCTCGATCGTTCCCCGGGATGTGGGGCCCGGTGGCGGCCACTCCCAGCATCCGCAGACCAGCCGCGAGCGCCGCGACCGGGCCGCCCTGCTGCTCCGGCCCGACCACGACGACCTGGGTGGCGTGCGCGCAGGCCGCTGTCACCCGGTCGAGCAGCGACACCCCGGCCACGGTGACAGCCGGCTTGTCCCGACCCCCCAGCCGCCGGGCCGACCCACCAGCCAGAATGACCGCCGCATACGTGGTGCGCATGGGTATCAGTAAACATGCTCCTCGACGCCTCAGGACCTCCAGCCGAAGGCGGTGGCCACGGCGTAGCTGAGCAGGGAGACGACGAACACGGCCACGGCGAGCAGGCACGCGCCCTCGACGGCGGCCTCCGCCCGGTCCCGGGAAGGCGACCGGTGCCGGGGCAACCCAAGGATCGGTAGTTCGCGGGTCGGGCCGGTCACGGGAGGTCCACCGTCTGGCAGACGTATTCCACGAACATCGCCAAGGACGAAGGGCTTTCGAAGTCATGGGGTACGAACACGTGGGTCACCATGAGCCGGTCGACGGCAGCGCGGGTGATGACTGACCGTGTTGGGGTGGCGAAGGTGGACTTCGATGGTCGTAGGCTGGTTTCTGCCGGGAGTCCGACGAGCGGAGGCCGTCATGGATCAGGTCCGCACCGTGGCCGACAACATCAAGGCCCTGCGCAAGAGTGCCGGGATGACGCAGCGCCGACTGGCCGAACGGGCGAACGTGTCGGTGAGCCTGTTGTCCAAGGTGGAGGCGGATGACCGGCCGGCGAGCCACGCGTTCGTCGCGGCTGTGGCACGCGCGCTGCGGGTACCCATCGAAAGGGTCTACGGCCAGCCCTACGGCGAGTTCGACTCCTCCGCCTCGGTGGACGCGCTCCGGGTCGCCCTGCGGGGCTATGACCTGCCGGCGGAGACAGGCACGGTTCCCCGGCCGTGGGAGGAGTTGGCAGCCGAGGTGCGCGAGATCGCCGAGCTTCGCCGGAACGGGCGCTACGCGAAACTCGCGGCCAGACTTCCCGCGATCATCGAGGATCTCACCGTCGCGGTGCACGAGGCCGACAGCGCCCGGCGGGTACGGGCCTTCCGGCTCCTGGTCAGCGTCTACTACGCCTCGCACGGCCTGGCCTACCGGCTGGGCTACGCCGATCTCGCCGAGAGCATCGAGCACAAGTTGATCTGGGCGGCCGGGCAGTCCGGTGATCCGCTGGCCGCCGGGCTCGCCCAGTGGACGCGGGTCACCACGTTCCAGTCGGCGGGCGACTATGGCCGGGGTCTCCGCATTCTCGACGCGGCGCGCGGCCAACTCACCGACGAGCTGTCGGGCAGCGACCAGGCCGCCGTGACCGTCTACGGCAGCATGCACCTGCGCGCGGTCACCCTCGCCTCCCGGGCGGGGGACGCCACGACGACGCGGGCGCATCTCGACGCGGCCTACGAGCTGCTCCGACGCGCGCCTTCCGACGCGGTGCACTACCACCTGACCTACGGGCCGGCGAATGTCCGCATTCACGACGTCGCCGCCAGCGTCGAGCTGGGCGAGCCCGAACAGGCGGTGGAACGTGGCCGGGGGTTCGAGCCGCCGCGCGGGATGCCTGCCACGCGGGCGGGTCACCACTACATCGACCTCGCCCACGCCCATGTCCTGTTGGAGGACCGGGCCGGAACCCTGGCCGCGCTGGAGTCCGCCCGGCGTCTGGCGCCCGAGCAGACGCGGTATCACCCGATGGTCCGGGAGACGACCAGGGCGCTCATCGGCCTTCACCGCAGGGCGAACCCGGAGCTGACCCGGTTCACCACGTGGCTGGGGCTGGCGGGCTGAGTACCCATCAAGGCTTTGAACTGGGTTTTTGGCGGCTCGGATAGGCTTCGGGGATGGGTAGGGTGACGGATCGGCGGCCGGTGGTCCGCTTCGACGGTGACAACGCGAGCCGGCGACCGGACACCCTGAGCGTCGAGGAACCCCTGGAGCTGCGGGTCAACGGCTCCCCGCTGGCCGTCACGATGCGCACGCCGGGCGACGACGTGGATCTCGCGCACGGGTTCCTGCTCACCGAGGGCGTGATCACGGGGCCCGGCGACATCCTGCTGGCCAAACATTGCACGGACACGAACCTGAACGTCCTGGAGGTCACGCTCCGGCCCGACCTGCCGCCCCCGGCGACGGACCCGACCCGGCATTTCTACACGTCCAGCTCGTGCGGGACCTGCGGAAAGGCCAGTATCGACGCGGTGCGGGTGGCTTCGGCGTTCTCCGTCGAGGCTGACCCGCTGACGATCGAACCCCGACTGTTGTACGGGTTCCCCGATGCTCTCCGCGAGCGCCAGAAGGCCTTCGCGCGGACCGGGGGGCTGCACGCGGCGGGGCTGTTCACGGCGGATGGGGAGCTGGTGTGCGTCCGGGAGGATGTGGGCCGGCACAACGCGGTGGACAAGGTGCTGGGGTGGGCGGTGCGGTCCGGGCGGGTGCCGTTGCGGGGGCACATCCTGATGGTCAGTGGGCGGGCCAGTTTCGAGTTGACGCAGAAGGCGGCGCTGGCCGGGGTGCCGATGTTGGCGGCGGTGTCCGCGCCGAGCACGCTGGCCGTGGATCTGGCCGGTGAGCTGGGGTTGACGCTGGTCGGGTTCCTGCGCGGCGAGACGATGAACGTGTACGCGGGGGCGCACCGGCTCGTGGTTGTGGACAACTAGGCGCTGGTCCGCGCCATCGGGTCGCGTTGTCCACAGGAACAAAATAGACAAACCTCTTTTTTGGGTACTGTCGCGGCATGCCGAATATCCGGGTCAGCCAACCCGCCGAGCTCCTGGCCGCCGTGCCGTACGTGCTCGGTTTCCATCCCACCGACAGCCTCGTGGTCGTCGGTGTCCGGGCCAGAAGGCTGCACTTCGCGGTCCGGGTGGACCTCGCCGAGTGCGCCGACGAGCCGGAACACGCCGCCCTGCACCTCGCCGAGGTCCTGCACGACCAGCGGGTCGACGCGGCCGTGGTGATCGGTTACGGGGCGCCGGCCCAGGTCACCCCCGTGGTCGACGCGGCCCGGCGCGCGCTGGCCGGCCGGGGCATCCCGATCGTCGACGCGCTCCGGGTGACCGGGGACCGCTACTTCTCGTACGTCTGCGAGAACGGCGACTGCTGCCCACCCGGCGGCCGGGCGTACGACCCGGGCAGCACCGTGGTCGCCGCCGAGGCCACGCTCGCCGGCAAGGTCGCCCTGCCCGACCGGTCGGCGTTCGCGCAGGTCATCGCACCGGTGTCGGGGGCGGCCCGGGAGGCGATGGAGGAGGCGACCGACCGCGCGGAGTCCCGGTTCGTCGCGGCGCTGGAGGGGCCGGGCGGGCAGGCGGCGTTGGCGGCCGAGGGGCCGGCGTTCGTGGAGGCGGCCCTCAGCCGGCACTACGCGGGCGGCACGCTCACCGATGACGAGGCCGCGTGGTTGTGCGCGTTGCTGCTGCTCCTGCCCGTGCGGGACGCCGCCGCGCACCTGGTCGAGCACCGGCCGGACGACCCACACCTGCCCCTGTGGACGGATCTGACCCGCCGCGCCCAGCCCGGCCTGGTCGCGCCGGTGGCCACCTTATTGGCGTACTCGGCGTACCTGGACGGGCAGGGCGCGCTCGCCAGCCTCGCGTTGGAACGCGCCCGGGCCGACGATCCGGAGTATCCGCTGGCCGGGTTGCTGCACCAGGCCATGGTCGCGGGGATTCCGGCCCGTCGACTGCGCGGCCGGCGCCCCGGTCCCGGCCACCGTCGCCGGTCGAAGCCGCGCCGTTCGATGCCCCGCGCCCAACCGGGCTGACCGGCGCCGCCCTGCGGTCGAGCGGCCCGGTCTGTCGTCGGCGCGCCGAGGTCGCTTTGCCTGGCCCCGGATTGTGGGCGAACACGTTCGTTCCGGTCGGGCGGTGGCGGGGGTCAGGTGGCTGTGGTCTCCAGGATCACCTTGGCCACCAGGGTCGGGTCGTCGTGCATCGGCAGGTGACCGCAGCCGGGGAGCCGGACGTGCCGGGCGTCGGGGAGCAGCATCTCGGCGCGCTCCGCCTGACGGGGCAACAGGATCCGGTCCTTCGTGCCCCACGCGACGGTGACGGGCGCGGTCGGCTTCCCGGTGTAGCGGTACCCCCGGCTCGCCCACGCCACCGGGTTGAAGCCCCGGCCGCCGCGCAGTCCGCGCAGGTCGTCGTAGGGCACCAGGGGGTCGAGCAGTTCGGGGCGGCCGTAGAGCATCCCGCAGCTGATCCGGCGCAGCTTCGGCGTCTTCAGGAAGGGGGTGACCACCGGCCGGGGCAGGAAGCCGAGCGCCCGGTGGGTGAGCAGGACACTCAGCGCGTACCCCTTCTCGGAGGTGGTCCAGAAGCCGGCCGGGGCGATCGCCGTGGCACTCGCTACGTGGTCGCCGGCCGCCAGCTCCAGGGCCAGCGCCCCGCCGAGGGAGTTGCCGGCGACGTGCGGCCTGGTCAGCCCCAGCCCGGCGAAGAACGTGGTCAGCGCGGAGATGAGCTGCGGCATGCCGTAGACGGGCAGCCGGGGCGAACTTCCGAAGCCCGGCAGATCCACCGCGATGACGTCGTGCACCTCGGCCAACCGGTCGATCACCGGCTCCCAGGCCTGCCACCGGTGACCGATGCCATGCAGCAGAACCAACGGGCTGCCGCTCCCGCGCCGCTCATAGACAATCGTCATGTTCGCAGGGTAGACCCGTTTGTTACTGGACGGTAGCCCTCAACCTACTGAACGGTAGCCCCCATCGAACGGACGATCTCCATCGATCTCCGGGCCGAGGCGGCGCACGCCTCGCCGGCAGAACCGGGGCAGTACTCCAACCGGCCCGGCCCGCTGTCCAGCCGCATCCACGTGGGCAGCGCCTCGGCCTTCGACACCCGCCACACCCCGGGCGCCGTCTCGGTGAACGTGAACCGGGGCATCACCCCGTCCCGGGTGACCAGCGACTGGTTCTGCCACGCGACCTGGTTGCCCATGCCGTACGCGACCCACTTGTCGCCGAGCCTCTCGAACGGCTGCACGACGTGCACGTGGGCGCCCAGGATCAGGTCCACATCCGGGGAGGCCAGCAGGTCGCGCGCCGTGGCCTGCTGGAAGTCGTCGGCCTCGTGCTGGTACTCCGTCCCCCAGTGCACGCTCACGATCACCACCTCCGCCCCGGCGGCCCGGGCCCGGCGCGCCTCGTCCAGCACCGCCCGGACGTCGAGCGCGTTGGCGATCCACTCCTTGCCCTCCGGCCGGACGAGACCGTTGAAGGAGAACGTGTACGACAGGTGCGCGATCTGGACACCCCGCGCGTACACCAGAGTCGGCGTGTCGTGTTCGCGCTGGTCACGGTGGCTGCCGGCGTGCCGGAGTCCAGCGGCTTCCAGCACGTCCAGGGTCCGGTACACGCCCCGCTCCCCCACGTCGAGCGTGTGGTTGGACGCCGTGGAGCAGGAGTCGTAGCCGACATCCTTGAGGGTCACCGCGACCTGTGGCGGCACGTTGAACAGCGGATAGCCCGAGAACGGCCCGGCCGGCTCGCCGAGCGGGGTCTCCATGTGGCAGATCGCCAGGTCCGCCTCCGACACGACAGGTTTCACAGCCGCGAACATCGGCCCGAAGTCGTACCCGGTGCCGCCGGCGTCCTGTTTGGCCGTGTTCCACAGCGACTCGTGCAGCAGCACGTCCCCCGCGCCGAGCACCGTGAACTCGCGCGGGGTCCAGGTCGAGGCGGCCGAGGCGACGGCGGTCGGTTGCGGTGCGGCCCAACGGGTACCGGCCGGCGAGGAGCACCCACCGAGGGCCAGAACCACGGCCACGGCGAGTACCCCCCGCGTCGGCGACACCACCTCAGACTATTCCAGCGGCCACGTGTGCACGGGCGCATTCGCAGCTGAGTACCGTCGATATCTGGCCAGCATCTCCCGGAGCGCCGCCGACCGGTCGAGCCCGGACTTCTCCAGCTTGTTGACCATCGCGGTCTGCCAGGTCGCCCCGGTCCGGCGCAGCGCGCACCGCCGTTCGATGATGCCGAGCAGCCGGTCCCGGACCTCCGGGTCCACCCCGAACCGGTCCAGTCCCTCGTAGGCGAGCGGCAGCAGGCGTTCCAGCAGCAGGTCGGAGAAGCGGCCCTCGCCCTCGCCCGGCCACTGGCCGACGCCCTCGATCCCGCGCCGGGCCGCCGAGTAGAAGTTCGCCTCGGCGGCGGTGAACGGCAGCTTCGTCCATACCGGACGGTCCTCCTCCGCCAGGGTGCGGACCAGGCCGTAGTACAGGGCGGCGTTGGCCATCATGTCGACGACCGTGGGGCCGGCGGGGAGGACCCGGTTCTCGACCCGCAGGTGCGGGCGGCCGTCCATGACGTCGTACACCGGGCGGTTCCAGCGGTAGACCGTGCCGTTGTGCAGCCGGAGCTCGCCGAGCCTGGGGATGCCGCCGGAGCGGAGGACCTCCAGTGGGTCCTCGGCCTCCATCAGCGGGAGCAGCGGGGGGAAGTACCGCACGTTCTCCTCGAACAGGTCGAAGATCGAGGTGATCCAGCGTTCGCCGAACCACACCCGGGGCCGGACCCCCTGCACCCGCAACTCCTCGGGGCGCACGTCGGTGGCCTGGGTGAACAGAGCGATCCGGGTCTCCGACCACAGCCGGTGCCCGAACGCGTAGGGCGAGTTGGAGCCCACCGCCAACTGGACGGCGGCGATGGCCTGCGAGGCGTTCCAGTACGCGGGGAACTGTTCGGGGGAGACCTGGAGGTGGAACTGGATGCTCGTACAGGCGGCCTCCGGGGCGATCGAGTCCATCGTGGTCGTGAACCGCTCGACCCCGCGGATGTCGATCTCCATGTTCTCGCCGCGCTCGTTCATGATCTGGCTGTTCAGCAGGCGGTAGCGCGGATTCTCCGACAGGTTCTCCAGCACCGTGTGCTCGGGTTCCAGCGTCGGAAGGATACCGATCAGGGCCACTCCCGCGTCGGCCTTGGCGGCACGTTCCTCCAGCTGGGCGAGGGTGGCGCGCAGCCCCGCCTCGTACGCGGCGAGACCGTCCTCGGCGATCAGCCGGGGTGGGACGTTGATCTCCAGGTTGAACTGGCCCAACTCCGTCTGGAGCATCGGGCTGGCCATGTACGTCAGGATCTCGGCGTTCTTCATCGCCGGGTTGGATTCTCCGTCCACAAGGTTGAGTTCGATCTCCAGCCCCGTCAGCGGACGGTCTGCGTCGAATCGAAGTTCGTCAAGCATGAGAGCGAACACGTCGAGGCAACGGCGGACCTTCTGTCGGTATCTCTGCCGGTCGTCATGTGTGAACTCACGCTGCTGGACGTCCCTGCCCATCGATTCTCCTGGATGGTCGGTCGCGGCGGTGAGCTTCCTAGGTTAGGGGGATCGCGCACCCACGGCTAGTACCCAATCGCATAGCGTATTCACTCATGTCGCTAATCGGACAAAAAGTGGGGCACCCGAGGGTGCCCCACCTGCCTTGCCGACCTGGAGTTACGAGCGGATCGCCTCGGCCTCGATCTCAATCTTGATCTTCTTGCTGACGAGCACGCCGCCGGTCTCCAGCGTGGCGTTGAACGTCATGCCGAACTCCTCGCGGTCGATCTCGGTCGTCGCGGAGAACCCGATGACCTCCTGGCCCCACGGGCTCTTGGCGATGCCCTCGAACTCGACCGCCAGCTCGACCTGCTTGGTCACGCCGCGGATGGTGAGGTCGCCGTTCAGGACGAACTCGTTGCCGTCCACGTCCTTGACACCGGTGGAGACGAAGGTGATCGTCGGGAAGGTGTCGATCCCGAGAAACTCGTCGGTCTTGACGTGACCGTCACGCTGCTCGTTGTTGGTGGTGAAGCTCGACGCCTGGATGGTCACGTTGACCGAGGACTCCAACGGGTTCTCGGCGACGGTGATCTCACCGGCGAACTCCCCGAAGGAACCGCGGACCTTGCTCACCATCATGTGACGGGCGAGGAAGCCCACCCGGCTGTGCGCCACATCCAGGGCGAACGTGCCGGCGGTGGGGATGGTCAGGCCGTTGAGGTCGCGGGTGACGATCGCGGCGGCTTCGTTGCTCATTGGATGCCCTCTTCAATGTCGGAAGTTTCGTTGCTCAGGCAACTATACACACAGCAATCATTGACTTGTCAACTACTGATAGGCTGGGTCACATGAACGCGTACGAGGACCCCCGCATCACGGCGTTCGGCCTGCTCACTGAGGTGCATAACGGACTAATGATCCGATTGTCCCAGGACCCGGCCGGCCGTGGCCTGTCCGCCCCCGAGTTCAGCGTGTTGATCCGGCTGGCCCGCAGTCCCGGCCAGAAGCTCCGCCTCTCCGACCTGGCCACCCAGACCAGCCTGTCGACCAGCGGCGTGACCCGGCTCGTCGACCGGCTGGAGACCAGGAACCTGATCGTCCGGGAGCCGTGCCCGACGGACCGGCGCAGCGCGTTCGCCGTGCTCACGCCGGGCGGGGTCACGCTGGTCAACGAGCTGGCCGCCGAGAATGTCAAGATCATTGACCGGTGGTTCACGGGCCTGCTCGACCCCGAACAACTAGAGACCTTTCTGGGTACGCTGCGCGTGATCCGCGACGAGGTGCACCCGGGGGCGACGGCCGGGGCCTGAGTGGGTCAGCCCGGCGCGCCAGTCGACGGGGACCACGACCGCTGCCCGGATCCCAGCCCCGTGCGCCCGGTGTCGGGTCGAGCGGCCCCGGAGCCATGGTCGGGCGCACCGGGGCCAGTGCCGCCCGTCCGGTCCCGGGTCGCCGCGCGGCCGATCAGCAGAACTCGTCCATCAGCCGGTAGAACGCGATCTTCGCCGGGTCGGGCTCGACCCCGTACCGGCTGAGGAACCGCTCCGCCGCCCACGGCCCGAACTGCGCGTTCATCTCGCTCGTCATCGACCGGGTCGCGATCGCCAGGTCCACCCACCGGTCCGCGACCCCCATCCGCCCCGCGTCGATCACGCCCGTGACCCGGCAGGTGTCCGGCGCGAACAGGACATTCGGCAGGCACAGGTCGCCGTGCGTGACGACCAGGTCCTCGTCGGCCGGCTGGGTGCGGCCCAGCTCCTCGACCAGTTGGTCGCGCGTCCAGCCCGCCCGCTCCACGTCCAGGTCGTCGAGGTCGGGTTCGGCGTTGAGCGCCTCGCGCAGGGTGACGTGCAGCGACCGGTCGTAGGGGCACTCCTCCACCGGCAGGGCGTGCAGCTTCAGCAGCAGGTCGGCGAGCGCGTCGATCACCCGGGGCCGCAGCTCGACGGGCCACGGGTCGGCCGCCGACCGGCCGGGCACCTCGGCGGTGATCAGGTAGCCGGGGCCGCAGTCGAGCACCTCCGCGGTCGGGATGCCGGCGTCGCGCAGCCACCGCAGCCGGGCGCCCTCGGCCTCCAGGTCCAGCCTCGGATCGTCGGAGGTCTTGCGGAACATGCCCTCCCGCCACTCGACCACCGCGCCGGACTTGCCGATCTCCACCGGGTGCCAGGTCACCTGTTCCCACCTCTCGTGTTGTCGACGTTCAGATTGTCAGGTCAGGTGGGGGTCCCGGCGGACGTGGCCGCCGTTGGGACCGGACGGGAGGTCGGCCGGCGTGTCACCGCCGCACCGGGCCGCCGGTCGGCGCGCAGGCCCGGGCGCGGATCGACGCCGTGTACCCGGTCCGGCCCGGCTGGCCCGGTCCACACACAGGCCCGGGCGCGGAGCCGATGGAGTCCCCGTCTCCGCGCGTTCCCCGGGAATTGTCACACCGCGCCGCTACGGTCGGCCCATGCGATACGGATTCGTGCTGCCGTACGGTGACGCCCGCCAGACCGCCGAGCTGGCCGTGATCGCCGAGGAGTCCGGCTGGGACGCCTTCTTCGTCTGGGAGCCGGTGTGGGGCATCGACGCGTGGGTCGCGCTGACCGCCGCCGCGATGCGCACCGAGCGGATCAGGCTCGGCACCATGCTCACCCCGCTGGCCCGCCGCAAGCCGTGGGACCTCGCCGGCCAGGTCGCGACGCTCGACAACCTGTCCGGCGGCCGGGTGATCCTGTCGGTGGGGATGGGCGCGGTGCACGACGGCTGGAAGGCGTTCGAGGCCGACGAGGGCCTGCGGATCCGCGCGGAGAAGCTCGACGAGGGCCTCGACATAGTCGCCGGCCTGTGGTCGGGCGACCCGTTCACGTTCGACGGCAAGCACTACCAGGTGCGGCCCACCGACTTCCACGTCCCGCCGCCGCCGGTGCAGCGTCCCCGGGTGCCGGTCTGGGTGGTCGGCGCGTGGCCCCGTCCGAAGTCGATGCGCCGGGCCGCCCGGTGGGACGGCTGGCTGCCCAACTACCTGCCGAAGGACGGCTCCGAGGGCGGGATCCCGCCGGTGGAGGAGGTGCCCAGGGCGGTCGAGTGGCTGCGGAAGGAGCGCGGTTCCCTCGACGGGTACGAGATCGTGATGGAGGGCCACACGCCCACCGACGACCCGGCGGCGGCCGCCGAGCAGGTCCGCCGGTGGGCCGACGCGGGGGTCACGTTCTGGCTGGAGGCCAACTGGGGGCTGGAGCCGGAGCAGATCTTCGAGGCCAGCGCCGCCCGGCTCGCGGCGGGCCCGCCCTCGGGGCACGGGGTCTGATACCAAAGAGGCATGAGAGCACCTATTCCGTACGAGTTCCTGCCGGCCGTGCCGGAGTTCACCCTGAAGAGCGACGACCTGGCGCACGGCGGCCGGGTTCCCGACGCCCAGGTCTACAACCGGGGCAACGTGTCCCCGCAGCTGTCCTGGTCGGGCTTCCCGGCGGAGACCCAGGGCTTCGCGGTGACCTGCTTCGACCCGGACGCCCCGACGGGCAGCGGTTTCTGGCACTGGCTGCTGTTCGACGTGCCGGCCGACGTGACCAGCCTGGAGTCGGGTGCGGCCGGGCCGCTCGGTTCGGTGACGACCCCCAACGACTACGGCCAGCCGGGCTACGGCGGCCCGTGCCCGCCCCCGGGCCCCGCGCACCGGTACGTGTTCGCGGTGCACGCGCTGGATGTGCCGGCCCTGGGCCTGTCGGGGGACGCCCGGCCGCCGTCGGTGGGCTTCACGGTCACGGCGCACACGATCGGGCGCGCGATTCTGGTGGCGGAGTTCGGCTTCTAGCGAGCGGCCCGATCATGGTCAACGGGCAGTGACGCTCCGGTTGGCCTGGAGATGCCCCCAAGACGTCTCCAGGACCAACCGGAGCTCGTTCCCGAGTGGGTGTCACCCCCGTGGTGCCCCCAGCAATCCACCCACTCGGCCCCATGTACGTGCCCTCAGGAAGGGACATTAGCCGGGTGATTTCCCCGCTTTGCCCGAAAAGATGGCACCTGAAGATCAACCGGCGGAACTTCTGCCGCTAGTTCTGCCGGTCACGAGTGCTGCGCGAATCCCCGGCGTCAGGTAAACGTCACAGCAGTTGGGTAAGGGCCTTCTGCTCGCGGGGTACCAGGTTCATCGCCAACACGCTCCGTAGCCGGTCGAGCCGGGTCAGTGCGTCCGACCGTTCGGCCGGGTCCTCGGTGCTCACGGCGAGTCCGACGAGCGCTTCCAGGGCGTCGCGCGCGTCGTGCTGCTCGGTCAGCTGCTCGACGGCGGCGGCGAACCGGAGCGCGGCGAGCGGCCGTTCGCCCCGGCTCAGGGCCACGTACCCCTCGACGGAGGTGCACAGCCCCCGGACGGCCCGGTTGGTGTCGTAGCCGGGCCGGGCCCGCAGGTCGGCGAGCACCGCGACGGCGTCGGTGACCCGGCCGTCCTGGGCGTACGCGAGCGCGGCCGTGCACAGCAGGCGCAGGTGCAGCCCGGGTTCGCCGAGGTCCACGAGCAGCGGCATGGCCTGGCGCGCGATGAGGATGGCGTCGGCGTACCGCATGTCGAGGCGGGCCACCTCCGCGAGGTTGATCCGGACGATGACGATCAGCCGGGTGTCGTCGATCTGCCGGGCGAGGCGTTCGGCGGCTTCGAGCCTGGTCCGGCCGGCCGCGAGGTCCCCGGCCCGGATGTCGTGCCAGAACAGGTTGTTCTGCGCCACCACGGCGTCCCGGGGCTGGCCGGTGCGCTGGGCGACCCCGACGGCGGCGTGCGCGTGGTGGTACGCCCCGGCGTGGTCCCCGAGCGCCTGGCACACCCCGGCGGCCATGCCGTGCGCCTGGAGTTCGCCGGCCGTGTCCCCGGCCTCGACGAACACGGCGATGGCGGCGTGCAGCGCGGGCAGCCCGGCGTTGGCCCGGCCCGGTTCGTGGGCGAGCATGACGAGCCCGAGGGTGGCCCAGGCCCAGGTGAGCCGGTCGACGTCGGCGACTCTGGGGTCCGCGAGCAGGCCGGCGAGGGCCTTTTCGCCCTCTTCGCTGCGGCCTCGGGCGCGCCAGTACCGGGGCAGGCGGGCGGCGATCCGCAGCGCCGCGCACGGGTCCTCGCGGGAGGCCCAGACGAGCGCGTACCGGATCTCGCTGTAGATGTCCGACAGCCGGGTGATGGCCGCCTTCTGGCCGGGCCCGGTCAGCCCGGCGGACAGGGCGACGACCTGGTCGGCGATCAGCGCGGCGTGCCGGGCGCGGAGTCCGCGCAGCTCCTCGGGGGAGGTGCACTCGACGGCGTAGTCGCGGACGACGTCGAGGAGCCGGAACCGCAGGTCGGTACCCGGCAGCAGGGTGACCAGGCCCAGCGAGGCGAGCCGGTCGACGGTGGGCACGATGTCGGTCTCGGCGAGCGCCTCGGCGAGCTCCATCGACCACCGGCTGGCGAAGGTGGACAGCAGCCGCAGGGCGTGCCGTTCCTGCTCGTCGAGGAGCTGGTAGCTGCTGGCCACGGCCACGCGCAGGCCGGCGCCGAGGTCGAGGACCCGGCTGCCGTACCGGGCGAGGATCTCCACGACGCTGAGCACCCGGCCCCGGGCGGCGGCGAGTTCGAGCGCGTACGGCAGGCCGCCGAGGCGTTCGACCAGTTCGCCGAGCGCGTCGCGTTCGTCGTCGGAGACCTCGTGCGCGCGGACCCGGCGTAATCGGTCGAGGAAGAGGAGCGCGGCGGGCTGGGGTTCCAGGGGCTGGAGCGGGCGCTGGTACTCCCCCGGCAGGCCGAGCGGGTGCCGGCCGGTGGCGAGGATGCGGATGCCGGGCACGTGTCGGCGCAGTACCCCCAGTGCTTCCACCACGGCCGAGGGCGAGCGTTCCACGGCGTCGAGCAGGAGCAGCGCGGGCTGGCCCTGGAGCCGTTCGGGCAGCTCCTCGATCCGGACCACCTGGTAGGCGGCGGCGATGGCGGCGAGCACGTCGGCGTCCCCGGCCGCGTCGGTGACCGGCACGCAGGCGACCCCGCCCGGGTACCGGTCGGCGACCCGGTGCGCGGCGGCCAGCGCGAGGCTGCTCTTGCCGACCCCGGCGACCCCGACGAGGGTGACCATGTCCGCGACGACGAGCAGGTCGCCGAGTTCGATGATGGCGGCGTCCCGGCCGATCAGCGGCTGCACGGGTGGCAGGCTGCGGTCGGCGCCCTGCACGACGATGGCCTGGCCCCGGGCGGCGGCGTCGAACTCGGCCCGGTCCACCCCGGTCAGGGCGAGCGCGTCGGCGAGGAGTTCGACGGTGGCGCGCTGCGGGCGGGCGACGTGGCCGCGTTCGATGTCGCGGAGGGTGCGGATGCCGACCCGGGCCCGGGTGGCGAGTTCCACCTGGGTCAGGCCGGCCGCGCGGCGCAGGATCTTGAGCCGTTCCGCGAAGGTCATGTCCGGCTCCTGGCCGGCCACCAGTTCCAGCGGTCCAGCATCGTCATCGACGCCGGCAGCAGCAGGCCACGGATGACCGTCACGTCCAGGACGACGGCGATCAGCATGCCGACCCCGATCTCGCGCACGGCGCTGAGCTGGCCGACCGCGAAGCCGGCGAACACCAGGCAGATGCACAGCGCGGCGGCGGTGACGACGGGTCCGGTGCTGGTCACGCCCGCGAGCACGGCGCGGTCGGTGTTCGGGTCGCGCCGCCACGCCTCGGTGATCCGGGACAGCAGGAACACCTCGTAGTCGCAGGACAGCCCGAAGACGAACACGAAGAGGAGTACCGGCGTGGTGAGGTCGAGCCGGCCGAACAGGAGACTGAGCAGCCCGAAGGTCGCGCCGACACTGAGAACATTGAAGATCAGGGCCTTGACGGGTACGACGAGCGAGCCGGTCAGCCAGAACAGCAGCCCGAACGTGGCCACGAACACGATCAGCACCGCCCAGGGCAGCCGCTGCGCGACCGAGGACTTGTAGTCGACGATCTCGGCGGCCTCTCCCCCGACCAGTACCCGGAAAGGGGTCGGAACGGCGCGCACGGCCTCGACGAGATTGCGGGCCTGGGCCCCGGCGGTGTCGCCCTTCGGGGTGAGCTGGATGACCGTGGCGCCGTCGGGGGCGTCGGAGTCGAGGGCGAGCCGGTGCAGGCCGGGCAGGCGCTGGAGCTGGTTGAGGTAGGCGCGCAGCTCGGGTTTCGCGTCGTCCACCTCGGCGACGATCTCCACCGGCCGGGCGAGCGCCCCGGTGAGCTTCTGGTACGCGTCGTGGGCCCGGCGCGCCTCCTGGCTCTGCGGTAGCGCCCGCGCGTCGGAGTTCTCCAGGTCCACGCTGGCGAACGGCACCGCGAGCAGCACGAGCACCAGGACGGTCCACAGCGCGACCGGCCCGGGGCGCTTCTGCGCGAACGCGGCGAGCCGGGGCAACACGGAGTCGGTCACCTTCGCGGCCCTGATCCGGTGCCCCCACACGCCGAGCAGCGCGGGTACCAGGGTCACGGCGGTGGCCGCCGCGATCAGCACGACGACGCAGCCGCCGAGTGCCATGGACACCAGCAGCGGCTCGGCGAACACGAGCAGGCCGAGGAGCGCGGCGGCGATGGTGAGCGCGGAGACGACGATGGTGCGGCCCGCGCGGCTGCCGGCCTCGGCGACCGCGTCGGGGACGTCGGCCCCGGCGGCGCGGGCCTCGCGGAACCGGGCGACGATCAGCAGCGAGTAGTCCACGGCGAGGCCGAGCCCCAGCAGCGTGACGATGTTGACCGTGTACTCGCTGACCGGCGCGACCCGGGCCAGCCCGACCAGGGCCAGGAACGTGGCGCTGATCGACGTGAGCGCGACGAGCAGCGGGGTGGCCGCGCCCAGGAACCCGCCGAAGATCAGGAACAGCGCGACGATCAGCAGCGCGAACGCGACGCCCTCCCCGACCGCCAGGTCCTTGACCGACTGGTCGGCGAACGCACGCTCGGCCAGCTCCTTGCCGCCGACCAGCACGCTCGGTGCCGGAATGGTGTGCAGGAGCGCGGTCACCTCGTCCTCGACGCCGTGCCGTTCGTCCTCGGTGAGGTTCTGGCGCAGGGTCACCCGGACCGTCGTTGTCCGGTTGTCGCCACTGACCTGACCGCCGGGCGAGGAGTACAGGTCGTCCACGTCCACCACGAGGTCGAGCTTCTTGATCTTGGCGGCGACGTCCTGCACGGCCCGGCCGAACGGCTCCTCGTACACGTCCAGCCCGCCGACCACGGCGATGATCACCGGACCCTCGGGAATCAGCTGTTCGAGCCGGTCAGCGGCCTTTTTCGACTCGGCGTGCGGACTGAGGGTCGGGGTCTCGCCCAGGTGGTCGAAGACACCCCCGCCGAGGGTGCCACCGAGCACGGCGACCACCACCCAGAAGGCGATGACACCGTGGCGGAACTTGTACCCAACTCGACCCAGCACCCCGGCACTAAAACACACCGGGGCGGGGGGTGGAAGGGCCGGTCGGGTATGCGACGGAGCGTGACCCCCAGAAAGGGGACGCCGGTCCAGCAAACGGTGCGCAGGCGGGAGGACCAGCACCGGACCGGAGTGATCGACACCGGGCGGTTACGGAGAGTGCCGACGACTCCGGGTGCCGTCCGAAGTCGGGCCACTGGCGCCCCTGGTCAGGTCCGGCCGGCACGGGTCAGGCTCACTGGGACGCGGCGGTCGTCAGCTCGGCGGAGCGGAGCCGCGCGATCCGGTGCTCCCGGAGCCGCGCGGTGACCAGGTAGGCCACGGCGGCCGCGACGCCCAGGACGAGGCAGAGGATCCACAGCGCCTCGCCGTGGCTGTGCAGCAGGTACCCGGCCAGCAGCGGGGCGGCGAACCTCGACAGTTGGCTCGCCGACGAGAAGATCCCGAAGTACCGGCCGCGCAGATGGCCCGGGGCCAGCCCGGCGACGCTGGCGTCGAGTACGGAGAAGTAGGCCATCTCGCCGAGCGTCCACACGGCGACGGTCACGGCGTAGAACCAGGCCACGTCGGCCAGCGCGGTCAGCCCGAAGCCGGCCCCGACGAGGAACACCCCGAGCGCGAGGACCTTCGAATGGGCCCGGTCGCGGATCAGGCGGGGCAGGAAGAGCTGCCCGACCACGATCAGCAGGGTGTTGACGACGTAGATCCAGCCGTAGGCGGTCGCGTCCAACCCGTCGCCCTGCACGGCCAGCGGCAGCCCGGCGTTGCTCTGCTTGAAGATCAGCTGGAAGACGAAGAACAGGACGACGAAGGTCAGGAAGACCCGGTCGGTGAGGACGTCGCGCAGCGAACCGGGGGCGGCCGGCCCGGACCCGGCGGCGACCGGCCGGGTCTCCGGTACCAGGGCGAACATGATCGTCGCGAGTACCGCGACCCCCGCCGCGTCGACCGCGAAGAGCAGGAAGAAGTCGGCCCGCATCGCGATCGGGGCGAGCAGGGCCGCCACGGAGGTACCGATGTTGATCGACCAGTAGTTGATGCTGAACGCCCTGGTCCGGTCGGCCTCGGCGACCACGTCGGTGACGAGCGCGCTGCTCGCCGTGCCCGCGACCGACATGCCCAGCCCGTTGAGCAGCATCATCGTGAGCACCACGGGCAGGTCGGGGCTCAGGCCGGTGCCGATCAGGGACACCACGCAGATCAGATAGCCCGTGATCGCGGTGCGGCGCCGGCTCCAGCGGTCGGCGAGCACGCCGCCCAGGGTGCTGCCGAGGACGCTGCCGACGCCGGCCACCGCGAGCACGACGCCGACCTCGGTGGCCGTGAAGCCCCGCGCGCTCCGCAGGTAGAAGGTGAGGAAGATCAGTACGAAAGAGGCGATGTTGCCGATCAGGGTGATGCTCCACAGGTACCAGAAGGTCCTGGGCAGTCCGCCTGTCGTCTCCCGCAGCCAGCGGTTCAGGGATTCCATGGCTGTGATCCTGTTTTCCAGTGGACCGAAAGTAAACTCCACTTCGATGAAGGAAAACTGGTCCACTTTCCGGGAACTGCTGCTGCCCACCGCCGGCCCCCGGGGCCTGGAGCGCGCCCTGCGGGAGGCGATCCGCGCCGGGCACCTGCCCGCGGGCATGCGGCTGCCCTCCACCCGGGACCTCGCCGGTCAGCTCGGCATCGCCAGGGGCACCGTCACCGCCGCCTACGACCAGCTCGCCGCCGAGGGGTACCTGGAGGCCCGGCGCGGCTCGGGCACCCGGATCGCCCTCGCCTCCGCCGCCACCTCCGCCACCGTCGAGCCGACCGCCGCGCGACCGGTGCGCTGGGAGCACGAGCTGCGGACCGGGATGCCGGCGCTCGGCGCGTTCCCCAGGACCGCGTGGAGCTCCGCCTGCCGGGCCGCCCTCAACGGCCTGTCCGACCACGACCTGGGCTACCCGGAGGCCGCCGGGTTGCCGGCACTGCGCGGCGAACTCGCCGGCTACCTGGCCCGGGTCCGCGCGATGGCCGTCCGACCCGAGGACGTGGTGGTCACGCACGGCTCGGCGGAGGGGCTGGCGCTCCTGGTCCGTTCGCTGCGGCAGGCCGGCCACACGGAGCTCGCCGTGGAGGATCCCAGCTACCCGGGCCAACTCGAACTGATCATCGAGCACGGGCTCCGACCGGTGCCGGTCCGGGTCGACGACGAGGGCCTGAGGGTCGCCGACCTGATGGGTACCGGATGCCGGGCCGTGGTGGTCACGTCCGCGCACCAGTACCCGCTGGGCGTGGCGCTCAGCCCCCGGCGCCGGCGGGCCCTGGTGAAGTGGGCCGGCACCGTGGACGGCACGATCATCGAGGACGACTACGACGCGGAGCACCGCTACGACCGCCCGGCGCACGCGGCCCTCCAGGCGCTCGCCCCCGACCGGGTCGCCTACCTCGGTACGACGAGCAAGACGCTCGCCCCGGGTCTCCGGCTCGGCTGGCTCGTCCTGGCGGGGAGACACCGGGCGCCGATCGTGGAGAGCAAGCGGCTGCACGACCGGGGCAACGGGGTCCTCGAACAGGCCGGCTTCGCCGAACTGCTCCGATCGGGCGGCTACGACCGGCACCTGCGCAGCACCCGGCGCCTCTACCGGCAACGCCGCGACGCCCTGCTGTCCGAACTGGCGGCCCGCGTCCCGGAGTGGCAGCCGATCGGCATCGCGGCCGGCCTGCACGTGGTGCTGCGGCTGCCGCCCGGCACGAACGACCGGGAGTTGGCGGACCGGTTGGCCGACGACGGGATCCTGCTGGCGCCGCTGTCGGCCTACGCGATGACGACGGCACCCTTTCCGGGCCTGGTCATCGGTTACGGGAATGTCAGTGCCGGCAGGCTACGGGCCGCAGCGGCAGCCATCGCGGACTCGGTCGGGCGGCTCTAGCTCCGACGGGGCGCTCCATGCCTGGTTCCACCGGGCGCTTCGGGCCTGCGGAGCCGTGTCGGGGCACGGCGGGTGCCCTCGACCGGGCGCCGTCGACCGAGGCGCGGAGTGACGTGCACCTGGCGCGAGACAGGCGGCCGGGACTCGCAGGCGTGCCGGGTCACGGTGCCGGAATCTCGCCGGCCCGACGATCGGCCGCGCGTGGCCCGGTACCCGTCAAAGGTGGTGCGGCGGCCCAGGAAGCGGGCCGCCGCGTCGATCATCAGGCCAGCAGGTCCCGCGCGATCAGCATCCGCTGCACCTCACTGGTGCCCTCGCCGATCTCCAGGATCTTCGAGTCCCGCCAGAACCGGGCGACGGGGAACTCGTTCATGAAGCCGTAGCCGCCGTGGATCTGGGTCGCCTCACGGGCGCTGGTCACCGCGGCCTCGGACGAGTAGAGCTTCGCGATCGCGGCCTGGCGCTTGAACGGCTCGCCGGCGAGCATCCGGGCGGCCGCGTCGTAGTAGGCCAGCCGGCCGGTGTGCGCGCGCAGCTCCATGTCCGCGATCTTGAACTGGATCGCCTGGAAGTTCGCGATCGGCTGCCCGAACGCGTGCCGCTGCTTGGCGTACTTGACCGACTCGTCCACGCAGCCCTGCGCCAGCCCGACGGCCAGCGCCGAGATCGCGATCCGGCCCTCGTCGAGGATCCGGAGGAACTGCGCGTAGCCCCGGCCCCGCTCGCCGACCAGGTTCGACGCCGGCACCCGCACGTTGTCGAACGTCAGCTCGTGGGTGTCGGAGGCGTTCCAACCCACCTTCGAGTACCCGGGGGCCACGGTGAACCCGGGCGTCCCCGACGGCACGATGATGGAGGAGATCTCCTTCTTGCCGTTCGCGTCGACCCCGGTGACGGCCGTGACCGTGACCAGGCACGTGATGTCCGTACCCGAGTTGGTGATGAACGCCTTCGAGCCGTTGATCACCCACTCGTCGCCGTCGAGCTCCGCCCGGGTGGCCGTGCCGCCCGCGTCGGAGCCGAAGCCGGGCTCGGTCAGCCCGAAACCGGCGAGCCGCTTGCCGGACAGCAGGTCGGGCAGCCAGGTCTTCTTCTGCTCCTCGGTGCCGAACCGGTAGATCGGCATCGCGCCCAGGCCGATCGCGGCCTCCAGGGTGATCGCGACACTGGAGTCGACCCGGGCCAGCTCCTCCAGGGCGAGGCAGAGGGCGAGGTAGTCGCCGCCCATGCCGCCGACCTCTTCGGGGAACGGCAGGCCGAACAGGCCCATCTCGCCCATCTTGGCGATGATCTCGTACGGGAACGCGTGCCGCTCGTAGTAGTCCCCGATGACCGGGGCGATCTCCTTCTCGGCGAACTCGCGGACACTCTGGCGGAGGGCCTCGTGCTCGTCACTGAGCTTGAAGTCCATTGTGTACTCCTCATGGCGTGGCCGCGACCGGGGTCCGCCGGGCGGCTGGGCTGGTGGGAGGGCGGGTCGCGCCCTAGACCGGGGTGACGCCGTGTCGGCGACGGGAGAAGGAGCGGTCCTTGGTGCGGGCCGCCGCGTACCGGCGGATCAGCTCGCCCCGCAGGTCGGCCGGTTCCACGATCGTGTCGATGACCAGCTCGCTGGCGAGGCGCACGACGTCGATGTCCTCGTCGTACTCCCGGCGGCGGTCCGCCACGAACTGGTCGCGCTCCTCCTCGGGGAGGGCCGCGATCTTGTTCGCGTACACCGCGTTCACGGCGGCCTCCGCGCCCATCACCGCGATCTTGGCGGTGGGCAGCGCGATGGTCGCCTCGGGCTCGAAGCCGGGGCCGGCCATGGCGTACAGCCCCGCCCCGTACGCCTTGCGGACGACGACGCAGATCTTCGGGACCGTGGCCTCGCTGATCGCGGTGATCATCTTCGCGCCGTGCCGGATGATGCCCTGCCGCTCGACCACGGAACCGACCATGAAGCCGGGCACGTCGGACAGGAACAGCAGCGGCACGTTGAACGCGTCGCAGAGCTGCACGAACCGGCTGGCCTTGTCGGCCGAGTCGATGAACAGCACGCCGCCCTTGAACATCGAGTTGTTCGCGACGACGCCGATCACCTCGCCGTTGAGCCGGGCGAAGCCGATGGTCAGCTCCTTGGCCCACAGCGCGTGGATCTCGAAGAACGTGCCCTCGTCGACGATGCCCTTCACGTACCGGCGCATGTCGAACGCCTGGCGCTCGCTCGGCGGCACCATCGCGGCCAGGTCGACGCCGCTGGACGCGACCGGCTCGGCGACCGGCGGGGCCTGCTCCCAGTTCGACGGGAGGTAGGACAGGTACTCGCGGATCGTCTGGATCGCGGCCTCCTCCGTCTTGCACAGGAAGTGGCCCACCCCCGACTCCTTGCAGTGCACCGACGCGCCGCCCATGGCCTCCAGGGTGGTCTTCTCGCCGGTGACCATCTCGACCATGCGGTCCGAGCCCAGGTACATCGAGGCGTTGCCGTCGACCATCGCCACCACGTCGCAGAACGCGGGGATGTAGGCCCCACCGGCCGCGCTCGGCCCGAACAGCGCGCACGCCTGCGGGATCGAACCCGACGCCTTGACCTGGTTGTAGAAGATCTTCCCCGCGCCGCGCCGGCCCGGGAACAGGTCCACCTGGTCGGTGATCCGCGCGCCCGCCGAGTCGACGAGGTAGACCATCGGGACCCCGGTCTGGTACGCCCGCTCGATGATCCGGATGATCTTCTCCACGGTACGCGCGCCCCAGGAGCCCGCCTTGACCGTCGAGTCGTTGGCCATCAGACACACCGGCCGGCCGTCCACCCTCGCCGAGCCGGTGATGACACCGTCGGCGGGCAGGCCCTCGGCCAGCGCGTTCGCGTACATCCCGTCCTCGACGAAGCTGCCCTCGTCCACCAGCAGGGCGACCCGCTCCCGCGCGAAGAGCTTGCCCTTCGCCGCGTTCGCCGCGTGGTACTTCTCCGCGCCGCCCGCCTGGATCCGCTTCCGCAGATGCTCCAGACCTTCCACCGCTGCCGCCCTCCTAAACGATCGTTAGGTCAGCCTACAGCCAAACGCAAGAAGCCGCGCCCACGCAAGAAGGCGGGCCTCCGAGGAGACCCGCCTTCGACGTGCGACCGGGGCTGGTTACCCGGCAGTGAGGGACAAATTAGCTGGCGAAGAGGGCCAGGCTAGCCGGCGTCGACGTTGTTCCACGCGCCGTTGTTGCAGGAGGCGACGCCGGCACCGATGCCGATGACCGCGCCAACGCCGATGCCACAGACGTTGATCGGGACCTGAACCACGGCGTAGATCTGGTTGCCGTTCAGGACGCCGTCGTTGTCGATCGAGACCTGGTGGACGCCAGCGCCCTCGGTCACGACGGCAGCGGAGGCCTGCGTCGCGCCGCCGGCCACGATGGCGGCGGCCAGCATGCCCACGCTGATGCTCTTGGTGATCCACGGCTTCATGAGAGAGATGCCTTTCTCGGAGGACAGAACTACTGAGGGACCTCGCTTACCAGGGGAACTTTACACATACATGACCTGAAAGTCTGTGATATCCGTAAAAAGTTAAAAAAGGTGCAAGGCCCCAATTTGGGGCCTTGCACCCGAATTTATCGATACACGTCTACCGTGCTGGCGGCGCGGCTTCGCGAGTCTGCTGAGGGTCGTACACAAGGGTCGTGCTCAAGCGAAGAAGTTTCTGGTTCCCGGCGGGCCAGCGCGGACCGGCCCGCCGGGAACTACGTGCTCAGTGCTAGATGCTCATTGCCACGTGCTCAGAAGGAACTCGGTGGTGCTTAGAACAGCTCGCGGGTGGCGGTGACCGTCTCGGCGAGGAAGTTGCCCTCGGTCAGGCCGGCCGACTCCTGCGCGTTGTCGACCGCGCCGTTGGAGCAGCCCGCGATGCCGAGGCCGACGCCGACGACGCCCACGCCGTTGCCACACACGTTGACCGGGATCTGGACCGGCACGTAGACCTGGTTGCCGTTCGCGACACCGTCGTTGTCGTCCGAGAGCTGCAGGACGCCGGCGCCACCGTGGTCGCCACCGTCGTAGCGGGGCGCGGGGGCGACCTGCGGGGCAGCGGCCTTCGGCGCGGCCGGAGCCGGCTGCAGGATGCTGGCCATCTGCGACACCTGGGTGTTCATCTTCGGGGCGGCCGGGGCCTTGGTGGCCTTCTTGGCCTTCTTGTCCTTGGCAGCCTCGGTCGGCGCAACGCTGCCGCCCGCGTTGCTCAGCAGGTTGCCCGCGTCCAGGCCGCCCACGTTCACAGCGTTGCTGCCCGGGGTCAGGTTGCCCAGGGCACCCGCCAGCGGGAGCTTGCCGAGCATGTTGCCGTCGCCGCCCGGCATCGCGAAGGGCAGAGCGTCGGTCGCGCCGGCCTCCTTGCTGTGCTTGTAGTCCGGGCCGCCGTTGTGGTCGCCGCTGTCGACGTTGTCGACCGCGCCGTTGGAGCAGGAGCCGATGCCGATGCCGGCCACCAGCAGGACGCTCACGCCGTTGCCGCAGACGTTGACCGGGACCTGCACGGGCACGTACACCTGGTTGCCGTTGAGGACACCGTCGTTGTCGTGCGAGACCTGCGCGACGCCGGCACCCTCGGTGCGGGCCGACTCGGTGTCGACGTTGTTCTGCGCGCCGTTGGAGCAGCCCGCGAGGCCGACGCCCACGCCGACGACGCCCACGCCGTTGCCACAGACGTTGACCGGCACCTGCACCGGGATGTAAACCTGGTTGCCGTTCAGGACACCGTCGTTGTCCGAGGAGATCTGCGCGACACCGCCGCCACCGTGGCCGCCACCGTGCCGGGCGGGCTGGGCGATCTGGGTGGGCTTGCCAGCCGCGGAGTGGCCGCCGCCGACGGGGGCCGCCGACGCCGCACCGGCGGTCAGCAGGATGGCGCCAGCAGCGAGGACACCGACGTTGATGGTCTTGCGGATCCAAGTCTTCATGACTGAAGTAGAACCTTTCAATAAAGGTACTGAGAAATTGGTTTGCTTTTTATTGGTGCGCAATTCATCCGGCCGCGAATAATCGCGAACAGATTTGCTATTTCTTGAAAAGAAGCCTCGCCCCAGCGCGCACGGTCTCCTACCGCGGAATGAAGAACCGCGCGAGCAGAGTGCTAGTCAACTAGTCAGGCGAGACCATCGGGTCCGCGGCAGAGTCCCGCGAGATCCCGATGAAGGACGTCACAGGCAGCACTCCGGAAACCGGGGCACCGTGTGTGACGGAGGCAGGAGACGAGGCGAAAGAGCCACCGTCCTGCTGGGAACCGGGCAGGCTGCCCGTGCTTCCCGTCGAGCCCATGCCCGGTCCGAATGGCGTCGGCGCGGGCAGGGGGCGCGGCGCCACCGGAGAGGTGGCGTCGCCGACAGCTGCGACCAGGTCGCGAGCCGCACTGTCGTACTCGGGGAGCGTCCGCTCCCACGGGGCGGCCGGGGGGCCGCCACGGACGGCACGAGCACTCGCCTCGAGAGGCGAGGGTGCCTGACCGTTGTTCGCCGGGATGACCAACCGCGGCGTGTCGTCGGTGCCCCTGTCCAGTCCCAGCCCCAGCGTCCGCGACACCGGCTGCGTGAGCGGACGAACCATGTCCGTCACAGGCGCGGTGAGCGTGGAAAGTGGTGCCAGGAGAGAGGAGTCACCCGTCTCGGCGGGGGTCTCGGTGACGACCGAGACCACAGCCCGCGTGGTCTGCGCGAGAACCGTCACCACCTGGTTGGTGGTGCCGGGGGAAGATGCCCGGTCCGCCTCGGATCCCGTGCTCAGAATGCTGGGCACGATACCCAGGATCGGCTCAACTGCGGCCTTTACCTGGGAGTTCGCCGGTGCCAGTCCGGCGTCCTTGGCGGTGTCGGGTGCGCCGAGCGGCGCCGTGACGGTCTCCGTCATCGGCGCGACGTTCAGTGCGTCGGCCTGGACACCGGGGTCCGCCTGGGCGGCGGAACCGGAGAGCAGCCAGGCGGTTGCGGCGAAACCCGCGATGGTGAGCGCCTTCAGAGCGTGCGCACGCCAGGACCGCGCTACGCGCTCGGTCTTCGGCGTGGTCATCGCTGAATCGTCCCCTTCGTTGGTCTTTCGCAACTACTGACTCAACGAAGGGGCCAACTCGGGCGTCACGGGTTATTCGGGAAAAAGATATTAGATTCTCGGGCCGGCTTTCAGGACTCCCGAAGGCAACTCGCGACCCACGATCTCCTGAGCGAGTTTCGCGGATTCGATCAGTGCCGCGAGATCAATTCCGGTGTCGATTCCCATGTCCTCGAGCATGTGCACGACCTCCTCGGTCGCGACGTTGCCCGTGGCCCCCGGCGCGTACGGGCAGCCGCCCAGGCCGCCGATCGCCGCGTCGTACTCGGTGACCCCCAACTGGAGGGCCGTGAGGATGTTGGCGAGCGCCGTGCCCCGGGTGTTGTGGAAGTGCAGGAGGAGAGGAGTGCCCGCGTGCCGCTGGAGCACCGGGTCCACCACCTCGAGCACCCGGCGGGGCGTGGCCATGCCCGTGGTGTCCCCGAAGGAGATCCGGTCCGCGCCGTCGGCGAGCACCCGGTCCACGATCGCGTGCACCCGCTTGGGGTCCACGTCCCCCTCGTACGGGCAGCCGAAGGACGTCGACACGATCACCTCGGCCGTCGCGCCCGCGGTGTGCAGCAGGTCGATCAGGCCGGCGATGTCGTCGAGCGACTCGTCCGTACTCCTGTTGACGTTCTTCAGGTTGTGGGTGTTGGACGCCGAGACCACGACCTCGATCTCGGTGAAACCGGCGGCCAGCGCCCGCTCCGCGCCCTTCGAGTTGGGCACGAGCGCGGAGTAGCGCACGCCCTCGGCCCTGGCCGCCGCCGCCCACACCTCGGAGGCGTCCGCCATCTGCGGGATCGCCTTCGGGTGCACGAAGCTGACGGCCTCGATCCGCCCGACCCCGTTGCGGGACAACGAGTCCAGCAGCCGGACCTTGGCGTCGGTCGGGACGACGTCCTCGTTCTGCAGGCCGTCGCGCGGCCCCACCTCGCGGATGGAGACCTGACTCGGCAGGTTCACTGTGCCTCCCTGATGCCCGGGGCCGAAGCCCCGCTCTCCATGGTCTCTCGGCGCGGGACGGCCGGCCCGGGTGCGCCCCGGGCCGGCCTGTGATCTAGCGCATCCGCCCCACGATGCCCGTGTCGTAGTCGCCGCTGAGGAACTCGGGGTTCTCCAGCAGCTCCGCGAAGAACGGCAGGTTGTTCTTCGGTCCGACGATCGTGAACCCGGCGACGGCGGCCTTGGCCTTCTCGATCGCGGCCTCACGGGTGTCGGCGTGCACGATGACCTTGGCCATCAGCGAGTCGTAGAACGGGGTGACCGTGGTGTTCGGCCCGTAGCCGGCGTCGACGCGCACGTCACCGGTCGGCTCGATCCACTCCTTGACCACGCCGGGGCCGGGCAGGAACCGCTTCGGGTCCTCGGCGTTGACCCGCAGCTCGATGGCGTGCCCGTGCGGGGTGGTCGGCACCTCCACCGGCAGGCCCGAGGCCACCCGGAGCTGCGCCTCGACCAGGTCGATGCCGAACACGGCCTCGGTGACCGGGTGCTCGACCTGGAGCCGGGTGTTCATCTCCAGGAAGTAGAAGTCACCGGTGGCGGGGTCGAGCAGGCATTCCACGGTACCGGCGTTGCGGTAGTCCACAGCCTCACCGGCCTTCACGGCGGCGGCGAGCATCCGGGTACGGGTCTCGGCGGAGATGCCCGGCGACGGGGACTCCTCGACCAGCTTCTGGTTGCGGCGCTGCACGGAGCACTCCCGCTCGCCGAGCGCGACGACCGTGCCGTCGGCCAGGCCGAGGATCTGCACCTCGACGTGCCGGATCCGGGGGAAGTACTTCTCCACGAGGACGCTGCCGTCGCCGAACATCCGCTCGGCGAACCCGCGCACCTTGTCGTACTCCACGCCGAGCTGGGCCGCGTCGTACGCCGGGGCCATGCCCATCCCGCCGCCGCCGGCCGAAGCCTTGATCATGACCGGGTAGCCGATCTCCTCGGCGGCCGCGAGCGCGAGCTCCACGGTGTCGACCGGGTCCGGCGTACCGGGCGCGACGGGCACGCCGGCCGCCTGCATCAGGTTCCGCGCGTTGATCTTGTCGCCCATGGCGGTGATCGCGTCGCCGGACGGGCCGACCCAGATCAGGCCCTCTTCGGCGACCTTCCTCGCGAACTCGGCGTTCTCGGACAGGAAGCCGTAACCGGGGTGGATCGCCTGCGCGCCGGTCTTCTTCGCCGCTGTGAGAACCGCCTCACCGTTGCGGTACGACTCCGCCGGGCTGGCCGGGCCGATCAGCACCGCCTCGTCGGCCTCCAGCACGAACGGCATGTCGGCGTCGGCCTCCGAGTACACCGCGATGGCGCGGATCCCGAGCCGTTTCGCGGTACGGATGATCCGGCGGGCGATCTCGCCCCGGTTGGCGACCAGCAGCGACTCGATCACGTTTATCCTCCGAAAACCACAGACTGAACGATCGTTAGGTTATCTCAGCGGTCTACCGACCTGCTATACCCGAAGACATGATCTCGCCCTGCCCCGAGTGCGGCGGCCCCCGGGTATCCGCGCCACTCTACGGCGACGTCGCGATCGGCCGCGGCAGCTGGCCCGTCCGGCACGTCGTCGACCTGCGCTGTCTCGCCTGTCTCGAATGCGGATACACCGCACTCTATGCCAAGGATCTCGACCGGCTGAGGAAGGCGGCCCGGAAGCACCCGAAGCAGCTGAGCACGGGGGAAGACGGGCCGGCGATCCCGCAGCAGCACCGGAGATACGACGCGGACACGTCCGAGCAGCGGACCGTCCAGGCGTGGGATCCGGACAAGCGGGGCTAGGCCGGCTCGGCCCGGCGTGACTCAGCCGGGCGCGGTGGGGCCAGCTTGGCGGCACCGGCCCGGCGGGCCGGCTCCCGGCCTCAGCCCCGCAGCGCCGCCAACGCCGAAGCCCGCAACAGCACCGACCGCCGCTCGCGGTCGACCTCCCCGCCCAGGAACGGCGTCGAGTTCATCAACCCGAACGCCGCGTGCGCGAGCACCCGGGCCTCCGCCGGGTCCAGCTCCGGCCGCAGCTTGATCAGCACGGCGACCCACTCCTCGACGTACAGCCGCTGGAGCCGGCGGATCTCCCGGCGCGGCTCCGGGGGCAGCCGGTCCAGCTCGTGCAGGTGCACGGCGATCACGGCCGGGTGCTCCAGCGCGAACTCCACGTGGAAGCCGATCAGCGCGGCGAGCGCCTCCTCCGGCGTACCCCCCTCGGCGACCCTGTCCCGGCCGCCGGCCAGGAGTTGCTCACTCACCGGAGTCAACGCGGCGGCCAGCATGGCCTCCTTGCCGGCGAAGTGGTGGTACAGCGCCGGACCGGTCACCCCGGCCGCGCCGCCGATGTCGTCCATCGACACGCCGTGGTACCCCCGGGTCGCGAACAGCTCAACCGCGATCTCCAGGATCTCTTCGCGGCGGGTACGGCGACGGGGCAGCGCCAGGCGTTCAGTCACCCGCACAGGGTAACTCGCGGGTAACCAGCCCGGGAACTCCTGCACCGCCGCCGGGACTCACCCTGAGTGTTCGCCCAGCCCCCGATCCGGCGCCCGGCCCGCCACTCCGAGGGGCGGGCCGGGCCCGACGCCCCGGGGAAGCGGGCCGGGGCGGCGGCTACCCCCGGGCCTCCGCCAGCAGCTCCCGGACGTGCTCGCGCTGCGGCGCCTCCTCGGGCAGCACGCTGAGCACCTCCTCCAGCACCGGCACCGCCTCCGCCGGCCGTCCCACCCGGATCAGCAGCCGACCGCGCATCGTGTCGGCGGTGATCGCCTCGTAGACCGCCCCGATCCCGGCCAGCGCCTCGGCCACCGGGGTGACCCGGTCCAGGGCGTCGGCGGGCCGGTCGTTGTTCGCCAGGATCCGGGCCGCGTCGAAGCCGAGCATGGCGCGCTCGAAGATCTGCGGCGGCTCGTCGGTCGGCACCTTCGCTGCCACGGCGTCGGCGGCGGACAGCCCCTCGATCGCCTTGTCCGGTTCGCCGGCCCACTGCCAGGACAGCGCGGCCCGGCGCCGGGCCCGGAGTTCATCCAGATCAGCACCCATTTTCTGGTACGCCGCCGCGGCCCCCGCGAAGCTCTCCGCCGCCGCCGCGTCCCGGTCCACGGTGTCCAGGTGCTCCCCGGACTCCTCCCGCAACTGCGCCTCCCCGGCCAGGTTCCCGCTGGTCAGGCAGCTGTCGATCAGCTCGTCCAGGATCGCGAGCGCCTGGTCGACCTGCCCGATCTGCGCGTACGCCTTGGACAGGATGTACCGGGCCCGCTCCGCCCCGTCGACGTCCCCGGACCGGGCCAGCAGCGGCTCCGCGTCCTCGGCGGCCAGCGCGGCCTCGTCGGGGCGCCCGGCGTTCAGGTAGCAGCTGGCCAGTTCCATGCCGGCCGCCCCGGCCATCGGGGTGCCCGGCAGGCCGGCCATGACGGCCCGGAAGTCGGCGACGGCCCCGTCGGGGTCCCCGAGGTGCAGCAGCATGTTGCCGCGCATCAGGCGGGCCCCGGCGAGCGGTTCGGGGCTGGTGGTCAGGGCGATGGCCCGGCCGGCGTGCTCGACCCCGGACCGCAGGCCCTCCTCGGTGCCCAGGTTGGCCTCGGTCTGCGACCAGTACAGCGCGATGACGGCCGTCAGCTCGTCCTTGCCCAGCGGGGCGGCCAGTTCGTGCGCGAGGGCGAAC
The DNA here is from genome assembly GCF_040681875.1 of Longispora sp. NPDC051575. NCBI lineage: Bacteria > Bacillati > Actinomycetota > Actinomycetes > Micromonosporales > Micromonosporaceae > Longispora > Longispora sp. NPDC051575. Next base: position 208,406 of record NZ_JBFAZP010000010.1, on the reverse strand, counting down.
GCGGCGGAGGCCTCCCCGGGCTGGCCGGCGAACAGCAGGGCCAGCCCGAGCCGGCACTGCGCGTTGGAGGCCTGCTCGCTCGTCCCGTGCCGGGTGATGTACTCCGCCCCGCCCGACAACTCCAGGATCTGCCCCGCCGCGTCCCCGGACCGGGCCCGGTGCAGCGCGAGCCGGCCCAGTACGGACCGGTGCCGGACCTCGTCGCCGGCCGCCGCGAACAGCTCGGCGGCCTCCTGCCAGGCGGCGGTACCCGCCTCGGGGTCGGCGTCGATCAGCTCGGCGCCGCGCGCGTTGACCCGGCGGGCCCGCAGGGCGCCCTCCGGTTCGGGGCACACCTCGTCGAACCGGGCCCACAGCTGCGCCGACCGGCCCAGGTCGTACGTGTCCTCGGCCCGCTCGACCAGTTCCTCGGGGCTCAACCCGGGCTCCACCTCCACCGGGGTGGCGGGCCGGACCGCCGCCGGCGCCGGGGTGACCGCGGACAACGGCAGGTGCTCGACCAGCGGCTCCGCGGCCAGCCGGGCCCGGACCCGGTCGCCCTGGGCCGGGGTGCCGTTGCGGGCGTCGAACCGGGCCGCCAGGGCCAGCGCCCGGTCGGTCAGTTCGACGCGCAGCGCGGCGACCGTCTTCTCCGCCCGGCCGACGGGGGTCGCGCCGTGCCCGGCCTCGTCCAGCCGGCGGAGCAGCAGGCCGGCCGACGCGCAGAACCACATGTCGGCGGCCGGGGTGTCCGGGGCGTCCAGCCAGCCCAGGTGCCGTTCGAGGATCTCCAGGCCGCGCGCCTCGTTGCCGGTGCGCGCGCAGAACACCAGGTGGTCGCCGACCGAGTCGAGGTCGGACCGGTTGAACTGGATCGCCCGGTACGCGCGGCGGTGCGCGTCGCGGGCCTCCTCCAGCCTGCCGGTGCGCACGTACGGCTCCAGGAGGCCGGTGAGGATCTGTTGGGGCTGTTCCCGGCAGGTCAGGGTGCCGGCGAGCACGGGGGTGGCGAGCGCCACGGACTCCTCGTACCGGCCGATGTGGTTGAAATGGGTCATCGTCGCGGTCGGGTCGCACCCGGCGCAGTCGGAGAACTCCCCGCGCGGGCTGGCCTGCCACTGCCGGAAGTGCTCGGCGGCGGCCTCCTCGTCCCCGAGGTGGTGGGCGAGGACCCAGCGGTAGTGGTGCACGGGGTGCAGGCTGGTGTTGGCCTCGCGGTAGCGGCGTTCCATGTCGGCGAGCACGGCCCGGGTGCGCTCCAGCTCCACCTCCGGGAACTGGGTCAGCCCCGACACCATGTCCTTCATGTGCCACAGCAGCTGGTGGGTCAGGCCGTCGTCGCCCTCGCCCCGGTCGTGCGCCGCCAGACACCACGCGAACGGCACGAACGACTTGACCCGCTCGCCGCCGTAGACGTACGCCCCGGTGGCCAGGATCCGCGCCGCGTACTGGATCTCCTTGAGCCCCTGGGCGTCCGCGTGCCGGATGATCTCCTCGACGGCGGCGATCTGCCCGGTGCCGTACGGCAACGACCACGCGTCGCTGATCATGTCGCGCAACTGCGCCTCAGTAGGACTCACGGGGTCTCCTCAGCGGTCGGTACGGCCTGGTTCAGCAGCCCCAGGAAGGAACGGTTCAGCAGCGCGGCGTCGGCCGGCCGGATCGGGTGGTAGCCGAGCAGCAGCGCCTGGCCGTACAGAGACTCGACCGAGAGGCCGACCAGCTCGGAGTCGCCGAGGCCCGCGATCCGGCGGACCAGCGGGTTGCGGTGGTTGAGCACGAGCTGGGGCCGCTGGTCGGCGGGCTTGTCGAACGCGGCGAGCACCCCCGCCCACAGCTCGTCGGCCTTGTCCCGGGTGTTGCGCAGCTCCGCCGCGAACGCGGCGGACCGGTCCAGCAGGTACAGCGCGGGCAGGGTCGCCGGCTCGAACGTCCGGAGCACCACCTCGCAGCCCAGCTTGTCCATGCTGCGCTGGGCGGCGCCGAGGAACGCGCGCAGCGACAGCTCGACCCCGGGCTCCACCGACTCGAACCGGGTGGCCAGGTCCGTCGGGTCGAGGCGTTCGACCCGCAGGCCCGGTTCGAGGGCGGGCAGGCGCTCGATGAGCTGGGCGTCGTACACGTACCCCCCGTTGACGAGGGCGATGTCCTGCGCGGCGGCCACACCGGCGAGCTGGCGGAACTCGTCGGCGGTGGCGGTGTAGCGCACCAGCCCGTACCGGCCCCGGAAGTCCGCGAGGGTCATCCGGCCCACGTTGGTCTCCACCGGCCACCACTGCTCGACCAGCCGGAGCATCTCGTCGTCGTGCAGGGCGAGCGCCTTGACGCCGAGGTGGTGGATGTTGAGGAACTCGCCGAGCCGGTCGGGGTCCCGCTGGGCGAGGCCGACGAGCCAGCCGCGCAGCTGGTCGCCGAGCGCCTCGCGGGTCTCCTCCAGCTGCCCGTCCTGGTAGAGCGCCTCCCGGCTGGCGGTGGGCCGCAGCTCCCCCGCGTCGATCACGCACCGGGCGAAGAAGCCCCAGGCGGGCAGCAGGTCCTTGACGGCCTCGCTGAGCAGCATCCGCTTCAGGTAGACCCGGTGACCGGCCTTGTCGGCCAGGTTCGCCGGGAACGGCAACACGTAGGCCACCCCGGTCAGGCCCGAGCCGGGCACCTTCAACTCGATCGCGTCGAAGGGCGTGAAGCCGAGGACGTCCTGGGCGTACCCGACCAGGTCGGCGCGGCGCATCGCCGGCTCCTCCGCCGCCCACGGCAGGCCGGCACCGGAGACGGGCTCCCCGTTGACCCGCACCGTGAACGGCAGCATCGAGCCGTAGAGCCTCGCGAGCTCCAGGACCGTGGGGGCCTCGAACCACTGCTCGCTGCCCGCGCGGGCGGCCAGGGTCACCGTGGTGCCGGGCTCCGGGCGGGACTCGGCGACGACCCGCACCTGGTACGTACCGTCGGAGCGCCCGAGCCACTCCACAGTGGGAGCGTCCCCGCACCGGGTCAGCACCCGCACCTCGTCGGCGACCAGGAACGCGGACAACAGCCCGATCCCGAACTGGCCGAGGAACTCGTGCCGGGCGAAGCCCAGCTCGTCCCGCTTGGAACTACGGCCGATGGTGGCCAGCAGCTCGTGCACCTGGGCCTCGGTCAGGCCGATGCCGGGGTCGGAGATCGTCAGCCGCGCCCCGTCCGTGCCGATCTCGATGTCAGCCGACTCCGCCCCGGTCGCGGTCACCGCGTCGACGGCGTTCTGGAGCAGCTCCCGGACGTACACCCGGGGACTCGAATAGAGGTGATGACTGAGCAAATCGACGATACCGCGTAGGTCTACCTGGAATGTTCGCTCCACGGGCGACCACGGTACCCACCTCGCGCGAAGTTCGCCCGCCTGCTCCGCCACCAGTTCCGCGAACAGAGCCCGGCGAGCAGCGCGCCGACCCCGTTGACGAGCACGTCGTCTACGGAGGAGTGCCGCCCGATCGACAGCGCGTACTGCAACGCCTCCACGGTCACCGACGCCGCGGCGCCCACCAGGAGGAGCCGCCACCACCGGCCGAACCAGGCCCAGCGCACCGGCAGGCAGAACCCGAGCGCGGCGAAGACGAGGAGGTTGCCGCCGATCTGCTCGACCAGCAGGCTCGTACCCCCGAAGATCTGACCGGGCAGGTCGGTGAACGGCACCAGTGACAGCGACCGACCCGACCCGTTGGGGCTGAGGATCATCCAGACCCACGGCACGGTGCCGACGACCATCGCCACGTCGCACAGGGCGGTGCGCCAGCTGCCCCGCCACGCGGCCAGCGCCCAGGCGGCGAGCGCGGCGAGCGGCAGCGCGGCCAGCGCGGGCCCGATCACCTCGCCCCAGGTGTCCCATGTGCGGTGCATCCGGCAAGTGTGCCCGGAACCCTTGTCGGAACAAGCGGACGGAGGGAGGCTGATGTCATGGCCTCCCCCAAGCACGCCGACGCCTGGCGCCACACCTACGGCGCGTCCCTGCAACTCGCCCACCAGTTCAGTCCGGCCGACTGGGACCGGAGAACGGAGTGCCCGGCCTGGTCGGTGCGCGACATCGTGTCCCACCTGGTCGGCGCGGAACAGTGGGTCCTGGGCGACCGCCCGGAGTACGACCTGCCGGACCTGGACCACGTGCGCACGGACTTCGACCGGTGGACCGAGGTGCACGTCCTGCAACGCCGCGACGTGCCGCCGGCGACCCTGCTGGCCGAGTTCCAGGAGGTGTACGACCGCCGCTCCGCCCAGCTCGCCGCCCAGGACGGCGCGGACGAGGTCCCGACCCCGTGGGGCTTCGACGCGCCGGTGGACCACGCGGTCGCCACCCGGATCTACGACTGCTGGACCCACGAGCAGGACCTGCGCCGGGCGGTCGGCCGGCCCGGCAACCTGGACTCCCCGGCGGCCCGGGTGGTCCGGTCGCAGCTGTTGCACGCCCTGCCCCGTCTGGTGGCCAGGGAGGCGCGGGCCGAACCGGGGCAGGTGGTCCGGCTGGAGGTGACCGGGCAGTTGTCGTTCGACACGGACATCGCGGTGGATCCCGACGGGCTCGGGGTGGCGCGGGCGTCGACGGGGCACGCGTCGGTGGTGCTGAACACGAGCTGGGAGACGTTCGCCCGGCTGTGCAGCGGTCGACTGCCGGCGAACCGGGCGCCGGTGACGTACCTGGGGAATGTGGAACTGGGGTTGCGGGTGGCGCAGTCGTTGATCGTGACGCCCTGAGGCAAGGGGCGCGACACCCCGGGCCGTCCGCCCGGTCGCACGCCCGGCCCGCCCAGTCGCACGCCCGGCCCGCCTAGTCGAACGGCAGCAGCTCCGGCCGCTTGGCGTGCCGCCCGTCCCCGGACGACCGCCCCGTCAGCCGGCGCTGGATCCACGGCGCGAGATGCTCGCGCACCCACAGCGCGTCGGCCTTCCGCCGGGTCAGCCACGGGGCCGGCACCGCCGGGGGCAGCTCCGCGCGCCAGGCCGGCTCCGGCGGCACCCCCAGGGCTTCGAGGGCGTGGGCGGCGACCCGGCGGTGCCCGGCGGCGTTGAGGTGCAGCCGGTCGATGCTCCACAGCCGGGGGTCGTCCAGGCTCCGGTCGCCGTGCATGTCGACGATGTGCGCCCCGTGCCGCTTCGCCGCCGCCCGGACCGCCTCGTTCATGGTCTGGGTCCGGGCCCGCATCAGCGCCTTGCCGGGCAGCCGGGCCCCGAAGTCGGCGAACTGGAACAGCAGCACGTCCGCCCCGCTGGCCCGCAGCATCCGGACGATCTCGTCGAACCGTTCGATCAACGTGGGCAGGTCGACCTTGCGGCGGAGCACGTCGTTGCCGCCGGCCGCGAAGCTGACCAGGTCGGGGCGCATCCGCAGCGTCGCCGGGACCTGCTCGTCGACCACGGCGTCGAACTTCTTGCCGCGCACGGCCAGGTTGGCGTAGCGCAGGGGGCCCTCCTGGGCGAGGCGGGCGGCGACGAGGTCGGCCCAGCCCCGGTACGCCCCGCTGGGCAGGGCGTCATCCATCCCCTCGGTGAAGCTGTCTCCCACCGCGACAAAGCTGGACCAGCGCATGAAGACAGTTTTACAACTCGGTCGGCCCCAACGCCTAACTCGCTGGTAATGACCCTCCTTACAGCGAATACTCAGCGGGCATGGTGAACAGAATGTCGACCTTGTTCCTGCGCACGCTCCGTGAGAACCCCGCCGAGGCAGAGGTGCCGAGCCACCGTCTGCTGCTGCGCGCGGGGTACGTCCGCCGCGTCGCCCCGGGTTCCTACACGTGGCTGCCGCTGGGTCGGCTGCTGCTCGACCAGGTGTCCCGGGTGATCCGCGAGGAGATGGCCGCGACCGGCGCCCAGGAGGTGTCCTTCCCCGCGATGCTGCCCCGGGACGTGTACGACACGTCGGGCCGGTTCGCCGAGTACGGCGAGGACATGTTCACGCTCCGGGACCGGCGCGCGGCGGAGTACGTCCTCGGCCCCACGCATGAGGAGATGTTCACGCTGCTCGTGAAGGACCTCTACTCCTCGTACCGCGACTACCCCGTCACCCTCTTCCAGATCGGCACCAAGTTCCGCGACGAGCGGCGACCCCGGGGCGGGCTGTTGCGCGGCCGGGAGTTCCTGATGAAGGACGCGTACTCGTTCGACACCTCCGAGGCCGGGCTCATGGAGTCCTACGCCGCCCAGCGGGCCGCCTACCAGCGGGTCTTCGACCGGTTCGGGCTCGACTACACCGTGGTCGACGCGATGTCCGGTCCGATGGGCGGTTCGGGGTCGGAGGAGTTCCTGGCGCGCTCCGAGGTGGGCGAGGACACGTTCGCGGGCTGCTCGAAGTGCGGCTACGCGGCCAACGTCGAGGCGGTGCTGACCCGGGCGCCCGGCACGGGTCCCGGTGCCGGCCCGCTGCGGGTGATCGACACCCCGGACACCCCCACGATCGAGTCCCTGGTCACGGTCGTGCGGGGCCTCGGCTTCGACATCACGGCGGCGCAGACCCTGAAGAACGTCGTCCTGGCGGTACGGGCCACCGACGGCACGACCACACCCCTGGTGATCGGCGTCCCCGGCGACCGGGACGTGGACATGAAGCGGGTCGAGGCGGCGCTCTTCCCCGCCACGGTCACCATGTTCGAGGACTTCGCCGCGTACCCCCAGCTCGTGCCCGGCTACATCGGGCCGCAGGGCCTGACCGGGGTCCGCTACCTGGTGGATCCCCGGGTGGTGCCCGGCAGCGCCTGGGTCACCGGGGCCAACGCCGCCGGGCAGCACGCCGTGGACGTGGTCTGCGGGCGGGACTTCACCCCGGACGGCACGATCGAGGCCGCGGCGGTCCTGGCCGGGGACCCCTGTCCCACCTGCGGCGAGGGGCTGGCCATGGAACGCGGGATCGAGATCGGGCACATCTTCGCGCTGGGTACCCGCTTCTCCGACGACTTCGGGCTCGACGCCCTGGGCCCGGACTCCGAGCGGATCCGGATCCAGATGGGCTCGTACGGCATCGGGGTGTCCCGGGTGGTGGCCGCCATCGCCGAGCAGCAGCACGACGAGCGCGGGCTGTGCTGGGGGCGCGAGGTGGCCCCGTTCCAGGTGCACATCGTGGCACTCGGAAAGGAGCAGACGGCCGCGTCCCTCGAGTTGGCTGCCTCGTTGGAGTCTGTGGGCCTGCGCGTGCTCGTCGACGACCGCCAGGGGGTGTCCGCCGGGGTGACGTTCACCGACGCGGAACTCCTGGGCGCGCCGACGTGCGTCGTGCTCGGCCGCCGGTACGCCGAGGGCTTCGTCGAGCTCCGCGACCGCCGGTCGGGCACCCGCGAGGACGTGTCGTTGGAGTCACTGGCTGTGAGGCTTCTCTAGTTATCCACAGCCTCGCGTTGTCCACAGCCCTCGGTGTCTCCCGACACCGGGGGCTGTACTTCACAGAAGGCTGATTTCGGACCGTTGGCCCCAGGAGGCTGCTTGTTTCACGTGAAACCCCCACGCGGAGCGCTCAGATCCCCCTAAAGTGGGGCGTAACGAAGGGGGCGTTGTCCCCAGAAGTTGTCCACAGCCTGTGGATAAACATGTGTGCAGAAGATCGCACCCCGTGGTTGTCCACAGGGTGCTGATGGTTATCCACAGAGTTATCCACAGCCTGTGTGGATAACGGGATGACGGATCGTAAGCGTGGTTCGTGATGCGAGTTGGTGCGGTGCGGCGTACTGCTGGTGCCTCGTACTGGTGGAGACGAGGGGAATCGAACCCCTAACCCCTGCCTTGCAAAGGCAGTGCTCTGCCAATTGAGCTACGTCCCCGCGGCGGCCGTGTGGTGCCCCGGGCGCCGGGGTTGATTATCGCAGGTCGGGCGAGGTGGTGGCCTCGTGCCACAGGGCGCGCTCGTCGTTCGCGTCCTTGACCTTCTTGACGACGAACGCGGCGACCCCGAGGATGCCGGCGATGATGATGATCTTCTTCAGCATCGGGGTAGCTCCCTAAGCGATCGAGCGTTGTTCAATCCTGGGTGGGGCTAGCTGGAATCGAACCAGCGACCTCAGAGTTATCAGCTCTGCGCTCTAACCGACTGAGCTATAGCCCCGTGACACGCGAGAGCAAACTTTACCCCACGCCCTCCCGGCCCTCAAATCGGGACCCCACCCCCGTCGACGGGCCCCGGTCATCCCGGGTTCCCGCGCTGGTCGCGGCCTGTTCGGCGACCGATCGGCACGGCCCGTCCTCAGAGCCGCTTGGCGAAGCACCGGCTGAACTCCGACCCGACGTAGTGCCCGAACAACGGGATCTCCGCGTACCCCGCCGACGAGTACAGCCCGATCGCCTCGCCCTGCCGGGTTCCCGTCTCCAGCCGGATCTCCGCGTGCCCCTCCGCCCGGGCCGCATCCTCCAATGTGGAGAGCAGTCGCCGCGACAGCCCTCGTCCACGGTGCTCGGGCCGGACGTACATCCGCTTCAGCTCGGCCACCCCCGGCTCCAGGGTCTGGATCGCGCCGCAGCCGACCGGGGCACCGTCGAGGAAGGCGACCAGAAACCGGGCTGTGGCGTCCATGGGGAAGCCGCCGGACTCCTCCCCTGGTGCGTACCGTCCGGCGATCTCCGCCTGCTGTGCGGCCACCAGGGCGGCGACGTCGGGGCTGTCGGCCGGGCGCGGCTGGATCTCCATGCCCCCGACGCTAGGCAGCCCCTGTTACGCACCCGTTTCCGAGCAAGGTCACAACCCGAACCCCCAGACGATTACGGGTACCGGCCGACCCGCTCACCGACGACCGGCCCGCGCCCCGCCCACCAAGGCCTACCGGCCGCCCTACCCACCCGAGCCCTCCCCTGCCCCACCTGACGTTGCCAGCCGCCCCACGTCCCACGTGACGCCGCCAGCCCCACCCCTGCCCAACCTGACGTTGCCAGCCCCCTCCTGCCCCGTCTGACGTTGCCAGCCCCCAAGGAGTCACCCGCCCGCCCAGGCACACGAAAAGGGCCCCCGCCACCCGGCGAGGACCCTTCCCGAAACGTACCCCCGACTCACTCCTTCTCGGAGAGAGTCAGCTCCACTCCACCGACCAGGTCGGCACACACGTTGTAGATGAACGACCCCAGCGTGGACAGGGCCGTGAACAGCACCATGTTCACCACGCCGAGCACCGCCGACGTACCGATCACGCCCAGTGCCGTGATCTTGAAGCTCGCGCCACCCTTGGCCTCACCACCGGTCGAGCCGATCAGCGAGGCGAGGGTCTTGTTCAGGGTGTCGAAGACGCCCATCGCGTCCAGCGCCAGGTACAGCACCGACGTGGCCACGACCATGACGATGAACAGCACCACCGACACGGCGAACGAGAACTTCATGACCGACCACGGGTCGATCCGCTTGAGGTGCAGCCGGGCCCGCCTGGGCCCACGCGAGGCCGCGGCGGACACGGTGGCCCGTGCCGCCCGGACGGCCTCGGCGACCGGCCCCTTGGCACCGGCGGCGCCGGTGGGCACGGGCTGGGCGGCCTGAGCCGTCCCGACCGGCCGGGCCACCGCCACGGGGGCGGTGGCCGGCAGGCTGTCCGGCGGCGGGTTCATGCCCGGCGGGCGGGTGAACTTGGCCGTCGAGGGTGCCGCTTCTCCGGGGACTGTGGCGCGCCCTACCGCCGCGCGACCGGCAGCGCCGGCCTCCCCGGGGTCCCCCGTAGACCCGGTCGACGCCGAGCTCTTCGCCTGTGTCTCCGTCATCGGCTATTCCTGTTCGTCCGGCTCGTCGGCATTGCGGGCAACAGCCACGATCGTCACACCGTCTGGAAGTTCCATCAACTTGACACCCATTGTGTTCCGATCACGGGTCCTGCGCACGGGCTTCACCGGAGTCCGAATAACTCCGCCGTTCGACGTGATGGCGAACAGCTCGTCCTCCGGCTGGACGGCGACGGCTCCGACAAGGCCACCCCGGCGTGAGGTGATCTTGGCGGTGAGCACGCCCTTGCCGCCCCGGCCCTGCACCGGGTACTCCTCGATGGGGGTCCGCTTCGCGAAGCCACCGTCGGTAACTACGAGAATGTCCATTCCCTCCCGAGTTACTTCCATCGACAGTAGCTCGTCACCCTCGCCGAAGCGCATACCGATGACACCCGACGTGGCGCGTCCCATCGGCCGGAGCGCCTCGTCGGTGGCCTCGAACCGGATGGCCTGCGCCTTCTTGCTCACCAGCAGCAGGTCGTCGGTCGGGGAGATCAGCTGGGCCGCGACGAGCTCGTCGTCGTCCTTCAGGTTGATCCCGATGACGCCGCCCGAACGGTTGGAGTCGAAGTCCTCCAGCTTGGTCTTCTTGACCAGGCCGGCCTTCGTCGCCAGCACCAGGTACGGGGAGACCTGGTAGTTCGGGATCTCGATGATCTGGGCGATCTGCTCGTCCGGCTGGAACGCCAGCAGGTTGGCCACGTGCTGACCCTTGGCCGTCCGCGACGCCTCGGGGAGCTCGTACGCCTTCGCCCGGTACACCCGGCCCTTGTTCGTGAAGAACAGCACCCAGTCATGGGTGGAGCACACGAAGAAGTGGTTGATGATGTCGTCCTGGCGCAGGGTGGCCCCGGAGACGCCCTTGCCGCCGCGCTTCTGCGAACGGTAGAGGTCGACCTTGGTCCGCTTGGCGTACCCGGTCCGGGTGATCGTCACGACGACGTCCTCGCGGGCGATGAGGTCCTCCATCGAGACCTCGCCGTCGAACGGCACGATCCGGGTGCGCCGGTCGTCGCCCCACTTCTCGACGATCTCGGTGAGCTCGTCGCGGACGATCTTCCGCTGGCGCTCCGGCTTGGCCAGGATGTCCAGGAAGTCGGCGATCTCCAGCTCGATCTTGCCGAGCTCGTCGATGATCTTCTGCCGCTCCAGGGCCGCGAGGCGGCGGAGCTGCATGTCGAGGATCGCCGTCGCCTGGATCTCGTCGACGGTGAGCAGCTCCATGAGGCCGTTGCGGGCCTCCTCGGTGCTCATCGAGCGGCGGATCAACGCGATGACCTCGTCGAGCGCGTCGAGCGCCTTGACGAGGCCGCGCAGGATGTGAGCCCGCTCCTCGGCCTTCCGCAGCCGGTACTGGGTGCGGCGGACGATGACCTCGAGCTGGTGGGTCACGTAGTGCCGGAGGAACTGGGCCAGGTTCAGGGTGCGGGGCACGCCGTCGACCAGGGCCAGCATGTTCGCGCCGAACGTCTCCTGCAGCTGGGTGTGCTTGTACAGGTTGTTCAGCACGACCTTCGCGACCGCGTCCCGCTTGAGGACGATGACGATCCGCATGCCGGTCCGGCCGCTGGACTCGTCGCGGATGTCCGCGATGCCGGTGAGCTTGCCGTCCTTGATCAGGTCGGCGATCCGCTCGGCGAGGTTGTCCGGGTTCACCTGGTACGGCAGTTCGGTGACGACGAGCACGGCGCGGCCGCGGGCGTCCTCCTCGACCTCCACGACGGCGCGCATCCGGATCGAGCCGCGGCCCGTGCGGTACGCGTCCTCGATGGCCTGCCGGCCGACGATCAGCCCGTGGGTCGGGAAGTCCGGCCCCTGGACGATCTTGATCAGCTCGTCGAGGGTCTCGGCCTCGTCGACGTCCGGGTTGTCCAGGCACCAGTGCACGGCCTTGGCGATCTCGCGCAGGTTGTGCGGCGGGATCTTGGTGGCCATACCGACGGCGATGCCCTCGGAACCGTTGACCAGCAGGTTCGGGATGCGGGCGGGCAGCACCTCGGGCTCGGTCGCGCGGCCGTCGTAGTTCGGGCCGAAGTTGACCGTGTCCTCGTCGATGTCCCGGAGCATCTCCATGGCCAGCGGGTCGAGCTTCGCCTCGGTGTACCGCATGGCGGCCGGCGGGTCGTTGCCCGGCGAGCCGAAGTTGCCGTGGCTGTCGATCAGCGGGTACCGCAGGGACCAGGGCTGGGCCATCCGGACCAGGGCGTCGTAGATCGACGAGTCGCCGTGCGGGTGGTACTGGCCCATCACGTCGCCGACGACGCGCGAACACTTCACGAAGCCCCGGTCGGGCCGGTAGCCGCTGTCGTACATCGCGTACAGGATCTTGCGGTGGACCGGCTTGAGTCCGTCGCGCACGTCCGGCAGCGCACGGGCCACGATCACGCTCATCGCGTAGTCGAGGAACGAGCGCTGCATCTCGACCTCGATGCCGACCAGCTCGACCCGATCGCCTTCCTCCGGCATGGCACCGCCGGCCGGCGGGATGGTCGTCTCCGTCACAGGTAACCCTTCACTCGTATGTGCTTAGTCGACAGAGCGATCAGATGTCGAGGAACCGGACATCCTTGGCGTTGCGCTGGATGAAGTTCCGGCGCGACTCCACGTCCTCACCCATCAAGACGCTGAACAGCTCGTCGGCGGTTGCGGCGTCGTCCAGAGTGACCTTCAGGAACGTGCGCGTCGCCGGGTTCATCGTGGTGTCCCACAACTCGTGGTGGTTCATCTCGCCCAGACCCTTGTTGCGCTGGATCTCGTCGGGCTTCGCGTTGGGCTTGGACACCTGGCGCTCCCGGATCAGCGCGTCGCGCTCGCGGTCGGAGAACGCGTACTGGATGTCGTCGCCCTTCTTGTTCCACCGGATCTTGTACAACGGCGGCTGCGCGAGGTAGACGTGGCCCAGCTCGACCAGCGGCCGCATGAAACGGAACAGCAGGGTCAGCAGCAGCGTGTTGATGTGCTGGCCGTCGACGTCGGCGTCGGCCATGAGCACGATCTTGTGGTACCGCAGCTTCTCGGCGTCGAACTCGTCGTGGATACCGGTGCCCAGGGCCGTGACCAGCGCCTGGACCTCGTTGTTCTTCAGCGCCCGGTCGATCCGCGCCTTCTCGACGTTGAGGATCTTCCCTCGGATCGGCAGGATCGCCTGGATCTTCGGGTCGCGGCCCTGCTTGGCGGAGCCACCGGCCGAGTCGCCCTCGACGATGAAGATCTCCGACAGCCGAGGGTCGGTCGACTGGCAGTCGGCGAGCTTGCCCGGCATCGAGCCGGACTCCAGCAGGCTCTTGCGCCGGGCGAGCTTGCGGGCCTGCTGGGCCGCGATCCGGGCCCGGGCGGCCTGCGAGGCCTTCACGATGATGGTCTTGGCCTCGGTCGGGTTCCGCTCGAACCAGTCGACCATCCACTCGTTGCAGGCCTTCTGCACGAAGCTCTTCACCTCGGTGTTGCCGAGCTTCGTCTTCGTCTGGCCCTCGAACTGCGGGTTGGCCAGCTTCACCGAGATGATCGCGGCGAGGCCCTCGCGGATGTCCTCGCCGGAGAGCTTCTCGTCGCTCTTGAGGAACTTCTTCTCGGCGCCGTACTTGTTGACGATCGTCGTCAGCGCGGCCCGGAAGCCCTCCTCGTGCGTACCACCCTCGTGGGTGTTGATCGCGTTGGCGAACGTGTACACGCTCTCGCCGTACGATTCGTTCCACTGCATCGCCACCTCGAGCGACATGCCCTCGGCCTCGGCCTCGAACTCAACCACCGACTTGTGGATCGGGCTCTTGCTGGCGTTGAGGTGCCGGACGAAGTCGGAGATGCCGTTCTTGTAGCAGAAGACGACCTCGTGCGGTTCCTCGTCGCCCTCCACTCGGTCGTCGCGCAGCACGATCGTCAGGCCCTTGTTCAGGAAGGCCATCTCTTGGAGCCGGCGGTAGATCGTCTCGAAGCTGTAGACCGTGGTCTCGAAGATCTTCGGATCGGCCACGAACTCGACGGTGCTGCCGGTCTCGTGGGTCGGGTCGCCCTTGGTCAGGTCGGCGACCGGCTTGGAGTCGCGGAACGACTGGTACCAGAAAAAGCCGGACTTCTTCACCGTCACGTCGACGGTGGTGGACAGGGCGTTCACCACCGAGATGCCGACGCCGTGAAGACCGCCGGACACCGCATACGCCTTGCCGTCGAACTTGCCACCCGCGTGCAGGATCGTCAGTGCGACCTCGACGCCCGACTTCTTCAGCTTCGGGTGCAGATCGACGGGGAAACCGCGCCCGTTGTCGACCACCCGGACGCCGCCGTTGGGCAGCAGGGAGACGACGATGGTGTCGCAATAGCCGGCGAGGGCCTCGTCAACGGAGTTGTTGACGACCTCCCACACCAAGTGATGCAGGCCCCGCTCACCGGTAGAGCCGATGTACATGCCCGGCCGCTTCCGGACAGCCTCCAGGCCCTCCAGAACGGTCAGTGAACTGGCGCTGTAGTCGTCCTGCTGTTGCTTCGGCGCTGCCACCCTTGGTCGCTTTCTCCGCCCCGGTCGGGGGCGGCAGGTCGGCACGGGCACGGCGTCAAGTCAGGGCGCTGGGCACCCCCGACGCCCGTACGCGCGGATCTGATCGGCTGCTTCGCAGTAATCCTACTGCGCCCCACCGACAGAACATGCACCAGACGCCCTCAAGTCGCCGTAGGGCCCGGAACTGACCCAGGTTGGCATCCCCCCACGCGGACCAGGTTGCTCGGGTCGGAGTCTGCCCAGGGGCCGATAATGACACCCGCGACACTCCCACTGAGGGTTTTTAGTTATTTAAGAACCCTAAATCCGATTTTGTACGCGTAACCCAGAGCGCGCCGTCAGTCACTCGACGAGCTGGGGTCATTCGCTCGACGAGCTGGACGACGAGGACGAGGAATCCGACGAGGAGGACGATCCGGAGTCCGACGACGAGGACGAACCCGAGTCCGACGAGCTGGACGACGACCCCGAGTCGGACCACGAGCCGACATCCTGCGCGGGGCGCTCCTGCCAGGAGCCGACGTCCTGCGCGGGACGTTCCTGCCACGAACCGACGTCCGCCGGCTGGGCGGTGTAGTCCACCTGGGGACCACCGGGGTTGTACCCCACGGCCGGGTCGTAGTACGGCACGGCGGCCTGGTTCTGGTTCGGGTCGCCGTGCGGCGCGGAGCCGTGCTGCGGGTAGAGCGTGTTCGGGTAGCCCGGGGACTGCCGGTAGCCGCCCGGCTGACCGCCGGAGGACTTCTTCGAGGCCGCGACGAGGGCCGCGACCACCGCCCCGAGCGCCGCGACGACGGCGAACAGGATCACGAACAGCACGAGGATGCCGATGATGCTCATAGCGTCCAGGATGTGGCCGGTGTCAAGCCGGCGTCACTCGTACTGGTCGCGCGGCCCCGGCCGGTCCCGTACCCAGCGCGGGCCCTGGTAGCCCCGGCCGGTGCTCGGCCCGTGGATGTTCAGCCGCTTGACGACGTTGTGCCCGATCTCCTTGGCGATCTGGGCGAGCAGCCGGGCCGTCATCAGCCGGAGCTGGGTGGCCCACGCCGTGGACTCCGCCTCGACGGTCAGTTCGCCGTCGTCGAGCTTGACCGGCCGGCAGTGCGCCGCGATGTCCGGGCCGACGACCTTCTCCCAGGAGCCGAAGACCTTGGCCTCGGCGTTCGGCTTCTGCCAGCCCCGGTCCTTGATCAGTTTGCCGAGGAGCGCGCCGATCAGCTGCGGGTCGCGGGGGTCGGGGCCCGGGCCGCTGTAGCCGCGCTTGCGGCGTTCCAGCGCGCCCGGCGGCTTGCGGGTCGCGCGCCGCTCCGCCGTGCGTTTCTGGGCCGCCTCCAGGGCCGCCCGGGCCAGGTCGGGGCCCCGGAGCGGCTCGCCGGCCGGCTTCGCGGCCGGTGGTGGCGCGGCGGCGGGCTGGCCCGGGGTCACCGGATGCCGGCGGTCGGGCCGGGCCGTCTCGTCAGCGGGCACGACGCACCTCGACGTCCGCGATGTCGCGCCACGCGCGCGGCGAGGGCTGGTCACAGCACACGGCGCACCTCCCCGCCGGCCACGTCGTAGCGCGCCCCCTGGAGCGCCGGCGGGACGTCCCCGGCGACCGCGCAGGTCACGAGGGTCTGGCCGGCGCTGGCGACCAGCTCGGCCAGCCGGTCCCGCCGGGAGGTGTCCAGCTCGGCGAACACGTCGTCCAGGGCCAGCACCGGCTCGATGCCCTCCGAGCGGAGCAGTTCGAAGCTCGCCAGGCGCATGCCGAGGGCGTAGGACCAGCACTCGCCGTGGCTCGCGTAGCCCTTCACGGGCAGGTCGCCGAGTTGGAGTCGCAGTTCGTCGCGGTGCGGGCCGACCAGGGTCACGCCGCGCTCGATCTCCTGGCCCCGGGCCTGTGCGAGCGCGTCGAGCAGCCGGGCCGTCAGGAGCCCCCGGTCGGAACCCGGAAGATCCTCACCCAGACTCGACTGGTACTCGATGAGCGCGGTGCCCTTGCCCTGGCTCACCGCGTTGTAGGCGTCCTCGACGGGCTGGCGCAACGCCGTGACCAGCTCCAACCGGCCGGCGAGCAGCTCCGCCCCGTGCTGGGCGAGATGGTTGTCCCACACGTCCAGGGTGGACAGGTCCCGCGAGCCGGCCCCGGTCTTCCGCGACAGGTACGCCGTGCGGAGCAACGCGTTGCGCTGCTTGACGACCCGGTCGTAGTCGGCGCGCACCCCCGCGTACCGGGGCTGGCGGGCCACCAGGAGCTCGTCGAGGAAACCCCGGCGCTCACCCGGGTCCCCCCGTACCAGCGAAAGGTCCTCCGGGGCGAAGAGCACCATCCGCAGGGCGCCGAGGATGTCGCGCGGTCTGCTGGCCGGCGCGCGGTTCAGCCTGGCCCGGTTGGCCTTGCCCGGGACGATCTCCAGCTCGACCAGGAGCTCCCGGCCGTCGTGCACGATCGCGGTGCGCACCACGGCCCGGTCGGACCCGGCCCGGACCAGCGGCGCGTCCGTGGCGACCCGGTGGCTGCCGAGGGTGGCGACATAGCCGAGCGCCTCGAGCAGGTTGGTCTTGCCCTGGCCGTTGGGGCCGACGAAGACGCTCGGCCCGGCCTCGAGCTCGATCGACAGCTTCTCGTAGCTGCGGAAGTCGACGAGCTCGAGGTGGCGGGCGTACACGGCTAGTTCGTCTTGACGGCGTGGCCGCCGAACTGGTTGCGCAGCGCGGCGACGGCCTTCATCGCCGGCGAGTCGTCCTGGCGGGAGGCGAACCGGGCGAACAGCGACGCGGTGATCACGTGCAGCGGGACGCCGAGCCGGATGGCCTCCTCGACCGTCCAGCGGCCCTCGCCGGAGTCCGCCGCGTAGCCCTTGATCCCGGCCAGCTGCGGGTCCTCTTCGAGGGCGTTGACCAGCAGGTCCAGCAGCCAGGACCGGACGACCGTGCCCTCTTTCCAGGACTTGAAGACCTCCGGCACGTTGGTCACGTGCTCGCTGGCCTCCAGCAGCTCGTAGCCCTCGGCGTAGGCGTGCATCAGCCCGTACTCGATGCCGTTGTGCACCATCTTCGCGTAGTGGCCGGCGCCCACCTTGCCGGCGTGCACGAACCCGTACTCGCCCTCGGGCTTGAGCGATTCGAAGATCGGCATCAGCCGGGCCACGTCCGCGTCGGCCCCGCCGACCATCAGCGCGTAGCCGTTCTGCAGGCCCCAGACGCCACCGGAGACCCCCGCGTCCACGTACCCGACGCCCTTGGGGGCCAGGTACGCCGCGTTCGCCTCGTCGTCGGTGAAGCGGGAGTTGCCGCCGTCGATGACGATGTCGCCCTCGCCGAGGAGTTCACCCAGCTCGACGACCGTGTCGTGGGTCGGGGCGCCGGCCGGGACCATCACCCAGACGGCACGGGGGGCGGCCAGCTTCTCGACCAGCTCGGCCAGGCTCGCGACGTCGGAGACCTCCGGGTTGCGGTCGTAGCCGACCACCTCGTGCCCCGCGCGGCGCAACCGCTCGCGCATGTTGCCGCCCATTTTCCCGAGTCCGACGAGCCCGAGCTGCATGTCCGCCCCTTTTCGCGTGGTCTACGCAGAGCCTAGCGTGGCCCCACGGGAGAGGTGCCCGGCCCGGCTGATCGGCCGCCCGGTGCGCGACGCGGCCCGGGCGGCGCGTGACCCGGGCGCGGGACCGTGCCCCGCGCCCGGAGCATGATCAGCTGTTCAGGCGGATCGGCATCAGCAGGTACCGGTACGCGGCCTTGGCGTCGGCGTCGCCGTTCGAGTCCTCGGTGCCCGCCGACAGCACGGCCGGCTTCATCGCGTTGGTGAACGACAGCACCGCCATCGGCGCGTCGAGCACCGACAGGCCGTCGAGCAGGAACTGGTGGTTGAACGCGATCGTCATCGGCTCGCCGGTGTACTCGCAGTCCAGCGCCTCGCTGGCCCGCGCGTCCTCCGTGCCGCCGGCCTCGACGACCAGGCCGTCCTCGCTGAAGCTGAGCCGCACGGGGGTGGACCGCTCGGCGACCAGGGCGACACGCTTGACGACCTCGACGAGCGAGGAGGCCTTGACCCGGGCCTGCGCGTTGTACGAGTCCGGGAACAGCGAGCGCAGCTTCGGGTAGTCCCCGTCGAGCAGCCGGCTGGTGGCCCGGCGGCCCTCGCCCGCGAAGCCGATCATGCCCTCGCCGACGCCGTCGGCCGCCAGCGCGATCGTGACGTTGCCGCCGAGCGGGCCGAGGGTCTTGGCGGTGTCCGCGAGCGTGCGGGCCGGCACCAGCGCCTGGAAGCTCGCGCCGGGCTCGCCCGGGTTCCAGGTGAGCTCGCGCAGCGCCAGCCGGAACCGGTCGGTGGTGAGCATCGTGAGCGTCTCGCCCTCGAACTCGAGCCGGACGCCCGTCATCATCGGCAGGGTGTCGTCACGGCCCGCGGCTATGGCGACCTGTGCGACAGCGGCTGCGAAGGCCGCAGCGTCGATCTGACCGGCCGTAGGGGGCATCTCAGGGAGCGTGGGGTAGTCCTCGACGGGCATCGTCGGCAGAGTGAAGCGCGCGCTGCCGCACGTGAGCTCCAGGTGCGAACCCACGGCGGCGAGGTCGACCGGCTTGTTCGGCAGCGACTTGGTGATCTCCGCGAGTAGCCGACCAGACACCAGCGTCACGCCGTCGGACTCCGCGTTCACCAGGACCCGCACCTGGCTCGACACCTCGTAGTCGAAGCCCGAGACCGTCAGGTGCCCGTCCGCGACCCGCAGCAGCACTCCGGCGAGCACCGGCACCGGCGGTCGGTTCGGCAGGCTCTTGGCCGTCCACGCCACCGCGTCGGCGAACGCGTCTCGCTCCACCCGGAACTTCATGCTGCCCCCTTCATCGAGCTTTGTAGATTACTTGGCTGCGGTGTCGAGGAGAACGCTTCTCCACAGGTTTCCCCAGCCTGTTATTGATCTTTTCTTTCTTTCTAAGAACTAACAGTCGTAGTAATCGGTCCTGTGGATACTGTGGATAACCGTCGTTTCCGCAGGTGAACACCGTCGATACCCTGTGGACAACCTGTGGACGCAGCTGTGGGTAACTGCCCTAGTTTTCCACAGGCCCAAAGTTGTCCACATCCTGTCCACAGGCAGAGCCTAGTTATCCACAGGATATCCACAGGGTTTTGCACAAACTGTGGATAACCCCGTCCACAGGGATATCCACAGATCTTGGGCCGTTGTCCACAGGAACAGGACGTTATCCACAGGTCGTCCACAGGTATATCCACAGAGTTATCCACAGGCTGTGGAGGCGCGAACGCGACTAGATAGGTGATCATGGATGGAGTCGCGGAGTTCGATGCCCCGCGGAGTGCCGGGGACATCAGGGAGCCTGGAGCTTGATCCGGTTGGTCAGCTCGGCGATCTGGTTGTAAAGCGAACGCCGCTCGGCCATCTGCTGACGGATCTTGCGGTCCGCGTGCATGACCGTGGTGTGGTCCCGCCCGCCGAACGCGGCCCCGATCCGGGGCAGGGAGAGGTCCGTCAGCTCGCGGCACAGGTACATGGCGACCTGGCGGGCGCCGACCAGGAGCCGGGAGCGCGAGTGGCCCCGGAGGTCCTCCATCGTGACCCCGAAGTACTCGGCGGTCTCCTGCATGATCTGGTCCGCCGTGAGCTCCGCGGCCTCGCCGACCGGGATCAGGTCCCGCAGGACCTCCTGGGCCAGCGACAGCTCCACCGACGTGCGGTTCAGGCTCGCGAACGCGGTGACCCGGATCAGGGCACCCTCCAGCTCGCGGATCGACGAGGAGATCTGGGAGGCGATGAACTCCAGCACCTCCGGCGGCGCGAACAGCCGCTCCTGCGCGGCCTTCTTCTGCAGGATCGCGATCCGGGTCTCCAGGTCCGGCGGCTGGATGTCGGCGAGCAGGCCCCACTCGAAGCGGGTCCGCAGCCGGTCCTCCAGGGTCGCCAGCTGCCGGGGGGACCGGTCGGAGCTGATCACGATCTGCTTGTTCGCGTTGTGCAGCGTGTTGAAGGTGTGGAAGAACTCCTCCTGGGTCCGTTCCCGGTTCTCCAGGAACTGGATGTCGTCGATCAGGAGGATGTCCACGTCGCGGTACCGGCGCTGGAACGCACTCGTCTTGTCGTCCCGCAGCGAGTTGATGAAGTCGTTGGTGAACTCCTCCGTCGACACGTACCGGACGCTGCGGGCGTTGCCCAGCGTCGTCGCGTAGTGCCCGATGGCGTGCAGGAGGTGCGTCTTGCCCAGCCCGGAGTGCCCGTAGATGAACAGCGGGTTGTACGCCTTCGCCGGTGACTCCGACACCGCCACCGACGCCGCGTGCGCGAACCGGTTGGACGAGCCGATCACGAACGTCTCGAACATGTACTTCGGGTTCAGCCGGGCCAGCCCGCTGTCCGCCTTGGCGTCCCGGCCGGCCGAGCCCCGCCGGACGTAGTCGGCCGGATGCGGCTGCTCGCCGCGTGCCGGGTCGCTCGCGCGGGCCACGGCGGCCTGGGCGCTGCCCCCGCTGCCGTGCGACGGCGCCTGGGAGGGCCTGGGCGCCGCGACCTCGGCGTACGCGGACGTGCCGCCCTTGCGCTCGGCCTCCAGCGCGTCGGCGGTCGCGTGGTTCGCGATCACCTGGTCGTACTCGGTCGGGTTCGACAGTCCCGGCAGGGTGAACGTCTGGGTCGACTGCTGCTGCGGCTCGGCCGGCGGGTGCTCCGCCGTCCGGCGGGACCGGCGCGGCCGGGCCGGGGGCTGCTCGGGCTGGGCCTCGAACGGCAGCACGCCGGGCTGGGCGGCAGTCGGGGTCCGGTCGCGCTCGACCTGAGGCGGGGCCGGGTGCGGCTGGGCGAGCTGGGGCTGCGCGAGCTGCGGTGCCGGAGCCGGCGCGTCGGTGGTGACCGGGTCCGGGGGCCGGACGGTCACGGCGACCTGGATCGGCCGGCCCAGCCTGCGCGACAGCGCGTCGGTGATCGCCGGACGCAGCTTCGTCTCGATCGCGTCGCGGGTGAACGTGTCCGGCACGGAGATCAGCGCCGTGTCCTCCACGAGTGCCCGCAGCCGGGTCATCCGGAGGTAGGCACGCTGCTGGGGCGAGATCAGTCCGTCGGAGAGCTCTTCGGTCGCCGACGTCCAAACCTTCGCGAGGTCGACCGGATTGTCGGTCACCGCCGCGCCTCCCCCTGGTTGATTGCGTGCTGTGGCGAGTTTTCCACAGGTCCTCAACCCCGCAGGACTCAGGCATGATAGTCACGGCCGTCGCGGCGTGTCCGGGCTTCGTGTGTCGGACGGCACGGCGGCGTAGGTCTACCCTGAAGGGTCGCCGCCGCGACCCTTTGCTAGGGTGGACGACGCGGCGTGTCCGCGTACGTGGACCACCACGAAGACTTATGAGTACCACCTGAGAGTACGGAGACCGTGACGTGAGCAAGCGCACCTTCCAGCCGAACAACCGCCGGCGCGCGAAGACCCACGGGTTCCGGCTTCGCATGCGGACCCGCGCGGGCCGCGCCATCCTCTCGGCGCGTCGCGCCAAGGGTCGCGTCACTCTGTCGGCCTAAGCCGCACAGGCCCGGTCATACGGAGCCGTTGAACGTGCTGCCTGCCGCTTCGAGGCTGCGCCGCCGCATCGACTTCAGCATGACCGTCCGCGGCGGCCGACGTGCGAGCCGGGGCGCCCTCGTGGTGCACCTGGCCGGCACCGCCACCGAGCAGTCGACAACCCGCCCGGAGGGACACACTCCCCGGGCGGGCTTTGTCGTGTCCAAGGCGGTCGGCAACGCGGTCGTGCGAAACCGGGTCAAACGTCGGCTTCGGCACCTGATGCGCGACCGGCTCGGGCTCCTCGGCCCGGACGACGCGGTCGTGGTGCGCGCGTTGCCGGCGGCGGCGGACCGTTCGTACGCCCAACTGGGTTCCGACCTCGACGAAGCTCTCGCCGCGGCCCGGGCCCGGCGGCACCGCGGCGGTGAGCGGTGACACCCGTGGCCCGTGTGCTCTCGTTTCCTATCGTCGCGTACCGTCGATGGGTGAGTCCGGCGCTGCCGGCGCGCTGTCGGTTCCACCCGTCCTGTAGCGCCTACGCTCTAGAGGCGTTGGCCACGCACGGTGCTCTTCGAGGGGCCTGGCTGACGCTCCGGCGGCTGCTGCGCTGCCAACCATTCCACCCCGGCGGTTATGACCCGGTACCCCCGGCGAACCGCCACCCAGGCGACGTGACTGGAGCCGCGACGTGAGTCTCGACTGGATCTACATTGCCATTTCGTGGCTACTTCTGCGCTGGCACGAACTCTGGGACATGATCGTCCCTGACAAGGTCGTCCTCGGCACGAACTGGTCCTGGGTCCTCGCGATCGTCTTCCTCGTGATCACGGTCCGGATCATCCTGTTCCCGCTGTTCGTGAAGCAGATCCGGTCACAGCGGGCGATGCAGGCCATCCAGCCCAAGGTGAAGGAGCTTCAGCTCAAGCACAAGGGCGACAAGGAGACGCTCCAGCGCGAGATGATGGAGCTCTACCGCAAGGAGAAGGCCAACCCGCTCATGGGCTGCCTCCCCCTCGTGCTCCAGATGCCGGTCTTCCTGGGCCTGCTGCACGTCCTGCGCCGCCTGGTGCCCGACGGCAAGCACAACCCCACGCTGTACACGTGGACGGCCGACCAGTTCGACAAGGCCTCGCACGCCAAGCTGTTCGGCGCTCCCATCGCGGCGAAGTTCCCCGACCAGGGCGGCTTCCTCACCGACATGGGCACCAGCCCGCTGAACATCAAGATCGTCGCCGGGATCCTGATCCTGATGATGATGGCGACGACGTTCCTGACGAGCCGTCAGATGATCCTCAAGACCGGTTGGTCCGAGGACCCGCAGCAGAAGATGATCCAGCGCCTGATGCTGTACGGCATCCCGTTCACGCTGTTGATCTCGGGTTACCTCTTCCCCATCGGCGTCATCATCTACTGGGTCACCACGAACCTGTTCTCGCTGGGCCAGCAGTTCTGGGTGCTGAAGAAGTACCCGCCGCCGCCCGCCGCGGTCAAGATCGGCGAGAAGTCCAAGGACGTGGACGCCGCCGCCAAGCTGACCGTCGAGGCTCCGAAGCCCGGTGTGAAGCCCGCCAACCAGAAGAAGCGCGGCGCCCGGCGCTAGGCGCCCCAAGACCATTGGCGCCTCGACGCCGGAGCTAGGAGAGAACAACAGTGACCGACACGAGCACCCCGCAGGCCGAGACCGACGACGTCGTGGTGGCCGAGAAGCCGGTTCGGGCTCAGGCTGACGCGGAGACCCTGTTCCGGGAGAGCGAGATCGCCGCCGACTACCTGGAGGGTCTGCTCGACATCCTCGACTACGACGGCGACATCGACGAGGTCGTCCAGAACGGCCGTCCGCTGGTCGAGATCGTCGGCGAGGACCTCGACGGGCTGGTCGGCCCGCGCGGCGCGACCCTGGAGGCGCTCCAGGAGCTGGCCCGCCTCGCGGTGTACGCGCAGACCGGCCACCCGAGCCGTCTCCTCGTCGACGTCGGCGGCTTCCGCGACGGCCGGCGCAAGGAGCTCGGCGCGCTCGCCAAGACCGCCGGCGAGCGGGTCCTGAAGGACGGCGAGGCCGTGACGCTGGAGCCGATGAGCGCGTTCGAGCGCAAGTGCGTGCACGACGTGATCACGGCCATGGACGGGGTCCGCAGCGAGTCCGAGGGCGCCGAGCCGGCCCGTCGCGTCGTCGTGCTGCCGGAGTGACCGCTTCCTCGTCGGGTTCCGAGAACTTCCCGGGTTCCGGGGCGTTGTCCGACTCTGCGGACCTGTCGGGTTCGGTGCCGGACTCCGGCACCGGGGCCGCCCCGGGTTCCGGGTCACTGTCCGGCACTGAGGCACTGTCCGGCTCTGGGCAGTCGTCCGGTGCCGGGGCCGTTCCGGGTTCGTCGTCGGGCCGGGAGGCTTCGGCCGGCTCCGTGCCGGCCACCGGCGCTCCGTCGGCGGGCGACCCGGGTTCGGCGACCACCTCGCCGCGACCGGAATCCGACCCGGCGGGCGACCCCGTGCCCGGCCCGCCGCCGGCCGCCGCGCGCAAGGTGTTCGGCGACCAGCTCGACGCCGCGATCGCGTACGCGGAACTGCTCGCGACCGAGGGCGTCGTCCGGGGGCTGATCGGGCCCCGGGAGGCGCCGAGGATCTGGGACCGGCACCTGCTCAACTGTGCCGTCGTGGCCGAGCTGATCCCGTTAGGCGCGTCTGTCGTGGATGTCGGTTCTGGGGCTGGATTGCCCGGTATCGTCCTAGCTGTGGCCCGACCGGATCTGCAGGTGACCCTGGTGGAGCCGCTCGCGCGTCGTACCGCGTTCCTGGACGAGGTCGTCGACCAGCTGGACCTGACCGGGGTCACGGTGGTCCGGGGCCGCGCCGAGGAGCTGGTGGGTCGCCTGGCACCCGCCGACATCGTCACCGCCCGCGCGGTCGCGCCGCTCGACCGGCTCGCCGGTTGGTGCCTGCCGCTCGCGGCGGTCGGTGGCCGGATGCTGGCGATGAAGGGTTCGACGGCGGCCGAGGAGATCGCGGAGCACCGTAATGTGATGCTCCGGCTCGGCGGCGGACAGGCACGGGTACTGAGTTGTGGCGCCGGACTGATCGACCCCGAGACGACCGTGGTCGAGGTGGTCCGGGAGCGCGTGATCTCGCAGGGAGGAAGCCGGCGCAGCCGAGGCCGGTAGCTACGCATAGGGGGGCTGATGGCGGGGGGCCGGAAGCGAGTCAGTGCGTTGGGGTGGCTGCGCAGTGCGGTCACGGGCAGGCTGAGCCAGTCGATCGAGAACGCGACGACTGATGACGTTCAGGTGCGTACGGGGCGGATGACGCGAGGCGTGGCGAGGCCTGAGGTGTCGGTTCCACGACCCCAGGTGCCCGGGGTGTTCGGGCCGCGCCCCGACCCCGACAAAGTACCCATATTGGAGCTCGTTTCTTCGGTTGAGACGGATTCCGCCGAGGGCGCTGATGACGACAGGGGCTCCACCCCCGTAGGCTTGCCGGGCGCCCCCCGATCGGGCGGAGACGCAGTGCCGGCACCGGTCGGCGCGGACTCCCCCGGACACGCCGGAGATTCGGAGTCGACGGCGGCTCAGGGTGCCGAATCCAGCGGAGTGGACACGGTGCAGGACGACAGCTACGGCGATGTTTCACGTGAAACGAGCGACATCCCACACCCTCGGCTCGGTGATGTTTCACGTGAAACGCGTGCCGCCGACATAGATGAAGATCTTCCGCTCGCCCAGGAGGCGAAGCGGGCCGTCCAGGTACTCAACCCTGGTGGTGGGGCTCAACTCCCCCGCCCGACCCGGCGGCGCATCATGGCTGTCGCGAACCAGAAGGGCGGGGTGGGTAAGACCACCACCACGGTGAACATCGCCGTGTCACTCGCCCTGCACGGCAACCGGGTGCTGGTCATCGACCTGGACCCGCAGGGCAACGCGTCCACCGGGCTCGGCGTCGACCACCACGCCGGCGTGCCGAGCATCTACGAGTCGCTGATCGACAACGTGCCGTTGCACGAGGTGGTCGCGCGGGTCGAGGGCATCCCGAACCTGGTCTGCGCCCCCGCGACGATCGACCTGGCCGGCGCGGAGATCGAGCTGGTCAGCGTCGTCGCCCGGGAGTCGCGGCTGAAGCGGGCCATCGAGGCGTACCCGGAAGAGTTGGACTATGTCCTGATCGACTGCCCGCCGTCGCTCGGCCTGCTCACGGTCAACGCGCTCGTGGCGGCCGAGGAGGTCATGATCCCGATCCAGTGTGAGTACTACGCGCTGGAGGGCCTCGGCCAGCTCATCCGCAACATCGACTTGGTCCAGGCGCACCTGAACCCGAAGATCGAGGTCTCCACCATCCTGCTGACCATGTACGACCGCCGCACCCGGCTGGCCGACCAGGTCGAGCAGGAGGTCCGCAGCTACTTCACCGACAAGGTGCTCCAGGCTGTCATCCCCCGGAATGTCCGGGTTTCGGAGGCTCCCAGCTATGGTCAGTCGGTGATGACGTACGACCCGGGCTCCCGCGGAGCCACCAGCTACTTCGAAGCGGCGCAGGAGATCGCGCAGCGCGGCGCGAAACTCGGAGGCGGCGCATGAAGACCAACCGACGGGGCGGTCTCGGCCGTGGACTCGGCGCGCTGATCCCGTCGGGGCCCGCAGCCCCGGAGGTCGCTCCGGAGGCCCCAGCGGCTCCCGTGGCCCCGGTGGCGTCGGTGCCGGCTCAGGCTGTGCCGGCGTCGGTTCCGGTGGCTGAGGCGGCTTCTCCGGCCCCGGCTCCGGCCGTTGAGGCCCCGGCCCCGGTCATTGACTCGGATTCGGTGCCGGCCTCGCGTGTCGAGGCGCCGGTCGGGGACGACCTCGCGCCCGTGCCCGGTGCCCGCTTCCGCGAGCTGCCGATCGACTCGATCGTGCCCAACACCAAGCAGCCCCGGCAGGTCTTCGACGAGGACGCGCTCGAGGAACTGAAGGCGTCCATCCGCGAGGTCGGGTTCCTGCAGCCGATCGTGGTGCGGGAGACGGCCCCGGGTAAGTACGAGCTGATCATGGGTGAGCGCCGGTGGCGGTCGGCCCAGGCGATCGGGCTCACCGCGATCCCGGCCATCATCCGGGAGACCGCCGACGACGCGATGCTCCGCGACGCGCTCCTGGAGAACATCCACCGGGCGAACCTGAACCCGCTGGAAGAGGGCGCCGCCTACCAGCAGCTGCTGGAGGAGTTCGGGGCCACGCACGAGGAGCTATCCCGGCGGATCGGCCGCAGCCGGCCCCAGATCACCAACACCATCCGGCTCCTGAACCTGCCGGCCGGGGTGCAGCGCCGGGTCGCGGCCGGGGTGCTCTCTGCCGGGCACGCCCGGGCCCTGCTGTCCCTGGACAGTGCCGAGGCCCAGGAGGCGCTCGCGCTCCGGATCGTGGCCGAGGGGCTGTCGGTGCGGGTGACCGAGGAGCTGGTGTCGCTCGGCGCGCCGGAGACCCGGAAGGCTCCCGCGGCGCGGCGGCCCAAGGCGCACGCGCCCGCGTTGGGCGAGTTGGCGGAGAAGCTGTGCGACCGGTTCGACACCAAGGTGCGGGTGGACCTGGGCAAGCGCAAGGGCAAGATCACGATCGAGTTCGCGACCGTGGATGATCTGGAGCGGATCGTCGGAGTGATCGGGCTGGACCGCCCGGAAGAATAGAAAACATTCTTTGGGTACTGAGCCCCGGGCGCCTTCTGGTGTCCGGGGCTTTTCCATGCCGGTGCCGGTGCCGGTGTGGGGCTTGCTTTCGGCACGGCACCGCTGGGCATGGATCGGCTGGGCACCGCTTGGCTCGACTTGGCACCGCTTCGATCGGCTCGGCTCGGCTCGGTTCGGCACTTCGGCTCGGTTCGGAGCGGGCCGGAGTGAAGCGGTTGTGGGCAGATCCGCAGGGCTGGTCGAGTTCCCTGGGGAGTGGGCCAGTCATCGTCGAGTCAGCCTGGGGACGCCGCAAGGCCGCTCGCCGCCCGCTGCCCGGCTCCCGCCGCCCTGGCACCCGCCGCCCTGGCACCCGCCTCCCCCTCCCCCTCCCGCCGCCTGGTGCCCGACGCCCGGCGCCGGGCACCAGGCGGCGGGTCGTTAGCGAGTAGGACCGGGGCGGGTGGCTGGGTCGCTTTCGAGTTGGTCGGGAAGTCGCTGGGTTGCCGCCGAGGTGTTGCCGGCGTGGTTCCGGGTTGGGCTTCGGTTGGGCCCGAGTGTCGCTGCTCGGGTTCCGGGACGCCCTCGGGTTGGCTCGGCGACAGGGTCGGCGCCGGCTGGTTCGTGTCGGCTGTGGTGCGTTGTCGGTCTCGGGTGAGGGAGCCGGCGGTTCGTCGCCGGTTCTTTCTCTGGGTGCGTCGGCGTGGTTCCGGGTCGTTGCCGGTCCGACTTCGGGGCGTCCTCGGGTCGAGCTCGCGTCGCTTCGGGTCGATTCGGATCGTCATCGGTCTGGGTCCGGCACTCCCCTGGTTCGGGTCCGGTGGATCGGCGGGACGATCGCACTCCGAAATTCGCGAGAATCCCCTGTGGAATCGACAGATATCGCTGAATCGTTGAGCGTCCACAGAGATATGACAATTACTATCAAACTAGGGCCTATTTTTGCCCTATCCCCTAACCCTCGGGACTGACGTCACGGTGACGATACTGTTCGTCGCACCTGCGGTGTGTCCATCCTGGCGCGACTCGGATAGGGTCCGATTGTGGCCGACGACACCCCAGCTGTGCCCCACGACAGAGAACTTCCGGACTTCGTTTCCTGGCCGACGTTTCCCTTCGAGGGCGAGTTCAAGATTCGCGCCCTCGATCCACCGGTCGAGCTTGAGCCCGATCGGGAAGGCGAGGATCCCAGCACCTGCACCGCATGCAAACGTACCGACGAGGACTACATCTGGGTCGACGAGCGCTGGCGACTCCGGGCGCTCGGGCCGACCGGCCTGCCCATGGTGCTGATGCTCGAAACCCGGTCGCACCTCGACCTCGGCGATCTGCCCAACCTCCTGGCCACCGAGATGGGCGTCCTCACCGTCCGCCTCGAACGGGCCATCCGCTGCCTCGACGGGGTCGCCCGCGTACACGTGAACCGGTGGGGCGACGGCTCCGCGCACCTGCACCTCTGGTTCCTGGCCCGTCCGTACGGGCAACTCCAACTGCGGGGGACGTTCCTCTCGCTCTGGGATGACGTACTTCCTCCGGTCGCGGAACGGCCGTGGTTGGAGAACCTGGCGTTCGTCGCGGCGTACCTTGCCGAGCATGGCGGGCGGGCCGTGATGGCGCCGCCGCCGATTGACTGGGGTGCCTCGGAGTAGAGGTCCGCTGTTGAGTGTCCTGTTTGAAGGAGCCATGTTTCACGTGAAACATGGCTCCTTTCTTTGCCCGGACGGAAGCCACGATCGGCAGTGACCCACAGCCTCCGGAGCCAGCCGATCCCCGGCGTGGATGGCAACGGGACGCCAGGAGCCACGCGATCCCGCCGCCAGTCAGCCCGGCGTCAACTGGCACGGGCCGCTGTCGTGACTGGGTGAACTGCGGCCACCCGGGACTTGCCCACGCAACCCCCGATGAACATGCTCACTTTGGAGCCGGGAGCCGGGAGCCGGGAGCCGGGAGCCGGGAGCCGGGAGCCGGGAGCCGGGAGCCGGGAGCCGGGAGCCGGGAGGGCGATCAGCCCCAGTCGGGTGCCCTCGGAAGGATGGACCGTCGTTGTTTCACGTGAAACATCGACCTCGCGGGGCGCGTGTTTCACGTGAAACATCGGTGCCCCGACTCCACGCGTGGCGTGCTCCCGGAGACCGGAGACCGGAGACCGGAGACCGGAGTGAAGTGTCTGCCTTGCGCGCTGGGCCAGATGGAGCGGCGACGGTCCGGCTGCGCGGCATCTGTTAGGTCGGTGCCCGGCGCGGGGTGCCCCGAGTGGCCCACCACTTTTGAGTCGGACTCCCCCACGCTGCGGGCGAGGACGAACCCTGTTTCACGTGAAACATCGCGCCGGGGTGGCGGGTCGAGCTATCCGCGCCTAGCTATTCGAACTGGGCCACCCGAGCGAGTGTCCGAGTCGGGGCTGGCCCCCGGTGCCGTCCATGTTTCACGTGAAACACCGACCTCGATCGCGTGAGCGCGGGCGGCTTCGGGATTCCAGGTGATCCGGTGGGCGGGTACGTCGGCTACTGTCCGGCGGATGGTCAACTCTTCGGCTGGTGGCGCGTCGACTCCCGCGTGGAACCTGGCGCTCCGGCTGTGCCTGGAACTCGCCGCCCTCGTCGGGTTCGGTTGGGCGGGCTGGCACCTCGCTGACGGCACTCTCGCCCTGGTGCTCGCGATCGTCGGGCCACTGGTCGGGGCGACGTTGTGGGGCGTGTTCGCGGTACCCGGGGATCCGAGTCGGAGTGGGAACGCACCGGTGTCGGTACCCGGAATCGTGCGGCTCTTGATTGAACTGCTCGTCCTGTTCGGCGGCTCGATGGCCTTCGTGCTCGCGGGCGCGCCGCTGGTCGGCTGGGTCCTCGTCGCGCTGAACGTTCTGCACATGGCCTTCGCGATCCCCCGCCTGCGCTGGCTGGTGCGCCAGTGCTAGTCCCGAGACTCCGCGAGGAGCCTGCGGAATCGTCGGCCGCAGGGGCGTCGGCGCACCAGGGCCCGGCGGTTCCTCCGGGAAAGGTCGACCGTGCTGAACCGCCGGCCCGACCAGAAGGCCGGACCGGCGGTGCACACGGGAGGAGTTGTCTGGACTGGTCGGCCCGGCAGCTGCCCGGGCGGTACCACTAGCTGGCCGTGACGTTGAACTTCGCTTCTGAGCTACTTCCCGGCCGCGCCCCTTCCGAGTCCTCCCCGTCGCGCGCCCTCCCGACGACATAGGTCTCGGCCCCCGCCGGATCCACATTCGCGCTGCCGGTGCTGAATCCGTAGGTGAAGGTCCGGGTCTCCCCCGGCTGGAGCTTGCCGATGACGCACTCCGCGCCGACCCGGTACTCCCCGCTGGGGATGGGTGTGCACGTGTCCCAGCCCGGCCCGGTTCGGAGCACGAAGCCCGGGGCCCAGATGGCCAGCTTGGTGCCCCAGGCCGGCCCTGCCCCGTCGTTGTGCACGGTGACCTTCAGGGTGCCGGTCCGCTGTCCGCCGGTCAGGGGTCCGAACTGGAGGTCGGTGGTCGTGATGATCAGCTGGGAGAAATTCGGGTTCTTGGCGAAGCTGGTCGGGCCGGCGTGCTGGGCGAACTTCTGGCCGTCCCAGCGGTAGGTCCGGAACTGGTGCTGGGAGTACTGCGCCGAGTGCTGGTCCAGGAGGCCGGTGAAGTCTCCGACCTCGGCCTGGATGTCGCCCTCGTCGGTGACCTTCACGTCGAAGATCGTGGCGAGTTCGGACGTCGTCCGGTGCGGCGCCGGGCCGACGATCCGCCCGATGGTGCGCACCCCGCCGGACGGGCCGGCCTCGAACGCGACGAGCTGTGACAGGGGGTTCTGCCCGGTGCGGCACAGGATCACCGCGACGGTGTCCAGCTTGCCGTCGTGGTTGACGTCGCCGGTGACGACCTTGCCCAGGGCGATGTGCCGGGTGGGGCCGCTGGTCGCGCCGGGGGCCACCCCGTCGGTCAGGGTCTTCGTGCCCTGGCAGGGCGCGGAGTTGTCGCCCGGCCAGGCCGGGATGTCCAGGGTGGAGTTCGCGAGGTCGATCGCGGTGCCGGTCGGGCCGGGGCTCGTCGACAGGGCGGCGGCCGGCGTGGGGGTGGGCGTCGGCAGCGTTGCCGCCGGGCTCGGGCTGTCGGCGGGGGTGACCGCCCGGAGGGTCGGGGTCAGGGCCAGCGCGGAGCCGGCGATCACGCCGACGATGGTCAGGGCGACGCTGCCGGCGAGGGCGCTCCGCTGCCAGGCGAGCTTGCGGGAGGTGGCGAGTACCCGGCTGTGCAGGTCGACCGGGGTGACGTCTTCGGCGAGGGCGGTGAGGCGGGCGTGCAGGTCGTCGTTCATCGGACGTCTCCGTTGGCGAGGGCGAGCTCGGGGGCGACCGTCCGGAGCCGGGCGAGGGCCTTGGCGGTCTGTGACTTGACGGTGCCGAGGGCGACGCCGAGGAGTTCGGCGGTCTCGGCCTCGGTGTGGTCCTCGAAGAAGCGCAGGACGAGGACGGCACGCTGCTTGTCCGTGAGCTTGAGCAGCGCCTGCTGGAGGGTGATCTTGAGTGTCGTGGCCGTGGTGGTGTCGACCCCGCCCCGGTCGGGCAGGTCGCCGGGCATCGACTCGGCGACCCGGCGCTTGCGCCACCAGCTGACCTGGAGGTGGTACATGACCTTGCGGGTGTACGCCTCGGCGTTGCCCACCTCGTGCAGCCGCTTCCAGGACCGGTGGGTCCGGGCCAGGGCGCTCTGGACGAGGTCCTCGGCGAGGTGCTGATCGCCGGTGAGCAGGTACGCCGAGCGGAGGAGTGCCGGGGTTCGTGTTCGCACGAAACTGTCGAACTCGTCGGCGATGGATGGCACGTGGTCGCTCCGGGGAGAGGGGTTCAGCGTCGGACACTGGGCTAGACGTCGCCCTCGGATCAAAGGGTTGCCGCGTCCGGCAGAGTAGATCTTGCCGCTCCCACCCGGGAGCAGCAGCGCCCGCCGCCACCCCACCCGCGCCAGATCACCCGCCCGAGCCCGGCCCCGGCCGCGATCCCAGCCACCCGCCCGAGCCGGGCCCCGGCCCCGGCCCCGGCCGCGCCCTCGGCCACCCACCCGACCCCGAGCTCGCCCCCTCGGACACGAAGGAGCCCGGTCCCTCCCCAGAGGAACCGGGCTCAGTACCACCCAGTGGACTCAGGACTTACGGTCGATCGCCACCTGGACGAGCTTCCCCAGCACCTCGCCGAAGTCCAACCCCGCCGCCTCGATGGCCATCGGCACCAGCGACGTCTCGGTCAGCCCCGGGGACACGTTCGCCTCCAGGATGTGCGCGTCGCCGCCCGCGTCGACGATCAGGTCCACCCGGGACAGGTCCCGCAACCCGAGCGCCTTGTACGTCGCGACGGCGATCTCGGCCACCTTCGCGGTGACCTCCTCGGACAGTCGGGCCGGCGCGTGCCAGGTGGTGACGCCGGCGGTGTAGCGGGCCGTGTAGTCGTACACCCCGTTGGCGGGGACGATCTCGACGGCGGGGAGGGCGACGGGGCCGTCCCCGAGGTCGAGGACGGTGACCGCGATGTCGGTACCGGTGACGAAGCGTTCGATGAGGGCGGTGCCGCCGTACGCGAAGCAGCCGACCATCGCGGCGGGCAGTTCGGAAGCCTCCCGGACGACGTGCGCGCCGAGGCCCGACCCGCCCTGGGTGGGCTTGACCATCAGGGGCAGCCCGAGCCGTTCGATGATCTCGGTCATGAGCGCCCCGGCCCCGAGTTCGGAGAAGGTCTCCTGGGGGAGGGTGATCCAGTCCGGGGTGGGCAGGTGGTTGTCCCGGAGGACCGCCTTGGCCGTGGGCTTGTCCCAGGCGAGCCGGGCGGCGCGGGCGTCGGGGCCGACGTAGGGCACGCCGGTCAGTTCGAGGACGCCGCGGAGTGCGCCGTCCTCCCCTGTCGCGCCGTGCAGGGAGATGAGCACCGCGTCGGGCGGGGTGCTGGTGAGGAGCGGCAGCAGGGTGACGTCGGCGTCGCGCTGTTCGGCGTCGAGGCCGGCGAGACGGAGAGCGTCGAGGACCCGGCGACCGGAGCGCAGCGAGACGTCGCGCTCGTAGGACAGTCCTCCGGCGAGGACGAGAACGTGGGCGAAGCTCATGGTCATGACGCTACTCCGAAGGTCGCGCGCAGGGCCTGCTCTTCCTCGATGGTGGTGGCCAGTCGGCGGACTCCTTCGCGGATCCGCTCGGGGGGCGGGAAGCAGTACGACAGGCGGAGGTTCTGGCGGCCGGTGCCGTCGGCGTAGAACCCGGTGCCGGGCACGTACGCGACGCGGTTGTTGATGGCCCGGGGCACCATCGCCTTGGAGTCCAACCCTTCCGGCAGGGTCAGCCAGACGTAGAAGCCGCCGGCGGGCTTGGTCCACTGGGTGCCGGCGGGCATGAAGTCGTCGAGGGCGGACAGGACGGCGTCGCGGCGTTCCGCGTACACCCCCTGGAATTTCTTGAGTTGTTCCTGCCACGGCATGGTCGTGAAGTAGGTGGTGACCGCCGACTGGGACAGCATGCTGGGGCAGAGGATCTGCGCCTCGGAGGCCATGACGAGCTTGTCGCGGACGGCGTGCGGGGCGAGGATCCAGCCGACCCGGACCCCGGAGGCGAAGGTCTTGGAGAAGGTGCCGAGGTAGATGATGCCCTCGCGGACCCGGGACCGCAGCGCCGGCAGCGGCTCGGTGTCGAAGCCGAGCAGGCCGTAGGGGTTGTCCTCCAGGATGAGCAGCCCGGCGCGCGCGCAGATCTCGATGATCTCGTCGCGGCGCTCGTTGGGCAGGGTGACGCCGCCGGGGTTGTGGTAGGTCGGCACGGTGTAGAGGAACTTGACCCGCCGCCCGGCCTTGGCCATGTCCTCCAGGGCCGCGGAAAGGGCGGCAGGGATCAGACCAAGATCATCCATGGGTACGTGCACCACGTCCGCCTGGGCCGCCTGGAACACCCCGAGCGCTCCGACGTACGACGGGCCTTCGGCGAGTACGACGTCGCCCGGGTCGAGGAACACCCGGGCGACGAGGTCGAGGGCCTGCTGGGCTCCCGTGGTGACCACGACGTCGTCGGGCGACGCTCCGCACCGCGCGTCGATGCCCTCGAGCGCCATGATCTCGCAGATGACCTCGCGCAGCGCGGGGTCACCCTGGCCGATGCAGTACTGGAGGGCGGAGGCGCCGTTGCGGGCGATCAGCTCGCCGAGCATCTCCCCCACGGCGTCGAGCGGGAGTGCGGAGACGAATGGCGATCCGCCGGCGAGGCTGACCACCTCCGGCCGACTTGCGACTGCGAAGAGAGCCCGGATCTCGGAGGCGGTCATGCCTTTGACCCGCTGGGCGTACCTATCGGTGTAGTCGTCAAGCGTCGTGCCGGTCACTGAGGGTCCTCCGAACCGTTCGCGCAGGAGGGCACCACGGCTGGGGCGACGGTGACCCAGCGCGGGGCGCACGGATCGTCTGATTCTACCGGGCCGAAACGTGTCAACTCTCGGCTGTTCGGAGGAGAGGCACCTTAGACTTGTACCCCTGGGCATTACGCTAGGTTCGCTGACCTGTGCAGATGTGGGCCCGTCGAGGTTTTTGGGGGTGCACGTGTCGCGCCGTCTGGTCAGTTTGACCTTGGACACGCTCGAGGAGCTGCCGAGGAAATGTCGTTCTTGTGTGCACTGGGAGCTGGACCCGATCGCGGGTGAACGCTCGTGCGCGAACGGCACCGCCGACCTGGCGAAGGAGTCCTGGGTCTCGCAGACCCTGCTGGAGTGGGGCTCGTGCGGCAAGCTCGCGTACGTGGACGGCCTGCCCGCCGGCTACGTGATGTACGCGCCCCCGGCGTACGTCCCGCGTTCGACGGCCTTCCCGACGAGTCCGGTCTCCCCCGACGCCGTGCTGCTGACGACCGCGCACGTGGTGCCGTCGTTCGCGGGCGCCGGTCTGGGGCGGATGCTGGTGCAGGGTGTGGCCCGGGAGCTGACGAAGCGGGGCGTGAAGGCGATCGAGGCGTTCGGGGACGCGAAGTGGGAGCAGCCGGAGTGCGTCGCGCCGGTGGACTTCTTCCTGTCCGTCGGGTTCAAGACTGTTCGTCCGCATCCGAGGTACCCGAGGCTGCGGCTGGAGCTGCGCACCGCGCTGGGCTGGAAGAGCGACGTGGAGTACGCGCTGGAGAAGCTGCTGGGCACGATGAGCCCGGAGCAGGCGCTGCGGCCGTCCCAGTTCAGGTCCGAGGCGGCACCGCGCCGCTGAGGCCCTTCAGGCGGGCGGCCCCGGCGTCACGGGCCGGGACCCCGCCCGAGTCGTGGGCGTCAGTCGGAGACGAGGTCCCGACGCCCCACCCTGCGCTCGAACCACAACGTGGCCAACGGCGGAATCGCCGCGAACAGCCCCAGCAGCACCGTCTTCGAGTCCCACCGGTAGTTCCGCGCACACAGCAGCACGGACACCCCGTACAGCACGAACAGCGCGCCGTGGATCGGCCCGAACACCTTCACGCCGATCTCGTTGTGGACGACGACGTACTTGAAGAACATCCCGACGAGCAGCCCGATCCACGAGCAGGCCTCGGCGAGTGCGGCGAACCGGAAGAGTCTCAGGGGCATGACAAAACCCTAGATCCCTTGACGGGTACGACCGGAGCCCGCCCGCCGACCGGTGCGGTAGGTCACGCGTGCACGATCTCCACAGTGGAACGCCCGGTGGCCGTCGCGGACAGCCCCGCGGCCAGGGCCACGTCGACCAGTTCGTCCACGCTCTCGACGGGCTGACCGGCCAGCGCGCGGGCCAGTAGCCCCTTGGTGGCCTTGTTGAAGTGCGAGACGACCTTGCCCTCGGCGGTGACCACCCGGACCGCCACGGCCCCGGGCAGGGGCGCCAGGGCCCCGTACGCGCCCGAACGCAGGTCGATCACCAATCCGTCCAGCCCCCGGAGCACCGGGCCGAGCACGGGCTTCCACAGGGCCGGTAGGCCGCCGACGCCGGGGAGCCGCGAGCCGCCCGACAACCGGTACGCCGGGATGGCGTCCTCCGGGCCCAGCAGCCCGAACAGCGCCGAGCCGATCCGCAGCCGGGCCCGCGCCGCCGGGGCGAGGGTGCCCGCGTCGAGGGCGTCGAACAGCACGCCCGTGTAGCGGTCGAGGGCGGCCAGGGTGGCGGCCTCGCGCAGTACCCCGTTGTGCTTGAGTTCCTGGTCCTGCTTCTCGCTCAGGCCCAGGGCGGCGCGGCCCTCCTCCGGGGACAGTCCGGTCAGGACGGTCACGAGGCGCTGGCGGACGGCGTTCAGCTCCGGGAACGACAGGGCGGTGAGGGCGAGCGGCTCCCCCGTACCCGTCGGATTCTTGGTTTCGCTGGGTGGCAGCAGGACGATCATCGACCGGCCAGCATCGCCCGCAGGCTGGACACGTCGAACGTCCCGGTCGGCACGTCGGTCTCGACGGAGAAGAACATCCGCTGCACCGCGGCGAGCAGCGCGTCGACCACGGTGTCCCGGAACGCCGGATCCGCGAGCCGGGCCCGGTCGGTCGGCGAGGTCAGGTAGCCCACCTCGACCCGCACGGCGGGCATCCGGCTGCGGCGCAGCAGCTCCCAGGTCTTCGCGTGCACCCGGCAGTCGATCATCCCGGTCCGCACCACGATCTCGCGCTGCACGAGCCCGGCGAACCGCTCCCCCGCCGTCGAGGTCACGGCGTTGTCGCCGCCGTAGTGGTACGTCGCCACGCCGCCGGCCAGCGGATTGTGGTGCCCGTCGGAGTGCAGGGAGATCAGCAGGTCGCCGCCGAGGTCGTTGGCCAGGGCGGCCCGCTCGGCGTCGCTGAAGCCGTTGTCGGGGCCCCGGGTCAGGTGCACGGCCACCCCGGCGGCCGCGAGCCGGCCCTCCAGGCGGCTGGCCAGGTCGAACATCAGCTCCGACTCGGTGTACCCGCCGCCGGCCACGCCCGGGTCCGCGCCGCCGTGCCCCGGGTCGATGATGATCCGCTTACCGGCGAGCACCGGGCCGGAGTGGAACAGGTTCGCCGACTCGCGGAGGAACTGCGGCCGGCCGCCGACGACCTTGCGGCCCAGCCTCCGGAGCGCGGCCATCGTCGAGGGCCCGAACGAGCCGTCCGGCACCAGGCCGACCTCGCGCTGGAACTGGGCCAGGGCGCGGGCCGTCGCCGGGCCGAAGATGCCGTCGGGGCGGGACGGGTCGTAGCCCATCTCCAGCAGCCGCTCCTGCAACTGGCGCACGTCGTCGCCGACCAGCGGGTCGGGCAGGGTCTGGTAGAGCAGGCGGTCGCCGAGCTGCCAGCGGGCCGCGACCAGCGCGCGCCACGTCTCGTCGCCCACCGCGCCGTCGGCACTCAGGCCCCGGGACTGCTGGAAGGTCCTGACGGCCAGCTCGGTGGCGGCGTCGAACTCCTCGCCGTCGGGGGTGTCGAGCACCCCGAGCTTGTGCAGCGTCGCACGGATCTCCACGACGGCCGGGCCGGTGGCTCCTCGCCGGAATGAGCGCACGCGTTCTCCTCCTGTCGCGGTGTCCGCAGCCTAGTTCGACCGCTGTCACGAGGCTAGCGGCTGTTGATCCAGACAAAATACGCAGCCCACCCACGTCCCACTGTCTGTACCCGCCTGCTGTGGTCCTATACACACAATTCTGGCGGGGAACCCCCGGAGTTCGAGGTTCCCCGCCAGAAAGTGCGAAAACTAGATCGCTTCCTCGATGAACGTCTTGATCTTGCTCTTCGGGTGCGCGCCGATCATCGACTGCACCGGCTTGCCACCCTTGAAGATGGTCAGCGTCGGCAGCGACATGACCTTGTAGTCGCGCATCACGCCCGGGTTGGCGTCACCGTCGACCTTGACGATCGTGAGCTTGTCACCGAACTCCTCGGACAGCTCGGCCAGAACGGGGCTGACCTTCTTGCAGGGCGCGCACCACTCCGCCCAGAAGTCCACCAGCACCGGCGTCTCGGACTCCAGGACATCGGCGACGAAACTCGCGTCGGTCACAGCCTTCATGTGTATCTACTCTCCTGTCACGTGTGCGAGGAACCGCTCGGCGTCGAGCGCGGCGGCGCAACCGGTGCCCGCGGCGGTGATGGCCTGGCGGTACGTGTGGTCCACCAGGTCACCTGCCGCGAAGACCCCGGTGAGATTGGTACGGGTACTCGGGGCGTCGACCTTCACGTAGCCCTCGTCGTCCAGGTCCACCTGGCCGACGAACAGCTCGTTGCGCGGGTCGTGGCCGATCGCGACGAACAGGCCCGTGACGTCGAGCTTGCGCTCCTCGCCGGTGACCGTGTCGCTCAGCACGACGCCGCTGACCTTGTCCTCGCCGAGGATCTCGGTGACGACGCTGTTCCACTCGACCTTGATCTTCGGGTTCGAAAGCGCTCGCTCGACCATGACCTTGCTGGCCCGGAACTCGTTGCGGCGGTGCACGATCGTCACGGTGTCGGCGAACTTCGTCAGGAAGGTCGCCTCCTCCATCGCGGTGTCGCCGCCGCCCACGACCACGATGTGCTGGCCCCGGAAGAAGAAGCCGTCACAGGTGGCACAGCTCGACACGCCGTGGCCGAGGAGCCGGTCCTCGCCCTCGACGCCCAGGTGCCGCCACGCCGAACCGGTCGCCAGGATCACGGCGTGCGCCTGGTACTCGGTGTCGCCGATCCAGACCTTCTTGATGTCGCCCGACAGGTCGACCCGGGTCGCGTCGTCCGTCACGAACTCCGCGCCGAACCGCTCGGCCTGCTTGCGCATGTCCTCCATGAGCTCCGGGCCCATGATGCCCTCGGGGAAGCCCGGGAAGTTCTCCACCTCGGTCGTCGTCATCAGCGCACCGCCGGACTGCGCGCCCTCGATGACCAGCGGGCTCAGGCTGGCGCGGCTCGCGTACACGGCGGCGGTGTAGCCGGCCGGGCCGGAACCGACGATGATCAGCTTGCGTACGTCCACGGAAAGTCTCCTCGATCGGCGTCCAGTCGGCGCAACGCCATCGTACGGAGGGGGATTCCCGCTAACGGGACGGTGTCGGGTAGATCTCGTCCGCGCCGCTGGTCCCGCAGTTCGGGCCGACGATGACCGTCACCGCGTTTCCGCCGTCGAGAGTGATCACCAGGGCGGGGGAGCCCTCGTACCGGGCGTAGTCCGCGCGGGTCGGCCGGCCGCCGTGCAGGTCCTTCACCGCCTTCATGCACGCGTCGAACAGGGGCCGCTGGCGCAGCGGGTCGAGCTTCCTCGGCGGGTGCTGCGCGGTGGCCTGGGCGTCGGCCCCCGGGACCAGGAAGCCCTTGACCTGGGCCGCACTGTAGTTGCGGCCGCTGGCCAGGG
The DNA here is from genome assembly GCF_040681875.1 of Longispora sp. NPDC051575. NCBI lineage: Bacteria > Bacillati > Actinomycetota > Actinomycetes > Micromonosporales > Micromonosporaceae > Longispora > Longispora sp. NPDC051575. The sequence goes on along the minus strand of NZ_JBFAZP010000010.1, from coordinate 168,878 downwards.
TCTCCACGCCGGTGTCGGGCGGGCCGTAGTTGGACTGCGTGGCCTCCGGGGAGGCGGCGACCGGGGCGGGGCCCGACGGCTGGCCCGAGCCCGCCGCGCGCTGCTCGGCCTTCGGCGCGTCGGCGGCCTTGTCGGTGGTCGCGTTGTAGGTGGTGGGGCCCGTGGCGTTGAGGAGGATGCCCACCCCGCCGAGGGCGAGCGCGGCCACGGCGAACGCGCCGCCGGCCAGGGTCCACCGGGAGCGCCTGCGGGCCGCCGGAGGGATGACGGGGGCGGACGTGCCCTCGTCGGTCCACGCGGTGCCGGCCCAGGACGGGCCCAGCTCGCGCGCCAACGCCGTGGAGATCCGGGCGGCCACGTCCGCGGGCAGCGCCACCGGCTCGGCGGCGAAAGCGGACAGATCTGACCTGACGGCCACATCGGCGACGAGAAGCTCCTCGTACGCGGCGCGCCAGGCGGGGTCCGAGGCGATCCGGGCCGCGACGACCTGCTCCTCCGGGGTGCCCTCCAGGGCGCCGCCGAGGTAGTCGGCCAGTGCGTCGTACATGTTCATGAGACGTCATCCAGGAGCGATGGGTTCCGCAGATGGCCGAGAAGCACAGCCAGCCGGGCGCGACCCCGGGCACACCGGCTCTTGATCGTGCCCTCGGCGACGCCCAGGATCCGGGCGGCCTCGGCCACGGGGTAGCCCTGGACCTCGACCAGGACCAGGGCGGCCCGCTGGTCGGGGGGCAGTTCGGCCAGCGCGTCACGGACCAGCATCGGCGTGTCGCGGTCGGTGTCCGTGGCCGGCTCGTCGGGGCCCGACTCGGGCAGCGGGACCGTGGGGCGGGCCTGGCGGCGGCGGACCCGGTCCAGGCAGGCGTTGACGACGATCCGGTGCAGCCAGGTGGTGACGGCGGACTCGCCCCGGAACCGGGCGGCGCTCCGGTGCGCCGACAGCAGGGCGTCCTGGAGCGCGTCGGCGGCCTCCTCGCGGTCGCCGAGGGTACGCAGCGCGACAGCCCACAGCCGGCTCTGGTGCCGGCGGATCAGCTCCTCGAAAGCGCCCCGGTCACCGGCGGCGTGGGCGCTCAGAAGCTCCGCATCGTCCCGCACGGCGTCACACTACCGATCCACACGGCATCCCGGGGTCACTGGACCCGGACCGTGACCTCCTGAATTCCGACCTGATACCTGCCCTCGCTGACGGGCGGGAGCTTGGTGATCCACACCAGGAGGTACTGCACGCCGTCCTTGCCGGTGAACAGCTTCCGGTTGCTGATGTTGTCGACCGGACCCTCCACCGTCGTGTACGACGAGAGGATCTTGCCGTCGCCCTGGCTGTTGTTGCCCGGGTCCTCGGTGCCCGCCTTGAGCTCGACGGTCGCGCCCGGCCGGTCGAACTGCACCTCGACGGAGCTGACGTTGTACGACTTCCCCAGGTTGATCAGCAGCCCCATCCCGGGCTTGATCCGGCCGAACTCGGGGTGGTCCCAGTACTGCTGGGTCTGCCAGCCCGTGTCCAGCTTCCCGTCGAGCGCCCGGTCCGCCCCGGTCAGCTCGTCGTCGCGGTCACCGGCCGGCGCGACGATCCGCACCTGGCCGGCGGTGAGCACCAACGGGCTCGGCGCCGTACTCGGCCCGGGGCGGGGCGACGACGTACCCGGCGCGGTCTGGTCCGTGGCCTTGTCACCCGACGGCCAGGTGACCGCGACCAGGGAGGCGGTGAGGGCCACGATCACGAACCCGGCGACGGCCAGCGCCCACCGGATCCGCATCCGGCGCGTGTGCATCGCGGCGGGCGTCGCCCGGGGCAGCCGGACGGGGGTGTCGGGGCCGAGCAGCGAGTCCAGCGGGGCCGGGCCGAACCGGCTCAGGTCGGCGGCCACCTCGGCGGCGGTCGGCGACTCGCCCTCCGGGTGCAGGAGCAGCATGCAGAGCTCGTCGAGGTCCGCCGGCACGCCGGCCCGGATCTGGCGCGGGGAGGCGATCTTGCCGCCGTCGACCCGCAGCGCGTTCGGGAGGGCCTTGGAGCCCTCGATCTCGTGCGGCCAGTGGCCGGTCAGCGCCGAGTAGAGCACGGCGCCGATCGCGCGGACGTCCGCCTCCTGGGAGGTGGCGTCGGTGACCCGGGCGTCGGCGAGCACCACGCGGCCCTCGTCGCCGATCAGCACGGTGCCCGGGTGCACGTTGCCGTGCGCCACGCCGGTCTCGTGCACGGCGGCGCAGGCGTCGGCGATGGCGTGCGTGACCAGGGCGGCCCGGCGGGGCTCCAGGGGGGATTCCAGCAGGATCTGGCGGAGGGACTGGCCCTCGACCCACTCGCGGACCACGTACGCCCGGTCGCCCTCGTCGACCGCGTCGTAGACGCCGGCCAGGTTGGGGTGCACGACCCGGCTCGCCGTCACGGCGGCCTGGAGCATCTCCAGGGCGGCGTCGCCACCCGGGTGCCGGAGCACCATCGCGACGGGGCGGCGGAGGATGACGTCGGTGCCGCGCCAGACCTGACGGCCGGCGGGATCGTCGTTGATGTGCTCCTCGAGGCGGTAGCGGTCGGCCAGCACCTCGCCGACCTCGCTGTGCTCCTTCGGAACGGGCTGAGACTCGGTCGTCTCTGGATCCACCGTGAGCGCACCCGTGCTGTCGCTGGACGAGCTCTCGTGACCCTCGTCGACCTTGGTCACCCCGTGCTCCTTCCGCTTTTGGCCGTAGGGACAGCCTAGGCGTACGCCCCCAAGAGACCTTACCCGTGTCGTGCACTGTTCCTGGAGATCACCGTCTATGTGGCCTAACGCTCATGACATTGCGGACAAAGAACTACGATTTATGCCATGACTTCGGAGTTGGTGGACAAGGTCACGGCCGGATACACGTTCAATTCGCCCACCCTCGACCTTGGCGCGCTCGTGGTGGACGGAGTCGGGGTGCCGACAGCGCAGGTCCGGATCCCGTTGGCCGTCCTGAACAGGCACGGGCTGGTGGCCGGCGCGACCGGTACCGGTAAGACGAAGACCTTGCAGGTCATGGCCGAACAGCTGTCCACGGCCGGGGTGCCGGTGTTCCTCGCCGACATCAAGGGCGACGTCTCCGGCATGGCCGTGCCGGGCGAGTCGAACGAGAAACTCGTCGCGCGCGCCACCGAGATCGGCCAGACCTGGCAGCCGACCGCGTTCCCGTGCGAGTTCTACGCGCTCGGCGGCAAGGGCACCGGGATCCCGGTCCGGGCGACCATCACCTCGTTCGGGCCGACCCTGTTGTCGAAGGTGCTCGGGCTGACCGACGTACAGGAATCCTCGCTGAATTTGATCTTCCACTTCGCGGACAAGAACGGCCTGCCGCTGCTCGACCTCAAGGACCTGCGCGCCGTCATCCAGCACCTGACCAGCGAGGAGGGCGCCGACGCGCTCAAGGACCTCGGCGGGCTGTCCAAGCAGACGGCCGGCGTCCTGCTCCGCGAGCTGATCGGCTTCGCGGACAAGGGTGCCGACCAGTTCTTCGGCGAGCCCGAGTTCCTGACCACCGACCTGCTCCGGACCGCGCCCGACGGCCGGGGCCTCGTCTCGATCATGGAACTGCCCGGGGTGGTCGCCCAGCCCGCGCTGTTCTCGACCTTCCTGATGTGGCTGCTCGCGGACCTGTTCAACGACCTGCCCGAGGTCGGCGACCTGGACAAGCCCAAGCTGGTGTTCTTCTTCGACGAGGCGCACCTGCTGTTCAAGGACGCGTCCAAGGCGTTCCAGGAGTCGATCACGCAGACCGTGCGGCTGATCCGGTCCAAGGGCGTCGGCATCTTCTTCGTCACCCAGACCCCGAAGGACGTGCCCGGGGACGTGCTGGCGCAGCTCGGCAACCGGGTGCAGCACGCGCTGCGGGCGTACACGCCGGAGGACGCCAAGGCGCTCAAGGCGACCGTGTCGACGTACCCGCACTCCGACTACGACCTGGCCCAGGTGCTCACGTCGCTCGGGACCGGCGAGGCCATCGTGACCGTGCTGTCCGACAAGGGCGCGCCGACCCCCGTGGCGTGGACGAAGCTCCGGGCGCCCCAGTCGCTGATGGCCCCCGCGCCGGCCGAGGTGCTGGAGGCGGCCGTGAAGGCCTCCCCGCTGTACCCAAAATATGCGGAAATGGTGGATCGGGAGTCCGCGTACGAGATCCTGATGGCGAAGGTGGCCGCCGCGCCCGCACCCGAGGCCCCCGCGCCGGCCGCGCCCGCGCCGAAGCAGGCCCGCGCCCCGAAGGAGGAGCCCGGCATGGTCCAGCAGGTGATGGAGTCCAGCGCCGTGAAGAGTTTCCTGCGCTCGGCGGCCACCACGATCGGCAGGGAGATCACCCGATCCATTTTTGGTACGGCACGCAAACGGCGCTGACTCGTTGGAGGGGATATGAACACATACGGACCCGGTGACGGGGATACCTGGGACCCCACGAGCTCCGACGACTGCCTGGGGGCGTAGCCCCTCCCGGCCAATGATGTGACCGTCCGGCGGCCCGGGGAGCCCCGGGCGGGGCCGGGGCCGCGCGGCAGGGGCGGTCAGCGGCCGAGCTTGCGCTTGACCATCCCGATCGCCTCGGTCACCTCGGTGATCCGCAACAGGTGCGCGACGCCCAGGTAGACCAGCCCGATCACGGCCGAGCCGAGCACCAGGACCAGCGCGTTGTACCCCTTGCCGCCGGTCTCGGGGTCGAACGGCAGCAGCACCGCGTACCCGGCGGCCGTGGCCACCAGCGCCGCCCCGGCGACCTTCCCGACCGTCACCATGATCGAGCGCATCCCCAGCGGGCCCAGCCGGCGGCGCAGCAGCCAACCGGACAGCCCGACGGCCGCCAGGAACGACACCGCGTTGCCGAACATCAGCCCGGCCGCCAGCGAACTGAGCGCGAACAGCCCGTACCAGGCGAAGTCGACGCCGATCCGGACCGCGACCACCGGGATGTTGATCAGCGCCGGGGTCCGGGTGTCGGGCAGCGCGTAGAACGCGAACGTCTGCAACTGGCTCACCGCGAACGGGATCAGCGCGAACGCCGCCGCCGCCGTCACGAAGCCGGTCGACACCGCGTCGGCCGTCTCGAAGTTGCCGAAGTCGAACAGCGTGACGCCGATCGGCACGTTGAGCACCATGTAGATCACGGAGATCGGCGCGAGGAGCACGACGACCAGCCGGGTGCCCTTGGCCAGGTAGTCGACGACCTCGTGGTACCGGCCGGCCGCCGCCGCCGCGCTCAGCCGGGGCATCAGCGCCGTGAGGATCGAGACCGCGACGATGCCGTGCGCCATCATCATCAGCAGGTACACGTTGTTGTAGATCAGGATGCCGGGCTGGTTGTCGGCCGCCGCCCGGCCCGCGAGCCACGCGATGGCGAAGACCGCGACCTGGCTGACCGCGACGTAGGCGATCATCCAGCCGCCGAGCCGGGCGATCTCCCGGAGCCACAGGGCGCGGAAGTCGAACCGCCAGCCCCAGCGGAACCCGACCTTGCGCAGCGCGGGGATCAGGGAGAGCGCCTGCAGGACGATGCCCGACGCGGTACCGAGGCCGATGATCCAGACCGTGCTCGTCGGGGTGTCCTCCAGGGTGGGCTTGCCCGAGGCCAGCAGCAGCACCATGCCGGCCGAGCCGCACAGCACCAGGTTGTTCAGGATCGGGGCCCACATCGGGGCGGCGAAGTGGCCCCGGGTGTTCAGCACGGCGGCGAACAGGGCGGCCAGGCCGTAGAAGAAGATCGTGGGCAGCACCATGTACGCCCAGGTGGTGGTCAGGCCCAGCTGGCCCTCGTTCGACACGATCCGGGCGAGCAGCGGGGCGGCGGCCACGGCCAGCACCGTCGCCACGCCGAGGAACAGCACCGCCGCGGTCAACAGCCTCTGGGTGTACTTCTCGCCCCGGTCGTCGTCGGAGTCCCGGGCCCGGACCAGCAGGGGCACCAGCACGCTGGACAGCACGCCGCCGAGCAGCAGCTCGTAGACCATGCCCGGGAACAGGGTCGCGTTCGTGTACGCGTCGCCGACCAGCCGGCCGAGGGCGGCGGTGATCAGGAGGGTGCGCAGGAAGCCGGTGGCGCGGCTGACCAGGCTGCCCAGGGCCATGCCGGCGCTGCTGCGGCCGATGCTCTTCTCGGGGGCGGCGGGAACCCCGGCCGCGCCCGCCCGGCCCGCAGTGGCCGGTTCCGGCCCGGTACCCCCCTGAGGGTTTTCCGCCGGTATCGCCGACAGCAACCGGGTGGCGTCCGGGTCGGCCTCGGGCACGATCGGGAGCATCACGGTCGCGTCTGGGTCCGGCTGCCTCATACGGCTGACAGTAGCCGCCCGGAACACGGCGAACCGCGCCGACTACCCTGGATCAACCATGTCTGAGAACGATCACCGAGCGTTGACGGCCGCCCAGCAGCGGGGCGTCGCCGAGCTGTTGCGCATCTCCCCCGTCGCCGACGAGTTGGGGAAGCGTTTCGCGGCCGCCGGGCACGAGCTGCACCTCGTCGGAGGCTCCGTCCGCGACGCCCTGCTGGGCAGGCTCGGCGACGACCTGGACTTCGCCACGGACGCGCATCCCGAGCAGACCCTCGACCTGTTGAAGAACTGGGCCGAGGCGATCTGGGAGACCGGCCGGGAGTTCGGCACGATCGGGGCCACCAAACACGGCTTCCGCGTCGAGATCACCACATACCGGGCCGAAGCGTACGACGGGCTGTCCCGCAACCCGGTCGTGCAGTACGGCACCTCGCTCGCCGACGACCTGGTCCGCCGCGACTTCACCATCAACGCGATGGCCGTCTCGCTGCCCGGGCACGCGTTCACCGACCTGTTCGACGGGCTCGGCGACCTGGCCCGCAGGGTGATCCGCACCCCCGGCGCGCCCCAGGACTCGTTCGGCGACGACCCGCTCCGGATGCTGCGGGCCGCCCGGTTCGCCGCGCAGCTGGAGTTCGAGGTGGCCCCCGAGGTGCGCCAGGCGATGACGGACATGGCCGCCGACCTGGACCGGATCACCGCCGAGCGGATCCGCGACGAGTTCAACAAGCTGCTGTGCGGCGCGGACCCGATCACCGGGCTCCGGCTGCTGGTGGACAGCGGGCTGGCCGAGCGGTTCCTGCCGGAGCTGCCCGACCTGCGGATGTCCATCGACGAGCACGCCCAGCACAAGGACGTCTACGAGCACACCCTGACCGTGGTCAGCAACGCCGTGGCGCTGGAGGACGACGGTGCGGACCTCGTGCTCCGGCTCGCCGCCCTCCTGCACGACATCGGCAAGCCCGACACGAAGGCCATCGAGGGCGACGGCCGGGTGTCGTTCCACCACCACGAGGTCGTGGGCGCGCGGATGACCCGGGCGCGGCTGAAGGCGATGAAGTACCCGAAGGACGTCATCAACGCCGTCAACCAGCTCGTCTTCCTGCACCTGCGGTTCTACGGCTACGGCCGGGGCGAGTGGACCGACTCGGCGGTGCGCCGCTACGTCACCGACGCCGGCGAACTGCTCCCCCAACTGCACAAACTCGTCCGCTCGGACTGCACGACCCGGAACAAGCGCAAGGCCGCCGCCCTGTCCAGCACGTACGACATGCTGGAGGAGCGGATCGACCGGATCGCCGCCGCCGAGGACCTGGCCCGGGTGCGGCCCGACCTCGACGGCAACGCGATCATGGAGCTGCTCGGGCTGCCGCCGGGGCCGCTGGTCGGGCAGGCCTGGCGGTTCCTCAAGGAGCTGCGCCTGGAGCGCGGCCCCCTGGAGCACGACGACGCCGTGGCGGCCCTGCACGACTGGGCGCGCGAGCAGGGCCTGACTAGCTGACGGTCACCCTGGTCAGGGTCACCGGCACCTTGGGCTTCTCGTCCTCGGTGCCGTGGCCGCCCGCGATCACCTGGTCGACGAACTCCATCCCGCCGGTCACGGTGCCGATCACCGAGTAGTCCGGCGCCAGGTCCGCGTCGGCGCCCACGATGAAGAACTGGCTGCCATTGGTACCCGGCGTCGCGGTCCTCGCCATGGCCACCGTGCCCCGCGGGTACGGCTTCGCCTGGCCGGTCGGCAGGTTCTCCTCCGCGAACTGGTACCCCGGCCCGCCCGTGCCCGCCCCCGACGGGTCCCCGCACTGGAGTATCACGAGCCCGTCGGCGGCCGTGGTGACGCGGTGGCACGCGGTGTTGTCGAAGTAGCCCTGGCCGGCGAGGCTGCGCAGGGAGGCCACGGAGCAGGGGGCCTTGTCCCCGTACAGGTCCATGGTGATCGTGCCGAGGTTCGTGACGATCGTGGCCGTCATCTTCCGGCGCTCGACGGTCGTGGGGGTGGTCACCTTGCGGGGCGAGTTGTCGGAGTCAGCCGGGGCCCAGACGCAGCCCCCGGTCGAGCCGCCGCCCGTCGCCGTGGGCACAGCGGAGGGCGTGGGCTCGGAGGCGGTCGACGTCGAGGACCCCGACCCGAGCACGAAGTAGAGCGCGAACCCGCCGGCGGTCAGCCCGGCGCAGATCAGCAGGGAGCACGCGACCACCAGCACGATCACCAGGGTCGAGACGGATCTACGCGGCGGGGGCGGTGGCGGCATCGTCATGGCCAGATTCTCGCCGACCGGTGCCACCGGGCGCACCTGTGGAAACGCCACCGGTGCCCACGGGGCCGCCATGGACGTCCACGGGCCGCTCCAGGGCCGCGCGCCGGAGGACCTCACACGCCCCCACCGGCCTCACGCCCGGATCAGTGTCCCCCGCCGCTGCACCGAGAAGTACCAGGTCGCCAGCGCCGCGTACCCCACGGCGATGCAGAACATGGTGATCACCGACTTGCCGTTGGCCGGCAGCAGGTACGCGCCGATGAACAGCCCCACCACGTTGAGCGAGTTGAAGGCGGTGTCGTTCACGCTGAACACCCGGCCCTGGTACTCGTCGTCGCACTCGTGCTGGATCGACGTGTCCACCACGATCTTCATGCCCATCGAGGCGATGTTCAGGACGAACACCCCGGCGAGCAGCAGCCACGGCTCGAAGCTCGGGGTCATCGTGCCGATCGCCACCGCGTCGACGACCAGCAGCGTCAGCAGCCAGCGCGGGCCACCCCAGCGCCGGGTCGCCGCCGGGGTGATCAGGGCCGCGACCAGCGCGCCCACCGCCCCGCACGCGAAGACCAGGCCGAGGAACTCCTTGCCGTGGCCCATCGTCTTCGCGAACAGCAGCGTCGCGATGGTCAGCAGGCCGTACAGGCCGCGCGCGGCGCCCTGGGCGAGGAGGGCGAAGTACGCGTTCTTCCGGGAGGACAGGTGCCGCGCGCCGTCGACCATGCCCCGGGCGGCGACCGCCAGGGCCTGCGGGACGGACAGGTGGCTGTGCCGCAGCCGGTCGGCCGCGTCGGGCCCCAGGACCTCCCAGTGGAAGAGCACCTTCGCCAGCAGGGAGGACGCGCCGTAGCCGACGAGGGCGGTGAGCACGATGATCGCGTACCCGTGGAACCTGGCCCCGACCAGCGTGAGCAGCCCGACCGCCGTGGCCAGCCCGCTCGTGAACGCCATCGTGCCCATCGTGTTCGCCACCGCGTTGGCCGTGGCCAGCCGCTCGTCCTCCACGACGTGCCGCAGCGACGCGGACAGGCAGGCGAGGAAGAACCGGTTGATTGCGAGGATCAGGAGCGCGACCAGCGCGAACGGCAGGTCCGAGTGCCCCAGCCACAGCAGCCCCGCCGCCGGGATGATCAGGAGCGCCCGGCTCAGGTTGGCCATCGCCAGGATGTTGCGCCGGCTCCACCGGTCCAGGAAGACCCCGACATAGGGGCCGATCAACGAGTACGGCAGGAGCAGGATCGCGAAGCCCATCGCGATCGCCACGGGGCTCGTCTCGTTCTGCGGGTTGAACAGGACGCTGCCGCCGATGCCCGCCTGGAACAGCCCGTCGGCGAACTGGCTCGACAGCCGGACGCCGAGCAGCCGGCGGAACCCTCGCCGGGACAGCACCGCGCGCAACTCCCGAGTGGCAACCACCGCCCGAGTGTACGGCTTGCGTCAGAAGATGCGGTTCCAACAAAAAGGGCCCCGGAAAACCGGGGCCCTTTCCGTGCGTATCGTGTCGATCACGCCACGTGTGGGGACGGGTCGTGCCGCCCGACCAGCGACGTTACGTGCCACCCGCCAGCGGCGCCACGTTCCGCCCGACCTACTCGGCGTCGAGCACCTTCGCGTCGACCTTGGTGTCGGCCGCCGCCCCGCCGAGGCGCGCGAGCAGGCCGGCGAGGTCGATACCGGTCAGGTCCGTACCCAGCTGGAGGCCCTGCGCCACGTTCGACGCGACCGACTTGGTCAGCGAGGACGCCCCGTCCGTGGAGATCACGGTCAGCTTGTCGATCGAGGCCATCGGCGCGGACGCCTCCTTGACCACCTGCGGCAGCACCGTGACGAGGAGGTCGAGGATCGCGGCCTCGCCGTACCGGGCGAACGCCTCGGCCTTCTTCTCCATCGCCTCGGCCTCGGCCTGGCCCCGGGCGAGGATCGCGGACGCCTCGGCGGCACCCTCGCGCTCGACGGCCTCGGCGATGGCCTGCCGACGGAACTTCTCGGCCTCACCCTCCTTGGCGCCCTCGATCGCGTTGGCCTCCGCCAGTGCCGTACGCCGGGACTTCTCGCCCTCACCGCTCAGCCGGGCGGTCTCCGCCTGGGCCTGGGCGCGCGCGACGGCCGCCTGGCGCTGGGCGTCGGCCTCGAACACCGCGGCGTTGCGGGCGGCCTCGGCCTCCTGCTCCAGCTTGTACCGCGCCGCGTCCGCCGGCTTGCGCACCTCGGTGTTGAGCTCGCGCTCCTTGAGCTCGGCGTTGCGCTCGGCGACCTTCTGCTGCTCCATGAGGATGGCCTGCTGGCGCTCCGCCTCGGCCAGCGGACCGGCGGCGGCGGACCTGGCCCGGGCCGCGTCGATCTCGGCCTGCACCTCGGCCTGCTTGAGCTCCAGGTTCCGGTTCGCCTCCGCGATCAGCTCCTCGGCGCGCATCCGGGCCTGCTCGGACGCCTGCCGGGCCTGCGCCTCGGCGATCGCCGCGGTCTGCTGCAACCGGGCCGCCTCGGGCCGGCCCAGGTCCTCCAGGTACGACCCGGCGGTGCGGATGTCCTCCAACTGGAACGCGTCGAGCACCAGCCCCTGGTGCGACAGCGTGTTCTCGACCTCCTCGGCGACCTCGGCCGCGAACGCCGCCCGGTCCCGGATGATCTCCTCGACCGTGAGCCGGCCGACGATGGACCGCAGCGCGCCCGCCAGCACCTGGGCCGTGAAGTCCGCGATCTTCTCCTGCTGGTGCAGGAACCGCTGGGCGGCCGGCCGGATGGCCTCGGCGGTGCCGCCGACCTTCACGATGGCCACGGCGTCGGCGTCACACCGGATGCCCTGCTTGCTGACCGCGCCCGTGATCGACACCGGGATCTCGCGGCTGGACAGGTCGAGCTTGTACAGCTGCTGGACGACCGGCATGACGAACACCGACGCGCCCATCACGACCTTCTGGCCGGACATGTCCGTCACGACCGTACCGTCGGCGGCGGTGGTCGCCTTGCCCTTGCGGCCGGTGACGATGAACGCCTCGTTGGGGCCTGCCACCTTGATCCGGGACAGGATGAACAACACGATCAGCAGTAGTAGTGCGGCGCCGCCGATGACGGCGATCAGGATGGAGCTCATTGACCGTCCTTCTGGAAGAACTGGGGAGTGGGCTGGACGAGCACGCAGCTCGGGCTGACAGTGCCGATGACGAGCACCGACGTGCCTGCGGCGAGCGGCTCCTCCGACCGGGCGTTGAACTTCATCGACTGGCCGGCCATGGTCAGCCGGACCTCTCCGTACCCCCCTGAACGGGTTGCGGTGAGGATGACGCCCACAGACCCGACCAGGGCGTCCGAGGTCGGGGTGGAGTCGGTGCCCATCCGCTGCGCCGCGCGGGTGAGCCGGGTCGCGCCGTAGCCGACGGGCACGGCCGCGAGGATGCCGACGCCCGCGCCGACCAGGCCGTCGAGGGCGTGACCCGGGGTCAGCTCGGCCGCGATGGCCCCGGCGAAGCCGAACGCCCCGACGAAGCCGGCGAGGCCGGGCAGGGTGATGGAACTGTCGATGTCGCCGTGCCCGAGATGCAGGTGGCTGCCGAAGACGGACAGCGCGAGCATGACCAGGCTGAAGCCACCGACACACAGGAAGATCAGCGTCGCGAGTCCCACGACCTAACGGTAGGGCACCCCCGCCACCTGCGCAGACCCGCGCCCTGTGTCCTGGACGACTCGGGCGCCGCAGACCGGCCATATGTCGGTTGTGCCGGCCGGAGCGGCGGCGGTGCGGCATGTCGGTTGTGCCGGCCGGACCGGCGCCGCGTGCGCCCGGCGGTTGGGACGCCCGCCCGGTGGGTATCCAACCGGGGTCCCCACCGACCGTCTGAGATGGAGAGTGCCCGATGAGATCGACCCATCGTCACGTTCATCGCCGCCGTCCTGCTCGGCCTCGCCGCCTTCCAGCCGTGGCTGAACGCCATGCTGCCGTCGCAGTACCCGGCCCTCGACCTGCTCGCGGGCAATTCGAACACCGCCCCGGCCAACTTCTACGTGTCCTTCGGGATGGTGCTGCTGGTCGCCGCCGTGGTCGCCCTGATGGCCGTCGTCATCGGCCCGCGCGACCTGGCGTGGGTCGCGTTCGCCATCGCGCTCGTCGGCGGGCTGCTCTACGTCCTGCGGCATCCGGCGGCGCTCCAGGTGTTCCAGCTCGGCTTCTGGCTGACCGCCGCCGCGACGGTGCTGCTGCTGGTGGCCGGTCTGGCCGGCGCCCGGGCGGTCGGCGGCTACCGCTCCCGCCGCTCCTACGACTGACCTTCTGCGCGTCGACCGAGGGCCCGGGCAATCGCCTGGGCCCTCGTCGTGTGCCTCGAAAGGGCCGGCTCGAAGAGTTCCCGACCCAACCCCATGCGACGGGTACGACGAAGGGGCCGACCCTGTCGGGTGCGGCCCCACTCGTACCAAGAGAAGAACTAGCTCTTGATCTCGCCGTTGATGAAGTTCTCCACGGCCTGGTGCGCGTCGTGGTCGTTGTACTGCACCGGCGGCGACTTCATGAAGTAGCTCGACGCGGACAGGATCGGACCACCGATGCCCCGGTCCTTGGCGATCTTCGCGGCCCGCAGCGCGTCGATGATGACGCCGGCCGAGTTGGGGGAGTCCCACACCTCGAGCTTGAGCTCCGCGTTCAGCGGGGTGTCGCCGAACGAGCGGCCCTCGAGCCGGATGTAGGCCCACTTGCGGTCGTCGAGCCACGGCACGTAGTCCGACGGGCCGATGTGCACGTCGGAGCCGCGCATCTCGTGCGGGATCTGCGAGGTGACCGACTGGGTCTTGGAGATCTTCTTGGACACGAGGCGCTTGCGCTCCAGCATGTTCATGAAGTCCATGTTGCCGCCGAAGTTGAGCTGGTAGGTGCGCAGCAGCTCGACGCCCCGGTCCTCGAACAGCTTCGCCAGCGCGCGGTGCACGATCGTGGCACCGACCTGGGACTTGATGTCGTCGCCGACGATCGGCAGCCCGGCGGCCTCGAACTTCGCGGCCCACTCGGGGTCGGAGGCGATGAACACCGGCAGCGCGTTGACGAAGCCGCAGCCCGCGTCGATGGCGGCCTGGGCGTAGGACTTGGCGGCGACCTCGGAACCGACCGGGAGGTACGCGACGACGACGTCGACCCGGGCCTCACGGAGAGCGGCGGCCACGTCGACCGGCGCCTCGTCGGACTCGTCGACCATCTCGGTGTAGTACTCGCCGAGGCCGTCGTGGGTCGGGCCACGCTGCACGGTGACGCCGGTCGGCGGCACGTCGCACAGCTTGATGGTGTTGTTCTCGCTGGCGACGATCGCTTCGGAGAGGTCGCGGCCGACCTTCTTGGCGTCGACGTCGAATGCCGCGACGAACTCCACATCATTCACGTGGTAGTCGCCGAACTTGACGTGCATCAAGCCCGGTACTCGCTCAGCGGGGTCGGCGTTGCGGTAGTACTCGACGCCCTGGACCAGGGACGACGCGCAGTTGCCGACACCGACGATGGCTACCCGTACGGAACCCATCGCGCTGCCTCCTTCACTGTTTCTCTTCATCGGTCTGTCGCCGCCTCAGGTGGCGGGGTGGCCTCGGTGGCCTGAGCGGGTTCTGTGGCGACCGTCACAGACGGACCACTGCCTGCCCGCTCGTGGGCGATGAGCTCTTCGAGCCACCGCACCTCGCGCTCGGCCCCCTCGAGGCCGTGGCGCTGCAGCTCCTGCGTGTAGGCGTCGAGCCGCTCGGCGGCCCGGTGCAGGGTCTCCCGCAGCCCCTCGCGTCGCTCCTCTATCCGGCGCCGGCGTCCCTCGAGGATGCGGAGCCGGGTGGCCGGATCGGTGCGCGCGAAGAACGCGAAGTGCACGCCGAAGCCCTCGTCGTCATACGTCTCGGGCCCCGCCGCGACCAGGAGCTCCTGAAAGCGCTCCTTGCCCTCTGCGGTGATCTTGTAGACGACCTTGCTGCGACGCCCGACCAGGGTCGGGGTCTCGTTCGGGTCGCTCTCCTCGGTGATCCAGCCGCCGGCCTGAAGTCGGCGCAGCGTCGGGTACAGCGAGCCGTAACTGATCGCCGCCCGGAACGCCCCGACCTTCACCGCGAGCTGTTTGCGCAGCTCGTAGCCGTGCATCGGCGCCTCGTGCAGGAGACCCAGGATCGCCAGTTCCAGCATCCGGACCTCCCTTGCTACGGCTCGATGTATCGGCTCGATACATCGTAACGGTATCCCCTCGCCACACGTGTCGACAAGCGGCCCCTCGCTCCTCTCAGAATCGGCCGTTACCCTCGAACCCATGCGTACCCAGCGGCAGGTGGTGGATTACTCGCTTCAACGGCGAGCGCTGCTGCGTGACGTATACGCCGCCCGGGTCGGCACGAACGAGGTGTGCGACGCCTCTCCGTACCTGAGAACGGCCGCCCGGTTCCACGGCGAGCACACCGAGGTGCTGTGTCCGGTATGCCGGCGGGAACACCTCGTCAACGTTCACTACATCTATGGTGACGAGTTGAAGCAGTCGGCCGGCCAGGCCCGGCGACTGAAGGAACTGGCCATACTCGCGACGATGTACAAGGAGTTCACGGTGTACGTCGTCGAGGTGTGCCAGGGCTGTGGATGGAATCACCTGGTGGAGCAGTACCTGCTCGGCAAAGCCGGGCTCGAGACTGAATTGGTGCCCAATGTCTGACTATCCCCCCGAGCGTCCCACCGGTCGCGCGTCTGTGCCGGGGCTCACCCCGTCCAGCCCGAACGACCAGCCGGCCCACGGCGGATACAGCCAGCCACCCGGCGGCTACCGCGAACCCGAGAGCGGGTACCGGGAGCAGGGCAGCGGTTACGACGAGCCCTACCAGCAGCCGCCCTCGTCGACGTCCGGACGGGCGACCGTCGGGCGGGCCAGGGTCGGCGCGCCGCCCCCCGGCGACCCCAACCCGACGGGCCGCGCCTCGGTGAGCGCCCCGCCCGGACCTGGCGCGGCCGGCCGGGCCTCCGTCGCCGGCGCCGCCCCCGTCGGCCTGGACGAGGTCGCGGCGGTCACCCGCCGGGGCAAGGGTCCCGTCGACCCGAAGGTGCGCAAGCGCCGGAAGCGGCGGAACCGGATCGTCGCCCTGATCGCCGTGGTCCTGATGATGACGGGCCTCGTGTTCATCGGCGGCACCTACTACTTCACCAGCGTCCCGCTCCCCAACGAGCTGCCGCTGAACCAGATCTCGAAGGTGTACGCGAACGACGGCACCACCCTGATCGACACGATCGGCGAGGAGAACCGCTCGATCGTCGCGTTCGACAAGATCTCCACGCCGATGAAGCAGGCCATCGTGGCCGCCGAGGACCGGTCGTTCTACCAGAACTCCGGCGTCGACTTCAAGGGCATGATCCGGGCACT
Organism: Longispora sp. NPDC051575; assembly: GCF_040681875.1. Taxonomy (NCBI): domain Bacteria; kingdom Bacillati; phylum Actinomycetota; class Actinomycetes; order Micromonosporales; family Micromonosporaceae; genus Longispora; species Longispora sp. NPDC051575. The sequence goes on along the minus strand of NZ_JBFAZP010000010.1, from coordinate 152,994 downwards.
GTGGAACAACCTCACGGGTGGCTCCCAGCAGGGCGCGTCGACGATCACGCAGCAGTACGCGCGGCTGGCGGCGGACCTCAACCAGGACTCCTCGTACACGCGTAAGGCCAAAGAGGCCGTGATCGCGATGAAGCTCGACAAGGAATACAAGAAGGACGAGATCCTCAACTTCTACCTCAACACCGTCGACTTCGGCCGCAACACGAGCGGTGTCCAGGCCGCCGCCCAGGCGTACTTCGGGGTGGACGCGGAGAAGCTCAGCTACGAGCAGGCGGCCGTGATCGCCCTCATGGTGAAGAGCCCTGGTGGCTACTTCGAGCCGACGGACAAGCTGAAGCCGGAGGACAAGTGGAACACCAACACCGTCGACCGGTGGGGCTACGTGATGACCTCGCTGGTCGAGACCGGCGCGATCACCAAGGAACAGCGGGCGGCCGCGAAGTTCCCGGACGTGAAGCCGTTGCCCAAGAAGGGTGAGACCGAGCTGGGCGGCCGGCCGGTGGCCAACATCGTCAAGTACGTGATCGAGGAGATGGCCGCCAAGAAGGTTCCGTACAGCCAGCTGGAGCGCGGCGGGTACTCGATCGTCACCTCGATCGACCCCAAGATCCAGAAAGAGGCCGAGAACGCGGCGATGAAGACCGACAAGGGCTGGCCGATGGCGGGCCAGGACCCCAGGGTCCAGCCGGCGCTCGTGGCCACCGACCCCAAGACCGGTCGGGTGCTCGCCTACTACGGCGGTCCGAACGGCGTGAACGGCAGCGACTTCGCCGGCTACAACAAGAACCCGAAGACCGGGGCGATCGGCGGCTTCGGCTTCCACCCGCCGGGCTCGACCGCGAAGGTGTACGTGCTGGCGGCGGCCCTGGAGAAGGGGTACACGGTCAACTCCCTGTGGGACGGCAGCTCCCCGAAGGACTTCCCGAAGAGCGGCCGTGTCAAGGGCTCCAAGCAGGGCGCCATCACCAACTCCGACGGCACCAGCAAGTGCGGGGACCACTGCACGTTGCGTCAGTCCACCGTGCAGTCCCTGAACACCCCGTTCTTCGCCCTCGCCGAGGAGCTCACGCCGCCGGTCGTCATCGGCATGATGCGCAAGACCGGCGTGCAGTACATGCGTCCCGACGGCACCTTCGAGGCCGTGGACATCTCCACGAAGCCGCTGGACTCGATGGAGGAACAGTTCAACGCCCAGGTCGGCATCGGGCAGTACCCGATCACGGTCCTGCACCAGTCCGCCGGCTTCGCGACCTTCGCCAACGAGGGCGTCGCCATGAAGCAGCACTTCGTGGTCAAGGCCACCCAGCGGGTCAACTCCGGCGGCAAGGTCAGCGAGAACCTGATCTTCGAGGACAAGGCCCAGCAGGGTACCCGGGTCATGGAGGCCAACCTCGTGCACGCGATGGACGACGTGCTCAAGGACATCCACCCGTACGACAGCAAGTGGTCCAACGGCCTCGACGGCGGCAAGCGGGTCGCGGCGGCCAAGACCGGCACCTGGCAGTTCAGCGACAGCAACAACGTGGGTAACGCGCACGCCTCCATCGCCGGGTACACGCCGCAGTTGGCCACGGCAGTGTGGGTGGGCTCGAAGGACACCGAGTTCGCGCTCAAGGTGAAGAACGCCAACGGCTCCACCGCCGGCGACATGTACGGCGGTAACCTGCCCGGCTCCATCTGGGCCACCTTCATGGAGAACGCCCACAAGGTGATGAACTGGAAGGCGACCAGCTTCCCGAAGGCCACCCCGGTCGGCAACCCCGAACTGGCCGGCAACGGCAAGACGGCCCCGCCGACCCCGCCCCCGGCCTCGGGCAACCCGTCCTGCCCGTTCCCGCCGTTCTGCCCCGGCCAGACCCCGGGCGGCGGTGGCGGGTCCCCGACCCCGAACCCCAACCCGAACAACGGCCTCCCGGTCCCGAACACGGTCCCGACCGGCAGACGCCGGTAGCCGTAGCGCGACCCTCGGTGGCGGTGTCCTCAACATGGGGACACCGCCACCTTTCTCATCCGTCCAGCGACGTTCGTCGACAGGGGCACCCGCCCGACCAGTGCCCGCGGCGAAGTACGCCCCGGCGTCGGTGTGACCGCTGGACCATCCCGTACGGCAAGATGTGCACATGCGCGACGTCGATCACAGGACCGCCAGCCCGGGCCGCACCGACTGGTTCGTCCGAGGACTCAGTCAGCTCGTCGGGGGGCCCGCCGGCCGGTTCGCCACGGCCAGGCCGGGCAGGTTCTGGACCCCGGCCCGGGTGGTGCTGGCACTCGCGTGCCTGGTCATCGCCCTGAACTGGCTGCAGAAGTCCCCGTGCATGGACGGCGCGTGGGTCGACAACGTGCAGTACAAGAAGGGCTGTTACACCGACGTCCTCGCGCTGTACTACGCCGAGCACCTCAGCGACGGGATGATCCCGTACGTCGACTTCCCGGTCGAGTACCCGGTGCTCACCGGCGCCTTCATGGGCCTCCTCGGCCTCCCGGTGCACGCGCTCGGGGTGAAGAACCCGGCGATCAACCAGGCGATGCTGTTCTACAACGTCAACGCGGTCGTCCTGGGCATCCTGGGCGTGCTCACGGTCGCCATCCTGCTCGCGCTGCGCCGCCGCCGGCCCTGGGACGCCGCCCTGCTGGCGTGCGCCCCGGCGATGCTCGTGACGGCCACGGTCAACTGGGACCTGCTGGTGCTGTGCCTGGCGGCGGCGGCGATGCTGTTCTGGGCCCGGAAGCGACCGGTGCTGGCCGGGTTGTTCCTGGGGCTGGCGGTCGCGGCCAAGTTCTATCCACTGTTGATGGTCGGCCCGCTGCTGCTGCTCGTGGTGCGGACGTTGCGGATGCCGCCGAAGGTCGATCCGGCCATCGACATCGACGTGACGGAGGAGCCCGACCAGGCCACGGAGAGCCGGCTCGCGGCGTTCTGGCGGTTCAACCCGCCCCTGCGCCACGCCCTGACCACCATCGCCGTGGCCGTGCTCACCTGGGCCGCGATCAACGGCCCCGTCTGGTACTTCTGGCGCGAGTCCTGGATGCGGTTCTGGGACCTCAACAGCACGCGGGGCGTGGACTGGGGCACCCTCTGGTACATCGGGGCGCACTTCCCGCTCGGCGGCGACCGGTACGGCATCCCGTTCTTCCAGAACATCGCCGGCAACGTGGACACCCTCAACACGGCGTACCTGCTGCTGTTCGTGATCTGCTGCGCCGCGATCGCCGCGCTGACGTTCATGGCCCCGCGCCGGCCCCGGCTCGCGGCGCTCGCGTTCTTGGTGCTCGCGGCGTTCCTGATCACGGGCAAGGTCTGGTCGCAGCAGTACGTGCTGTGGCTGATCCCGCTCGCAGTCCTCGCCCGGCCCCGGTGGGGCGCGTTCCTGGCCTGGCAGGCCGCCGAGGTCGGCTACTTCATCGCGTTCTACGGCGAACTGCTCGGCGCGAGCGGCGGCAAGCAGGCGTTCCCCGAGTGGGTGTTCGTCACCGCGTCCGGGTTCCGGCTCGTGACCCTCGCGGTGCTGTGCGGCTTCGTGGTCCGCGACATCCTCAAGCCCCGCGAGGACGTGGTCCGCGACAGCTACCCGGACGACCCGGACGGCGGCGTCCTCGACGGGGCGCCCGACGCGCCCTGGGTGACCCGCTTCAACGCGCCGGACGGTTCCCGGTCGGGCGCACCCGACCGGGAACCGCTGCTACAGCGTGAAGATGACGGTCCGACCGTCCTCGCGGCGGTCGATCCCCAGGCCGTCGGTCGGGGCGTCGGCGGCCCGCTCCCACGCGGTGCCGGGGATCCGGTCGCGTAGCACGACGACCGTCTTCACCCCGAGGTCGCGCAGGTACTGCACGCTCTCGGGGCTCGGGAACGTCATCGACGCGTTGCGGATCTCGTCCTGGCGCATCGGGTAGAACGCGCTGCCCCCGTTGACCATGGTCGGGAACCCGTCCGTGGACCACAGCATCGCGGCCTCGTCGGTGAACTGGTCGCTCGGCAGCAGCATCAGCGGCGCCTTCAGCGTGCTGAACGCGACCGGCGGGGGCGGCACCTCCGGGTGCAGGGTGTTGTTCCAGCCCTCGACGCCCACGAGCAGCACCGGCAGCACCATCGCCAGCCGGAGCGGGATGCCGAGCTGGTGCAGCGGCCGGGACCGGGCCACCTCGTACGCCTGCTGGGCGAACGCGCTGACCGCTCCCGCCGCGAGCACCGCCAGGAGCAGCGTGACCCAGAGCATCAGCCGGCCCGGGGTACGCAGCGCCTCCATGCCCGGCAGGCTGCGGTAGACCAGCAGGTAGCCGTACTCGCCGTCGCCCCACGACTGGGTGCCCAGCGAGAGCCAGGTCATCACGACCGTGGTGCCGCCCAGCCACAGCCGGGTGGACAGTTTCCAGGTCGAGAAGAACATGCCGGCGATGGCCATGCCGATCAGGAAGAACCCGGGCAGCAGGGGCTGTTCCGCCAGGTACGGCAGCGTGGTGCGGGCCTGCTCGTGCGCCGACCCCCACAGCCAGCTCTCCGACGGGGCGGTCAGCAGGCCGTGCAGCGGGGGCGAGAACAGCGCCAGGTCGGCCTCTGTGCGCTCGGCGTTCGGGTGGGTGTCGCGGACGTGCCAGTACACCGAGGCGATCGTGAGGGTGACCGTGGCGAACAGGGCGCCGCCGCCGAGGTTGGCGAACACGATCCGCCACGGCACGACCGGGCGCTTCTTCACGAACCACGCGACGAGTACGGCGAGGCCGATCGTGAGCAGCACGTACCCGAACGGGATGCCGATCGCGAAACCGAGGGTCATCTGCCAGGCAGCGACCAGCCAGCCGCCGATCACCCAGCCGATCCGGGTCTTCTCGACCCGGTAGCCCGCCGTCAGCGAGAAACCGTGGCCCCGGGCCAGCATGGCCAGCGCCAGGGCGATGCCGCCGACCGAGATCACGTTCATGTGGCCGCCGTGCGCGAGCTTCCACGGCGCGTAGGCGAAGGCCATGCCGGCCACCGCGGCACCCGGGCGGCGCGCGCCCAACTGGCGGAGCAGCACGTAGGCGCCGAAGAACGCCAGGGCGTGCAGGAGCACGAACACGATGTTGTACCGGACGACCGCGGCGGTGAAGCCCTCGCCGATCATGCCGAACGGCGCGTACCCGGGAATGGCGTCCGTGAAGGCCAGGCTCGCCGGCTCGGGGTAGAACGGGTTGGCGTTCCACAGGTTCACCGGGTCGGTGATCAGGGCGTGTCCCGCCCACGCGATCTGCCAGGCCTGGAGCAGCGGATCGTAGATGTCCTGCGGGATGGTCTTCGTGATGTCCTTGACCGTCGGCCAGGTCATCAGGACCGCGAGCAGCACACTGCTGACCGCGGCGACCGTCCACTCGTGAGTGACGAGGCGGCGGATCCGGCCGCGCCGGACCTTGGGGGCGTCCGGGGCGAAGGCCTCCCACTTGTCCCCGTCCTGGTCGGGGGAGTCGCCTTCCGACCGGCCGTCGTCCGGCGTACCCGTCTCGTCGGGGGTTTCGGTGGTGTCTTTGATGCTTGTATCGGCGGATTTCACCGACTCATTCGGATCCGTGACGGCCTCCGGCCTGGTCTCCTCCCCGCCCGGTGGCTCCTCCGTCCCGTGCTCGGGCGTCGACGTGGGCTTGGGACTAGACGTCACGGCAGGCGCTCCCGCAGGTAGGCGATGTCCGCGGCCTGGTCCTCGACACTGCCCGGGGTCTCGCAGACCGCGGGCGCGCCGGAGGACCGGACCACCTCACTGATGAGTTCGGGGTCGATCTCGCCCCGGACGAAGTTCTCGTGCCGGTCCCGGCCGGAGTCGAAACCGTCCTTGGAACCGTTGGCGTGGATCAGGTCGATCCGCCCCGTGATGGCCTTGAGCCGGTCCACGATCCCGACCAGGTCCTCGCCGCCGGCGTGCGCGTGGCAGGTGTCCAGGCACAGCCCGACCTCGTGGCCGTCCAGCGCGTCCCACAGCCGGGCCAGCATGTCGAACCGGCGGGCGCACGCGTTGTCGCCGCCGGCCGTGTTCTCGATCAGCACCGGGAGCGGGAAACCGCCCTCCGACTCCGCGTACGCGAAGGCCTTGCGCCAGTTGTCGAAACCCGACTCGATGTCGTCCCCGGCGTTCACGTGCCCGCCGTGCACGATCAGGCCCTTGGCCCCGATCTCGGCCGCCGCCCGGGCATGGGCGAGCAGGAGTTTGCGACTGGGGATCCGGATCCGGTTGTTTCCGGTCGCCACGTTGATCACGTAAGGCGAATGGATATAGATGTCGACCTCGCTGTCCCGCAACGCCTCCGCGTCGTCGCGAGGTTTCGGGGCCTTCCAACCCTGGGGGTCTGCCAGGAAAAACTGGACGACGTCCGCACCCCGAGCCTTCGCTTCGGCGAGTGGGTCTGTGGCGTCGACATGGGCACCGATTCGCATACGGCCGAGTGTAGGACCCGGGTGCGTTACTTGGACTCGTGCGCGTCGTTGACTTCGGTAGAAAAACTCCGACCGACAGGGGGTAGTGTGCGTCGCCTGCAAGCTCTCGCCACAGTTGGCCTCCTCGGCACCGCCTGTGCCCTTCTCGGGGCCGGCACGGCTTTCGCGGACTCGCCCACCGTCACGTTCTCCGGTAGTTGCGGCCTGTTGGGCATCGGCGCCCATTCCCGGCCCAGCGTCTCCGACCTCACGGTCGAGGAGATGACCCCGGTCCGGTTCATCAACGGGCTGCGGATCAGGGCCGACCTGGTCCTGCCGGGCGGCGCGCGCTACACCCTCAATCCGGGTACGTACCTGGACCTCCAGATCGCCAGCGGCCCCGCCGAGGCGCTGATGGAACCGGCCTGCGGTCTCGGCCTGCTCCCCACGTACGAGAAGGTCACCATCCAGGTGGAGCCCAGCCCCGGTCCCGAGGGTGGCCCCGAGGAGCCCCCGAAGACGTCGGCCCCCGCCGCGCCCGCGCCCCCCGCGCCCCGCGGCGGACCGACCCGGGCCAACCCGCGCCCCACGGTCCCGGCCCCGTCCGCCGCCGTCCCGGCCCCCGGCGCGGCGGTCTCCCCGAACCTGGTCGAGCCGACCCCGAGCATGTCCACGTCCTCGGCCTCGGGGCCGATCGACTCACCGGCGATCGAGCCCGTAGCCGCAGGTCAGGTACCGGGTCGCGCGTCGAGCCTGCTGGCCATGGTGGCCACCGTATGTGTGATCGGCGTCTCCGCCGCAGCTGTCCGCGCGATCGGCGCGCAGCGCACGGTTCGGACAACGGCCACGTAACAGGTAGGGAAATAGGCCCCGCGGGGCGCTCGCGTCACCTCGTAGGTGTGGTCGTTCCTCCCCAGGTCCCACCCCGGAAGTGGATTCGGCGCCCCGCGGCTGTATCGTTACCGAGTTCACCTGTCAAGAGCGGGGACCTCCCCGCCGCTGGCGCGTGAACTACGCAAAGACCCCTGTCGCAGAGAGCCTGCGACCGCATAGTCCACAGGGGGTGAGTACGTCTTGCGTCACTACGAGATCATGGTAATTCTCGACTCGGAGCTCGAGGAGCGCACGGTCGCTCCGTCGCTCGACACGTACCTGAACGTGATCCGCACTTCTGGCGGTTCCGTGGAGAAGGTCGACGTGTGGGGCCGCCGTCGGCTCGCGTACGAGATGAACAAGAAGACCGAAGGTATCTACGCCGTCATCGACGTGCAGGCCGAGCCCGCCGCTGTCGTTGAGCTGGACCGTCAGCTCAGCCTCAACGAGGCCATCCTGCGTACCAAGGTGATCCGTCCGGAGACCCGCTAGGTACTTCTGTCACGCGGTCGTCGACCGCGTGGCGCCCGGTCCTGTCGTACCCAGGTGCGACTCTTGGTCTCCACACACAAGGAGTAGCCGTGGCAGGAGAGACCATCATCACGGTCGTCGGCAACATGGTCGACGACCCGGAGCTTCGATTCACCCCGTCGGGAGCGGCCGTTGCGAAATTCCGCATCGCCTCCACTCCGCGGACGATGGATCGTGAGACGAACCAGTGGAAGGACGGCGAAGCGCTGTTCCTCTCCTGCGTGATCTGGCGTCAGGCGGCCGAGAACGTCGCCGAGACGCTGACCCGCGGGACACGAGTGATCGTGCAGGGCCGTCTCAAGCAGCGCTCGTACGAGACCCGTGAGGGCGAGAAGCGCACGGTCTACGAGCTGGACGTCGAAGAAGTCGGACCCTCGCTGAAGTACGCCACAGCGAAGATTCAGAAGATGTCCCGCGGCTCCGGCGGTGGTGGTGGCGGTGGCTTCGGTGCCTCCGGTGGCCAGGGCGGCGGCGGTGGCGGTTTCGCCAACGACGACCCCTGGGCCTCCGCGGCTCCGGCCGGCGGCTCCTCCGGTGGCGGCCAGGGATCAGGCTCATCTTCGTTCAGCGACGAGCCCCCGTTCTAGGCCAGTGATGGCCCCGACGGGCGTCGGCCTCATTGCAAGCAGGTTAAGGAGTTAGGGATCATGGCTAAGCCGCCGTCGACCCGCAAGCCGAAGAAGAAGGTGAACCCTCTCGACAAGGAGGGCATCACCTACATCGATTACAAGGACACCGCGCTCCTGCGCAAGTTCATCTCCGACCGGGGCAAGATCCGTGCCCGCCGGGTCACCGGGGTGAGCAGCCAGCAGCAGCGGCAGGTCGCCCGCGCCATCAAGAACGCGCGGGAGATGGCCCTGCTGCCGTACACCGCGCAGTCCCGCTAAGGAGGGCCGACATGAAGATCATCCTGACTCAGGAAGTTTCGAACCTCGGTGCTCCCGGCGACGTCCTGGAGGTCAAGGACGGCTACGGCCGTAACTACCTGCTCCCCCAGGGTCTCGCCATCGGCTGGACCAAGGGTGCGGAGAAGCAGGTCGTCACGATCAAGCGGGCCCGCGCGGCCCGCGAGGTCCGCGACCTCGACCACGCCAACGAGATCAAGGCCGCCCTCGAGTCCCGCACGTACGGCCTCGCGGCCCGTGCCGGCAACGGTGGCCGCCTGTTCGGCTCGATCACGGCCGCCGAGATCGTCGACGCCGTCAAGGCGTCCGGCGGTCCGATCCTGGACCGTCGTCGCGTCGAGCTGAAGAGCGCCATCAAGGCGCTCGGCGACCACCAGGTGCAGGTCAAGCTGCACCCGGAGGTCACGGCGAAGTTCACCGTCAAGGTGGCTGTGTCCAAGTAGTTCGCACGTCGGAGCGGCGGCTCGTCCTCAGGGACGGGTCGCCGCTTTCGTGTGTCCGGGGACGGGGCGAACGGTCTCGGGCTGGTCGGCCCAGCATGGCGTCGCGGGGCCGGGCGGTGCGATCGCCCGCCCGGGACCGTCGGGTCAGACGATCGCCATGTCGACGAACTGGGACAGGTGCAGCTGCGCCGCCACCGTGATCGTGTCCGTCGGCCCGTTACGGTGCTTGGCCACGATGAAGTCCGCCTCGCCCGCGCGCGGGGACTCCTTGTCGTAGTAGTCGTCACGGTGCAGCAGGATCACGACGTCGGCGTCCTGCTCGATCGAGCCCGACTCACGCAGGTCGGACAGCTGCGGCCGCTTGTCGGTGCGCTGCTCGGGGCCACGGTTCAGCTGACACGCCGCGATCACCGGGCACTGGATCTCCTTGGCCAGGAGCTTGAGCCCACGGGAGATCTCCGCGACCTCCTGCTGCCGGCTCTCGGTCTTCTTCGGCGAGCTCATCAGCTGGAGGTAGTCGACGCAGACCAGCTTGAGGTCGTTGCGCTGCTTCAACCGGCGGGCCTTGGCCCGGATCTCCATCAGCGTCATGTTGGGCGTGTCGTCCACGAACAGCGGGGCCTCGCTGATCTCGCCCATCCGGCGGGCCAGCTTCGTCCAGTCGTCGTCGGACAACTGCCCGGAGCGAAGGACGTGGAGGGGTACGCGGGCCTCCGCCGACAGCAGACGCATCACAATCTCGATCTTGCTCATTTCGAGGCTGAACAGCGCGCTGGACAAACCATGCTTCAACGAGGCGGACCGGGCGAAATCCATGGCGATGGTCGACTTGCCCAAGCCGGGGCGGCCGGCGACGATCACCAGCTGGCCCGGGTGCAGGCCGCCCAGGAGGCGGTCGAGGTCGGTGAACCCGGTCGGGACGCCCGTCATCGCGCCGCCGGCCGCGCCGATCGCCTCGATCTCGTCCAGGGTGGGCTGGAGCAGGTCGCTGAGGACCGAGTAGTCCTCGCTGACCCGCTTCTCGGTCACGTCGTAGATGGCCTGCTGGGCGAGGTCCACGACATCGTCGACGTCGCGGCCGGCCCCGGCACCGGCGCCGTACCCGAGTTGGACCACGCGGGTGCCGGCCTCGACGAGGCGGCGGAGGATGGCGCGCTCGGCGACGATCCGGGCGTAGTAGGAGGCGTTCGCGGCCGTGGGGACCATGTTGACGAGCGTGTGCAGGTACGGCACGCCGCCGACCCGGCCGATCTCACCCGCGTCGGTGAGCGCCGCGGCCACGGTGATCGGGTCGGCGGGCTCGCCCCGGCCGTACAGGTCGAGGATCGTGTCGAAGATCGTCGCGTGTACGGGCTTGTAGAAGTCGGGGAGGCGGAGGATCTCGACGACGTCGGCGATGGCGTCCTTGCTGAGCAGCATGCCGCCGAGGACGCACTGCTCGGCCGCGACGTCCTGCGGTGGCGTGCGGTCGTAGCCCGCGCCGTCGTAGGTGTTGGTTGTGGGTGCGTTGCCGGGCTTCACGTCATCCGATACGGCCACGCCGTCCCCCTCACCTGCGGCTACGCACGAGTGTTCGCCGCTGAGCCCCCCGAACGGCGCCGACGCGCCGGAAGCATTCGTCTGACACTAGGAACCCGCAGCCCCACAGCCAAATCTGCCTGTGGATAACTCTGTGGATAACCTGTGGATAAGTGCCCTCCGGCGGTGCATAACCCTGTGGACAGCCTGTGCACAACTTCTGTGGATAACTTGCCCACAGGGTCCTGAGCTGCGAAAACAATCCCCACAGCCTGTGGACGAAAGATAGTCGGGCGTGTCGGAATTCACGGCGTGTCGAAACTGCCGGCGGAACCGCCCGAACGGCGGATGGATACAGGTCACGGAATGAGGAATAATGCCGGACGTGGACAAAGGCATCGGAACCTGGGACGGACCTCGACACAGGGACCCCGCCTCGGCTGAACGCAGGGTGCTACCAGCCATGATGGCCACGGCCGGATGGTATCTGGTCCCCGCCTTCCTCTTCGTGCTCTGGTTCCTGTTCTTCTCCCGGACGTCGACCGGCGGCGGCATCCACCTCAAGCCGGCGGTGATCGTGACCGCCGTCGTGATGGGGCTGGTCCTGACCGTGCCGATCCGGATGATGACCCGGGGCTGGCAGGCGATGTCGGTGGGCTTCGCGGCTTCGGTGATCAGCGCGGGCGTCACGACGATCCTGTTCACGGGCGTCGGCACCTCCTGACCCGGGCGCTGCCCACCCGCTGAGCCGAGGCCGCTGCCACGTGCGCTGAGCCACGGCCGTCCCCCGACCCAGCGCCGCAGGCCCCCACCCGGCCGTCACAGCCGCACGATCATCTTCCCCAGATTCTCCCCCCGCAACATCCCCAGGAACGCCGACACCATGTTGTCGATGCCGTCCACCACCGTCTCGTCGACCGACACCCGTCCACTCTGGATGTGCGGGACGAGCAGCTCCTCCAGCGCGGGGCGCGCGTCCAGGTGCTCGCGGACCAGGAACCCCTCCAGCCGCAGGCTCTTGGCCATCACCTCGAACAGGTTGCGCGGCGCGGCCGGCGGTTCGAGGCTGCTGTACTGGGCCACCGCCCCGCACCAGGCGATCCGGCCGTGCTCCCGCAACGAGGCGATCGCGGCTTCGAGGTGGTCGCCGCCGACGTTGTCGAGGTACACGTCGATGCCGTCGGGGGCCGCCTTCGCGAGCTGGCCGGTGAGGTCGCCGGCCCGGTAGTCGAGGGCCGCGTCGAAGCCCAGGGCGTCGGTGAGGTGCCGGGCCTTGGCGGCCGAGCCGGTGCTGCCGATGACGCGGGACGCGCCGAGCAGCCGGGCGAGCTGGCCGGCCGCGCTGCCGACCGCGCCGGCCGCCGCCGAGATGAACACGGTCTCGCCGGGTCGCAGCTGGGCGATGCGGACCAGACCCACGTAGGCGGACAGGCCGGTGCCGCCGAGTACCCCCAGATGGGCGCTGAGGGGCACGCCGGGGAGGTCGGGCAGCGGCCGGGAGTCGGCGGGCGTCACGAGGGCGTGGGTGCGCCAGCCGTGCCGGTGGAAGACGAGCCCGCCGACGGGGAGCGCGGGGTCCAGCGACGCGACGATCCGGCCGAGGGCGCGGCCCTCCATGGGGGCGTGCAGGTCGCCGTCGTCCATCACCTGGCGCATGTAGGGGTCGACGGACAGGTAGAGGTTCTCGACGAGGGCGGTGCCGGGCGTCGGGGTCGGGGTGGGCCCGGTGACCAGCGCGAACTCCGCCCCGGTGGGCGAGCCGTGTGGCCGGGCGATCTGGTGCACGACGGAAGACATGCCCCCAACGAACCAGAGCCGCCGGCCGCCGGGCAGAGATTTAGGATGGGGCTTAATGATCACGTACCGGCTGGGCGTCGAGGATCTCGCGGACATGCGGTTCGCGTGCTCGCCGCTGCTGGAGACCACGACGAGCCTGTGGGCGCTGCGCTGGCCGGAGCGGTACGTGCTGCACCTGCCCTGGATCCGGGCCACCCGGGCCGCCCTCGCCGAGCTGGACCCCGCAGACGTGGCCGTGCTGCGCGCCCTGATCGGGTCGACGCGCGGCTGGCTGCCCGACTTCGTCACCCCGCGCCCCACCTCGCCCCTGCCGGACCTCTCCGAGGAGCTGGGCCGGGTCGCCGACACCCCGCCGGCCAGGGCCGCGGCGGACATCCGCGCCGTCTACGCCGCCGAACCCGTGCCCGACCTGCTGCGCCGCTCCCCGGCGTCGATCGCTGAAACCCTCGGCAGGTACTGGCACCGCGCGGTCGCCCCGCACTGGCCCCGGATGCGCGGGGTACTGGAGGCCGACATGCTGCACCGGGCCCGCCTGCTCGCCCGGGACGGCGCGGCGGCCGTGTTCACCGACCTGGACCACCGGGTGCGCTGGACGGAGGGCGAGCTGCGCCTGTACGCGGGCGCGGGCCTGGACTACGAGGTCGACGTCGCCGGGCGCGGCCTGTGGCTGGTACCCGGCCTGTTCGTGCCCCAGACGATCAGCCAGGTGAGCCCGGACGAGCCGCCCACGGTCATGTACCTGGCGCGGGGGGTCGGCACGCTGTGGGAGACCGCCGACATCCGGCCCCCCGAAGCCCTGGCCGAACTGGTGGGCCGGCCCCGGGCGGTGCTGCTGGCGGGGCTCGACGGGCCGGCGTCGACCACGGAGCTCGCCCGCCGTCTGGGGGTGACCCCGAGCGCGGTGTCCCAGCAGCTCGGGGTGCTCCGCCGGGCCGGACTGGTGGCGCGGACCCGGGCCGGCAGGGTGGTGCTGTACGCGCGGACGGAGCTGGGTGACCGGTTGGTCTGAAAGGTCCTCGAAATTGCTCTGTCAACTTGGGGACAGTCGGGGTGGGGTACAGGTGCGGGAGGGGACCCCGTGGAGTCCCCTCTGTCACACTCCGTAGCGATTAGTCGAAAAGTTCGCCGAGGAAGCCCTTCCTGCGGCGCCCGTGGCGGTAGCCGTGGCCGTGGCCACCGTGCCGGTAACCATGGCTGACGTGCCCATGTCCGTATCCGGGCTGCGCGTAGACCGGCGGCGGCGGGGGCGGCGGCGGGTAGCCGTAACCGGGCTGGGGCTGGTGCGGCTGGGCCGGGTAGGCGGCCGGCGGCGGGGGCGGCGGAGGGGTGTGCGACTGCTGCGACTGCGGGCTCCGACCCGCCGGCGAACCCTCGCCCTGAATGATTTTCTCCAGCTCACCACGGTCGAGGAACACGCCTCGGCACTCAGTGCACTGGTCGATGACGATGCCACTGCGCTCGTACTGACGCATCTCGGCGTGGCACTTCGGACAGGTGATCTGCATCCCCCAACGGTACCTGCTGGGGGTGGCACGAACCCGGGAGCTAAAACTTGTTCCGCTTTCGTATCGTGGTGACACACAGCCACCCCGCCTGAGGAGAGCAAGATGAGCGAGTTCGACTTCGACCACGACGGTTCCGCCGACCACGGCATCACCGCCGACTACTCCGACGGCCACTCCGAGACGGTCGTCGACACCAACCACGACGGCTTCGCGGACTACGCGGGCACCGACGCCGACGGCGACGGCAACGACGAGGTCGGCTACACCCACCAGTACGGCGCGGGCCACGACCTCGACACCGCGACGATCGACCGCGACGACGACGGCGACGCCGACCAGCAGCTGGGCGACCGCAACCACGACGGCCGCTTCGACACCAACTCGCTCGACCGCAACGACGACCAGCGCGTCGACGCCGTCTACGCCGACGACAACTACGACGGCGTCGTGGACCACAGCACGCTGGACCGCAACTTCGACGGCAACGCCGACTTCGACGCCAAGGACTACGACCAGGACGGTCAGGCGAACGTGACCACGACCGACTCCAACTTCGACGGGAACTACGACACCGTGCACTACGGTGACACCGAGACCAACCCGCTCGCCGGTCAGTCCCCGAACCCCTTCGCCAACAACTAGTTAGGAACCCTCACCATGAGCTACGACACCACTGTTGACGCTGACGGCGACGGCACCTGGGATGACCACACCATCGAGTCGGACGGCTCTGGTGGGTACAACATCCTGGTCGACCAGAACGGGGACGGTCAGACCGACTTCGTGGGTCACGACCACGACGGCGACGGCCTGATCGAGTCGGCCGAGTACGACAACGACTTCGACGGCAAGTTCGAGACCCACACCGGTGACACGAACGGGAACGGGTGGCAGGACCGCGAGGTCGCCGACCGCAACCACGACGGGAACACCGATCTCGCGGGTGTCGACACCAACGAGGACGGCACGTTCGACCACGTGGTGGCGGACAACAACTACAACGGCCGGGCCGACACCGTCTACGACGACCGGAACCTGGACGAGAAGTACGACTCGGTGAAGACGGACTCCGACGAGGACGGTCAGTGGAACACCACCACCGACGCGAACTACGACGGCAACTTCGACACCGTGCACTACGGGGACGCCAGCCAGAACCCGTACAACGCGGTCTAGGCCGGGTCGGGCTCCCTCACAGGACCGAGGGAGCCCAGGAACGGGATCCACAAGGCGTACGCGGCCGGGTAGAGCAGGTAGCCGAACCGGGTCGCGGGCATCAGCAGCATGGCGGTCAGCAGTCCGGTGGCACACACCGCGGCTGCGGCCGCCGCTGTGCGTGGTGGCCGGCGCAGTAGCCACCAGCCGAGCGCGCAGGCCGCGAGCCCGAGCAGGCCGAGGGCGATGTACCGGCCACCGGGCACGTTCTCGGTGATCAGGTGCCCCGGCAGCGGGCTCGCCGCCGGGCTCTTCACCAGCCCGTGACCGAGCGGGAATTTCAGGACGTTCTCCACGAACGCGCCCGGGTTGACGACCAGCGCGGGCAGCGCGGTCAGTACCGGGATCGCGATCATCGGCACGGCGAGTTTCCCGATCCCCGCACCCGTGGACCGCCTCGTGAGCAGCCGCGCGATGAGGACTACGGCCGCGACCGGCCACGCGAAGAGCTTCAGGGCCGCCGCCAGGCCGAGCACGACGCCGGTGGCGGTGTCCTTCCCCCGGGCCAGGTAGGCGAGCCCGAGCAGGGTCAGCGCCAGCACCGGCAGGTCGTCGCCGCCGGTGGCGAGGGTCAGGGCCGCCACGGGCAGCACGGTGACCGCCTGGAGCGCCCGTACCCGCCCGCTCGTCCCGGCCGTCCGGACGTCCGGGGACCCCGCCCCGTTCGCCTCGTCCCCGGTCGACGCGGGGGTCGTCCCGGAGGCGGGCGACAGCAGGCCGGCCTTCGACAGGCGCGGCGGTGACGTCGTGGCGGTCCGCAGCGCCAGGAACAGGCACAGCGCGGTCACCAGGGCGAAATACACCCGCGCATCGGTGTACCAGTGCGCGCCCAGCACCGCCCTGGGCAGCCCGAACACCGCCATCGCCGGCTGGTACGGCGTGTAGCCCAGCAGGGGTTCGGGGATGGCCGCGATGTCCGCCCGGCTCAGGAACGGGCTGCCGGTCTCCAGCATCCGGATGCCGGAGTTCTCGACGACGAGCACCTCCTCCTGGGCCCGGTCGAGCCGCCCGTCGGCGCGCTGCACCGCCTCGAAGACCAGCGGCAGCAGGCAGACCGCGCCCCAGGTGCCCAGGACGACGGCGCCCCGTCCGCCCCGGTTGCGGGTGACCAGCTGGACGAGGGCGGCGAGCGCGGCGACCGCGTACCCGATGGCGGCTATCGCCCCCCACGGGCGGTGTGCCGGGAGGTTGGAGCTGGCGGTGAGCCAGGCGAACCCCGCCGACAGCAGATAGAGCCCGAGGTCGACGGCGACGCCGCCACCCGCCCGGTTTGCCCGTCTCATCCAGTGCGCAGCCACGAGCCCAACCTAGCCGCTCGATCATCGCGGGGCAGAATGGGCGACATGAGCGCGAGCAGCGAACGAGGGTTGACGCACGTCGACGCCGCCGGGGCCGCCCGGATGGTGGACGTCTCCGCGAAGGACGTGACGGCCCGCAGCGCCACCGCCGTCGGGACCGTCGTGACCACGGCGGAGGTGATCGGCCTGCTCCAGTCGGGCGGGCTGCCCAAGGGCGACGCGCTCGCCGTGGCCCGGCTGGCCGGCATCATGGGCGCGAAGAAGACGCCGGACCTCATCCCGCTCTGCCACCCGATCGCGCTGCACGGCGTCACGGTCGACCTGACGCCCGGCGCGGACCGGGTCGAGATCGCGGTGACCACCCGGACGGCGGACCGGACCGGGGTCGAGATGGAGGCCCTGACGGCAGTGGCCGCCGCGGGGCTCGCGCTGATCGACATGATCAAGGCCGTGGATCCGGCCGCATCCATCGAGGGGGTACGGGTGACGCGCAAGCTGGGCGGCAAGACCGGCGAGTGGGTGCGGCCGTGACGGAGCAGCAGCCCTGGTCGACGGGGTCCACCCCACGCGTGGGGCGCGCCGGTGCGGCGCACCCGGGGTCGCACGAGCACCCCGGGGCCCACGAGCACGCCGGTTCGCCCGCGAATGTCGGGGCCCACGAGCACGTCGGGCCGACGGAGCACATCGGGCCGACCGGCCAGTCCGGGCACGCCCACTCCGGGCCGGCGGGGCTCTCGGACTTCCTGCCGTCGGACACCCCGCACGGCGCACCGGCAGGCTCCCCGCACGCAGGACCGGCCGGCTCCCCGGAGCCCTCACCGGTCGCGCCGGGCAGCGCCGGTCGCGCCGTCGTCATCGTCGCCTCCAACCGGGCCGCCGCCGGCGTCTACGAGGACAGGTCCGGCCCGATCCTCGTCGCCGGCCTGCGCGACCTCGGCTTCGAGGTGGACGTCCCCGTGGTCGTCCCCGACGGCGCGGCGGTGGGCGAGGCGATCCGCGCGGCGGTGTTCGACCACGCGGATGTGGTCCTGACCAGCGGCGGTACGGGGATCAACCCCACCGACCGCACCCCGGACGAGACCCGCCCGCTGCTCGACTACCAGGTGCCGGGGATCGCGGAGGCCATCCGGGCGTACGCGAAGGTGCCGACGGCCGCGCTGTCGCGGGGCCTGGCCGGGGTGGCCGGTCGTACGCTGGTGGTGAACCTGCCCGGCTCGACCGGCGGCGCCCGCGACGGCCTGGCCGTGCTGGGTCCGCTGCTCGCCCACGCGGTGTCCCAGTTGAGCGGAGGCGACCACTGATGTTGACCTGGGCCGAGGCGCGCGCCGCCTGCCACGCCGCCGGGGCGGCCGTCCCGCCGGTCACCGAGACCGTGCCGCTGGCCGCCGCCGACGGCCGTACGCTGGGCGAACCGCTGGTCACGCTGACCGATCTGCCGGCCTTCCCGACCTCCAGTGTGGACGGCTGGGCGGGGCGCGGGCCGCAGCCGTGGCGGATCGTCGGCCGGGTGCTCGCCGGGGACGATCCGGCGCCGCTCGGCGAGGACGGCACGTGCGTGGAGATCGCGACCGGGGCCTCGGTGCCCGACGGGGTGGCGGCCATCGTGCGGGTCGAGGATTCGAGCACCGAGCAGGACGGGGTCCGTGGCCAGGCCCGGGCGATGCGGGACTGGCGGGACGCGGGCGAGGAGGCGGCGCGGGGCGAGGAGCTGCTGCCGGCCGGTACCCCCGTGACGCCCGGGGTTGTCGGTCTTGCCGCCTCCTGCGGTTACCAGACACTGCCGGTCCGCCGGCCGGTGCGCGCCGAGCTGCTGGTCTTCGGGGACGAGCTGCTCACGGAGGGGCTGCCGGGCGCGGGTCGGGTCCGGGACGCGCTGGGGCCGCAGCTGCCGGCGTGGCTGGCCCGGTACGGCTGCGAGGTCGCCCCGGTCGGGCCCCCGGTCAAGGACACCCTCGACGCGCACGTCGAGGCGATCGAGGCGGCCCTGGCGCGCGCCGACCTGGTGTGCACCACGGGCGGCACGATGCACGGGCCGGTGGACCACCTGCACCCGGCGCTGGCGGCGCTCGGCGCGGAGTACGTGGTGAACACGGTCCGGGTCCGGCCCGGCTTCCCGATGCTGCTGGCCAGGCTGCCCGGGGGCAAGTTCCTCGGCGGGCTGCCCGGCAACCCGCAGTCGGCGGTCGTCGCCCTGGTCTCGCTGGTCGCGCCGCTGGTCGCGGGGCTGTCCGGCCGGGGTACGGACCTGCCGAAGGTCACCCTGGGCTCCGACATTCCGGGCCGGGGCGATTACACCCACCTGGCCCTGGTCCGGCTCGACGCGGACGGGCTGGCCCACGCGCTGCCGCACGCCGGGTCCTCGATGCTGCGCGGCCTCGCGCGGGCCGTCGGGTTCGCGGTGATCCCGCCGGGGACGCACGGCGCGGCGGGTACGGTCGTCGAGCTGGCGCCGCTGCCCCTGTACCCGGGAGAGTTCGCATGATCCACACCGAGGTCACGGCGGAACCGCTGGACATCGCGGCGCACGAGAAGTTCGTGGCGGACGCGCGGGCCGGGGCGGTCGTCACCTTCAAGGGCGTGGTGCGCGACCACGACCACGGCCGGCAGGTGGCGTCCCTGGAGTACGAGGGGCACCCGACCGCCGCCGCCATCCTCGCCGAGGTCGCCGCCGAACTGGCCGCCGACCCGAACGTGTACGCCGTCGCGGTCAGCCACCGGGTCGGCCCGCTGGAGATCGGCGACGTGGCCCTGGCCGCCGCCGTGTGCACCGCGCACCGGGCCGCCGCGTTCGAGGCGTGCGCGCGGCTGGTGGACGAGGTCAAGGCGCGGCTGCCGATCTGGAAGCGGCAGACCTTCACCGACGGTACCGAGGAATGGGTCAACTGCCCTTGATCTAAATCGATGGCCCCCGCGCGGTGACCGTGCGAATGTCCGGGTCATGGACTCCACTGCGCGGGAACACATGCACCGGCGGCGCGCCAACTTCGCCCGCCGCACCGCCGACTCGCACGCCGCCTTCTTCCTCCCGCACCTGCGGCCGGGCATGGCGCTGCTCGACCTGGGCTGCGGCCCCGGCTCGATCACCGTCGGGCTCGCCGCCGCCGTGGCCCCCGGCCCCACGACCGGGGTGGACCGCGATCCCGGGCTGCCGGAGGGCGGGCACGACATCACCCTCGTCCCGGCCGACGTGCACGACCTGCCGTTCCCCGACGCCAGCTTCGACGCGATCTTCGCCAGCGCGCTGCTCCAGCACGTCGCCGACCCGCTCGCCGTGCTGCGCGAGGCCCGCCGGGTGGCCCGGCCCGGCGCGGTGATCGGCCTCGTCGACGCCGACTGGGACGGGGAACTGCTGCACCCGACCAACCCCGTGCTCCAGCGGTCCTACGAGCTGATGCGCCAGATGCGGGCCGGGACCAGCCCGTTCGTGGGCAAGCGACTACGGTCGTTGCTGGCCGAGGCGGGCTTCGAACGCTGCGAGGGGTACGCGCGGGCCACGCACCACGGCACGCCCGACGAGACCCGGGGGATCGGGGAGTTCACGGCGAGCCTGTTCGGCTATCCGGCGTCGGCGCTGCGGATGGTGACCGAGGGATGGGCGACCAGGGAGGAGATGGCGGAGATCCAGGGGGCGTGGCGGGCCTGGGGGGAGGAGCCGGGGGCGTTTCTGGCCCGGTTCTGGTGTGAGGCGGTGGGGTGGGCGCCGTGAGGGGCCGACCCAGGCCCCGTGAAGCCCCGGCCCGGGGCTGACCGCACCCCGATCCGCGCCCGGCCCGAGCCGCCCGCGTCCCGGCGACCCCACCGGCACCCGGCCCACCCGCCGGGTATGACAGGTTCTACCGGCTTCTACCCCCGGCACTAGACAGCTGGATATTCTCCGAGGATGGAGCCGATCCGGAATCCGTACGCCCCCGGCGCCGGCCAGCGCCCCCCGGAACTCGCCGGCCGCGACCGCGAACTCGACGCCTTCGAGATCGTCCTCGAACGGGTCGCCCGGGGCCGCCCCGAACGCAGCCTGATCCTCACCGGCCTGCGCGGCGTCGGCAAGACGGTCCTGCTCAACACCCTGCGCAGCCAGGCCATGGGCGCGCTGTGGGGCACCGGCAAACTGGAGGCCCGCCCCGACCAGTCGCTGCGCCGGCCGTTGACCGCCGCCCTGCACATGGCCGTCCGCGAGCTCGCGCCCCGGCACCCGGCCCCGGCCCGGATCGACGAGTTCCTCGGCGTGCTGAAGGCGTTCGCGCTGAGGGTGAACGCGGCGGACACCAAGCTCAAGGACCGCTGGTCGCCAGGGATCGACGTGCCGCCCACCCACGGGCGCGCCGACTCGGGGGACATCGAGATCGACCTGGTGGAGCTGTTCACGGCGGCGGCGGGGGTGGCCACGGACGTCGGTACCGGCATCGCGGTCTTCATCGACGAGTTGCAGGACCTGCCGGCGGCGGACGTCTCGGCCCTGTGCGCGGCGTGCCACGAGCTGTCCCAGACCGGCGCGCCGCTGATCGTGGTCGGCGCGGGGCTGCCGCACCTGCCGGCGGTGCTGTCGGCGAGCAAGTCCTATTCGGAGCGGCTCTTCCGCTATATGCGGATCGACCGGTTGGGGCGCGAGTCCGCCGACCTGGCGTTGACGCTGCCGGCGCGCCGGGAGGACGTGGAGTTCGAGGAGAAGGCGCTGATCGAGCTGTACGAGCGCTCGGGCGGCTATCCCTACTTCATCCAGGCCTACGGCAAGTCGGTGTGGGACCACGCCCCGCGCACCCCGGTCACGGTGGAGGACGTGCGGGTGGCCGCCCCGGAGGCGGAGGCGGAGCTGGCCGTGGGCTTCTTCGGTTCGCGGTACGACCGGGCGACGCCCGCCGAGCGCGAGTACATGCGCACGATGGCCGAGCTGGGGGACTCCGACGCGGTGCCGACCGCCGAGATCGCCCGCAGCCTGGGCCGGAAGCCGGCGAGCCTGTCCCCGGCGCGCGACGCGCTGATCAAGAAGGGCCTGATCTACTCGGGCGAGCGCGGCACGGTGGCGTTCACGGTGCCGCACTTCGGCAGGTACCTGCGGAGTCAGCCCACCGCCTAGTTCCCCACGATGTAGCGCTGGAACGTCGGCCCCAGCCAGGCGACCACCTGCTCCCGGGTGAACCCGACCACGGGCGGCAGCCGCAGCACGTACCGGCACAGGGCCAGCCCGAGCGCCTGGGTCGCGACCAGCCCGGCCCGGGTCGCCGGGTCGTCCGGGCACACGGCGGCGACGGCGGACCCGACCTGTCGGGCGAAGATCTCCCGCAGCCGGTCGAGGACGTCGGCGTTGCTGACCCCGGCGCGGAGCATCGCGACCAGGGCGTCGTCGTCCTCCCACCGGTCGAACAGGTGCCCGGCGAGGGTGTCGCCGATCGCGGCCCGGTCGAGGGCGGCCAGGTCGGGGAGCCGCAGGTCGAGTTGTGCGGCGACCGCGAACAGGCCCTCCTTGTTGCCGTAGTAGCGCATCACCATGGCCGGGTCGATGCCCGCGTCGGCGGCGATGGCCCGGATGGTGGCCTTCTCGTAGCCGTCGGCGGCGAACCGTTCGCGGGCGGCGGTCAGGATCGCGGCCCGGGTGCGGTCGGAGCGCCGTCCGCCCGTCGCTGCTGTCATGTCAACGATTGTAGGCCAACGCGCGTTGACAATCCTGGGAGGGCGGGCCTACCGTCTAAGTCAACAGCCGTTGACCAAACTGGGGAGCCTTCGATGCTCAGCACAGATGTCCTCGTGGTCGGAGCCGGCCCCACCGGCCTCACCCTCGCCGCCGCCCTCGCCCGGCGCGGCGTCGACGTCACCGTGATCGACCAGCTCGCCGAGGGCGCCAACACCTCCCGGGCCGGCGTCGTGCACGCCCGCACCCTGGAGGTCCTCGACGACCTGGACGTGGCCCGGCGGCTCGTCGACGCGGGGCTGCCCGCGGACCGGTTCGTGCTGCGGGACCGGGACACCGTGCTGGTGGAGGTGCGGTTCGGGCACCTGCCGACGAAGTACCCGCAGATGGTGTTCATCCCGCAGTTCCGCACCGAGGAGATCCTGCTCGCCCGGCTCACCGAGCTGGGCGGCACCGTGCTGCGGCCCCGCACCCTGGTCGCCCTCGACCCGGCGACCGGCGCGGCCACCCTGGACGACGGCACCGAGGTCCGGGCGCGGTGGATCGTCGGCGCCGACGGCGCGCACAGCACCGTCCGCGAGCAGGCCGGGATCGGGTTCACCGGCGGCAGCTACCCGGCGTCGTTCTCCCTCGCGGACGTGCGGCTCCGGGGCCCGATGCCCGCCGCCGAGGCCGGGCTCTACTTCTCCCGGGACGGCATCCTGGTCACCGCCCCGCTGCCCGGCGGCACGGTCCGGATCGTCGCCACCGTGGACGACGCGCCCGAACACCCCGACGCGGCCTACGTGCAGCGGCTGCTCGACACCCGGGGGCCCCGCGCCCACGGGCTGGTCGTGGAGGAGGTCACCTGGGGCTCGCGGTTCCGGGTGCACCACCGGGTGGCCGACACCTACCGGTCGGGCCGGGTGCTGCTCGCCGGGGACGCCGCGCACGTGCACAGCCCGGCCGGCGGCCAGGGCATGAACACCGGCATCCAGGACGCGGTGCCGCTCGCCGAGGCGCTGGCGGCCGTGCTGGGCGGGGCGCCGGAGTCGGTGCTGGACGGGTACGGAGCCCGTCGGCGGCCGGTCGCCGCCCAGGTGGTGGCGTTCACGGACCGGATGACCCGGATCGCGACCGTGCCGCGCGCGCTCCGGCCGGTGCGCAACCTGCTGATCAGGGGGCTGGCCCTGTTCCCGGGGTTCCGCCGGATGCTGGCGTGGCGCCTGTCGGGCCTCGCCTACCGCTAGACCGATCTAACCCTCTCTAGCAAAAACGCAAGATTCGAGGGGTACGAAAAAGCGGGCCCACCGGAGCGGGCCCGCTTCTCGATCCGGAGTTACGACGTGCGCGTCTTCAGGCACAGGGTGAAGCTGAGCGACTCGTACAGCGGGTTCTTGCTGGTGTAGCTCGTCGTGTAGCCCGCGACGCCGTCACACGCCTTCGCGTCGGCCTGGCCGGGGACGTTCTTCAGCACCTCGTACGTGCCCGCGCCGCAGGCCACGATCGAGATGTCCGGGCTCTCGTTGGTGCCCGAGTTCTTGATGCACTTGCCCGGCGTGATCGCCCGGAGCGCGGTCGTCTTGTCCGGCGACTTCGACGCGCTCGGGGTCGGCGAGGGCGTCGGCGACGGGGTCGGGGAACTGCTCGGCGTCGGGGTCGGCGTCGGGGACTTCTTGTCCTTGTTGATCAGGAAGTACGCGCCGCCGCCGCAGGCCAGCAGGAGCACGAACGCGACCACGAGGATGCCGACGATCAGACCGGTCTTGCTCTTCTTCGGCGGCGGGGCCTGCGTCCACGGCTGCGGGTCGCTCCAGCCCTGCTGCGGCATGCCCGTCACCGGCGGACCCGACATGGGCGGCCCGGACATCGGCGGACCCGACATCGGCTGGCCCGGGTACTGCTGGGTCGGGTCGTACTGCGGCTGCCCGTACGGCGACTGCTGCTGGGGCTGGCCGTAGCCGGGCTGGGGCTGCTGCGGCTGCCCGTACCCCGGCTGGTTGTAGGGGTCCGGCTGCTGCTGGGGCTGCCCGTACGGATCGCTGGGCGGGGGCGGGCCGTAGCCGGCCGCGCCCGGGCCGTACGTCGGCGGCTGCTGGGGGGCACCCGGTCCGTACGGCGACGTGGGAGGTGCCGCGTACGGGTCGTTCGGCGGGGGCGGCGGACCATACGGCTGCTGCTGACCGGGATCCCCGGGCGGCGGCCCGTAGTTCGACATGGTTCTCCTTGAGGGGTCTAGAGCAGCCGCAACTGCTGGTCGCGGGGCTTTCGGCGGGAGACTCCGGCTCCCCGTTTGGCCAGGAGTGACGCATCGATCGCGGACAGGAACGGACTGGGCGGCAGTTCCCGCTCGGCTCCGTGCCGGAAGCGCCGGGCCGCATGTGACAGATACAGGCGGTCCTGTGCCCGGGTCAATCCTACGAAGAAGAGCCGGCGCTCTTCGGCCTCGTCGGATTCCTGACCCGGGAACCGCAGTGGGAGCAGGCCGTTCTCGCAGCCCACCATGAACACGACCGGGAACTCCAGCCCTTTCGCCGCGTGCAGCGTGAGAAGGGTCACCTGATCCGCGCGGGGGTCCAGGGCGTCGACTTCTGCCCCGGTACGCAACTCGGTGAGTAGTTGGTCCAGATCGTCCCCACAGCGGCGGGCCAGCGGGGCGAGCAACTCGACGGCGGTGTGCACGTCGGCGGCCTCCAGCCCGGCCCCCGCGAGGGTGCCCGAACTGAGCCCGGCGGCGGCGGCCCGGATCCTGGCGGCCACCGTGCCGGCCAGGAACGGCAGCTCGCGGGCGATCGCCCGGACCCCTGCCCGGTCGGTGAGCCGGTTGTGCGAGCGCTTCTGCACCGGGATGCCGGCGCGCTCCAGGGCGGCGAGCAGGGGCTTGGCCTGCGCGTCCGTCCGGTACAACACGGCGATGTCGGAGAAGCCGACCTCCAGGCTGGTGTGCCCCGACGCCCGGCCCGAGTCGATCGCGTGGTGCGAGGAGCCGCCGACCAGCTCCTCGATGGTGCGCACCACGTGGTCTGCCTCGTCGGCCTCGCTGGACGCCGCGTACAACCCGACGAGGGTCGGGTCCGGGTCGCGGCGGGCCGGCTCCAGGATCCGGCCCTGCACGAGCGAGCCGGGCGCGATGGCCTGCACGGCGGCGGCCAGGATCGGGGCGGCCGAACGGTAGTTGCGGGTCAGCCGGACCGTGCGCGCCTGGGGGAAGTCCTCGGCGAACCGGAGGAAGTACTTCACGTCGGCGCCCCGGAACGCGTAGATCGCCTGGTCGGGGTCGCCGATCGCGTACAGGTTGCCGTCGGGCGGGCACAACAGGGTCAGCAGCTTGTACTGGGCCTCGTCCACGTCCTGGTACTCGTCGACGAAGATCCACGGCCACCGCGCCTGGTACCGGTCCGCCAGGGCCGGGTCCGCCGACAGCAGCTGGACCGGCAGGCTGATCAGGTCGTCCATGCCCACGAAGCCGTCGGGCACCTCCTCCTCGGCGGTGACCTGGAAGTCGGCGGCCAGCCCGAACCGGTCGTGGTGCTCGCGGAGGATCTGCATGCCGAGGCTGTGGAAGGTGCCGACGTTCAGCTCGGCGGCCCGGTCCGGCAGGAGGGCGTGCAGCCGCTCGGCCAGCTCGCCGGCCGCGCGCCGGGTGAACGTGATCGCCAGGCAGGAGGCGGGGGCGACGCCGAGCTCCGCCACCAGGTACGCGATGCGGTGGGTCAGGGTCCGGGTCTTGCCCGTGCCCGGGCCGGCCACGATCAGCATCGCGCCCGTCGAGGCGGACGCGGCCACCCGCTGCATCGCGTCGAGCCGGTCGAGCAGGCCGGTGCCGACCTCCTCCATGCCGAGCAGCACGGGCTCCATCGGCTCGTGCGGCGACGGCGCGGGCAGGTCGGTGGGCTCGCGGCGCGGTTCGAGGTCGTAGTCGAACTCCGGCTCGGCGACGACCTTGGGCTTCTTCGGTTTCTTCGGCGCGGGCACCTTCTCGAACAGCCCGTCGAACAGGGTCGCCTCGGCGCGCAGCTCGGCGGGGTCGAAGAGCCGGATCGTGCCGTACTCCCCGTCGAAGCCGGACTCGCGCCGCACGTCGCCGCGCCGCAGCCGGTCGATGGCCTCGCCGAGCAGCTCGCCGCCGGCCTTCGCCACGTCCTCGATCGGGGTGCTGGTCAGGATCTCGAACTCCGGCCCCAGCTCCGCGACCAGCGCGTCGATCTTCCCGGCGACGGTCTTGGTCTTCGGGCCGACGCCGTTGAGCTCGCCGAGGATCTCCGGCAGCGGGATGATGCTGGTCGCGCGCGGGTCCGGCGTCGCGGGGCGGTCGGCGAGCGCCTCGATCCGGCTCAGCACGCCCACGGTCACCGGCTTGCCGCAGCCGGGGCACTTGCCGCCGAGCTTGATCGTCTCGCTCGGGGTGAGCACGACGTCGCAGTTGCGGTGGCCGTCGGCGTGGTACTTCCCCTCCTCGGGGAAGAATTCCAGCGTGCCCTCGTAGCCGGATTTGGTGCGCAGCGCGTCGCGAATGGCGAAGTAGTCGAATGGGGTGGAGAAGGCGGTCGCCTCGCGGCCGAGCATCGGCGGGGAATGCGCGTCGGAATTGCTGAGCATCGTGTAGCCGGCCAGCGAGGACACGCGAGAGTTCATCTCGGGGTCGCTGGAGAGGCCGGTTTCCACGGCGAAAATATAGTCGGCCAGGTCAAGATAACAGTCCGCTATCGCATCGAAACCGGACTTCGAGCCCAGCGCGGAGAACCACGGCGTCCAGATGTGCGCGGGGACCAGATAGCCGTCCGGGCTGGCCTGGAGCACGATCTCCAGCAGGTCGCGGGAGTCGAGACCGATGATCGGCCGGCCGTCCGAGCCCAGGTTGCCGATCCGGCCGAGCGCGGTGTTGAACCGCTCGACAGCGGCAAGATCGGGAAGATAGATGAGATGGTGTACTTTGCGAGTCTTGTCGCCTCGCTTGTAGATCGTCGAGATCTCCACCGACAGCATGAAGCGGGTCTGGCCGCGCAGATTCTTCGGCAGCCGCTGATTGACGCCGCCCGCGATGTCGGCGCGCAGGACATAGAGCCCCGGCTCGGCTTCGACCAGGTTGTCCTTCAGATGCGCGAACCAGGCCGGGTGGGTGAAATCTCCGGTCCCGACGAGGCCGATGCCCTTGCGGCGCGCGTACCAGGCGAGGTTCTCGAGGTCGCAGTCCTTGCTGCAGGCACGGGAGTACTTCGAATGTATATGCAGGTCGGCGTAGAACCGGCCAGCCATTGTCGAGTCTCCCACGGCGACCCATCCTGACATGCCCGCCGCGGGGTTCGGCAGCCGGCACGCCAGGAGCGCCGTTCGGACTTGTTCGGGATCGCGACGGGGCGCCGCCGGGGTCGGAGGGCCGGCCGGGGCGGGCGCACCACGGGGGCGGGAGGGACGGCCGGCCCGGGGGTGGCACGGAGCCGGGTACACCGTGTCCCCGGCTCCGCGCGGCAGGGTCAGAGCGCGAGGACTTCGATCTTGGTATCGGCGGGGATCGACGCCGCGTAGAAGGCCGTGCCCGTGGTGCGGCCCAGCCAGGTCCTGGCCCCCCGGCGGTCGACGGCGCGGACGTCGTAGCGGCCCGGGCCGCCCGACCAGGTGATTCGGTTGCCGTCGACCCGGACGCCGCGCACCGGGCGGGGCTCGCGGTCGGCCTCCTCCTCCAGGGCCAACCGGCCGATGTGGAGGTCGGTGGGGCCCGGGGTGCCGCTGATCCGGAGGGCGATCCGGATCAGGGTCCGGCCGTGGAAGCGCGACAAACCGGAATCCCGGGTGGTCCAGCGGTCACCGAACCGGCCGAGGGGGACCTCGACGTCGGTGTCGGGGGCGTCGAGGAACCGGAGGAGAGCACTGATCCGGAGTTCGTCGCGGGCCGGCGCGCCGGGCGCGGTGGCGTCGGCCGACGCGGTGTCGCCGCCGATGCCGGGCTCCGGTGCTCCGCCTGGTCCGCCCGCTCCGCCCGGCACCGTTGCCGCCCGGGTCGCCGTAGCGGTCAGGGAGATCCGGTTGCCGGCGGAGAGGCGGACCCGGGTCGCGTACAGGTCGACGCGGGTCGGGGTGGTCAGCGCGCCGGTCAGCCGGAGGGACGAACCGCCCTCCCACACCGTCGCGTAGTCGTAGGACGCCGTCAGGGGCGACCCGGTGACCCGCCAGCGCCAGGTCGGCAGGACGTCCTGCGCGGTCAGGTTGTTCCACTCGCCGCGCTGCCACACCCGGCCACCCGACGCCCACAGCCGCCCGTGCCCGGTGTTGAACGTCGTCGCGAACGGGACCCGGGTCACCACCGCCGCCTCGGCGACCTTGGCGGAGACGCCCCTCCAGCCGTCCGCGTCGGCGGTCGAGGTGGTCGGGTCGCCGTCCGCGCCGACCCAGAACCGCTGCTCGCGGGCCTCGTACTGCGTCTTGTCGTCGATGCTGGTCAGGGTGAAGTCCGGCCGGTACAGGCCGATGGACAGCCCGTTGTGGTCCTCGGCGGGGAACACCGCGTCGAAGTCGAGCTGCACCGTGAACTGCCGCCACCCGGTGTCGACGCCGCAGAAGAGCTGGCCGGGGTCGCGGCCCATCCCCCGGGCGTACGCGGCCGAGGACGGCAGGTCCGGGTAGTCCCAGCGGAAGTCGACGAACATGGTGTCGGAGGTGGCGAAGTACGGGGCGTTCAGCTCGTCGAGCCGGCCCCGCCAGCCGATGTGTCCGGTGGTGTTCATGGCGTCGTACCAGATGACGGATGTCCTGGCCTTCAGCGCGACGACGAACAGCCGCATCTCCTCGGCGAGCGCCGGATCGGCCCCGTCGGTCTCCTGGTTGATGAACCAGCCCTCGAAGCCGTAGTAGCGGCTGATCCGGGCCAGGCCGTCGGCGACGGGGAACCTGCCGAGCGCGTCGCGGCGGAGGAACTGCCGGACCCGGTCGAGGTCGCCGCCGTAGACGTTCGGCGGGAAGAAGACGGTGCCGTGCACGGGGACGCTGTTGCGGTGCGCCGCGTCGGTGACCGTGGGGTTCGGGGCGAGGATCAGGCCCTCGCTCGCGGAGCCGCCCCAGAACACCAGGCTGTCGATGTACTGCCAGAACTCGCTGGTGTAGTAGTCGAACTGGGCGCTGCCCTGCGAGGGGTTGCCGTCGGTGTTGCCGAACACGGACAGCGCGAGGATCCGCCGCCTGCGGGCCTCGGGGTTGGCGGTGGTGTGCCGGTCGATGATCCTGCTGGTCAGCGGGGTGGTGCTCCGGTTGAACCGGGCGTCGGGGTCGGTGTCGGGGGACCAGCCGGGGATGTCGGCGGGGAACCAGTTGGGCGCGAAGGGCTGGCCGGCCGGTGGAGGCGGGGTCGCCGTCGGGGCCGCGCCCGCCATGCCGGGGTGCGGGGCCGGGCCGCCGGGGGTCGCGGCGGCCGGGCCGGCTCCGACGGTGGCGCCCGCGGCCCCGACCGCGCCGGCGATGAGCAGGGTGCGACGACTGAGCGTTGGCACTGTCGACCTCCGAAGGGGGATTCGTCTGGTGTGGCCGCCAGCATGACAACGTTGCCATCTCGGGGCAAGGGTTCGGGATGATCGATATGGCGGGGGATACCGGGGCGCGCGAAACAGGCACTATGACAACGTTGCCATCAGGGCATCGCGGACCTTACAGTGGCCGCATGCAGATCACCGCCGCCGAGTCGACCGACCTGTTCGTCGGTACCGAAGAGGCCCCCCGCCAGGTCCTGCGCGTGACGATCGTCCGGGACACCACCGAGAGCACGATTCTGACCGTCACCGGCGAGGCCACGGGGGGCGCGGAGATCCCCGCGGGGGCGGGCGAGGTGGTCGTCGAGGTCGGGTTGGACACCGACCGGGCCGTCGACCAGCCGGGTCTGGCCGGCACCGACGCGGCCGCCGGATCGGCGCCGGAGAACGTCGGATCAGCGTCGGCGAACGCCGGGCCCTCCGAGCCGGCCGGATCGGCGCCCGGGACAACCGCCCACCCCAGCCGCCCCCGCCCCACCCGCCGGATCACCATCACCGCCGGCACCGCGAGCCTGGACACCACCTTCACCCTCGAAGAGCCCGGCTACACCATGCACCTCATCTCCCACTTCCACTACGACCCGGTCTGGTGGAACACCCAGGCGGCGTACACGTCCCCGTGGGAGTGGCTGTCCGGGGACGCGAGCACCCGCCCGCTGTGGGAGCGCAACGCGTTCCGCCTGGTGGACACGCACATCGACCTGGCGCTCCGGGACCCGGACTACAGGTTCGTGCTCGCCGAGATCGACTACCTGAAGCCGTACTTCGACGTGCACCCCGAGCGCAAGGAGGACCTGCGCAGGCTGCTGCGCGAGGGCCGGGTCGAGCTGATGGGCGGCACGTACAACGAGCCGAGCACCAACCTGACGGGCGCGGAGACCACGATCCGCAACATCGTCTACGGCATCGGCTACCAGCGCGGCATCCTGCACGGCGACCCGCAGACGGCCTGGCAGCTCGACGTGTTCGGCCACGACCCGCAGTTCCCGGGCTACCTGGCCGACGCCGGGCTGACCGGCAGCGCCTGGGCGCGCGGCCCGTTCCACCAGTGGGGGCCGATCCAGAAGAACTTCCGGGACGCCAAGGGCGACGCGACGGTGATGCAGTTCCCGAGCGAGTTCGAGTGGATCTCGCCGTCCGGGCTGGGCGTGCTGACCCACTACATGCCGAACCACTACTCGGCGGGCTGGTGGATGGACTCATCGGCGACTCTGGAGGAGGCGGAGCAGGCGGTCTTCCAGCTGTACCGCAACCTGAAGCCGGTGGCCGCGACGAAGCACATCCTGCTGCCGGTCGGCACGGACTACACCCCGCCGAACAAGTGGGTGACGGCGATCCACCGCAGCTGGGCGGAGAAGTACGTCTGGCCCAGGTTCCGGTGCGCCATCCCGCGCGACTTCCTCGACGGGGTGCGCTCGCAGATCGGCCGGCCCGCGCCGCAGACCCGGGACATGAACCCGGTCTACACGGGCAAGGACGTGTCCTACATCGACACGAAGCAGGCGCAGCGGGCCGGGGAGGTGGCGGTCACCGACGCGGAGAAGCTGGCGACGATCGCGAGCCTGCACGGCCTCGGGCGCTACCCGGAGGCCGCGATCGACAAGGTCTGGCGCCAGTTGGCGTACGGCGCGCACCACGACGCGATCACGGGTTCGGAGTCCGACCAGGTGTACATCGACCTGTTGGCGGGCTGGCGGGAGGCGTTCGACCTGGCCTCCGACGTGCGGGACCGGGCGCTCGACGCGCTGACCGGCCAGATCGCGCTGGACGGCGAGTCGGTGGTGGTGGCCAACACCCTGGGCTTCGACCGCACCGGACTCGTCAGGGTCAGGACCGACAAGACCATTCGTGGGGTACGCGCGGTGCGCGACCGGGGCACGCTGGTGTTCCGCGCCGCCGACGTGCCGGCCCTGGGCTGGACGACGTTCTCGCTGGTCGAGGGCACCGCCGGGGGCTGGTCGGCCGCCGCCGGCCACACGATCGGCAACGCGGCCCTGACGGTCACGGCGGACCCGGCCCGGGGTGGCGCGCTGTCGAGCATCCTGGCCGGCGGGCGCGAGCTGCTCCAGGCCGGCGAGGTGGGCAACGAGCTGCGGCTGTACGCCGAGTACCCGGCGCATCCGGACTTCGGCGAGGGGCCGTGGCACCTCGTACCCAACGGAAAGGTGGTTTCCTCGGCGGCCGGCGCGGGGACCGTGCGGAAGGAGACCAGCGACCTCGGGGAGCGGCTGATCTCGACCGGCGTCGTCGACGGGCTCGCCTACGAACAGACCGTCACCCTCTGGCACGGCTCCGACCAGCTCGAATGCTCCACCCGGGTCCTCGACTACGCGGGCGTGGACAAGCTGCTGCGGGTGAAGTTCCCGATCGACCTGCCCGGCGCGCTGCCGATCTCCGAGGTCGCCTCCGCCGTCGTCGGACGCGGCTACGCGCTGCCGGACGTGGACGTCGCCGAGGCCCCGTGGACGCTGGACAACCCGGCGAACACGTGGTTCGGGCTGGGCTCGACGGCCCGGGTGGCGCTGAGCGACGGGACGTCCCGGGCGCTGGGCGTGGCCGAGGTGGTCGTCCCCGACCTGGCCAGCGCCCCGGACGCCCGCGACCTGGTCGTCGCCCTGGCCCGGGTCGGCGTCACGGCCACCACCTCCAGCGCCGACTGGTCCCGGTACGGCTGGCTCGACGTCGACTCCAACCTGCCCGACTTCCGGATCGTCCTCGGCGGCCCCGACACCAACGAGTTGGCCCGCGAGATCCTCGGCGACACCGACCCGGGCGAGCACCCGTGGGTCTGGGTGCCGGCCGCCAAGCCGCTCACCGAGGTCTGGCAGCCCAACGCCGACCTGCGCGACGCCCGCGCGCTCCCGGCCCTGATCGTGCTCCGCGACCTGCCGGCCCTGGTCACCGATGTCGCCGACGCCACGATCACCGCCCCGACCCTGGGCGCGAACACCGAACCGCTCACCGACGGCACGGTCGCCCTGCTCACCTACGGCCTGCCCGGGTTCGCCGTCGACCCGACCGGCGCGCTGCACCTGTCGCTGATGCGGTCGTGCACCGGCTGGCCGTCCGGGGTGTGGATCGACCCGCCGCGCCGGACCGCCCCCGACGGGCTGAGCTTCCAGATGCAGCACTGGACGCACGAGTTCACCTACGCCCTGGTGGCCGGCGACGGGGACTGGCGCGCCTCGACCCTGCCGTCGCGCGGCCAGGAGCACTCGACGCCGCTGCTGCCCCGGGTACTCGGCGCGCAGCCGGGCACCTTCCCCGCCACGCACTCCTTCCTGCGGGTCGAACCCCAGCGGGAGGTACTGCTCAGCGCGCTCAAGCCGACCGGCAACCCGATCGCGGCCGGCTCCGGGGCCGGGGTCGACCCGGCGCGTGGCGTCACGGTCCGGCTCGCGGAGAGCACGGGGCTCGGCCGGACCGCCCGCCTCGACGGGTTCGCGCTGGACTCCTTGCAGGTCGCCGACCTGCTGGAAAGCCCCTCGGGCCCCGCCGGGAGCCTTGACCTGGCAGGCTCGACAGTTGTGACATACGTGGGTACTCCGGTCGGCGCGGTCGCCGGGGGCGAGGTACTCGGCGCGGTTTCGGAGATCGTGCCGGCCTACTCGCGGTACTGGCTGCACAACCGGGGGCCGGCCCCGATCGGGTACGCGCCGGTCACGGTCACCGCGACACCCGGGATCCTGCGCACCGCCGGGGAGCCGTTCGAGGTCGAGGTGGTCCTCGCCAGCCAGGTCCAGGACACGGCCGTCGAGGGGCTGGCCACGCTCCGGGTACCCGAGGGCTGGTCCGTCTCCCCCGCCCAGCGCGTCTACCGGCTGCCGGCGGACGGCCACACCCGGTTCACCGCCACCGTGACCCCCGGCGCGTGCCCCGACGGCCTGTACTTCGTCGCCGCCGGCATCGACGGGTCCGAGGACGTCGTCACGGTCGCGGTCGGTGACCTGCCGGGCGTGCTGCCGACGCCGATCGAGAACCTGCCGGAGGACTGGACGGCCGCGCAGGGCACGACCTCGGTCACGTCCCGCGACACCGGGCTGGCCGTGGCGGCGCTGTCGACGAGCCTCGTGGTCCGCCCGGGCGGCACCGGCACCCTCGGCGTCACCCTGACCAACACGACCCGGGACGAGATCCACGGGGAGGTGCACCTGGTGTCGCCGTGGGGGACGTGGGAGCTGTTCCCGGCGGTGGTCAGCGGGTTCGGGGTCGGGCCGGGGGAGACCCGGGTGGTCGAGTTCGCAGTGAGCGTGCCGGCGGACTTCGAGCCGGGGCACGCGTGGGCGATGGCGAAGGTGCTGTGGTTCGGGCGGTGCCAGTACGCGCCTACGGTCAAGGTCGAGGTGGTGGTGTGACGGAGCAGGTGGTGGTCGCGGCCGGTCCCGGGGCGGGCCCGGGGACCGGGGCGGTCCTCGGGTATCTCGACGGGCGGCCCATCCCGCGCGACCGGCTCGACCGGCGGCTCGACGGGCTGCGGCGCAGCTCCCGGGCCGCCGCGCTCCCGGTGCCGGAGAGCTCGGAGGGCCGCCAGCTCGTCCGCTGGGTCGCGCAGGTGATCCTCACCGAGGAGCTCTGCGCCACCCTCGACGCGCCCGCCGTCGACCCGGGACCGCTCGACCCGGTCGCGGCGGTGGAGTACGGCTCGATCACCGCCGCCGCCTACGAGGGCTCCCCCGCCGTCCGGGCCGCGTTCGCACAGGTCACGGGCGGGGTGACGGTGCCCGAGGAGGAGGTCCGGCGCTACTGGGAGGCGTGGGCGCGGCCGGCACCCGACCGGTGGCGGCTCCGGCACCGGCTCGACGGCGGTCCCTGGCAGCCGCTGGGGCCGGTGACCCTGGAGGAGCTGCCCCGGGCGGTCCGGGCCGGCGTCGAGCGCGGCGAGACCCGAGCGGGTGACCCGATCGGCGAACACGAGTGGACCGTCGAGGAGATCATCCCCGGGGCTCTACCCTCCTTTGAGGACGACGCGCCCGCGATCCGGGCCGCACTCCTCGCCGCCGCCCGGCGAAGAACCTTCGCCCACTGGTTGGACCGGTCCCGGGCCGAGCGGCTGACGCTCGTCGAGGGGCTGGAACATCCGGGTGACCCACGGCAGCCAGACAACCACCACAAGCACTGAGAGCAGCGGAGATGACCGAAGTACTGGCCCTGGACATCGGCGGGACCAAACTCGCGGCCGGCGTGGTCGGGCGGGACGGCACGGTGCACGGGCACCGCGTCGTCCCCACCCCGGTCACCGACGACCCGGAGGTGGTGTTCGAGGCGGTGCTGGACCTGCTGACCCCGTTCGACGCGCCCGTGATCGGTGTGGGCTCGGCAGGACCACTAGACCCTTTCGGGGGTACCGTCAGCCCGCTGAACACCCCCGCGTGGCGTGAGTTCCCGCTGGTCAAGAGGCTGACCACCGCGCTCGGCCGGCCCGTGGTCCTCGCCGGGGACGGGCACTGCTTCGCCCTCGCGGAGCACTGGCTCGGCGCGGGCCGGGGCAGCGCCGCCCTGCTCGGCATGGTGGTGTCCACCGGCGTCGGTGGCGGCCTGATCCTCTCGGGCGAGCTGATCCTCGGCCCGTCGGGCAACGCCGGGCACATCGGGCACGCGATCGTGGACCCGGACGGGCCGGCGTGCGCGTGCGGGAGCCGGGGCTGCGTGGAGGCGTACTCGTCGGGTCCGTCGTTGGTCCGGTGGGCCGTGTCGAACGGCTGGTCCCCCGTCGTGGCCCCGCCCAGCGCCGCGCCTCCGGCCGCCCCCGACAGACCGGCCCCCACCGCCCGCGACCTCGCCGCCTCGGCCGCCGCCGGTGACCCGGTCGCCCTCGCGGCCTTCGACCAGGGCGCCAAGGCCCTGGCCGCCGGCATCCTCAGCGCCGCCGCGATCGTGGACCTCGACACCGTGGTGATCGGCGGTGGCGTCGCGGCCAGCGGTCCCCTGCTCTTCGACCCGCTGCGGGACTGGATCGGCCGCCTGGCGGGCCTGGACTTCCTCCGCGGTCTGCGGGTACTCCCGGCGGAGCTCACGGAGGCGGGGGTGATCGGCGCGGCGGCCCTGGCCTTCCGGCGCTGAAAGTCCCCTGCAACCCTTCCCCACCCAGCGGTGTGTAGTTCCCGAGCCAGCCAGGACGTCTGGCCGCACGGGGAGGAAGCAGAGTGGTGACGTTGCAGGAAGACGGGGGAGTCGGGGCGGTGCCGGACGTCGGCACCAGCTTCGACGACTTCTACGCGGCCCACTTCCGGGGGCTGACGATCCAGCTGTTCGCCTACACCAATGACCTGGGCCACGCCCAGGACGTGGTCCAGGAGGCTTTCTGCCGGGCGCTGGCCCGGTGGTCGAGGATCTCCGGGTACGAGGAGCCGGTCGCCTGGGTGCGCCGGGTCGCCATGAACCTGGCGACCAACCGGTTCCGCCGGGCGAAGGTCGCGCTCGGGTTCCTGCGTGGACAGCGCGAGGAACACGTCGCCGGGCCGTCCCCGGACCGGGTCGCGATCGCCGCCGCCCTGGCCACCCTGCCGCCCGCCCACCGCCGGGCCGTGATCCTGCACCACCTCGCGGACCTGCCGATCGCCGACATCGCCCGCCAGGAGGGCGTCGCCGAGGGCACGGTCAAGTCCTGGCTGCACCGCGGTCGTGCGGCGCTCGCCACGCAGCTGAAGGAGAAGCGCGATGTCTGAGTCCGACGACCTGAACCTGATCAACGGCGCGTTCGCCGAGCTGCGCGAGGAGACGGCACCGTTCGTGAAGCCGGCCGGAACCCGGCAGGCGCACGCGACGGTGCGCCACCAGCGCAGGGTGCGGACCCTGGCCGCCGGGGTGGTGACCGTGCTCGCCGTCGCCGTGCCCGTGGCCGCGTTCGCGACGCGGGGCTCCGCCCCGGGGCCGGGTCCGGTTCCCGGCGGCACCGTGACGCCGAGCGCCTCGCCGCGCCCGACGCACAGCCCCTCGCCGGGCGCCTCGCCCCGGCCGTCGGCCGCCCGGGAGGTGTTCGGCGGGATCGACGCGCAGCTGGCCCACGCCACCCTGGACCTTCCGGGCCGGGGCGCGACCTCGCTGTGCGGGGGCGGCCGGTTCACCTTCCGGGCCGGGGTGAGCGTCCTGGACGGCGAGCTGAACTACACCATCCTGAAGACGGTGGAGTCGGACCTGGACGGCGACGGCACCATCGAGATCACGGCGCTGATCACGTGCGCGGTCCGGGACCCGAGCCTCCAGGTGGTCACCTTCCGTCCCACCGGCCCCGGCACGTTCGCGACGATGGGCACGGTGGTGCGGAACGAGCCCGGCGGCCCCGTCGCGACCATCTACGACCTGCGCCGGGAGCCGGGCGGAACGGTCTCGGCGCAGGTGTCCGACCACCAGGTGTCCCGGGCCGCCGACGCCGAGCACCGCACGGAGCCGCAGTGGCGCACGTACGCCTGGCGCGGCGGGGCGTTCACCCAGGTGGACGGACCGACGACGTTCCCGGCGAACCAGCGCTACGTCGACCTGGCCGTCACCTCCGCCGACCTGGTCCTCGGTCCGGAGGTGAAGAGCCAGCGCCGCGGGGTCCTCAAGGTCACGGTGACGAACAACGGCACCCTGGCGGCACCGTCCGTGGCCCTGAACATCCGGGTGCCCGAGTGGCTGCGGCAGACCGGTACCGGCTGCGGTCCGGAACGCGGGGAACCGTTCGTGCGGCTCAGCACGTGCCACTCGGGCGAGCTGAAGCCGGGCGAGTCCCGGGTCATCGAGGTGGAGTTCACCGCCCACGTGGCCTACGACAACGCCGACGTCACCCAGGGCGGGCCGCCGTCGCTGAACGTCGGGACGCAGATGACGTTCGGCGAGACCCTGGCGGACGCCGCCCTCGACGACAACAGCGGGCCGATCGTCATCCGGTGGCAGTAGACACCACGAGACATGGAAATAGTTAAGAGTATTGACAGTCAGTGCCCGGGGTCGTCAGGGTGGTCCTCTACGGACACCTGGAGGAACGCCATGCCACCAGCCAGACGCTGGGCCGCCGCCCTGGTCGGCGCCGCCCTGCTCTCCACCCTCGCCGCCGCCCCGGCGCTGGCGGACCCGGCCACCCCGGCCGCCCCGGCCCCCGCAGCCGCCGGCAACGACGTCCCGAGCAAGGTCGTCACCGCGTACTACGCGGGCTGGGACGTCTACGGCCGGCAGTACTTCGTGAAGGACATCCCGGCCACGAAGCTGAACGTGATCCAGTACGCGTTCGGCTACCCGACCTTCGACGAGGCCACCGGCAAGGTCGGCTGCGCGCCGGTCGACCCCTGGGCCGAGTACCAGCAGGTCTACTGGGGCCCGGAGAACACGGTCGACGGCGTCGCGGACAACTACCCCGAGCAGCGGCTCTACGGCAACTTCAACCAGATCCGCAAGCTCAAGGCCAAGTACCCCCATCTGAAGGTCGAGATCTCGCTCGGGGGTTGGACGAAGTCGACGTGGTTCTCCAAGGTCGCGCAGACCCCCGAGCGCCGGGCGGCCGTCGTCAAATCCTGTGTCGACACCTTCATCAAGGGTGACCTGCCCACGGGCGGCTGGCCGGAGAACGCGGGCGGCCCCGGTGCCGCCGCCGGGGTGTTCGACGGGATCGACATCGACTGGGAGTACCCGACGCAGGTGGCCGGCGGCAACGTCGACCCGCGCCCGGAGGACCGGAAGAACGCCACGGCGCTGTTCCAGGAGTTCCGCACGCAGCTCGACACTGTCGGAAAGTCGACTGGCAAGCACTACCTGCTGACCGCCGCGCTGCCGGCCACATCGAAGAGCACGAAGTATTTCGAGCTCTCGAAGGTCGCGAAGATACTCGACTGGGTCAATGTCATGACCTACGACTACACGGTCGGCGGCGACCAGAAGACCGGTCCCTCCTCGCCGTTCGGATGGGACCCGAGGGACGCCAACTCCTCCGATCTCACCGCGAACACGGTGGGCACTGTCGTGCACTATCTGCAAAACGGCGTTCCGGCGAACAAACTCGTTGTCGGGGTGCCGTTCTACGGAATCCAGTTCCTCCGCACCGACGGCCTCTACAAGAAGCACGACAGCCGCGGGCTGGACGCGAACACTTTGCGCTGGGATTCGACGCCCAATCCGACCTATCGGGACATCAGTAAGGCCCAGGGCCTGCAGTTCAGCCGCAATCCGCTCACCGGGGAACCTTCCCTGTACGGGACCGCAACCCATCAGCTGTGCGGCGCGTTTAACCCAGATGGGACCTGCTCCGCTCCGTACACGGAATCGACCACGACCCTGATCACCTACACGGACCCGACATCGATCGCGTTGCGCGTCGCGTTGGTGAAGTCGGTGAAGTTGCGCGGGCTGATGGCGTGGGAGTTGAGCCAGGACTCCGACGATCACGCACTGCTCACCGAGATGGCACGTGTTCTGCCCCACTGAATCATGTTGTGTCCGGCAGATCGGCATGATCTGCCGGACACGCCTATGCCCATCGTGGGGACACGGCCTAGGCTGGTGGCGGACTGTGTCGGTGAGGGGCAGGGAGGCGACGTGGCCAAGGCGTTCCGGGTGGATCTGCCGACCCTGCTCAAGCTGCGTTATCCCGATCCGCAGCGCTATCTCGCCGAACTGATTCGTCATTCGGTGACGAGAAACGCCAAGCGGATCCGGATTGTCCCGGCGGACGTGAACAGGGGCCAGTTCCAGATCAGTGACGACGGCGAGACCACCGTGCCCGACGGTCGGTTGCCCGGCGAGGACGGCCTGGTGGCCGGCCTCCTGGTCAGCGACTCCGTCACCCGGACCAGCGCGGGCACCAAGTGGGTCGGCCGGATCAGCGGGACGCACACCACCACGGCCGTCGAGGACGACCTGACCGGCACGACCGTCACCCTGCGCCGCCGGCGGGGCGAGACCCTGCTGAACACGTCCAAGGTCGTGGAGCTGGCCCGGCGGTTCGCCGAGATGTCGCCCATCCCGGTGGACGTGGCGATGCCCGGCGGCGCGACCCAGAACGTGAACCGCCAGCCCCCGTGGCTGCTGGACAAGCCCCTGGAGATCGCGGAGTACGGGGCGGAGCTGCTCGACGCCGACCCGCTCGACATGGTCGCGCTCAAGAAGCCCACCGGCGAGACGTTCGGCGTGGCGTACATCCTGCCCACGTCGCCCGCGCCCCGCGCCGTCCAGAAGCACGCGCTGTACCGCGACGGCCTGCTGCTGGAGGACGACGGCGCCGACCTGCTGCCCGAGTGGGCGTTCTTCGCCCGGTGCGTCCTCGACGCCGGCGCGCTGCCCGCCGACCGTGCCGAGGCGCGCACCCAGCTCGGCCAGACCCTGCGCAGCTGGCTGCTGCTGCTGTCCGCGCGCCAGCCGCGCCGGCTCACCCAGTTCGTGAACACCCACCACCTGGCGCTGAAGATCCACGCGGCCCAGGACCCCGAGCTGGCCAGGATCATCACCCGCTGGCTGCCGTTCGAGACCAGCGCGGGGCGGCTCACGCTCACCGAGCTGCTCGGCCGGACCCGGCACGTGCGGTACGCGACGACCCGGGACGTGTTCCGGCAGCTCGCCCCGATCGCCGGCCGCAACACGCCCTTCGTGAACGCCGGCCACCTGCACGACGTGAAACTCCTCGAACAGCTCCCGGAGCTCTACGACGACGTCACCGTGGAGCGGGTCGAGGTGTCCGACATCATGGCCGACCTCGACGACCCGCCGCTCTCGGACCGGGTCGCCCAGCTCAGGCTGCGTAAGGTGGCGGACTCGGCGCTGGCCGCCACGGGCTGCGCGACGGTGGTCAAGTCGTTCGAACCCGCCAGTCTGCCCGTGCTCTACCTGGGCGATCCCGCTACTTTGTGCCTAAATCATCGCAGCCCGATCATTCAGCATCTGGCGCGACTATCCGATCAGACCGTACTGTCACGTACTGTGCAGCTCCTTCACGCCCAGGCCCGTCTCCACGGCCACCTGCCGCTGCGCGGTGTCGACACCGAACTTCTGAGTGGCGCGTTGCTCGACCTCGTACAGCTCGCGGCACTCGAAGAAGACCTGAGTGGGCTGGACCATGGCTGACTGCCCCCGCTGCGCCGCCGCCGCCGAACTCGACGACGCGCAGCTCCTGGAGACCTACCTCGGCCAGGAGGACGAGCACGCCCTCGCGCTGCTCCTCCTGCCGTTCCTGCACGCCGGCCAGTTCGGCGAGGCGCGGCGCGCCCACCTGCGCGGGT
The DNA here is from genome assembly GCF_040681875.1 of Longispora sp. NPDC051575. NCBI lineage: Bacteria > Bacillati > Actinomycetota > Actinomycetes > Micromonosporales > Micromonosporaceae > Longispora > Longispora sp. NPDC051575. The sequence continues at coordinate 112,228 of NZ_JBFAZP010000010.1, read as the reverse complement.
ACCGGATCCTGAAGGACCCCGCCGGGCACCCCGCGCTCGTCGCCCAGCACCTGCTGTTCTGCGCCCTGACCGGCAACCTCGACCGGGCCGTCGCGCTCGCCGAGAAGCACATCGGCGACCTGATGAGCGAGCTGGCCGCGCTCAACGTGGTCCTCGGCCGTGCCGTCGACGCCGGGCACGGCGCCGCCCCGCTCCGGGTCCCGATCGACGTCGCGTTCACCCTCGGCCTGTCCGGCCCGCCGACCATCGCCAGCGTGTCCGCCGCCATCGGGGAGACCCGCAGCGAGCTGCGCGCCGAGCACTACGACGTGGCGCTGTCCACTCTGCCCAGCGCCCGGCTGTCCGCCCCGCCGATGGACTTCGGCCTGCCCGCGACCGCCGAGGGCTGGCTGGACCGGTGCGACGAACTGGCCGAACTGCACGAGTACGAGTCGGCGTACCACGCGGCGGGCAACGCGCTCGCCCTCAACCCGGGCCCCGAGGTCCGCGCCGAGGTCCTCGGCTACCGGGTCCGGCTGCTGTCCGAGCTGGAGCGGCGCGAGGAGATCCCGCCGATCATCGCCGAGCGGGCCGCCCTGCTGCGCGGGCTCGGCGAGGACGCGCACGCCGGCTGGCTGGAGCGCTCCGCCGAGCTGGCCGTGCAGCCGCTGACCGGCGACGAGGTGGCGCTCGCGGAGACCCTGGTCAGCGAGTACGACCGGGAGGAGCTGCCGCTCCGGGTCCGCGCCATGCCGCGCCTGCTCCTCGGCCACGTCCTGCTGTACGCGCTGCGCGCCGAGGAGGCCGTCTCCGAACTCCAGACCGGCGTCGAGCACGCGCGGGCCGGCGGGGCGCACCGGATGGCCGACAGCGCCGTGTACGCCCTGGCGCACGCCCTGACCATCACCGGCGAGTACGCGGCGGCGGAGCACGTGCTGCGCGCCACCCTGTCCCGCCCCGAGCTGCGCCCGGCCACCCGGCCGCGCCTCCAGCTCCTGCTCTCCCAGATCCTCGCCGTGTCCGGCCAGCTCGCGAGCGCCGCGGAGACCGCCGCCGAGGCCACCGAGCACTTCGCCACCCTGCCCGGCTCCTCCGGCTGGGTGGGCCACGCGTCCACCCTGGAGGTCACCTACCTCGCGGAGATGGGCGACCCGGTGGCCGCCGCCGAGCGGCTGCGCTGGACCATCGAGCGCACCCAGCACGCCGAGTGGGACGCGACGGCCCGCTGGTCGCTGCGCTGCAAGCTCGGCTCGCTGCTGATCGCCGGGCACCGGATCGACGAGGCCGTCGAGGTGCTCCGCCGGATCACCGAGGAACTCGACGTGGCCGCCGACGGGGTCGCCGGCTCCGAGGACGATGTCGCCGACCTGGCCGAACTCGCCGGCGAGGTCTGGTACTGGCTGGGCGTCGCCATCCGGCAGCGCGGCGACAAGCGCGGCGCGCTGGCCTGCTGGAACAAGGCCCTCGAAGTGCTCAAGGACTCGCCGAACTCCCAGGCCGAGCCCGCGCGGATCCACTTCACCATCGCCGAGCTGTGGCACCAGGACGAGAAGTTCCCGCCGGCCATCGCCGCGTACCTCGAATCGCTCGTCCACATCGAGCAGACCCGGGATCCGATCGCGGTCGCCCAGGTCCGCCGGTCGCTCGGGCTGGCCCGGTGCGAGAGCGGCGACCCGTTGGGGCTCAACGACCTCGCCGAGGCCCGCGAGGAGGCCGAACGGCTGGGCGAGCCCATGCTGCTCGCCGAGCTGGCCGACGTCACGGCGCGCTCCCTGGCCGTGCTCAAGCGGTACTCGGAGGCCGTGGCCCCCGCGTTGCAGGCCGCCGACGCGTACCGGGAGGCCGGCGACGACGTACGCGCCGGGCTCGCCGAGCTGATGGCCGCGCGGATCGTCGCGAAGCAGGGCCAGACCGTCGAGGCGATCGCGCTGCTGCGGGCCGCGATCGAGGCGACCATCGCGTCCGGGGCCGGGGCGCACACGATCGACTCGTTCCTGCTGCTCGCGGAGCTGCTGGACGCGCAGGGCAACCATGCGGAGGCGGTCGAGGTGCGGCTCGAGGCCGAGGTCAGAGGGCTCTAGCTCGCAGCGTGCGGCGTGCCTGTGGGGCGTCGCCATCGAAGTGCCGATGCGCCTGGTGGAGTGGCGCGGCGTAACCAGATGATGCTCTCGCGGGTTTGATCTGGTCGGGTGGCCGGTGAGCGCCGAGCGCCGGCCGGGCGCGGTGTCGACCGGTTGCCGGGCTGGCCGGACGGCGACGGATCGCCGCCGCCCGGGGCCGGGCCGTCACACCGGCGTGAAGTCCAGCGCCCCCGCCACGCCCGCCGCGTAGGCCTGCTCCGCCGTGTAGCCCAGCGAGGCCGCCGCCGCGTAGTCGCGCGCCAGGTCCGTGTCGAACATCGCCGGGTCGTCGGTGCTGATCGAGCACTGGATGCCCGCCGCGACGAGCTGCGGCAACGGGTGCTCCTCCAGGTTCCGCACGACCTTGGTGCGCAGGTTCGAGATCGGGCACACGTCCAGCACGATGCCCCGGTCGGCGATCTCCTTGAGTACGGCCGGGTCCTCCACGGCGCGGATGCCGTGCCGGATCCGGTGCGGGTCGAGGGCCAGCGCCTCGATGATCGACTCCGGACCCGCGCCCTCCCCGGCGTGCGGCACGAAGCCCAGGCCGGCCTCCTGGACGATCTCGGCGGCGCGGCGGAACGGCAGCAGCGAATAGCCCTGCTCCTTGCCGCCGACGCCCATGCCGACGATGCCGTACTCGGCGTACCGGACGCACTGGCGCGCGCACTCCTCGGCCAGCTCGAAGTCGGTCATGCTCCGGTACAGGTCAGGCGTGAACCGGATCTCGATCCCGAAGCGCTCCCGCGCCTCGACCGCGCCCTCGGTGTACCCGATGAACATCTCCGACCAGCGGATCCCGCTGTTGACCCGCTCGGCGGGCGAGAAGATGCCCTCCATGTAGACGACGCCGTGCGACGCCGCCTCCTGCGCGTAGTCCACGACGATCTGGCGGAAGTCCTCCGCGCGGCGCAGGCAGTTGGTGGTCAGCATCCAGGTGCGGATGAAGTGTTCGAAGTCGGTGAACTCGTACAGCGAGGCCAGGCCCTCGACCGTGTCGGCCGGCAGCGGCTGGTCGTTGCGGCGGGCGATGTCCAGGAGCGTCTGCGCGCGGACGGTGCCCTCGAGGTGGACGTGCAGTTCGATCTTCGGGGTCGTCATGCTCCTATTTTGTACGACCCCTGGCTGTACAGCAGGTCCAGGATCGAGCGGGTCGCCTCGAACCACCGGTCGAGCCACTCGACGTTCGGCGGCTGGCCCCCGCGCGGCGGGAGTTCCTGGAGCAGGCCGCGCAGCAGCGGGTGGTCGGCGAGGTTCTCGGGGCCGAAGTGCAGCTCCGGGTCGAAGGTCGGTTCGGCGTAGACCGGCTCGATCAGCGGCGGCAGTTCGCGGGGGCCGGGCAGGTGGCCGACGGGTTCCGCCCCGTTGTGCTGCGCCATCTGGTGGGCCAGCTCGTGGCGCAGGCCGAGGGTGCGGTCGGGGCCGCGCTCGGGGCCCCGCTCGGGGGCTCTGTCCGCGGCGCGGTCGGACTCGGGCGGGCCGGGCTGCGGCCCCGGGGACTGGCGGACCTGGCCGCGGAACTGGGGCGGATCCTCGACCGTCCCGCGCGAGTTACCGAAGCTATCCGTGGGATGATTCATTATATTTAGCCTTACTTGTACGAATAGTTGGCGTCTGGTCTCCCGGGGTTCACCGGTACAACGAATGGCGCCCTCACCGGCGACGCCCATGAGAGGCCACCGTGCACGAGTTCGGAAACGCGACCGCCCCGCAGCTCACGACAAGTCCGCAGCTCACCCTGCTGCCCGGCGGGGCCGAGCCCGTGCCGCCGCCCGGGTCCGGCGCCGGCTCCGGGGGCGACGAACGGCTGCTCTGGCGGCAGGTCGCCACCGGCGAGAGCACCCGGGCGCTCGCCCCGCCCGCCCCGGACCCCGACCTGCTCGCCCGCGCCCGGCTCGCCGCCAACGAGGCCGCCGCCGCCGAGGAACGCCTCGCCCGGCACATCGAGTCCGTGACCGACCAGCTCGACTCCGCGTTCAGCTGGCTCCAGCCGACCCGCCGGCACGCGCTGGCCCGCCAGCTCCGGGTCGACCGGGGACACCACGCGATCCTGCGGGCCCGGGCCGGCAAGGCCGTCGCCGCGCGGGACGTGCTGGAGGAGCAGCTCAGCCGGCACCGGACGTACCTGGATGATCACCGGCCCGCGTTGGAGACCGCGAAGACGGCGCGCGCCGAGCTCGACCGCAGAATCGACGAACTCATCGGGTGGTACGCGGCCCAGCAGGCCCAACCGCCGTGGTTCAAGTACGGCCTGGGCTTCCCGCCCGAACCGTCGGGGTACGCGGTCTGGCTGGGCCGGGCCCGCGCGGCCGTCGGCTACCGGCTCCGGTTCCGGGTCGACCACCCGCTGGAGCCGCTGGGGTCCGAGCCCGGTGAGCGCAGCCGGCAGCATCCGCACTGGGTCGCGGCGCGCAACGCCTGACCGGCTCCGCACCGGCGGCCCGCAGCGCCGGAGGGCGGTCCCGCGCTGGCGGCCCGTCCATGCCTGGCGGGCATCGGCACCGGCGGCTCGAAACGCCTGATAAACGGGTCTCTGTGGACGTAACCTGAGGTGGAGCTGAAACCCGGTGGCATCGCCCCTTTGGAGGGGTCCAGATGGTGGCTGGACGGTACTCGGGTCGACTGGCGGTCAGCGTCGGCATTGCCGGCGCGGTTCTCTTCCTGGCCGCACCGGTCGCGGCGCAGCCAGCCCCTTCTCCGGTCGTCGTGAGCCCCGGCCCGAGCGCCACGCCGAGCCCCGTCCCGTCCGCCGCGCTCGCGCCCCAGCCGGCGGTGCCCTCACAATTCCCGAACATGATCGGGCAGCCGGCCCAGGTCCCGCAGCCTGCCCAGAGCCCCCAGGGCCAGGCCGGGCCGGAGCCGGACGCCGTCGAGCAGACCCCCGACTCCCGGGTGTACAGAGCAGAACCCGAGCCGCTCCCCGAACCGACCGCCGCACCGGACGGCGTCCCGGTCTCGGGTACGCAGCGTGACGCCCGGCTCCCCGACCCGAAGTTGCTGATCGTGGCCGGGGCGACCGGGCTCGCGTTCTCGACGGTGGGTGTCGCCGTCGTCTGGTACCGCAGAAGAAGCTTCTAGCTCGTCAGGCCTTCTTGCCACCGGCCGCCACGATGCCCACGCCGATGACGCCCAGTGCGATCTGGATCGCCCACTGCCACCAGTCGATGCCCGAGGTGGAGTCCACCTTGAAGAGCAGCGCGATCACGCCGCCGATGAACGCGGCCGCGATGCCGACGCCGATGGTCTTGAGGACGGTGATGTTCTGCCGGCCGGGAATCAGCAGCCGGGCGATCACCCCGATGATCGGCCCAATGATGATCGAGGCCAGCAGCATGCCGAAAATGCGTCCCATCGTGCTCTCCTTTTGTCCACAGCCTGTACGGGCATCATCACTGATCTCTGCCCCTGAAAGTCCCGTTTAAGAAGATCAACGTAAAAAGCCTGTCGGATACCTACCGCAACCATGGACGAGAGCCGACTGCGAGCACAGGATCTTCTGGTACCAACGACAGAACGGGAGGACTGCGTTGCCCGATCTGGCGCCCGACAGGGAGCGCACCGTCTCGCTCACCCACACGGAAGCCTGCTCGCTCCTGGAGCTGGGCAGAATCTCCGAGGCCGTGGCGATCGGCAGACAACTACGGGACTGGGGCTGGCGCAGCCGCTACCCGGCCGGCCGTGGCTACGGCCTACATATCGAGGCGCTCGCCGCTTCCGCCCAGGGCAGGACCCGCCGCGCCGCCGAGCTGCTCGAAGCCGCCGTGGCGCTGACCCGTGGGCAGGACCCGTGCGGGATGCTGCCCTGGCAGCTCGCCGAGCTGGCCGCTGCGAAGGCCACCATGGGCGCGCTGTCCGTCGACCGGCTGCTCGCCGAGGCGGAGGACGCCGAGGACCCGGTCCGGCACCCGCGCAGGGCGTCCCGGCTGCTCGCCGAGGCGTACGCGCTGGCGTGCCTCGGGCGGGTCGAGGAGGCCCGGGTCCGGCTCGTGGCCCTCGCCGACGAGTGCCTCGCCAACGACGCGCCGGCCCGCCGGATCGACGCGCTGACCATGCTCGCCCGGCTCGGCGTGTGCCACGACGTGACCGGGCACGGCTGGGACTCGCCTGTCACCGCCGTCCGGGTCGCGCACATCCGCGCCCTCGTGGAGCCCGATCCCAGCGAACTCCTGGTCGTCAGCGACGGGTACGCGCAGCTCCAGCACTGGCACCTGGCCGCCGAGCTGGCCGACGCCGCCGTGAAGGCCAGTTTCCGGCGCGGCGACACCGGCGGGCAGCGGGCGACCGCGCGGCGGGACGAGCTGCTGGTGGAGTGCGAGGCCGGGCCGCTGCCCTGGTGGTCGGGCTGACGGGTCCCCGGATCCTCCTCGGGCCTGATGCCCGGAAAATGACTGGCGCCTGCTGCTAGACAGGAGGCATGTCAGGCGAAGTGATCATCCGGCCGACGACGGTCGAGGACCTGCCCGCGATCGCGGCGCTCCGCCTCGCGGAGTACCCGTATCTGGTGCGCAGCGTCGAGGCGTACCGGCGGAACCTCGCCACCGTGCCCGCCCGGGCCCGCAAACGGGACCTGGTGGCCGTCGCCGACGGCGCCGTGGTCGGCAGGGTCACCGCCGAGCTGGACATCTTCACCGCGGAGCCGGGCGCGGCGGCCGTGGACCTCCTCGTCCGCCCCGACCACCGGGGCCAGGGCGTCGGCACGGCGCTGTTCGGCGAGGCGGAGCTGCACCTGGGCGAGATCGGCGCCCGCCGGGTGCGCGCCTGGGTCCCCGGCGAACCGGCCCTGCTCGACTGGGCCCGCCGGTTCGACTTCGAGCCGAGCCGCCCGGTGTCCTACTCCGTGGCAGACCCGAAGGTCCTGCCGCCGATGCCGGACCTCCCGCCCGGCGTCACCCTCCGCTCGGCGGCGGAGATCGGCCCCGAGGCGATGTACGAACTGGACCGGGTCACCGTCACCGACGAGCCCGGCGACATCGCGATCGAGATGGTGCCCTACGACGAGTGGCTGACCCTCGACTGGGACGACCCCGACCGGCAGCACGAGCTGAGCGTGCTCGCCGTCGTGGACGGGAAGCCCGTGGCGCACACCAACGTGCAGGCCGACCTGTCCACGGGTCGCAGCTGGTCGGGCGGCACGGGCGTCCTGCGGGAGTACCGGGGGCGGGGCCTGGCGAAGCTGGTCAAGTCCGAGTCGCTGCGCCGGGTGGCGGCGGCCGGGATCACGGCGGCGTACACCGCGAACGACGAACAGAACACGCCCATGCTGGCGGTCAACAACTGGCTCGGCTACCGGGTCACCGCGACCCAGTGGTCCTGTATGAGGACACTGTGATGACGGAATTCACCATCCGGCCGGCGACGGTCGACGATGTCGAACACTTCGCCCGGATCCGCGCCGTGGTCACGCCGTGGCTGGGCGCGAGCATCGCCGCCCAGCGCAGCTGGTACCTGAGCGCCCCGGCGAGGGCGCGGGGCATCCGGCTGTGCGCGGAGGTGGAAGGGCAGGTCGTCGGCTTCGCCACCGGCGGGCTCAACGTCACGACCAGCCAGGTCGGCGCCTCCGCCCTGACGCTGCTCGTGCACCCCGGGTTCCGGGAGCGCGGGATCGGCACGGCGCTGCTGACCGCCGCCGAGGAGCACCTGCGCTCGGTCGGCGCCACCCAGCTCCAGTGTGGGACGAACGACGACCCGAAGACCCTGGCCTGGGCGGAGCGGCACGGCTTCCGGCAGGGGGCCAGCGAACGGTACTCGGTGATCGACCCCCGGGTGCTGCCCCCGCAGCCGCCCACGCCGGACGGCGTCACGGTGGTCAGCCTGGCCGAGGTGACCCCGGAGGCCGTGCACGAACTCGACACGATCGCGTTCGCCGACGAACCCGGGGACGTGCCCTACGACGGCATCCCGTTCGAGGAGTTCGTGGTCAAGTTCTGGGACGCCCCCGACCTCGACAGGTACTCGAGTGTCGTGGCTATCGTGGACGGCGTGGCTGTCTCCTCGGTACTCCTCGACGTCAACTCCGAGACCGGCTGGGCGATGTCCGGCGGCACGTGCACCCTGCCCGCCTACCGTGGCCGGGGCCTGGCGAAGCTGCTCAAGTCCGTGTCGCTGCGCAGGGCCGCCGAGGTCGGGGTGACCGCCGCGTACACGAGCAACGACTACACGAACCTGCCGATGCTCGCGGTGAACGACTGGCTCGGCTACCGGGTGACCGACCGGCAGTGGTCGTACCTGAAGGACCTGACGTGAGCCGCGACGAGGCCGCCGGGGGCCGTGACGTACCCACCGGTGCCCACCTGGTCCGCGACGTCGCCGACGGTGACATCGCCGAGATCAACCTCCTGCGGGCCGAGGTGATCCCGTTCATCGTGTCGAGCGTCGAGGGCACCCGGGCCGCCCTCGCCGCCACGCCCGAGTGGGTGAAGCTGCGCTGGCAGGTGGCGGAGGTCGATGGCCGGATCGTCGGGTGGACCCGCGCGGGCCTGAGCATGTTCACCTCAGAGCCCGGCGCGGCCGACATCGGGGTCGTCGTGCGGCCGGAGTACCGGCGGCGCGGCATCGGCACCGACCTGCTCACCCGGGGTCTGGCGCACCTGGCCGACATCGGCGCGGTGACGGCGCGCGGCCGGGTGTTCGACGAGCCCGAGGTCCTCGCGTGGACCATCCGGCACGGTTTCGGGTCCGGCCCTGGCCACTCGGCCCAGATCTCGATCGTCGACCCGCGCGAGGTGACCCGGGTGGCGGCGTGCCCCGGGCACATCCGGCTGGTGTCGTTCGACGACGTCGACCCCCGCGCGGTGTACGACCTGGAGGCCGCCACCGGCCCGGACATCCCGACCAACGTGCAGATCGCCCCGATCCCGTACGAGGACTGGCTGCGCGTCGTGTGGGGCAACCCGGACCTGTTCCGGGCGGGCAGCGTGGTCGCGCTCGACGGGGAGCGGGCGGTGGCGTACACGCTGACGATCGCGGACCCGGAGACCGGCCGGTCCTGGACGAACATGACCGGCACGCTGCGGTCGCACCGGGGGCTGGGGCTGGCGAAGATCGTGAAGGTGGAGGCGTTGCGGCGGGCGGCGGCGGCCGGGATCAGCCGGGCGTACACCGGGAACGACAGCACCAACGGGCCGATGCTCGCGGTCAACGACTGGTTGGGGTACCGGAAGGCGATGGCGCAGGTGACGGTGGTCAGGAAGCTCTGAACCTCCGGCCCCGGGTCGCACCGGCCTCCCAGCCAGGCCCGGGCCCGAAGCCGAGCCCCGGGCCCGAAGCCGAGCCCCGGGCCCGAAGCCGAGCCCCGGGCCCGAAGCCGAGCCCCGGTCCCGAGCTGAGCGGCTCCCGGCAGGCCTCTCCGGTTCCCCGGCGGGGCCCGCCGGGGAACCGGAAGCTCAGGCGTCCCGCAGCCGGTACCTCTGCACCTTGCCCGTGGACGTCCGCGGCAGCGCGGCGAGGAACTCGACCACCCGCGGCATCTTGTACGGCGCGATCTCCCGCCGGCAGTGTTCCCGCAGCTCATCGGCCTTCGCCGCGTCCCCGGTCACCCCGGGCGCCAGCACCACGTAGGCCGCGACGACCATCGTGCGCTCGTCGTCGGGCAGCCCGACCACCGCGCATTCGAGCACGTCCGGGTGGCTGAGCAGCGCCCACTCCACCTCGGGCGGGGCGATGTTGATGCCCGCCGAGATGATCATGTCGTCGCTGCGCGCCTGGTACCAGAAATAGCCGTGTTCGTCGCGCAGGTAGGTGTCGCCGGTGAGGTTCCAGCCGTTCTGCACGTAGACGGCCTGCCGGTCGTCGGCCAGGTAACGGCACCCGGTCGGGCCCTTCACCGCGAGCCGGCCGACCACGTCGGGCCCGACCTCGTTGCCGTCCTCGTCCAGCACCGTCGCCACGAAACCCGGCACCGGCTTCCCGGTCGAGCCCGGCCGGATGTCGTCGCCGGTCGCCGAGATGAAGATGTGCAGCAGTTCGGTGGCCCCGATGCCGTCGATCATCTTGATCCCGGTCGCGTCGTGCCAGGCTTCCCAGGTCGCCTTGGGCAGCGGTTCACCAGCGGAAACACACTTCTTCAGGTACGGGAGCTCGGGCAGTGCGGCCAGCATCGCCCGGTACGCCGTCGGCGCCGTGCACAGGATCGTCACCCTGTGCTCGACGACGGCCGGCAGCAGCACGTCGGGCGTGCCCTTCTCCAGCAGCACCGTCGAGGCCCCGGCCCGCATCGGGAAGATCACGAGTGAGCCGAGCCCGAAGGTGAAGCCGAGCGGGGGCGAGCCGGCGAACACGTCGTCGGCGTCGGGCCGCAGTACCTGTGTCGAGAAGGTGTCCGCGATGGCGAGCACGTCGCGGTGGAAGTGCATGGTGGCCTTGGGCCGGCCGGTGGTGCCCGAGGTGAACGCGAGCAGGGCCACGTCGTCGGCGGCCGTCGCCACGTTCGCGAACTGTTCGGGCTTCTTGGTGGCCGCCGCGATCAGGTCGCCGAACAGCACGACGTTGTCCAGCCCGCACGGGAACCGGTCGTCCACGAGGGACAGGTTCACCGCCGCGATCTCCTCGATCACCTCCAGCTCGTGGTCGCGGAGCAGCGCCATGGTGGTGACCGCGATGCCGCCGGCCTTGAGCACGGCGAACCAGCAGGCCACCAGCCAGGCGTTGTTCGGCGCGCGGAGCAGCACCCGGTTGCCGGGCACCAGGCCGAGGTCGTCGACCAGCACGTGGGCGACCTGGTTGGCGCGGGCGAGCAGTTCCGCGTAGGTCCAGGTCTCCGACGGGGTGATCAGGCACGGTCGACCGAGGTCGGGTGCCATGTCGAGCAGCTCGACGGCGCAGTTGAGCCGGTCGGGGTAGTCGAGGAGCAGAAGTTCGGGCCACTGTTCCACCGGCGGTAGGTGGTCGCGGGCGAACGTGTCGACGTGGGCGGTCGGCGACAGATCCATATCTCGAAGTATTCCGTTCTTGTGACGGGAGTCAAGGCCACACGACATATATCGTGGGTCCGTGAGCCCCCGCGCCTTGATCGTGACCGTCTATGGCCTCTACGCCCGGGAAACCGGCGGTTGGCTCTCGATTGCCGCCCTGATCCGGATCCTCGCCGAACTCGGGGTGGACGAACCCGCCGTCCGCTCGGCGATCTCCCGGCTCAAGCGGCGCGGCCTGCTGGAGCCCCGCAAGGTCGCCGGCGCCGCCGGGTACGCGCTGACCCCCGAGGCCGGCCAGCTCCTCCGCGAGGGCGACGAGCGGATCTTCCACCCGCGCCCGGCGAAACTCGACGACGGCTGGGTGCTGGTCATCTTCTCCGTGCCCGAGACCGAGCGGCAGCGCCGGCACACCCTGCGCTCCCAGCTCACCCGGCTCGGGTTCGGCACCGCCGCGCCGGGGGTGTGGGTCGCGCCGGCCCACCGGTACGCGACCGTGCGCGAGATGCTCGACCGGATGGATCTGTCACAGTATGTAACGCTTTTCGTGGGCAGTACCCCGATGGAACCGGACATCCAGACCTGGTGGGACCTCCCGGAACTCCGGGCCCTCTACGAGGACTTCCTCGGCGTCTACGGCACGGTCGGCGGCGACAATCCCCTGGCCGACTGGGTCCGCGCGCTCACCGCCTGGCGCCGCCTGCCGTACCTCGATCCCGGACTTCCGGTCGAACTCCTCCCCGCCGACTGGCCCGGCACGGCCGCCGCCGAGCTGCTGCACGACCTGGAGGCCAAGCTGGCCCGGCCCGCGCATGAGCAGGCGGCGCGGCTGGTGAGCTAGCTTTAGGGCATGCTCCAGGACCAGTACGGTCGGGTCGCCACGGACCTGCGCGTCTCTCTCACGGACCGCTGCAGCCTCCGGTGCACCTACTGCATGCCCCCCGAGGGCCTGCCGTGGCTGCCGTCCGCCGACATCCTGACCGACGCCGAGATCATCCGGCTGGTGGGCATCGCGTCCTCCCTGCTGGGAATCACCGAGGTGCGCTACACCGGCGGCGAGCCCCTGCTCCGCCCCGGCCTGGTCGAGATCGTCCGCAACACCCCGGTGCACACCTCCCTGACCACGAACGCGATCGGCCTGACCCGCCTGGCGGCCCCGCTCGTCGAGGCCGGCCTGAACCGGGTGAACGTCTCCCTCGACACCCTCGACCGCGAGACCTTCAAGAAGCTCGCCTTCCGCGACCGGCTCGCCGACACCCTCGACGGGATCGCCGCCGCTGCCGCCGCCGGCCTGCGCCCCGTGAAGATCAATACGGTGCTGCTCCGCGACCAGAACGCCCACGAGGCCCCCGACCTGCTGGCGTTTGCCCTGGAGCACGGCTACGAGCTGCGCTTCATCGAACAGATGCCCCTCGACGCCCAGCACGGCTGGCACCGCGAGAACATGATCACCGGCGACGAGATCCTGGCGTCCCTCGCGACCCGGTTCACGCTCACCCCCGACCTGGCCACCGTCCGGGGCTCCAACCCGGCCGAGACCTGGCTGGTCGACGGCGGCCCCGCGAAGGTCGGCGTCATCGCGAGCGTCACCCGCCCCTTCTGCGGCGACTGCGACCGGACCCGGCTCACCGCCGACGGCCAGGTCCGCAACTGCCTGTTCGCCCGGGGCGAGACGGACCTGCGCGGGCCGCTGCGGGCCGGGGCGGCCGACGAGGACATCGCGGAGCTGTGGCGCAAGGCGATGTGGGGAAAGCTGCCGGGGCACGGGATCGACGATCCGACGTTCCTGCAACCGGACCGGCCGATGTCGGCGATCGGAGGATAAGGGTGCCGAGTGTGACCGTGCGCTACTTCGCCGGGGCGCGTGCCGCCTCGGGGACGACGGCCGAACCCGCCGTGGCCGACAGCCTGGGCGAGCTGCTGGAGCTGCTGGGCCGCCGGCACGGTGAGCCGTTGACGAAGGTGCTGACCTCGGCGTCGTACCTGGTCAACGAGGTGTCCTGCCGCGACCGCGCCGCCCCGCTCCCGGCCGACGCGACCATCGACGTCCTGCCCCCGTTCGCGGGCGGCTGACCAGCCCAAGAACACTTTCCGGGTACGCCACGCGAGCCCGCCTCCCATCCAGCCTGAAGCCCGGCGGGCACCACGCGCGACCGATTCGTTCGGCGGCACCACGCGTTCGTTCAGCCGGCATCGGGCGCGACCCCACTCGTCCAGGCGGCACACTGGTCGGACGCGCCCGAGGAGGTACCCATATGTTCGCGTTGGTGGTCCGGTTCGACTGTCGGGATGAGGCGGCAGCGGCGGAGTTCGACGAGCTGACCACCGGGGCGGTCGCCGAGATCACGGCGAAGGAGCCGGGAACGCTGGTCTACGCCACCCACCGCGTCGAGGGCGAACCCCTGGCCCGCGTCTTCTACGAGGCATACCGAGACCGAGAGGCGTTCCAGGCCCACGAGGACGCCCCACACGTCCGGGAGTTCCACGCGCGGAAGAACCCCCTGCTGGTCGGCGAGCCCCGGGTGGAGTTCCTGACCCCGGCGGACGCAAAGGGCCTCGGCTAGCGGGTCGGTTCAAGGGGCCCCAGCGAGGCGGCGGCGAAGCGTCTCGACAACTGGGGCGATTGACTCCGGTCGGAACCTCAGCGCGCGTCCACCCCGTGCCCCGTGCCACGGGGCAGGATCCAGCGGTGGGGCTGGCCGGTGATGTCAGCGATGCGCGCGAAGTCGTTGTCGTAGTGCAGCAGGGTGTGCGCTTCGAGTTCCGCCACCGCCGCCACGACGAGGTCGATCGGTCCGGCGACCCGGTGCATGCCCTGTTCGGCGAGTTCGAGCTGGCGTTGGAGGGCGAGGGCCAGGGCCTGTTCGGTGGCCCGGACCGGGATGAGCTGCTCGGTCACCCACTCCTCAAGCTCGCGGTAGGCTTTGCTGTCGCGGGCGGAGTAGAGGATCTCCAGGTGGGTCAGTTCCGTGATGCCGAGCAGGCCACGTAGGGCGAGGCCCTCGATCTCGGCGGCGGCACGGCGGGAGTACGTCGCCTGAGCCCAGGCGGAGGTGTCGAGCAGGTACAGCCGAGGTGGGTTCACGCCGCCGAGTCCGTGTCGCTGACCGGTGTCTCCCAGTCTTCGGGGTGCTGGTCGGAGGCTTCGGTGTAGGTGATGTCGCCGGCGGCGATGGCCTCGAAGACCCGCCGGGTCTTGTCACGGCCGGCGATGATCCGCAGCGCCTCGTTCACCGTGTCGACCTTGGTCTTGGTGCCGAGCTCGGCCATGGCCTTGCGGAGCAGTTCGTCGTCCAGGTCGATGATCGTTCTCGCCATCCCGGCCTCCTTGATACCTCAGTAGCGCCGCCAGTATATCTCCGCCGGGCGGCGCGCAGGAGGGTTGCCGCAACGGGGCAACCCTCCCAGGTGCCAACTACGTGCCCCAGGCCTCGAACTCGTAGATCCGGGCCGCCGGATCGGTGTTCTGGGTAGGCGTGGTCACATTGAGCCGGACGTACCGCGCGCTCACCGTCACCGGATGCGTCGAGGTACTGGCCGTGTTGGCCGACACCGTCACCGCCGTGGACCACGGATCACTCGCGGAGGCCCGGGTCTGGATCGTGAACGCCTTCGTGTTCCACGACGTCGACTCCCCACCGGCCCCCGCGTGCTTCACCACGAACTGGGTCAAAGCCCGCGAGGACCCCAGATCCACCTCCAACCACTTCGTCCCCGAGGCGAGCGCACACCACTTGTCGGTGTTGCCCCCGTTCACGGTTCCGTTGACGGCCTTCGCGGGCCCCTCGTTGGCGTTGCAGGAGCTGGAGGCGGTGGCGGGCCGGTTCAGTGCCAGGTTCGACGAGGTGGGGGTCCCGGTCCACGACACGGTGGTGGTCGCGGCGACGGACCGGCCGAGGGTCGCCGACACCGCCTCCACCTCGATGGTCGTGGCGGTCTCGGTGCCGACCCGGTCCAGGCGGGGCACGTAGTACACGTCGTTGCCCGTGCCGCCCAGGTAGGTGCGGGTGCTGTCCGGGTTGCGGCGGTAGACGTTGTAGCGGGGGGCCGTGCCCGACCAGGACAGGCGCAGGGCCTTGGTGGTCGAGGACACGTCGGTCGTCCCGGTCACCGACAGCGAGACCGGGGCGGAGGGGGTGGCGGCGGAGTCGTACACCGAAAGTTGGCCGACCCGGATCGAGTAGTTGGTGACGGAGCCGCCGACCGAGAGGCCGAGCTGCGCGATGGTCCTGCCGGCGTAGCCGGACAGGTCCAGTTCCCGGGTCTCCCAGCCGGTGCCCGACGTCGAGCCGAGCGGCAGGGTGACGAAGGAGGTCGGCGCGTCGGTGAACGCCACGGCGGCGGACAGGTTCGTCGCCCCGGCCGCGGGGGTCTTCACGGTGAGCGCCAGTTTGGTGGACGCCGACACGGGGAGTTGTGCCTGGTAGAGCCGGATGGTGTTGGTGGCGTTCAGGGTGCCGGAGATCAGGAGCGAGGAGCCTCCGTTGTACGCGTCCGCGAAGTCCAGCGCCGGCGTCAGCTTCGCCCCGGTGGAGGACACGAGCCACCGGTAGGTCGGCAGCACGTCCTGGAGCGCGAGGTTGTTCCAGCCGCCGGTGGCGAGCCGGGTCCCGTCGACGGCGTAGCTGGTGCCCTGTCCGGTGTTGAAGCTGGTCGTGAACGGCAGCGAGGTGACAGGGGTGGACTCGGCGACATAGTTGGCGAGGCCCTTCCACGCCGAGCTGGTGGTGGTGTTGGACGGGTCGTTGTTGGCCCCGATCCAGTACCGGGCGTCGCGGGTCATGAAGTCGGCCCGGCCGGTCGAGGACTTCCAGGTCCACTCCGGACGGTAGATGCCCAGGGAGGTGGTGTGCGCGGCCCCGGCCGGGAACAGGTTGCCCCAGCCGACCGAGCTGTTGTAGCCGTTGGCCTCGGTGTCGATGCCGGCGTAGAGGTCGTACCTGCTGCGACCGAGGGTGCCGGCGTAGGAGCCGGAGGTCGGCAGGGTCGAGCCCCAGTTGAAGTTGAGGAACATCGAGTCGGAGACCCGGGTCGAGCCCTCCTGGAGGAAGGAGTCGTTGGACGAGTTCAGCGCGTCCTGCCAGGAGATGGAGCCCGATTCGACCATCGAGTCGTACCACATGAACTGGGTCGGGAAGGTCCGGCCGTACTTCATGAAGGACCGGATCGACGTGGCCAGCGCGGCGTCGCCCCCGCCGGTCTCCTGGTTGATGAACCAGCCGTCGAAGCCGTAGTACTGGGCGACCTGGTTGAGCTTGTCGGCCACGGGATACGTCGAGCCGGACTTGACCACGAAGTCGCGGACCCACTGGAGCTGGCCGCCGTACGCGGTCGGGGGGAAGAACACGGTGCCGTACACCTTGACGCCGTTGCGGTGCGCGGCGTCGATGACGGTCGGGTTCGGGGCGAGGATCAGGCCCTCGCCGGCCGAGCCGCCCCAGAAGACCAGGGTGTCGATGTACTGCCAGTACCCGAAGGCGTAGTAGTTCTCGTCCAGGGCCCCGGCCGACGGGTTGCCGGACGTGGGCGCGAACGCCGCGAGGGAGGCGATCCGGCCCTCCCCGGCGCGGGCGTTGGCGTTGGCCTTGAGCGCGGCGTTCTGCGTCCTCGGCTTGAGCGGGACCTTCGAGCGGTTGAACTTCGCGTCCGGGTCGGTGGCGGGGTCCCAGTTCAGGATGGTGCTGGGGTGCCAGTAGGAAGCGTAGGGCTGGACGGCGGCAGCCACGGCCGGAGCCACGGCCCCGGGCCCAGCCGTCGCCGGCGGTGCGGCCCCGACAAGAGCGGGCGGTGCGGCCCCGACCAGGGCCGCCCCGGCGACGGTGACCACAGCCACCATCAGTCTCGACAGTTTCATGCAGCGAACTCCTATCCCTTGAGAGCGCCCTCCCCAAGGCCACGGAAGAAGTACTTCTGGAGCGAGAAGAACAGGGCCAGCAACGGCAGGACGGAGATCATCGTCCCGGCGGCCACGAGCCTTTGGTCGTTGGAGAACGTCCCCGACAGGTACTGCAACCCGACCGTCAGTGTGTACTTGTCCGGGTCCGAAAGGATGATCAGCGGCCAGAGGAAGTCGTCCCACGCGGCCATGAAACTGAGCAGCGCCACCACCGCGAGGGTCCCCTTCACGCTGGGCAGCGCGATCCGCCGGAACCGTTGCCACGCGTTGGCCCCGTCCATCACCCCGGCCTCCTCGACCTCCCGGGGCAGCGCCAGGAACGCGTTGCGCAGCAGGAGCACGTTGATCGCGCCCGCGCAGCCGGGCAGCCACACCCCGGCGAGCGTGTCGGCGAGCCCCATGCCGCGCACGGTGAGGAACACCGAGATGAGCACGGCCTCGCCGGGAATGAGCAGCGTGGACAGGAACAGCAGGGTCGCGAGCCGCCGGCCACGGAACCGGAACCGGGCCAGCGCGTAGCCGCCCATGCCCGCGAACAGGCAGTTGCTGACCACGGAGGCGATCCCGACCATGAGCGAGTTGAGCGCGTACCGCCAGACGGGGATGACCTCGCCGACCTTCGCGTAGTTCTCCAGCGTCGGGTCGGAGGGCAGGAAGTGCGGCGGGTAGGTGTAGATGTCCTCGGTGGGCGCCTTGAGCGAGGTGGACAGCTGCCAGAGGAAGGGCCCGATCGAGAGCAGGAAAACCAGGACCAGCAGGGTGTACCGGAGCGCCAGCTCGCCCTTCGACGTCTTGTTCACGCCCGGTCCTCCGCCCGGTTGACGCGCATCAGCGCGATGGCGAAGCCGAGGGTGATCACGAACAGGACCAGCGACAACGCGCTCGCGTACCCGACGCTGCCGTCGAGGCCCCGGCCGACCATCTGGATCAGGAACACGATCGTGATGGACTGTTGCCCGGGGCCGCCGGAGCCGTTGGACATCACGTAGATCTCGGTGAAGACCCGGAACGCCGAGATCGCCGACAGGGTGCCGATCAGCACCATCGTGGGGCGCAGCATGGGGATGGTGATGCTCCGGAACCGGCGGAGCGCGCCCGCGCCGTCCAGGGCGGCGGCCTCGTGCAGTTCGGTGGGGGAGTTCGCGAGGGCGGCCAGGTAGATGACCATGTAGTAGCCGAGGCCCTTCCACACGGTCACGGCCATCGTGGAGAACAGCAGCAGCTGGCTGTCGGTGAGGAACCCGATCGGCGCGTTGATCCACTCCAGGCCCTCCAGGACCCCGTTGACCAGGCCCTGGGTGCCCAGCGCCCAGCTCCACACCAGTCCGACGACGACGCCGGAGGCCACGACCGGGGTGTAGAACGCCGCCCGGAACGCCGCGATGCCCGGGATCTGCTTCACCACCAGCATCGCGAGGAAGAGCGGCAGGACCACCATGAGGGGTACGACGACGACCATGAACAGGGTGCTGTTCTGCAACGCGATCCAGAACTGGCCGTCCCCGACCATCTCGCGGTAGTTGTCCGCGCCGACGAACCGGCCGCCACCGAGCGGGGTCGCGTCGGTGAAGGACAGCACGATCGTGTTCAGGAACGGGAACAGCGAGAACATGACCGTGGTGAAGAGCGGGACCGCGAGGAACACCCACGGGGTGAACCAGAGGTTGCGGCGGACGCCGGGCCGGGCGGCCCGACGTCCGACGGTGGTCTGTGCGGCCACTAGGAGCCTGCGGTCAGCAACTGGTTGCAGTCGGCCACGGCGGTGTCGAGGGCGTCCTTGGCGGACTTGGTACCCATCATCGCCAGTCCGACCTCGCGCTCGAACACCTTGCTCATCCGGTCGGAGAACTGCGCCGGCGTGTAGGCCACCGCGTCCTTGATCTGCTTGCCCATCTCGATCCGGTACTTCTCCTCGTCCGCGTTCTTGTCGGCGCGCGGGGTGGAGAAGAACGGGTCGTCGTACGACTTCGGGCTGCTCGGGAAGATGGTGACGATCTTCGCGAACTTCGTCTGGTTCTCGGGGTTGGTCACGAAGTGCGCGAGCTCCAGGGCGGTGCGCTTGTTCTTGGACTTCGCGGACACCGACAGCCCGAGGATGTACATGTTGCTGTGCCCGGTGTTGGTGAGCTGCGGCGCGATGGCCACGTTCGGGTACAGCGTCGGCGCGTTCTGCTTGATCTCGGTCAGGAAGCTCGCCGAGCCGGGGACCAGCGCGATCTTGCCGGCGAGGAAGTCGGTGTTGGACTTCGCGCCGTCGCGGGTGAGCGCGTCCGGCGGCATGGCCCCGGCCTTGAACAGGTCCACGTAGTCCTGGAGGGCCTGCACGCCCTCGGGGGTGTTGAAGGTGAACTTCGTGCCGTCGGCGTTCATCACCTGCACCCCGTGCAGCGCGAGGTCGACGAGCCCGGGCTTGGCGGACAGCGCCCACACCTTGCCGTCGCTGGCCTTGGCGATCTTCATCCCGAAGTCCTTGAACTCGCCGAAGGTCTTCGGGGTCTGGTTCGGGTCGACGCCGGCCTGCTGGAGGAGCGACCGGTTGATGAAGTTCCCGCCGGTGGTCAGGTACCAGGGGAAGCCGTAGTTGCCGCCCTTGCCCGGGATCTCGTAGGCCTTCCAGGAGCCGGGGGTGTAGTCGTTCTTCGCGCCGGGCAGCGCCGTCTCGTTGTTGAGTAGCAGGCCCTGCTTGCTCATGGGGAGCGCGTTGTCGGCGCCGATGTTGACGACGTCGGGCATGGTGCCGGCGGCGGCGTCGGCGAGGATCTTCTGCTGGTAGCCGTCCGGCGGCAGGTCGATCCACTTGACCGTCGTCCCGGGGTACTTCTTCTGGAAGTCGTCGATCATTCCCTGGATGTAGTCGGTGAACTTCGGCTTGAGCGACAGGGTGAGGAAGCTGACCTCGCCCTTGACCTCGCCGGTCACCGCCCCGTCCGTGGCGCCCTTGTCGTCGCTGCCGCCGAGGCCGCACCCGGTCGCGGCGAGTGCCACGGCGGCGAGGGCCGCGACGAGGCGGATCTGAACCCGGAACATGTCTCTCCCCACTCTGGACTGGTCGTGGGCGGAACCGTATTCCTCGAATGACAACGATGTCAAGACCGCGACGCGAGGTTGTCACCCCTAAGAAACTTCGATGGGTACGCGCCCGCGCAGGCTCGCTGGTCAGCGAATTTGTGGGGATTCGCCGCTGCTAGGTGGCCGGAATGTCACGGCTTGCGCGGCTGAGGAATCACGGGTCACGGTGGACGCCGGGGCGGCGCGGAAAACGTGCTGGCCCGGCCCCGTGGTAGACACCGCTACCACTGGACCGGGCCACATATCCCCCTGAAAAATCCCCACGGCCCCGCCGCCGTGAAGACCCCTCCGTGGACTCAGAGCCTGACCACTCCGACTCCACATGAAGGAAGAGTCACTTCACCCCCGATGGGTTCCCCACTGAGAGTGACGCTGGACACAGTCCCCCGGAACCGGGCCGTAACGGACTCCCGGCCGGGATTCACCAGCCACGCGTACCGGGCGCCCGACGAGTGCTCGATCGTGTCCACCAGGACGCGCGGATCGTCCACCGACACCTCCACGGTGACCCCGGCGACGGCGGCCAGCGCGCGGTACAGACGCCAGGTCGGGTCGGGGTTCGCGTTCGGCCGGTACGCCGCGAACGCCTCCACCGGGATCGTCGACAACACCATCCGGCCGGCGCCGACCTCGGTGACCAGCAGCGCCGGGTGCCCGTCGGAGTCCCGGGCGACGACGGTGGCCAGGCCGGGGCTGACCGGCAGCCGGGACCTGGTGTGCTCGGAACCGCCGACCGGGAACGCCAGCGTGCTGCCGGCGGGGATGTCCCCGAAGTCCCGCTCGAACGTCCACAGCACCACGGGCGTGCCCTCGGCCGGCTCGGCGGCTCCGGCGAGGGGCGGCCGGACCGGATCCGTCCCGGAAGCGCCGGCTGAACCCGCGACGTCCACGCCCGAGCCGGTCGCCGCACCCGGGGCCGGGACCGTCACCACCGGGTCGATCTGCCCGTAGAACAGCTCCGACTCCACGCCGAACACCTCGTCCGGCCGCCACCACGGCCCGCGCTGGTGGATGTCCACCCCGGCGAAGTAGCTGGCGTACACGGTCGCCCCGGCCTCGGCGCGGGCCCGCAACGCCCCCCACGTGGGCAGCTGCAACGCCTTGGCGCACGGCACGAGCCACAGCTTCGCCGACTGGTCCCCCAGCTCCCGCTCCCGGACCACGGCCGGCGAAAGGTCGGCGGCCCGCGCGGAGATCCAGGACTGGAAACCACACTCCCCGACGGGTACGGAGTCCTCCTGCACCGTCATCGGCAGGTCCTCGTCGAGGTACGAGCTGATCAGCAGCCCGACCTCCGACGGCACCCGGGAGCACCCGGCGAAGTCCACCGCGTCGAGCAGCTCCCGGAACCGCTTCAGCTCGCCGAGGGCCGGTTTGGGCACACCGTCGGGGGTGGTGAGGCCGAAGCCCACCTCGTACCCCCTGAAGGTGTACGGCCTTTGATCCGGCAACGCGAAGTCGGTGTTGTTCCAGGCGATCCAGCCGGACGCGCCGGCGAGCAGGGAGGTGGCGAGCACGACCCGGTACACGTCGGCGACGTGCTTGTCCGCGCTGAACGTGGACGTCGCGCCGAACTCCTCCAGGATCACGGGCAGCCCAGCCGTCTGGGAGAGCTCGCAGGCCCACGCGTGTCGGAGCAGGAGGCGGGTGACGTCGTCGCCCATCGGGTACACGTGCGGGCCGGCGAAGTCGATGGTCTCGCGCAGTTCCCGGAGCCGGTAGCCGTTGTCGCGGCCGGACACCTCCAGGCCCCAGGCGCCGTCGCCGAGGCTGACCGGCTGGGTCGCGCCGGCCGCGCGGACGGCCTGGGTGCAGATCCGGGCCCAGGCGAGCACGTCGGCGTGGTCGGGCGGCCCGACCCGGAACTCGTCGGCGTACTGCGGCATCTCGTTGGAGATCAGCCAGCCGACGATGTTGGGCTCGTCCTTGAGCGCCTTGGTGACGGTGTTGATGTAGTACGCCTGCTGGCCGAGCATCCAGCCATCGGTGTACAGATCGCGACCATTACGCCACGGTACGTCATAATTCTGGCCGGACATGTGGCCCACGAGGAAGGTCGGCACCACCCCGATGTCGTACTCGGCCGCGATCCCGGCGAACCGGACCTGGAGGGCGAGCCCGTCGGGGTCGACGAAGTCCGGCCGGGGCATCAGATCCGGCCAGAAGCAGAAGTTGCGCACCGTGTCGAGGCCGTGATCAGCCAGAACGGCGAGTTCGCGGCGCACGGTGGCCTCGTCGAACGCGCGCCACATGAACGGGCCCCCGGCGGCGGACCAGTAGTTCGCGCCGAGCCACACGCGGTCGCCGGGCAGCCGGAGTAAGGATCGTTTCAGCACTCTGTGATCAGACAACGTTGTCTCTGGCGCTGTCAACTACGCTTAGCACTCATGACAGCCGTCACTCCTCCCAGGCGCCCCACCATGAAAGACGTGGCGGCGCAGGCCGGCGTCGCCCTGAAGACCGTCTCCCGCGTCGTCAACGGCGAACCGGGGGTCGGTCCGGGCACCCTGGCCCGCGTCGAACAGGCGATCGTCGAGCTCGGATACCGCCGCAACGAGAGCGCCCGCCAGCTCCGCAGCGGCCGGGCCGGCACCCTCGCCATGGTCGTCCGGGACATCGCCGACCCGTTCTTCGCCGCCATCGGCCGCGCCGTCGAGATGACCGCGCACCGCGACGGCCAGGTCGTCATGATCGGGTCGACCCACGAGGACCCCAAGCGCGAACGCGAGGTCGCCCTGGCCTTCTGCGCCCGCCGCCCCGACGCCCTGATCCTCGCCCCGATCGCCGACTCCCAGGACTACCTGCACCCCGAGGTCGAGGCCGGCCTGCCCGTCGTCGCCATCGACCGCCCGGCGCACGGCATCCTCGCCGACACCGTGCTGTCCGACAACGTCGGCGGGATCCGGGCGGCCGTCGACCACCTGGTCGGCCACGGCCACCGCGTGATCGGGTACCTGGGCGACGACCCCGTCGTGTACACCGCCCGCGAGCGGGTCGACGCGTTCCGGGCGGCGCTCGCCCGGCACGGGATCGTCCCCGACGAGTCCCTGATCCGGCTCGCGGCGCCTACGCCGGAGGGGATCGCGCGGTCGTTGGGGGAGCTGCTGGGCGCGGGACCCGGAGCGGCCGGCGCGGTGCCGGGCGCGGGACCCGGCGTGCCGGGCGCGCTGCACGGAACCGGCCACGGGTCTGCCGCGCTGTCCGGTGCGGGTCTCGCGTCAGGTGAGCCGACCGGCCCCATGTCGGGAGCCGGAACCGAGGCGCCGGCCGGAGTCGCCCCGGTGCCCGCCGGCCCCGTCACCGCCCTGCTCACCGCCAACAACCGGATCACCGCCGAGGTGCTCCGCCAGCTCCCGGGCATGCCGCACCGCCCGGCCCTGATCGGCTTCGACGACCTGGAACTCGCGGACCTGATCACCCCGGGCCTGACCGTCATCGCCCAGGACGCGGAGGGCATCGGCCGCGCCGCGATGGAACTCCTCGACACCCGGCTGGCGGATCCGCGGCTCCCGGCCCGCGAGGTCCGGATTCCGACCCGCCTGATCGTCCGGGGCTCGGCCGAGTAACCCGAGGCCGGACAACCCCGGGCCGCACCACCGGGGACAACCCCGGGCCGCACCACCGGGACCGGGGCGCGACCGAGCACAGCAGCGGCCGCGCCCAAGCCCGGTCCTCACCTGCCCGGCACCCTCCAGGGCCGGACAATGCTGGTGATCACCCCGGACCCGGGCGCCCTCCCCGGTCGGGCACGTGCAGTTCGCAGCGGCCGGCCACGCACCGGCGTTCCAGGCGACCCTTCGAGATCGTCTGGACCAGCCCGATGGTCCAACACGTCGGACACCCCCGCAGCGCGACCAGCCCGACCGGCGCGAGCAGCAGGCTGACCGGCCCCACCGCCGGCATGAGCGCGATCGCCCCGACGAGGGCGCCGAACCCGACCGTCCCCCGGGCGAGGTGCCGCAGCACCGAGGTACTCGCGAAACCGCTATCCATCGGCCGGTTCCAGGTTCTGCCGGACCAGCAGCCGCGCCCGGTGCAGCCGGGACTTCATCGCGGCCGTGCTCAGCCCGAGCGCGTCCGCGACCGTCCGGCCCGGGTGGCCCTGGATGTCCCGCATGATCAGCACCTGGCGGAGCTCGCCCGGCAGCGCGGCCACCGCCGCCGCCACGCGTTCGGCCTCCAGGCGGCGGAGGATGTCGTCCTCCAGGTGCTCCGTGGCGCTCTCGGCGGGCTCGCGGAACCGGAACGCCGTCCGCGTCCGCCGCAGGCACTCGTTGCGCACGATCCGGAACATCCACGAGCCGAGCGCGGCGGTCGCCCGCAGCATGCCGATCTTGCGGTACAGGATGATCAGCGCCTCCTGCGCGGCGTCCTCCGCGTCGTGCGGCGACGCGCACAGCGAATGGGCGAAACGCATCACATGGGGGTACGACCCGGACACGAGCGCCGCGATCGAGTCGACGTCGCCGCGCTGGGCGGCCAGGACCAGGTGCTCGCCGGGCCAGCGGGTCTCAGCCACGACGCCGCTTCCGGATCAGGACGACGGTGCACACGCACACGAGGATCGCACCGCAGGCGATGAGGGCGGTAGTCATGCCAACCTCCAGGTCAGGGCCGACGGGGCTGTCGGCGTACCCATAAGAGGTGTCCGGTCCCGGAAAGGATTCGCCGCCGGGCCGTTACCAGTCAAGATCAAGAGCTGGTGATGGTTACGCCGCGTTTCCGGACCGGCGCGCGGCGGCACGTCGGAGGCGAGGCCCCGGGAACCCGGTACCGGTCAGACAATGGTTTCCATGCCGCTCCTCACCGATCCCGTCCTCGCCTCCGGCACCCTCGCCAACCTGCCGCACCCGGTCCTGACCGGCGACGGCCTCACCCTCCGCCCCTGGCTGCCCGCCGACGCCCCCGCCGTCCGCGCGGCCTACGCCGACCCGGGCATCCAGCGCTGGCACGCCCGCTCGATGACCGCCCCCGAGGCCAGGGCCTGGATCACCTCCTGGCCGGCGCGGTGGGCGCAGGAGAGCGGGGCGGGCTGGGCGGTCACGGACGACTCGGGCCTCCTGGGCCAGATCAGCCTCCGCCGCCTGCACCTCGCCGAGGCCTTCGCGGAGATCTCCTACTGGGTACTCCCCGCCGCGCGCGGTCGCCGGGTCGCCACCCGCGCGCTGGCCACCCTCACCGCGTGGTGCTTCGACGAACTCGGCATGCACCGGCTGGAGATCGAGCACTCGACCCTGAACGCGGCGTCCTGCGGGGTGGCCGTGGCCGCCGGGTTCCCGGTCGAGGGCACCAAGCGCGGCGGGGCGCTGCACGCGGACGGCTGGCACGACATGCACCTGCACGCCCGCCTGGCCGGCGACGTCCCGAAGTAGCCGGAGAAACCTGCCCACCCGGCACCGGCACCGTCCACGCGCCGGGGCGAGCCGACACCGACCCGGCGCGGTGACCACCCACACCTGCCCAGGGCCCGCTCCCGCGCCTTGCGACCCCGGTCCACGCGCCGAGGGCTGCTCCCGCGCCTTGCGAGCCACCCCCAACCCACCCGAATCCGCCGCCCGCCCATCCCCACCCGACCGCGCGCCTAGAATTCCGCAAATGGAGCAGAACGAGTGGGTCTTTGGCGACGGCGGAAAGATTGTCAGCAAGGAGGAGATGATCGCGGCGCTCGGTCCGGGCGCGCAGCCGCCGACGTTCACCGCGTTCGGCGGACCGCAGGCCGAGTGGTGCGCGGAGACCTGGCAGAGCGCGAAGGAGCCGTACGCCTACGGGGTGTACGCCGACGGCCCGGTCCCCTTCGCGGTACTCCTGGAGGACTGCCCCGACCTGGAGTCCGCGCAGGTGGCGAGCAGCGAGGTGCTGGCCCGGATCATCCTGACCTGCGTCGGCGAGGGCAACGCCAAGCCGGCCCTGCACTGGCGGCGGGACACGGGTGACGAGGTGGCCGTGGTGCCCACCGCGGACACCGAGAACGGCGAGATCGAGTGGTACGGGGTGACGTGCCTCGGCGGGCAGCACTGGCAGTACAACAGCGGGAACGACCTGAACGGCGCGCGCCGCACGGTCGCCGAGGCGGTGCTGTCCTACGGCCTGATCGACGAGGAGGACGAGGACATGCTGCCCCAGGACCGGCGCGACCTGAAGAGCATCCTCGCCCTGGAGGCGTGGGCCACCCACGTGCTCGCCGAGGACACCCGGCAGCGCGCCCAGGGCGTGCACGGCTTCCTGATCGGGGCCGAGGAGGTCCGCGAGATCCTGAAATAGCCGCTTGACCCTCACGCCACGGGAGGCCGCAGGCTGGTTCTCGACAGAGGGGGAACGATGGGTTACTCGGTGGGTCAGGTGGCGAAGTTCGCCGGCGTGACGGTGCGGACGCTGCACCACTACGACGAGATCGGGCTGCTGTCGCCGAGCGGGCGCACGCGGGCCGGCTACCGGCGGTACGACGACGCGGACCTCGAACGGCTGCAGAGCCTGCTGTTCTACCGGGAACTCGGGTTCCCCCTGGAGGAGATCGCCGCCATCCTCGGCGATCCGGACGTCGACGCGACCGCGCACCTGCGGCGTCAGCGGGAGCTGCTGCTCCACCGGATCGGCCGGCTACAGGACATGGTGGCGGCGGTCGAGTTCGCGATGGAGGCGAGACAGGTGGGTGTCCAGATGACCCCGGAGGAGCGGTTCGAGGTGTTCGGGGAGCACGACCCGGCCCGGTACGAGGACGAGGTGCGCGAGCGGTGGGGCGACACCGACGCGTACAGGGAGAGTGAGCGGCGGACGAGGTCGTACACCAAGGAGGACTGGCTGGTCATCAAGGGCCAGGCCGCCAGCATCAACCAGCGGCTGGCCCTGGCGATGACCAGCGGGATCCCGGCCGGGGACCCGCAGGCGATGGACCTCGCGGAGGAGCACCGCCAGCACATCACGCGGTGGTACTACGACTGCACCTACGAGATCCACCGTGGACTGGCCGAGATGTACGTCGCCGACCCCCGCTTCACGGCCACCATCGACGCGGACGGCGCGGGCCTGTCGGTCTACGTGCGCGCGGCGATCCTGGCCAACGCGGAGCGCGCCGAGCGGTAGTACCGCGTCGGTTGTACACCCCGGGCGGAGTACCACCCGGGGTGTACTGCTTGTTCAACTCCGTGCTGGATGCCCCGACACCAGGCGATCCGTAACCTTCGACGCGCCCCGGACTGACCGGTCCACCGTTCGGTCAGCTCCGGACGCGAAGGGAGCCTCGATGTCGGAAGACGGTCGGCCGTGTCCGGAGAATCCGGGTACGCCCGAGGAGTTCGTCGACGCGCTGCGCCGGCTCAAGGACTGGCACGGGCTGTCGTTCCGCGAGTTGGAGAAACGGGCCGCCGCGCGGGGGGACGTCCTGCCCAGGGCGACCCTGACGACGGCGTTGGGCCGCAGCACCCTGCCGCGCGAGGAGCTGGTCGCGGCGTTCGTGCGGGCGTGCTGCGCGGACGAGGAGCAGGTCCAGCGGTGGGCGGGGGCCCGGCGCCGGCTCGCGGCCGGGGAACCGACGGAGCCCGCCGTGCGGGTGGCCCCGGTGCCGCACGGCCTGACCGGTGCGGTCTCGGCCGGTTCCGCCGGGGACGACGACGCCGAGCGGCCGGCCGCCGGTCCCGCAGGGCCTGACGCTGTCGAGCCCGCCGCAGGGCGCACGGCCACCCAGCCCGCCGTCGCGGTCGTCCCGCCGGAGCTCGCCGCCGGGGTGCTGACCGTGGCCTGGCGCCGCACCAGCTTCCCGGTCCGGGTGCTGACCGCCCTCGTCCTCCTTCTTGTGGCAACTGTCACAACCGCCGCCGTGGTCCGGGCGGTCCGGGACTTCGGCGGCGGCAACCAGGCCATGTCCCAGGACGACGACACCCCGGACGAGACGGGTACGCCGGGCGACGAGCCCTCCGCGTCCCCGCAGAGTTCCCCCACCCCGGGCGAGGACTCCGGAACCGGCCCGGACGGCGGAGACGGAGGCACCGGCGGCCCGGGAGGCACCGGAGGCTCCGGCGGCCCGGGCGGCATCGGCGGAGCCGCAGGTGGCGAGCCCACCGCCGGCCCCTCCCCGGCCAGCCCCGGCCAGGCCACCACCCCCGCCAACCCCCCGGTCACCGCCACCTACGCCGCCACCGACGACACCACCATCTGGCGCGGCGCCCCCGACGCGACCGGCTTCGGCACCCAGGACGACGCGTCCACCTGCGGCGAGCCGTGCGCGAACTCCTCCACCCCGGGCTTCCAACGTCAGGTTCTGGTCAAGTTCGACGCGCACGACCTGCCGGCGGACCGGTGCGCCTCGGCCGTGCACCTGCGGCTGTGGGCGAAGAACGCGCCCGGGGCGGTCCGGGTGCACAAGCTCGGCACGAACTGGTCGGAGAGCTCCGCGACCTGGAACAAGCGCCCGGCGCGCGGGCCGGAACTGACCAGGTCCCGCAGCGGCGGCAGTACCGGCTGGATCGTCTACAGCCTGCCGTCGGGCCAGCTCGCCCCCGGCGCCTACGCCTACGAGCTGGAGGGGCTGGACAGCCAGACGGCGGGCTTCGGGACCCGGGAGAGCGGCCAGGCCGCGCAGTTGGTGATCACGCACAAGAGGTGCGGGTAGAACTCGCCGAAATTGTCTGCGAGACCGGGATTGTGGTGTCCGTCATCCGTCACCCCCGTGTTTCCACGACCGTCCCGGCGGGCGTTTGTCGGAGTTGGTGAGGGGTAACTCTCGACAAACGCGATCAGGCCCGATCGCAAGACCGGGCCTGATCACATAACCGCTGGTGGGGATGGAGGGAGTTGAACCCTCACACCCTTTCGAGTACACGGACCTGAACCGTGCGCGTCTGCCATTCCGCCACATCCCCGCTGCGCGTAGGGGATCTTACTAGTGAGCCCCAAACGTGCGACACTTCGGCGGCAAACTCCGAAGCGACCTGAGGAGCCTACCCCATACCGGGGTTTCTCCTGCATGCGGTGGGAACTCTAGCATGTCTCTGGGAGACGACCCGTCCTCAGGTAGCCCCGTCCGGATACCATCATCACGTCGGGACCCAAGGAGGAGCCGGTGAGCGTTCTGCAACGCTTCGAGAAGAGGTTGGAAGGCCTGGTGGAAGGGGCCTTCGCGAAGGTCTTCAAGGGGGTAGTACACCCCGTGGAGATCCTCAACGCCATGCAACGCGAGGCGGAGGCACACAAGGCCATACTCGCGGGAGGCCGCACTCTCGTACCGAACAGGTATGTGATCGATCTCTCGCAGTACGACCATGGGCGACTCGCCCCCTATGCCGCCGCTCTGGCCCAGGAGCTGGCCCAGTCGCAGGCCGAGTTCATCGGCGAGCAGGGCTGGACGGTGTACGGCGACGTGATCGTCGAGGTCGAGCGTGGCGAAGGTCTGGACACGGGCATGTTCCGGGTCACGGCCGAGGTCTACACGGGTGGTGAGGTCGCGCCGCAACCGGCGTACAGCGCCCCCCAGCCCGGGTACGACCAGGGTGGTGGCTACCCGCCGCCCCCCGCGCCCGGCGGCTTCGACCAGGGTGGTGGCTATCAGCCCCCGCCGCCCGCCGGTGGAGGGGCACGCACGCCGCGCCTGGTCTCCAACGACGGCCGGCAGTACTCGGTGGCGATCGGTTCCACGATCATCGGCCGGGGCGAGCAGGCGCAGCTCCGGCTGCCCGACGTCGGGATCTCCCGCCGGCACGCCCGGCTGGACTTCGACGGCGCCCAGGTGGTGCTCACCGATCTGGGGTCCACGAACGGCACGCTGGTCAACAGCCAGCGGGTGTCGGCGGTGGCCCTCAACCCGGGTGACGTCATCCAGATCGGTACGACCTCACTGACGCTCCGCGTGGACGGTTAGCCACCTTGCCGGACCTCGTCCTCGCCGTAGCACGTTTCGGCTTCCTCGTCCTGCTGTGGATCTTCGTGTTCGCCGTGGTCGGGGTCGTCCGTCGTGATCTGTTCATCGGGGCACGCGCCGGCCGGCTCGTGGCCGCCCCACGGGGGGTGGGCGCGGGTGCGGTCGGCCTTCCGCGTCCGCCGAAGGGCAAGAAGGGCAGGGCGGCCCACCTGCTGGTGGTGACCGAGGGGTCGCTGGCGGGCACCAGGATCACGCTCGCCGAGTCACCGATCACGATCGGCCGGGCGGAGGACTCGACGTTGGTCATCACCGACGACTTCGCGTCCGCCCGGCACGCCCGGCTCGTGCCGCGCGGTGGTCAGTGGTTCGTGGAGGATCTCGGTTCCACTAACGGCACGTACCTCGATCGCGCTAAAGTCTCCGGACTGACCCCCGTCCCCCTGGGCGTGCCGATTCGTATCGGCCGCACGTCACTAGAGCTACGGCCATGACATTGACATTGCGCTTCGCGGCTCGCAGTGACCGCGGTCTGATTCGCAGCGGGAACGAAGACTCCGTCTACGCTGGACCGCGCCTGCTGGCTGTCTCCGACGGCATGGGCGGCATGGCCGCTGGTGACGTGGCGAGCAACATCGTGATCGGCACCCTGGCGCCGCTCGACGAGGACGTGCCCGGCATCGACGTGGTCGAGCCGCTACGCCGCGCCGTGGACCTGGCCAACCAGCGGCTGCGCGGCATCGTGGACGCCAATCCCCAGTTCGAGGGGATGGGCGCGACCCTGACGGGGATGCTGTTCTCCGGCAGTCGGTTCGGCATGGTCCACGTCGGCGACTCGCGGGCCTATCTCCTGCGCGGCGGCGAGTTCGCCCAGATCACCAAGGACGACACGTACGTCCAGATGCTGGTGGACGAGGGTCGGATCACGCTCGAGGAGGCCAGTAGCCACCCGCAGCGGTCGCTGATCACCCAGGCGATGGGCACGCTCGACGTCCACCCGGAGTACTCGATCCTGGAGGCCCGTTCCGGCGACCGTCTCCTGCTGTGCAGCGACGGGCTGTCCGCCGTGGTCAGCTTCGAGACCATCGGCGAGACGCTGCGGACCCTCGCGGATCCGGGCCAGTGCGTGGAGCGGCTGATCCAGCTCGCCCTGCGCGGCGGCGGCCCGGACAACATCACCGTGATCATCGCGGACGTCACCGACGGCGACATCGTCGAGGGCACGCCGATCGTGGACGGCGCGGCCGCGCAGAACCGCGACAACAACCGGCCCGTCGACCTGACCAGCTCGGCCGGCCGGGCGGCCGCTCTCCAGCCGCCGCGTCCCGCCGCGCCCGAGGGGCCGGTCGTCAACATCGAGGACGAGGACCGCCCGAAGGGGCACCCGGTCCGCAACTCGCTGCTGGTCGTCGTGATCCTGCTGGTGCTGGCCGGCGCGGGTGCCGGCGCGTGGTTCTACACCCAGACGCAGTACTACGTGGGTGCCACCGACAACGGCGAGGTGGCCATCTTCAAGGGCGTACCGGGCTCGGTGGCCGGCATCGACCTGTCCAAGGTGGACGTCGTGAGCCCCCGGCAGGTCTCGGACCTGACCCCGGTGGCCCAGGAGAAGGTCCGCAAGGGCATCCAGGTCGGCGACCTCGCGAAGGCGCAGGCGCTGCTGGCGACCCTGACCGACGACCGGGTCGACAACGACAACCTGCTCCCGCTGTGTGCCAGCCCGAGTCCGAGCGCGTCGCCGTCGCCCAGCCCGCAGGGCAGCCTGGTGCCGAGCCCCACCCCGAGTTCCTCGGCCTCCGCGACCCCGACGACGACGCCGTCGCCGACCCCGGGCGCCACGCCCAGCGCGAGCCCGAGCGCCTCGTCCCCCACCCCCGAGCCCTCGACGGCCTGTCGAACCCGAAAGTAGTCGGCCTTGACCGCGCCCGTCGCAGCACCAGTCCCCTCCTCTCCGGCGGGGACCGCTTCGCGTGTTCCGACCCGGCGCAACGCGGAGCTGATGCTGCTGTTGGCGGCGATCGGCATCGTGTTCGCGTTCAGCGCGGCGGCCGAGGCGGGGGCGGTCCAGAAGATCACCGGCGATTTCTGGGTACTGCCGGCGATGATCAGCGCCGTGCTCCTCCTGGCGCACGTGGTGGTCCGGTTCGTCGCGCCGTACGCGGACCCGGCGATCCTGCCGTGCGTCGCCCTGCTCAACGGGCTCGGCGTGGTGTTCATCCGCCGGCTCGACCTGGGCGAGGTCAAGCTCCGGCAGCGGCCCGACTTTCCCGTGTTCTCGGGGCAGAGCGTCCGCCAGGTGGTCTGGACCCTCGTCGCGGTGGGACTGTTCACGGCGCTGCTGATCCTGGTGCGCGACCACAAGGCGATCTCGCGGTACGCGTACACCCTGGGGCTCGTGGGTCTGGTGCTCGTGGCCCTTCCGGCCGTGCTGCCGGCGAGCATCTCCGAGGTCAACGGCGCGAAGCTGTGGATCAAGCTGGGGCCGGTGTCGTTCCAACCCGGCGAGTTCGCGAAGGTGGCCCTGCTGGTCTTCTTCGCCTACTACCTGGTCCGCAAGCGCGAGGTGCTGTCCCTGGCCAGCCGCCGGTTCGTCGGCATCGACTTCCCCCGGGGCCGCGACCTCGGGCCGGTGCTCACCGTCTGGCTGTTCAGCATGCTGCTGCTCGTGTTCGAGCAGGACCTCGGCACCGCCCTGATGTACTTCGGCATGTTCGTGGTGATGCTCTACATCGCCACCGAACGGGTCAGCTGGATCGTGATCGGCCTCGCCACGTTCATCGGCGGCGCGGTCCTGGCGCACACGTTCATCAGCCGGCTCCAGCTCCGGGTGGAGATCTGGCTCGACCCGTTCTCCGACGCGCGCGGCAAGGGCTACCAGCTCGTGCAGTCGCTGCTCGGCTTCGGCACGGGCGGCCTGTTCGGCACGGGGCCGGGCGCGGGCCAGCCGGGCATCATCCCCGAGTCGCACAACGACTTCATCACCGCCGGGTTCGGTGAGGAGATCGGGCTGTTCGGCGTGACCGCCATGCTCTGCCTGTACCTGACGATCGTGATCCGAGGCCTGCGTACGGCGGTCGGGGTGCGCGACTCGTTCGGCAAGCTCCTCGCCGGCGGGCTCTCGTTCACCCTGGGCTTGCAGGTGTTCGTCATTGTGGGTGGCGTGACGAAGCTGATTCCGCTGACCGGGCAGACCACGCCCTTCCTGTCCGCCGGCGGCTCGTCGCTGATGGCCAACTGGATCCTGATCGCCCTGCTGATCCGGATCTCCGACGCGGCCCGCCGTCCGGAGACCGGCCAGCCGTCGAAGCAGCCCGCCATGCTGCACGACGCGCACACCGAGATCATCCGACCCGGGAGCAAGCCGTGAACGCGCCACTGAGCCGGGTGGGGATCGTCGTTCTGGTCCTGTTCGGCCTGATCTTCGTGAACCTCAACTACATCCAGGTCTTCCAGGCCGACAAGTACCGCAACAGCCCGTACAACGGCCGGGTGCAGCTGGACGAGTACAACAAGGAGCGCGGCCAGATCCTGCTCGCGGGCGGGGTCAGCATCGCCAAGAGCGTGGACACCGGCGGCGACCTGCGCTACCAGCGCACCTACCCGTTCGGCCCGGCGTACGCGTTCGTGACCGGCTACAAGGCCGTCTACCTGGGCAGCGCCGGCATCGAGTACGCGAACAACGACCTGCTCTCCGGCAAGTCCAGCGAGCTGTTCGTCAACCGGCTGACCGGCATGCTCACCGGCAACAACACCGGTGGCGGCAGCGTGCAGCTGACGATCAACCAGAAGGCGCAGGAGGCGGCGTTCTCCGGGCTGGGCAACCGCAAGGGTGCCGTCGTGGCGATCGACGCGACCACCGGGGCGCTGCTCACCGTGGCCTCGACCCCGAGCTTCGACCCGTCGCCGTTGAGCGGCAACAACACGGTCGCCGCGAACGACGTCTGGCAGAACTACAACAAGGATCCGGCGCAGCCCATGCTGAACCGGGCCTTCCTGAACAACTACCCGCCGGGTTCGACGTTCAAGGTGGTCGTCTCGGCCGCCGCGCTGGCCAAGGGCCTGACCCCGGACACGAGCATCCCGGCCGGCCCCGGCTACCAGCCGCCGCAGACCGAGCACGTGATCCGCAACGACAACAGCTCGATCTGTCCGCAGGACCAGGTCACGATGAAGTCGGCGCTGACCCAGTCGTGCAACACCGGTTTCGCCCGGCTCGCGGTCGACCAGATCGGGGCCGAGAAGCTCAAGGAGCAGGCGCGGGCGTTCGGCTTCGAGTCGGAGTACGAGACCCCGCTGAAGGCCGTGAAGAGCGAGACCGGCCCGATGGGCGACCCGGCCGTGCTCGCCGGGTCCGCGATCGGCCAGCAGTCGGTGAAGATGACCCCGCTGCAGGGTGCGATGATCGCGGCCGGGGTGGTGAACGGCGGCACGCTGATGAAGCCGTACCTTGTCGCCCAGACCCAGGCTCCGGACCTCAGCGTGCTGGACAAGGCCGACCCGAGCGTGTTCAACCGGCCGATGACCCCGGCGAACGCGAACGGGCTCGCGGACATGATGGTCAGCGTGGTCGAGAACGGCACGGGCACCAAGGCCAAGATCAGGAACGTTCGGGTGGGCGGGAAGACCGGCACGGCAGAGGCCGGCGCGGGTAACCCCGAACACGGCTGGTTCATCGGATTCGCGACGCAGGGCAACCAGAAGATCGCCGTGGCCGTCTTTCTGGAGAACGCCGGCGAGGGCGGAAGCGGCGAGGCCACCAAGCTCGCCGGCAATGTGCTGGCCGCTGCGCTCGGCGTAGGAAGATAAGGGAGTATCAAGGACATGTTGACGCCAGGCAGCACGCTGGGCGGCCGCTACCAGCTGACGGAGCGGATCGCCAGCGGCGGCATGGGTGACGTCTGGAAGGCCGAGGACGGCGTTCTGGGCCGGGTCGTCGCGGTCAAGGTTCTCCTGCCCGCGCTGCTCGAGGAGCCCGGCTTCGTCGAGCGGTTCCGCGACGAGGCCCGCACCATGGCGACCATCAACCACCCCGGCGTCGTGAAGGTCTACGACTTCGGGGAGAGCGAGCTGCCCGGCGGCGGCCGCGCGTCGTTCCTCGTGATGGAGTACGTGGAGTGCGAGCCGCTCAACGTCGTGCTCACCCGGGTCGGCCGGCTCACCCCGCAGCGCGCCATGGACCTGATCGCCCAGGGCGCCGACGCGTTGCAGGCCGCCCACGAGAAGGGCATCATCCACCGGGACGTGAAGCCGGGCAACCTGCTGATCCGCCCGAACGGCACTCTCGTCCTCACCGACTTCGGCATCTCCCGCTCCGGCGCCGGCAGCAACCTGACCGCCGTCGGCTCGACGCTGGGCACCGCCGCGTACATGTCGCCGGAGCAGGCGTCCGGCCAGGTCGCCGGCCCGCTCTCCGATGTCTACTCGCTCGGCATCGTCGCCTTCCAGGCCGTCTCCGGACACCGCCCCTTCGAGGGCGAGAACCCGCTCGCGGTCGCGATGATGCACATCCGCGAGACCCCGCCGCCGATCCCGGGCGACGTGCCGGCCCCGATCCGGCAGTTCATCGAGGTCGCGATGGCCAAGGACGGCGCGACCCGGTGGCCGAGCGCGGCGGCGATGGCGCACGCGGCGCGCACCGTCGGCGCCGGCGGTCCGATGCCCCCGCCGCCCGGCCGCACGGGGTACACCCACGCCCCGGCCTCGCCGAGCACGACCCGCACGAGTGTCATGCCGCCCGTGGTGCCGCCGGTGATCCAGCCGGGCAACACGGGAGAGCTCCGCCATGGCGGGTACCAGAAGGGCGCCGCCTCCGTACCGGTCTCCGCCCCGCCCCGCCCCCAGCAGGCGTACTACCCGCCGGAGCAGCCCAAGAAGGGCAACGGCCTCATCATCGCGATGATCGCCGGTGGCGTGGTCCTGCTGCTGATCCTGGCCGGGATCGCCTACGCGATCGCCAACAGCGGCAGCGACGGCGACAAGGGCAACGACCCCGGGTCCGTGGTGACCAGCGCGCCGCAGCCGACGGCCGGCCCGAAGACCTCGGCGGCGCCCGCCATGGTCACGATCCCGTGCGAGGAACTGAAGGGCAAGCAGCTCGACCAGGTCGAGAAGAAGCTGCGCGAACTGGGCCTGAAGACCAGTGTGAACCCGGTCGACTCCGACACCGTCAAGGAGGGCCGGGTCGTCGACCTGCCCTGCGAGGCCGCCAAGGGCTCCACGGTGCCCGTGCAGGTGTCCAAGGGCGGCGGGAACACCTTCCCGACCGGCTTCCCGACGTTCGGCAACCCGAGCCCGACCGCGTCCCCGAAGCCGACGAAGACCCCGACGGCGCAGCCCACAAACCGAA
Source organism: Longispora sp. NPDC051575 (assembly GCF_040681875.1). Classification (NCBI taxonomy): domain Bacteria; kingdom Bacillati; phylum Actinomycetota; class Actinomycetes; order Micromonosporales; family Micromonosporaceae; genus Longispora; species Longispora sp. NPDC051575. The sequence continues at coordinate 76,065 of NZ_JBFAZP010000010.1, read as the reverse complement.
CGAACGGGGACTCGCAATGACCTCCCGCCTCCTCGGCGGCCGGTACCAGGTCGGCGAGCTGCTCGGCTACGGCGGCATGGCTGAGGTGCACCGGGGCCGTGACCTGCGCCTGGGTCGCGACGTGGCGATCAAGATGCTCCGTACGGACCTGGCCCGGGACGAGACGTTCCAGGCCCGGTTCCGCCGGGAGGCCCAGAACGCCGCGTCCCTGAACCACCCGGCGATCGTCGCCGTGTACGACACGGGCGACGAGCGCGGCACCAGCGGCGAGAGCCTGCCGTTCATCGTGATGGAGTTCGTCAACGGCCGCACCCTCAAGGAGCTGCTGACCGCCGAGGGCCGGTTGCAGCCGCGCCGCGCGCTGGAGATCACCGCCGACATCTGCGCGGCGCTGGAGTTCAGCCACCGGCACCAGATCATCCACCGGGACATCAAGCCCGGCAACGTGATGCTGAACCTGGCCGGCCAGGTCAAGGTGATGGACTTCGGCATCGCCCGCGCGCTGTCGGGGCACACCTCGACGATGACGCAGACGAGCGCCGTGATCGGTACCGCGCAGTACCTGTCGCCGGAGCAGGCGCGCGGCGAGACCGTGGACGCCCGCTCGGACGTGTACGCCACCGGTTGCGTCCTCTACGAGCTGATCACCGGGCACCCGCCGTTCACCGGAGACAACCCGGTCAGCGTCGCCTACCAGCATGTCCGGGAGGCCCCGAAGCCGCCGAGCACGCTGTGCCCGGACGTGCCGCCGGACGTGGACGCCGTGGTGCTCAAGGCGCTGGCGAAGAACGCGGCGAACCGGTACCAGTCGGCCGGTGAGATGCGTGCCGACCTGCTCCGGGCCGCGTCGGGTCGGGCCGTGCTCGCCACCCCCGTGCTGGCCGAGGACGAGCGGACCGCCGTGTTCACCCCGGTCGGCGGCCGGGGCGTGCCGGCGACCGTGGCCGACCCGGGCAAGCGCAAGGCCTCCACCTGGATGATCGTGCTGCTCATCGTGCTGGGCATGGTGGCCGCGGGCGCACTGGGTACCGGGGTGTGGCTGGCGAACCGCAAGACCACGATCGTCGCGCCGAACATGGTCGGCAAGAAGGAAGCCGACGCGCGGACCGAGCTGGAGAAGCAGGGTCTGCGGATGGAACTCGGCGCACCGGTGCAGGACGAGACCTGCACGGTCGGCAATGTCGTGGCCCAGGCGCCGGCCCCGCCGGACAAGGTCGACAAGGTCGGCGGCGTGGTCCGGGTGCAGATCTGCAGCGGACGCAACCAGGTGCCCGTCCCCCAGCTGATCAACCTGAGCCGGGAGGACGCGCAGAAGCAGCTGACCGCCAGCAAGCTGGTCCCGAAGTTCGTCGAGGTCGACAGCGAGAAGCAGAAGGACATCGTGATCGACGCGGACCCGAAGCCGGGCACGATGGTCGCCTCGGGCAGCGAGGTCACGGTGTCGGTGTCGCGAGGGAACAAGGTCCAGGTGCCGGACCTGATCGGCCAGACCGAGTCGGGTGCCCGGCAGCAGCTGGAGAGCCAGGGCTTCACGAACTTCGAGTTCCTGTCGGGCAACCCGGTGACGGGCAAGACGCCCGGGACGGTCACGGGCACGAGCCCGAAGCCGGGGACGCTCGTGAAGAAGAGCGACCACATCAACGTGTACCTGCAGCCGGCGGCGACCACCCCGCCGGCCACGCCCACGGCGACCCCGACGGCCACCCCGACCTGAAGGTTTCCGTTTCCGGGGCTCGCCTGACTGGCTGGGCCCCGGAAAGGCCGGCAGGACAGGTGGGCTGATGCCCCGACCGGTCTAGACGAACGCGGCGAGCCGGCGTTCCTCGACCTCGGCGGCCAGCTCCGGCACCAGCGCCAGCGCCTGCGGGTGACCACAGGTCACCAGCCAGTTCGCCAGCATCCGGTGCCCGCCCTGGGTGAGCACCGACTCCGGGTGGAACTGCACGCCCTCGATCGGCAGCTCCCGGTGCCGCAGCGCCATGATGACCCCCGAGTCGGTCCGGCCGGTCACCTCGATCTCGGCGGGCAGGGTGCCCTCGCGGACGGCCAGCGAGTGGTACCGGGTCGCGGTGAACGGGTCGGGCAGGCCGGCGAGCACCCCGGTGTCGGAGTGGTGCACGAGGCTCGTCTTGCCGTGCAGCAGCTCGGGGGCGCGTTCGACGATGCCGCCGAAGGCCTCCGCGATGGCCTGGTGCCCGAGGCAGACGCCGAAGATCGGGAGCTTCCCCCCGTACTCCCTGATCAGCGGGATGCAGATCCCGGCCCGGTCGGGGGTACCCGGCCCGGGGGACAGCAGCACGCCGCCGATGTCGAGCGCGCCGACCTCGTCGAGGGTGATCTCGTTGTTCCGCCGCACGACGCACTCGACGCCCAACTGGCCCAGGTACTGGACGATGTTGTAGACGAACGAGTCGTAGTTGTCGACGACCAGGATCTTCACTGCGTTATCTGCCCGTCGTTGAAGGGGAGCAAGGGATCGATGGCGGGATACACCACGTACCACAGTAGTGCCGCTATCCCGCCGATGAGCAGCAGCGACCCGATCAGCTTGCCGGGCACCCCGAAGGGCAGTTTCCGCCAGATCCACCCGTACATGCGCTACCCCAGCTCCGCCGGCTTGCCGGCTGTCTTCGGCTGGGTGCGGCTCAGTTCGGCGTGCACGACCATCCGCTCGTAGTTGTCCAGTTTCGGGTTGCAGGTCGTCAGGGTCAGCACCGCCTTCGTCGGCTTCGCGCCGGGCTGGCCGGGCACCGGGGCGACGACCTCGACGGCGTTCGGCTTGACGATCACGTTCTGGTAGACCGTGTAGACGTACCAGCTGTCCCTGGTCTCGACCACGATGACGTCCCCGGGCTGGACCTTCTCCATGTCCCACCAGATGCCGGGGCTGCGGTGGCCGGCGACGGAGAAGTTGCCGACCTTGCCGGGGCCGGCGGACTCGGGGTAGTGCCCGGGCGCGTACTCGATGTCCTTCGGCTTCACGCCCTCGACCACGACCCACGGGTCCTTGCGCATCTTCTGCACGTACAACCGGGCCAGGGCGGTGCCCGGGTACGGCGCGGACGTCGGGCCGGCCGAAGGGGTGGGCACGACCGGCGCGGCCCAGGCCTGGTCGATGCCCTGGCTGAGGGTGTCCTGCCGGTCGTTGATCGCGGCGGTCTTGCCCCACACCTCGTACGCGGCGAAGAAGAGGACGACGAGGCCGCACGTGATGAGCAGCTCGCCGAAGGTCCGGATGCCGGCGCGGATGATGGTGCTGGCGCTGGGGCGGGTCAGTTCCGCGTACACGCTCCGGTAGCCCTCGTCGGTGCGGACCGCCCGCAGTTTGACGACGTTCGCGCCGGCCGCGTGCCGGGCCTGGACCCGGGTGCCCTCGGGGGCGGTGTCCACGATCGGGAGCATCGTGGTCATCTGCTCGGGGTGGTGGTCCGGAGAGGTCGTCCGGGCCGGGGGCGAGGCGGGCGCGGGGGCCACGGAGCGGATCGGGGCGGCGGACGACCGCGCCTCACCCGTACCCGTCGGGTCCTGGTCCTTCGGGGTGTCCGACCTCCCGGACGGGCCCGGCCCGGACCGCGCTGCCGGCGTGCCCGACCCGACCGGACCGGTCGGCACCATCGGGAGCATCGCCGTGTCGTCGTCGGGGTGTTCCCGGGTCACGGAATGACCTTGGCCTGGGTGAGCCCGGTGGACCCCGTGAATGCCGGCACGTTCAGCTCCCCGCTGGTCTTCGCGTCGTAGCCGAGACCGTAGGACCGCGCCGCCTCGCGGAACGCCTGCACACCGGGTGCGGCGTCCAGGGCGGCGAGCATCCGGGCCTGGTCACCGATCGCCACGATCTTGAACGGCGGGGAGTAGACCCGGCCGTGCAACAGGAGGGTGTTGCCGACGCAGCGTACCGCGCTGGTGGAGATCACCCGGACATCCATGATGCTCATCGCCTCGGCCCCGCCGGCCCACAGCGCGTTGACCACGGCCTGCACGTCGCCCTGGTGCACGACCACGTCGTCGGGGCGGGCGCCGTTGGGCAGGATGCCGTCGGGGTGCCGGGGCGCGTCGTCCAGCCGGATCGTGAGGCCGGGGCCGCGCATCGGGGTCATCGCGGCGGCCTCGCGCAGCCCGTTGGCCCGGGCCTGCTGCTCGGCGATCCGGCTGTCGGAGCCGGAGAACGCCTCGGTGCCGCTGTCGACCTCGCGTCGGAGCCGGCTCGCCTCCTTTTCGGCCTCGTCAACCGATTTGCGTCGTTGATCCAACAGTTGGGCGAGTTCGACGGACCGATCGTTACGAAGGTCCGTTCCGTTGGCCGTCGTGGCGCTGGCGGCGAACATCACACCGGCGCCCAACATGATGACCGGAACCAGGTATGACCAGGGCCCACGCCACTTGCCGGGCCGTCGCCGGAGGGCGACCCGGACCCGGTGGAGCGTCCGTCGCCACGGCAGCGCCCGGGCGGGGCTGATGCTCTGGGGCGGACGTTCTGTGGACTTGGACACTCCCACTCCTTGTGCTGCGCGTCTTCTTGACTACGCTAACTGGTGACGTCCGGATCAGGAGAGCACCGTGCCCAAGTCACAGATTCGCAAGAAGAAGGTCTACACCGCCCCGGCAGACCTGAACCCGGCCACCATCGCCGCGGCCAAGGCCAACCGGCCGAGCCCACCATGGGTGCCGGCGCTCGCCGTCGCGCTCATCGTGCTCGGGATCGCCTGGTTGGTGGTGTTCTACCTGACCGCAGGGGAATGGCCCGTGGCCTCCCTCCGCTACTGGAACCTCGGTATCGGGTTCGGGGCGCTGGTCGGATCGCTGCTGGTGTTCTCACGCTGGCGGTAGGTTCGACGGCCCGCCCTGGGGATCACAGCCGTGTAGTTTTCCCCAGGGGTTATCCACAGCCTGTGGATAACTGTGTCGCACGCCATCTCTGTGACACGCTGGTCCAGTGACCGACTCCCAGCCCGAGTTGCGGCCCGCCACACCCGGCGCGCAGGCCCCTCAGCAGCTCACCACGCGCGAATGGCGGGTCCGCCCTGCCCTGTTCGCCGGCAAGGCCGCTCTGGCCGCCCTGTTCCTCCTGGTGGCCCTGGTGAACACCGCGGACCCGACCAGGCTCGCCGTGTCCGTGCTGGCGGCTCTCCTCGTCGCGGCCTGGGCCGCCCGGGACGCGATCCTGAAGGTCCGGGTCGCCGCCGACGCCGCGGGTGTCACCGTCGTGTCCGGGATCTCCCGTCGACAGCTGCCGTGGGGCGAGATCGAGCGGATCAAGCTCGACGTGCGCAGCCGGCTCGGCCTGCGGTCGGAGCTGATGGAGATCGACACGGGCGAGCAGATCTACCTGTTCAGCCAGAACGAGCTGAGTGCCCCGGTCGCCGAGGTCGTCGAGGACCTGCGCCGGATCAGGACCGGCCGCTAACCCGCACCGGGCCGCGAGCGCCCGGTCAGGTCCGGCCTGCGGCCGTCACGAGCGTGATCACAACCATGAGCAGGGTGTACGCGGACAGCGCGGCCACCTGGATGGCCGTCCGGTTCTTCTGCGGCGCGTAGGCGAGCGCGGCGGCGACCACGCCGCCGGCGATGAAGCCGCCCACGTGCCCGGCGATCGAGATGCTGCTGACCGTGAAGGTGAAGATCGCGTTGATCACCAGCACGGGCAGGATCGGGGCCAGGCTCCGACCGAGTTTGCGGAGCACGATGACCAGCGCCGCGAACATGCCGAAGATCGCGGTCGACGCGCCGGCCGACAGCCCGTTGGGCGAGAAAAGGTAGACGGCGACGTTGCCGCCGATCCCGGCGAGCAGGTAGAGCGCCGCGAACCGCGCCGGGCCGAAGACGGTCTCCAGGTTGCGGCCGAGCACCCACAGGGCCCACATGTTCATGAGCAGGTGGATGGGGCCGAAGTGCAGGAACATGGCGGTGAAGAGGCGGTAGTACGCGCCGTCGTCGACGCCGGGGGCGTAGGTGCCGTCGCCGCAGAGGTAGCCCGGGTTGTCCACGCACGGGGTGGCGTTCAGCGGATACCTCGGGCCGGAGACGGCGAACCAGTCGTGCAGCACGGTCGAGCCGCCGAACAGGCTGCCGCCGCCCAGGGCGCCGCCCTTGCTGATCACCAGACTGATGACGAAGACCAGCACGTTCAGGCCGATCAGGGTCATGGTGACGTAGCCGAGTTGGCCGGCGTGGCTGCCGCCGAACCAGGTGCGCGCCGCCGGCTGGCTGGCCCGGCCCTCCGCGACGCACGACGGGCACTGGAAGCCCACCGAGGCCTCGGTCATGCAGTCGGGGCAGATGGGGCGGTCACAGCGGGTGCACCTGACGTACGTCTCCCGCCCCGGGTGCCGGTAGCAGGTGGGGACGGGAGACGCGTCAGTCATGCCAGAGACTGTATCCGGCTCTAGCGCTCGATCGTGACGCTCTCGATCCGCAGCTCGCTCAGCGGCTTGTCGCCCGCCGCGGTCGGAGCGGTGGCGATCGCGTCGACGACCTTCTTCGAGTCGTCGTCGGCGACCTTGCCGAAGATGGTGTGCTTGCCGTTCAGCCAGTTCGGCGCGCTGACGGTGATGAAGAACTGCGAGCCGTTGGTGCCCGGGCCGGCGTTGGCCATCGCGAGCTGGTACGACTCGGTGAACTGCAGGTCGGGGTGGATCTCGTCCTTGAAGTTGAAGCCCGGCCCGCCCCGGCCGGTACCCGTCGGGTCGCCGGTCTGGATCATGAAGCCGGAGATGACGCGGTGGAAGATGGTGCCGTCGTAGTACGGGCCCTTGCCCGGCTGGCCGGTCTTCGGGTCGGTGTATTCCTTGGTGCCCTCGGCCAGCTCGACGAAGTTGGCGACCGTCTTCGGTGCGTGGTTCGGGAAGAGCTCCAGCTTGATGTTGCCGGCGTTCGTGTGCAGGGTCGCGAACACGAGAATCTCCTAGATCGTCGGGCCAATTCACCTCCCATCCTGTCATGTGGGCCGGCGGCGCCGTTTGCGACCGCGACGAACCGGGTACGTCGAGGTACGCCGTTTTGCTGGCAGTGGCCAGGCGGAGAGGGCAGGATAAAGACATATTGACATCGAAGGAGGCGGGGCAGGTGCTGGGACTAGGACGGAAGACTCTGAGTCGTGGAGAGCAGATCTCCAGCGAGCTCGGGGAGTGCCGTGACCACCTGCGGGGGGTTGCCTCCCTGATCGCCGAGGGCGCCGCGGAGAAGCTGGCCCCGAGGGTCGACCAGGCGCGCGATCTGGTCAGTCCGCGGGTCGAGCGGGCCCGGGAGGCCGCGCTGCACGGCCTGGAGTCCGCCACCGCGCGACTCGGCGGCAAGCGCCGTTCCCGGTGGCCGCTGCTGGTCGGGGTGCTCGGCGTGGGCGTCGTCGCCGGTGCCGCCGCCGCTCTGGTGATGGCGCGCCGCAACGCCCGCTGGGACGAGTACGAGCCGGTGCACGTGCTGGAGTTCGACGACGAGAACCCGGTCGCCGAGAAGGTGCGCACCGTCGCCGACAACCTGCGCGACACCGCCGGGGACGTCAAGGACAAGGCGGTCGACGCCGCGGGTGACCTGAAGGACAAGGCCAGGGACACCCTCAACCACGTCGCGGACTCGGTCGAGTCGGGCGCGCGGAAGCTGAAGAGCTAGGACCTCGACGGGTACGGGTGGCGGCGCGCGGTAACTCGCGCGCCGCTCTCGTGTGTCCGGACAGAGGCCCCGTGGGTGCGGCCGGCGGGTGCGGCGAGGTTGCCGGCTGGAGCGCCCGCGTGCCCGGTCGGAGCGCCCGCGCGTGCGGCTAGAGCCAGCCCGACCGGCGGAAGAACCGGTACAGCCCCGCGCAGGCGGCCACGATCACGGCCCAGATGAACGCGTACCCGAACTTCCACTTGAGTTCCGGCATGACGTCGAAGTTCATCCCGTAGATGCCGGCGATCGCGGTCGGTACCGCCGCGATCGCCGCCCAGGCCGCGATCTTGCGCATGTCGTTGTTCTGGTCGACGGTCACCTGGGCCAGCCGGGCCTGGAGCACGGAGTTGATCAGGTCGTCGTACGCGGCGATCTGCTCGACCACGCGTTGCAGGTGGTCGTTGACGTCGCGGATGTAGCGCCGGGGCTCCTTGGGCAGGCTGGAGATCTGCCCGGAGACGAGGACCTGCAACGGGCGCTGCAACGGGAACACGGCCCGCTTGAACTCCACCAGCTCGCGCTTGAGCTGGTAGATCTCCTGGATGTTGGACTTGCGGTCCCGGCTGAAGACGCTGGCCTCCAGCTCGTCGAGGTCGGTCTCCACGGCGGCGGACACGTCGAGGTAGACGTCCACCACCCGGTCGACGACGGCGTGGAACACGGCCCACGGCCCCTGGGCGAGCAGTTCGCGCCGGTTCTCCAGCTCCTCGCGGACCGGCTTGAGCCGGACGGCCGCGCCGTGCCGCACCGTGATCACGAAGTGTTCGCCGATGAAGAGCATCACGGCGCCGGTCTCGATGACCTCGCTGGTCTCGGTGAGCTCGTCGTGCGGCATGTACCGGGCGGTGCGCACGACGGCGAACGTCATGTCCTCGTACTGTTCCAGCTTCGGCCGCTGGAACGACTTCACCGCGTCCTCGACGGCCAGCTCGTGCAGGTCGAACGCCTCGGCGATGCCGGCGAACTCGTCGGGGGTCGGCTCGTGCAGCCCGATCCAGACGAAGGCCTTGCCCTGCTCGCGGGCCGCCGCGTACGCCTCCTTGTAGCTCCACTCGCCTTCCTGGCGGACGCCGCCGACGTACAGCGCGAAGTCGACGAGGCCGGTGCCGTGCGGGGTCTGTCTGGCGGGCGAGGGAGTCGTCGGCCGGAGAATCTGGCTGACCGCGCGCACGGGCGCACTCAGCGCCCGGCTCAAACCCCGCTCCTGCTCTGCCATACGTGAAAGCTTCCCACGTGGTCTGGTTCCACGTGAAACAACACCGAGCAGGTTCGGCCGCTACGGGGGGATGCGGCCGAACCTGCTCGGTGCCCTTGGGGGCATGGTGCCCTTGCGCACCGCACTGTCCTGGGGAGGGCTTTTTTGCGGTGCTGGGAGGCATTCTTTCCCGGCCCGATGCCGAAAAGAAACACCCTCGTGATGGCGACATTGCGCCATCGGGAAATGACGTAATTACGACACGGTACGAATGGCCTCGGCGATCCGGCGGACACCCTCGTCGATCTGGTCGTCGGTGACGGCGGAGAACGCCAGCCGCAGCGAGCTCTTGCCGCCCTCCAGCAGGAAGTCGCTGCCCTTGACGACGGCCACGCCCAGCGCGGTCGCGGCCGGCAGCAGCTTGTCCACGTCGACGGTGGCCGGCAGCTCGACCCAGAGGAAGTAGCCGCCGTCCGGGGCCACGAAGGTCGCATCCGGGATGTGCTTGTTCAGGGCCTCGCCGAGCAGCCGGGCGCGCTCGCCGAGGGCGGTGCACACGGTGGAGATCGACTTCTCGATGTCGCCGGACACGCAGAACTGGTACACCGTCGCCTGGGAGAGCATGCTCGGCGAGATGTAGAGGTTCGTCGCCGTGGCCGCGATCGCCGAGATCAGCGTGGTCGGACCGACGAGGTAGCCGACCCGGACGCCGGGGCAGACCGTCTTCGTGAACGACGAGGCGTGCACCACGACGTCGCTGGTGTCCAGGGACAGCATCGACGGCAGGGCCTCGCCCCGGAACCGGATGTCGACGTACGGGTCGTCCTCGAAGATCGTGAAGCCGTACTCCGCCGCGAGGGCGAGCAGCGCGTGCCGACGCTCCAGGGACAGCGTGACGCCGGCCGGGTTCTGGTAGTTCGGAATGATGTGCGCGAGCTTCGGGCGGACCCCGGACTCCAGCAGGGCGCGCAGCTCGTCGGTGTCGATCCCGTCCGCGTCGACGGTGATCGCCCGGACGTCGGCGCCCCGGTTCTTCAGGTTCAGCAGGGTGCGGTCGTACGTCGGCTTCTCGACGATGATCACATCGCCCGGCGTGACGAACTGCTCGAACAGGAAGGCGTCGGCCTGCAGCGACCCGTTGGTCACCAGCACGTGGGCCGGGGTCGTGCCGTGCTTGTCGGCGATCCACTGCCGGAGCGGCAGGTAGCCCACGGACGTGCCGTAGGCGGTCACTCCGGCCGGGTCCGCGTCGAACGCGCGCACGGCGGCGGCCTTGAGGCCCTCGATGTCGATGATGTCCAGGGACGGCGCGCCCCGGGCGAAGGAGATGAGCTGCTCGGCGGTCATGCACCGAAGTTTAGGCTCCGGGTTGTGGATCTCTACAGCGTGTTGACGGGTGCGGTCCCCCACACCGTTCCGGGGGCGGCGGCCGTCCATCTGGTGGACGGGGTGGTGGCCGACAGCGCGGTCGCCGGGGAACTGGTGCGGTACGCGGATCCGGCGGGCACCCTCGCCGCGGAGCGCCCCGGGGTCACCCCGGACACGCTGTGGGACCTGGCCTCGGTGACGAAGCTGTACACGACGGCGGTGGTGCTGCGGCTCGGGCTGGACCTGGACTCGGAGCGGCCCGGCGGGTACACCCTGCGGCAGTTGATCACCCACACGGCCGGGCTGCCGGCCTCGGTGCCGGAGGAGTTGCGGACCTGGCCCGGGATCCTGGCGCAGCGGGCGGGCGGCCCGGACGTCTACTCCGACGTCGGGCTGCTGCACGCCGGGCGGATCGCCGAACAGGAGGCCGGCGCGCCCCTCGACCGGCTGGTCCGCGAGCTGGTCACCGAGCCGCTCGGGCTCGGGGAGACCAGCTACGCGCCGGACCCCGCACGCACCGCCGCGACCGAGTTCAAACCCGGTCGCGGCCTGGTGCGCGGGAAAGTGCACGACGGGACGGCGTTCGCGCTCGGCGGGCCGTGCGGGCACGCCGGACTGTTCGCGCCGGTCGGGGAGGTCGCGGCGTTCGGGGAGGCGCTCCGCACCGGGTTCTGCCCGGCGCTCGTCGACCTGCCCAACCTGCGCCTCGCGGGCGGTGGATTCGGACACACGGGATTCACGGGTACGGGTCTGTTCGTGCGGGGCCGGTCCGTGGTCGCGCTGCTGACCAACGCGGTGCACCCCGTACGCGGCCGGAACGCGGTCGACCCGCTCCGCGCGGCGGTCAGGCGTCTACTGGATGCTCCACCCGGGCCCTGACGATGTCGCGTACCGAGATCATGCCCGCGACCTGGTCGTTCTCGATGACGATCAGGTGCCGGAAGCCACCCCTGATCATGGTCCGGGCGGCCTCGGCGAGGTCCATGTCGGGGCCGGCGCAGATCGCGTCCGGGGTGTAGTGCTCACCCGCCTCCGCCACGTCCGGGTCGAGACCCGAGGCGATCGCGTTGAGAATGTCGCGTTCGGTGATGATGCCGAAACCGGACGCGTCGGCATCATCGACGATGGCGGCACCGAACCGGCGGGCCGACATCTGCTGGGCTACCTGGCGGAGCTTGTGTGCGGGGCCGACGGAGAGGATCTCGGTACTCATAGCTTCGCGTACACGCATGACTACCTCCTGTGCTCACTTTACGGATATCTTGACGCACAGTGCGCCCGCGACCAAAGAAATTGGCGCGTCGCCGGTTATCCTTCGGCGGTGCGCAACGTCGTGATCCTGGCCGCTGGCATGGGGACCAGACTCGGTCGTCCCCACCCAAAGCCCCTTACCCCGCTCGCTGACGGTCGTAGCATCCTGCGGCAGCAACTCGACCACATCCGGGCGACCTACGGGCCCTCAGCCCACGTCGCCATCGTGGTCGGGTTCAAGAAAGACCTGGTCATGGAGGCGGCAGCCGAGGACGCGGCCTTCGTCTACAACGAGTTCTACGACCAGACCAACACCTCCAAGAGCCTGCTCAAGGCGCTGCGGCTCGGCCCGCCCGGCGGGGTGCTCTGGCTCAACGGCGACGTGGTGTTCCAGCCCGGTCTGCTGGAGCTGTTCGCCGAGTGCCTCGCCGCCGAGCAGAGCTTCGTCGCGGTGAACACGGCCAGCGTCGCCGAGGAGGAGGTCAAGTACACCCTCGACGACGCCGGCTTCATCAAGGAGCTGTCGAAGAAGGTGGTCGGCGGGCTCGGCGAGGCCGTCGGGATCAACTACGTCTCCGCCGCCGACCGGCCCGCCCTGGTCGAGCACCTGGCCCGCGTCGACGAGCAGGAGTACTTCGAGCGCGGCATCGAGAACGCCATCGCCGCCGAGGGGCTGCGGTTCCGCGCCGTCGACATCTCCAAGTTCGGCTGCGTCGAGGTCGACTTCGACGAGGACCTCGCCCGGGCGAACACCCTGTGAAGCTCCGGGACTACTACGCCCTGAACCGGGGCGGCGGCCTGGCCACCGAGAGCGTCAGCCAGTGGATCGGCGCGGTCAGCGCCATGGCCTTCCGCCGGCTCGGGCTGTCCCCGACCGTGATGAGCGGCGCCAACCTGCTGCTGGGCCTCGCCGGCTCGGTCTGGGTGATCGCCGCCGCGCAGACCGGGAACTACCACGGCTGGATCGGCCTGGTCGCGCTCCTGCTCTGGCACCTCGCGTACGGGATCGACTGCGGGGACGGGCAGCTCGCCCGGGCCACGAAGACCGGCAGCCCGGCCGGGGCGCGGATCGACGTGCTGTGCGACGTGGCCCTCCAGATCGCCCTGGTGGCGGCGGTGAGCGCCGTGGCGGCCGAGTACACCCCGGACGCGCCCGGGTGGGTCTACGCGCTGTTCGCGGGTACCTGGATGGTCAACCTGGTCACCTCCGTCATGCAGCAGGGCGACGCGCCGGTCAGCATGGTCACCTCGCGCTCGCTGGCCGTCCGGCTCGTCAAGCTGATCCGGGACTACGCGTTCGTGGTCACCGTGCTCGGCGCCGCGATCTGGCTCGTACCCGGATGGACGATCTGGGTCCTGGTCGGTTTCACCGCCGTCAACGGGCTGTTCCTGCTGGCCAGCATCCTGTTCACGGCCCGCGCCGCCCAGCGGTCGTGGGCGGAGAAGACGGCGGCGCAGGGCTCATGACCTCCCGACCGGGGAACGGTCCGGCAGCCGCCCCGGACGGCGCGCGGGCCGTGCCGGAGGACGCGCGGGTGCCGGACGACGCGTCGGAAGCCGTCTCCGTCGACGACCAGCCCGACGAGCCGCTGCCCGCGATCCCGCCCGGCTCCGGTCGGCGGCGGATCCTGCTCGGCCTCACCGACCAGGTGGTCATCGCGCTGGCCAGCGCCGGCAACGCGCTGCTCGCCACCGTCGTGCTCGACCGGCCGCGCGCCGGTTCGGTGCTGATCGCGATCACCACGCTGTACTTCGCGATGGGCGTCAGCCGGGCCTTCATCGGCGAGGCGGTGCTCGCGCACGTGTCCCGGTTCGACGGGGCCGACCGGCGCCGTCGCGAGTCAGACGCGCTCGCCTCCGCGCTGATCATCGGTTCGCTGTGCGCGGTGGTGCTGTTCGGCCTGTGGCTGTTCGGGCCGGCCGACTGGTTCGGGGACCTGATCTGGGCGGTGCCGTTCCTGCCGTTGCTGCTGCTGCACGACACGGGGCGGCACACGTTCCTCGCCGCCCGCGAGCAGCTCAACGCGTTGACGATCGACCTGACCTGGGTGCTCACCCAGGCCGCCGCCGTGACGGTCGCGCTGCTCGCCGGCTGGAAGAGCGGCGGGGCGCTGCTGTTCGCCTGGGGGATCGGGGCTTCCGCCGGAGCGGCGTTGTATCTCGTCCGGACCCGGCTGAACCCGTTCCGGGGCCGGCTGGGCGCGTGGTTCCGCGAGACCCGGCACCTGTCGGGCTGGTTCAGCGCGAGCGCCCTGGTCGGGCAGAGCCAGACGATGCTGGTGGCGACGCTCGTGGCGAAGTTCCTCAACGAGGCCAGCTACGCCGGGCTGCGGCTCGCCCAGCTCACGGTTCTCCAGCCGGTCCAGAACCTGGTCACGGCCATGAACGCCCTGATGGTGCCCCGGTTCTCCCGGCTCGCCGCCGCCGGGGACCTGCCCGCGCTGCGCCGGCTGACGCTGAAGGTGGCGCTGCTCGGCGCGGGGATCGGCGCGGCGGCCATCGCGGTCGTGGTGCCGCTGGCCGAGCCGGTGCTCGTCTGGTACCACAACGGCGACTACCACGATGTCGCCCCGATCGCGCTGCCCGTCGCGTTGCAGGCCGCCATCTACCTGCTCCAGATCCCGTTCACGGCCGCCCTGCGGGGGCTGCAAAGGGCGAAACTGCTGTTCGGCCAGTACGTGGTGTTCACGGCCACCAGCCTCACCGGCGTGCTGTTCGGCGCGCTCGACGGTTCGCTGCTCCGGACTGCCTGGGGGCTCACGATCGGCGCGGCCGTGGGCCTGCTCGCCATGATCACCGTGTACCTGTGGGCTCTGCGCCGCCCCGTAGGCTGATCCGATGCCTCTGCTGACCCCGCCGCGCTACCAGCGGTTCGCGCTCCTCGGACTCCTCGTCGCCGGTGCCGCCGGCCTCGTGGAGGCCACCCAGGAGTCCTCGGCCAACGGCCTGCGCGCCTTCCTGGCCGCCGCCCTGGGCTGGGCGGTGGTCGGCCTGGCCCTGAGCCTGCCGGGGCTGACCGTGCGCGGCCTGCTGCTCGGCGGGTTCTTCGTCGGGGCCGGCATCCTGAGCTGGTCGTTCAGCGAGAGCCCGGGCGTGGTGTGGGGCTTCCTGGTCGTCGAGGGCGCCGTGTTCGCGACGTGGACGTTCCCGTGGCTGCGGGACCTGGCGAAGCTGCCGAAGCTGGGCGGTGCCTGGCTCGGCCTGGCGTACTGGTTCCTCGGCACGCTCGGCGCCCTCCTGAACCACCCCCTGGTGAGCGTCCAGCGGATCGTCTACGGCGGGCTGTTCACCCTGGGCGCCCTGGCCGTCCTCTCGGTGATCCGGAGGACCCGCACGGACCCGACCCCGGCCATCGCGGCGGCGTTCCTGCTCGCCCTGGGCGTCCTGCTCCTGGTCGGCTCGGGCAACGCGCTGGACGACGTGCACGCGGTACCGGGCACGGCGTGGGGCAACAACATGGCCCAGCGGTTCTGGGGCGGCCCGTTCTTCCTGTACCACCCGAACTCGATCGCGCTGATCTCCGTACTCGTCGCGCTGCGGATCGCCCCGGACCGCGCGTTCGCGGTGTGGCAGCGCGCCGGCGTACTCGGAACCTCGTTCCTGATGTTGCTGCTCGTGACCTCGCGGACGGCGTGGGGCTTCGCGGTCGCCGCCGCCCTGGTGCACGCGTGGCTGGTGTTCCGGAAGAGGGTCGACCACGCGGGCTCCGGGCGTCGCGCGGTCGTCACCGTGCTGGTGCCCTTCGTGCTGCTGGTGGCGCTGATGATCGGCTCGGGTGGGCCGCAGTGGCTGGTCTACAACCGGTACCCGAACTCCAGCGCGGGATCCGACCTGACCTCGGGGCGCACCCAGACCTGGAAGAAGGTCATCGAGGACTTCAAGGGCGACACGATCGCCGAGAAGCTGTTCGGCAACGGCGACGACGCACGGGGCACGGTCACCCGGGCGGACTCCGTGGAGGACCCCAACACCACGCCGCCGAAGCTGACCACCGACAACGCGTTCTTCGGCGCGCTCCGCCGGGGCGGGATGGCCGGGGTGGCGGCGTTCCTGCTGGGGCTGGTTCTGGTGCTCCGCCGGGCGCTGTCCCGGGACGCCGCGCCGTGGTTCACGATCACCGCCGTGGCGGCGCTGCCCACGATCGCGACCTCGGACTGGGTGCTGGGCGGCACGGGTGGCA
This sequence comes from Longispora sp. NPDC051575, assembly GCF_040681875.1. NCBI lineage: Bacteria > Bacillati > Actinomycetota > Actinomycetes > Micromonosporales > Micromonosporaceae > Longispora > Longispora sp. NPDC051575. The sequence continues at coordinate 60,427 of NZ_JBFAZP010000010.1, read as the reverse complement.
CGTTGTGGATCCTGCTGCTGGCCGCCGAGGCCTGGCAGGTCTACCGGCCCACCGACGAAGACGCACCTGTCACCGGATAGCGTCCGGGCAGGCGTCCGGCCCGCCGCCAGCTGGCGACGGGCCGGTTGGAAGTGGACTACTTGCTGGCCGAGGTGAGCTCCCAGTGCGTGCTGTCGCTGTCCCCGCACGGGGCGGCGATCAGCGAGCCGCCGTTGTTGCTGAGGCAGGAGCCGGTCTTCGTGTTGGTGAAGGTGCTGAAGCCGTCGCCGTCAGCGGCCTGCCAGATCTGGCTGGTCCGGCTGTCGTCGCACTTGCGCAGGACGACATCGCTGACGTCGCTCATCGTGGTCAGGCACTTCTGGCCCCGCGCGATGGCGATCTTCTTGCCGTCGTCGCTGCGGGCCGGGAACTGCCAGAGCTGACGGCGGCTGCCGGCGTCGCACTGCACGAACGTCGTGGTCCGCTGGCCCTTGGGCTGCTCGAGGCACTGGCTCTGGTCGAGGCTGCGCATGGTGAAGGACTGCTCCGGCGTGGCCGCCTGGCTCACGCTCGGGATGAGGACAAAAAGGGCACCAGTGGCAGCAATGGTGAAAATACGGCGAATGATCATGCGCAGAAGATAGCAAAAGGGACAGAGGTTATGCGTTGGGGGTGTCACATTCATGACGCGGCGCTCCGGCGGACCTTTTCGTACACCCCGATCAGGCGGTCGAGCACCACGGCGGGGGTGAAGTTCTCCAGGTAGCGGGCGCGCGCCTCGGGGCGCAGGCCGCCGGCCGCCGCGCGCGGGATCGCCGCCGACATGGCGTCCACGGTCGGCTCGACCAGCCAGCCGGCGTCGCCGACCAGGTACGGGATGCCGCCCAGGTTGGTGCCCAGCACCGGGGTGCCGTTGGACAGCGCCTCGATGATCACCGTGGGCAGGGGTTCGAGCCAGGTGGACGCGATCACGAGGGCGTTGGCGGAGCGCATCGCGGCGCGGACCCCGTCGGCGTTCTGCGGGCCCAGATAGTCGATGTCCTCGCGGTCGGCGGCGGCCTTCTCGACGAGTTCGCGCAGGGGGCCGTCGCCGATGATGCGGAGCCGGCCGGTTGCCGAGCGGGCCCACGAGTCCAGCAGCAGCCGGACCCCCTTCTCCTCCGACAGCCGCCCCACGAACAGCAGGCCCTCGCCCGGCTCCCGCGAGTACCCGTGGTCGGGGATCGAGTTGGGTTTGACCGTGATCTGGTCCTCGCGGATCCCCAGCGTCAGCAGGTGCTCGGCGATCGCCGGGGTCAGCGCGATGAACTGGTCCAGCGACCGCCACGTGCCCCGGTGCGCCGCCAGCGTCGTCGCCATGATGAGGCTCTGCGCCTTCGAGCCCCGGTAGCAGGAGTGCTGCACCGCCGGGTACGGGAACGGCTTGCCCAGGCAGTCCCTGCAGATCCTCCCGTCGCGGAAGTACAGGCCGTTGGCGCAGCTCTGCCGGTAGTTGTGCACCGTCTGCACCACCGGCACGCCCAGCTTGTGCGCGGTCTTCACCACCCAGGGCGACAGCAACGGGTACGGGTTGTGCAGGTGCACCACGTCCGGCCGCTCCCGGGTGATCAGCTCGGTCAGCTCCCGCTGGGCGCGCGGCGCGTACACCGGGGACACGGGCAGCAGCAGCTTCTCGGACAACGGCTGGTCACCGATCTCGTCGGAGCTGCGCTGAAAGGGGACCACCTCGACGCCCGCCTCGGTGAGCTGGCGGATCTCCGTGTCCACGATCGTGTTCTCGCCGGACGGCTGGGCGGAGGAGTACCGGTTGTGCGCGATGACGACCTTCACGCGCCCTAGCGTACGAGCTTGGACAGCCGGCGGTCCGCGAGCGGCTTCCCCTTCGTCTGGCATGTCGGGCAGTACTGCAGATTCGACGTCGCGAACGACACCTCGCGGATCGTGTCCCCGCACACCGGACACGGCAGCCCGGTCCGGCCGTGCACCCGCAACCCGGCCCGCTTCTCCGACTTCAGGGTGGCCGCCTGCTGGCCCTCGGTGCGCGCGATCGCCTCGTGCAGGGTGCCGCGCACCGCGTCGTAGAGGGCGCTGACCTGGCCGGCCGTCAGTTTCGAGCCCATCGCGAACGGGGACAGCTTCGCCAGGTGCAGGATCTCGTCGGAGTACGCGTTGCCGATGCCGGAGAGGGCGCGCTGGTCCGTCAGTACCCCCTTGATCTGCGCGTTTCTCTTGATCTGGGTGGCGAACTCCTCCAGGGACACCTCCAGCGCGGAGGGCCCGAGGGTCGCGACCCGCTCGATCAGCCTCGGGTTCGTCACGACATGCACCGCGAGCCGTTTCTGGGTGCCGGCCTCGGTCAGGTCGAAGCCCGACCCGTCGTCGAACCGCACCCGGACCGCGATCGGCCCCTTGCCCGGCCGCAGCGGACCCGGCGTGATGTGCTCGCGGTAGTGCAGCCAACCGGCCCTCGACAGGTGGGTGACCAGGTGCAGGCCGCCGAAATCGACATCCAGGTACTTTCCGATGTACCCGGCTCCGGTCAACTGCCGCCCCACCAGCGCCGACAGCGGCGGGTCGTACGTCTTCAGCGCGCTCAGGGCCACCACGTCCACCCCGGTGACCGTCAGCCCGACGGCCCGCCCGCGCAGGTACGCGGCGAGCGCCGCCACCTCCGGCAACTCCGGCACGCGACCACCTCCGTGACCCCGGCGTCGCTCGGCTCGGGGCCTCCTGAGCCTTCACTCTAAGCTGGCGGGATGCGTCGGGTCTGGTTGCTGGCATTCCTCGGGTACCTCCTCCTCGGCGCGGGCTGGGCGCTCGGCGTCCCGGTCAACGGCACGTACGACGAGGTGCAGCACATCCCGCGCGCGTACGGCGTCGTCACCGGCCAGGTCTACGCCCAGGGCTACTACTTCGACGGCCCGGCCAGCCTGCTGCCCGGCGAGCTCACCTGCTTCGACAAGGACAAGCTCGCCGCGGGCTGCCAGACCCCGGCCCCCGCGGCGGGTACGGCCGAGGGCGACCGCACCGTGCGCTGGCCGAGCGCCGCCGCCCGCTACAGCCCGCTCTACTACGCGGCCGTCGGCGTTCCGCTGGCCGTCAGCCCCGACCTCGGCGGGATCATCGGCGCCCGGGTGCTGTCCGCCGCCCTGTGCGCGCTGCTGCTCGCCGCCGCCGTGGCCATCGCGTACGGGCTGCGGAACAAGCTGCTGGTCGGGGCGGTGCTGCTCGTCAGTACCCCCATGGCCCTGAATCTCAACGGCTCCGTCAACCCGAACGGGATGGAGATCAGTGCCGGCATCCTCGCCTGGGTGGCGCTGCTCGCCCTGGTGCGGAGCACGGGGAACGAACGCCGGCACCTGGTCGCGTTCGCGGTCGGCGGCGCGCTGCTGCTCACCCTGCGGCACATGGGACCGGTACTGCTCGCGGTCGTGGTGCTCGCGGCCCTCGTGTTCGCCAAACGCGGCCGGATCCGGGAACTGCTCCGCCGGGCCGACACCCGGTGGGCGCTCGGCGCGATCGTCGCCGCCGGGATCCTCGGGCTCGGCTGGATGCTCACGTCCGCCGTGAACGACATTCCGGCGATCCCCGACCGTGCCGTACATCTCAGTTTCGCTAAGACTTTGGAGGAGATAGTCCGGATCCGGACGCCGTTCTATCTGAACCAGGTCGTCGGCCAGTTCAGCTACGGCGAACTCACGATGCCCGGCTGGGTCATCCTCGGCTGGTACGCGCTCGTCGCCGCGCTCGCCGTCCCCGCCTGGCTCGCCGCCGGCCGGCGCTACCGGATCGCGGTGCTCGGCACGGCCCTGGCCAGCTACGGAAGCCTCGTCGCGCTGGAACTGTGGTTCGTCCCCAAGCTGGGCTGGTACTCCCACGGCCGGTACGCGATGCCCGCCGGGGTCGGCCTCGTACTCCTCGCCGCGTTCGTCGCGAAGGGTTTCACGCCCGAGTTCCCGCGCAAGTTTGTCAGGGTCGTGGTCGTTGTCACAGGGGTCCTACACGTCTACGCTCTTGCGGAAGTGACCCTCCGTTATCGGGACCAGGTTACGTCGATGCCTTCACCGGCGTACGCTTTGTCAGCCGGGCTAGCGGGAGTGGCGCTACTCGGCGTAATGGGCTGGTTTTTCGCAAGTACGCAACCGACCCCGACTCGACACGACCCGGACACACCGAATAATGTCGGCCGGTCGTCAGAGGACGAGGCGGGGGCCGTGGCACACTAGGGGAGCCGTGAGCAGCACACTGCCGGAGGGCCTGTTGAGGTGACGACCAGCCTCCAGCGTCCGGCCCCGAAGAAGAGCCGGCCGGCCGGCACAGCCGGCGACAGACAGGCGGTAGGCCATGAGCCAGAGGCGGCGCCGGTGACCAACGGTGTTCCTCGCTCGGCTTTCTTCCGCAGCTACCGAACGTCAACCTGGGCCTGGTGGTACTCGGCCTGCCTTGTCGTCCTCGACTTCCTCTCCGTCGCGCTCGCCAGCTTCGCCGTCATCTCCTGGTTCCCCAAGGCCGTCGCCGGCTTCGTCGAGCGCAGCAACCAGCCGGTGCCGCTCTGGTTCTACCTCGTCGCGTACCTGATCCTCCCCGCCGGCTGGGTGCTCGTCCTCTGGGGCCACGGCGCGTACGACCGCCGGTACCTCGGGGTGGGCTCCGACGAGAGCAAGCGGGTCCTGCGCGCCTTCTGGACCGCCGTCGCCGTCGTGTCCTTCACGGTCATGAGCACCAAGACCGACGCGTCCCGGATGTCCGTCGGCGCGGTCCTGATCCTCGCGCTCCTGCTGCTCCTGATCAGCCGGGCCATGGTCCGCCGGGTGCTCTACACCCTGCGCAAGCGCGGCCGGTGCGTCCAGCGGATGCTCCTCGTCGGGGCGCTGCCCGAGACGCTCGAGGTGCACACCGTCGTCACCCGCAACCCGGAGGCCGGCCTGTCGCCGGTCGGGCTGTACCTGACCGAGGGCTACGGCGCGGCGCGCGGCGTCGAGACCCCCGTCCCGGTGTACGCGAACCGCGACCTCGTCGAACTCGTCCGCGAACTCGGCGCCGACACCATCGCCGTCTGCGGCTCCGCCGGCTCCGACTCCGCCGACCTGCGCCGGCTCGCCTGGCAGCTGGAGGGCACCGGCATCGACCTGGTCGTCGCCCCGCAGCTCACCGACATCGCCGGCCCCCGGGTGCACATCCGCCCGGTCGAGGGCCTGCCGCTCCTGCACGTCGAGGAGCCCACGCTGTCCGGGGTCGGCTGGGTCGCCAAGAACCTGATGGACCGGATCGCCGCGTTCCTGGGCCTGCTGATCCTGGCCCCGCTGTTCGGCGTCATCGCGCTCTGCATCAAGATCAAGGAGCCCGGCGGCCCCGTCTTCTTCCGGCAGCGTCGCCTCGGCCACCAGTCGCGGATGTTCGGCATGTGGAAGTTCCGCACGATGTACGTCGACTCCGAGAACCGGCTCGCCACCCTCGTGGACCAGAACGAGACCGACGGCCTGCTCTTCAAGATCAAGGACGACCCCCGGGTCACCCCGGTCGGCCGCTGGCTACGCAAGACGTCCATGGACGAACTGCCCCAGCTGATCAACATCCTGGTCGGCGAGATGTCCCTCGTGGGGCCGCGCCCGCTGCCCGCCGAGGATGGCGACTTCCTCGGCGACGTGCGGCGGCGGCTGCTGGTCCGGCCCGGGCTCACCGGGCTGTGGCAGGTGTCGGGGCGGTCGGACATGTCGTGGGACGACGCGGTGCGCCTCGACCTGTACTACGTCGACAACTGGTCGCTGCTCCTCGATCTGCGGACGTTGTGGCGGACGATCGGCGTGGTGCTGGCCCGCCGGGGCGCGTACTAGCTCTTCTCGCAAAAGTTGCCGTTGTCCGACCAGGGACAACGGCAACTTCCTTTTCCGGGTACGAGGGGGTCCGTCCGTCAGGCCGGCAGGTCCTTCAGCCAGCGCTTCACGCCACCGTGGCTCGAACAGGTGCCCCGCCGGTGCGCGCTGAAGCTGTAGGTTCCGTCATTGCACTCGGCGCTCGCACCGGCGGGCGGCTGCGGGGCCTGCACCGGCCGCTGGACGCACTTGCCGTCGGAGTTGAGGTAGTAGCCCGCCCCGCAGGTGACCGGCTTGGGCGGTGCCGGTGGGGCCGCGGGCGGCGCGACGGCTGCCTCGGGGGCCTTGGTCGGCTGGGCCGCCGCGGTGGTGGGGGCCACGGTGGGGGCCGCGGTGGTCGGCGCGACGTAGGGGGCCGCTTCCTGCGTCGTGGCGGCCGGTGCGGGTGACTGCTCCGGCGTGTTCGCGGCCGGACCGCAGGCGGTGAGTACGGCCAGCAGCAGGGTGGGGAGGACGGCCAGATTCCAGGGACTTCGTGCGCGCATCGGTCGAGCAACTCCTTGAGTCAACGAGTGGTGACGACCTGATCACTCTTTGCTCGTGGCTACGGAACGTCAACGGATCGCGCTCGAATGTGCCGGTTCGACGGTCCGATGAGGATGATCGGCACGGAAGGCTGCCGGAAGGGCGGCGGAGTCCAGAATGGACAGTGGTGGATGTGGCGCACTGGGTGGTCAGAGCCGGAGGGCGTCCGGGGCGTGGAGGCGGAGGAGGGTGCGGCCGACGGTGGTCGGGATGCGCCGCCGGGTCGCCAGCGAGACCGTGATCATCACGAAGAACGCCAACGGCACCGTCCACGCCGCCGGCTGCGTGATCAGCACCGCCCACCAGCCGTGCCCGGCGTACCCCAGCACGGTCAGGATCACCGCCCCGGCTGCCGCCCCGCCCCCGCTGAGCATCCCGGCGGCGGCCCCGATGTCGGTGAGCCCGCGCCACCAGATCCCCAGCAGCAGCAACGGACAGAAGGTCGCCGCCGCGACCGCGAACGCCAGCCCCACCACCCGGGACACGTCGAGGTCGGCCACGGCGAGGGCCAGTCCGCACGGGATCAGGCCGCCGACCAGCGCGGACAGCCGGAAGTCGCGGACGGAGCCCCGGCCGAGGACGTCGGTGGACAGCACGCCGGCCACCGAGGTCAGCAGGCCGGAGGAGGTGGACAGGAACGCGGCGAACGCGCCCGCCGCGACCAGCGCGCCGAGGAACTGGCCGAGCCCGCTGTTGCCGACGACCGCCCCGGGCAGGACGAGCACGACACTGTCGGGCTTGGCGAGGCCCGGGGTGTAGATCCGGCCGAGGAGGCCGTAGATGGTGGGGAAGAGATAGAAGACACCGACCAGAGCCAGAACTCCCAGGGTGGTACGGCGCGCCGCCCGGCCGTCCGGGTTCGTGTAGAACCGGACGAGGACGTGCGGGAGTCCCATGGTGCCGAGGAACGTGGCGATCAGCAGCGAGTACGTGCCGAACAGGCCCTGGCCGGAGTGGTCGCCGCCGCCGGGGAGCAGCCAGTCCGCGCCGACCGGGGACTTGGGCTCGACCAGGGCCGGGGCGCCGTCGGCCCGCCAGTGCAGGAGCAGGAACGCGACGGGCAGCGCCAGCGCGGTCAGCTTCAGCCAGTACTGGAACGCCTGCACGAATGTGATCGACCGCATCCCGCCGAGCGCCACCCCGCCGGTCACGACGGCGCTGACCAGCAGCACGCCGACCCAGTAGGGCGCGCCCGTGACGGTGCGCAGGGTGAGGCCGGCCCCCTGGAGCTGGGGGAGCAGGTACAGCCAGCCGATGAACACCACGAACGCGGTCACCAGCCGGCGCAGTCGCCGGGAGCCGAGCCGCAGTTCGCAGAAGTCGGGCAGGGTGAAGGCCCCGGACCTGCGCAGGGGCCCGGCGACGAACAGCAGCAGGGCCAGGTAGCCGGCGGCGAACCCGATCGGGTACCACAGGACGTCGAGGCCGTAGCTGAGTACCAGCCCGGCGACGCCCAGGAACGAGGCCGCGCTGAGGTACTCGCCGCCGATCGCCGCCGCGTTCCAGGTCGGGCTGACCGAGCGGGAGGCGACGAGGAAGTCGCTGGTGGTGCGGGCGAACCGGAGGCCGTACACGCCGATCACGAGCGTGACCAGGGTGACGAGGACGATCGCCGGCAGTGCCCACGGGTTGCTCACCGGGGCTCTCTCACTTCTCGACCAGGTCGGTGAACTCGCGTTCGTTGCGCTCGCTCATCCGGACGTAGATCCACCCCACGGCCACCAGGAACGGGTACGGCAGCACCCCGAGCAGCACCCACGGCAGCGACACCCCGACCACCTTCACCCCGCCCAGCGCCGGCGCGACGGTGAACAGCAGCGGCAGCGTCCCGAGCCCGAGCCCGACCAGCAGCGCCAGCCGCAGCGCCAACGCCAGCTGCGCCCGGACCAGCCCCTTGATCAGCGCGTCGCCGATCTCGGTCTGCTCGGCCAGTTCGCGCCGGGTGCGGTTGACCCGGCGGGCGCGGGCCACCTCGCCGAGCACGATCCGGGTCCGCCGGCCCTTCGCGGGGGTCATCACCGGATGCCGTCCTGCTTGGCGGCGCGCAGCAGGAGGTCCTTGAGTTCGCGGGTATGGCGGCGCGCGACGGGGAGCGTGCGGCCGTCGATGACGACGACGTAGCCGGAGCTGGTGAGGCGCAGCTCGGAGATCTGGCTCAGGCGTACCAGATAGGAGCGGTGGATCCTCGCGAAGCCGGCATCCGACCAGCGCTCGGCCAGCGTCGCCAGGGCCACCCGGACCAGGTGCGAGCCGCCGGCGGTGTGCAGCCGCGCGTAGTCGCCCTGGGCCTCCACGTAGTGCACGGCGGCGCGGGGCAGCAGCTTGATCGTGCCGGCGAGCTCGACGGGGATCACGGCCGTCTCGGGGCCGGCGGCGGTCTTGATACCGAGCGCGGACACGATCCGGCGCAGGGACTCCGCCAGCCGCTCCGGCTCGACCGGCTTGCGGATGTAGTCGAGGACGCCCAGGTCGAAGGCGTCGGCGGCCCGGTCGTCGTAGGCGGTCACGAACACCACGGCGGGCGGCGCGGCGAACCGGTGCAGCACCCGGGCCAGCTCCATGCCGTCGAGGCCGGGCATCCGGATGTCGAGGAACGCGGCGTCGATGTCGGCCCCGCGCAGCACCCGCAACGCCTCGGTGGCGTCGGAGGCGGTGACGACCTCGCCGACCCGGGGGTCGGAGCGCAGCAGGTAGGCCAGCTCGTCGAGGGCCGGCGGCTCGTCGTCCACGGCCAGGATGCGCAGCGCCCTCACGACCGCACCGCCGGGTGGAACTTCGGAATTCTGACCAAAATCTTGGTACCGGCCCCGGGGCCCGTCTCCACCACCAGTCCGTACTCCTCTCCGAACACCGACCGCAGCCGCTCGTCCACGTTCGACAGCCCGACGTGCTGGCCGTCCCCGCTCTCCTCCGCGTCGAGCAGCGCCTGCGGTTCCATGCCCACCCCGTCGTCCTCGACCGTGATGTGGCACTCGGCGCCCGAGTCGATGGCGACGATGCTGATCGTGCCGACCCCGGGCTTGCGGGACAGCCCGTGCCGGACGGCGTTCTCGACCAGCGGTTGCAGGCACAGGAAGGGCAGCGACACCGGGAGTACCTCGGGGGCCACCTGCAACCTGACCTGCAACCGCTCCCCGAACCGGGCCCGCTCGATCGTCAGGTACCGGTCGATGGACCGCAGCTCCTCCGCCAACGTCGTGTACTCCCCGTGCGCCCGCAGGCTGTACCGGGTGAACTCCGCGAACTCCAGGATCAGTTCCCGCGCGCGCTTCGGGTCGGTCCGCACGAACGAGGCGATCGCCGACAGCGCGTTGTAGATGAAGTGCGGGCTGATCTGGGCCCGCAGCGCGCGCAGCTCGGCCCGGGCGAGCCGGTCGCGGGAGGAGTCCAGTTCGGCGAGCGCGAGCTGGGTGGCCGCCCACCGGCCGGTCTCCACGGCCGCCTGGACCAGGCCGGGCGCGGGCGGCTCGTCGGACAGCGCGATCAGGGTGCCGACCCGGCCGGAGTCGGTCTGCAACGGGACGAGGACGGCGCCCCGGATCAGGCAGTCCAGCCGGTCGCAGCTCAGGTCCGAGGCGTCGAGTACGGCCTTGCCGGAGCTGAGGATCTGGTCGCGGTGGTGCTCGCCGGTGCCGTCCCACGCCAGTACCCCGCTCGGGGCGGCCAGGGCGAGCCCGCTGGCCCCGATCAGCCGGCGCAGGTGCCGGACGGACTTGGTCGCCGCCGCCTCGGTGAGCCCCGCGCGGAGCGGCTCGGCGGCCAGCCCGGCGGTCCGGAGCACCTCGTAGGTGGCGCGCTGCACGCTGGTGGCGATGCCCCGGCGGGCACGCAGCCGGAGCAGCGCGATCACCCCGGCGGCGAACGCGACCACCGCGGCCGTGACGGCCAGAACTGTGCTCACCTGGCACATACTGCGCTGTACCGGGTACCAATTAAAAGGGTTGCGCGCCGGTGTAGAGGACCGATAGTTTCACCCGGACGTGCTCGGCGACGCCGGAGTGCCCGGAACGGAGAGGGGTGAGACCCGTGGACATTGCCGTGATGCGGTCTGCGCTCATCTGCCCGACCGTTCCCAGCCCCGCCGTCTAGCGCCGATTCCGCGCCGGTGGGGCGCCTCCCGAGGAGCTCACCACCACCATGCGCGACACCTTCAGCAGCGGCGGTTTCATCAACCGCACCCGTGGCAAGAACCGCTTCGACGCCGACGACATCGTCTACGAGAAGCACTACAAAGCAGACACCGAATGGGACCTTTCCGACGCATCCGACGGCCTGCCCGAGGGTGACCGCTGGTCCACCTGGGACTCCGCCGCCCCGTTGGAGCGCGGTCCCCTGCCGCATCCCTCCTGGGTCGTGACCGACCTGGGCGCGGTCGACACCGAGCTGGGCATCCTCAAGACCGGCAAGGAGGGCGACGTCTTCCTGATCCGGCGGTCCGTGCCCGGGACCGACACCGCGACCCTGCTCGCCGCCAAGCGGTACCGGTCGTCCGAGCACAAGATGTTCCACCGCGACGCCGGGTACACCGAGGGCCGGCAGGTCGCCGAGTCCCGGATGCAGCGCGCCGTCGCCAACCGGTCCGAGTTCGGGCGGAAGGTCATCGCCGGCCAGTGGGCGATGTCCGAGTTCAACGCGCTGCGGACCTGCTACCAGTGGGGCCTGCCCGTGCCCTACCCGGTGCAGATCAGCGACACCGAGATCCTGATGGAGTTCATCGGGGATGCCGACGGCGCTGCCGCGCCCCGGCTGGCCAACGCCCGGCCCGAGGGCGCGGAACTCCTCAGCGTCTGGGAGCAGCTCGTCGAGGCGCTCGTGACCCTCGCCCAGCGCGGGTTCGCGCACGGCGACCTGTCGCCCTACAACCTCCTCGTGCACCAGGGGCGGCTCGTCATCATCGACCTGCCGCAGATCGTGGACGTGGTGGTCAACCCGCAGGGCGGGGAGTACCTGGCCCGGGACGCCCGCAACGTGGGTACCTGGTTCGCGGCCCGGGGGCTGACTGGCGGATCGGTGACACCTGATGACCTTCCCGAGCTGCTGCGTCGGGAGGCCGGGCGCTAACAGGTAGCATTCGAGCGACGTGAAGCCCGGTGACCTGCATCGATGTGCGGCGTTTCGGGCAGGGGAGGGGCAATCATGCGGTTCGAGATCAGCAAGGTGCTGGACGCCATCGAGCGCCGGCTCAGCACCGACCCGGCCCTCGTCGGCGCCCTGGTGGACGTCGGCGAGGTGCTGCGGGCGGTCGACCTCGACGGCGGCCGGCCGACGTACCTCCCCCGGCTCGGCGCCGTCGTGGACGCCCTCGCGGTGAAGCTCGACGACGCCGCCGTCCCGGTGTACGCCATCGCGGACAAGGCCCTGCTGTCGAGCCTGGAGCTGACCTCCAACGAGAAGATGGTGCTCCGGCGCTGGGCCGACGACGGGCTGATCGAGGTGATCGCCGCCGAACCGGCCGCCCGGCTCGTGGAGCTGGCCTCGATCACCGGCCTGCCCGTCCTGACCCGGCACCCGCTGCCCGTCGCGATGACGATGGCCCCGGTACCCGGCCTCGGCGGGGTGGCCCTGATCGACCGGCCCGGCACCCCCGGCCCCTCGCAGGCCGCCGTGCTGTCCCGCCGGTGGCGCTGCCCGGACGGCGAGCCCGTCGGCATCCCGACCCTGGCCACCGGCCGGCCGACCTGCCCCCGGCACGGGGTTCCGCTCGGCGACGAGGGCCCCCGGGCGGTGTCCCAGGCGGTCACCGTGTGGGTCGGCGGCACGGCCAGGACCCGGTTCGCGGTCGACGCGCTCCGGCCGGTCGTGGTCGGCCGGTCCCCCGCGCAGGGCGTCATGCTCGGCCCGTGGCTGGACGACGAGAGCCTGCAGTGGATCAGCCGGGCGCACGTGGAGCTGACCCTGGCGGGTACCAGCCTCACCGTCACCGACAAGAGCACCAACGGCACGGTCGTCGTCCGGGCGAACGGGCCCCGGGTCGAGCTCGGCCGGGACCAGAGCGAACTGGTGGGCGAGGCGGACACCGTCGAGCTGTACCAGGGCGTGGAGCTGACCTATGCCGGGCGGCGGCCGAGCCGGGCCGTGTCGGCGGCCGCGGGGATCATGGCCGAGGCGCCGACCATCGCGCTCCGGCTGCCGATCCGGGAGTAACCGGCCGGCCCGGGTCGGCAGCCGCCCCCGCCTCCCCATCCGGGACTAACCCCCGATCCTCCTCGAGGAGGATGGTCGCCCCGAAACGCCCACTACGCTGGGCAACGTGAGCGAAAACGCCTTTGAGCTGCGTGGTCTGGTCAAGAGGTTCGGGGAGAAGGTCGCCGTCGCGGGCGTCGACCTGGCCGTCCCGACGGGGTCCTTCTTCGGCCTGCTCGGTCCGAACGGGGCCGGCAAGACGACTTCCCTGTCGATGGCCGTCGGGCTGTTGCGGCCGGACGCGGGGACGGCGTACGTGCTGGGGCACGACGTCTGGCAGGACCCGATCGGGGCGAAGCGGCTGCTCGGCGTACTCCCCGACGCTGTTCGGATGTTCGACCGGCTGACGGGGCTGGAGCTGCTCACGTACACCGGAATGCTCCGTGGCATGCCCGCCGAGCAGATCGCGACCCGCGCGGGCGAGCTGCTGGACGTGCTGGGCCTGTCCGACTCGGGCAGCACCCTGGTGGTCGACTACTCGGCCGGCATGAAGAAGAAGATCGGGCTGGCCTGCGCGCTGCTGCACGGCCCCCGGCTCCTGGTGCTCGACGAGCCGTTCGAGGCCGTCGACCCGGTGTCGGCCGCCACGATCCGCGACATCCTGCACCGCTTCGTCGGCTCCGGCGGCACCGTGATCTTCTCCTCGCACGTGATGGAGGTCGTCGAGCGGCTGTGCAGCCACGTCGCGATCCTCGCCGACGGCGTGATCAAGGTGGTCGGCACCCTGGACGAGGTCCGGGGCGACCGCCCGCTGGAGGAGATCTTCGTCGAGCAGGCCGGCGGCCGGACCTCCCTGGGCGAGGAGCTGGCGTGGCTCAAGTGACCACGGCCGCACCGGTCGACGTCGCCCCGGACGGTCCCGGGATCGGCGTGTTCGTGCGCCTCAAGCTGCGGATCCTCCGCAACGGGTTCCAGGGCAAGCCCGGCCGGGTGGTCGCGCTGGTCTTCTCGCTGTTCTTCGGTGTCCTGCTCGCGGCGGGCGGTTTCGCGCTGTTCGCGAGCATGGGGGCCATCCCGGAGGAGTACGGCTACGGGATCGTCGCCCTGCTCGGCTCGTTCCTGGTGATCGGTTGGATCGTGATGCCGGTCGCGATGTTCGGCGTCGACGAGACCCTGGACCCGGCCCGGTTCGCGCTGCTGCCGATCCCGAAGCGCCGGCTGATGGCGGGCCTGCTGGCCTCGGCCTTCCTCGGGGTGCCGGCCATCGCCACCCTGATCGCCACCGCCGGCCTCGTGGTCGCGGGCTTCGTCAAGGGCGGCCCGGTCGCCGGGGTCGCCGCCGCGGTGGGCGTCGTGCTCGGCGTCGGCACCTGCGTGGTGGGCAGCCGCGCCGTGACCAGCGGGTTCGCGGCGGCGCTCCGGTCGCGCCGGTCCCGGGACCTGGCCCTGATCGGCATCACGCTCAGCCTGACCCTGATCGGCCCGATGATCTCGCTCAGCACCAGCGCGATGGCTCAGGGCGACGCGGAGTCGGTCAAGAACGGCATGCGGATCATCGGGTACTCGCCCCTGGCCGCCCCCTTCACCGCCTGGTACGACCTCGCCACCGGCAGCGCCCTCCTCGGCCTCGCCAAGCTCGCCGGCACCGCAATCGTCCTCGCCCTGCTGGCCCGCTGGTGGTCGAACTCCCTGGAGTCGGCCATGGTCGGCGCGGCCAGCGGCGGCGCCCAGGCCCGCAAGGACACCGGCCTGCCGCTGCGGGTCCTCGGCCGCGCCCCGCAGGGCGTGTTCGGCGCGATCGTGGCCGCCGAGATGCGCGGCTGGTGGCGGGACCCGCGCCGCCGCGCGACCCTGCTGTCCATGCTCGCCGCGAGCCTCGCGATGCCGATCGGCATGAGCGCCGGGCAGACGACGCTCGCCCTCGGCGTGACCGTCGTCTGGATCGGGGTGTTCCTGGCGCTGGCCGCCGGCAACCAGTTCGGCTTCGGCGGGTCGGCGTACGCGTTCCACCTCATGATCGGCGTGCCCGGCCGGCTGGAGCTGCGGGCCCGGAGCACGGCGCTGGCCCTGCTCGCCGTGCCGGCCCTGACCGTGGTCGTGCCCGTACTCGGCATTCTGATCGGCAAGCCCGCGCAGATCGTCGGGGCGCTCGGCTCGGGATACGCCGCCTTCGGGGTCGCGATCGCCATCATGTCGGTGCTGTCGGTCCGCGCCCCGTACGCGCTGCCGGACTCCAGCAACCCGTTCGCGATGAACAGCGGCGGCGGGTGCATGAAGGGCGTGATCAGCCTCGGTTCGATGTTCGTCACCCTGGTGCTGGCGTCCCCGATGGCGGTCGGCTCGTGGCTGCTCGGCGACTCGCTGTGGAGCGTGCTGCTGCTGCCCGTCGGCATCGCCTACGGGGTCGGCGCGGCGGTGCTCGGCGCGCGGGTCGGCGGCGACATGCTGCAACGACGTGGCCCGGAAGTCCTCGCGGCCGTCACGCCGGGGAGATAATCGAGATCATGAGCGGAATCCACGTCGAGCACCCGTTCGCGACCCCCGAGGGCGAACGCGGCCCCGTCCGCCGCCTCCGGGGCCGGTTCGGCCAGACGGTCACCCTGTGGACCGCCGGGGTGGGCGCGGCCCGGGCGGGGCTCCCGGTGGCCTCCACGATGGTCGCGGACGGCGAACCGGGCCGGATCCTGGGCCTGCTCGACCCGGAGTCCGAGGTGTACGACTCCCTGACCGCCACCGGCCGGTTCGCGGTGCACGTGCTCGCGCCCGGCCAGGAGCGGATCTCCGACGAGTTCGCCGGGCTGGTGCCGGTGCCGGGCGGCGCGTTCCGCAACCACGGCTGGCAGGAGACCGAGTGGGGCCCGGTGCTCGCCGAGGCGACGACCTGGGCGGGCTGCCGGCTCGACGACGCCCGCCCGTTCGGGTACGGACACCTGGTGGAGGCCACGATCGAGTTCGTCGAGCTCGGCGACTCCGGACCGCTGGTCTACCACCGGGGCCGGTACACCCGCGTCACCTCTTAGCGAACTCCTTCAGCTCGTCGGTGACCTTCTTGGCCGCCTCCTTGGCCCCGTCCGCTGTCTTCTTCGTGACCAGGTCGGTCACCCACGCCTCGTTGAACCCGGCGAAGAAGCCGAGCCCGCCCCAGTAGAACCACTGGGCCAGCGGCGCGGCCGGCACCTTGAACAGGGTGAACAGCTCGCCCTTGGCCATGAACAGGATCGTCGCGGCGAAGAACCAGCCGAGCATGATCCGGATCGCCGCCGCGCGGAACCCGGACGCGTGGTGGTCCTCGATCTCCTGCTTGCGGAGCCGGATCAGCGAGCTGAGCGTCGCGCCGCCCGCCCCGCCGGCCACCGCCACCAGGGCGTGTTCCACGAGGGTCTTCTTGTCGCCGTGCAGTCCGTCGGAGAAGAGCACGAGACAACCCTTGATCACGAGGTACAGCACGACGAGCAGCACGATGCTCGCGAACACCCCGATGATCGTGCCCTTGAAGTACTCCCGCTGGACTCTGCGTTGGGCCCTGGTCTTGATCTCAGACGCCACCTCCAGGGCCCGGCCGGCGAGGAACGTCTCCACCGGGTCGGGCTTGTCGCCGGTCGGCCGGGACATCTCGTCGGCCAGCGCGCTGGCGGTCCGGATGCCCTCCTCGATCCGTTCCCGGCAGACCCGCCAGTCGTCGGGCACCAGATACCGCTGACCTTCGAGGTACTGGTCCTTCAGCGCGGCCAACGGCATCAGCACCCGGGACTGGAACCGGGGGTCGAAGGGACCGAGCACACTGTCCAGTGAGACGACGGGACGGCCCTCGATGCGCTGGGCGCGCTTGTAGAGCCACTTCTCCCGGACCCGGCGGCGGATCCGGCCGAACCAGTTGGTGGGGGTCTCCTCGAGTGGGGGCACAACGTCGGGATCCGTCATCACGACCTCCGGGGGGGTGGAGTCGATTGAGTGTGGTCAGTATCCGTGACCGGCCGCCTCCCGCCAATCCTCCGCGGGGTCCGGCGCCGTCCACGGGGGACCACTGGGCGCACGGAATGTGCCGTTCGTCGTGCCGGGCGGAGAGGGAACCCGTCGCGGGCGGTACTCGTCCATAGCGTGTTCCAGGTCACTCCCCCGACCTGAGAAGGCGGTGACGATGTCACCCGACAAATACGAGACCGTCCAGGCCAGCGACGAGTTCGCGAGTCTGCGCAAGGCGTTGCGGAGCTTCGTGTTCCCGATGACGGTCGCATTCCTGGCCTGGTACGCGCTCTACGTTCTCCTCTCGGCCTACGCCCGGGGCTTCATGGCGCACAAGGTGTTCGGCGACGTGAACGTGGCCCTGGTGTTCGGGCTGCTCCAGTTCGTGTCGACGTTCGTGATCGCGTGGGTCTACGCGCGCTACGCCGGCCGGAAGCTCGACCCGGTCGCCGAGAAGATCAAGGCGGAGATGGAGGAGGACGACAGTGCTCGCGCGTAACCTCACCCTGGTCCTGTTCGTCGTGCTCGTCGCCGTGACGCTGGGCATCACGATCTGGGCCAGCCGGCAGAACCGCACCGCCGCCGACTTCTACGACGGCGGCCGGTCGTTCTCCGGCTTCCAGAACGGCATGGCGATCGGCGGCGACTACATGTCCGCCGCGTCCTTCCTCGGCATCGCGGGCATCATCGCGCTGTCCGGCTACGACGGCTTCCTCTACTCCATCGGCTTCCTGGTCGCGTGGCTGGTCGCGCTGCTGCTGGTCGCGGAGCTGATGCGCAACTCCGGCAAGTACACGATGGGCGATGTCCTGGCCTTCCGGATGCGGCAGCGGCCGGTGCGGACGGCGGCCTCGCTGTCCACCCTCGTCGTGTCGGTGTTCTACCTGCTGGCCCAGATGGTCGGCGCGGGCTCGCTCGTCGCGCTGCTGCTCGGGATCAAGGAGGGCGGCACCTTCCTGGGGATGGGCCCGGAGACCGCCAAGATCGTCACGATCGTGCTGATCGGCGTGCTCATGATCGTGTACGTCGTGATCGGCGGCATGAAGGGCACCACCTACGTCCAGATCGTCAAGGCGTTCATGCTGATGCTCGGCGCGCTCCTGATGACGCTGCTCGTGTTCGCCGCGTTCCGGTTCAACCTGTCGGACCTGTTGGAGTCGGCGGCCACGAAGTCCGGCAAGGGCGACGCGTTCCTGCAACCCGGCCTGAAGTACGGCAAGGAACTGTCCACGCCGCTCATGACCGCCGTGAGCAAGCTGGACCTGATCTCCCTGGGCCTCGCGCTCGTCCTGGGCACGGCCGGCCTGCCGCACATCCTGATCCGGTTCTACACCGTGCCCAACGCGAAGGCGGCCCGGAAGAGCGTGGTCTGGGCGATCGGCATCATCGGCACCTTCTACCTGATGACCCTGGCCCTCGGCTTCGGGGCGGCCGCCCTGGTCGGCGCGAGCGAGATCGTCAAGCAGGACCCGAGCGGGAACACGGCCGCGCCGCAGTTGGCGAAGGCGCTCGGTGAGAAGTACCTCGGCGGGGAGGTCGGCGGGGCGCTGATGCTGGCGGTGATCGCGGCGGTGGCGTTCGCGACGATCCTGGCGGTGGTGGCGGGGCTGACGTTGGCCTCTTCCTCCTCGTTGGCGCACGACCTGTATGCGAACGTGTTCCGGCGGGGGCGGGTGGAGGCCGCGGCGGCTGCGGCCGCTGCTGGCTCGACGGGCCCGGGCTCCGACGGGGTCAAGCAGGAAGACGGCGTGAAGCAGGAGGACGGTGTCAAGCGCGAGGATGGCGTCTCGGCCGACGGCGTGAAGCGCGAGGACGGTGCCACCGACGGGGTCAAGCGCGAGAACGCCGCCCCCCAGCTCGACGCCGTCCGCCAGGAGGTCCGGGTCGCCCGGTACTCCGCCTTCGGCATCGGCGCCCTCGCCATCGTCCTGGCGGTCTTCGCCCGGAGCCTGAACGTCGCGTTTCTGGTGGCCCTCGCGTTCGCCATCGCGGCGTCGGCGAACCTGCCCGCGATCCTGTTCTCCCTGTTCTGGAAGAACTTCAACACCCGGGGCGCGCTCTGGGGCATCTACGGCGGCCTGCTGTCCGCCGTGCTCCTGGTCCTGCTCAGCCCGATCATGTGGGGCGGGGCGTCGGACACCCAGCCGGCGGCGAAGCTCTCCGCGAAGCAGGCGGCGACCTGCGGGGTACCGGCGGACTCGAAGTTGGTGTCGAATGCGACCGCTTTGTGGAGCTGCACGGCCAAGGCCCCGGTTCCGCTGTCCAATCCCGGACTGATCTCGATCCCGCTGGGCTTCCTGTTCGCGGCCGTGGGTGCGCTCACGTCCCGGGAGCGGGATGCCAAGAAGTACGCCGAGCTGGAGGTTCGCGCCCTCACGGGTGCCGGCTCTCACTGACGGTGAGGTGTGGGTCACATCACGCGGGTGGTGTGACCCGCACGTACCCTTGGGGCATGAATGAGTCACGACCGACGGGCCGCGCGTCAGTACCGTCCGGCCGCGCCCGCGTTCCCCAGCCCCAGGAGGACCCCTGGGCTGACGTCGCCCCGGTCCCCGGCCGCGCCCAGGTGCCGCCGCGCGGGGCGTCCGGCTCGGCGAAGGTCGCCAGCGGTCGGGCCCAGGTCGGGGGCGGTCCCGGTGGCCCGGGCGGCCGTGGCCCCGGCGGACCCACCGGTCCCGGCGGCCCGCCGAAGGGCGTCGTCCGGTCGGGCAAGCGCCGCCCGCGCTGGGGCCGGATCATCCTGGTCGTGTCGGGCCTGCTGGTCGTGGTCCTGATCGCCGGCGGCCTCGGCTTCTGGACGTATCTGAAGTCGGCCGCCGACGACGTGAAGCGCACCGACGCGTTCGCGGGGCTCACCGACGGCCGGCCGCCGAAGACGGTGGACGGCGCGTTCAACATCCTGATGCTGGGCAGTGACTCCCGGAACCCGGACAACATCGAGGCCGATGCCCGGACCGACACGATCATGCTGCTGCACGTGAACGCGAAGCACGACCAGGCGAACCTGATCTCCCTGCCCCGCGACCTGTACGTGCACGTGCCGAAGAACCCGAACGGCCAGGGCGGCAACACCAACGCGAAGATCAACGCCGCGTTCGCCTGGGGCGGGGCCCCGCTGATGGTGAAGACGGTCGAGGAGTACACCGGGGTCCTGATCGACCACGTGGCCATGATCGACTTCGACGGGCTGCGGGCCGTGACCGACGCGCTCGGCGGCGTCGACATGATGGTCGACCAGGACGTGACCTCGATCCACGGCAACCACCGGTCCTGGACCAAGGGCGTGCACCACTTCAGCGGCGACGCGGCGCTGGACTACATCCGGCAGCGCAAGCAGTTCCCGGACGGCGACTTCGCCCGGATGCGGCACCAGCAGACCTTCCTGAAGGCGATGCTCGACAAGGCTGCCGACGGGGGCACGCTTGCCAACCCGCTCAAGCTGAAGGCGTTCCTCGACTCGGTGACGAAGGTCGTCGTGGTCGACAACAACTTCGACCTGGTGGATCTCGCGATCCAGTTCCGCGGGCTGCGGTCGTCCAATCTCACATTCCTGACCAGCCCAAACTCCGGGTCTGACGATATCGACGGCGAGAGCGTCATCGTTTCGGACAAACCCCGGGCCAAGGCTCTGTACGAAGCGGTCAATAAGGACCAGGTGGCCGAGTGGATCAAGGCCAACCCGCCGCAAAAGTAAGGGCATTGTGAGGAAAGTCCACTTCGTGTGGGTGGCGGGTCGGGTCGGCTTGGAATAGGGTCCGAAGCCGGGCCGACTCCGGTCCGTCACCACCACCCGCCCGAGCGGCGGCCGACCGAGGAGGCTGTCACGTCCGGCAAGCCAGCCAAGTTTGGCGCGCACCGCGTCCGGCGTAGCCCCCTCTGGGCCCGAATCTGTCTCACGTTCGGCGCGGTGATCGTGGTCGCCGCGGGCGGCACGCTCGTCGCCGGCCAGCTCCTCCTGAACAAGGTCGACAGCGCGATCGGCTCCAGTTCCCTGCTGCCTCCGGGCAGCGGCAACCAGCCGCGCGGCGACATCAAGGGCCCCATCAACATCCTGTTGGCCGGGCTCGACTACCGCAAGGGCGACCCCGACAGCGAGTCCAACCAGCGCGCCGACTCGGTCATGTGGGTGCACATCCCCCGCGAGCACGACCGGGCCTACATCCTGTCCCTGCCCCGCGACCTGGTCGTGGACATCCCGGCGTTCCCCGCCGCGAAGTTCCCCGGTGAGCGCGGCGGCCGGCTCAACGCCTCGTTCGGCGCGGGGATGCAGAACAACCAGGGCCGCCCCGGCGGCATGCAGCTGCTGACGAAGACCGTCGAGCAGCTCACCGGCGCGAAGTTCGACATGGCCGGCGTCATCGACTGGTACGGGTTCACGGGCATCACCCGCGAGCTGGGCGGCGTCGACATGTGCCTGGACAAGGGGTTCACCTCCAGCCAGGAGGGCTTCAAGGGCTACAGCTTCGCGGCCGGTTGCAACCACTACGACGAGCACACCGCCCTGGCCCTGGTCCGCCAGCGGCACGACGTCATCGGCGACGACTACGGCCGGCAGAAGCTCCAGCAGCAGTTCGTCAAGCAGATCCTGAAGCAGGCGATGAGCAAGGACGTGCTCAGCAACCCGCTCAAGCTCAACTCGCTGATCACGTCGGTCGGCTCCTCCCTGAAGATCGACTTCGGGGGGTACGACTTCGCGGACCTGCTCTGGGCCCTCAAGAACATCAAGCCGGACGGCCTGGTGACCATGCGGGTGCCGAGCGGTTCGCTCCAGGACAACAACGGGAACTACGCGGGCGAGGGCCTCAACAAGGAACTCGGCCCGACGATGTTCAAGGCGATGACCGACGAGCGGATCGACATCTTCCTCGCCCAGCACACCGAGTTCGCCTCCAGGCTCCCGGCCTGACCCGATGACGACCCTCGACAAGCCAGGCGTCCACCGTAGGCGGAGAAGTCCACTGTGGGCCCGGCTGTGTCTGATCTTCGGGTGCGTCCTCACCCTGGTCAGCGGGATCGCGCTGATCGGCGGCCAGGCGCTCGTCAGCCGCTACACCAGTTCCATCCCGCAGATCAGCGTGCTCGGCAAGGATCAGGCCCGCCGCGACGTCAAGGGTCCGATCAACATCCTGCTGGTCGGGATCGACAAGCGGCGCAACGACGAGCCGGGCAGCCTGGTCCGGGCGGACACCGTGATGTGGGCGCACATCCCGGCGGCCCACGACCGGGCGTACCTGCTGTCGCTGCCGCGTGACCTCGACGTGCCGATCCCGGCGCACAAGCCGTCGGGGTACCAGGGCACGACCGGGGACAAGCTGAACGCCGCGTTCGCGTTCGGGGCGGGCGAGAAGCAGGACCTGGCGAGCGGGCTCCAGCTGCTGATGAAGACGGTGCAGGGCTTCACCGGGGTGAAGTTCGACCTCGTGGGCATGATCGACTGGTACGGGTTCACGGGCATCACCCACGAGCTCGGCGGCGTGACGATGTGCCTGGACAAGGGCTTCAAGTCCACCCAGCCCGGGTTCACAGGCTACTCCTTCCCGGCCGGCTGCAACCACTACAACGAGCACACGGCCCTCGCCCTGGTCCGGCAGCGCTACGACCTGCCCGGCGGCGACTACGACCGGCAGAAGCTCCAGCAGCAGTTCGTCATGCAGATCCTGAAGCAGGCGCTGAGCAAGGACGTCGTCAGCAACCCGGTGAAGCTCGACAAGATCATCCGCTCGGTCGGCGCGTCCCTCCAGCTCGACCTCGGCGGGTACGACTTCCTCGACCTTGTGTTCGCGCTGCGCAACATCAAGCCGACGGACATCATCACCATGCAGATCCCGCACGCCACCAAGAAGAAGAACGGCGCCGACTACGAGGAGCTGGTCCAGCCCCTCGGCACGGAGCTGTTCCAGGGGTTGATCAAGGGCCAGGTCGACGACGTGCTGATCAAGCACCCCGAGCTCGCAACAAAGGTCCAAACCTGACATTTTCGCCGTACCCTGGAGGTCATGGGGAGGGCGCGGGTGCCGCGGCTGCGAACGGGCCGGCGCGCACCCCTGTGGACCCGGCTGTGCATCGGCCTCGGGGCCTTCCTGCTGCTGCTCAGTAGCGGGGCGCTCGTCACCGGCCGGGTGCTCCTGGACCGCTACGAGGGCGCGGTGCGCCGGGCCGACCTGTTGCCCGACGGCACCGCCCGCACCGTCAGCCCCGGCTCCGTCGCCGGCCCGCTGAACCTGCTCCTCGTCGGCTCCGACCTGCGCCAGGGGCTGGAGCACGAGGTCTGGCGGTCCGACACGATCATGGTCGTGCACGTCAACGAGCGGCTCGACCGGGCGTACGTGCTGTCCATCCCGCGTGACCTCCAGGTCAGGATCCCGCGCTGCCTGGACGCGGTGGACGGCTGCATCGACAAGATCAACGCGGCGTTCGCGTACGGCGGCATCGGCCCGCCCTTCGACCCCGTCCGGGGGTACCAGCTCCTCGCCGAGACCGTGCGCGACCTGACCGGGCTGCGCTTCGACGCGGCCGGCATCATCGACTTCACCGGCTTCACCCGGCTGGTCGGCGCGCTCGGCGGCGTACGGCTGTGCGTGGACGTCGAGACCACCTCGATCCACAGCGGCATGACCTGGGAACCCGGCTGCCACGACTTCAACGAGCACTCGGTCCTCGACTACATCCGCCAGCGCGAGTACCCGGACGGGGACGTCACCCGCCAGCGCCACCAGCAGCAGTTCATCAAGGCGGTGCTCCAGCAGGCCCTCGCCCGGGGCATCCTGGCCGACCCGGCCCGGCTGGACAGGCTGATCCGGGCGGCCGGCGAGTCCCTGACCATCGCCAGCCCGCACCCGACTACCGCCCTGTTCCTGGCGCTCCGGGGCATCCGGCCGGAGAACATCACCCTCCTCCAACTGCCGGCCGCCGCCGAGTGGATCGACGGGGTCGCGTACGCCGAACCGGTCGAACGCACCGAACCGATGTTCGCCGCGCTCCGCGAGGACCGGCTCGACGAGTTCGTCCTCGCCAACCCGGACGTCGTGAACCGGTAGCGCCGCCCGGACCACCGCCCGTCGCCACGCCGTTGCGGGCACCGTGACCGGATCGGCCGTCTCGTCCCGGGCGCCGCGCACCGACGGGCACGCCCCGGACCGCCCTGCTCGCCGGGCCGTTTCGGGCACCGTGAACCGATAGGATCGCGGCATGTTTGGCGAGCAGCTTCCCAGTGTCAGCGCTTCCGACGTGCCCGCAGGGGCCTTCCTCCTCGACGTGCGCGAGCACGACGAGTGGGCGGCCGGGCACGCGCCGGACGCCGTGCACGTGCCGATGTCCGAGATCCCGGCCCGCCTCGCGGAGGTGCCCCAGGACGGCGACGTGGTGGTCGTCTGCCGGGTCGGCGGCCGCTCGGCCCGCGTCGTGGCGTACCTGAAGGGCAACGGCTACGCGAACGTGTTCAACCTCGACGGCGGGATGCAGGCCTGGGACGCCGTGGGCAAGCCGGTCGTCTCGACGTCCGACGCCCCCGGCATCGTGATCTAGAGGCCGCCAGGCCGCCCCGGCGCCCCGTGGCCCAGGTGCTCCCGTCAGCCGCCGAGCGGCAGTCGGACCTCGTTCGTCCAGGACCACTTGTGGTCGTCCTTGGTCAGCGCGAGCATCGACGCGTGCGTGATCGTCAGCTCCACCGGCGGCACGCTCAGCGCGGCGAGCCGGTCCTTGTACGGCTGCGCGGGCCCGTCGGCGTTCACGTACGCGACGCTGACGTGCGGCTCGAACTCGCCGGACTCCTGCCCGGGCAGCGCGTACAGCCGGGACTCGTCGATCACCGAGAACACGCCCGCGCGGACGGCGTCGCGGATCGCGGCCAGCGACCCGACCGGCCCGACCGGGATGTAGACGGAGTCGGTGGCCAGCACCTCGGGCTCGGTGTGCACGACGGCGGGCGGCACGGAAACGAGCTGCTCACGTACCGCAGCAGTGATGCTCGTCATCTCCTCGGTGGTGAGTTCATCGGTGAACGTCACCCCCTGGATGGTCATGTGCCGCCACTGCGGAAGTATCAGGTCCAGGTTCGGGATGTCCCGGAGAGCGGTCTGGTAGGTGTCAATGACCTGGTGTAACCGGCGATCATCGGCGAAGGTGATATAGCACGAGAACAGCGCCCGGCGCGGCGACCAGTGGGGCAGCTCGGTCCAGTGGTTGACGACAGTCATAAGGCGCAGGCTAGTGGACCGGCGGAAGTACGGGCAGAACTTCCGGCCACCGTTGGCCATCAGCCGTATGTACGGGGTATTTTGTCTGAAGGTTGCTAGATAGCACCCAAAAGGATGGGGGACGCGTGAGCGGCTGTCTGGAGGTTTCAGAGCGCGCTTCCTGCGTAGTCGTGCCCCACCATGCGCAGGCCGCGGGTCTCGCCCGGCGCCGGGTAGCCGTGGAGCTGTCGCCACGGCTGGGCGCCGAGACCCTGGCCGATGTCACCGCGATCGTCTCCGAGCTGGTCGGCAACGCGGTGCTGCACGCCCGCCCGCTGCCCGACGGCGGGGTCCGGGTCGCCTGGCAGGTCGGGCCGAACTCGATCGAGCTGCGGGTCACCGACGGCGGGGCCATCGAGCTGCCGCACGTGCGCCGGGTCGGCCCCGACTCGCTGAACGGGCGCGGCCTGAGCATCGTCGCCGCCCTGTCGGACCGGTGGGGCGTGATCCGCGACGGGCTCGGACAGTGCGTCTGGGCCGAGCTCCGCCACGCCAACTGAAACCCCTTTCCCGGGGTGCCGGGGGTCGGCTCGCCCCGGCCGTGTTCCCACCTCGCAGCCTGTTCGACCAGCCCCGTTAGGACAACTCGGGCACCAAGGACTACCCTGCCAGGGTGAGTAAGCGTGCAAAGAAGTCCGGCGAGAAGCGCCCCAAGGTCCGCGACATCTTCGTCCCCCGGCCGTTCGCCGGGCTGAAGAGTGAGGTCGAGTGGGTCGCGCTGCGGGAGCTCGTTCCCGCCGCGAGCGCTCCGCTGAAGTTGAAGCCGGAGTTCGCGGTCGAGGGCCGCGACGTCATCCTCGCCACGGTGCTGCCGATGGCCTGGCCCGCGATGACGAAGCCGGACGGCCGGGTGTTCGTCGCCCTCCAGCGGCACGTGCAGTCCGGGGACATCAGCCGGGACATCGCCGTGGCGATCCTGCGCGGCCTCGAGACCGCCCCGGGTCAGCCCGTGGCCGTGCCGGCGCTGCCGGGCGAGGGTCCGAGGCTCCAGGACATCCTGGCCGACGAGCCGCTCGACGTGACGGTGCACGCCGGCTTCGAGTTCTGGCTGGACTCCGACGTGAACGACCCGTCGGTCACCGCCGGGGTCGAGCGCGCCAACGAGGCGATCTACCCGACGACGGCGCTCGACGCCGCCGAGGGCGCCTACTGGTGCCAGGTCGTCGAGAAGTCGCACGTCCGCTGGGTGCTCGGCGACGACGAGGACCGCGCCCTGGACGCGCTGTCCCGCCTGTCGGCCGGCCAGCAGCTCCTGTTGGGCGAGGGCACCAAGTTCGCGGGCATGTTCCGCGCGCACGGCACCCTGGTGCCCGTGTGGGACGTGCCGCTGGACCCGCCGGCCTCCGAGTGGGAGCAGCCGCTGGCCGAGTTCGCGAAGCGCTACGCCGAGGCGTACGCGGTCGCGGCCGATCTCACCACCGCCGAACGTCAGGCGAAGCAGGGTCTGCAGGCGCGTCAGTTGACGCTCAGATAGGTTCCCATTCACTCATGTACCAAACCTCGCATTGTAAGGCTTGGATCACCTAACGTAGTGGAAAGTCTACTGGCGAGGTGTGTGATGAGTGCGATGTCGTTGAACGATGCCTCTAACCTGCCTCCGGCGCCGTCTGCCGGATGGCTGGAGCGCCGCCGTGCCGCGAAGGCGGAACGCGGCTCCAACGCGGCCCGCCAGAAGGTCGTGGACAGGATCTCCCGGCTGGGCCCGGACTGGCGTCTGCTGGACGCGCATTCCTTCGGCCTGCCGGGGAGCCTGGACTTCCTCCTCTTCGGACCGGGCGGGATCTTCACGATCCAGGTGAAGTCCCACGGGCGTACCGCGGTGCAGCTCGCCGGGGACGTGATCCAGATCAGCGGGAAGCGGCCGCCGTACATCCCCTCGGCCCGCCGGGACGCCAAGTTGGCCTCCGGCGCGCTGACCCGGGCGACCGGCCGCACCATCCCGGTGACCCCGGTCATCGTCTTCGTGGGCTCCGGTCAGCTGTCGATGCAGGGGTTGCCGAAGGGCTGCCTCGTCGCGCACAACCGTGAGCTGGAGCGGATCCTGGCGACCCGGGGCTCGTTCCTGTCCGCCCGCAGCGTCGACACGCTGTACGAGGTGGCGGCCCGACCGTCCACCTGGGTGCCCGTCGAGCGGTCGCGGGCCGCCTGACCGCCCCCGGGTGGTCTAGAGCAGCCTGAGCAGTTCGTAGAGGGCGTAGAGGGCGAAGCCCGCGAAGAGTACGGCCGCGCCGCGCTGGATCCAGCGCAGCGGCACGTACCGGAGCACGGCCCGCCCGAGCAGTACCGCCACGGCGGCGACCCCGACGAGCGCGACGAACGCTCCGAGGAACACCTCCACCGGCGCGTGGTAGCGCGCGGCCATCGCGGCCGTGGCCAGTTGCGAGGCGTCGCCCCACTCCGCCGCGAACAGCACCCCGAAGCTGGTCAACGCGATCCGCCACCAGGGCGCCTCGACGTGCCGGGCGTTCTCGGCCTCGTCGACGGGTTGGCGGCTCTCCCGGTACAGCAGGAGGGCGCCGACCGCGAAGAGCACGAGGACGGCGCCGAGTACGACGGCCTCGGGCAGCAGGGTCAGTACCGAACCGGCGGCGACCGCGATGGCGGACTGCACGGCGAAGGCGGCCGACACGCCGGCGAGTACGGGCCACGGGCGGTAGCGGCTCGCCAGGACCAGGGTCGCCATCAGCGTCTTGTCCGGCAGCTCGACCAGGAAGATCAGTAGCAGGGTGGCGCCTAGCGCGGTGAACTCCACGTACCGAGCCTAGGGGTGCGACCTGGGTCACCTGGGACGCATCGCCACTGTGCGACTCCGAACCCGTACGCTTCGTTGCGTGTTGGACTTGGACCTCTTCCCCGGTGAGTACGCCATCTGCCGTCTGCCGGCCGGTTCCGCCGTGCCGCCCGCACTGGTGGAGGCGGCCACGTCCGGGAAACCGGGCCAGGCCGTGTCGGTGACGTGGACGCCGTTCGAGACGAGCGTGATGTGCCCGGCCGAGTTCGCGCCGGCCGCCGCGACGGTGGAACCCGGGTGGCGCTGCTTCCGGGTGAACGGCCCGGTGAACCTCGCGCTGACCGGGATAGTGGCCGCCTTCTCGGTGCCGCTGGCCGACGCGCGGGTCAACATCTTCTGCTTCTCGACGTACGACACCGACTACCTTCTGGTGAACTCGGTGCGGCTCGGCGAGGCGATCGCCGCGCTGACCGAGGCCGGTCACAGGCTGACGGGTGACCTTCCGCAAGAATGACCGGGTGAAGTACGCGTATCTCGGCCCCGCCGGCACGTTCACCGAAGCCGCCCTGCGCACGTTCGCGGGGCCCGCGGACGAGTTGGTGGCGTGCCGGAGCGTCCCGGAGGCCCTCGACGCCGCCCGGGACGGCCAGGTGGACGCCGCGCTGGTCCCGCTGGAGAACTCGGTGGGCGGCGGGGTGGACATCACCCTGGACGAGCTGCTCGCCGGCCACCTGGTGATCACCCGCGAGGTGCTGCTGCCCGTCGAGTTCGTCCTCGTCGGCGCGCCGGATCCGGACCGGGTCGGGGCGCACCCGCAGGCCTCCGCGCAGTGCCGGGGCTGGCTGCGCGACCACCTGCCGGACGCGACCGTGGTGGACATGCTGTCCAACGCCGCCGCCGCGATCGCGGTCCGGGACGGCGAACTGCCCGCCGCGGTCACCTCCCCGTTGGCCGCCGAGCAGAACGGCCTGGCCCCGTTGGCGGAGAACATCGGGGACCATCCGGCGACCACCCGCTTCGTGCTGGTGGCCCCGCCGGGGGCCCCGGGCGCGCCCACGGGGCACGATCTGACCACGCTGGTCGTCCACATCGCACACGACCAGGTGGGCGCGCTGCTGCGGGTACTCACCGAACTGGCGATCCGGGGGGTGAACCTGACCCGGATCGAGTCCCGCCCGACGGGGGAGGCCCTGGGCCGGTACGCGTTCTTCCTCGACTGCCAGGGGCACATCGCCGACAAGCCGCTCACCGAGACGATGCGGGCGCTGGAGATGTTCTGCGCCAAGGTGACGTTCCTCGGCAGCTACCCGAGTGGTGGACGATAGACCCATGCCTGTCGAGATGAGCCGTGCACGGTTCGAGGAACTGGTCGCCGACGCCCTGGACGAGGTCCCGGACGAGCTGATGAGGTTGCTGGACAACGTGGTGGTGCTCGTCGAGGACAAGGGGCCGGCCGACGACCCGGACCTCCTCGGCCTGTACGAGGGCTTCGCGCTCACCGAACGCGGCTGGGACTACTCGGGCGCGCTCCCGGACCGGATCACCATCTACCGGCTGCCCACGCTGGCGATCTGTGAGACCGAAGAGGACGTGATCGAGGAGGTGTCGGTGACGGTGGTGCACGAGATCGCCCACCACTTCGGCATCGACGACGCTCGGTTGCACGAACTCGGTTGGGATTAAACGGCCGTTCGGCCGTTGTCATCAAGTCATCGCTCAGCGTCAATAGACGTATGTGGCGGACGGGGCTCCTGTGCATCGCTGTCGGCACCGTGGCCGAGGTGGTGGGCCTCCTGCTGCCCTGGAACGAGGGCATGTCCCTGGCGACGGTGCTGACCTGGCCGAGCGTCGAGGCGAACCGGCTCCCGCTGGGGCTGGTGGGCGGGGTGGCCTCGTTCGGGGTGGCGCTCTGGGTGCTGGCCGGCAGCGGGGCGCTCGGCATGCGGCGCGTCCTGTTATTGATCACCGGATTGGTACAGTTCTGCGGGCTTGTTTCGCTTTTGACAGTGAGTGATGCGGTCGGGGTGTGGGCCTTCGCCGCCGGGGCCGCCGTGGTGCTGGTCGGCGGGTTGATCGCATACCGCACGAACCCGAGTGCGGAGGAATTGGCCGCCCGGTAGCCTTGGTCAACATGATTGACCTGCGCCTGCTGCGCGAGAACCCGGAGACCGTCCGAGCGAGCCAACGAGCCCGGGGCGAGTCGGAATCGGCCGTCGACGTCCTACTTGCCGCCGACGAGTCCCGGCGGCACGCGGTGGCCCACTTCGAGGGGCTGCGCGCCGAGCAGAAGGTGCTCGGCAAGCAGGTCGCGACCGCCAAGGGCGACGAGAAGGCGGCCCTGCTCGCCCGGACCAAGGACCTGTCGAACGAGGTCAAGGCGGCCGACGCGGCGGTCAACGAGGCCGAGGTGGCGCTGCGGGCGGCCCAGTTCGCGATCCCGAACATCGTGCAGGGCGCGCCGCCCGGGGGCGAGGACGACTACCTCGTGATCCGCGAGGTCGGCGAGAAGCAGCCGGAGGGCCTCGACCACCTGGCGCTCGGCGAGAAGCTCGGCGCGATCGACATGGAACGCGGCGCGAAGGTCTCGGGCTCGCGGTTCTACTTCCTCACCGGCCCCGGCGCGCTGCTCCAGCTCGCGCTGCTCCAGCTCGGCATGAACCAGGCCGTGGAGTACGGATTCACGGCCATGATCACGCCCTCGCTGGTCAAGCCGGAGTCGATGGAGGGCACCGGGTTCCTCGGCGCGCACGCCAGCGAGATCTACCACCTGCCCGCCGACGACCTGTACCTGGTCGGGACGAGCGAGGTGGCCCTGGCCGCGTACCACAAGGACGAGATCCTCGACGTGACCGAGCCGAAGCGGTACGCCGGCTGGTCGTCGTGCTACCGCCGCGAGGCCGGCAGCTACGGCAAGGACACCCGGGGCATCATCCGGGTGCACCAGTTCGACAAGGTGGAGATGTTCTCCTACGTCGCCCAGGAGCACGCCGCCGAGGAGCACCTGCGGCTGCTCGCCTGGGAGGAGGAGCTGCTCGGCAAGCTGGAGCTGTCGTACCGGGTGATCGACGTGGCCTCGGGCGACCTGGGTTCGAGCGCGGTGCGCAAGTTCGACTGCGAGGCGTGGGTGCCGTCGCAGCAGCAGTACCGCGAGGTCACCAGCACGTCGAACTGCACGACGTTCCAGGCGCGCCGGCTCAACATCCGGCACCGCGACGCCGAGGGCAAAACCCAGCCGGTCGCCACCCTCAACGGCACCCTGGCCACCACCCGGATGCTCGTGCCGCTCCTGGAGCAGCACCAGCAGCCCGACGGCACGGTCCGGGTCCCCAAGGCGTTGCAGCCGTTCCTGGGCGGTCGGGAAACACTGTGACAGCCCGGGCTCCTCGGCTGGTCGTGCTCGACCTGGACGGCACCGTCGTGCCGTACTCGGGGAAGTTCCTCGAGCCCAGTCCTCGGGTCCGCAAGGCCATCGCCCGCGCGATCGAGGCC
Source organism: Longispora sp. NPDC051575 (assembly GCF_040681875.1). NCBI lineage: Bacteria > Bacillati > Actinomycetota > Actinomycetes > Micromonosporales > Micromonosporaceae > Longispora > Longispora sp. NPDC051575. The sequence goes on along the minus strand of NZ_JBFAZP010000010.1, from coordinate 29,510 downwards.
GGCGCGACGGTCACCGTCGCGACCGGCCGGGCCGTGTGGACCACGCTGCCCACGGTCCGGATGCTCGGCCTGTCCGGGATCGAACTGGTCTGCTCCGACGGGGCGGTCGGCTACGACCTGGACAGCGACCAGGTCATCTTCCGGGAGCTGATCGACCCGGGCCCGGCCGTCGCGGCGCTCGCGGCCCGCGCGCCCGACGCCGGGTTCGCGGTCGAGCACGGCACCGACGGGTACCTGTACACTGCGGAGTTCCCCCTGGAGCACGCCATCGGGTACCTGCGCGAGGTCTCCCTCGACGAGCTGGTCGCCCAGCCCACGGCCCGGCTGATCTGCCGGGTCGCGGGCGACCTGCACACCGAGCACACCACGCTGGAGGACCTGCGGGCGCGCCGCCGGGAGGCGGAGGTGCTGCTGGGCCGCGCGGGGCTGTCCGCCGACGAGTACCACGTGGAGCTGGGCTATTCGGGGTGGATGGACATCACCCGGGTGGGCGTGAACAAGGGCAGCGGGGTCGCCCGGATCGCGGCCAATCTGGGCGTCACCGCCGAGGAGACCCTGGTGATCGGGGACGCGGGCAACGACCTGGCCATGTTCGCGTGGGCCGGGCACGCGGTCGCGATGGGCCAGGCCGCCGACCCGATCAAGGCCGCCGCCGACGAGGTAACCGCTTCCGTCGAGGAGGACGGGGTCGCGCTGGTCCTAGAGAAGCTTTTCTAGGTACGCGGCCACGCCGTCCTCGTCGTTGCTCAAGGTGACCTCGTCCGCGAGGGCCAGCACCTCGCGGTGCGCGTTGGCCACGGCGACCCGCCGGCCGGCCCAGCCCAGCATGGGCACGTCGTTCGGCGCGTCCCCGAAGACCAGCACGTCCGCCGGGTCGATGCCGAGCGCGGTGGTGATCACGGCCAGGCCGGTGGCCTTGGTGACCCCGGGCGGGGTCAGTTCCAGGTAGCCGGTGCCGGCCTCGGTCACCTCGCACAGCGACGGCGGCACCGCGCCCCGGGCCACGGCCAGCAACTCGTCCGGGGTCAGGCCCTCGGCGCGGACGAACACCTTCAGCACCGGCCCGGACAGCGCGTCGGTCCGCGACATCGGCCGCCAGGAGGTGTCGGTGAACGGCCAGCTGGGCCCCGGGTCCCCCCACAGCGGACCCTCGGGGGAGATGTCGGCCTCCACAGTGACGTGCACCGGACCGACCTCGGCCTCGATCAGGTCGATGGCCTTGGCGAACACGGTGCCGTCGAGGGAGGTCTCGCGCAGCCACCGGTTGGTGGCGTTGTCCAGCACGTACCCGCCCTGGGCCAGGGCGAGGAAGCTGGCTGCCGGGATGTCCTGCCGGCACAGCTCGATGAGTCGCGGGCCGCGCCCGGTCACCCCGACGATGGGGATTCCGGCGGCCCGCACCCGGTCGAGAACCCTGCGGGTGCGCAGGCTGACCGTGCCATCGGTACGAACGAGAGTTCCGTCGAGGTCCGTTGCGATGAGCAGTGGCGTCATTTTCCGACGTTAGCTCACTTGGTCACCCTACGTAGTGACCTCTTCTGGTGAATTTTCGCGGTCCGCCCGGTGGTCCCCGGCGGTCCGGACGCTGAGGCAGGATAGGTACATGACAGAGCAGCCGCGTGAGCAGCAGATCATCCTGGTCGGGAGCGACGAACACGACGACCCTTCGCGTCTGGTCGAGCAGCCGGCGAAGGTCATGCGGATCGGCAGCATGATCAAACAGCTTCTCGAAGAGGTCCGGGTGGCGCCGCTGGACGAGGCGGGTCGCCGGCGCCTCAAGGAGATTCACCACCGGTCCATCGCCGAGCTGGAGGACGGGCTGGCCCCGGAGCTGCGCGACGAGTTGGAGCGGTTGTCCCTGCCGTTCACCGAGGACGAGGTGCCCTCGGAGGCGGAGCTGCGGATCGCCCAGGCGCAGCTCGTCGGATGGCTGGAGGGGTTGTTCCACGGCATCCAGGCGGCGTTGATGGCGCAGCAGATGGCGGCCCGGATGCAGCTGGAGCAGATCCGGCGCGGGCCGGCCGCGTTGCCGCCCGGGCCGGGTGGGGGCGGCGGGCAGGAAGGGCCGGGGCAGAGCCGGACCGGGCAGTACCTGTAGCGGCGTTCTTCGTCGTCGAGCGGCCCCGGGCACCAGGTGTCGGGGGCCGCTCGACGGTACGGGTCAGCGGTACGGGTCGAAGTCCGGCTTGCGCTTCTCGGCGAACGCGTTCGCGCCCTCGGCGGCCTCGTCCGTGTGGCCGAACAGCTCCAGCCCGTCGAAGGCCAGGTGCGACAGGCCGGCCAGGTGGTCGGAGTCCGCGTTGAACGAGTGTTTGAGGAAGCGCAACGCGGTCGGCGAGTAGCTGGCGATCTGCCGGCCCCACGCCATCGCGGCCTCGTGCAACTCGGCGCCGGGCACGATCTTGTTGACGAGTCCCCAGCTCAGGGCCGTGTCGGCGTCGATCAGCTCCAGGAGGAACCACAGCTGCCGGGCCCGCTTCTCGCCGATCACCCGCGCCAGGTACGCCGAGCCGAAGCCCGCGTCGAACGACCCCACCCGGGGCCCGGACTGCCCGAACCGGGCGTGGCTCGCCGCGATCGTCAGGTCGCACAGCACGTGCAGGACGTGCCCGCCGCCGACCGCGACCCCGTTCACGGCGGCGATCACCGGCTTGGGGATGTCGCGGATCATCCGGTGCAGCCGCTCGATCTCGAACGTGCCCCACTCGGTCGGCCCGTAGCCGCCCGTCTCGGCGCGTTCCTTCACGTCGCCGCCCGCGCAGAAGGCCCGCTCGCCCGCGCCGGTCAGGATCACGACGGCCACGTCCCGGGCCGCCCAGGCGGTCTTGAACGCGTGGATCAGCTCGTCGACGGTGCGGCCCCGGAAGGAGTTCATCCGGTCGGGGCGGTCGATGGTGATGGTCGCGACCCGGTCGGCGACCGCGTAGCGGATATCGGTGTACTCAACGGTCGTCACGCGCACACGATAACCTCTGGCCGTGGATCCTCGAGAGGTGTTGACCCGCCCCGCGCCGGCCCCCGACTTCACCGGGGCGTACGGCGACCATCCTGACCAGGTGTTCGACGTCCGGGGCGCCGGGCCGCTGCTGGTGTTCGTGCACGGCGGCTTCTGGCGGGCGGAGTACGACCGGGCGCATGTCGGGCCGCTGTCCGCCGGGTTCGCGGCCGAGGGCTTCCGGGTGGCGACCATCGAGTTCCGCCGGACCGGTCAGCCCGGCGGCGGCTGGCCCGGCACCTTCGACGACATCCAGCTCGCGCTCGCCGAGGTGCCCCGGATCCTGGGTCAGGAGTTGGCGCTGGTCTCCGGGCACTCGGCCGGCGGGCACCTGGCGCTGTGGGCCTCCGTCGACTGTCCGGTGCTCGCCCTCGCGCCGGTGACCGGGCTGGCCGGGGCGCACGACCTCGACGACCGGGCCGCGCACCTGCTGCTGGGCGGCGGGCCGGAGGAGGTGCCGGAGCGGTACGCGTTCGCCGAGCCCTCGCGGGTGGGCACGCTGGTGCACGGGACGGAGGACCGGCAGGTGCCGGTGGACCTGTCGCTGGCGTACGCGGCCCGGACTGGCTCGCGGCTCGTGGAGCTGCCGGGCGTGGAGCACTTCGGGCTGATCGACCCGTTGTCGACGGCGTGGCCGACGGTACTCGCCGAGGCCCGTGCCCTTGTCGGTATGTTGGGTTCTTGACGGCCGCAACGAAAGCGTGACACGCTTCGGGCGTGGCTGGACTGTCGATGTTGTGGTCGGCGCGCTCCATCGCGGTCGTCGGGGCCTCGGGCCGCGCGGGCTCGCTGGGGCGGCTCCCGGTGGAGTACCTCCTCCGATTCGGATTCGCCGGTCGAATTCTCCCGATCAACCCGACGGCCACCGAGATCTGCGGCCTGCCCGCCTACCCGAACCTCGCCGCCGCCGGCCCCGTCGACCTGGCCCTGATCATGGTCGGGGCCGACAAGGCCGTCGCGGCGGTCGCCGAGTGCGCCGCGCACGGGGTGCCGGTGGCGATCGTGGGCGCGTCCGGGTTCGCCGAGGCCGGGGACGCCGAGCTCCAGGAGGCCCTGCTGGCCGCCCGGGGGGACACCCGGATCCTCGGCCCGAACTGCATCGGGGCGGCGGCGCTGGGCACCGGCCTGGTGGCGAGCTTCAGCCCGTGGTTCGGCGGCGAGGCGACCACCCTGGGCTCCGCCGCCGGTGCCCCGGGCGTGCGCGGCCCGGGTTCCGAACCCGGCGTCCCGGGCGTGCGCGGCCCAGGTTCCGAACCCGGTGTCCCGGGCGGCGCGGGCCCGGCGCTCGCCCTCCTGCCCACCGGAGACCCGGGGCCGCGTGGCGGATCGACCCTCCAGGGCACGCACACGGACACACGTGGCGGCGCGCGGCGGACCCCTGCCGCCGGGATCGCGCTCGTCAGTCAGAGCGGCGCGCTCGGCTTCGGCGCGGCCAGCCTCGCCGTCGAGCGCGGACTCCCCCTCGGCTGGGTCGTCACCACCGGCAACGAGGCCGACGTCACCGCCCTGGAAGTGCTCACGGAACTCGCCGCCGAACCCGACTGCGCGGGCCTGCTCGGCTACGTCGAGTCCCTGCACGACGGCCCGGCCCTCCGCCGGCTCGCGGCCACGGGCAAGCCGGTGGCGCTGCTGGTCGCGGGCCGGTCGGCGGCCGGTCGCCGGGCCGCCGCCTCGCACACCGGGGCGCTGGCCGGGGACGACCGGGTGGTCGACGCGGCCCTGCGCCAGCTCGGCATCACCCGGGTCGCGGACGTGGACGACCTGCTGGACGCGGGCGAGGCGTTCGCCGCCACCGCCGGCCGGACCACCGGGGGGACCGTGCACCCCGGCCGGGCCCGGGTCGCCGACTACGCCGAGCCCCGCCGCTCGGGACCGCCCCGGATCGCCGTGGTCACCACGTCCGGCGGGTCCGGCATCCTCGCCGCCGACGCGATCGAGTCCGCCGGCCTCACCCTCGCGGACCTCACCCCCGGCACCCGGGCGGCGTTGGACGAGATCGTGCCCGCCTTCGGGAGTACCGAGAACCCGATCGACGTCACCGCGACCGTGATGCGCGACCGCACCCTGGTGGAACGCTGCCTGCGCGCGGTCGACCGCGACCCGGGGGTCGACGCGGTCGCGTTGTGCTTCTGCGTCCTGACCGGCGACGACGTCACCGGCATCGTCGAAGCCCTCACGCACGTCACCAAGCCGGTGGTGGTGGCCCGCACGGGTGCCGAGCACCTGGCCCCGACGGCCACCGCCATGCTCCGCCGCCTGGGCGTGGCCTCCTTCCCGACCCCGGCCCGAGCGATCCGGGCCCTCGCGGCCACCCTCACGACGGCGGAGCCCGAGCCCGCCGACCCCGGAACCGGCACGCCTGCGCCCGCCGAGCACGGGGCCGGCACGCCCGCGCTCACCGGCTCCGAGGCCACAGCGAACCAGTCCCCCGACGCATCGGCCCCCCTCACCGACGAGTGGCAGCTCAAGGCCGCCCTCGCCGAGGCCGGCGTCCCCGTCCCCCGTGGCCACTTCCTCGACTCCCCCGCCGACTTCGACTTCGAGCGCGCCGTCCTCAAGGCCGTCGCCCCGGGCCTCGTGCACAAGACCGAGGCGGGCGGCGTGATCCTGAACGTCACGCAGGAGTCCGTGGCGGAGGCGTACCGGAAGATCGCGAAGATCGGTCGGGTCTGGGCCGAGGAGCAGGTCGACGGCGGGGTGGAGATCCTGGTCGGGATCGCGCCGAGTCCGCTGGGCCGGGTGCTGACGATCGGCGCGGGCGGCACCCTCGCCGAACTGCTCGACGACGTGGCGATCCGGCTGCTGCCCGCCGACCCGGCGAGCTTGCTGGCGGAGCTGAAGATCAGAAAACTGCTCGACGGGTACCGGGGGAAGCCGCCCCTCGACACCCCCGCGCTGCTCGACGTCGTACGCCGGCTGGTGCGCCTCACCGCGCACTGGCCCGGGGACGTGGCCGTCGAGCTGAACCCCGTTCTCGTCCGTGAACACGGTGCGGTCGTCCTCGACGCCGTAGCCGTCAGGGAGGTCTGAAGTGGATGTCGGCACTCTGGTGACCCGGGCGGCCCGGCGGTACGCCGACCGGATCGCGCTCGACGGCCCGCAGGGCACCCAGACCTTCGCGGAACTCGGGGACCGGGTGCACCGCCTGGCGCGCGGCCTGCTCGACCTGGGCCTGCGGCCGGGGGACCGGGTGCTGGACCTGCAGCCGAACCAGAACACGTACGTGGAGACGGATCTGGCGTTGGCGACGGCCGGGCTGGTCCGGGTGGCGCTGAACTACCGGCTGCACCCGGACGACTGGGCCCGGATCGCGGAGGACTCGGGTGCGGTGGGCATCATCCGCGACCCCCGGTACGACCCGGGCTTCGACCTGCCCTACCAGGTGGTGATCGGCGAGAACTACGACCGGATCCTGGCCCCGGGTGCCGTCGACGCGCACCACGACCTGGTGAGCCTGAACTACACGTCGGGTACGACGGGCCGGCCGAAGGGCGTCCGCCGCACGCACCGCAACCGGTACGCGAGCCTGATGAACATGACCTACGACGTCCTGGGCGGTTCGCCCGGCCCGGACGACGTGTACCTGCACGCCGGCCCGATCACGCACACGTCCGGGCTGTTCCTGCTGCCGTTCCTCGCGGCGGGCGCGACCCAGGTGATCCTGCCGCAGTTCGACGCGGCGTCGGTGGTGGACGCGGTGCGCAGGAAGGGGGTCACGCACACGGCGCTGGTGCCGACGATGGTGGCCCGGCTGCTGGCCACGGGCGAGGCGCTGCCGGAGCTGCGGATGCTCGCGTACGCGGGCGCGCCGATGCCCCCGGAGCAGATCCGGCGGGCGATGGCGCACCTGACCCCGAACCTGGTGCAGTACTACGGCCTGGTCGAGGCCATCCCGCCGGTGACGATCCTGGACGCGGCCGACCACGCGCGCGACGACCTGCTGAGCAGCGCGGGCCGACCGGGGATCGGGGTGGACCTGCGGATCGTCGACGAGGAGGGCCGGCCGGTCGCCGACGGCGAGATCGGCGAGGTGGTGACGCGCGGCGAGCACGTGATGGGCGGGTACTGGGGCGAGGCCGGCGACACGCACCGGGTCGTCCGGGACGGCTGGCTGCACACCGGTGACCTGGGCCGGATCGAGCAGGACCGGTTGTGGCTGGTCGACCGCAAGGGCGACATGATCATCACGGGCGGGTACAACGTGTACCCGAGCGAGGTCGAGGCCGTGATCGCCGAGGTGCACGGCGTGCGCGAGGTGGCCGTGATCGGCGTGCCGGACCCGGACTGGGGGCAGCGGATCGTCGCGCTCTACACCGGCACCGCGACGCCGGAGGACGTGGACAGGCACTGCCGGAGCCGGCTGGCCAGCTTCAAGAAGCCGAAGGAGATCCACGCCCGGGCCGACTTCCCGCTCAACTCCACGGGCAAGATCGCGAAGAACGTGCTGCGGGGCGAGTATGTCTGAGCGCGCGGCACTCCCGGGCCGACAGCGGTCCCGCCCCGGGCACCCGCACCGGCCCACGACGCGGGGGCCGGCACATGTCTGAGCAGCCCGGGCAGTTCCCCTACACCCGGGGGATCAGCGACACCGCCAAACCCTGGATCATGGGCCAGTACGCGGGGTTCGGCTCGCCGGCCCAGTCCAACGCGCGGTTCCGGAGCCTGCTCGACCAGGGGGTCACCGGGTTCTCCGTCGCGCTGGACCTGCCCACCCAGCTCGGGCTCGACTCCGACGACCCGAAGGCGCTCGGCGAGGTCGGCCGGGTCGGGGTCGCCATCGACTCGCTGGCCGACATCGAGATCCTGATGGCCGGCATCCCGCTGGAGAAGATCAGCCAGGTCAGGACAACCGCCAACTCCATCGGGTACCTGTGGACGGCGTTGTTCACGGCTCTGGCGGAGACCCGTGGCGTACACCCCAATGATTTCGGGTTGTTCATCCAGAACGACGTCCTGAAGGAGTTCGTCGCCCGGGGCACGCAGATCTTCCCGCCCGCGCCCTCGCTGCGGCTGGCCGTGGACACGATCGAGCACTGCGTGCGGCACACCCCGCGCTGGGTGCCGCTGGCCATGTCCGGCTACCACATCCGCGAGGCCGGCTCCAACGCCGCGCAGGAGATCGGCTACACCTTCGCCAACGCCATCGCCTACCTGGACGAGTGCGTGCGCCGGGGCCTGTCCGTGGACGCCGTGGCCCCGACCCTGTTCACGTTCCTGTCGGTGAACATGGACGTGCTCGCCGAGATCGCCAAGCTCCGCGCGGCCCGCCGGGTCTGGGCGAACCTGGTCCGGAACCGCTACGGCACGAAGGACCCGCGCAGCGAGCAGCTCCGGATCTTCGCGTTCACCGCCGGCAGCTCCCTGACCGCGCAGCAGCCGCTGAACAACGTCGTGCGGGCCACCGCCGAGATGATCGCCGCCGCGCTGGGCGGGATCCAGACCATGCACGTGTCCGCGTACGACGAGGCGCTCGGCGTGCCCACCGAGGCGGCGGCGACCCTCGCGCTGCGTACCCAGCAGATCGTGGCCTTCGAGACCGGCCTCAACGGCGTCGTCGACCCGCTCGGCGGCGCCCCCTACGTCGAGGCGCTCACCGACGCCGTCGAACGCGACATCCTCGACGTGATGGACGCCGTGGCCCGGCGGGGCGGCGCGCTCGCCTGCATAGAGTCCGGCTACCTCGTCAGCGAGCTGTCCGACGCGGCGTACCAGTACTCCCAGGAGGTCGAGTCCGGGGCGCGCACCGTCGTCGGCGTCAACGTGTACCAGGAGCCCAAGGGGCCGCTGGACGTGTTCACCGTGGACCCGGCCATGGAGGCCGCCCAGGTGGCCGCGGTGCGCGCCGTGCGGGCCGCCCGGGGGCCGGTGGCCGGCGTGCTCGCGGACGTCGCCGACGCGGCCAGGGGGCAGGACAACGTCATCCCGGCGTGTACGGCGGCCGTGCGGGCCCGGGCGACGATCGGGGAGGTCGTGGCGGTGCTGCGGGGGGTCTACGGGTCCTGGCAGCCTTCTGGGACGTTCTAGGCCGTATTCAGCCCGCGCGAGGCCGGCACCGGTGGCTGATGCCGGTGCCCGGGGGCCTTCGCGCGGGGCAGGCTACCGGGGCTTCGGGACCCCGCGCCGCTTCCCCGAGCTCTTCGGCACCCGGGCCACCACGAACACCGACTGCCCGAACGGCGCCCAGATCCGGTCCACGAACCGGGCCACCGGGATGACGGCCGCGTCGTAGAGCCGCAGGCCCAGGCCGTTGTGCGGGGTCATGCCCAGGGCGGTGGCGCTCACGTACCAGGTCAGCAGGCCGAGCGGGTTCACGTACCGCGCGATCTCCACGGTCAGCCCGGCCGCCTCGAACGCGGCGGTCACCGTCTTGCGGGTGTACCGCCGCTGGTGCCCGATCGCCCGGTCGAACCTGCTCATCGCCGACGGGAACGCCGGGGCCACGGCCACCACGGTCCCGCCGGGCCGCACGAACCCCTTCATGGAGCGCAGCGCGCCCACGTCGTCGGGGATGTGCTCCAGCACGTTGAGGGAGACCACCGAGCTGTACCTCGGCTCCCGGTCCGGCTCGCTCGGCAGCCCGAGCTGGCGGACGGCGATGGTCGGGTGCTCGTGGTAGCGGGCCTTGAGCTGCGCGAACCGGTCCGGCTCGGCCTCGCTGGCTGTCATCGCGGTGAGGTGCGGGATCCACTCCTCGGCGTAGTCGCCGAGCCCGCTGCCGATCTCCAGCGGGTGGTTCCCGAGGTGCGGGAGGACGAGCTCGGCCAACCAGCGCCGGTATTTCCGGGCATCGCCCAGATCCTCCAGTACTGAGGTCTGGAGTCCGGAGTCACCGGCAATGATGGTCACCGTAGAAAATCTGGCCTGAACGGGGGCCCATGTCAAGGAAACGGGAGCGCCACTCACACAGCGGGGGCAGTTCGTCACACCTCACCAGTGGCAGTAGTCTGTGCATGTCCTGCCGCCGATTCGCCTCGGAGCTCTCCGTGAAGCTCTCGATCCTCATGCCGGTCTACAACGAGGAAGTCCGCGTTGCCGACGCCGTCAAGCAGGCGCTCAACGTCGACTACCCGTGCGAGATCGAGCTGGTCATCGTCGATGACGGCAGCAGGGATCGCACGGTCGAGATCCTGGCGGAGGTCGACGACCCCCGGGTGAAGGTGTTCAAACACCAGCGCAACCAGGGCAAGGGCGCCGCCATCCTGACCGCCGTGCACAGCGCCTCCGGCGAGTTCATGGTCATCCTGGACGCGGACCTGGAGTACGACCCGAACGACATCCCCAAGCTGCTCCAGCCGGTCCTCGACGGGCACGGCGAGGTCGTCTACGGCAACCGCAGCTTCGGCGGCCACAGCTCGTACTCGTTCTGGTACGTCATGGGCAACAAGGGCGTCACCCTCGCCGCGAACGTGCTGTTCAACTCGTACATCGGCGACCTGGAGACCTGCTTCAAGCTGATGCCGGTCGCGCTGTACAAGTCGCTGAACATCAAGTCCCGCGGCTTCGGCATGGAGGCCGAGGTGACCGGCAAGCTGCTCCGCCGGGGCGTCCGGCCGTTCGAGGTGCCGATCTCCTACCGGGCCCGGTCCCGCGAGGAGGGCAAGAAGATCACGTGGAAGGACGGCGTCGAGGCGCTCTGGATCCTGACCCGTGAGCGGGCCCGCCGCAAACCCCGCAAGTAAAGATCAGATCACGGGGTCAACCTGACCCCTGGTCATGCGCGTCATTCTGGGTAGACGCACCGCCACCACCCCGACCGGGTGCGTCCGGAGGTCGACCCATGAAGACCGCCCTCATCCTCGGGCTCGCACTGGTCCTGACGCTCGCCGGCTGCTCGACCGTCCGGCCGGGCGCCGCCGCCGACGCCGCGCCGACCTCCGCTCCCGCCACCACCCCGGCCCCGCTGCCCGCGCCGTCCTCACGCGTCCCGGAGGCCGCTCCCGCGTGTGGCGCGTGGCCCTGTGACTGGGCCGCCCGGTTCGAGCAGGTCAGCGCCCGGATCAAGCGCAGCCCCGGCCAGCTGGGTCTGGTGCTCCGCGACCGGGTGACCGGGGCGACCTGGTCGGCCGGGGCCGCCGACCAGACGAGCTGGACCGGCTCCACGATCAAACTCGCCATGGTGGTGTACGTGCTGGAGCAGTCCCGGGCCGGCGCCGCCACCGTGAGCGCGGCCGACCGCGAGGACCTCGCCGACATGCTGTCCGTGTCCGACGACGAGGCGGCCGACCGGATCTGGGCCGACTTCGGCGAGCACGACATGCTGCCGGTGTTCCAGGGCCGCTACGGCATGGCGGGGCTGGCCATGGAGGGCGAGAACGACGACTGGGGCGCGCTCGTCTGCCGGCCGGACGACCTGGCGAACCTGATGGCGTACGTGCTGGGCTCGCTGAACGGTGAGGACCGGGCGTACGTGGTCGGGGCCATGCAGCACGTCGCCGACATCCAGCACTGGGGCGTGTGGTCCGTCGGGGCGCAGCTGGAGCCGGGGGTGAAGAACGGCTGGCTGGAGGACGAGTACGACGACGAGAGCCACTGGGACACCAGCACGGTCGGGTTCGTGGGGACGGGGCAGCGGTACATCGTGGCGATCATGTACCAGATGTCGAGCGGGGAGGACTCGCTCGAACGGGGGGTACGGACGCTCAGTGACCTGTCGGCGGCACTGTTCGGGCGGGCCACGCCCGCGCCTGCGGTGGTACGGCCGTCCTGAGGCCCTCCGGGTGGCACCGGGGCCGGCGGCGGCGGCCGGATCAGATCCCCAGGAACCCGCCGATCGACGCCCGCAGCCCCGCCGGGTCGAGCCCGTGCAGCCGGTCGTGGTCGTCCGGAGTGCCGTAGACCCGGTGCTCCTCCCGCCCGACCCCGAGCGACAGCAGCCGGTGCGGCCGGTCGTTGAGCGCCGCCCCGACCAGGTGCGCCGACGTCCCCGCGAGATACGGCTCCACGACCACCACCTCCGGCCCGTCGACCAGCGCCCGCAGCCCGGCCACGTCCAACGGCCGGGGCGTCGCCGTGTACGCCACGGTCACGGCCAGCCCCTCGGTCGCGGCGAGCACGTTGTCGAGCGTCGGCCCGACGGCCAGCACCAGGGGCCCGCCGTCGCCGCGGACCCGGTGCAGCTCCGGCGGGTGCGCCTCCCGGTTCGCCCGGGTGGACAGCCGGATGTAGACGCCCTCGTCGCTGGCCACGGCGTCCCGGAGCAGCCCGGCGACCTCGCCGCCGTGGCCGGGTACGTGCACCCGCCAACCCGGCATCGTGTCCAGCAGGGCCACATCCCGGGGCGACATGTGGGTGTAGCCGCCCTCCGTCCAGTCGTACGACGCTCCGACGCTCACCAGGACCCCCGTGACGCCCTGGTGACCGAAGTCGAGCTTGACCTGCTCGAAGGCCCGCTCCACGAGGAACGGCGCGTACGTGTGCACGATGGGACGCAGCCCCGCCAGGGCGAGCCCGCCGGCCACCCCGACCATCAGCTGCTCGCGGATGCCGACGTTGATCAGGCGCTCGCTCGTCACGCCGGCGAACGCGGCCGTGGAGATGTCGGCGAGCACGAGGGCGACCCGGGGGTCCTCGTCCAGCAGCGCCGTGGTGGTCGAGATGAAGGCTTCACGCATCCTTGGGCTCCACGAGTGCGACGACCGCGTGCGGCCGGCCGGGCAGGGGGGTGGTGAGCGCGGTCTCCAGCGCGTCGTGGTCGCGGCCGTCGACGGTGGCCGTGGACCAGCCGTTCACGGCGAACCGGGACGCGATCCCGCCGGGCCAGCCGTGGCTCGCCGAGGAGTTGTCGACCACCACGACGACCAGGTTGTCGAGGCCGACGGCCCCGGCGTACGCGATGGCCTCGTGGTTGGAGCCCTCGTCGAGCTCGGCGTCACCGAGAAGGACGTACACCCTGGGCAGGGTGAGGCCCTGGAGGCGCAGGCCCAGCGCGGTACCCGTCGCGAGGGGGAGGCCGTGGCCCAGGGAGCCGGCGGACATCTCCACGCCCGGGACCAGCATCCGGTCCGGGTGGTGGCCGAGCGGGCTGGTCACCGAGGCGGCGTCGTCCAGCCACGCGGCGGGAAAGAAGCCCTTCTCGGCGAGTACCGCGTAGTAGAGCGCCGGTCCGTGCCCCTTGGAGAGGAAGAACCGGTCCCGGTCGTCGGCGTCGGGCTTGGCCGGGTCGACCCGCAGCACCCGGTCGTACAGGGTCCACAGCACGTCCATCGTGGACGTGGCGCTCGGCAGGTGCTTGTCGTCCCCGGTGAAGCGCCGCCGCAGGGCGAGGAGTTGTTCCATGCCGCTAGACTGCAAGTTAAAGTCAAGTTGAACTCAAGGGGCATGTGACGGTGGACACACTCACCATCGGCGAACTCGCGCACCGCAGCGGCGTCGCCCAGTCGGCGCTCCGGTTCTACGAGGACAAGGGCCTGATCCACTCGACCCGGACGAGCGGCAACCAGCGCCGGTACTCACGCGCCGAACTCCGCCGGGTCTCCTTCATCCGGATCGCCCAGCAGGTCGGCCTGTCCCTCGACGAGATCGCCGCCGCGCTCGCCTCGCTGCCGGAGAACCGCACCCCGACCAAGGCGGACTGGGAGCGGCTGTCCCGGACGTGGCAGTCCCGGCTGGACGACCAGATCGCGCTCATCGAGCGGCTGCGGGACCGGCTCGCCGGGTGCATCGGGTGCGGGTGCCTGTCGCTGCGGAACTGCGCGCTGTCGAACCCGCAGGACGAGTACGGGGCGCAGGGGCCCGGGCCGCGGTTCCTGGTCCGGTAGCGGACGTCGGGCCCGCTGCCGCCCGGCCCGGGCGGCTCCGGGCGGCCCGGCTCCGGCCGGCCCGCCCCGCCCCGTTGTCAGGCCTCGGTCGTCAGCAGCACCTTGCCCACGTGCTCGTTGGCCTCCACCACCCGGTGCGCCTCGGCCGCCGCCGTCATCGGCAACCGCCGGTCCACGACGGGCCGGACCTTCCCGGCCTCGATCAGCGGCCACACGTGCTCGCGTACCTCCGCGATGATCTCTCTCTTGTTCTCCAGCGGCCGGGCCCGCAGCGTCGTGCCCGCGATCCACGCCCGCTTCGCCATCAGCCGCCGCAGGTCGAACTCCATCTTCACCCCGCCCTGGGTGCCGATCATCGTCATCCGCCCGCCCGGGGCCAGCGCCTCGATGTTGCGCTCCAGGTACGCCGCGCCCATGATGTCCAGGATCACGTCCGCGCTGACCAGCTTCTCGAACTCCTCGGACCGGTAGTCGATCGTCAGGTCCGCGCCCAGCGCCCGGAGCGCCCCGTGCTTGCCGGCGCTCGCCGTCGCCGCGACCTTCGCCCCCCACGCCTTGGCCAGCTGCACCGCGAACGTGCCGATCCCGCTCGCCCCGCCGTGCACCAGGAACTGCTCGCCGGCCTTCAACCCGGCCAGGGCGAACACGTTCGACCAGACCGTCGCGGCCACCTCGGGCAGCGCGGCGGCGTCCTCCAGGGCGACAGTGGCGGGTACCGGCAGCACCAGGCCCGCGTCCACGACGACCCGTTCGGCGTACCCGCCGCCGCCGAGCAGCGCGCACACCTCGTCGTCGGCGTGCCAGCCGGTGACGCCCGCGCCCAGCCCGATGATCCGGCCCGAGCACTCCAGGCCGGGCCACGCGGGCGAGCCGGCCGGCGCCGGGTACTTGCCCTGGCGCTGGAGCAGGTCCGCGCGGTTCACGGCGGAGGCCGCCACCTCGATCAGGACCTCGCCGGGGCCGGGTACGGGATCGGGGACCTCGGCCCAGGTGAGGACGTCGGGGTCGCCGAAGGTGGGGAGCGTCATCGCATGCATGCCTCGAACCTAACGCGTGTCCTCCGGACCCCGCCGGGGGTCGCGGAGGCGGGTGAACCGGGTTGCCGGGATCTGGCACACTGGGATGGCTCGTTGGAGGGCTCGCCTAGTGGCCGATGGCGCTGGTCTTGAAAACCGGTAAGGGAAACCTTCGTGGGTTCGAATCCCACGCCCTCCGCTCCCACCCCTGATCCGGTCCGTCGCCCCGTCAGGCGGCGTGGCCCTGCGCGGAGGCCGGGTGGCCGTCCGCCGGCAGGCAGCACGAGGCGCACGTCTTCAGGCACTCCACCGTGAACGCCAGGCAGCACGTCCGGCGCTGGACCCGCAGGTCCCCGTCCGGTTCGCGCCGCACGTCCACCAGGTCCGCCACGTCCAGGATGTCGAGCAGCCGGCCCGCCGTGGCCAGCGCGTCGCAGGGCAGGGCCGGGGCGGCCTGGGCGACCGCGTGCGCGACCCCGGAGGCGAGCGAGCCCCACAGGGTGCGCCGGCCGACCCGGGCGTGGTAGCGCAGCTGGGTGAGCAGGGGCGCGAGGTGCTGGTCGACGAGGGTGGTGCGGAAGAGCTGGAGCAGGGCGTCCTCATCGGGTACGACCCGGACGCCGCGCTGCCCGGCCACCGGGTCGTTGGGCAGTACGGCGACGGCGAGCCGGCGCATGCCCACGGTCACGAACGGCTTGTCCGGGGACATCCGGACCAGGACGTTGCCGGCGTGCAGCAGCGGTACCCGGCGGACCGCCGCGTAGCCGAGCACGGCGGGCAGGGTGAGCCAGTAGGTGTAGGCCTTCCAGGCGAGCGCGCCGGCCGCGTGCGGGGCCGCGCCCCACGAGTCGCGGGGGCCGGCGAGCAGCTCGGTCACCGCGGTGCCGTCGGTGAAGCAGGTCGCCGGGGACCAGCCGGTCGGGTCGGCCACCACCAGGGAGTCCGCCACGCCGAGCCGGCCACCGCGCACCGCGCGGACCGCCGCGAGGGTGGTGAGGATCGGCTGGACGGGCGACGGGAGCGCCAGGGACGTCGTCATCTGACCACGAACAGTGATGGACCGGTGCCGGTTCGGAGCGCTCCAGCGGGTGCGTCGCGGCGCATGCCCACGTACTGACCTCCGACTCGACAGATTAGGGTCGCCTAACCTTAGCCGTACTCCTAGGTGATCTGCCAGTATCAACTGTCACTCGGAGTGTTTATCAGGGGCGTCGGCGTGTTGTCCTGAAAAGGATAGATTTTTACTAGATCATGTCACCATGCGTATTGGGCTTATCGGCACCGGTCGGGTCGGGGCGACGCTCGCCGGGCACCTGGTCGGCGTCGGCCACCAGGTGATCCTCGCCAACTCCCGCGGCCCCCAGTCCCTGGCGAGCTGGCTCCGGGTGCTCGGTCCGCTGACGTCGGCCGACACCGTCAACGGCGCGGCCGCGACGGCGGAGCTGGTCATCCTCGCCGCCCCGTGGTGCGAGCGGACCGCCCTGCCCACCCCGTCCGCCGTCACCGGCAAGGTCGTGGTCGACGTGATGAACGCCGAACCCGAGGACGACCTCGGCGGCCGGACGTCGAGCGCCTGGACCGCCGAGCGGCTGCCCGGCGCGCGGGTCGTGAAGGCCTTCAACGCCCTGTACTGGGAACACCTCCGCGACCAGGCCGGCCGCCCCGACCGCCGGATGATCCCGTTGTGCGGGGACGACGCCGAGGCCAAGGGCGTCGTCTCGGCCATCGTCGTGCAGCTCGGCTTCGCGCCGGTCGACACGGGTGACCTGCTGACCGGCTCGCTGCTCCAGGAGCCGGGCGGGTCGCTGTTCCAGCGGGACCTGACCGCTTCGGCGGCCCGTTCGGTCCTGCTGCCGGCGGCCTGAGCCGGCGCTCCGAGGCTGGCGCCCGGCCGTCGCCCGTGGCTAGTCCACGTCCCCGAACGCGTCGTACCGGACCCGGAAGTCCGGGACGTTGAGGTCCCGGATCCCGCGCAGGGTCGCCTTCACCATCGAGGGCGACCCCGAGACGAAGAAGTCGTGCTCCTGCCAGGGGCCGTACCGGGCCATCACCTCGAAGGCCGTGCCCTGCTCGCCCTCGTAGTCCGGCTCGTCACTGACGGTGGGCACCACGGACAGCCACGGGTACCGGGCCGCGAGCTGTTCCAGCGCGCCCAGGTCGTACAGCTCCTCGCGGGTGCGGACCCCGAAGAAGAGGTGTACCCAGCGGGTCCGGTTGTACGTCGCCAGCTCCTCGACGAGCGCCCGCAGCGGGGCCAGCCCGGTGCCGCCGGCCACGCAGACCACGTCCCGGGTGGAGGTGCGGTCCAGGCTCATCGTGCCCATCGGCGCGCCGATCCGGAGCATGTCTCCCGCCCGCGCCTTCCAGACCAGCGCGCTGGACACCCAGCCGGCCCCGACCGCCCGGACGTGGAACTCCAGCAGCCCGTCCGCGCGGGGCGCGTTGGCGATGGAGAAGGCCCGCCAGAGCCGGGGCTGGTGCCGGCTCTCGACGCTGACGTACTGGCCGGCGCGGTAGGGCAGCGGTTGCAGCGGGCGCACGACGAGGACCGCGATGTCGGAAGCCCGACGCTCGTGGCTGACCACCTCGGCGTGCCAGTACGGCGGGTTGTCCTGGTCCGCGCGGGCCCCGGCGATCATGATCGTGGAGATGGCGGCGTACGCGTCGCGCCACGCCTGCTCGTGCTCATGGGTCCACTGGTCCCCGCAGTACTCCCGGAGCGCCTCGATCAGGCACCGCCCCACCACCTCGTACTGCTCCGGCAGCACGTGGAACTTGCGGTGGTCCCTACCCAGCGCTGCGAGAAACTCGGCGAAAGAGTCCGGATCGTCCACGCTTTGCACGGCGTGGACGATAGCTCCGAGTAACCGGCTCCGTTGTACGTTCATGGTGACCGGAAATAGATCGCGCAGTCGTGGTTCGGCCAGAAACATGCGTGCGTAGAAGTTACCGGCGAGCACGTCCGGTTGTTCTACAAAGGACCAGCTCTCCTTGAGTAACACCGACAATGTACTCACCTAACAGAGCATCACACCGTCACTTGTCTATATGTCGCACAGGGAGTGCGACGCGAACTGTCCATTGCGGGGATTGCCCTGACTACCATGCGGTGGAATAGAGTCGCGTCGGCATGTGTCGTCATCGATCGACAGGTGGTTCCGCAGTGCGTGCGTACCGCAGAAAAATCTTGATTTCCCTCACGCTCGGAGCCACCGCGGTGGCTCTGACCTCTATTCCGTCGATTTCCGAGGCCGTGGCCGCCGGCCCGGCGGGCACCTACATCGTGCAGCTGGCCGGGGAACCGGTCGCCGCGGCGAAGCCCGACCAGGACACCCGGCTGGACACCCGCAGCTCTGCCGCGAAGCAGCGCAGCGGGCTCCTCGCCCAGAGCCGGTCGCAGGCCCTCAAGTCCGTACCCGGTGTGAAGAAGCTGTACGACTACCAGTACACCTTCAACGGGTTCGCCGCCCGGATGACCCCGGCCCAGGCAGCCAAGATGGCCGCCACCCCCGGCGTCAAGGCCGTCGTGAAGGACGAGGTCCGCACCCTCGACACCGTCTCCACCCCGAGGTTCCTCGGGCTCGACGGCGCGACCGGCACGTGGGCCAAGCAGTTCGGCAACGTGGGCAAGGCCGGTGAGGGCGTCATCGTCGGCATCGTCGACAGCGGCATCCGGGTCGAGAACCCGAGCTTCGCGGCGCTCCCCGAGCCCCGCCCGGACCAGGCCATCATCGACAGCAAGTGGCGCGGCACGTGCGACCCGGGCATCACCTGCAACAACAAGGTGATCGGCGCACACTGGTACCTGTCGGGCATGGCCATTCCGGCGGAGCACCGTTCTCCGTTGGACTACGACGGCCACGGCTCGCACACCGCCAGCACCGCCGCCGGCAACAACAACGTGACCGCCGTCGTCAACGGCGTGCCGGTCGGCCAGATCTCCGGCATGGCCCCGGCCGCCCGGATCGCCGCCTACAAGGTCTGCTGGGAGGTCGACAACGCGGGCAACGCCAGCTGCTCCACCGCCGACTCCGTGGCGGCCATCGACCAGGCGACCGCCGACGGCGTCGACGTCATCAACTACTCGATCAGCGGCTCGCTGACCACCAACGTCGACCCGGTGGCCATCGCGTTCTACAACGCGGCCAAGGCGGGCGTGTTCATCGCCACCTCGGCGGGCAACTCCGGCGACCAGGGCGCCAGCACCAACGCGCACAACGCCCCGTGGAACATGACGGTCGCCGCGAGCACCCACGACCGGAACTGGTCCGCCAAGACCACCCTCGGCAACGGCGCCTCCTACACCGGCGTCGGCCTCGGCCCGGTCGTCCCGTCCGCCCCGCTGGTCCCCGCCTCGGCGGTCGGCAAGGACGGCGCGAACGCCAACGAGGTCCGGCTCTGCTTCGTCGGCACCCTCGACCCGGCCAAGGCGGCCGGCAAGATCGTGGTCTGCGACCGTGGCACCAACGGCCGTACCGACAAGAGCCAGGCCGTGAAGGACGCGGGCGGTGTCGGCATGCTCCTGCTGAACACCAGCGCGAACTCGCTGAACGCCGACTTCCACTTCGTCCCCACCATCCACCTCGACAACGTGGCCGGCGCGGCGGTGCGGGCGTACCTGGCCGGCGCCTCCCCGACCGCCTCGTTCGCGGCCGGCACCCCGGTCCCGGGCCGCGCGCCGTCGATGGCCGCGTTCTCCTCGCGGGGACCGGGCCGGGTCTCCAACGGTGACCTGCTCAAGCCGGACATCACCGCCCCCGGCGTGGACGTCCTCGCCGTGGTGTCCCCGGACAGCAGCAACGGCAACGGCTTCGGCACCCTGTCCGGCACGTCCATGTCCAGCCCGCACATCGCCGGCCTGGGCGCGCTGCTGAAGAGCAAGCACCAGGACTGGGGCCCGATGGCCATCAAGTCCGCGCTGATGACCACGGCCAGCCAGAAGGACAACGCGGGCCAGCCGATCCAGCGCGACGGCGTGAACGCCACCCCGTTCGACTTCGGTGCCGGGCACGTCGTGCCGGGCAGCGCGTTCGACCCGGGCCTGGTGTACCTGTCGACGTACAACGACTGGGACCGGTTCCTCTGCGCCACCGAGGACGCGCTCAAGCTGGACTGCGACGGCGTGCCGAAGCGTGACGCCAGCAGCCTGAACTACCCGTCGATCGCGATCGGCGACCTGCCCGGCGTGCAGACCGTCACCCGGCGGGTCACCAACGTGACCAGCACCAACGCGATCTACCACCTCGACGTCGAGGCCCCGCCCGGCTTCACCGTGGAGGTCACGCCGACCAAGCTGGTCGTTCCGGCCGGCGGGTACGACGACTACAAGGTGAAGTTCACCCGGACGACGGCGCCGTTCAACGTGTTCCAGTTCGGCTCGCTGACCTGGCACGACAAGCCCGGCCACAAGGTCCGCAGCCCCATCGCGGTCCGGCCGACCCCGGTCACCGTCGCCAAGGAGATCTGGGGCACGTCGGCCGCGGGCAGCCGTGACCTGGGCGTGGACACCGCGTTCGCCGGCACCGTGACCGCCTCGGTCAACGGCCTGGCCGCCGCGAACGTCACCCCGATGCTGCTGAAGAACCCGACCAGCGGGTCCTTCGACAACGCGAACCCGACGACGAGCGACCACACCGGCAAGGTCGTGGTCAACGTGGCGGCGGGCGCGGACCTGATGAAGTTCGCGACGTTCGCGGGCGAGTACCCCGAGGGCACGGACGTGGACCTGTTCGCGTACCTGCAGACCCCGGGCGGGCTCGTCCAGGTCGGCAACAGCGGCGGGCCGGACGCGGAGGAGTCGATCTCGCTGGTGGCCCCGGCCGCCGGCACGTACGAGATCTACGTCGACCTGTTCAGCCTCGGCATGGGCCACTCGGACGTGACCATCAACGGGTACGACTGGGTGCTCGCCGGCAGCGCCGGCAACGCCACGGTCAGCCCGACCGGCCAGCGCGCGCGGGTCGGTGGCTTCGTCACCTTCACGCTGAACTGGTCCGGCCTGGAGCCGGGCAAGCACTACCTGGGATTCGTGACCTACGGCGACGGCACCAGCGCCGTCGGCGGCACGACGGTCCGGGTCGACCCGTAACCAGCACCGACAGGTGAGAACGGCCCCCGGTCACCCGGGGGCCGTTCGTCGTTTCAGCGCAGCGGCGCGGCTCCGGGATCCGGATTCAGCCCGGGCACCCTCAACGGGGTGACCCCGCCGGTCGAGGGCTGGATCCGGAACAGCTCGCGGCCCTGCGTACCGATCAGACTGTCCTCGGTCTCCCAGCCGAACCCGGCGAACGTCACCCCGAAGGACACCACCGCCGGCTTCGGGACGGTGAACAGGGCGTCCAGGTCGAGCACGGTCAGGTGCGCCGGGCCGGTGGGCCGCTCGTTGAGGTCGAGGGCGAGGCGGCGGCCCGAGGGGGACAGGCTGCCCGCGAACCCGTAACCGTCCAGGTCGCAGGAGCGGCGCAGGACCCGCATGCCCGACGAGAACTCCAGCTCCGCGAGGCACTGCGAGCCGTCGGGGTTCTCGACGATCCCGACGAGGCGGCCGGAGTCGGGGCGGCGACCGAAGACCCGCACCACGTGGTCGTTGGCCGCCGCCGTTCTGACGTAGTTGCCGTCGGCGGGCGTCCAGAAGTCGTGTTCATCGTCCTTGCCCCGGTTGAGGGCGCCACCGAGCAGGACGATCTTTCCGGTGTACAGCACCGGGCCGGTCTCCGGGTTGGCCGGCGCGACCGTGGACCGCTCGGTGACCAGCAGACCGTCCGACGTGACCGTGCCGACGGACATCACGGAGTCGGTGCGCCACGCGAGCGACCGGGTGCCCGGCGCCACCGCGACCTGCCGCACCCCGGGGAACAGGACCCTGGGCTGCTGGTCCAGCCGGAGCAGCACCAGATTCCACTCGTTGTCCACGGCCAGCCAGGCGTCGTCGAGACGGACCACGGTCGTCGAGGGCCGGCCGTACAGCGCGGCCTCCTTGCCGTCGGCGGCGCGCCAGATCCGGACCCCGTCGCGGACCGACGCGGACAGGATGTCCACCACCGGCGGCGCGTCGGGGGTGACCTGGGCGGGCGTCGTCACCCCGACCGTGGGCCGGTCGGCCGGTGGGGCGGGCAGTCCCCGGGGCTCGCCGTGCCCGCCGAGCGCCGCCGCCGTGCCCGCGAGCAGCACCAGGGCCGCCAGCGCGCCGGTGACGAGCCGGCGCCGCCGGATCACGCCCGCTCCCCGGATCGCCCGGTCGGCCTGGTCGGCGACGGCGGGCAGTACGGCGACCTGGCCGTCCATGCTGCGGCGGAGCGCGTCTTCGAGGGCGGTCACCGGGTCATCACCCCTTCCAGAGTGTGGTCGCCGAGGCGGGTGCGCAGGGTGCCGAGCGCGCGGGAGGTCTGACTCTTCACGGTCCCGACACTCACACCGAGTAGTCGGGCGGTTTCGGCTTCGGTCTGGTCCTCGTAGTACCGGAGCACGAGGACCGCGCGCTGCCGGGTCGGCAGCAGCCTGACCTGCTGCCAGAGCGCGTCGCGGGCCAGCAGGGCGTCGGCCCCGTCGGGCCCGGCGGCCTCGGGCAGGACCTCGGTGGGCCGCTCGCCGTGCCACCGTCGCCGCCACCAGCTGGTCGCGGTGTTGACCAGCACCTTTCGGGTGTACGGCTCCACCGCCTCGATCTCCCCCAGCCGCCGCCACGCCAGGTACGTCCTGGTCAGCGCCGTCTGGAGCAGGTCCTCCGCCCGGTGCCAGTCGCCGACCAGCAGATAGGCGGTACGGAGCAGGGCGGGCGACCGCGCGGCCACGAACTCGCGGAAGTCCTGTTCGTTCATCGGACCCTCTCTGGTGGTTGTCCCCGGACGAGACGCGCTGGGCCGGCCCGATGGTTGGCATACTTCCCGGGTGGAGACGACGACACCAGCACGCCCGGGGATCCGTACCGAGATCATCCTGGTCCTCGGCCTGTCCCTCGGGGCCTCCGCCGTCTACTCGGTCGTGAGTCTGGTGGCCAAGCTCACCGCGGGCAAGGCGCTGGCCGACCAGAGCGCCACCCTGAACGCCTCCCAGGCCCCGGGCCGGCCGTGGCTCGACCTCACCTACCAGCTGCTCGGGATCGGGTTCGCCGTCCTGCCGGCGTTCTTCGCGGTGCACCTGCTCCGCCGCGACGACCCCGACGCGCTGCGCACCACCCGCCGGCCGGTGTTCGACCTGGTCACGGGCGCGGGGCTCGCCGCCCTGATCGGCATCCCGGGCCTCGCGCTGTACATCGGCGCCCGGGCCCTGGGGCTCAACGCGAGCGTGGTGCCCGCCGCGCTGCCCGAGGTGTGGTGGGCGGTGCCCGTGCTCATCCTCGCGGCCGTCCAGAACGCGGTACTCGAAGAGGTGGTCGTCGTCGGCTACCTGATGACCCGGCTGCGCGAACTGCGCATGCGGCTGCCCCTCGTGATCGCTACGAGCGCGTTACTGCGCGGTTCGTATCACCTGTACCAAGGGTTCGGCGCATTCGTCGGTAACGCGATCATGGGCCTGGTCTTCGGTTATCTCTATTCCCGGACCCGTCGCGTGTGGCCACTGATCATTGCGCACGCGCTGCTCGATATCGTCGCGTTCGTGGGCTGGACGCTCGGAGGTAACAAACTTGTTCATTAGCTTGGCCAAACCTCAATAGAGACTTAACTGGATAACGGCTCTATCACGACATTGTCCGGGCTCTCCCCTGGTCACGGGCCGCACCCATAGGCTCCGCCCAGCGTGGACACCCCTACCCCTGCGGGTGTCCTGAGTACGGAGGCCCTGTGTCAAAGAAGAAGACAGTGGCACTCGCGCTCCCGTTGGCGGCGTTTACCGCGCTGGCCCTGGGATCCCCGAGTATTGCCCTGGCCGATCCCGTATCGGCGGACAAGTACGAACCCGGAATGTACATCGTCCAGCTCGACGCCAAGCCGCTCGCGGCCTACGACGGCAGTGTCGCGGGCCTGCAGGCGACCAAGCCCGCCGAGGGCCAGAAGCTCGACGCGCGCAGTGCTGTCAGCGACAAGTACCGGCAGTACCTGAGCAAGAAGCGTGACGCCGTCGCCCAGAGCGCCGGGGTCAAGCAGGAGGTCACGTACGACACGACCTACAACGGCTTCGCCGCCCACCTCACCCCGGCCCAGGCTGCCAAGCTCGAGTCGACCCCGGGCGTCAAGAACATCGTCAAGTCCGAGATCCACCAGGTCGACACCTTCTCCACGCCCGCGTTCCTCGGCCTCTCGGGTCCCGCCGGCACCTGGCAGAAGCAGTTCGGCGGCCAGAGCCACGCGGGCGAGGGCGTCATCGTCGGCGTCATCGACTCCGGCTTCTCCCCGGACAACCCGAGCTTCGCCCCGCTGTCGGAGCCCCGCCCCGACGCGGCCCAGATCGCGGCGAAGTGGAAGGCCGGCTCGGTCGTCGGCAACAAGGACACCCGCGACAACACGGATGTCTGTGAGGCCGGCACCGACGCCCCGACCAAGGCGGCCCCGGTCACCTGCAACAACAAGGTGCTCGGCGCCCGCTGGTACCGCAAGGGCCTGGACAAGTGGTACGTGGGTGAGTTCGACTCGCCGCGCGACTTCACCAGCCACGGCAGCCACACGGCCAGCACCGCGGCCGGCAACGCCAACGTCGCCGCCAGCGCGCCGAACGGCTACCAGTACGGCAACATCTCCGGCATGGCCCCCGCGGCCCGCCTCGCGATCTACAAGGTCTGCTGGGCGCTCGACAACGCCGGCGCCAACTCCTGCTCGAACATCGACTCGGTCAAGGCGATCGACGATGCCGTCTTCGACGGCGTCGACGTCATCAACTACTCGATCTCCGGCTCGACCACCTCGGTCGTCGACCCGGTCGAGATCGCGTTCCTCAACGCCGCCCAGGCCGGCGTCTTCGTCGCCGCCTCGGCCGGCAACTCCGGCGACACCGTCGGCGTCAGCTCCGTCGCGCACAACAGCCCGTGGCTGACCACGGTCGCCGCCAGCACCCACGACCGGGCGTTCAAGAAGAGCGTCACCCTGGGCAACGGCGCCACCTACACCGGCCAGGGCCTCGGCGACGCCGTCCCGCTGAAGGACCTCGTCGACTCCGTCGACGTCGGCCTCGCCGGCAAGCCGGCCAACGAGGTCGAACTCTGCTTCCTCGGCTCGCTCGACCCGGCCAAGGTCGCCGGCAAGACCGTCCTGTGCAAGCGGGGCACCAACGACCGGACCGCCAAGAGCCAGGCCGTGAAGGACGCGGGCGGCGTGGGCATGGTCCTCTACAACCCCACCCCGAACTCGCTCGCCGCCGACCTGCACGCCGTACCCAGCGTGCACGTCAACAACGTCGAGGGCGCGGCCATCAAGGCGTACATCGCGGCCGGCAACGCCAAGGCCTCGTTGAGCGCGGCCGAGCAGTACTCCGCGCGCTCCCCGGAGATGGCGGCCTTCTCCTCCTACGGCCCCGCCCTCGCCGGCGGCGGCAGCCTGCTGAAGCCGGACATCACCGCCCCCGGCGTCGACATCGTCGCCGCGGTCAAGTCCAACGGCACCACCCCGCAGTGGGGCTCGATGCAGGGCACCTCGATGTCCAGCCCGCACATCGCGGGTATCGCCGCCCTGATCAAGTCCGCGCACCAGGACTGGTCCCCGATGGCCATCAAGTCGGCCATCATGACCACGGCCACGCAGAAGGACAACAGCGGCCTGCCGATCCAGAACCTCGGCAAGGACGCGACCCCGCTGAACTTCGGCGCGGGCCACGTCCAGCCGGGCAAGGCGTTCGACCCGGGCCTGGTCTACGAGTCGAACCTGGAAAACTGGTTCAGCTACATCTGCGCGCTCGGCCAGCGGCCCAACCCCGACACGATGGACCTCAACTGCGACGACTTCCCGAAGATCGACGCCAGTGACCTCAACACCCCGTCCATCGCGCTCGGTGGCCTCGCCGGCACCCAGGTCGTCACCCGGACCGTGAAGAACATCACGAACAAGACGGCCCTCTACACCGCCAGGGTCGAGGCCCCGGCGGGTACGACCGCGACCGTCAGCCCGGCCCGCCTGGCCGTCGCGCCCGGCAAGACTGCGACCTACAAGGTCACGTTCACCTGGAACGGCGCGCCGCTCGGCAAGTACACCTTCGGCGCCCTGACCTGGAACGACGCCAACGGCCACTCGGTCCGCAGCCCCATCGCGGTCCGCCCCCTCGGCGTCGTCGCCCCGCAGGAGACCCCGGTCTCCGGCACCTCCGGCTCCACGACGTTCAACGTCAAGGCCGGCTTCACGGGCACGCTGTCCACGACCGCCGTGGGCCTCGTCCCGTCGACGATCAGCACGCTCAACCTGAAGCCGAGCACCCACGAGTTCGTGCCGGCGACCCCGGCCACGAACGACTCCGTGGGGTCGATCGAGATCACGGTGCCGGCGGGCAGCTCACTGGTGCGGTTCGCGACCTACGACACGGACTATCCGATGGGTACTGACATCGACCTGCACGTCTACCGCAAGGTCGGCACCACCCTCACCCGGGTCGGCGCCAGCTCCGGTGGCACGGCGGCCGAGACGGTCACCCTGACCGCCGCAGCCACCTACGTCGTGTTCATCGACCTGTTCGGCGTCCCGGCGGGCACCACCTCCGTGGACGTCAAGCACCACAACTGGATCGTCGGCGGCTCCGCCGGCAACCTGACGGTGACCCCGACCTCCCAGGCCGTGGTCCTGGCGAAGTCCTACTCGATGACGGCCACCTGGGCCGGCCTGGAGTCGGGCAAGCGCTACCTCGGCAGGCTGGTCTACAGCGACGGCACCACGGTGGCGGGCGCCACGATCGTGGCCGTCAACGCCTGACCTCCCGTCGATCGGGGCCCCGCCGGTACGCTGGCGGGGCCCTTTTCTGTCTGATTCTTGCCAGTTTCCCAATTTGAGCCAGGATTGTTGTACTTCATGAGGGGCGCTCGGGTGCCCCTCATGCCCAACCCGGATTGGCCGCCGCGGGTGGGCTGCGGGACGTCGTCGACCTGAGCCCGGCCCCCCGGTCCGGTCGGCGGTGTTCCGGGTGGTCGGGTCCGCCCAGGGTGGGTGGGCCCGGCCAACTCGGGGTTGGGTGGTTTCGTCTGGCTGCTTCCTTGGTGGGTGGGCCGCTTCCTGAGGATTGCTTCCGGGGCGGGCTGCTGGGTTGGCTTCGTAGGGGTTTGTGTGGGTTGAGCTGGGGTGGCTGGTGTCTGGGTGGGAGGTCGGCCCGGGGAGGTCGGTCGGCTCAGGTACCGCTTTGCGCCACCTGAGCTGGACCCTGTATCCTCAACCGGCGGCTCGGTGTACCGAATCGTTTGGGAGGCTTCGCCTAGTCCGGTCTATGGCGCCGCACTGCTAATGCGGTTTGGGCTTAACGCCCATCCGGGGTTCAAATCCCCGAGCCTCCGCCCAAGTTTGGGGCACACACTTCGGTGTGTACACTAAACGAGGTTTGCGCCCGTAGCTCAATGGATAGAGCATCTGACTACGGATCAGAAGGTTAGGGGTTCGAGTCCCTTCGGGCGCACATAGGTTGACCTGGGCCACTTCCCCCGAACGGGGGAGGTGGCCTTTGTCGTTTCCGTTCTCGCCGTGGGATTTCCGTGGGATTTTGTGCACGGGGCGGTGTGTCGGCGCCCAGGGGTTCAATCGACCAATTTCGATTAATGGCCCTAGTGTCAATCGATACCTAGCGATGGATGGTCAGTATGTCCGCGTATGCCTGAATAATAAGGGCATTCTGGCCGGATGTGAAGCCCGTCACACTCCATGATGTGCGCATGGCATTACGAAATGTTGCTGAAGGATTTCCGTGGGGGCTTTGGCTGTGCTCGATAGCGCAACGCCGCTCACCGGAGCGGGTACATCGGATTGGGACTCAAATGCGGCCTCGTCTAGCTCCCCGTCAAGTCCCGTCAAAGTCACGAGCGTTGAAGCTCGGAGCGGAACTCGGGTAGCTCTGACAGTATCGCGGCCCGCTTCGCCTGTCGACGCCCGGCACCGCTCGGGAGCGTCAAGTTGTGTTGGGTGTTTTCACCGCTGGCTGCCGGTCGCAGATGTCGTCGACCTGTGCGGGCCGTTGGAGTTGCCCGGCGCTCAGATGACGTGAGCGGTGGAAACTGTTGGGTGCGCCGAAGTGGCGGCCTCTACGCTCTTGGGGCAGTGACTTCGTGTGATGGGAGGTTCGGTGACCTCGGAAGAGGAGTGGCCACTGGCGGGTGACCCCGACGACAAGGTCGGTAGCCGCCACCACATCGTGCCGAAGTTCTACCTGGAGCGGTGGGCGGACGCCCGCCACAAGATCGTGGTGGTGCAGAAGTCATCGGGGAAGCGGCACCAGACCGCCGCGAAGGACGCTGGCGCCGAGCGTGACTTCTACACGCACGTCGCCCACGACGGTGAGTTCCATGCGCACACCGAGCAGTTGTTGGGCAAGATCGAAGACGGCGCGGCTCCGGTGATCGGGAACATTCTGAGTGCGTTCCAGGTGTTCCCTCCCCTTGGTGGGGATCGCGAGCAACTGGCGATGCTGATCGCGTTTCAGATGACTCGCGGTAAGCGCGTGCGGCGCAGCATGGAATTGCAGGCGGATCTCATCACCCGGCTGCAGTTGTCGATGTTGAGGCCGGAACACCATGAGGCATACGTCGCCGACAAAGAGGGTGTCGGCCGGCCCGAGGACGTGGAGGCACTGCGTGGCCTCATCGACGACCTTGACAACTATGAGTTCGGCACCGACCCGAACGAGCACATCGTACTGCTGAGCAAGCACGCCGTGACGATCTTCCCGTATCTGATGGGCCTGTCCTGGTACCTGGTCGACTACGGGGGCCCGGTGCTGTTGACCTGCGACGAGCCAGTCGTCCTCTACCAGCACAACCCCTCCCCGCACGGCGGGGTGGGGTTGATGACTGCCGACGAGATCTGGTTTCCACTC
The DNA here is from genome assembly GCF_040681875.1 of Longispora sp. NPDC051575. Classification (NCBI taxonomy): domain Bacteria; kingdom Bacillati; phylum Actinomycetota; class Actinomycetes; order Micromonosporales; family Micromonosporaceae; genus Longispora; species Longispora sp. NPDC051575. The sequence continues at coordinate 816 of NZ_JBFAZP010000010.1, read as the reverse complement.
AGCCCCCGCTACCTGCTGGTGCTCACCCCCATCGCGGTCGGCCCCGAGCGTGTCCTTTCCGACTCCCCTGAGAACGCGGCGATGGTGAACAACAGACTCGTTCACAACGCCTACGAGCTGGTCTACCTTCACCCCGACCACGACATGCTGCCCGCGCAGATGCCGCCGGCAAGCCCGCTGTTCCTCGTTTCGGGTGGACCGCGTCCCGACATCTTCGATCGATACAACCAGCCGCTCACCGACCGGAGGACTGCCCGGCGCGGAAAGAGGCCGCGATAGCCGACGGGGTCCGCCCAATCGTGTTCTGTGGCAGTCGCGGGAGTCAGGTGTCATGACGAGCTTCAGGACCGAGAGCTGGCCGGCGATCACCCCGATCGAGCCGTCCACAGCTTGGAGCCGGCCGCGCCCGAGGGAAGACCTGCTCCGGGGGCGCCGCCAAGGTGGGGGCGCCCCCGGCCGTCACCGTCGCCCTGACCGCCCACGGCCTGACCCTCCGGGTCCTCGAGAACTGCTGGGGTGACGCACATCGAGGTGCGGGCGCTGACGGCCGCCGTGCGTCGCTCTGCCGTCAACAACGTCCAGCGGGCGCTTGGGCCGCTGGAGGCCAGTGACTTCTTGCTGGCCAACAGCCTGCTGCGCCCGGTTGGCTGATGGCGTACGTGGTGGTCGTCCGCGACCCGGGCCCCAAGTAGCAGGAGTTCGACGACCTCGGCTGGATGGAGTGGGACTGCACCCGGTTTGGTTGACTCCTTGATCTGTGAGGATCTTGGTCCTCCTGGAAGGATGTCTTCGTGCCGAAAGCTTTCCCGCCCGAGT
>NZ_JBFAZP010000009.1:0-442394 GCF_040681875.1 Longispora sp. NPDC051575 | reverse complement strand
GTAGGACGCCGCCGGACACAATTTCCCTTAGGGGCCCACCAGACATGGTGGGCCCCTAAGGCATTTCCCAGGCCCGACCCCCAAAGGGTCGGGCCCTTTGGCGTTTGTCGGCGCGGTCTGCCCCGAGGTTTGGCTGTCGTCGGCTCGGCTCGGCTCGGCCTGGCTCGGCTCGGACGCCAATTCCGCCCGGCGGTTCGGGTGCGGTTCTCAGGCGCCGGTGCTGCCGTCGAGGCTCTCGCGGAGCAGGTCGGCGTGGCCGTTGTGGCGGGCGTACTCCTCGAGGACTCGGAGCACGATCCAGCGGAGGGTCACGGAGGTGCCGTCGGCGCGTACGCCCAGGTCGTCGAGGGAGGCCGCGGACACGATGTCCCGGGAGAGGTCGCAGGCTTCGCGCCAGGTGGCCAGTACCGCGGAAGGGTCTGCGGTGTTGAGGTCTTCGAAGTCGCCGTCCGGGTTCTCCGCGCTGAAGTAGAGCGGCGGGAGGTCGAGGGAACCGTAACGGTTGGCGATCCAGAGCCGTTCGGTGTCGGCTAGGTGGCGCATGATGCCGAGCAGGGACAGCCGGGACGGGGTGACGGGGCGGTCCCGGAGCTGGTCGGCGGTGAGCCCGGCGCACTTGCGTTCGAGGGTGGCGCGGTGGAAGTCGAGGTACCCGCTGAGGCTGGTCTTCTCGCCGGCGATCTGGGGCGGCTCCGCCCGGGAGGGGGATGAGGTCACCCCCGCATCATGGCCCGACGGGACCCGCCGGCACAAAGAACCCAGGTGAGAGAGGTCACCGAGAGGCCGCTGCCGCACCAGTGTGGGTCGTCATCGACGGTAGGTGAGAGGTGTCACCGAAGGATCGAACGGTGCGGGGCGCCGCGCCCGAATACCGACGGGGTGGAGGGTGCCGCCGGTAGGAGCCGGGTATGGGGAAGCCCGCCCGGCGTGGGTGCCGGGCGGGCTCTCGTGGTGCGGTGGGGCTAGATCGCGTCGCCGATCTTGACGGCGGGCTTGGGCATCCGCAGCTTGCGGAACGTGATGGAGCGCATGATCGCGTACATGAAGAGGCCGGGCTTGCGCTGTTCCGTCTTGGGGAACCGCTCCCACACCATCTTGCCGACCTTGCGCGACAGGAGGACCGAGTCGCCGACGAACAGGACGGCGATCACGAGCCAGAGCAGCTGGGAGGTCGTCTGGACGATCAGCGGCCACGCTGGGTTGGTGCCGACCAGGATCAGCAGGGCGGCGGCGAAGAACCAGGTGCCGACGGTGCGGCGGGAGTCGACGATGTCGCGGACGAGCTTGCGCTCCGGGCCGCGGTCGCGGGGGAGCAGGTACTTCTCCTCGCCGCGCAGCATGCCGGCCCGCTCGTCGGCCCGGTCGGCCATCCGGATCGCGCGGGCCCGCTTGGCGGCCTCGCGGCGGTTGGTCGGCGGCGGCTCGACGGGCTTGCGGGACTGCGCGACGCTCCGCTTGGGGGTCGGCCGGCCCTTGCCGGGGGTGCGGTTCTTGACCCCGGCCTGGGCCTCGCCCTCGGCGGGCACGGCGTCGGTGGCGACCTCGGTCACGGGCGCGTCCTCGGTCTTTTCGCGGCGACTGAACACAGAAGGCACACTTTCTCTGGCTAGCTTGCTCTCCTGCGAGAGTAGCCGGGAAACGGGGGAGGCTACGCGGGGCGTTCGGTGCGGGCGCCGAGGGCGGCGAGCTTGCCGTCGAAGTCCTCGTACCCGCGGACGATGTAGTGGTCGACGCCGTAGACCCGGGAGGTGCCCTCGGCGGCCAGGGCCGCGATCACGTGGCTGAAGCCGGCGCGCAGGTCGGGGATCTCCAGGTCGGCCGCGTACAGCTTGCTCGGGCCGGCGATGACCGCGGAGTGCAGGAAGTTCCGGCGGCCCCAGCGGCAGGGGGTGCCGCCGAGGCATTCCCGGTACAGCTGGATGTTGGCGCCCATCTTGTTCAGGGCCTCGGTGTAGCCGAACCGGCGCTCGTACACCGTCTCGTGCACGATCGACAGGCCCCGGGCCTGGCTGAGCGCCACGACGAGCGGCTGCTGCCAGTCGGTCATGAAGCCGGGGTGCACGTCGGTCTCCAAGGCCACGGCCTTCAGCTCGTCGCCCGGGTGCCAGAACCGGATCCCCGCGTCGAGCACCTCGAAGGCGCCGCCGACGGACCGGAACGTGTTCAGGAAGGTCATCATGTCGACCTGGTTGGCACCCCGGACGAACACGTCGCCCTTGGTGGCCAGCGCGGCGGCGGCCCAGCTGGCGGCCTCGATCCGGTCGGGGATCGGGCGGTGGTTGTACCCGCCGAGCTTCTCCACGCCCTGGATCTCGATCACCCGGTTGGTGTGCACCTTGATGATCGCGCCCATCTTCTGCAGGATGCAGATCAGGTCCACGATCTCGGGCTCCACGGCCGCGTTGCGCAGCTCGGTGATGCCCTCGGCGAGCACGGCGGTGAGCAGGACCTGCTCGGTCGCGCCGACCGACGGGTACGGCAGCTCGAACTTGGTGCCCCGCAGCCGCTCGGGCGCGGTCAGGTGCAGCCCGTCGGGGGTCTTGTCGATCGTCGCGCCGAACTGGCGGAGCGCCTCCAGGTGGAAGTCGATCGGCCGGTCACCGATCTTGCAGCCGCCCAGGTCGGGGATGAACGCGTGGCCGAGCCGGTGCAGCAGCGGGCCGCAGAGCAGGATCGGGATCCGGCTGGAACCGGCGTGCACGTTGATCTCGTCGGTGCTGGCGCGCTCGACGTTGCTCGGGTCGAAGACGAGCTCGCCCTCGGGGCCGGTGTCGACCCGGACGCCGTGGATCTCCAGCAGGCCCCGGATGATGCCGACGTCGCTGATGTTGGGGACGTCGTAGAGCCGGCTGACGCCGGTGCCGAGCACCGAGGCCACCATCGCCTTGGAGATCAGGTTCTTCGCGCCCCGGACCTGGACTTCGCCCCGTAGCGGCGCACCTCCGTGCACCACGAGCATGTCCTCGGTCACGTTGCCTCCACCTGGTCGCCGGCTTGCTGACACACAAAGGCCGAGCATACCCGCACACATCGACGGCCCACGCGGTCGGCGACGTGTCGTGGATCGCTACCGCTGGCCGGGCGGCACCGTGGCCGACACGAGGGCACCGACGCCGCGACCGACCGCTACGACGCGGGCGGCTGAGCGTCACGACGGGGCGGTACAGCCCCGGGCGGTTCCGCGCTACGGCAGGGCGAGCATCCGGTCCAGGGCGGTCCGGGCGTGCCGGGAGGTCTCCGGGTCGACGGTGATCTGGTTGGGGATTCGCCCGGCGACGAGCTCCTCCAGCGACCAGACCAGGTGCGGCAGGTCGATCCGGTTCATCGTCGAGCAGTAGCAGACGGTCTTCTCCAGGAACATGACCTCTTTGTCCGGGTGGGCGTTGCCCAGGCGGCGGACGAGGTTCAGCTCGGTGCCGATGGCCCAGGACGAGCCGGGCTCGGCGGCGTCGAGGGCCCGGATGATGTACTCCGTCGAGCCCACGTAGTCGGCGGCCTGGACGACCTCGTGCCGGCACTCGGGGTGCACGAGCACGTTGACGTCGGGTCGCTGGCGGCGGACCTCCTGGACGTTCTCCAGGGTGAACCGGCCGTGCACGGAGCAGTGCCCGCGCCACAGGATCATCTTCGCGTTCGTCAGCTGCTCGGCGGTGAGGCCGCCGTTCTTCTTGTGCGGGTCGTACAGCACGCAGTCGTCGAGGGTCAGGCCCATCTCTCCGACGGCGGTGTTGCGGCCCAGGTGCTGGTCGGGGAGGAACAGCACCTTCTCGCCGCGCTCGAACGCCCAGTCCAGCGCGCGCTTGGCGTTGGAGGAGGTGCACACCACGCCGCCGTTGCGGCCGACGAAGCCCTTGATGTCGGCGGAGGAGTTCATGTACGTCACGGGGACGGTGCGGTCGGCGATGCCCAGGTCGGCCAGCGCGTCCCAGCAGTCCTCCACCTGGCCGAGGACGGCCATGTCGGCCATGGAGCAGCCGGCGGCCAGGTCGGGCAGCACGACCCGCTGGGCGGGGGTGGTGAGGATGTCGGCGGACTCAGCCATGAAGTGCACGCCGCAGAACACGATGAACTCGGCGTCGGGGCGGGCCGCGGCCTGCTGGGCCAGCTTGAACGAGTCGCCGGTCACGTCGGCGAACTCGATGACCTCGTCGCGCTGGTAGTGGTGGCCGAGGACGAAGACCCGGTCGCCGAGGGCGGCCTTGGCGGCGCGGGCGCGCTCGACCAGGCCGGGGTCGCTGGGGGCCGGGAGGTCGCCGGGGCAGTCGACACCGCGCTCGGAGCCGGGGTCGCTGCCCCGACCGAGCAACAGGAGCGCGGTGGCCGTCGGGGAGGGTTCCTGCCATTGAGTCACGCCCCAATCCTGCCACGGGCTGGGACGCGCGGGTGATCCGTGCCCGACACCGGGGGCGGGTGCGAGGATCGGTGGGTGCGAGTTCTCATCTGCCCTGACAAGTTCGCCGGCACGCTGTCGGCACCCGACGTCGCCGAGGCCCTCCGGGCGGGCTGGGCGAGCGTCGCCGCCGCCGACGAGATCGTCTGCCGGCCCCTGGCCGACGGGGGACCCGGATTCCTGGAGGTACTGGGGGTTCTGGGTGGTTCCGTCCTCCCGGTGGCCACCACGGACCCGCTGGGCCGGCCGGTACCCGGCTCGGTGTTGCTCGTGGGGTCCACCGCCTACGTGGAGAGCGCCCAGGCGACCGGTCTGCACCTGCTCACCGAGGCCGAACGGGACCCGAACGTGACGTCCTCGCACGGACTGGGGCTGCTGGTCAGGGCCGCCGTGGACGCCGGGGCCACCGAGGTCGTGATCGGCCTGGGCGGTTCAGCGACGAACGACGCCGGCGCGGGGATGCTCGCCGCGCTCGGCCTGGTGCCGGTGGACGCCGACGACGTGCCGCTGCCCCCGGGCGGGGCGGCGCTGGCCCGGTGCGCGGCGCTGGTCGGCTCGCCGAAGCTCGACGGTGTGACCTTGGTCGCCGCCACGGACGTGGACAACCCGCTGGCGGGGCTGCACGGGGCGAGCAACGTGTTCGGGCCGCAGAAGGGCGCCTCCCGGGAGGACGTCCTGCGGCTGGACGCGGCGCTGGAGCGCTTCGGCGGCGTACTCGGAAACGGGGTCGACAAGGCCCCGGGCGCGGGTGCCGCCGGGGGGATCGGGGCGGCGATCTTCGCGCTCGGCGGGCGCCGGGAGTCCGGGATCGACCTGGTCAGGGCCCTGATCGGGCTGGACGCGGCCATGGACGGGGTCGGCCTGGTGATCACCGGGGAGGGCTCGTTCGACGCCCAGTCGCTGCGCGGGAAGGTCGTCTCCGGGGTCGCGGAGGCCGCCGCCGAGCAGGGCGCGCCGTGTGTCGTGGTCGCGGGCCGCTCCACGGTCGGCCGGAAGGAGGCCGCCTCGGCGGGTATCACGGAGATCCACTCGCTCGTGGAGCACTTCGGGGACGTGGGCCGTGCGATGGCGGAGCCCTCGGTGGGGCTTTTCGCCATCGGTGCCCGGCTCGCCGAACAGTGGGGCAGGTAACGACCTCGGGCTGGGACGAGCCCGCCGACATGTGCGACCATGAGAAATACCGCCGCGACGACGGACGTTGTACGAGGCGGACCTATCACCAGGCACGCCAGGGAGTACCAACGTGACCGTTTCGGAGACCACCGAGAAGACCGAGGTCAAGGCTGAGAACGTCGGTGTCACTGACGCCGCCGCCGCCAAGGTCAAGGCCCTGATCGAGCAGGAAGGCCGTGAGGACCTGCGCCTGCGGATCGCGGTGCAGCCGGGCGGTTGTTCTGGCCTGCGCTACCAGCTCTTCTTCGACGAGCGTTCGCTCGACGGCGACGTCGTCAGCGAGTACGACGGCTTCGAGGTCGTCGTGGACCGGATGAGCATCCCGTACCTCGCGGGTGCCTCGATCGACTTCGTCGACAAGATCGACCAGCAGGGTTTCACCATCGACAACCCGAACGCCGGCGGCTCCTGCGCCTGCGGCGACTCGTTCCACTAGGCGATATCCCTCCATCGCGTGACGCCGGGCGACCGGCGTCGCGGGAGGATGAAAAGCCCTGCTTCTGGCGGGGCTTTTCGCATGTTCGGTACTCTGTCGCGGCGTTGTCCGTACCCGAAAGGTCTATCGATGAAGATCGCAGTCACAGGTTCGATTGCCACCGACCACCTCATGCACTTCCCGGGGCGGTTCGCGGAGCAGCTCCTCGCGGACCAGCTGCACAAGGTCTCGCTGTCCTTCCTCGTCGACGACCTGGTGGTCCGCCGGGGCGGGGTCGCGGCCAACATCGCCTTCGGGATGGGCCAGCTGGGCCTCAACCCGCTGCTGGTCGGCGCGGTCGGCGCCGACTTCGACGACTACCGGTCCTGGCTGCGCCGGCACGGGGTCGACTGTGACTCCGTGCACATCAGCGAGATCGCGCACACCGCGCGGTTCGTGTGCACCACGGACAACGACATGAACCAGATCGCCTCGTTCTACGCCGGCGCGATGTCCGAGGCCCGGGAGATCGAGCTGGGCCCGATCGCGGACCGGGTGGGCGGGCTCGACCTCGTCCTCGTCGGCGCGAACGACCCCGAAGGGATGCTGCGGCACTCCGACGAGTGCCGGCAGCGCGGGATCCCGTTCGCGGCGGACCCGTCGCAGCAGCTCGCCCGGATGAGCGGCGAGGACGCGCTGCGGCTGATCGAGGGCGCGAAGATCCTCTTCACGAACGAGTACGAGAAGAGCCTGCTGGAGAGCAAGACGGGGCTGTCCGACGCCGAGGTGCTGGCGAAGGTCGAGATCCGGGTCACCACGCTCGGCAAGGACGGCGTGGAGATCACCGGGCGGGGCATGGAGCGTCTGCACGTGCCGGTGGCCAAGGAGATCGCGGCGTACGACCCGACCGGCGTGGGTGACGCGTTCCGGGCCGGGTTCCTGTCGGGGCTGTCGTGGGGGCTGCCGCTGGAGCGGTCCGCGCAGATCGGGTCGCTGCTGGCCACGCTGGTGCTGGAGACGGTCGGGACCCAGGAGTACGAGGTGAAGCCGGCCGGGTTCCTGGAGCGGCTCGCGGACTCCTACGGGGATGTGGCCGCCGCTGAGGTGCGGCCGTTCCTCGCGGCCTAGTTCCCGGGCCGCCGCAGGGGCGTCTCCAGGCCCCGGCTCGGCGCTGAGCTGCGACGGGTCGGCCGCGCGTCGTCAGCTCGTTCGTCGCACGTCGAAGGCGGGCGCACCGTTCACGGTGTGCCCGCCGACGTATTCCTGCCCCCGCATCCGGCACCACGCGGGGATGTCGTTGGCGGCGGCCGGGTCGTCGGCGAGCACCCGGAGCACGTCGCCCACCGCCACGGTCGGCAGCCGTTTGGCCAGGGCGATCACCGGCAGCGGGCAGCGCTGACCGAGGCAGTCGATGACGATCGTCACACCCCGGCCTCCTTCCGCAGTCCGGCGACGACCTCCGGCAGGGCCGCGAGGAACCCGTCGACGTCGTCCGGGGTGGTCTCCCGGTGCAGGGACACCCGGACGTTGCCGTGGCTCAGGGCGCCCATCGCGACGAGCACGTGGCTCGGGTGCAGGGTGGACGACGTGCAGCTCGAACCGGAGGACACGGCGAAGCCGCGCCGGTCGAGGGCGTGCAGCAGGGCCTCGCCGTCGATGTACAGGCAGGAGAAGGTCACCAGGTGCGGGAGCCGGTCGTCCGGGTCGCCGATCACCTCGACGTCGGGGATCAGGGCCACCACGGCGCGGATCCGGTCGACGAGGGCCCGCAGCCGGGTGTCCTCCGCGCCGGCCTCGGCGAGCACGGCGCGCAGCGAGGCCGCGGCCGCCACGATGGAGGGCAGGTCCCGGCCCGGTTCGCGTTCGTCGGCGGGGCCGGGGCGGCGCCAGCGGGTGCCCTTGCGCACGACGAGCAGGCCGACGCCGGGCGGGCCGCCCCACTTGTGCGCGCTGCCGGTGAGCAGGGACCAGCCGGGGGGTACCGGCATCCGGCCGAGGGACTGGGCGGCGTCCACGTACAGGGGGACGCCGTGTGCCGCGCAGACCGCCGCGGCGTCCGCGACCGGCTGGACCGTACCCACCTCGTGGTTCGCGCTCATCAGGGCCGCCACGGCCGTCTCAGGGTCGATCGCGGCCGACCACGCGGCGAGGTCCACCCGGCCGAGCCGGTCGACGGGCACCTCGACGGCGGGGCCGAGCGCGGCGGCGTGCAGGACGGCGGAGTGTTCGACGGCCGAGTGCACGACGGACTCGCGGCGGCGGCCCCGGCGGGCGCCCTCGATCGCCAGGTGCGCGGCCTGGGTGCCGCTGGCGCAGAACGTCAGCTCGTCGGGGCGCACCCCGAGGCACTCGGCGGTGGTGGCGCGGGCCGCGTCGAGGAGCTGGCGGGCGCGGCGGGCCTGGGTGTACAGCCGGGCGGGGTCGGCCCAGCCGTCGGTGAGGGCGGCGGCCCAGGCCTCCCGCGCCACGGGGTGCAAAGGAGCCGATGAGGCCGCGTCGAGATAGCCGCTGCGCATACCCTGAACGTAGCCTGTGCGAACGCGCGCGGGGCGATGCCCGACCTTTGTTCGGGGCCGGACACGCCGACCCCCAGCCAGGTCGGGTGTCCGTAGTCAAGTACTCTGCGACCGTCAAGACGACCTTGCCGTATTCGGTGTTCGCGGCGTTCCAAGGAGGCAGGAGCCGGTGGTCGACAACTCTCCCGGTCATGGGATGGGCCTGCGGCGTATCGCCGGACTGGCCACTGGTGGCGTCGCCCTCGTGATGCTGCTCGGCGGCTGCACGGTCGACGACGCGTTCCACTTCGGCTGGCCCAAGGGTGGCATCACCCCGCAGTCCGAGCGCATGTACGACCTGTGGATCGGTTCCGTCATCGCCGCGTTCATCGTCGGCATCCTGGTGTGGGGCCTGATCTTCTGGTGCATCGTGCGCTACCGGAAGAAGGGCGACGCGTTGCCGCCGCAGACGCGGTACAACGCGCCGATGGAGGTGCTGTACTCGGTACTGCCCTTCCTGATCGTCGCCGTGCTGTTCTACTACACCGCGATCGCGCAGACGTACGTGAACAAGATCGACCCGAACCCGGCGGTCACCGTCGAGGTCGTGTCCTTCAAGTGGAACTGGCAGTTCCGCTACCTCGGCCAGAACGGCCCCGACGGTCAGCCCGTCGACACCATCGGCTCGACCGACTACGTGCCGGTCCTCGTGGTGCCGGTCGGCAAGACGATCGAGTTCAAGCAGGTCAGCAAGGACGTCATCCACTCGTTCTGGGTGCCGGAGATCCTGTTCAAGCGCGACCAGATCCCGGGCGTCACCAACAAGTTCCAGGTGACGGTCAAGCGTGAGGGCGCGTTCGTCGGCCGGTGCGCGGAGCTGTGCGGCACGTACCACTCGATGATGAACTTCGAACTTCGTGCCGTGTCGCCGGAGAACTACGAGAAGTTCCTCGCCGCGAAGAAGGCCGGCAAGAGCACCCCCGAGGCGCTCGAGGCCGCCGGCGAGGAGCCGATCGCGACGACGACCTCGCCGTTCACGACCAAGCGCGACGCGCGCACGACGAGCTGAGCGGGGCGTAACCGATGAGGACCGAATACAAGATCTTCGGCATGGTCGCCGTGTTCATCTACGCGTCGGCAGGGTTCTACGCGTGGTACTCCGAGCACTACATGGTCGCCGAGGACAGCATCGACGCGGCGCAGAAGCACATGGACTGGATCGGCGTCGTCGCCCTCATCCTGTCCGGCACGCTGTGCATGATGTGCGCGCTGTACTTCTGGTTCGTGGCCCGCCGGATCGACCTGCGCCCCGAGGACCGCGAGGACGCGGAGATCCACGAGGGCGCCGGCGAGATCGGCTTCTTCTCCCCGGGCAGCTACTGGCCCTTCGGGCTGGCGCTGTCCGCCGCGCTCGCCGGGATGGGCGTCGTGTTCTGGAAGCCGTGGCTGATCGGCCTCGGCGGCGTGGCGATCATCGCGGCCACCGCGGGCCTGCTGTTCGAGTACTACACGGGTGCGCAGAAGGCCTACGAGGCCGGGCACGCGGGCGAGCGTCCCGAGCACATCTGATCCACATGAGGAAGGCCCCCACCGGATGGTGGGGGCCTTCCTCATGTCTGGGTGGGCGGGCCGGCCGGGCTACTCGGCGGCGCGGGCCGTGTTGGCCGCGGCGACCCAGCGCTCCAGGAGCCGCGCAGCGGCCCCGGAGTCGATGGCCTCGGCCGCACGCACCAGACCCCTGCGCAGCGCCCCCTGGAGGTCGCTGAGGCCCTCGTAGGCCGCCAGGCCGGCGGCGGCGTTCATCAGGACCGCGTCGCGCACCGGGCCCGTCTCACCGGCCAGCAGGCGGTGCGTGACGGCGGCGTTGAAGTCCGCGTCGGCCCCGCGCAGCGCGTCGGGCTCGGACCGGGCGATGCCGAAGTCCAGGGCGTCGAGGACCGACTCGGTGACCCGGCCGTCGCTGACCGCCCAGACCCGGGTCGGGGCGCCCGTGGTGAACTCGTCGAGACCGTCCTCGCCGCGCAGGACGAGGACGGAGTCGCCGCGGCGGGCGTACACCTCGGCCATGACCGGGGCCATCGACTCGTCGAAGCAGCCGACGGCCGCCGCCCGGGGCCGGGCCGGGTTGGCCAGCGGGCCGAGGAAGTTGAACGCGGTGGGCACTCCCAGCTCGCGGCGGGGGACGGCGGCGTGCCGCATGCCCGGGTGGAACCGGGCCGCGAAGCAGAAGCCGATCCCGACCTCGCGGACGCAGGCGGCCACGCCGTCGGGGCCCAGGTCGAGCGGGATGCCCAGGTGTTCGAGCAGGTCGGCGGCCCCGCACAGCGAGGAGGCCGACCTGCTGCCGTGCTTGACCACCCTGGTCCCGGTACCGGCGATCACCAGCGCGGCCATGGTCGAGATGTTCACGGTGTGCGCCCGGTCGCCGCCCGTGCCGACGATGTCCACGGCGTCGCGGTCGACGTCCACGTTCGGGGCGTGTTCGAGCATCGCCCCGACCAGGCCGGTCATCTCGGTCGCGGTGGGACTCTTCGCCCGGAGCGCGACCGCGAACCCGGCGATCTGCGCGGGCGTGGCCTCCCCGGACATGATCTCGCCCATGGCCCAGGCGGTGTCCGCGCTGGACAGCTCGCCGCCGGTGAGCAGCGTCGTGAGCAGGTGCGGCCAGGTGCGGGTGCCCATGACGGCCTCCGGGATGAGGGGGGCTGGCTAGATCTTGCGCTTGCGGAGCAGGTCGGCGACGACGCCGGCCGTCTCCATCGGGTCGATCGGGTGCATGATCGTCGCCTCGACGTTCGCGTACGAGGCCAGCCACCGGTCGGCCGCCCGCGCGATCACGAGGAGGACCGGGGGGGAGTCGGTGTAGTCGTCCTTGACCTGGCGGGCGATGCCCGTGCCACCGGCGGGGGCGGCCTCGCCGTCGAGGACCAGCAGATCGATCTCGGAGCCGTCCAGGGTCCGCAGCACCGCGCCGTGCGTGTCCGCCTCGACGAACGTCACCGCGACGTCGTCGGCGGGCCGCGGGCCGATGGCGAGACGCATCCGCTCGCGGATGAGCTGGTCGTCGCTGTACAGCAGGACGGTGTACTTCTGAGCAGTCATCTCGCCAGGCTCCCACGGGTGCGGGTATGGAACGATCGGATCGTACTAGTCGACGCGACACGCGGTTATTCCCACCCCGGCGTACCCCGGGGCGATCTAGGGGCAATAATGGCCCCGTGACAGCCGCCTCAGCCATCGAGAAGAGCCGGATCCACTCCCTGACCCGTCCGAACATGGTCAGTGTGGGGACGATCGTCTGGCTCTCGAGCGAACTCATGTTCTTCGCGGCCCTGTTCGCGATGTACTTCTCCATCAGGGCAGCCATGCCGAACGCCCACCCGGGTCTCTGGGAGGAGCAGACGGAGAAGCTCAACGTGACCTACGCGTTGGTCTTCACCGTGATCCTGGTCCTCTCCTCCGTGACCTGCCAGTTCGGCGTGTTCGCGGCGGAACGGGGTGACGCGCACAAGCTGCGGATCTGGTTCACGATCAGCTTCCTCATGGGGTTGGCGTTCGTGCTGGGTCAGGCGAACGAGTACCGCAACCTGGTCCTGCACGAGAACATCACCCTCCCCGGCGACGGGTACGGGACGGTGTTCTACCTGACGACAGGCTTCCACGGTCTGCACGTGACCGGCGGGCTCATCGCGTTCATCTTCGTGATGATCCGCACCACGCTCTCGCGCTTCACGCCCGCGCAGGCGACCTCCGCGATCGTCGTGTCGTACTACTGGCACTTCGTCGACGTGGTCTGGATCGCCCTGTTCGCCATGATCTACTTCCTGAAGTGACGATGAACCTCGTCGAGCGACCGCAAGGTGACGACATGACCTCAGAGAAGCCACCTCTCCGCCGCGTGCCGAGCAAGCTGCGCCGGCGGATCGGTGCCGCTGCCAGGATGCTGGCCGCGCTGGCCCTTGCCGGCGGTGTCTACGCAGCGCTCATCCCCAGCTCCCAGGCCGACGACGGCGCCCAGGCGACCCTGTCGGCCAAGGCCGAGGAGGGTAAGCGGCTCTACGACGTCAGCTGCATCACCTGCCACGGCCCCGACGGCCAGGGTGTCCAGGACCGCGGCCCGAGCCTGATCGGCGTCGGTTCCGCCGCCGTCGAGTTCCAGGTCAGCACCGGCCGGATGCCGATGGCGGCCCAGGGCGCCCAGGCTCCGAAGAAGGCCCCGGTCTTCAACGACGAGCAGACCAAGGCGCTCGGCGAGTACATCCAGGAGCTCGGCGGCGGCCCGCAGCTCCCGGGCGAGTACAAGAGCGAGAACCTGGCCAACGGTGGCCGGCTGTTCCGGGTCAACTGCTCCCAGTGCCACGGGTACACCGGTGGCGGCGGCGCGCTGTCGTCCGGCAAGTACGCGCCCTCGCTGGGGGAGGCGACCTCCGCGCAGCTGTACGGCGCGATGCTGACCGGCCCGCAGAACATGCCCGTGTTCGGTGACAACCAGCTCACTCCGCAGGAGAAGAAGGACGTCATCGCGTACGTGGAGTACATGCGGTCGGACATGGACCCGGGCGGCTTCGGACTGGGCCGGCTCGGCCCGGTGACCGAGGGCCTGGCGATCTTCGTGGTCGGCATCACTTTCTTGATCTTCGCAAGCCTCTGGATCGCAGGGAAGTCATGAGCAGTCAGGACAACAACAGCACCTTCGACCCGGAGGACCCGTCACTGACGCGGTTCGACCTGGTCCGCGAGGGGGCGCGGCGCGACGGGGTGGAGATCGTCCACTACGAGCCCCGGTTCCCGGTGCCGGGCACCAAGGCCGAGAAGCGCGTCGAGCGCAACATCGCCCTGTGGTTCCTCGCCACCGGCGTCGGCGCCCTGGTCTTCGTCGTGGCCTACATCTGGTGGCCGTGGGAGTACCACGCGGGCTCCGGGCGGGACAAGTTCTACACCCCGATCCTCGGCGTCGGCCTCGGGCTGGCCCTGCTCGGCCTGGGTGCCGCGCAGATCATCTGGGCCAAGCGGCTGCTCCCCTCGGAGATCTCGGTCCAGGACCGGCACAACGAGGTCGACACCACCGAGCAGAAGCTGACCGGGGTGACGCTGCTCAACATGAACGACGAGCTCGGCGTGACCCGGCGGCGTCCGCTGCTCAAGGGTGCGCTGGCCTTCGGCATGCTGCCGCTGGGCGCGGCGGCGATCGTCCCGCTGGGCGGCATGATCAAGGACCCGCACAAGGGCGAGCCGCTCATGAAGACCGGCTTCGACGCGAAAGAGTTCAACAAGGGCAAGCCGGTGCGCCTGGTCCGTGAGGACGGCACCCCGGTCCGGCCGCAGGACGTCAGCGTCGGCGGTCAGATCACGGCGTTCCCGGGCGTCGACCACGGCACGACCAACGTGCACGCCGACTCGCCGACCCTGCTGATCCACCTGCGCGACGACGACGCGCGGGAGGCCCGCAAGAACCTCGCGAACAAGGCGGTCAACGCGCTGACGGACGCGAACGACCCGAACAGCGGCGGCATGTGGGAGAACTTCGTCGCGTACTCGAAGATCTGCACGCACCTGGGTTGCCCCGCGAGCCTCTACGAGCAGCAGACGAACCGGCTGCTGTGCCCGTGCCACCAGTCGCAGTTCCAGATCACGGACAACGCCAAGCCGATCTTCGGCCCGGCGACGCGGCGGCTGCCGATGCTGCCGATCACGGTGGACGAAGAGGGCTTCTTCGTCGCCAAGTCCGACTACAAGGTGCCGGTCGGCGCGGCCTTCTGGGAGCGGCCATGAAGACGAAGAAGATCGACCTCGCCACGCTGCCGAAGCGCAGCGCGCTCCAGATCGACGAGCGGTTCCACATGGCCACCCCGATGCGGCGGCTGTTCAACAAGGTCTTCCCGGACCACTGGTCGTTCCTGCTCGGTGAGATCGCGCTCTACTCGTTCATCGTGCTGCTCCTCACGGGTACGTTCCTGAGCCTGTTCTTCGACCCCTCCATGGAGGAGGTCATGTACAACGGCGTGTACACGCCGTTGAACGGCATCGAGATGTCGAAGGCCTACGAGTCGACGCTGGACATCTCGTTCGAGGTGCGCGGCGGCCTGATCATGCGGCAGATGCACCACTGGGCGGCGCTGCTGTTCATGGCCGCGATCGTGATCCACATGCTCCGGGTGTTCTTCACCGGCGCGTTCCGCAAGCCGCGCGAGGCCAACTGGATGATCGGCTTCCTGCTGTTCTGGCTGGGCTTCATGGAGGGTCTGTTCGGGTACTCGATCCCGGACGACGGCCTGTCCGGTACCGGTCTGCGGGTCATCAACGCGATCACCCAGTCGATCCCCGTGATCGGCTCCTGGGCCGGGTTCGCCCTGTTCGGCGGGGAGTTCCCCGGCACGGTGATCATCCCGCGGTTCTACATCCTGCACGTGCTGATCTTCCCGGCGATCATCCTCGGGCTGATCGCCGCGCACATGGGTCTGCTGGTCAAGCAGAAGCACACCCAGTGGCCGGGACCGGGTCGGACCAACGAGAACGTCGTCGGTGTCCGGATGTTCCCCGGGTTCGCCATGAAGGGCGGCGGCTTCTTCATGATCACCTTCGCGGTGATCGCGTTCATGGGCGGCGTGTTCCAGATCAACCCGATCTGGCTGTTCGGGCCGTACCAGGCCAGCGTCATCTCCTCGGCCAGCCAGCCCGACTGGTACGTCATGTTCCTCGACGGCATCGCCCGACTGTGGCCGGCCTGGGAGATCCGGGTGTTCGACCACACGATCCCGCCGATCTTCTGGGCGGCCGTGATCCTGCCGGGCGTCATCGTGCACCTGGGCCTGCTGTACCCGTTCCTCGAGGCCCGGTTCATGA
The DNA here is from genome assembly GCF_040681875.1 of Longispora sp. NPDC051575. Classification (NCBI taxonomy): domain Bacteria; kingdom Bacillati; phylum Actinomycetota; class Actinomycetes; order Micromonosporales; family Micromonosporaceae; genus Longispora; species Longispora sp. NPDC051575. Next base: position 427,078 of record NZ_JBFAZP010000009.1, on the reverse strand, counting down.
AGGACAAGGCGCACCACCACCTGCTGCAGCGGCCGCGTGACGTGCCGGTGCGGACGGGCCTGGGCGCCATGGCCGTCACGTTCTACATGGTGCTGTTCCTGTCGGGCGGCAACGACGTGATCGCCCAGCACTTCGACATCAGCCTGAACGCGATGACCTGGGCGGGCCGGATCCTGCTGCTGCTGGCCCCGCCGGCGGCGTACTGGATCACGTACCGGATCTGCCTGGGCCTCCAGCAGCACGACCGCGAGGTCCTGGCGCACGGCATCGAGACGGGCATCATCAAGCGGGCCCCCGACGGCCGCTTCTACGAGGTGCACCAGCCGCTCGGCCCCGTCGACGAGCACGGCCACGGCCTGCTGGAGTACGAGGGCGCGGCGATCCCGAAGAAGATGAACAAGATCGGTGCCCTCGGGCCGGCGGTCAAGGGCTTCTTCATCCCGCGCGAGCTTCCGCCTCCGCCTCCGGCGAAGAAGGAACTGGTCGACAAGTAGGTCAGTAACGAGGAGGGGCCCCGCGCGCAGCGCGGGGCCCCTTTCGCTCGTACCCGTCAGACGAACTTGACCTTCAGGGTGTCGATCGCGTCCTGGGCGGCGGCCAGCGCCGTGGCCGGGGACTCGCCCCGGGCCACCGCCAGGCCGGCCCGGTCCCACGAGCTGCGCAGCTCGTGCACCCGGCCGCCGGGCTGGACCAGCATGTCGACCTGGAGCACGCCGGGCTGCTCGCGGGCCTCGTCCAGGCCGTCGACGCTGAGCACCTCGCCGGGCTCGGTGTGCAGGAACCAGATGGCCGCTCCGGCCGGCGCCTCGGCGGGCACCTCCCGGGACGGGGTCTCGTCCCGCATCACCTGGAAGTAGTACTCGACCATGTTGAAGGACCAGGCCTCGCGGATCAGATCCATGATCATGTCCCCGGGCATCCGGCCCGCGCACTCGACCAGGTAGATCGTGCCGTCGCGGACGATCCACTCGCAGTGCACGAAGCCGGTGTCGAACCCGACGGCGTCCATCAGGCGGACCGTCTCGGCGTTCAGGGCGGCCGTGAGCTCGGCGGGGATGTCCGCCGGCACGATGTGCCCGTTCTCCACCGGCTTGGGGCCCGGGATCAGCGCCTTGCCCGTGACGTTGGCGAACAGCGGCGCGCCCCCACGGAGCACCATCTCGACGCTGAACTCCTCGCCCTTGACGTACTCCTCGACGAGCATCCGCAGCGGGATCGCCCGGTCCGGGGTGGCGATCCCCTCGTCCTGGTCGAGGCAGTTCGTCCAGCCGGCGTCGATCTCGGCCGACTCGGCGAGGATCCGGGTACCGATCGCGGCCTGCCGGTTGGCGGGCTTGAGGATCGCCGGGCCCGGGTGCGCGGCCATGAACGCGCGCACCTCGTCGGGGCCGGCCACCGGCACGGACGCCGGGTTGGCGATCCCGGCCGCGCGGGCCACGAGCCGGAGCAGTTCCTTGTCCCGGAGCAGCGCGGCCGCGCCGTACGTCGCGCCGGCCACCCCGTAGCGCTCGGCGAGCCGGGCGGCGAACGGCACCGCGTAGTCGACGGCCGGAATGACCATGGACGGGTTCAGGTCACGGTACCGGTGAAAGAACTCGTCCGCCGCGGCGGGCAGATTGAAGTATTCGAATTCGATCGTGTCGGCGACGCAACGGGCGTCCGCGACTTTTGGTGCGGCGTCCTTCTTTCGGAACACGTCAGGCTCGTCGACAAAGATGACGGAGTCGGCCGGCTGGAACGTTTCCATGGTCTTGAGCAGGGCAACCACGAAACCGACCACCACCACGGGGCCAGTACTCATCGGCGGGACCTCCATGTATTCACTACTGTCGTTCTCGGTTCTCGGAAAGAAAACGCGACATAGCAAAATGGAACTCTGCCGGGTCGAATGGTGTCAAGGGTTCGCCCCCAATAGGGAGGCGTTAACGCTCCAAAGTGGGTCCTCGGTGGACAGATGCAATTTAGGGGAGGAGAAGGTTCAGGTCCCCGAATTCATGCCAGAGGTAGCCGGCCGCCACCGCCTCCGTGTACGCCCGGTCGAGCAGGGCGGTGCCGGAGATCGCGGCGAGCATGTCCAGGTGCGACGCGCGGGGCTCGTGCAGCCCGGTGAGCAGGCCGTCGACCACCCGGACCCCGCGCTCCGGGGTGATGATCAGATCGGTCCAGCCGGCCTTCGCGGCGACCGTGCCGTCCGGGCGGGCGGCGCTCTCCAGGGCCCGGACCGCCGTGGTGCCGACCGCGAGGACCCGCCCCGTGGCCTGGTTGACGACCCGCGCGGTGTGCTCGCTGACGGCGAACCGCTCCGGGTACGGCCGCTCGTGCGCCTCCGGCGACGCCACGCCGGTGTGCAGCAGCACCGGGACGATCAGGACACCGGCGGACACCAGGCGGGTGACCAGCTCGTGGGTGAACGGGCGGGCGGCGCTCGGCATCTCCGCGCTGCCGGGTTCGGTGCCGAAGACCGTCTGGTAGGAGGCGAGGGGCCAGGGGCGCGGGACGTAGCCGTAGCGGATGGGTTGGCCGTGTTCGCGCAGGTAGTCGGAGATCGGGGTGTCCGTCCTGAGCCCGGTGTCCGTCGTGACCTGGGCGTGCCAGAGGCGGCCCCGGGAGTAGGGGGCGGTCAGGGTGACCGTCGCGCCGCCGGGCAGGGCCAGGACGTCGCCGGCCCGGGCCGCCGAGTACTGCGCCAGTCCCCGGCGCAGCTCCACCAGCCACTGGCCGTCGGGCAGCTCGGTGGAGAAGTGCACCGACAGGTCCGAGCCGGGGACCCGCACGGCCGCCGGCATGGTGGCCGACGTGTTCACCACCAGCACGTCCCCGGGCTGGAGCAGGTCGGGCAGGTCGGTGAACCGGTGGTGGCCGACCTCGCCGGTGGCCCTGCGGCCGACCAGCAGCCGGACCCCGTCGCGGGTCAGGCCCCGGGCCTCCGGCGGGTCGTGCGCCTCCAGCTCGGCGGGCAGGACGAAATCCAGGACCGTCACGTCTCACTCCAGATCATCAGAGGGGTGCCGTCGGGGCCGGCGAGATCGAACCCGAAATGCCCTCGGGGGTACCGGCCGGGGGCGCGCCCGCCCAGGCGGCGGTGTTCGGCGTGGACGGCGGCGCGGGAGTCGAACTCGAAGGCGAGAGGGACCGGGGTGGTCGACCCGGGTGCCGGAGGTGGGCTGGGGGCCGTCCAGGCCGTCCAGGTGGCCGCCGGTCCGGATGCCGCGGGAACGGGTGCCCAGGTCGGAGTCGGTCCTGATATCCGGGCCGGGGCGGGCCCAGGTGACCAGGTCGTGGCCGGCCCGGGCGAGACCAGCTCGATGAACGCCGCCCCCGGCACCCGCAGCACCACCCCGCGCTCCCCGTCCCGCTCCCAGCCGTCCACCCCGGTCAGCCCCAGCCCGGTGTAGAACCGGGTGGCCGCGTCGAGGTCCGCCGTCGAGTACGGCAGCCACAGCGCCCTCATGCGAGCCGGACCCGACCCGAGGCCGGCCGGTCGCCGAGCAGCTTCAGGAACGCGGGCACCACGGACTCCGGCTCCGGCCGGTCGCTGATGTCCTCGCCCGGGAACGCGTCCTGGTGCATCCGGGTGCGCAGATCCCCCGGGTCGACCCACCAGACCCGCACCCCGGGCTCCTCGACGGCCAGCACGGCGCTGAGCAGGTCCAGCGCGGCCTTCGCGGAGCCGTAGCCGCCCCAGCCCTCGTACGGGGTCACGGCCGCGTCGGAGCTGATGTTGACCAGGGTGCCGGCGCGGGCCCGGAGCGTCGGGAGGGCGGCCTGGGCGAGGGCGAGCGGGGCGAGGACGTTCACCTCGTACACCTCGCGAAGTGCGCTTGTCGGGGTGGCGGCGACCGGCGGCAGCGGGCTCGGGCCGAGGATGCCGGCATTGTTGACCAGCAGGTCCAGCCCGCCCAGCTCCTCGGAGGCGGCCAGCACCGACTCCCGGTGCCACGAGTCGGTGACGTCGCCGGGCACGGCCACCGCCGCGCCGGCCGGCAACCGGCGGACCGCCGCGTCGAGGGTGTCGGCGTCCCGGCCGGTCAGGACGAGGCGCCAGCCGGCGTCGGCGAGGCCGGTGGCGAGTGCCAGGCCGAGGCCACGGGAAGCGCCGGTGATGATGGCGACGGACATCGCGTACCTCCTGGGGTTGGTGTGCCTCCGACGCTATGGCGGCGCGCGGCGCCCGCCATCGGACTTCGGGCGACGGCGGGATGGGACTTAGGTCGTAGGTCCCAGGGCCGATCCGGACGTCCGAGCTGGTGGGTACGGTGAGGGCATGAGCGATCTGGACCGGGCGGAGCTGCGCGAGGTGAGCGCTGCGGTCCTCGCCGTCACCTCGCACCTGTCCGCCCGCGACGTGCTGCAGACGATCGTCACGTCGGCCCGCAGACTCCTCGGCGCGGAGTACGCGGCACTCGGCGTCCCCGACGCGGCCGGTTCGTTCGCCGAGTTCGTGGTCGACGGGATCACCGACGCCGAGTGGGCGGCGATCGGCCCGCTGCCCCGCCAGCACGGGGTGCTCGGCGTGATGCTGCACGACCCGAAGCCGGTCCTGTTGGACAACATCAAGGACCACCCCGGCTTCGAGGGGTACTGGCCGGCGGCGCACCCCGACCTCACCGCCTTCCTCGGCATGCCGATCACCGACGGCGACGAGATCCTCGGCGGGTTGTACCTGGCCAACAAGCCCGGCGGGTTCACGGCCGCCGACTCCGAACTCCTGACCCTGCTCGCCGCGCACGCCGCGATCGCCCTGGTCAACGCCCGGCTGTACGAACGCGGCCGCGAGCTGTCCATCCTGGAGGAGCGGACCAGGATCGCCCGGGAACTGCACGACGCCGTCACCCAGAAACTGTTCAGCCTCCGACTCACCGCCGACGCCGCCAGCACCCTGCTGGAACGCGACCCCGCGCGCGCCGCCGAACAGCTGGCCACCGTCCGCCAACTCGCCGCCGAGGCCGTCGACGAACTGCACGCCGTGGTCACCGGCCTGCTCCCCGCCGAACTGGCCGGCGACGGCATGGCCCTCGCGCTCCGCAAACACGTCGAACTGCTCGACCGGGTGCACGACGCCGACGTCCGGTTCTCCGCCGGCGACCTGCCGCGCCTGTCCCCGCCGCAGCAGGAGGCCGTGTTCCGGATCGCCCAGGAGGCGCTGCACAACGCGCTACGGCACTCCGGGGCCGCCCTGGTCGACGTGGCGCTGTTCGCCCGGGACCGGGTCGTCCACCTGCTGGTCTCCGACAACGGCCGGGGCTTCGACCCCACCGAGGCCGGCCGGGCCACCCGTCGGCTCGGGCTCGCCTCGATGCGGGAGCGGGCCCGGGCCGCCGGCGGGAAGTTCACCGTGACGTCCGGGGCCGGCGGCACGACGATCCGGGTGGAGGTGCCCGACGATGGCCGGTGACGGGCCCGGGCGGAGACGTCCCACGGTGGCCGGTGAGGGGACGCGGGTGGAGCTGCCCACGATGGCCGGTGACGCGATCTGGGCGGAGGTGGCGCGCGATGGCCGGTGACCGGATCCGGGTCATGATCGTCGACGACCACCCTGTCGTCCGCCAGGGCCTGCGCACCTTCCTCGAGCTCCAGGACGACATCGCCGTCGTGGGCGAGGCCGGCGACGGCGACGAGTGCGTGGCCGTCGCCGACGACCTGCGGCCCGATGTGATCGTCCTCGACCTGAAGATGCCCGGGGCCGACGGCGTCGCCGCCCTGCGCGGGCTCTGGGAACGGGGCAACCCCGCCCGGGTGCTGGTCATCACCAGTTTCACCGAGCCCTCGGCCGTCCTGCCGGCGATGCGGGCCGGAGCCGCCGGGTACGTGTACAAGAACATCGACCCGCCCGCGCTCGCCGCCGCGATCCGGGCCGTGCACGCCGGGCACGTGCTGCTGCACCCCGACGTGGCACAGCTGCTCGCGCTGGGGGAGCGTTCGACCCCCGACGCCCGGCTCACCGCCCGGGAGCGCCAGGTCCTGGTGGAACTCGCCCGGGGGCACTCGAACCGGGAGGTCGCCCGGGAGCTCGGGTTGGCGGAGAAGACGGTGAAGACGCACGTCAGCGCGGTGTTGACGAAACTCGGCGTCCAGGACCGGACCCAGGCGGCCCTGTACGCGGTCCGCCACGGCTACCTCGACTAGCCGGGGCCGACGGGCGGCTCGCGGGCGGTGGCGGATCGGGGGCCGGGTCGGCCGGGCGGGGCTGCGTCAATGGTGCGGCGCCAGGTCGGGGCGCTGGGTGGAGCTGGCCCGAGCGGTGTGGGTCGTATCCGGGTGATGTGAGCCACTGCCGAGTCCGTTGCGCGTCTGACCGCTGGGCCGGCCCGGTCGCCGGGTAGCGCCGGGCTGAGTTCGCGGGACCGGGCCGGGGCGGGGGAGCGGTGTTGCCGGGCTGGAGGGTGGGCGCGGGCCCGGCGTACCCGTCGAGGGGGTTGCGGGGTTATGCGCCCGGGGTGACCTTGGCCGCGTCGACGACGAAGACCAGGGTCTCGCCGCCCTTGATGCCGCTGTTGCCGTCCGGGCCGTAGCCCTTGTCCGCAGGGATGATCAGGAGCCGCCGGGAGCCCTGCTTCATGCCGATCAGGCCCTCGTTCCAGCCGTCGATGACCCGGGCCTGGCCGACCGGGGCCACCTGGAAGGTCTGGCCGCGGTTCCAGGAGGCGTCGACCTCCTTCTTGTTGGACCAGGTGACGAGGAGGTAGTTCGTGTCCACGGCGTCGCCGGCCTTCACGACCGGGTCGCTGCCCGGGGTGAGGTCCTTCATCAGCAGCGTGGTCGGCGGGGCGCAGGTGTCCGGGATCGTCACCGTCGGGCGCTTGCCGGGCTCGCCGCCGACCTTCACGTCCTCGACGGTGCACGCGGCCTTGTCGGCGAGCGAGCCGGGGGACGCCGGGGCGTTGTCGGTGCCGCACGCGGCCGTGGTGAGGGCCGCGAGGGCCAGGACGACTACCGGCAGGGTTCCGCTACGCATGCCAGGAACCCTAGGGCATGGCGGGGCTCCCGGCGACCGGGGAACGGCGCCGTTTCCGGGACGGAGCGGGCACGGGGGACTGGCCGGGCCTGGAGCTGCGCGGGTGGCTCGCCGTGTCGCCTGCGCGGATGGCTCGCCGTGTCGGTGGTGTGGCCGGGGCTAGGCCGGGGCGATCTCGACGCCGCGCCAGAACGCCACCCGGTCGCGGACCTGCTCCGCCGCCTCGAACGGCTCCGGGTAGAACCACGCGGCGTCCGGGTTCGTCTCGCCGCCCGCCGTGATCGAGTAGTAGGACGCGAGGCCCTTCCAGTGGCAGCTGGTGTGCGTGTCGCTGTCGGTGAGGTGCTCCCAGCGCACGGACTCCCGGGGGAAGTAGTGGTTGCTCTCCACGACCACGGTGTCGTCGGACTCCGCGATGACCGTGCCGTTCCATGTCGCCCGCATGACCATGCCCTCGACTGTACCCACGCCCGGGCACCCCGACCACGGTCCACAATCCGGACATGTTCCTCTTGTGGGCATGACCAACACAGTGGCCCTGGGCAGTGCCGCGTTCCGTGCGGACTACGGCGTGCGGTACTCCTACCTCGCCGGCGCGCTGCCCTCGGCGGTGACCTCCGTGGACCTGTGCCTGCGACTCGGCAAGGCCGGACTGCTCGGCTTCTACGGCGCCGAGCACATGCCCCTGGCGGCGGTGGTCGCCGCGCTGGACGAGCTGCGGGACACGCCGTTCGGGATGGAGCTGCCGGCCGAGCGCGAGTCCGAGCTGGTGGACCGCTATCTCGACGCCGGGGTGCGGTGCGTCGACGCGACGGGCTACACCCGACCCACCCCGGATCTTCTGCGGTACCGGTTCGCCGCCGGCCCCCGCCAGCTCCTCGTCAACGTGGCGTCCCCGGCGGCGGCGCTGCCGTTCCTGCTGCCCCCGGAGCCGGGTACCTGGACCGGGCTGGACCCGTCCGGCCCCACCCGCAGGACTGCCCGGGCCGATCCCGCCACCGACCTCCTCCCCGTGGCCACCGACATCGCCGTGCTCGGCGGCAACGTCGCGCACCTCCTCGCCCTCGTCCGGCTGCGCGACCGCCTCGGCTCCCCGACCCGGATCGGCTACGGAGGCGGGCTCGGTACCCGGGAGGGGGTCGCGGCCGCGTTCGTGCTCGGCGCGGACTTCGTCGTCGCCGGTTCTGTGAACCACCCCACTCCCGAGGCGGGTGCGACCGACGAGGTCCGCGACGCGCTCGCGGCCCTCGACGTGGCCACGGGTTCCCCGGTGGGGGCGTTCAACCACGACGTCCGGGGGACGCCGCTGGCCGACTGGCGGGCGCGGCACGTGGACGTGGTGGCGGAGTACCTGATGGCCGGAGCGGCGGAAATCCTGAGCGGGTCCAGATAGGATTCCTGGCGCACGCCGCGCCCGCCCTCCTGGAGGACACATGTCTAAGCCCCGCGTCGCACTACTAGCGTTCTGTGTCGCGACGGCGGCCCTCGTCGTCCCGACCCCCGCGCACGCCGCCCCCGGGTCGGCGCACCAGGTCACCGTGCTGCGCGGGGCCGACCAGCCGAAGCCGCACTCGGTGACCGGGCCGGCCGGGCAGCACCCGGTGGCCCAGCCCGCGGGCGGTGCGGCGGTGGCCGCGTCGGGGGGCGGCTGCGTGAACGTCTCCGACGCCCGGCCGTGCGTCAGCTACCGGTCGAAGGCGCTGTGGGGTGACTTCTACCTCAACTCGCGGACCCGGGGGCAGTGCAAGGCCAACGTGTTCATCTTCGTGAACGGCCAGCCGAAGTACCAGTACACGGTCGACACGTACAGCCTCGGGCACTACCCGCTCGACAGCGAGCCGGTGTCGGGCTCGGGGCGCGGGTACACGAGCGTGGACTTCCTGGACTGCAGCGGCCGGTGGATCTTCACGGCGAACAGCCCGGACCAGTACTGGCCGTAGGCCCGGGCGCGGCCTACGGCAGTTGCCCGGCCCGGTCCACCACGGCCACCCGCACGAACGCCACCGGCCGCAGCATCCGCATGTCCATCGAGCCGTCGACGGGGCGCTGCTGCCAGCCCCGGAGCGCGTACGTGGCCGGGTCGAAGAGCAGTTCGTAGCGGGTGCCGCGTTCCGTGCGGGCCACGGCGACCCCGAGCCGGCCGGCAGCGTCGGCGACGTCGCGGACGACCTGCACCCCGGGGATGGTCGCGACGGCGGTGAACAGGGCGGCCCGGGCGGCGGGGGCCACGTAGCCCCCGGTGAGCAGGGCCCCGACGGCGGCGAACGCCTGCTGGTCGCGGTCGTCGCCCTCGGTGTCCTCGTACAGCTTGGCGCGGGCCCGGACCGGGTCGACCGGGACCTCCGCGAGGTAGCCGGGCTCGGGGGTGCACGGCCGGGTCCGGTCCGGGGACAGGGTGCCGCCCGGCTCCCACTCGGCGGCCCGGCCGTCGCGGCAGCCCGGCAGCGGGTGCTCGGCGGCGCCGGTCCGGTCGGGCAGACCCGAGGAGACCAGGCCGTCGTGGGTACCGTCGACGGACAGCCAGGTCCGGACCGTGGTCTGGCCGGGTTCGCCCTCCTTCGGGTACCAGGTGACCGACTCCACGTACACGTACTGGTCGGGTCGGGCGGTCAGTTCCGGGTCCTGGCGGGCCGAGTCCGCCGCCCCGTGCAGCACGGCGCCCGCCTCGGCGTTGGCCACCGGGGGCAGGCCGCCGACCGTGGAGGTCTGGACGACGAACATGCCCGCCGCGATCACGGCCGCCAGCCCGCCGACCAGGGCGAAACGCCAGCCGAGCCGGCGCGGGCCGAATCCGGACAGCGTGTCACCGGCGGCCCACGCGAGCCGCCGGGGCCAGGGGGCCGGCCGTCGGCCGCCGGCCTTCGGGGCGAGCGGGTCGCGCCCACCGTCCACGCCGGGCCGGGCCAGTGACCCCCACCAGCCCCTGCGGCGCGGAGCCGGCTGGGCCGTGGCCCGCAGCACCCGTTCGCGCAGCCGGGCCGGTGGCGTGTGGCTGGGCGGGTCCAGGAGGTCGCCGAGATCCTGGAGCATGTCCTGCTCGTTCACCCTCGCTCCTCGCTGGTGCTCATCGGATTGCTGTTGCCCAGTGCGTACCGCACCCGGCGGCGGGCCCGGTTCAACCGGGACCGGACGGTGCCGATCGGGATGTTCAGGGCCCGGGCCGTCTCCTCGTAGGTCAGGTCCCCCCAGGCGATCAGCAACAGGACGTGCCGGTCGCCGGCGGACAACCGGGCCAGCGCGGCGGCGAGTTCCCCGCGCAGGGCGGTCGCGGCCACGTCCGCCACGACCCGCAGCGCCGGGTCCTCCTCCTCGGCCGAGGTGAAGGCCCGCGACATCGCGCGGTAGCGGGCCTTCTCCTGGCGGAGGTGCCGGGCGATCTCCCTGGTCAGGATGCCGAACAGCCAGGCGCGGGCGTCGGGGCAGGCCAGGTCGTAGCTGTCGCGGCGGCGGAACGCGGCGACGAACGTGTCGGCCACGATGTCCTCGACGACGCCGGGGCCGACCCGCCGGTACGCGTACCGGTAGAGCTGGTCGGCGTGCCGGTCGTAGAGTGCGGCGAACTGTTCGGAGTCCCGCAGGGAGACCTCGATCATCTGCGCGTCGGTGCACTCGGAGGACGCGACGCCGTTCACCCCTGGATCCCCGGGGGGCGGGTGCGGATCACTGGAGCCTCCTGTGGACACCGGTCTAGTTAACAGTGTCTCTCCACAAGAGGCGAGATTGGTTCACGGGAGTTGGTGCCCTTATGGGAGTGCCCCAGCGGAGCTGCTGGTCAGGGCACATATCCGGCAAAAAGTAATTCAAAAACTACTTTCCGTGACCATGGGGGTACGGGGCCCCGCGCGCCGCGTACCCGGATGAGGGGTCCGGATCGTGGCCCTGGGACGCGGAACGCCGGGTCACCCCGTGGACTGGGGTGACCCGGCGGTCGTGCGTTTCGGGGCTCAGGCCGCCGCGCGGGCCGCCTTCTTCGCGTTGAGCGCGTCACGCTTCTCCGTGAACCGGCTCGCCTGGCCGTCCAGGGTCGCCATGAACGCGGCGAGCTGCTCGCGGGCCTTCTCGCCGTCGCCGGCCAGGCCCGTGCGGTCGAACGCGCGCACGTTGCGCAGCACCGGGATGACCACCTCGTCGTGGTGGATCCGCAGGTCGTAGATGCCGGCCATCGCGATCTGCACCGACTTGCGGCCGAAGTTCTCGATGCCGTTGCCGGGCATCTGGAACGAGCTGACCACGTCGTAGACGGCGCGCATCGCCACGTCCGGCGCGAGGTCGAACGTCGCGTTGAGCAGGTTGCGGTAGAACACCATGTGCAGGTTCTCGTCCAGGGCGATCCGGGCGAGCAGCTGCTCGCAGACCGGGTCGCCGCTGATCTTGCCCGTGTTGCGGTGCGCGACCCGGGTGGCGAGCTCCTGGAACGAGACGTAGGCGATCGAGTGGATCGCGGTGTCGTCGTAGGTGTTGATGAACGGGGTGGACATGTGCACCATCCGCGCCCGCTCCAGGGCGATCGGGTCCACCGCGCGCGTCGCGAGCAGGTAGTCCCGGATGGCGATGCCGTGCCGGCCCTCTTCCGCCGTCCACCGGTGCACCCAGGTGCCCCACGCGCCGTCGCGGCCGAACAGGGTCGCGATCTCGTGGTGGTAGCTGGGCAGGTTGTCCTCGGTCAGGAGGTTGACGACCAGCGAGGTCCGCGCGATCTCGGAGAGCTGGGACTGCTCGACGTCCCACGCCGTCCCTCCGAGCACCCCGTCGAAGTCGGTGCCCTGACTCCACGGCACGTACTCGTGCGGAAACCACTCCTTGGCTGTCGCGAAGTGGCGGTTGAGGTTCGTCTCAACGACCGGCTCCAGCTCCTTCAAAAGGACCGTGGACGAGGGGGACTCGGCGGTCACAGTGGCCTCCACGTGCTTGTCAGGTACCTACGGTAGCGTAGGTTACGGTATCGTAGGTTCGCTGGTATCGGTAGTGGGGGTGGGGGCTGTGCCGCCCAGATGTGCCGGAAGCCACCATGAATCCTCGGGGCCGGCGGGCGATTCGGGATAGTCGCGCTGCGCGCGGTCGAGAAGAGCCGACATCCGTGCTCTGAGCTCAGCGTTCGTCTCATTCTGGTCAGCTCGTCGTTCGATCCGCCACGGCTCCCCGACGATGATCGTGATCGGGGTGTGCCGCCTGGTCAGCGTGCGCGGCCGGCCCTTCGTCCACAGCCGCTGGGTGCCCCACAGGGCCACCGGGATCAACGGTACTCCGGCCCCCGCCGCCAACCGGGCCGCTCCGCTCTTCGTCTCCTTCACCGTGAAGCTCTGGCTGATCGTCGCCTCGGGGAAGATGCCCACGACCTCGCCGGCCTTCAGCGCCGACAGCGCCGCCTTGTACGAGCCGATCCCGAACTCCCGGTCGACCGGAATGTGGTGCATACCGCGCATCAGGGGCCCGCCGATGGAGTGCTCGAAGATCTCCTGTTTCGCCATGAAACGCACCAGGCGGCGGGACTCGTTCGCGCCCAGGCCGGCGAAGATGAAGTCCAGGTAGCTGACGTGGTTGCTGGCCAGTACCGCACCGCCCTCGCGGGGCACGTTCTCGGCGCCGATGACCGTGATCTTCATGTCCAGCGCGCGGAACAGGAGCTTGGCTGCGGCGATGACCGGTGGGTACACGTAGTCCGACATGGCGTTACCGTAGCGGGCCGGGACGGGCGGGATCGAGATGGACCACCGCCGCGAGGCCGTCCACCGCGAGGGCGGCCGGTCGGTCGGCGAGCAGGGCGGCGTCATAGGGGCCCAGGGCGGCCGTGGAGGGCTCCGTGACGGCCGTGGAGACCTCCGCGCGGCCGGAGAGCACCACGACCAGCACGGTGGGGCCGTCCAGGGCCACGGTGCCCGTGACCAGCTCCACCCGGGCGGTGGTCCGGCCCCTGCGGGTCATCACGTTGAAATCGACGATCGGACCGTCGACGAGTACGCAGTCGGTGGCGGCGTCGCCGGGGAACGCGAAGGGCCCGTACCCGTCGGTGACCGTCGTCGGGACCCCGTCGACCGTGAGGGTCATCCCCGCCCCGGCCACGACGGTGATGATCCGGTCGATCCCGGCGAACGCCGAGAACGGGCCGCTCGCGGCCACGTCGGCGAGGCTGACCCGCCAGTCGAACCCGGACAGGCCGGCGCCGGGCGGGCCGGCCGCGACCTCGCGGGTCACGCCCCCGCCGTTCAGCCAGGGGGTGGGGACGCGGTCGGCGGCGCGCAGGATCTGCATCCCCCGAGTGTGCCGGGTCGGGCGGGGACGCGGGCCCCGGCGTCCCCGGCGGGCGGGCCAGCGCGGTCCGGCCCGGTGTCCCCCCGGCGGGCGGGCCCATGCGGTCCGGCCCGGGGTCCCCGGCGGGCGGGTCAGCGCGGTCCGGCCCGGTGTCCCCCCGGCGGGCGGGCCCATGCGGTCCGGCCCGGGGTCCCCGGCGGGCGGGTCAGGAGATCCGCAGGACCCGCACGTGCCGCTCGCCGTCGATCACGGCCACGGTGTCACCCGAGATCGAGGCGCTCTTGATCTGTTCCTTGCCGACCGGTTGCGACTTCGTCACCTTGGTCGAGCCGACGTCGCCGACGCCCACCACCCAGCCCGAGGTCTCGTACGTCTGGAACATGTAGCGCTGGGCGCTGGCCGCCCGGATCACGATGAACTTGCCGATGCTCTTGGCGCTCTTCTCGCCCTTCTCGGGATCGATCAGCACCCCGTCGCTGACGTAGCCGAAGGTCAGCGAGCCGCACAGCGCCTTCCCGCCGAGCGCCAGGCAGCCCAGGCTCGTCGTGCCCGACCCGAAGTCCTTCGACCAGGCCTTCGTCCCGTCGGTGGTCTGGAAGGCCGTCAGCGTGCTGCCGGACTGGCCGGAGTTCTGGATCGGGAAGCAGATCAGGGTCGGGCCGCACGGCGTCACCAGGCCGAACGAGGTGCCCTCCGGGTACGGGGCCTCCCAGGCCTTCGACAGGTCCGCCACCTTGTACGCCACGATCGTCGCCGTGTCCGCCTGCAACCCGACGAGCAGCCCGTTGAACACGGTCCAGTGCTCGGTCTCCAGGGCGATCGGCTTGACGACCTTGTCCTTGCCGTCCGCGTCGATCACGTAGACCTTGCCCTTGGGCTCGTCCACCATCACGAACTCGGGCTGCGCGCCCAGCGACTCGGCGTACTCCGCGTGGGCGGGCGTGACGCCCTCGGCCCCCGCGCCCCAGACCCGGTTGGTGAACGCGAGCCGGTTGTCGATGATCAGCAGGTCCTTGCCCGGCTGGGGGCGGGTCCACTTGTTGTTCCCCGTCTTGAGGTCCACCCGGGTCACGGCCGGATCCGTGCCGCCCCCGGTCGTCTCGACGACGACGTCCGACCCGATGTACGCCAGGTCGCGCCGGCCCGTCCACGGCTTCTTGTCCCACAGCACCTTGCCGTCGGCCGCGTTGATGCCCGACCGGGTCTCGCGGCCCCCGACGAGGACCACCCCGCCGACCACGTTGATCGAGATGTCGGACTCGGCCATCTTCACGGACTGCTTCCACAGTTCCGCGCCGCCCTTCACGGGCAGGGCCACGACGTCGGTGCCGCCGGCCTTGACCGAGGCGTAGTACGCGACGTCGCCGGACACCACGACCGCCGCGTCGCCCGTGTTGACCAGCGCGACGTTCTGGGTCTGGTCCAGCTTGCCCGACGTGCCGGGGCCGCCGAGGTCGCCGCCCAGGCCGTTGGTGACCGAGTTGGTCTTGTTGACGAAGCCCTTGAGCAGGTTCTTCGCCGGACCGAAGCCGGCCGCCGCCGCGATCACGATCACGATGACGACCGGCAGCAGGAAGCGGAACAGGAACTTCACCGGATTGCGGGGCCGGCGCGGGGGGACGTACGTGAGCGGCTCGGGCTTGGTGCCGAAGACGGGCGGGAGCCCGGGGTGGCCGCCGGTGCGCGGACCGGGGATCTGCCCCGGGTACCCGGATGGCGGGGTGAGCGGGGGTGCGGAGACCTGGCCCGGGTAGCCCGAGGGCAGGGCCGAGCCGGTGCCGGGTGGGGGCGCGGGGACGGAGCCGGTCGTGGGCTGGCCCGGATAGGGGACCTGGCCGGTCGCCGGCTGGCCCGGGTAGCCGCCGGGCGGGGTGCCGGGGGCGGAGTAGCCCCCCGGGTAGCCGACCGGGGCCGCCGCGCCGGGGCCCGACATCGGCGGGGCCGCTCCGGGTCCGCCCTGGTAGGGCGCGCCCGGGTACGGCTGGCCGGAGACGGGCGGCCCGGAGACCGGGGGCGCGGAGATCGGCGGGGCCGACATCGGGGTCGCCGACATCTGGGCGTCCGTGGCGCCCGCGCACAGCAGTCCGCCGTGCGCGACGGGGAGTTCCGGCTGCTCGGGCACCATCGGCGCCACCCCGAACCGGGCGTGCAGCCGGCTGGCGACCAGCGGGATCCGGCTGGAGCCGCCGACCAGGAAGATCCCGGCCAGGGCGGCGGGCTCGACGCCGGCGCGTTGCAGTACCCGTCGGGTCTCGTCCACGGCCCGGTCGATCAGCGGCCCCGCGACCCGGTTGAGCTCCTCGCGGGTCAGGTGCAGGGCCTCCTCGCGACCGGGGACCTGGACCGGCGCGCTCGACGCCCGCGACAGCATCTCCTTGGCGGAGCGGACCTCCGACCAGAACGCCCGGCGGTCGCGCTGCTCGGCCGTCGTGTCCGGGGCCGCCAGCCGCCGCCACGCGTCCGGGTCGTGCAGGGCGAGGAGCTGGCCCACGTGCCCGACCAGCGCGGCGTCCACGTCGAGGCCGCCGAGGTCGTCGAGGCCGCCGGTGGCGAGCACCGACAGGCCGACCTGGTCGCGGCGGACCACGGTCACGTCCAGGGTGCCGCCGCCGAAGTCGAACACCGCGAGGACCTGGCCGACGGAGACCTGCTGGCCGGAGACGTCGAGGCAGTACGTGGCGGCGGCGACCGGCTCCTCGACGAGCCGGACGTCGTGCAGCCCCGCCCGGCGGGCCGCCTCGCGCAGCACGTCCCGGCGCGGTTTGCCCCAGTCGGCCGGGCAGGTCAGGATCAGGCCGCCGGCCGGGTCGACCCCGGCGTGCCGGGCCTCGACGGACACCCGGCGCAGGATCGCGGCCAGCAGGTCGGGGACGGCCACCTCGGTCTGGCCGAGCAGCGCGAAGCCCTCGTCCACGCCGCGTTTGGGGTGCGGTTCGAACCGGTCCGGAGCGGTGCGGGCCAGCCGTTCGGCGTCCTTGCCGGTGAGTAGCTCACCAGCCGGGTCGATGAAGACCCCGGACGGCAGCATCGGTGAACCGTCGAACAGGAGTGCCCGGACCGGTTGGCCGTCGCGGCGCACCACGGCGACCGTGTGCGACGTGCCGAGGTCGACTGCCAGCCGCACTTTCCACTCCCCTACGAGACCCGAAAGAGGGATCGTAACCACCCGGGGAAGAGGTATTGCGACAACGTATCGAAGGACACTGTTCGGGCTGGTCAGCCCTTGATCACGCCACCCGCCACCGGTGGCTACCCAGCGCGACGACGTCACCACGGTGCAGCTGGCGGCCGCGCCGGGTCTCCACCTCGTCGTTCACGTCCACGTCCCCGGAGGCGATCAGGGACTTGATCTCGCCACCGCTGTCCAGCACGCCGGCGAGCTTCAGAAACTGGCCGAGCCGCACCATGTCATCCCGGATCTCCACGTCAATCATGAGGTCATCATCCCGTAACCGGGGAGACGACGAGGCGGCGGTGACCCCCCCTCGAGGTCACCGCCGCCCTACCCCCGTCCGGATCGACCGGCCCGGGCCGATCCGGATCGGGCCGGCACCCGCGTGCCGACCCGACCGCGTGCTAGCCGACCGGGGACAGCTCCCGCTCCGGGGCCGGCGCGGCCGGGGCCACCTTCGGCCGGAGGAACTTCGGCGCCCACCAGTTGGCCCTGCCGAGCAGCGTCATCAGGCTGGGCAGCACCACGGCCCGGATGATCGTCGCGTCGATCAGGATCGCCGCCGCCAGCCCGACCCCGAGCTGCTTCATGTCGACGGTGCTGAGCGTCGCGAAGATCGCGAACACCGCGACCATGACCGCCGCCGCGCTGGTCACCACGCCCGCCGAGCCGGTGATGCCCTCCGCGACCGCCTGCCGGTTGGGCACGCCGCGCAGTACGGCCTCGCGGATCCGGCTCACGACGAACACGTGGTAGTCCATCGACAGGCCGAACAGGATCACGAACAGGAACAGCGGGAGCCAGGACACCACCGCGTGGTTGGAGCGGAAGTCCAGCACCTTCTCCGCCCAGTCGTGCTGGAAGACGAGGACCAGCAGCCCGTACGCGGCGCCGACCGAGAGCATGTTCAGCACGATGGCGGTCAGGGCCACCACGACCGAACGGAACACCACGGTCATCATCACGAACGTCAGCAGCAGCACGAACCCGATCACGATCGGCAGCTTCTCCTTGACGTGCGCCGCGTAGTCCACGTCACCGGCGACCGAGCCGCCGACCGCGTACTCCACCGTGGACAGCGTGCCCAGCGTCGCCGGCACGATCTCGGTGCGCAGCTTCACCAGCGACCGGTGCGCCTCCTCGCTGCCGCTGGCGTACGGGGTGGCGATCGACAGGACGGTGATCTTCCCGTCCTTCGACACCATCGGCTCCTCCAGGCCGTCCTGGGCGTACAGCGGGTCGCCCTTCGTCTTCGCCACCAGGTCGTCGATCGCCTTCCTGACGGCCGGACCGTCGCCCCGGACGGCCACCTCGTGGCTCGTGCCGGTGCTCGGGAACGCGGCGGTCAGCCGGTCGTAGGCCTGCATCACCGTCGTGTTGCGCGGCAGGTCCGACTCGCCGGGGAGCTTGAGCTTCATGTCCAGCGCCGGGGCGGCCAGGGCGAGCAGGGCGACCGCGGCGAGTACGAACGTGACCAGGGGGTGCTTGAGCGCGGGGCGCAGTACCAGCGGCCAGAACTTGGGTTGTCCACCCTTGCGGGCGGTGAGCCGCCAGAGCAGCGGGACGCGGGGCCGGTCGACCCAGCGGCCGAGCTTGCCGAGCACCGCCGGCAGCACGGTCAGCGAACCGGTGACCGCGATCGCCACCACCAGGATCGAGCCGACCGCGAAGGAGGAGAACACGCCGTCCTGGGCCAGGAACAGGCCCGCCATGGACACGATCACCGCGATGCCGGACACCACGACCGCGTGGCCGGACGTCTTGGCCGCCAGCTCGATCGCGTCGATGTGGCTGGCGCCCTTGGCGCGTTCCTCGCGTTCCCGGCGCAGGTAGAACAGGGAGTAGTCGACACCCACCGCCATGCCGATCAGGAGGATCACGCTGCCGACCGCGTCCACGGCCGGTACCAGGTGCGACGCCGCCGCCGAGAGGCCGATCGCCGCCGCCACCGAGGTCAGGGCCAGGATCAGGGGGATACCGGCCGCGATCAGCGCGCCGAACGCCAGGAGCAGGATGAGCAGCGTCACCGGGATGCTGAACAGCTCCGCCTTCTGGAAGTCCTTGCCCAGGGTCTCGTCGAGGGCCTTGCCGATCGACGCGCCGCCGACCTCCTCGACCCGCAGGCCCGGGAACTCCTTCTGGGTCGCGGCCGTCGCGTCCAGCAGCGGCTGGATCCGATCGCTGGCACCCTGACGCTCGCCCTTGAGCGTCACGCGCACGATCATCGCCTTGCCGTTGGGGGCGGTGACCGGGTCACCCACCTCCGCCACGTCCTTCGTCAGCGCGCGCATCCGGGTCGTCGCGGATGCTGCCGCCTTTTCAGCGAGGCCCTTGTCCAGGTCACCCGACAGCGGGGTGATCAGGACGTTCTCGACGGAGGGGTTGTCGAAGTGTCCATCCTTGATGATCTTCTCGGCCCGGCTGGTCTCGCCGATGTTCTGGTCCGAGTCGCTCATCTCCTTGGTGCCGGCGAACTGGCCGACCGTGAAACACAGGGCGACGAATACCACCCAGAGTCCGATGACGCGCCACGGGTGGGTGGCGCTGAACCGCGCTACCCGTACCGTCCATGGGCTCTTCGACATCGCGACGTTCCTTCCAGAGTGAGTCCGGGTTTCCACGGGCATAAGCCTGATCGACGGACCACTCTGGAACCATCCGGAGGCCCCCCGATCCCAGTGGGGGGATAACCCCCCTAGGGGGCCGGTAGCCAACCGGACAGTGTCACTCCGTGTAGCCGTTGCGCACGGCCCACAGCGCCGCCTCGGTGCGCGACGCCGAGCCGGTCTTGCGCAGCAGGTTCGACACGTGCACGGTGACGGTCCGGATCGAGATGCCGAGCGCGGTGGCGGCCTGCTGGTTGGTCATGCCGGCGGCGACGCAGCCCAGTACCTCGCGCTCCCGGCCGGTGAGGTGCGCCTCGGGGCGGTCCGTCTCCCGGGACAGGAGGGCCGCCCGTTCCGCCGGCAGCACGCTGTCGGCGACGGCCTCGCGCAGCAGCGGGTACCGGAACCCCGGCTCGCCGTCCGCGCCCAGCACCAGGAGGCCCAGGCCGACGAGCCGGTGCACGGCCGCGTCGGTGGCCTCCGCCGTCGCCAGGGCCGCCGCCCCGCCCAGCAGGGCCGCCGCGTGCGCGAACCGGACCGTCTCCGGGGCCTCGCCGGCCAGCCGGTCGGTGACCATCGAGGCCAGGTGGGCGGGGAGCGGGGACCCGCCGAGGGCCTCCGGGCCGGCGGAGCGGAACGCGGCGATCAGCTCGGTGAGCCAGTAGGGGTTGCCGCCGGTGCGGTGGTGGACGGCAGCCGCCAGGGTGGCGGGCGCGGTCCCGGTCGTCGCGGCGGTCCCGAACGCCGCTTCGAGGACCTCGGCCACCTCGTCCTGGACCAGCGGGCCCAGGTGCCGGCGGACGGTGCGCGGGGTGCCGCCGAGCCGGGCCAGTACCCGGCCGGCGAGCGCGTCCGGGGCCCGGCTGGTGACGAGGACCAGCGCCGGCAGCGGGGTGGTCGCCAGCTCGGCCACCAGGGCCAGGCTCGCCGGGTCGAGATCGTGCAGATCCTCCACGACGAGTACGCCGGGCCCGTCGCCGAGGACGGCCCGGGTCACGTCCACGGCCACCCGCAGCAGCAGGTCCGGGGTGAACTCGCGCGGCGGCGCGTCGGGACGCTGGGTGAGCCAGGCGAGCGCCTCGGGCGGCACCGGCAGGTCCCCGAGCGGGTGCCCACTGAGCGCCGAGGCCGTCCAGTCGTACGGGGACGGGGCGTGACTACGGGCCTGACCAGCCAGAACGCGCGTCGGGCGGGGCCGCAGCGCCGCGAGGGCCTCCGCGACCAGCCGGCTCTTGCCGACCCCGGCCTCCCCGGTGACCACCACGATCTGTGACTGGTCGCCCACCTGTTTCCAGGCGCCGAGGATCGCGGCGAGCTCCTCGCTCCGACCGGCCATCGGCAACGCGGTCACACGCGACCCCCCTACGTACTAGTGCGTACAGACACCAGTCTGCCGGCCGAGGCATCATCGCATCATGAGTACATCCCTCACGCTGCGTCGCGGGGCCGCGAGTCACCTCGGACTCCGCCGGCCGATCAACGAGGACAGCCTGTACTCCGGCGCCCAGCTCGTCGCCATCGCCGACGGGGTCGGGGGCGAGGCCGCCGGGGAGGTGGCCAGCGACCTGGCGATCGGCGCGCTGGCCCCGCTGGACACCCCGGAGCCGCGCGACCCGGTCACGGCGCTGCGGACCGCCTACGACACCGCGAACCGGCGGATCCGGGAGGCCGTGGCCGCCGACCCGGCGCTGTCCGGCATGGCCACCACGCTGACCACCCTGCTGCTCTCGGGGAACCGGCTGATCCTGGCGCACGCCGGCGACTCCCGGGCGTACGTGCTGCACGGCGGGGAGTTCGCGCAGCTCACCCGGGACGACACGTATGTCCAGCTCCTGGTCGACGAGGGCCGGATCAGTCCCGCCGAGGCCAGCGTGCACCCGCAGAAGTCCGTCGTGACCCGGGTGCTGCAGGGCGAGCCGTTCGACGCGACGGTGATCCGGCGGCGCGCGGTACCCGGCGACCGTTATCTGCTGTGCAGTGACGGGCTGTCCGACGCGGTGTCCACAGCGGACATCGCGCTGACCCTGCGCACCGAACCGGACCCGGACCGGTGCGCGGCCCGGCTGATCCAGCTCGCCCTGGAGGGTGGTGGTCCGGACAACGTGAGTGTGGTCGTCGCGGACGTGGTGGGCCGGCCGCGCCGTCGGTTCCGGGCGGTGCTGGCCGCTGGGGTGGTCGGGCTGGTGGCGTTGGTGTGGTGGGTGTTGCGGCCGTGACCGGGTGAGCGGGTAGGGGCGCGCCGGCGGTTTCACCGGGCCCTACGCGCTGCCAGCCGGTGGCGGCCCTCCGGGCTACGGCTGTGCGTGGGCCGTCCGTCCGGGTCACCTGGGCCGCCCGGGGTGCCCCGGGCGGGCGCCGGATCGGGGGACGCGGTGGCACGGAGGCGGATCGGGGCGGGCACCGCTGGGCGTTCTGCGTACCCGTATGAAGGGTTTCAGCGCCACCAGGCGGTGGTCGGCGCTGTCAGGGTCGGTTCGAACGGTTCGCCCGGGCGGGGGATCGCCACCCGGGTGCCCGACTGGCGCGCGGCCGACAGGGTCCGGTCCGCCGGCTCGTTCCACGGGTGCAGGGCCAGGTTGAACGTGCCCCAGTGGATCGGCAGCAGCGCCGCCCCGGTCAGGTCGCCGTGCGCCTGCACGCCCTCCTCGGGGGTCATGTGGATGTCCGGCCAGAACTCGCTGTACGCGCCGATCTGGATCATCGTCAGGTCGAACGGCCCGTGCTGGGCGCCGATCGTGCCGAACCCGGCGAAGTACCCCGTGTCGCCGCTGTGGAACACCCGGTGCCCCTCGCCCGCGACCACCCACGACGCCCACAGGGTGCGGGTGCCGTTCCGGATGCTCCGGCCGCAGAAGTGCCGCGCGGAGGTCGCCGTGATCCGCAGGCCCCCGACCTCGGCGGACTCGTCCCAGTCCAGTTCGACGATGCGGTGCGCCGGGACGCCCCAGTGTTCCAGGTGCGCGCCGACCCCCAGCGGCACGCCGAACACGGCCCGCGACGCCACCAGGGCGCGGATCGACGGCATGTCCAGGTGGTCGTAGTGGTCGTGGGAGATCAGCACCACGTCCGGGTCGAGCTGGTCGAGGGGTACGGGCGTCGGATGGAACCGGCCCGGGCCGGCGAACGTGAACGGCGAGCACCGCTTCCCCCACACCGGGTCGAACAGCACCCGGTGCCCGTCGATCTCCACGAACACGGTCGCGTGCCCCATCCAGGTGCTGCGCAGGCCGGTGTCGGAGGGGCGGGCCAGGTCGGCGGCCGTGTCGGCGTACACCTGGATCGGGGTGCGGGGGTAACGCTGGCGGCGGTCGGCGCCCAGGAAGTACTCCCGGACCATGCCCTTCTGGACGATCATCCGGGCCGGTTCGGAGTTGCGGAACGAGCCGTCGCGGAAGTTCGGCGACCGCAGGACGCGGTCGAGGCGCTCCCCGGTCGGTTCGGCGCCGAAGGAGACCGGGCGCAGCGCCCGGCTCACGGAGCCCAGGAGGCCGGACCACCACGAGGTGGTCTCCAGTCGGGTCGCCGGCACGGTCGTGGATTCGGACATGTGGCCTCCCTGCGGTTGTCACCCCCATTGTTCCCGAGCGGCCCGGGTAGCGTGGGCGCGTGACGGAGTTGATCGAGGACCAGACCTTCAGAAACGTCGACTGGTACGGCGAGGAGTTCGCCGAACGCCACTACCTGCGGTGTACGTTCCTGCACGTCGACCTGACCGAGGCGACCAGCCAGGGCACCGTGTTCGAGGAGTGCGTCTTCGGCAATGTCCGGTTCAACGCCTCCCGGCACACCGACGCGGCCTTCCTGCGCTGCGCGTTCAACCGGTGCAACTTCTTCGAGGCCGAGTTCACCGGGTGCAAGGTGACGGGCAGCCAGTTCGCGCAGTGCGAGCTGCGGCCGCTGCGGGTGACGGGCGGCGACTGGTCGTTCGTCGGGCTGCCGGGCGCCGACCTGAGAGGCACGACCTTTCAGGGGGTACGCATGCGCGAGGTCGACCTGACCGGCGCGAACTGCGAGGACGCGGTCCTGACCGGGGTGGACCTGTCCGCCGCCCAGCTGCACAGCGCCCGGTTCTCCCGGGCCGACCTGCGCGGCAGCGACCTGAGCGCGTTGGATCCGACGGTGACGCCGGTGGACGGGGCCGTGATCAACGCGGAGCAGGCGGTGGTGGTGGCCCAGGCGATGGGCTTCAAGATCGGCTAGCCGGGTGCCCGGGTGGGCGCCCCGGACCGGGTAGGGCGGCGGGCGGGGCCATCGCGGCCGGCGCCTGCCTGGACCGGGTCAGGCGGCGGGCAGGGCTGGCCCGCGCGGTGGGGCCGAGGTCCCGGGTGGTGTGGGGTGCCCGGGTGGGCGGTCAGTCCTCGGCGTGGCGGACCTCCAGCCGGGTCAGATACTCCAGCGCGACCTTCTTCGGCACGCACATCTTCCACGCGTCCACCACGAGCTCCCGCAGCTCGGCGGGGTCGAGCGCCGCCATCCGGGCCCGGACCCAGTTGTAGCGCTCGTCGGACGGGACCGGCATCAGGAACTTGTCCGGCTCGGCGGCGACCAGGGCCTCGCGCTCCTCCTTCGGGAACCCGAAGCCCATCAGGGTCTCGTCGGGGGACAGCGACAGGTACACGATGCTCCGGATCCGGAACTTGACCCGGTCGCGGACCAGGTGCTCGGTGGTGCGCGGCAGGGACAGCGCGATGGCGCGCACATCGTCAGCGGTGACAGGCACGCCCCCATTCTGCCGCCACCGCCCGGCACGTCTGAGGGGAGACGTGCCGGGCGGGCGTTCGCACGCGGTCACCGCCGCGTCCCGTGCCGTCAGCCGATCGCCCAGTGCTGGAGCGCCGAGTTGGTGTCCGCCTGCTGGGTCACCAGCGCGCCGTCGGATCCCGAGGCCGTGGTGAGCAGGAGTCCGCTGCTCTGCGAGGCGATGGTGTAGCCCCCGCCGGCGAGCGGTGTGACGATCCACCGCTGGTTGGCGCCCGTGGTGCACGTCCACTGGATGATCTTCGCGCCGGCCGCCGCCGAGCCGCCGTTGACGTCCATGCACAGGTTGGACTCGCCGTTGGCGATCTTGTAGGAGCCGTCGGGCTGGCGGGTGAAGATCCAGTTCTGGTTGGCCCCGCCGCTGGGCGTCCAGGTGATGAACTGGGTGCCGGCGGTCGTCGAGTGGTCGGGGTCGTCCAGCGCCTTGCCGGACGCGATCAGGGTGTGCGTGCCGTCGAGGCTGCCCGGGTTCGTGCCTGCGGCGGTCAGGGTCAGGGTCTGCTCGGCCGCCGTCCTCGACCCGCCGACCGCGTTGCCGGTGGTGTTGGTCCAGCTGCGGGTGGGGGTGGTCTCGGCGAGCCGGGCGGAGTCGGTGGACAGGCCGAGGACGAGTCCGCTGTGCCGGTTGACGAGCCGGTAGGTACCCCCCGAAGTGTTCTTGACGAGGAACCACTGCTGGCCGACGCTGCCGGTGGACGCGGTGGCGGTCGGTTTGGTGCCCCAGGCCCGGGTCGTGGTGACGGCGGAGTCGACGCCGAGGGCCTGGCCGGTGGAGGCGTTGGTGACCCGGTACGCGCCGTCACCGGTCGCGGTGAACGACCACTTCTCCAGGTTCGAGCCGGTGGCGCTGCCCACGGAGGTGGTGGCGGAGCTGCCGGAGACCTGGGCGAGGACCCGGCCGGAACCGGTGCCGATGGTGTACGTCTTCGACAGGTCCACCGGCGCGGGAGCCGGCGAGGTCGAGCCGATGGTGACGTTGGTGTAGACGCCGCCCCGGTCGTCGACGCACGCGATCGAGCAGTACGACCGGAAGGACTTGCCGACGATCGTGGAGCTGGTCCTGTTGGCGCTGTCGACGAACCAGCGGTACCAGGAGGCGGACTTCTGGCTGCCGGAGTCCCCGACCAGGTACCACTTCTGGGTGGCCAGGTCGTCGGTCACGTAGTACCGCTGGGACTGGATCCCGGACACCACCTCGGGCGTGCCGAGGTAGAGCCCCAGGTAGGCGTTGTACGTGATGTTCATGATGAACAGGTCGGCCTTGGCCGGGAGTTTGCCGGCCGCGATCTGCTGGTCGACGGTGCCGGTGTTCGCCGGGTTGTAGTCGTTGGCGACCGGGGTGTAACCGGTGGAGCCGGCCGAGGTGGCCGGCAGCATGTTGCTCTCCTTGCCGCCGATGCCGGCCTGCGTCCAGGCGCCGTTGTACCACTTCTGCCAGGACCCGGTCGCCATCTTCGACGACATCGGGGCGCGGGCCACGTGCGCCAGTCCGGTGAAGCCGCCGGCGTTCTTGTTGTTGATCCGGGAGCCGTAGTAGACGTAGAAGTAGCCCGAGGCGGTGTCGACGAACAGGCGCTGGTCGCCGTCGCCGTAGTCCCAGGTCTGGTTCGGGAACGCCGTGTTGTCGTCGCGCTTCGTGCTGTACGGCGAGGTGATGGCGTGCCCGGTGATGGACCACACCTTGCCCTGGTTGGTGGACACGGCGACGTCGATCGCGTCGTAGTGCGAGAACCCGTAGGGGCCGAACGGGGCGCCGGTGAACTCGTTGTGCACCAGGCCGTACCAGTGGCCGGTGTCGGGGTCGACCCACACCCCGGAAAGATCACAGAAGTTCTTCTGCGAGTACTGGTTCCCCGCGACCCACGTCGACTCCAACCCGGTCGGGCTGTTGTTGCACCGCCAGGTCGTGTCGTTGTTCTTGTCCCGGGACTCCGCCGGGTTCACCGCGTCGCTGATCGTGTTGTTCCGGGTGTAGCTGTCGAAGTCCCGGCCGGAGAAGAACTCCCAGTGCCGGGGGTCGCTCGCGCCGTACAGGGCGGCGGACTGCTGGAAGTAGAACGTCCCGTCCTTGTCGATGTAGGCGTTCGCCGGCGTGTCCGTCGGGTTGCCGAACGCGGCCGTCGAGCCGATCGAGACCGTGAACGCCGAGGCCGGGGGCGGGGTCGCCGCGGCGGTGGACGACAGCGCGCCGGCCGTCAGGAGAGCCACGGCGACCCCGGCGGCCGCCAGCGTCTTTCTGGGGTGGGACATGGAAGGTTCCTCTCGGAGGGGACGCGCTGAGGGGAGTGCCGTGCCGGAGGGGTGTGTCCGGGGGGCCCGGTCCACGGCCACGACGCCGGGACTGACGGGCCACGGGTCCGCTGGGTGAGCGGCAGCCGTTGCGGGGATACCAAAAAACTCCAACACAAACTCGTGGTCCGGTCAACGGGTTCGAACACAATGGCACGCTGGAGCGCTCAGGTAGCGCCGTTTCGAGCATCAAACTGTGCAAATGTGCAGGGTCACCTGTTCATAACTGCACGCAACTGCTCGTTCGCAGTCATGTATTGACATGGATTTCCGGTGGCGGGTAAATGGACGCAGCACATCCGCCCCGGCGAGACCACGACGCTCGCCCCGAGAGTAATTCGGCTATATCCCCAAAGTGACCGTCCCCCTTGGATATCGTCATCCGGGTGACCGGTCATGTGGTGGCGACGGGCGCGGGCCGGGCGATGATGGACCGTCGCAACGACCCCACCCACGAGCACGTCCTAGCCCTCACCGGCAAGGACCGCCCCCGGGTGCTCTTCCTCGGTACGGCCACCGGCGACGACGCCGGCTACGCGGTGAGCTTCTACGAGACGTACCACTCCGACCGGTGCGCCCCCTTCCACCTGCGCCTCTTCCACCGCACCGTCCGCGACCTGCGGGCCTTCGTGCTGTCGATGGACGTGGTGCACGTCGGCGGCGGCAACACGGCCAACATGCTCGACGTGTGGCGGCGCCAGGGCGTGGACGAGATCCTGCGCGAGGCCTGGGCGGGCGGCGCGGTGCTGACCGGCGGGAGCGCGGGCGGGATCTGCTGGTTCCACGGCGGCACGACGGACTCGTACGGGCCGGAGCTCCAGGTGCTGCCCGAGGGGCTGGGCATCATCGACGGCAGCTTCTGCCCGCACTACGACGCCGAGGACCAGCGCCGGCCGTTGTTCCACGCGGCGCTGCTCAAGGGCGAACTGCCCGTCGGGTACGGGGTCGGCAACCTGGTCTCGGTGCACTTCCACGGCGACACGCTCGTGGAGGCGTTCAGCTCCCAGCCGGACGGCGAGGCGGTGCGCGTCGAGGCCGTCGACGGCCGGATCGTGGAGACGAAGCTGCCGGTCCGGGTGCTGCCCGCGACCGGGGACGGCGACTACGGCGGTCCGAGCGCCTGACGGGTCGACGTACGCACGCAGATCACGGGGGATCGGGTGCACACACTAGCGATCATCGCGCAGGGGCTGGTCGTCGTCGGGGCGATCGTGATGGGTACCCGGACCGGCGGCATCGGCCTGGGCGTCTGGGGCCTGGTCGGCCTGCTGGTGCTGGTCTTCGGGTTCCGGATGGCCCCCGGGCCGGTGCCGACCGACGCCGTGTTCATCGTGCTGACGGTCATCACGGCCGCGTCGGTGATGCAGGCGGCCGGGGGCATCGACTGGATGGTCCGCCAGGCCGGGAAGGCGATCCAGCGCAACCCGAAGCGCATCGTGTACCTGGCGCCGTTCAGCTCGTTCATCTTCACCGTGGGCGCCGGTACCGGCAACATCTTCTACCCCCTGCTGCCCGTCATCTACGAGGCCGCCTACAGCCAGAAGCTCCGCCCCGAGCGCCCGCTGGCGATCTCGGCCGTCGCGTCCCAGGTGGGCATCCTGGCCAGCCCGGTGTCGGCTGCCACGGCCTCGCTGACCGCGCTCCTCCAGCCGCACGGCTTCACCCTGGGCAAGATCCTGCTGATCATGTGGCCGGCCAGCGTCGCCGGGCTGCTGGTGGCCGCGTTCGTGATGAGCAAGGTCGGCAAGCCCCTGGAAGAGGACGCCGAGTACCAGCGCCGGCTCGCCGACGGCAGGGTCCAGCCGCCGCCGAAGGTCGACCTGAGCCAGCCGCTGCCCGCCGCGTCCCGCAACTCCGCGCTGATCTTCCTGGCGGGTGTCGCCGTGATCGTGGCGTTCGGCCTGTTCGAGCGGCTCCGGCCGATCGTCACCGTGGCCGGCAAGTCCGAGCGGGTCAGCGTCACGGTCACGATCGAGCTGGTCATGGGTCTGGTCGCGGCCGTGATCTTCCTGGCCTGCAAGGTGAAGGCCGGCGACGTGCCGAAGCAGTCCACGTTCCCCGCCGGCATCACCGGTGCGATCGCGCTGTTCGGGCTGGCCTGGCTCGCGGGCACGTTCGTCGCCGGCAACAGCGAGGACATCACCAGCGCGCTCGGCGGGGTGGTCGGCCGGTTCGCGCTGCTGTTCGCGCTGGCCCTGGCCCTGGTGGCGATGCTGACCACCAGCCAGTCCAGCGCCACGAACGCGATCGTGCCGATCGGGCTGAACCTGGGGCTGTCCGCCGCGTCGATCACGGGCATGTGGCCGGCCGTGATGGGCATGTACCTGCTGCCGGCCAACGGGTCGCAGATCGCCACGGTCAACTTCGACCAGACGGGTACGACGCGGATCGGCAAGTACGTGCTCAACCACTCCTTCCTCGTACCCACCGTGGTGTTCATCCTGGTCGGCACCGCCGTCGGCCTGCTCATGTCGACGATCGTGGGGTAGTGTGATGACCGACGCCGCCCTCAGCCGCGCCCAGCTGCGCCGCCTGAGCGAGTTGAGCCCCTTCGAACTGGAACGCGAACAGATCGCCCGCGCCCTCTCCGCCCAGGTCACCTCCGGCCGCCCGGTCCTCGACGCGGGCCGGGGCAACCCGAACTGGATCGCGACCGGCCCCCGCGAGGCGTACTTCGCCCTCGGCCAGTTCGCCCTGACGGAGAGCCGCCGGGTGTGGACGGCCGACAACCTGGGCGGCATGCCCACGGCGAAGGGCGCGGCGGCCCGGTTCGGCGCGTTCGCCGACGCGCACCCCGGCCTGCCCGGCATCGTGCTGCTGCGGGCCTGCGTCGACTACGGCATCCGCGAACTCGACTTCGGCCCCGACGAGTGGGTGCACGAACTCGTCGACGCGGTCATCGGCGACAACTACCCGGAGCCGAACCGGATCCTGCGGCACTGCGAGAAGGTGGTCCGCGACTACCTGGCCGCCGAGCTGTGCGCGGGCCGGCCGCCCGCCGGGAACGTCGACGTGTTCGCCACCGAGGGCGGCACGGCCGCGATGTGCTACCTGTTCGACTCGCTGATGGTGAACCGGGTGCTGCGCGAGGGCGACCGGATCGCGCTGATGACCCCGCTGTTCCCGCCGTACGTGGAGATCCCGCAGCTGGCCCGGTACAACTTCGACGTCGTGCGGGTCGCCGCGACGCCGGAGGACCCCGCCGGGCTGCACACCTGGTTCTACCCCGACGCCGAGATCGACAAGCTCGCCGACCCGACCGTGAAGGCGCTGTTCCTGGTCAACCCGGCGAACCCGGCCTCCATCGAGCTGTCCGGCCGGACCCGGGACCGGATCGTGGACATCGTGGCCACCAGCAACCCGGGCCTGGTCATCATCACCGACGACGTGTACGCCACGTTCGTGCCCGGCTTCACCTCGCTCGCGGCGGCGGCCCCGTACAACACGGCGCTGGTGTACTCCTACTCCAAGCACTACGGGGCCACCGGCCAGCGGCTCGGCGTGATCGCGCTGCACGAGGACAACGTGGTCGACCGGCTGATCGCCGAGCTGCCCGCCGCCGACACCGCCGCGCTGGCGGCCCGGTACCACACGCTGTCCCTGGACCCGGGCTCCGTGAAGTTCGTCGACCGGCTGGTGGCCGACTCCCGGCAGGTCGCGTTGCGGCACACCTCCGGGTTGTCCGGGCCGCAGCAGGCCCAGCTGATGCTGTTCTCCCTGTTCAACCAGCTGCCCGAGGGTCAGGACTACAAGCGGCTGCTCCGCGAGACCGTGCACCGCCGGCTCGAACTGCTCGCCGAGGGCGCGGAGGTCACCTTCCCGCCGGACGCCAAACGGGCCGGGTACTACGTCGAGATCGACATCCTCGACGAGGCCCGCCGGCACGTGGACCCCGCGTTCGCCGAGTACCTCCAGGCCTCCTACGACCCGGCCGACCTGCTGTTCCGGCTCGCCGACCAGTACTCCGTGGTGCTGCTCAACGGCAGCGGGTTCGACGGGCCGGCCTGGTCGGTGCGGGTGTCCCTGGCCAACCTCAACGACCTCGACTACCTCAAGATCGGGCACCACCTGCGCGCCGTGCTCGACGGCTACCTCGCGGAATGGCGGGCGAGCACGGGGAAGACCGACTGAGATGGGTACCGCGAAACTGGTCCTCGAAGCCCTGGTCGTCCTCGGTGCGATCGCGATGGGCGTGCGCACCGGCGGTATCGGCCTCGGCCTGTGGGGCGCGTTCGGCACCGCGCTCCTCGTCTTCGGCTTCGGCCTGGACCCCGGCTCCCCGCCCGTGGACGCGTTCTTCATCATCATCGCCGTCATCACCGCGTCCTCGGCCATGCAGGCGGCCGGCGGCATCGACTACCTGGTGTCGGTGGCCTCCCGGATCATCCGGCGCAACCCCCGGCGGATCACGGTCATCGCGCCGCTGGTGTCGTTCGTGTTCACCGTCGGCGCGGGCACCTCCAACATCTTCTTCGCCCTGATCCCGGTCATCTACGAGACGGCGTTCCGCAACGGGGTCCGCCCCGAACGGCCGCTCGCCGCGTCGACCGTGTGCTCCGGGCTCGGCATCACGGCCAGCCCGGTGTCGGCGGCGATGGCCGCGTACCTGACCCTGATGCCCGGCGGGTTCACCCTCAGCAAGGTACTGCTGATCACGCTCCCGGCCGGATTGGTCGCCACCGTCGTGACCTCGCTCGTGCAGAACCGGGTCGGGAAGGAACTCGCCGACGATCCGGAGTTCCGGCGGCGGGTGGCGGCGGGGGAGTGCGAGCCGGTGCCGGTCGCGGCTGCCAGGGCCGGCACGGGCGGCGGGACGGCGGCGGAACCCGGGGACGCCGAACCGGAGCCGCCGTTGCGGGCCGGCGCGGCGCGCAGTACCGGAATATTCCTGTCCGGGGTCGCCGTCATCGTCGCGATGGGACTCTTCGACCGCCTCCGGCCCCTGGTCACCGTCGGCGGGAAGTCCGAACGGCTCGGCATGACGATCTGCATCGAGCTGGTCATGTTCACCGTCGCCCTGGCGATCCTGCTCGCCAACCGGGTCCCGGCCGCCGACGTGGTCCGCCAGCCCCTGATGTCCTCGGGGATCATCGCGGCCGTCGCGCTGTTCGGGGTGGCGTGGATGGCCGACACGTTCATCTCCGGCAACGCCAAACAGATCATCGACCCGCTCGCCGACATCGCCAAGGAACACTCGCTGTTCCTGGCCGTGGCCCTGTTCGTGATGTGCGGCCTGACCACCAGCCAGTCGGCGACCACCCGGGCCATCGTGCCGATCGGGCTCGCCGCGCTGCCGGCCGCCACGGTCACCGCGATGTGGCCGTCCCTGGTCGGGGTGTGGCTGTTCCCGGCCAACGGCACCCAGATCGCGGCCGTGCAGATCGACCGGACCGGCACCACCCGGCTCAGCCACCTGATCGTCTGGCACTCGTTCACGATCCCGATGCTCGTGTCGTGGGTGAGCGTCGTCGGCGTGGGGCTGGTGCTGTCCAGGTTCGTGGCGTAGCAAGGGAAACAGACCACTGTCGAGAAGGAGTCGCCATGGACACCGCCACCGCGCGCACCACCGTCGGGCAGCTGATGCCGGACGTGCTCACCGACCTGCGCCGCCTCGTCGGGCACGCCTCCGTCGCGTTCCCCGGCTTCCCGCCCGAGCCGGTGCACGCGATGGCCGCCGACGTCCTCGACCTGTTCCGGGCCGCCGGGATCGCCGACGCGCGCCTCCTCGACCTGGGTGCCGGCTACCCGTCCGTCTACGGCGAGATCCCCGCCCCGCCCGGCGCGCCCACCGTCCTGCTCTACGCGCACTACGACGTGCAGCCGGCCCCGAAACAGGGATGGACCAGCGACCCGTGGACGGCCACCGACGGCCCCGACGGCCGGATCCACGGCCGGGGCGTCGCCGA
The DNA here is from genome assembly GCF_040681875.1 of Longispora sp. NPDC051575. Taxonomy (NCBI): domain Bacteria; kingdom Bacillati; phylum Actinomycetota; class Actinomycetes; order Micromonosporales; family Micromonosporaceae; genus Longispora; species Longispora sp. NPDC051575. Next base: position 395,143 of record NZ_JBFAZP010000009.1, on the reverse strand, counting down.
CGACAAGAGCGGAGTGGTCGCGCACCTGGCAACCCTTCGAGCTTTCGGGGGTACGCCGCCCGTCGGGGTCAAGATCCTCGTCGAGGGCGAGGAGGAGACGATCAGCCACCTGGAGGCGTACGTCGAGGCGCACCCGGCCCTGTTCGCCTGCGACGCGTTCGTCATCGCCGACATGGGCAACGTCCGGGTCGGCGAGCCCGCGCTCACCACGCACCTGCGCGGCGACGTGTCCTGCACGGTCACCGTGAGCACCCTGGCCGCCCCGGTGCACTCTGGCCTGTTCGGCGGCGCGGCCCCCGACGCGCTGATCGCCCTCGCCCGGATCCTGGCCACCCTGCACACCCCGGACGGCGACGTGGCCATCGAGGGCCTGCACTCGCACGACTGGTCCGGCGCAGACTTCCCCGAGGCCGACTTCCGGACCGCCGCCGGGGTCCTCGACGGCGTCGACCTGGTGGGCACCGGCACCGTCGCGTCCCGGCTGTGGGCGCGGCCCTCGGTCACCGCGATCGGCCTGGACGCCCCGAACACCGCCGAGGCCGCGAACATCCTGATTCCCACCGCCACCGCGAAGATCTCCATGCGGGTGGTACCGGGCTGCGACCCCGAGCGCGAACTCCAGCTCCTGATGGACCACCTGGAATCCCACGCCCCCGGCAACGTGAAGGTGGAGACGAAGCGCGTCAAGGTGGGGCACCCGTTCGAGGTGGACCTGACCGGGCCGGCGATCGGGGCCGCGCGCGACGGGCTCAGCGCGGCCTTCGGGAAGCCGGCCTCGGTGATCGGGTCGGGCGGCTCGATCCCGCTCGTCGCGTACCTGAAGAAGGCCGCCCCGAACGCCGACGTGATCCTGTGGGGCGCCGAGGACCTGGCCCGGGCTGCGATCCACGCGCCCGACGAGAGCGTGGACCCGGCGGAGATCGAACGGATCATCCTGGCGCAGGTGCTGATGCTGTCGGCGCTCGGTGCGGCGGCGCGGGCGGGGGCGGATCCGGGGGCGGTGGGCTGAGCGCGGCCGGCGGGGGAGGCTCCGGATCCGCCCCGGCCGGCGGGGTCGGCTCCGGATCCGCCGGGGGAGCGGGGTCGGGGCGGCTCCGGGTCTCACCAGGGGAGCGGTGGCGGATCCGGGTGCCGTGCGGCTACCGCGGTTCGCGCGGGGTGACCAGGCGGGACTCGTAGGCGAACACCACCACCTGGGCGCGGCTGCCCAGGCCCAGCTTCGCCATGATCCGGCTGACGTGCGTCTTCACCGTCGCCTCGCTGAGTACCAGCCCGGCGGCGATGGCCCCGTTCGACAGCCCCCGGGCCACCAGGCGCAGCACCTCGTTCTCCCGCGCCGTCAGCCCGGCGGTGGCGGCCGGGCCCGGGGACCGGCGCGCGTACGTCTCGATCAGCCGGCGGGTCACGGCCGGCGCGAGCAGCACGTCCTCCGCGGAGACCGTGGCGATGGCCGCGATCAGGCGCTCCGGCGGGGTGTCCTTGAGCAGGAACCCGCACGCGCCGGCCTGCAACGCGGTGTACACGTACTCGTCGAGGTCGAGGGTCGTCAGGATCAGCACCCGGGGCTTGGGGCGGACCGGGGCGGCCAGGATGTGCTCCGTGGCGGTCACGCCGCTCATCCCGGGCATCCGGATGTCCATCAGCACCACGTCGGGGCGGGTCCGGGCGGCCAGCGCCACCGCCTCCACCCCGTCGGACGCCTCGGCCACCACGTCCAGGCCGGGGGCCGCGCGGATCAGGGACGCCAGGCCGGCGCGGATCAGGGGCTGGTCGTCCACGACGAGTACCCGGATGACGGGCCCTCGACCTGGTTCTCCGGCCTGATCGGCACCGCCCGCGACCGGGGGTCGGGCCGACTCCCGGGGCGGGTTCCCGTCAGCCATCCGAGGCCTGCCCGTCGCCGCCCAGCCTCGCCAGCGGCAGGGTCAGGGTGACCGCGAACCCGCCCTCGGGGCGCGGGCCGGCGACGAGGGTGCCGCCGTAGAGGACGGCCCGCTCGCGCATCCCGACCAGGCCGTGCCCGGCGCCGACCGGCCCGGGAACACCCGGCCCCGCCGTGCCCGCCCCGGCCCCGCTCCGTCCCGCCGTGCCTGACCGGGCCGGCCCGGTCCCGCCGGACCTGGCGGCACCCGGGACTCCGCCGCCGGCCGGCGCGTTGGCCCCGTCGTCCGTCACCGAAACCGTGAGCAGCTCGGGCTGGTACGCCAGCTCCACCACCGCCGTCGCCGGCATCGCGTGCCGCAGCGCGTTGGTCAGGCACTCCTGCACGATCCGGTACACGCACTGGTCGATGCCCGGGGCCAGCGCGCGCGGCTCCCCGGTCACGCGCAGCTCCACCGGCATGCCGGCCTCCCGGAGCCGTTCGGCCAGCTCCCCGAGCCGGGCGACCCCGGGCGCCGGATCGTAGGAGTCGGAGTCCGGTTCGACCCGCAGCAGGGCGAGCAGCCGGCGCATCTCGTCGAGTACCTCCGCGCTGGTGTCCCGGATCGTGCCCAGCGCGCGCCGGGCGGTGTCCGGATCGGTGTCGAACACGTACCGGGCCAGCCCCGAGTGCACGGAGATGACGGAGATGTGGTGGGCGACGACGTCGTGCAGTTCCCGGGCGATCCGGACCCGCTCGTCGAACACCGCCCGCCGGGCCCGGTCCTCCTGCTCCACCCGGAGCCGTTCGGCCAGGTCGGCGAGCTGCTGGTTGCGCAGCGACGTCTGCCGGCTGGCGTCCCCGAACCGCCAGATCAGGCACGGCAGGGCCACGGCCTGCGCGAACACGGTCACCATCGAACCGCCCTCGGTGAGTGCCCCCGCGAACACCCACACCCCGGCGGTGGCGGCCATCCACGGGGCCACCACCCGGGCCGGGCGGAGCGAGGCGAGGGTGTACAGCGCGAACAGCGCCGGGTACGTGCCCACCACCGGCCAGTAGTTCAGCGCGATGTAGACCGTCCACAGCCCCAGGCACGCGGCCAGCACCGCGACGGGCGCACGCCGGCGCGCCACGAGCGGCAGGCTCATCGCGATGACCAGCACATCGCCCAGCCCGTCGATGTCGCCCCAGGAACCCGGGGCGTGCTCGTGGCTCAGGGGCACACTGACCGCGGTGACCAGCCCCGTGTACAGCACGTCCACCGCGAGCGGGTTCTCCGAGGCCAGCCGCCTGACCCGGGGCAGTATCGGCGACATTGACGCAACATAGTTGACCTGGCAACCGCTGTCGTCCCCTCGCGGTAGCAAGGGCCGTACCGCAGAAGGTGTACGGACCGGCCCCACTACCGCACGAGTTGCACTCGTAGCCCCTGGTCAGGCCGGCCGGACCGCCCGGTGCAGCTCGGCCCAGTTGTCGGCCAGCAGCTCCAGGTAGCCGGTGAAGCCGCGTTCGAGGTGGGCGAGGTCGGCGGTGGTCCGGCAGGTCCGGGCGGCGGTCGACAGCGCCTGGAGCTTGTGTTCCTTCTCGGTGGCGCCGATGTGCAGGTAGAAGTACTCGCACGCCTCGTGGAACTCGGTGAGCTCGAACAGGTCCCGGTAGTTGCGGACCCCCTCGTAGAGGAACACCAGCTGCGGGTACGCGTGCCACTCCTGGGCGAGCAGCGCGCCGAGGGACTCCTGCGGGTGCGGGCTGGCGAACAGCTTCTCGGACTGCTCGACCAGGCGGACCGTCGACGGCAGCAGGGGCGTCGTCAGGTCGTCGAGGCGCACCGGGTGCCCGCGCAGTCGCGACAGCAGCGTCTCGAAGAAGCCGCGCAGGATCACCGAGTGCACCCGGGCCGGGTCGCCGTGCCCCATCTCGTCACTGAGGTTCGCCACGATCTCGGCCCGGGCCGCGACGTCCGTCGTGCTCAGGAACGCGAGCGCGATCCGGTCGGGGGTGCGGCGGACCCGTTCGAGGTAGTTGCGGGCCACCACCTCGACGTGCCCGGCGGGGAGCGGTCCCGCCATCCACAGCTCGTAGAAGGCGTTGCGCACCGCGGGGTGTCCGGCGGTGCTCAGGGCCAGCGCGTGCACCCGCTCGTGGGCCTCCTCCGGTGACACCGCAGTCACGTCGTCGGATCGAATCTCCACCGGTACTCCATTCAGCTCTGTTGTCGCGGGTCGTCGCCCCGGGAGCGCGCGCCGACGACCGGTCGGACACGGGAGGCGCTGCTGGCGGATCGGGGCCCTCACGGCCCGGGGGAGGCTCCACCACGGGCCTGGCGGACGTGTGAGGCCCGCACGTCGGGACCGCTCACCCCGGAGGGACGCGGACGGCCAGCGTCCGGCCGGGGGCCCCGGTGGTCCGCGCGCGGCGGAGACCCGTGGGGTGCGGGGCGGGGGTGCCGGCGAGCGCGCGGGTCCGACAGTCGGCGCTGGCATACGGGCCACTGTCGAACGACGGCATCGTCACATGATCAATCAGTCGATTCTACACGCTGGGTCGCATGCCCACGAAGGTGTGTGCGGACATATCGTATTTCTCGTGGTAACTCTCGACCAGTCGGTTCTGGAGGTCGGTCTCCCGGTCGTCCACGACGAACAGGTCGAACGTGACCGCGTCGTCGTCCGCCCGCCGGGCCCGCAACGTGCCGCCCGGCCGGCGCGCCAGGGCGGCGAGGATCTCGGAGGACACGAGATAGTGCCCCTGCTCGACCGTCACGTACAGCGCCTCGATCGGCTTCGCCCGCCGGCCGTCCTCGATGATCACCACCGGCATCCGCAGGAACGACTGGAGCGTGATCGTCGTCGGACTGTGCCACAGGGCCGCGAACCGGGCGCTGACGAAGCCACCCAGCGGGGAGCGCATGTCGACCTCCAGGTGCTCACCCTCCTCGGCCAGGCCGTCCGTCGGCAGGAACGAGGTCAGCCCCCGGTCGTCCCACCGGTAGAGGATGACGGACGCGCTCGCGTCGTACAGCCGGACGGAGAGGTTGCGCCGCTTGTCCGGGGCGACGCTGTCGAGCAGCCCGTTGAGCACCCGGACGTTGTGGTGGATGAGGACCGACACGTCCGTGCCCGTACCCCTCAGCTCCCGCTGCCGTTGCTCCGAACTCAGCGAGTCAGGGTGCAGCAGCAGGAACTCGACCGCGATGCCCCGGTCCAGGTGCTGGCGCGCGATCCCCAGGAACCGCTCCGTCTCGCGGTTGTTCAGCAGATTCGAGAACGTGGCCAGGACCTGCACCTGCCGGCGCGCCATGGCGGAACGGTCCACGAACCGGCGGATGTTCAACGTCGGATGGCTGCGGACGTTGCCCTCCTGCGTCGACCGCACGATCGGGCCGATCACCGCGACCGTGATCAGGGTGCCGAGGATCTCGACGCCGAGGTTGAGGGCCAGGTTCGGGCCGCCGTCGGTGATGCTCAGGGCGCCGTACCCCAGGATCACGAGGGCCAGGAGGGCGAAGAAGAACAGGGACATGGACGCGGCGGAGTGCCGGACGAGCATCGCCACACGGCGGACGGCACGTGCGTCACGAAGGCGCTGCATGCAAACGCTCACCCGTCATTGCGGAACGTGACATGTGTCCTGGGAATGTTCCACGGTAACCGAGCCGTCACGGCCGGACAAGTGTCCAAAGACGACTCCCGTTGAGGGGTACCGGCGGCGCCGGTGCGCGCGGGCCGCCACCGCGCGGACGCCGTCACCGCGCGGCGCGGATCAGCGCGCGGTGTCGCGGACCAGGTCCTCGCCCAACGGGGTGAGCGCGTGCAGCACCGCCCCGCCCAGCCGGGTCGTCGTGATCAGCCCCGCCTCGCGCAGCACCGTCGCGTGCTGGCTCGCCGAGGCCACCGACGTGCCCACCCGCTGGGCGACCTGCGTCGTGGACCCCGCGTTCGACAGGGTCACCAGGACGGCGGCCCGGGTCCGGCCGAGCAGGGACACGAGCCGGTCGCCGGGTACCGCCGGGGAGGGGTCGTGCGGGATCGGGTACGCCAGCACGGCCGGCCCGGTCGGCGGCTCCGCGTACGTGGACACCCCGCCGAAGAACAGCGGCACGAGGGTCAGGCCCCGCCCGCCCAGGTGGAACTCCAGGCTCCGCGGCGGGGCGGCCGGGCAGCGGACCGTCAGGGTCGGCGCGGTCCACCGGATGTCCGGGTGCAGGGTGTCCAGGAGCCGGTCGAGGCCGCCGTCGAGGAGCACCTGGCCGCGCACCGCCCGGTCCGCCGTCACCCGGGCCGTGACGGTGCTCCACTGTGGCGCGACCCCCACGTCGTGGTACGCCGTCAGCACCGCCCCCAGCTCCCGGCGCGCCGACGTGTCCCCGGCGGCGAGGGCCCGCGCCCAGGGCGTGAGCGGCCGGTCGAGCGTCGCCAGCTCGGCCCGGACCTGGTCCGTCGGGGCCTCGACCACGGTGCCGAGCGCCGACCGGAAGTCGCGGGCGCCGACCGGGGAGAGGAAGTCGGGCGTGTAGCCCAGGACGGGCATCAGGTCGAGGACGGAGCGGAGCCGGGGCGACAGCTTCGGGAGCACCGAACGCCGCCAGCGGCCCGTCCAGCCGCCGCCCCAGGCCCGGTCGAGCATCAGGACGCTGTGCTGCAGCTCCAGCATCACGTCGGGGCCGGTGGCGAGGGTGACCCGGCCCAGGTCGGCCGGTGTGAAGTGGATGCGCAGCACCCGTCCAGCATGAGCGCCCCAGATCACCGTTCCGTCACACCGCCGGGTGCCGGCTCGCCGTGGACCAGAGCGACGCGCGGGCGCGGCACAGTCCCACCGGTACCCGTCGGATCGGTTTCGTGTCCGGGTGTGGGCCCCTTTCAGGCACGGCTGAAAGGCGTGGAAGCCCCGGGGCCGCCCGCCGCATCCTCGGTGCCATGGACAGACGAACCCTCCTCCGGACCGGTGTGGCCGCCCTCGCCGCCACCGCCGGCGCCACCACCCCCGGCTCCCCGGCCTCCGCCCACCAGGACCTGATCCGCGAGTACGTCGTCACCCGCGAGCCCGGCGCCTCCCCCGAGGGCATCGAGGTCACCCGCGACGGCACGATGTACGTGACCAGCGTCGCGACCGGCGCCGTCTACCGGGGTCACGTGTGCGACCGCGCCCTGCGCCCGTTCCTCGCCCCCGGCGCCGACGGCCGGACCTCCGCGACCGGCGTCAAACTGGACCGCCGCGACCGGCTGTTCGTCGCGGGCGCGGCCACCGGCACCCTCTTCGTGTACGACCGCTCCGGCCGCCCGCTGACCCGGCGCGCCGTGGACGCCCCCGCGTCGTTCCTCAACGACATGGCCTTCACGTCCGACGCGGTCTATGTCACGGACTCCGTCAACCAGACCGTCTGGCGGGCGTCGCTCACCGGCGACCGGGTCGGGCCGCTCACCCCGTGGCTGACGGTCGACGCGTTCGACCCGGTGCCGTCGTTCCTCAACGGCATCGTGACCAGCGCCGACGGCCGGGTACTCCTCGTCGCCGAGCAGGGCGTGGACGTCACCTACCGCGTCGACCTCGCGACCCGGGCGGTCCGCGCGCTCCGGATCGCCGACGGCCGGGCGTTCTCCGGCGACGGCCTCGTCCTGGAGGGCCGCCGGCTCTACGGCGTCTGGAACAGGCTGAACGCGGCCGGCGAGTGGGAGTTCCTCACCCGGCTGGTGGAGCTGAACCGGGACTTCACGGCCGCGCGGGTCCTCGGCGACTCGGCGGCCGTGGCCGGGACCGTCGGGCCGACGACCCTCGCCCGGGACCGGGGCCGGCTGCTCTGGGTGAACAGCCAGCTCCCGTCGGGCGCCGGCACCCCGCCGTACCTGGTCACCGAGGTCCCGGGCCTGCGTTGACCACCGGGGGCCGCTCCTCGCCCGGGGGAGGAGCGGCCCACGCCCGGTCCAGACGGGGTGGTCCGGGACTACGGGCTCCCTCCAGGCCTACCGGTTCCGGCAGGCACGCCCGGCCCGACGCGGGCCACCGACGCGCAACCTCAGCGGAACTCCCCCGCCCACCGCCCCGCCCACTCCGCGTACGACCGCCCGGCCCGCCCCAGGATCCGCTCCACGGCCGGCTCGATCTCCGCGGTCGTCCCGACGGTCGACGCCAGGAGTTCCACCAGCACCTCGGAGATCTCCGGCGGCATGAACCGCTCCATCTCCCGCCGGGCCGCCTCCCGGGACAGCTCCTCGAACCGCAGCTCCCGCCCGAGCACCCCACCCAGGATCCGGACCCGCTCGACCTGGGTGTGCGAGGCGGGCCCGGTCAGCGTGTAGGCCTGCCCCTCGTGCCCGTCGTCCAGCAGCGCGCGCACCGCCACCTCGGCGATGTCCCGCTCGTCGATGGGCGCGCTGGCCGAGTCCCCGTACGCCGCGCGGACCACGCCGTCGGCCCTGATCGAGTGCGCCCACCCGAGGTCGTTGACCATGAACGCGCCGGGCCGCAGGAACGTCCACGGCAGCCCGGAGTCGAGCACCGCCCGCTCGGACTCGGCGTGCCAGCGGGCGATCTCGTTGCCGACCCCGAAGTTCACGGCCATCGAGGACAGCAGCACGATCCGGCCGACCCCGACCTCGCGGGCCCCGGTGAGGAAGTCGCCGAGGGCGTCGTGCACGGGGAACAGGTAGGCCCGGTCGACGCCGCTCAGGGCGGCCGGCAGGGTCTCGGGGCGGCGCAGGTCCCCTTCGAGGACCGCGACGCCGTCGGGCAGGCCGGCGGTGGCCGGGTCGCGGCTGATCGCGCGGACCTTCTCGCCCGCCTCCAGGAGCAGGGTGACGACGTGCCGGCCGACGTTCCCGGTGGCTCCGGTTGCCAGAATCATGACGATCGCACCTTTCGCAGGGGTCTCCCGGCGATGTTAACCAGTTGGGGAATTAACGTCAATGCACCAACTGGGGAATTGAGCTCATCCGCAGGTGAAGTAGCCTGAGCCGATGGAGGCACCCACCGGCAGCCGGCGCACCCCGGCCCCCGAGGAACGGCAGCGCGACGCCGAACGCTCGCGCCGCCAGCTGCTCACCGCGGCCCTGGAGGTGTTCGCCGCCAAGGGGTACGCGGGCGCGCGCGTCCAGGACATCGCCGACCGGGCCGGGGTCAACAAACGCCTGATCAACTACTACTTCGGCGGCAAGGAGGGCCTGTACCGCGCGCTGCAGAGCGAGTGGCAGCGCCGCGAGGCCGAGTTCGCGACCCCGGACCTGTCGATCCCGGAACTCACCGCCCGTTACCTGCACGAGGTGCTGGCCAACCCGGCGTCCATCCGGCTCGTCCTGTGGCACGGGCTCGCCGCCGACGGGGAGACCCCGCCCGAGCCGCCCGAGGACCTCTCCGACCTGTACCGCCGCCGCGAGACCGGCGAACTGGCCGCCGACATCGACCCGGAGTCCTTCATGCTCGCCATGATGGGCATGGTGATGGCCCCGATCACCCTCCAGCACGTCGTCCGCCAGCTCTTCGGCGTCGAACCGGGCTCCCCGGAGTTCGAATCCCGCTACGGCGACCAACTCCGCCTGATCACCCAAAAACTCTCCGAACCCCGCTGACGGGTACCGGCGGGCCCGGTACCCCTCGAAAGGGTTCGTGGTCCGTCTTCCCGCAGGCCCGGTGACCGCTGTCCCGGCCGCCACGGGGTGGCCCGGCAGAATGGGGGGATGGCACCTGACTCCTGTCCCTGCGGGCTCGGCGAGCCCTACCCCGCCTGCTGCGGCCGGTTCCACGCCGGGCAGAACGCGCCGACCGCCGAGACCCTGATGCGGTCCCGGTTCAGCGCGTTCGCGGTCGGGGACGTGGCCTACCTGCTGCGGTCGTGGCACCCGGACACCCGGCCGGCGGAGCTGGACCTCGACACCGACCTGCGATGGGTACGCCTCGACGTGCTCGCGAAGACCGGCGGCGGCCTGTTCGACGCCGAGGGCACGGTCGAGTTCCGCGCGCACTACCGGGAGGGCGGCCGGCCCGGCGCGATGCACGAGCACAGCCGCTTCCTCCGCGACAACGGCAACTGGGTCTACCTGGGCCCCGTCTAGCCCGGGACCACGGCCGTGACCTCCACCTCCAGCAGCGCGTCCGGGTGGAACAGCCGCCCCACCTCCACCGTGGTACTCGTCGGCGGCGTGCCCGGGAACAACCGCCGCCGGACCGCCCCGTACCCGGGCAGGTCGTCGAGCGAGGTCATGAACGTGCGGATGTGCGCGACGTCGGCGAGGCCCGCGCCGTGCGCGGCGAGGATCTCCCCGATCAGCTCGAAGATCCGTTCGGACTGGGCGGTGATGTCGCCCGGCCCGACCACGTCACCGGCGTCGTCGGCGGCGATCTGGCCGGAGGTGACGAGCAGCGCGCCGGGGCCGGGGTCGATCCGGGCGACGTGGGCGAAGCGGTCGCCGTAGGGCGCGGAGACGCCGGCCGGGTTGTCGAGGGTCAGTCGCACGGGTTTCTCCTTCGGATCTCGGTCATGCCTCCGGGCCGGCGGCCCGGGGCGGTACCACGAGTGGCGGTGACGTGGTGCGGCGGACGCGGCCCGGTGCGGACGCGCGGGCCCCGCCGAGCCGCTGGGCCGCCACCGCCGGTGAGTAGCTGGCCCACGACGTCAGCCAGTGGCGGGCGGGCCCCGAAGTCGCGGGTACAGGGTCAGACGAGGGTGGCCAGGTCGGCGGACGGGTCCAGGGCCGCGTGCAGGGTGGCCGCCGCCGCCCGGGCCACCGGGGCCGGGGTGGCGCCGAGCGCGTCGAGCGCGAGATCGATGTCCTTGGCGGCCAGGGCGACCGCGAACGAGGCCCCACCCGCCGTGCCCCGCGCGACCGCCGCACCCAGCGGACTCGCGGCCAGCACCTCCAGCGCCGCCTCCCGGTCGACCCCGACCGCCCCGGCCACGGCGAGGGTGTCGGCGAGCGCGGCCAGGCCGGTGACCAGCGCGGTGTTCAGCACGAGCTTGAGCGCCGCCCCGCCGCCGGTGGGCCCGCAGCGCCGGACGGTGCCCAGTACCCCCAGGACCGGGCTGACCCGGTCGACCGCCGCGTCGGGCCCGCCGACCAAGACCCGCAGCTCACCGGTCTCGGCCGCCCCGACGCTGCCGCCGACGGGCGCGTCGACCAGGTCGACCCCGGCGGGCAGGCGCCGGGCCAGGTCGCGGACCGCGTCCGGGCCGATCGTGGACATGTCCACCAGGGGGGTACCGGCCGGCAGCGCCCCCACCGCCCCGTCCGCCCCGAACAGCACCGCCTCGACGGCCGCCGCGTCGGTGAGCATCGTGATCACCAGCTCGGCGTCCCGGACGGCCCCGGCGGGGGTGGCGGCCTGGCGCGCGCCGAGGGCGACCAGGTCGGCGGCGCGGGCGGCGGTGCGGTTCCAGACGGTGACCTGGTGGCCGGCGGCGAGCAGGCGGCGGGCGATCGGCGCGCCCATGTGTCCGGTGCCGAGGACGGCGATGACTGTCATGATCACCACGCTAGGTGAGTCTCTGCCATGCGACCAACGACTCTTCGGCATCCCTGCCATGTTGTCCTAGCATGGGTACGTGCAGCTCCAGTCCCTGGAAGTCCTCCGCGCCGTCGCCGCCCACGGGTCGATCACGGCCGCCGCCCGGGCCCTGCGGTTCACCCAGTCGGCCGTGTCCCGGCAGATCGCCGCCCTGGAGGCCGACACCGGCGCGACCCTGTTCGACCGGCTGCCCCGGGGCGTGGCGCTCACCGACGAGGGCCGTTGCCTGCTCGCCCACGCCGAGGCCGTACTCGACCGGCTCGCCGCCGCCCGCCGGGACCTGGCCGCGCTCCGGGACGGCACGGGTGGCCGGCTCCGGGTCGGCGCGTTCCCCACTGCCGTCGCGGCCCTGGTGCCCCGCGCGCTGGCCACGTTCCGCGCCGCGCACCCCGACGTCGCGTCCTCCCTGGTGGAGGGCCTGACCCCGGGCCTGCTGGAGCGCCTGGAGTCCGGCGACGCGGACGTGGCCGTGGTCAGCGCGGCCCCCGACCAGCCCCTCGACACCGAGCGGTACGACCTGCGCCACCTGCTCGACGAGCACCTGCTGGTGGCCGTGCCCCGCACCCACCGGCTGGCCCGCCGCCGCACGGTCCGGTACGCGGAACTGGCCGCCGAGGCCTTCATCGCCGGCTCCGCGACCGCCGAGAACACCCTGCTCCGGGCCAGCCTGCCGCACGGGTTCGAGCCCCGGGTGGACATCGTGGCCGCCGAGTGGACGGGCAAACTGGGCTGCGTGGCCGCCGGGCTCGGCGTGGCCCTGATCCCGGCGCTCGCCGTCCGGGCCACGCCGCCCGACATCGCGCTCCTCCGGCTGCACCGGGACGACACCTCGGTCCGCCGGGTCTTCGCGGCCACCCTCGCCGGCCGCACCCGACCGACCACGGTCACCCGCTTCGTCGACCTCCTCGCCGAGGTGGCGACGACCCTGTGAACCCGGGGCGGGCGGCCCGAACGTCGGCCCCCGCCGGGGCGGAGTTCCTCAGCTCCCCGGGCCCCGGCGGACCGCCCACGCGGAACCTGGGCCGGGCGCGCGGAACTCCGTACCCGTCGGAGGGTTGCGGTTTCTGAGCAGGGTCGCCGTCGCCTCGTCGGCCGGCAGGAACGCCTCCAGGTGCAACTCCGCCAACGTCACGTCCACGGCCGTCGCGAAACTCGTCAACGTCGTGAGCAGCCGCAACTCCCCGTCGGCGGTCCGCAGCCGCAGCGGCACCGCGAAGCCCAGAGGGTCGGGACCGGGCGGCCCGGCGGCCGGCAGGTAGCCCTCCAGCTCCCGGCGGAGCTCGTCCAGCGCGGGATCGGGGCTGCGGTCCGCCCGGCCGCGCAGGTTCTCGACGATGTGCCGCCCCCAGTCGGCGAGGTTGACCACCCGCCGGGCCATCCCGTCCGGGTGCAGCGCGAGCCGCAGGACGTTGACCGGCGGTGCGAGCAGGGCCGGGTCAGCGCCCTCGGCGAGCACACCGAAGGCGCTGTTGGCGGCGACCAGCTGACCGTGCGGACCCGCGACGATCGCCGGGTACGGCAGGTGCCCGTCCAGGATCCGCTCCAGCGCGTCGCGCACGGGCCGCAGGATCGGCGCGTCCAGCCGGGACTCCGCGAACACGGGCGCGTACCCCGCACTGAGCAGCAGCGCGTTGCGTTCCCGCAGCGTGAGCCCCAGCGACTCGGCGAGCCGGACCACGATCTCCCGTCCGGGCCGCGACCGGCCGCGCTCCATGAAACTCAGGTGCCGCTGGGTGGTACCGGCCCGGAGCGCCAGTTCGAGCTGACTGACCCGCCGGGTGGTGCGCCAGCGCCGCAGTTCGCCGGGGAACCGGTCCGGGTCCGTGAGGGTGTCCACCCACCAGTTGTAGCTGATCTTGGTCCGGGGTGATACCCCGGAGGGAATTGCCGGTCGGCACCGGCCCGAGCAGGATCGGTCCCGGATCGCCCGGCGGGCCGCTCGACCAGCCGCCGGGCACGACCGGAGCACCGCCCGGCCGGGCGGGAAAGTAGGGGAGGGACCATGTCCGAGGAGATCACCGCCGACGTCATCCGCCGGTACAACGACGTGTTCCAGAAGCGCGACGTCGACGCGCTCGACGACCTGATCGGCGAGGGCTGCGTCATCGAGAACACCGACGGCCAGCGCGTCGAGGGCCGGGCCGCCGCCATCGCGTGGTGGCGGGCCATCGCCGAGAACCGTGCCGCGCACTTCGACCTGGAGGACGTGCACATCGCGGGCGACCGGGCCGTGATCCGCTGGCGCTACGTCCACGACGGCGGCTCCACCCGGGGCGTCAACCTGATGCTGGTCCGCGACGGCCGGATCGTGGAGGGCCTCGGCTACGCCAAAACCACCTGAGAGGGGTACCGGTCCGGCACGGCTCGACCACGGCCGGGCCACGCTGACCGGGGCGATCGCGGCCGGGTCGCCCCGCCCAGGACCAGCGGCTCGGCGCGGGGGCGTCCGCCACCCGCCGACGAGGGTTCGACCAGACTCAGCCGAGGGTGGCCGCCGACGCGCGCAACGCCTCGACCAGGGTCTCCGCCACCGGATTGGGGGCCTTTCGACGAGCCGTCACCACCCCGACGTACCGCACCGGCCGGGGCTGCTCCACGGCGACCGCCACCAGGTCCCCGTCGCCCGTCGCCCCGGGCAGCGCCCCGGTTCTGAGTGGCCCCGGGCCCCCACCTCGGGGCCGCCCCACGCCCGCCACCAGCCCGATCTCCGGAATCAACGCCACCCCCACCCCGGCAGCCACCAACGCCTGCGCGAAGAAGTAGTCCGTCGTACTCGCCAGGATCCGCGGCTCGAACCCGGCCAGCCCCGCGTACTGCTCCACCACCGCCTTCGTCTTCGAGCACCCCAGCACCCACGCCTCCCCGGCCAGCTCGGTCAGATGCACCGACCCGCGCCCGGCCAGCCGGTGCCCGGCGGGAAGGACGATCCACATCGGATCATCGAGTACCGGCGTCCACGCCAACCCCGACCGGTCCCCGCGCCGCACGGGCGGCGGCCCCCCGAAGTGGTACGCCAACGCCAGGTCCGCCCGCCCCTCCCGCACCCACGGCACCGCGACCTCGGGCTCCCCTTCGAGCACGGTCAGCTCCACCTCGGGATGCGCGGCCACGAACCGACCCAACGCGGCCGGCAACAGCCGCTGCCCGCCACTGGTGAACGTCGCCACGGCCAGCGCGGCGCGCCCCGCACCGAGCCGGTCGATCTGCTCCTGCGCGTGCCGCAGCTCGGCGGTCACCGCGTCGGCGGCCTCGACGAGCAGCACCCCGGCCCCGGTGAGCACCACGCCCCGGGTGCTGCGCTCCACCACCGGCGTACCGAGCGTGCGTTCGAGGGCGGCGATCTGCTGGGAGACGGCCGACGGCGTGCACAGCAGCGCGGCGGCTGCCCGGCTGAAGCTGCCGTGCCGGGCGACCTCGCGGAGTACCCGGAGCCGCTGGACGTCGATCATCAGTACCCCTAACAGCGCCTTAAGCTTTTCATCACTTCTGCTAATGATCATAATCCGGCAGGCTCGGGGCATGACACCTCTCCGGGTCGCCGTGATCGGCGGCAGCCGCTACTTCGGCCGGCTCCTCGTCGACCGGCTCCGCACGTCCGGCGCGCACGTCACCCTCGTCAACCGGGGCTCGACCCCGGCACCGCCGGGCGTCGACCACGTCCGCGCCGACCGCGACGACGAGGAGGCGCTCCGCGCGGCCCTGGCCGGCCGGACCTTCGACGTCGTCCTCGACCAGGTCTGCTCCACCCCGACCCAGGCGGCGGTCGCGCGCCGGGTGTTCGCCGGCCGCACGGCCCGCTACGTGATGACCTCCACCATCGAGGTGTACGCCCCGCCAGCCTTAGGGTCGGTCCGCGAGCCGGTCCGCGAGCCGGTCCGCGAGCCGGTCCGCGAGCCTGCCCCTGAGCCTGCCCCTGAGCCTGCCCCCGAGTCGGCCCCCGAGTCGGCCCCGGGGGCGCCGCACCCGACCGGGCCTCGTCCAGGGCAGCCGCCCGCTCTCCGTGCACCCGGGCCTCGACCCGTGCCCCTCCCCGAGGACGCCTTCGACCCCACCACCTGGCCGGTCGACCTCACCCTGCCCTGGCACGACCCGACCTTCCGCGACGCCCACTACGCCGAGGGCAAACGCCAGGCCGAGGCGGTGTTCGCCACCGACCCGCCGTTCCCGTTCGTGGCGGTCCGCTCCGCCCACGTCCTCGGCGGCGCCGACTTCACCGGCCGCCTCGCGCACTACGTCGACCGCGCCCGGGCCGGCACCCCGATCCTCGTCCACCGCGACCCGCGCCCGTCCTCGTTCACCCACCCGCGCGAGATCGCCGACTTCCTGCACTTCACGGCCCTCGCGGACTTCACCGGCCCCGTCAACGCCCGCTCCCACGGCGAACTCACCGTCACCGACCTGGGCGCCCACCTCACCCCCGCCCCGGTCTACCGCGAGGTGTCCCCGGGCGAGGACGCGTCCCCGTACTCGTTCGCCCACTACTACGGCATGTCCAACACCCGCGCCGAGTCCCTGGGCTACCACTTCTCCCACACCGCCGACTGGCTCCCGACCATCCTCGACGAGTTCTGACCCGAGCACCCAGAGCCCCACAACCCTGCCCCCACAACCCTGCCCACGGGCACGAGCCTGTGACCCTCCTCGCGACCCGCACGCTTGATCTCAAGCGAGGTTGAACTCCTACGGTTGCGTCATGAAAAACTACCCACAAGAGACACTGGCCACCCAGCCCATCGGGTACTGGAGCACCGAGACCTCCCGCCTCGTCCTCGCCCGGATCCGCGCCGAACTCGCCCTCGACGACCTCACCCAGCCCCACTGGTGGACCCTCAACCACGTCGCCGGCACCCCCGGCACCTGGACCCGGGCGGCCCTCATCGAGCGGCTGGCCCCGTTCGACAACCTCGGCGTCGACTTCGAGAAGATGCACGACGACCTCCTCGCCCGGGGACTGCTCCGCGAGGACGCCGGCACCCTGCACGTCACCGAATCCGGCGAGGCCACCCGGCTGCGCGCCAAGGACCGGCTCGACGCCGCGCACGAACAGATCCACGCCGGCATCGACCCGGCCGACTACGTGGCGGCCCTCAACGTCCTCCGCCGCATGATCGCCAACCTGGACGGCAACCCGGACCTGCCCTGACCCACCCGGCACCGGTTCCACCGTTCGGCCCGAACCGGCACCGCGGGTACCCGTACCCGCCGAATCCCTTGGCTTTTGGAGTCCTTGACCTGGCATGATCTGGCTTTCTGACGCGGGAGGGCGGTGAACGGTATGTGGGTGACGACGTTGTGGCGGCCGACAGGTCCGGAGGAGTTGGCGCTCCTGCGCGAGTCGAACTGGCGCTCCTGGCCGCCCCGCCTGCCGGACCAGCCGATCTTCTACCCGGTCCTGACCGAGGACTACGCGATCCGGATCGCCCGGGAGTGGAACGTGCCGCACTCCGGATCGGGATACGTGACCAGGTTCCGCGTCGAGTCGACGTTCCTGTCCCGGTATCCGGTGCGGCTGGCCGGCGGGCGGGACATCCGCGAGCTGTGGGTCCCGGCCGAGGAGCTCGCCGAGTTCAACCGGCACATCGTGGGCCGCATCGAACTGGTCCACACCTTCGGCACCACAGCGGCCTGAGGGCTACACGGGCCGTCGTCGCGCGTTCCACGGGGCGACCCGGCGAATTCACTCTGACCAGGTACAACGGTCCTGTCGACCGCGAAATCCAGGCGACCCTGGAGCTGTGAGTCGACAGGACCCGGGCATCGACGCGCGGGTGCCCGTACCCGTCGAAGTGGGGTGAGTCTTGTCGGTGGTGGCCGCTATGGTGCCGGGCATGACGGACGGGTATCAGATGTTGGCGTCGCTGCGGGCCGATCCCACCGGCGCCCAGCTCGGGGTGTCCCTGCCCCCGGGGCGGCTCGTGGCCCCCGAACCGGGGATGGACGCCGACTGGGAGGGCCCCGCCTACTGGCTGAGCGACACCGCCCCCGACCCGGCGCTGTTCGCCCGGCTCCGCGGCTCGGGCCTGTGGCCGGTGCTGCTCGGCGGCTACCACGGCGACGAGAACCGGCCCTGGGCCGACGGCGAGGTCGAACCCGGCGCGATGTCGACCCCGGAGGGCTTCGCCGCCACGGAACTCCTGGCGGAATGGTGGTCCCAGGCCGCCGACGGAGCTGAGGACGACGGCGACCACCTCGGCCGTGACCGGCGCCTGGCGATCGTCGAGCCGTACACGGCCTGGCCGGGGCCGGCCCCCGCCGGTGACCGGCGGAAGGCCCCCGACACCGCCGCCGACGACCTCGCCCGCCTCCTGACCGGCACCCCCGACATCTTCGGCCTCAACGGGGTCCGCCTCGGCCTGGTGCCCGCCACCCGGAGCGCCGACACGATCGCCGCGCTCGGCTGGACCGGCCCGGTGAACTACGAGAACGACGCCGCGAAGTACGCCGCCGTGCTGCGCGACTGGGAGGACCGGTTCGGCGCCCGGGTCGTGGCCGTCGGATTCGACACCCTGCACGTCAGCGTCGCCGCCCCGCCCACCACGCCCGATCACGCCCTGCACGTGGCCGCCGAGCATTTCGCGTTCTGCCCCGACAACGTCTGGCAGCACGCGAAGGACCTGCAGGACTACGCGTGGCGGCTCATGGGTACCGGCAGCTGGCACTTCTGGTGGGACTGATCAATGCCTGAGCAGCCAAAACCCGGTGACAAGCGGGTGGGTGCCCACCTACCGTTGTCCCAAGATGCATGAACTGAGGGAAACAATGAACAACGACACCTTGACCATGGCGGAGGAGATCCACACCTGGTTCACCGACGGCCTGCCCTACGACACGATGACCACCCGGTTCCAGCACCAGACCGGTGTCCGGGTCCCCCCGGCGGGCTGGGCCGCCTACCGCGAGTCCCATGACCTGCCGTACATCCTGACGAACCTCGTCCCGTGGCAGGTCGAGCCGATCCACCAGTTCCACCTCCTCCGCACCCGCCTGCGCGACGAGGAGCGCCGCCGTGCCGGCGAAAGACTGGACCTGGAAACCCTTTCGCGGGTACGCGACTGGGCCACCCGGCTCCGCGCCCACGGACTGGTCGTGAGCTACGACCCCGCCACCGAGCAGGGCTTCAGCCTCGTTCCGGCCCGGCCCGGGGTCGACACGGACCTGGTGCGGGTTCCGTAACACCCGCCGCAGTGGCCGCCTGTCACCGTCCCGCCCGGACGGGCCAGGCGCGCCTCCCGGCCCTGTCGCCGAATCCCGGCTACAGCTCCCGGCGGAACATCACCTGGTCCAGGTAGTGGCCGTCGACCTTCCGTGCCCGGGGCTCCACTCCGAACTCCTCGAACCCGAGCGACCCGAGCAGCCCGATCGTCGCGGCGTTCTCCGTGGACGTGACCGCGCGCAGGATCTCGACGTCGATCGTCCGGGCGTGCTCGACCAGGCCGGTGACCAGGGCTCGCGCGTGCCCGCGCCGCCGGCTCGCCGGGTCGACGTACAGCCCCCAGACCGCCGCCTTGTGCCTGGTGTGCTGCTTGGGTTCGCGCAGGAGCCCGGCCATGCCGACGAGTTGCTGACCCTCGAAGGCGCCGAGGATGAGGGTCGCCGTCGCCAGCAGGTGGGCGATCTTCTCCCGCGACGCGCTGGACCAGTCCTCGCCACCGGTGCCGAACTCGCCGGGATGGTCGGTGACCGCGGCCCGCCGCAGTTCCGTGAACCCGTCCAGGTCGGCCGAGCCCAACACGCGGATCATGGTGCCCCCGATGTGCGACGTGCGGGGCCTGGAGCGCCCCGGCAACCCGATCACGATAGGACGGGTACGACCTGCCGCCAAGTGCCGTTGGGGACGCCGGTACCGCGCGTCGGGGCAACAACCGGGGTACCTCGACCCTGTCGCATCGCGGCACCTCGGCGTTCAGGCCGAGAACTCGAACACGCCGACCAGGGTGAGTCCGTGGTAGCGCCGGCCGACGTGCGTCGCGCCGTCGAAGTCGATCAGCGTGAAGCACGCGTCGGCCTGGCGGACGCCGTGCTCCTCACACGCGGCCCCGAGCGCGGCGTCGAACTGCTCGGAGTAGGCGACCTCGCCCGTGACGTGCTCCACGTCCACGACCTCGCCCGCGAAGTACGCCGAGAAGAAGTCGAAGTCGAACCACGTCATCCCGGTGTCCCGACAGAAGCCGCACGCGGCACCGGCCCCCTCCACGTCGAAGTAGCGGAACCAGTCGTCGTCGGTTCCCTCCCGGACGCCGATCCACACATGGATCTTCCTGATCCGCCGGCCCGCCTTCGTCATCGTGTCCCGGTGCTCCCTCTCGGCCGGCCACCCGGCAATGCCATCGCGGTCGTCGAGGCCACGTCACCGCGTCCGCGCGCCCCGGGAGCGGGCGAAACGGTGGCCTCCCGGCGCGCCGGGACCCCTGCCGGTGCCGTCACGGCGCGACGAACTCGCCGGTGCGGTCGTAGTGTTCGAGCAGGCGCAGCAGCGCGGGCACGCTGGTGGCGTGCGGGGCGGGCAGCTGGTCGGGGTGGAACCAGCCCGCGTCGATGGTCTCGTCGGTCCGCGTCACGAGTTCCCCGGTCCACGCCGTGGCGAGGAAGACCGTGATGTGGGACTGGTAGGTGTGCCCCCACTGGTTGGTGACCGTGGAGTCCGCACCGCTCAGGATCGCGATCGGGGCGAGTTCGGTCGGGGTCAGGCCGGTCTCCTCCCACACCTCGCGGACCGCGCACTGGCGCACCGAGTCGCCCAGCTCCATCCCGCCGGCCGGCACCGCCCACAAACCGTTGTCACTGCGCCTGATCAGCAGGATGCGGCCCCCATCGTCGCGCAGCAGACAGCGGGCACCAACGAAGATCAGCACCTCCTCGTCACCGGCGAACGCGCGCAACCTGCCGTGGTAGGACTCCGCCCAGCTCATGCGCCCGAGCATAATCGCGGCCGGGCACCGTCGGAGTCGGCCACCGCTGCCCGCCGGTCCAGGTGCGCGCGCATCACGCGCATGCGCCGATCGGGGCCGCTGCCCGCCGGCCCGGGCACGCGCGCTCACGCACACGCGCCGGCCGGAACCGCTGCCCGGTATGGCACTCCGCGCACGCCGAAGGTGCCTAGCCGGCCGTTCCGGGCGGGGACTTGAGCAGGGCCGCCGCCTCGCCGGCATAGCCGCCCCGTCCCGCCCGCAGGGCGCCGGCCGCCATCCGGACCAGGTCGATCGTGACCCCCGCACCGCCGCTCGGGTCGTGGACCTTCAGCTTCACGTCGAGGCTGACCGAGGTGTCACCCCAACCCCGCGCCTCGATATTGAGGTACGCCACCTTCTCCGACCCCAGCTGCGACAGGTACCCGATCGGGGCCATCTGGACCTTGTCCGCAGTGGACCGGTCCGCGTTCAGGGCGTTCACCTTGGACTGCTTCTTGCTGCCGCCGTTCTCCGCCAGGTTGCGGAAGTCCTCGGTGCCGCCGAGATTGACCTGGTACGAGCTGGCCAGGGTCAGCCCGCGCTCCTCCAGCAGGCCCAGCAGGGTGCGGTGCACGATCGACGTACCGAACTGGCTGGTCAGATCGTCGCCCAGGAGTGGCAGGCCGGCCGCCTCGAACCGCTCGACCAGCTCCGGATCGCGGGCGACGACGTCGGAGGTCGTGTTGACGAAGGCGGCCCCGGCCCGGAGCGCGGCCTCGGCGTACGCGCGGGCCACCTCGGGCAGGCCCGACGGCGCCGAGTAGAGCACGACCTCGGTACCGGCCAGGGCCTCCGCGATCCGGTCGATCCCGGTGGCGTCGGTGAGGCCGCGCTGGACCAGTACCCCTGAAGGAGGTGTTTCGGTTTGCAGGCGCGGGAAGTTGTTGGGGGCCGCGAAGATCGCTTCGGTCAGATCCTTGCCGACCTTGCCGGCGGACAGGGCGAAGGCCGCCACGAAGTCGATGTCGCCGACACCGAGGCCGTCGATCTCGGGGCGGTGGATGCCGACCAGGCTGCCGGAGGCGCGGTAGAACGCGATGCCCTGCACCAGCGCCGACGTGTTGTTGCCCACCCCGACGACGGCGACCCCGACTCTGTTGATCATGAAGGGGAGGCTACAGCCCGACCCATCCGAGAGTCCACGCCGAGCTAAATGATCATGACTTCCCCCGTCGTACTAGTCTTCGGATCATGGCTTTGACCCCGGACGAGTTCTACGCCCACGCGGTCGCCGCTGCCGACAGCGAGCACCGCCTCCCGCTGGCCCGGATGACGGGCTGGGACATCAGCCCCTTCGAACAGGACGGACTCCGCGTCTCGCCCCTGCGCCCGCCGGTTCTGCCCGAGCCGCCGCGCCAGGGCGAGGACCCCGCGGACTGCCGCACCTGCCGCGCCCGGGACGAGGGCATCTGGTTCCACGACCGGTGGCGGCTGGCGCGGATCAAGCGGGTCGGCGTGCCACTGGTCCTGATGCTGTACCCGCGCGACCACCACGACATGGCCGACCTGCCGGACGAGCTGGCCTCTGAGCTGGGCGTGTTGAGCACCCACCTCGTCCGCCACGTGCAGGCGGTGCCGCACATCTCGCGGGCGCACGTGTACCGGATCGGGGACGGCGGGGCGCATCTGCACATGTGGTTCTTCGCCCGGCCCGCCGGGCAGGCGCAGCTGTTCGGGTCGTGGATGCCCGTGTGGGACGACCTGTTGCCGGAGTATCCGGCCGATGTGGCGGACGCGGATGCCGAGGCGGTGGCGGACGCGCTGGTGGCCTCGTACGGGGGCCGGCGGTCGGCCGGCTGACAGGCTCGTCGCCGGTGACCTGGCGTGCCGGGCTCCGGCCGCGCCCCGTGATTGACTTGGCGGCACGCATCGGCGAACAGGCGTGCCGGTTCCGGTCAGATCTCGATGCGCCGGAGCCACCACGGAAGCCACGGGATCGCGAACGGGTCGTTGACGGTCCACCGCAGGGCCCGGGCGTCGACCGGCTCGAGTGCCGTGCGCAGCTCGCGGCGCGCCTTGCGGCGGAGGTGTCGCAGGGCCTGTTCGAGGCGGCTGCGGACGTGGTCGGTGTGGACGTCGTCGGACCCGTAGCGCCACTCGTGGGTGTCGCGAGTCCGCCGGGTGGGCTTCGACCAGCGTTGGAAGGCTAGGGCGGTGTCCCCGTAGGGGAGTCCGTGCCGACGCTCGAAGTCGCGTATCTGCCGGTTGGCCGACGCGGACAGGCCCCTGATGACCGTCCGGCTGTGGTGCCGGGTTTCGCGCAGGCGTAGCTGTGAACTGATGTCGCCTGGTGCTCGGCGAGGCAAGGGAACTTCCATGCATGGGTTGCTCGGATGTGTGCCGAAACCGTAGCGCACGCTGGATGCCCGCTGAGCCGGACGGTGGTCGTCCGGCTCAGCGGGGGTCGGCCCCCTACCGCACGGTCCGGAAGAACGTCCGCACGTCCTCGGCCAGCAGGTCCGGCACCTCCATCGCGGCGAAGTGCCCGCCCCGGTCGTACTCCGCCCAGTGCGTGATCGTGTTCACCTGGTCGCCGTACTGCCGGATCGCGATGTCCTCGGCGAACACCGCCACCCCGGTGGGTACGCCGGACGGCGTCGGCCAGTTGTGGGAGTTGACGGACTCGTAGTAGAGGTTCGCGGCCGTGCCGGCGGAGCCGGTCAGCCAGTACAGCATGATGTTGGTGAGCATCCGGTCCCGGTCGACGGCGGTCTCGGGCAGCCCGTCGCCGAACGTCCACTCCTGGAACTTCTCCACGATCCAGGCCAGCAGCCCCACCGGCGAGTCGGTCAGGGCGTAGCTGATCGTCTGTGGCCGGGTGGCCTGGATCTGGAAGTACGCGTTGCCCGTGGACATGAACCCCTGCATCCGCTCGTAGCGGACCCGCTCGGCCTCGGTGAAGCCGGCCAGGGTCGCCTCGTCCACCCCACCGAACGGGATGAACCCGGCGCTGGCCGCGTTGACGTGCACCCCGACCACCCGCTCCGGGGCGACCCGGGCCAGGTCCGGGGCCACGAAGGCGCCGAAGTCGCCGCCCTGGGCGCCGTACCGGTCGTAGCCCAGCCGGGTCATCACCTCCGCGATGGCGCCGGCCATCCGCCGGCTGTCCCAGCCCGGCTCGGTCGGGGCGGAGGAGAAGCCGAATCCGGGCAGGCACGGGATGACCAGGTGGAACGCGTCGGCCGGGTCGCCGCCGTGGTTGCGGGGGTCGGTCAGGGGGCCGATCACGTCGAGGAACTCGATGATCGAGCCGGGCCAGCCGTGCGCGAGGACCAGGGGCAGCGCGTCGGGCTCCGGCGAGCGGACGTGCAGGAAGTGCAGGGTGACGCCGTCGACGTCCGTGGTGAACTGGGGGTAGCTGTTCAGCAGGGCCTCGTGTTCGCGCCAGTCGTAGCTGGTGCGCCAGTACTCGGCGAGTTCCCTCAGATAGCTGGTCGGCGCGCCCTTGGCCCATGCGGCGCCGGGCAGCTGGGCCGGCCAGTGGGTGGCGGCCAGCCGTTCGCGCAGGTCGACCAGCTTGGCCTCGTCGATCGCGATCTTGAAAGGGAAGATGTTGTCGCTCATGGGTACCCTCCGGCTGTTCGTGGATCTCTTCTGCCGTCAGCCTGGTTCCTGGCCGTTCGGCCCACAAGATCCGTCGGACTGTTCGGGTAGTTTCGGGACGACCCTGCCTCTGACCTGCGAGGTCACGCGGAACGTGGGATGACGGTGGGACAGCCGGGGGGTTGGATGGCACAGTCGGCGGTGGTCACGCTCGCCGAGGAGTTGCGGCAGGCGCGGAGCCGGGCCGGGCTGACGCTCAAGCAGCTCGAACGGCACACCCACGCCAGCGACTCCTCCCTGGCCCGCTACCTGGCGGGCAAACTCCTGCCGCCCTGGCCGCTGGTGGAGACGCTGTGCCGGCTCAGCGACCGCGATCCGCTGGAGCTGCGTCCCCTGTGGGAGCGCGCCGACCAGGAGCGTCGCACCCGACCGTCAGGTGCGACGGCGCTCAACCACCTGCCGGCGGCGGCCGTCGACTTCACCGGTCGGGCGGCCCTCGTCAAGGCCCTCACCGCAGGCCGGGCGGGCACGGTCGACGTCATCGACGGGATGGCCGGGATGGGCAAGACCACCCTCGCCGTGCACCTCGGGCACCGGCTGGCCGAGAAGTACCCGGATGGTCAGTTCTATGTCGACCTGCACGGCTTCACCCCCGGCCGGGCGTTGGTCGACCCGACCAGCGCCCTGGGCACGCTGCTGCGGCAGGCTGGCGTGCCCGACGCGGCGATCCCGGAGGACCCGACGATGGTCGCGGGCCTGTGGCGGGCCCGGCTCGCCGACCGGCGGGCCGTGGTCGTACTCGACAACGCCGCCGACGAGGCCCAGGTCAGGCCCCTGCTGGTCGGCACGCCCAGCTGCCGCACGCTGATCACGAGCCGCCGCCGCCTGGCCGGCCTGGACGGGGTCCGCCCGGTGTCCCTGGAGCCACTGTCCGACGTGGAGGCGGTGGAGCTGTTCGACCGGTCGCTCGGCGGGGCCCGCGCCGCCGCGGAACCGGAGGCCACCGCCGAGGTGCTCCGCCTGTGCGGGCGGCTGCCGCTGGCGATCCGGCTCGCCGCCGCCCGGCTCCGGCACCGCACCACATGGGACGTCGCCTACCTCGCGGACCTGCTGCGCGACGAACATCTCGGGCTCGCCGTCCTCGACGTCGGCGACCGGAGCGTGGCCGGCGCGTTCGCTGTCTCCCAGCAGCGGCTGGCCACCGACCAACGCCAGGTGTTCGGACTCCTCGGCCTGATCCCCGGCGACGACGTCGACGCCCACGCCGTGGCGGCCCTCGCGGACCTGCCCCTGCACCGGGCGGCCAGCGCGCTGGAGGACCTGACCGACGCGCACCTGGTCGAGCAGCGCGCCCGGGGCCGTTACCAGCTGCACGACCTGGTCCGGCAGCACACCCGGGCCGCCGCGGAGACCAACCTGTCCCAGGCCGACCGCGACGGCGCGGTCCACCGCCTGCTCGACTACTACGCCGCCGCCACCACCGCCGCCGCGAACCGGCTCCCGAACCGCGACTGGCGGATGGCGTTCCCTGTCGACCGGCCCCCGGCGACCCTCCCCACCCTGAACTCCCCGCAGACGGCCCTACGCTGGCTGGACACCGAACGCGCCAACCTCGTCGCCGCGATCACCACGGGCCCCGACCGACACGCGTGCACCCTGGCCCAGGCCCTGGTGCCGTACTTCCGGGCCCGGGTCCAGCACCACCACGACATCGTGACGGTCACCCTGGCCGGCGAGGCCGCCGCCCGCCGGCTCGGCGACGCGTCCGCCCGCGCGACCCTGATGCGGCACCGGGCCGGCGGCCAGGTCAACACGTTCGCCGCCGCCCACGCGGTCGCCCTGGCCCGGGAGGCGTTGGACCTGGTCCGCACCACCGACGACCGCCGCGCCGAGCTGTACATCCTGCACCTGATCGGCTACGCCATCGAGACGACCGACGACTTCACCGCGGCCCTCGTCCCGCTCCAGGAGGCCGTCGACCTCTACCGTGCCCTCGACTCCGCCGACAACGGCCCCATCCCGCTGGCCACCCTCAGCCGCGCCCTCCTCGGACTCGGCCGGCTCGACGAGGCCGACGCGGTCGCCGCCGAGGCCGTCACCCTCGCCGAGGCCGGTGACTATCCCTACGTCACGGCCGTCGCCCAGCTGACCTTCGGCCGGGTCGCACTCGCCAGGAAACAGCCCGCCGAGGCTCTCGGACACTTCGAGGAGGCGTTCACCCGCGCCCGCGAACTCGACCACCAGCTCATCGAACTCAACGCCGTGTTCGGCCTGGCCGTCAGCCACCGGGAACTCGGCGACCCGCCCACATCCCTCGGCTACCACGACGCGACGGAGTCACTGGCGAAGGACCTCCAGATGGGTACGGCCATGGCCGCCATGATCCTGTCGCGCGCCGAGACGCTCCGGCACTTCGACCGCCGGGCCGAGGCGCGCGCCTGCTACGAGGAGGCGATCGTGCACTACGCGGCCGGTGACCGCCCGGACATCCTCACCTGGGTACGCGGCGAACTGGCGGCACTGGACACCGAGTGACCCGTCAGCCGACGGTGAGGTTTCGGTCCGGGCATCGGCGTGGATCAGGCCGATGCCGCGTTCGGAGGTGAGTTCGGCATTGCGCCCACCGCACGGTCCTGACCGAGCCGGAGGCGCAAACCTTCGAAACCCTCGATGGGTACGTCCCGCCCAGTGCCGCGCGGCCCCAACAGGGTTAGGCGCGCGACGAAAGAAGCCCCTGACTGCCATACTGGCTGGTCATAGGCTTCTGTGTGCTACCCGGAAATCTGTGGTGCCCCTGATCGGGGGTCTTTCGAGCCCGGACTGGGAGGCGCGACGCCTGCTGGGCGGCGAGTTCTGCCTCAAGATGCCCCGTGGACCGGGCGAGGTAGATCCTGAACGGCAAGAGGCCGTCCACAGACCAGCAAACTAGCCTGGTGCATGGACGACCAGATCACTCAAATCGTGGGTGATCGTAACGCGGCGCAGCTCAGAAGCCAGGGCTGCGCCGCACCCGAAGGCAGCTACGCCAGCTGGATGAGCTGCCAGGTGACTGCCGCGTTGTTGTACGGCGGCATGACGTCGTTCTTCGCGATCGGTGCAGTGGTCGACGGAGTCCCGACGACCTTCCAGACGCCGCTCTCAGGGCATCGCTCGCCGGTCCGTGCGGTGGTTCCGATGGTTGCCATGTCGTAGTCCCCTCTGTGCGCGTGCTACTCGCACACGCCATCAGCCGCGAGTTCCCCCCGACGGCCCTTGATGTCAGCAGCACTGACGGTTCACTGCCAACGTGTTAACACTCTTGGACGCTAGGCGACGACGCCCCTGATGTCAACCCGGCCGTAGTGTTCGCCGTTGAACGTTTGCTACATAAACGTTTTTGATGCTACGATGATCGCCACTTGGACTGGAGAGGTATATGGCGAGCGAACTTGAGGAGCGCGTCAACGCCCTATATGGCCATATAGGGCGTAAAGTTCGGGAAGCGCGCAAGCGGGCGCGCTTGACTCAAGACGACCTTGCCCAGGCGGTAGGCATGACTCGTTCTTCAATCGCAAACTTGGAAGCGGGCCGGCAACGCATTCCAGTTCACCTGCTTGTTTTGATCGGGGAACTGTTGAATATGCGAGCTTCGGATCTACTGCCGAATGGGCCCACTTTCAATGGGATGCTGCTAATGACTGACGTCACCGAACATTTGGTGAATGACCAGGCAGGTATGCAGGACTTCGTGCAGAGCACCATCGCGAAGGCATCCATGGCCGCCCCGAAGCGGGGTTCCTAGAATGGCTACATCAAAAGCGGATCGTTACATTAATAGTCTCCTTGCTGAGCATAATGTGGTGGAACCTCCAGTGCCAATCGAGGCTATAGCTGAGGCTCAGGGTGCACTTATTCTTCGCAACCACTTCCCGGGTTACGAATCGGGTTTCGCTCTGCGCGAAGGTGGGAGGTGGGTTATTGGCGTAAACACCGCGACCAGCCCACGCAGGCAGAGGTTCACGATAGCGCATGAACTCGGCCACCTGCTATTGCATGACGATCCGCTCATCACTGACTACTCAGTCCTCGTTGGTATGCGAGACGAGAACTCAAGCTTGGGCACGCATCGGCAAGAGGTTGAAGCAAATGGCTTCGCCGCCGCCATTCTCATGCCGCAGGATCTAATCTTTGTGGAGCTTAAAAGAGAACTCGAAGTAGGTGCCGACTCGCGGGATGAGTTGATTGCGAGACTAGCTCGAACCTTCGACGTGAGCACGGAAGCTATGGGCTATCGGCTTGTGAACCTGAGCATCATCACGGCCTGACGTGCAGTGCGGTGGTCAATTCTTGGCCTGCGGTTTCCTGGCATCTCCTCGGGGCTGGAGTTAGTCGATTTTCAGTTGGTTCTGTCGGCGTCATGAACTTCAGCGTAGCTTTCAGGGAGCGCCATTCTGTGCTTTTAGCAAATTGGGTACAACTCCCGGTGCTTCCACATTCCAGAACGCCCATTGATGTCGCTACAACCCCCGCCAACCCCCAGTTGCCCCACTCCGTACACCCTCCACCCGCTCCCGCAGCACCTCCCGGAACACCGGGTTGTCCCGCGCCCGCCTCAAGGGCCCCGTTATCTGCATCAGGTCGCGCATAAGCAGGAGAGACTCGATCCCGTCCCACTGGGCAAGGTCGTAGCCGTAGACGCTGGCAAAGGTGGCGGTCCACTCTGGGCCCTTGCCGTAGCGACGGGCGGCGTGCCACGTCGGCACCAGATCGACTTCGCGCGGCCCGATCGACACCCAGTCCCAGTCACCGAGCACAGCTGCATCTGGCCCGACGGTGGTGTTCCACAAGAGGTTGCCCGCCCAGGCGTCGCCGTGGATCAGGCCGTGACCGAGTGGCGAGTCGAGGGCCTGGACGCGAGCTTGGACGTCAATCACCAGTTCACGGAGCCAGGCCAGGTCGTCAAGCGCGAGGGCTTCCGCATGCTCTGGGATGTCGAGCACTGCGGAGAGCGAGGTCAGCGGCTTCCACTGCTCCAACCGCACGGGAGGTGGCTCGGCTTCGTGCAAGTCCTTGAGGATGCGGGCCAGGTGCGCCGAGTTGAACTCCCGTCCGCCCTCGGGCTGGGGGTAGTAGTTCCAGAAGCTGACGGTGGTCGCCTCGTCAACGGCTACCACTTCGGCGTCCAGCCGCGGTGCCGTTGCGGCAACCCCTCTGTACTCCAACCAGTGAACGACTCCCTGGATGCAGCGGGTTCGGTCGAGATCCCCGCTGTGGGTAATCCGGGCGACGGCGTTCTCCTCAGGCAGCAAGTACACGGCGTTGCTGTAGTGGTGGATGAGCTTGGCGCCGGCGATCGACAGTCCGCGCGCTGTACAGGCCGTCTCCAACGCGTGGCGCAGCGCCGATGTCTCCGCCGCTTCCTTGACCGGGTTGTGCGGTGAGCTGGTCACTGGCCGAGGTTACCTCTGCCCTACGATCTCGGCGCGTTCGAAGCGTCGACGTTAGACCTGTAGCCAGCCGCCCACGGTCGCCAGGACGAGTCCGGCCACGATGATGCCCGCACCCCAGCCGATGCCGCTCCCCGCGATCATCTCGGCGATGAGCTGACGAAGCCGGGCGACATCTCCAAATCTGCTCTCGGCGGCGTGCTTCCCCTTGTTCCGGAAGGTCCACCAAGCTCTACCAAACAGCACGAAGGCACCGACAAGCTCGACTGACTGGCTAATGGCCGAGATGATCTGACCGCATTGCTGCACTTTGCAAGCTTATGCGGCAGGGTTTCGTGCCCCCTACGCTGCCGCCCCGATCAACGGCCGCAACTCGGCTTCGAGCTCCTGGACAGCTCCGAGGTGACCGAACGGCTGGAGCTGCCGCCGGGTGGCGTTGACCGCCTCCACTCCCCGCCTAGTCGTAAGCGCCTGGAGGAGAGGTGCCGTGCTCCTCAGTGCGGCGCACGCCTGGTCGACGTCGCTCTGGCTCGAATTACCGGCGACAGTCAAGAACGACGAAGCGAGCGTCGCCGTCACCAGCACCTTGCGGCGATCCATGCCGCCGCTGGCATCGGCGGCCACGACGCTGGCGAACCGCTGCACGTCGGCGGTTCTGCCCAGGTCCGCGCTGGCATAGGTGAACTCGGCATGCAGCTGGATGTGGGTAAAGAACCGAATCCAGAGCGGCTCGTCGTCGAGGACGAGACCTTCCATAGCGTTCTCGGCCTGATTCATGGCTGCGGCGCAGCGCCGGGAGTCCCCGAGGCGGGCATGGGCCCGCGCCTCGATTGCCAAACAGCGCGCCGCAGATCCATGCGAACCGGCGTCGAGCGCTGCTCGGTGGCCAGCTCTGGCTAGCGAGACTGCTTCGAGTGCGTCCCCCAGGTAATGGGCCTGCATGGCCATGTCGGTGAGGATGTGGGCACCGAGGGCGTGGTCACTACTGGCACGGGCGAGCCGCAGGGCCTGGATGTAGTAGCGCTGGCCGAGCCCCTGGTAGCCGGAGTCGAAAGCCATAAAGCCGCCGAGGTCGCATAGCCGGGCAGCGGCGCTGAGGAGCTGGCTACCGATCGCGTGGCTATAGCTGCCCTTGAGTAGCGGCTGCACGATCTCGTTGAAGTAGTGGATGAGGGTGGCGCGGGCGTAGCCGCCGCCGAGTCGGTGATCGGCGGAGGAGAAGGCGTCGCACATCGAGGCCACAACTTCTACCTCTGGCGCTCCGACTCGCCGGTCGCCGTGATGGGCCAGGTCCTCGTCGAACCAACCTAGGAGCCATTCGCGTGAAGGCGCCGCGAACGCGCTGGCGATCCACTCCGTGCCCAGGAGCGGCGAGTCGGGCTGGGCGTCGACGGTCCACAGGTCCACCACCGTGCTGACGGCGTCCGTGGCGGTTGGTTCCCAATGGAGGCCGAGGTCGAGCGGCACGTCTTCGGGAAGGCCCAGAGCGCGAAGCGAAATGACGCGGCCCAGCTGCTGGCTGAAGAGTTGGGTCAGAATCCGCGGGACTGGGTCGGTCGGCACCATGCCGCGCAGCCAGTTTGCCACCGAGGTCGGTGCGTACGAGCGCGAGAATCCCGACGCCTGGCAGGCCGCGTTGACGCGCTTGGCAAGGCCGGCATTGCTCCACCCAGCGGCCGTCAACAACGATTCCAGAGATCGATTTGGTTGACGTTCCATGATCGACCCCCAACGGAATATGGCGGGACGAAACGGAGTGTATCAGGGGTCACACGGCCGGCAACGCGCCGTGATTCTGTGTGACCCCCGTGCGATCTGCCCTGGTCAGGCCCTTGCGACGGATGATCTCCGAGAGATCCGGGCACCGCGTTCCCGAACCTGCACAGCGGGCTCCTCTGCCCGGGTCTCCCAGATCTGGCACCGGGATGGGTGCCGGGCTCCGGGCAGATGTCAGTGGCTCCTCCCCGAGGCCACTCGACCCGATGTCCGACCCCGCTCATCTCGGTGCCGTCCAACCCTGAGGAGCCGCCGTGGCGATGGGCGCACAAGAACAGGCCGAGTGGGAATCGTGGGTGCGGGCAAACATGACCACGAAGGACGTCACTAGTTACCACAGCCGACTGCGCGGAGATAGTGGCTGGTGCTTCGGCTGTGTGGAGATGTGGCTGCGCTACGTCAAGGCTCCCTGCGCGCACCGCCTGGCAGTAGAGCGAAGGCTGGAGAAGGAGAAGGGTGCTCAGATCGCCGCTCCGGCTCGTGGGGTGCGCCGTGGATAGCCGGGCTGCTGGTAACCGATCGGTTCCGCGGCCGACGCCCTGTCGGAGCTGCGATCACCGCACGATCCTGAGTGAGCGGGAAGCCAAGACGTTCGAGGACCGGATCGGGCAGGACTACGTGGCTGTCCCGTTTGAGTGTCCGGTGGGCAACGGGTGGCATGTGCGGGGAGTGCGGGAGTGAAGCAGCTGTGACCATCTACCTCGGTACCGCCGCGCTTGACCGGCTCGACAAGGCGCAGGCGCTGATCGACGAGCACCTGACGACTTCACCTTCAGGAACGTGCACGACGTGTGGGCAGCTTGAACCGTGCGACCTACGTTCGGAGGCTATGGAGACGTTCGCGAGGATGCGCCAGCTCCCCAAGCGAACGCCCGGTCGCACGTTGAACAGGACGGCCCAGCCATCGCCCTTCGGGTGGTTGGGGGGTCGGTGAAGTTCAAGCGGCTACTGCTGTGGATCCACCCGGTTTGGTGTGTCAGTTGTCGACAGCCGTACGTGCACCCGCCTGCCGGTATGGAGGACATCCCCGGGCTGGGTGTCATACCGCGACCTGACAAGCACCAACGGTTCGGCCTCGCCAGTCACTACGAGAAGAACCACCGGCAGGTATGCCGCTGGTTCCTGTTCGGCACCTCCGCTGACGGGCCGCTGTTCGTGGGGGAGCGCAACGGCACCGAACTGCCCACCGGAACCATCCTCCGAGAGTGGAGGAGAGCGCGTCGTGAGGTGTTCGTGGGAGAAGTGGCCGCCGGGCCGCTGGCGGCTGTGCCGTATGACCTGCGGCACGCTGCGATCTCGACATGGCTCAACGGGGGAGTTCCGCCGACTGATGCTGCCGAGTGGGCGGGCCAGTCGGTAGAGATCCTCTACCGGATCTACGCGAAGTGCCTGGACGGAGGGATCGGGCTTCTGCGTCAGCGGGTCGACTCGGCACTCGGATGGGCCTGAAAAACTTGGACGTCCATTTGACGTAGAAACCCGTAGGCGGCCGGATACGGCCGTGGCTAGCCGGATACAACGAGAGAAGCCCCTGACTGCCATATTGGCTGGTCAGAGGCTTCTGTGTACTACCCGGAAATCGATGGTGCCCCCGGCAGGATTCGAACCTGCGCTTCTGCCTCCGGAGGGCAGCGCTCTATCCCCTGAGCTACGGGGGCCCTTGCGAACCTCGGAAAGATTAGCAGACCACCCCCTGCCCCCACTATTCGGTAGCCCCGCCCGAGCACACCGCCCCGGGCTCCAGCGACGCGGTCAGTCGGTACTTCTGGATGAACTGCCCGATCCGCTTGTCCGTCGGACTGTCCACCGCCAGTTGGTACCCCCAGGCCTGCAGTGAGATCTTCGCCCCCTGCCCGGGGAACGGGCTCATCATCATGTAGTCCACGCCCCGCACCTTGGCGGCGAGCTTCTCCACGTCCGAGGCCACGACCCGCTGCGGGTCGTAGGTGATCCACACGGCCCCGTGTTCCAGGCTGTGCACGGCCTTCTCCGAAGTGATCTTGCGGGGGTACACGTCGCCCATGCAGTTCTGCCACTGCGGGTTGTGCGGTCCACCGGCCGGCGGCGTCATCGGGTAGGTGACCTCCCCGGGCGTGTGCGTCGCCGCGAGCCCCCCGGGCGTGGTGGCCCGATAGTCGACCAACCCCGAAATACCCTTCTCCGAGGTACTGGTCGACGCGGCGTCCTCGCCGTTCAGCACCCAGACGAGCGCCCCGACCCCGACCAGCACGATGACGAGTGTCACAGCCACCAGTCCGACGATGAGCCCCACGTTGACCCCGGACTTACCCGTCGACGGCACCGCGTACCCGGGCGTCCCATAGGCGGGCTGCCCATACGGCGGCACCTGCCCGGCACCGTAGGGCCCAGCCTGCGCACCATAGGGGGCACCGTAAGGCCCCGGCTGAGCCCCGGGCGCGTAGGGCCCGGCTTCGGCTCCGTAGGCCCCGGGCTGCCCCGGCGAGTAAGGACCGGCCTGCACCCCGGTAGCCGCCCCGTAGGGCCCAGGCTGCCCACCCGGAGTGGCACCGTAGGGCCCGGGCTGCCCGCTCGGAGCGGCCCCGTAAGGACCGGGCTGCGCGCCCGGGCCAGTGCTGTAAGGACCGTCAGGACTGTAGGTGGGCACGCCGGGCGCCGGGCCGTAGGGCCCGGCCTGACCCTCGGGAGCCGCGCCGTAAGGACCGCCGGTCGCACCGGGAGCAGCCTGCTGCGGAGCCCCCTGCCAAGCCGCTTCGCCCGGAGCCCCCGCCGTCCCGGCCGGCCCCGACCCGGGCACGACCCCCGAAGGCGGGGAACCCCCGGTCCAAACCTGGCCGGGTACCGAATCGTGCTGACCCGGCTGGTGCGGCGCCGGACCGTGTCCGGGGCCGTGCTGCCCGCCAGCGGCGATCGGCGTGGTCGCCCCGTCCGCAGCGGTGGGGAGTACCGGTGTGCGCGCGTCCTCGGCAGGCCACAGCGGCAGGTCGCGGGAGTCCGCGGGCGGCCCGGACTGCGCGGGAACCGCCGACGGGTTCTCCGCCTGGTGGTCCGGCCACAACGGCAGGCCGCCCTCGGCGGGAGCCGGGACGGCGGACTGGTCAGGTTGCGGCTGGTCCTGCGAAGGCGTCGTCACGGACGCATCCTAGCGTGACCCTAAACGCACAACGTGACGCAAACGACACCCGCCCGGCGCCCGCACGACCAGGAAACGGAGCGGCGGGACCCGCCTGGCCTGCCCAGCGCTACGGCTTGGCGCTGACCAACCAGCCCGACCGGCTCGACGGCCAGGTGAAGGTGCACGGCCTGCCAGTGGTGTGGCGAGGATGGACCGCAGCGCCGAGCCGGCAGAGCGGACCACAGCACCGGGCTGGCGGGGCAGGGAACGACACTGAGCCGCCCCAGCCAGGCTGGGGCGGCTCAGTGTGTGGTCTGACTAGGCAGACAGCTTGACGAAGTCGGAAGCGATCGACGACTTCCGGTTCGCAGCCTGGTTCTTGTGGATGACGCCCTTGCTCGCAGCCTTGTCCAGCTTGCGGGTGGCGTCCTTCAGGAGCTCACCAGCAGCCTCGACGTTGCCGCCCGTAACCGCCTCGCGGTACTTACGGATGGCGGTCTTCAGCGAAGACTTGACCGCCTTGTTGCGCAGGCGAGCCTTCTCGTTCTGCCGGTTGCGCTTGATCTGGGACTTGATATTCGCCACGCGACACAGCCTCGGTCTTGTGAGTCGGGTCATTTACCTAGAAGTACTGCCACGCACGCCGTCTCCACGGATCAGATCCACGAATGGGCACGCGCGAATTGCAAGGTTACCAGTCGACGCCGGCCCGACCAAAATGAGCCCAGCTCCGAACCGCCCCCAACCTACCTCCACCCCAGCTCGGACCGCCCACGGGCCGAGCTGGCGGGCGCAGGGCAGAGCCGGGGCCGAGGGAGGCGGGAGCCCCGAACCGGCTGCGCCTCCGCCTGAGCGGAGCCGGCCCCAGGTGGGTCATCCGCCCGGCCGCCAGGTGCCGCACGCGTGCCGGTCAGTCGACCCGCCAGCCGCGCCGCTCGGCGATCCACCGCACCGTCGCCTCCCCGGACCACGTCTGGTGCTGCCGCAACCACGGCGACCCCGGGATGTACTCGTGCGACCCGGCCACCGCCCAGTACCCGGCGACGGCGGCGAGGAGCGCGTCCACCTGGTCGGGTGTCACCCCGGACAGGGCGGGCTGCCGGGCGAGGAGGGCGGAGGTGTCGCGGCCGGCGGCGTACGCGGGCACCAGGAGGGCCGGCAGGTCGAACCAGCTCGCGGCGAGGGACGGCCAGTTCCAGTCGCAGAACCAGGGTGCGCCGGCCGCGTCGAGGACGACGTTGTCCATCCGCAGGTCGTGGTGCACGACGGCGGTGCCGGCCGTGGCGGTGGCCCAGTCGTTCTCGAGGTGCGCGAGGGGGACGATCAGGTCGCGGGGGAACCAGTCGCCGAGGATCCGGTCGGGGACCTCGCCGGCCGCGATCCGGCGCCAGCCGGCGAAGGCGGGGCCGTTGTCCTCCTCGGCCGTGCGCAGGCCCACGTCGAGGAGCGCCCGCGGGGGAGTGGCCAGGGCGTCGATCACGTGGTGCCAGGCGGCGAGGACCCGGTCCAGGTCGTCGGGGCCGGGCATCCGGGCGCCCTCGATGGCGTCCAGCGCGAGGATGACCCAGTCGGCGGTGTCGGCGAGCCAGTGCACGCGGGGGACCGGTACCCCGATGGGAAGCGCTTTGTTGATCTTCGCTTCTCGGCGGTAGCAGTCGGCGATGACCGGATTGTCGGTGGCGCTGACCGCCTTGACGAAGAGCGCGCCGGCCGGGCCGCGCACCACGGAGGCGAAACCGCCGGAGAAGCCGCCGCCGGCCGGGGGGCCCGCGGTGACCGGGCCGCCGAGGCGGTCGGCGACCAGGGCGCGCACGGCCGCGGGCAGGGAATTCCAGTCGGGGCGGACGGCGGTGGAGGTGTAGCCGACCCCTGGGTTACGCATGGTCACGATCGTCCCCCAGCCACCAGCCGGCCCGCCACGCGGTTTGTGGGATCATCGGAGGCAGCCCACGCCCATCGACCCGAGGACACCGTGCCAGTGAAGCTCGACCCAGGCGCGACGGAACCCGGATACATCCGGAACTTCTGCATCATTGCCCACATCGACCACGGCAAGTCGACCCTTGCCGACCGGATGCTGCAGTTGACCGGTGTGGTCGACCCTCGGCAGATGCGGGCGCAGTACCTGGACCGGATGGACATCGAGCGTGAGCGCGGCATCACGATCAAGAGCCAGGCCGTCCGGATGCCGTGGACGATCAAGGAGGGCGAGCAGGCCGGGTACCAGGCCGTGCTCAACATGATCGACACCCCCGGCCACGTGGACTTCACCTACGAGGTGTCCCGGTCGCTGGCCGCCTGCGAGGGCGCCGTGCTGCTGGTGGACGCCGCGCAGGGCATCGAGGCGCAGACCCTCGCCAACCTGTACCTGGCGATGGAGAACAACCTCAAGATCATTCCGGTGCTGAACAAGATCGACCTGCCGGCCGCCCAGCCGGAGAAGTACGCGGAGGAGCTCGCCCACCTGATCGGCTGCGAGCCCGAGGACTGCCTGCGGGTGTCCGGCAAGACGGGCATGGGTGTCGAGCACCTCCTCGACGAGGTCGTCCGGCAGATGGTCCCGCCGGTCGGCGACGCGGACGCCCCGGCCCGGGCCATGATCTTCGACTCGGTCTACGACGTGTACCGGGGCGTGATCACCTACATCCGGGTCATCGACGGCCACATCACGGCCCGCGACCGGATCAAGATGATGTCCACCGGCGCCGTGCACGAGCTGCTGGAGATCGGGGTCAGCTCCCCGGAGCCGCAGAAGCACCCCGGGCTGGGCGTCGGCGAGGTCGGCTACCTGATCACCGGCGTGAAGGACGTCCGCCAGTCCCGGGTCGGCGACACCGTCACCCTGAACTCGCGGCCGGCCACCGAGGCGCTCGGGGGCTATAAGGACCCGAAGCCGATGGTCTTCTCCGGGCTCTACCCGCTCGACGGCTCCGACTACCCGGAGCTGCGCGAGGCCCTCGACAAGCTGAAGCTGAACGACGCGTCCCTGGTGTACGAGCCGGAGACGTCCGCCGCGCTCGGCTTCGGGTTCCGGTGCGGCTTCCTCGGGCTGCTGCACCTGGAGATCATCCAGGAGCGGCTGGAGCGCGAGTTCGGCCTGGACCTGATCGCGACCGCCCCGAACGTGGTCTACCGGGTCACCACGGACGACGGCGAGGAGATCGTCGTCACCAACCCGAGCGAGTACCCGACGGGCAAGGTCGCCTCCGTCTCCGAGCCGGTGGCCCGGGTCACGGTGCTGGCGCCCAACGACTACGTCGGCGCGATCATGGAGCTCTGCCAGGGGCGGCGCGGCGTGCTCCAGGGCATGGACTACCTGTCGGCCGACCGGGTGGAACTCCGCTACCTGCTGCCGCTCGGCGAGATCATCTTCGACTTCTTCGACCAGCTCAAGAGCCGGACGAAGGGCTACGCCTCGCTGGACTACGAGCCCTCGGGCGAGCAGGTCGCCGACCTGGTCAAGGTGGACATCCTGCTCCAGGGCGAGCCGGTCGACGCGTTCTCCGCGATCGTCCACAAGGACAAGGCCTACACCTACGGGGTCTCGATGACCTCGAAGCTGCAGAAGCTGATCCCGCGCCAGCAGTTCGAGGTGCCGATCCAGGCGGCCATCGGGTCGCGGGTCATCGCCCGGGAGAACATCCGCGCCATCCGTAAGGACGTGCTCGCGAAGTGCTACGGCGGTGACATCACCCGTAAGCGCAAACTGCTCGAAAAGCAGAAAGAGGGCAAGAAGCGCATGAAGATGGTCGGCCGGGTGGAGGTCCCGCAGGAGGCGTTCATCGCAGCGCTGAGCACCAGTGACGGTCCCGAGAAGTCGGCTGGTAAAAAGTAACCCATGTCATTACGTCGTCGTGTCGCCGCATTGATGGCCGTTGTGATGGCGGCCACCCTCCTGGCCGGGGCCCCGGCCCAGGCCGACCCCGAGGGCGGCACGAAGGCGCTGCGCGACGCCCTGGAGGCCGCCTCCAAGGGGTTCCAGGACGCGAAGACCGCCATCGCCAACGCCAAGAAGCGCCAGGGTGAGCTGTCCGTCGAGGTGACGAACAGCGAGGCCAAGGTCAAGGACCTGGTCGTGGCGGTCGGGCGGTTGGCGGCGGCGCAGTACCGGGGCGGCACGACGAGCGAGCTCAACGTCCTGTTGAACAGCACGTCCGCCGACTCGTACCTGCAGTCGGCGTCCACCATGCGGTACATGTCCGAACGGGACGCGCGTTCGATCACCGACCTGAAGAAGGCCCAGGCGGCGCTGACCCAGCAGCGCAAGGACCTCGACGCGGCGATCAACGAGCAGGAGAGCCAGCTCAAGGAGCTGAAGAAGCGCCAGGAGGACGCCCTCAAGGCGCTCCGGAACGCCGGCGGCGGCGACCCGACCCTCGGGTTCGGCGAGCTGCCGGCGGGCGCGAACCCCGCCCCGCGCAACCCGGACGGCAGCTGGCCGTCGGAGGGCTGCTCGGTGAAGGACCCGACGACCGGCGGCTGCATCTCGCCCCGGACCCTGCACGCGTACAACGAGACGAAGAAGGCCGGGTTCAACCACTTCGTCTCGTGCTACCGGTCCGGTGAGGACGGCGGCGAGCACCCGCGCGGCCGGGCCTGCGACTGGGCCGCCAACATGTCCGGCTTCCAGGACGTGGACGCCAGCGGCGCCGACCGGGAGTACGGCAACCGGCTCGCGGCCTGGTACATCGCCAACGCCGACCGGCTCGCGGTGCTCTACGTGATCTGGTACCGGCAGATCTGGATGCCCGGCACCGGGTGGCGGTCCTACTCGGGCGGTGGCGGTCCGGCCGCCGCACACACCAACCACGTGCACCTGTCGATCCGTTAGAACCCCTTTTCCGGGTACCGGGGCGGAGCGCGCCCCTGCGCGTCGACGGGGCGGCGAGCCGGCCGGGCGGATGACCCGGCCGACTCCTGGTAGCTACCTCCGCGGGTAGGGGCTGGCGGCTTCCCGTACCCGCTGGGCCGGTTCGTCGGGCGGCGGACAGGCATCCCGGCATCCGGTGTCGTGGGCGGCGGGCCACAGGCCGCTGAGGGTCTGGGCGATGGCGATCCAGCCGTCGGGGTCGGGCCAGGCGCCGGTGAGGACGGCCTGTAGGAGGCCCGTGGCGGCGGTGAGCACGGGGATGCCCACGGCGCGGGTCAGGGGGCTGGCGGTGATGGCCTGCCACGGGGTGCGCATGGCGGTTCACGTCCTTCCGGGAACTCCCCGGGCGGTGCGCGGCGGGGTAACTCCAGGTTGTGGCCCCAGGGCGGGCCGTTGACATTCCGTGACGATGACCCTCAAGGTCCACCGGGGGCGAACACCCCCGGCACGCCTTCGCACAGTTCCGGCGCGATGTCGCACACCTGACAGCACGCGCTGCGGGCACCTTCGCACAGTTTCTGACAGCGTGGAACACGGCAGAACGGTGACGGAAAGTGCGGAGTGAGCAGGGTGGCCTTCCAGCGCGCGGCGGTCCCGGACGGGCCGGTCAGGACGTTCTTCGACGAGTTCCACGAGCTGCACCTGCACGCCGGCGAACCGAGTTCGCGCACCCTGGCGCGCAGCACGTCGATCTCGTACACCACCGTCGCCGCGGCGTTCCGGGGGCCGAAGCTGCCGGTGTGGGGCAACGTCGAACTGCTGGTCGAAGCGCTCGGCGGTGATGTCGAGGAGTACCGGAAACTGTGGAAGGCCGCGAGGCGGGCCGAACAGGTCCCGCTCTCCACCGCGACCCTCCAGGCCCGGGCGGTGATGGCACCCGCCGTCGGCAACGCGGTGCGCACCGGCGGCGCGGCACCCGCACGCGTGGTGGAGTTCTTCCCGGTGATCGAAGCCACCGTCTCCGAACTCACGCTCCTGCGCCGCGAGCCGGGAACCCTCGCCGCGCTACAGGTCGTCGTGGACCTCTTCGGGGAGCTCCTGGGCCCGGACCACCCGTCCGTCCTCACCGCCCGCACCGACGTCGGCCACTGGCGCGGTGAGGCCGGCGACGGCGCTGGTGCGATCGCCGTGTTCGAGGAACTCCTGCCAGACGTCGAGCGGGTCCGGGGTGCCGAACACCCCGACACCCTCGCCACCCGGAACAACCTCGCGTACTGGCGTGTGGACACCGGGGACGTCACCGTCGCGCTGGCGGCGTTCGTGGAGCTCCTGCCCCAGGTCGAGCGGGCCCTGGGCCCCGACCACCTCGACACCCTCACCACCCGGAACAACCTCGCGCGCTGTTGGCGGGAAGCCGACCACCCGGTCGCGGCCGGCACGGCGTTCGAGGAGATCCTCACCGACCGGGTCCGGCTACTCGGCTCCGACCACCCGCACACCCTCAACACGCTCAACAACCTGGCCCACTGCCACGGGGACGCGGGTGACCCGGACGCGGCCATCAGGCTGTTGGAGGAGGTCGTCGCCGAC
This sequence comes from Longispora sp. NPDC051575, assembly GCF_040681875.1. NCBI lineage: Bacteria > Bacillati > Actinomycetota > Actinomycetes > Micromonosporales > Micromonosporaceae > Longispora > Longispora sp. NPDC051575. The sequence goes on along the minus strand of NZ_JBFAZP010000009.1, from coordinate 354,597 downwards.
CGGATCCGGATCCTCGGCACCGAGCACCCGCACACCCTCAACACCCGCCACGGCATCGCGTACTGGCGGGGGGAGGCGGGCGACGTGGCCGGCGCGCTCGCCGGGTTCGAGGCGCTGCTGGTGGACCAGACCCGGATCCTCGGCCCGGACCACCCGCACACCCTCGGCACGCGCGGCCACGTCGCCCACTGGCGGGGGGAGGCGGGTGAGGTGGCGGAAGCGCTCGCCGCGTTCGAGGCGCTGCTGGAGGACGAGATTCGGGTTCTCGGCGCCGACCACCCGAATACCGTCGAGACCGGTCACGACCTCGCCCGGTGGAAGGCGCACCCGACCAGCCAGTGACATGACCGGCGGTACGCGTCCGACGTCGGCCGCGTCCGCTCAGGCCGGGTGCGCCGCTTCCCCGGTCTGTGCGCCGCGTGCCGCGTTCAGCACGCTCGTCAGCACGCCCGGGAACAGTGCCTCCAGGTCCTCGCGGCGCAGCGTGCTCATCTTCGACGTGCCCTGGTAGTGCTGCGCGATGACGCCCGCCTCCCGCAGTACCCGGAAATGGTGGGTGGTCGTGGATTTGGTCACCGGCAGGTCGAAGGCGATGCAGGCCATGTCGCCGTGCCCGTCGGCCAGCATCGTCGCGATCCGCAGCCGCACCGGGTCGGACAGGGCGTGCAGCACGGCGGCGAGGGTGATCTCGTCCGTGGCGGGGTGTGGCAGGGCTCTCGGCGACATGGTTTCCATAGTACGACAGGCATGGTAGTTTCACATCTGCCGTACTACGAAGCCTGTCGTACTAAAGGAGTGGCTGTGAGCGCCCTGTTCGAACCCCTGACCCTGCGATCGCTCACCATCCCGAACCGGATCTGGATGGCCCCGCTGTGCATGTACAGCGCGGTCGACGGCGTACCCAACGACTGGCACCTGACCCACCTGGCGGCCCGGGCGGCCGGCGGCGCGGGCCTGATCCTGGTCGAGGCCACGGCCGTGAACCCCGCCGGCCGGATCACGCCCGGCGACCTGGGGCTGTGGAACGACACCCAGCGCGACGCGTTCGTCCGGATCACCGACTTCCTCACGACCCAGGGCACGGTCCCCGGCATCCAGCTCGCGCACGCCGGCCGCAAGGCCTCCGCGACCGCCCCGTGGGCCGAGGCCGCGACGGTGCCGGACGCCGACGGTGGCTGGACCCCGGTCGCGCCCAGCGCCGAGGCCTTCGACGGCCTGCGCGAACCCGCCGAGCTGACCGTCGAGGAGATCCGGGGCATCGTCGCCGACTTCGCCGCCGCCGCCCGCCGGGCGCTCGACGCCGGGTTCCGGGTGGTCGAGGTGCACGGCGCGCACGGGTACCTGATCCACGAGTTCCTCTCCCCGCACGCCAACCACCGCACCGACGCCTACGGCGGGTCGTTCGAGAACCGGGCCCGGTTCGCGCTGGAGGTGGTGGACGCGGTCCGCGCCGTGTGGCCGGCCGACCTGCCCGTCTTCTACCGCACCTCCGCCACGGACTGGCTGACGGAGAACCCCGCCGACCCGCGCGACGGGTGGACCGTGGACGACACCGTCCGGCTGGCCGGACTGCTCCGCGAGCACGGCGTGGACCTGGTCGACACGTCCTCCGGCGGCATCGCCCGGGACGCGAAGGTCGTCACCGGGCCCGGCTACCAGGTGCCGTTCGCGGCCCGGGTGCGCGCCGAGGCCGGGGTGGCGGTCGGTGCGGTCGGGCTGATCACCGAGCCGAAGCAGGCCGAGGACATCGTGGCGACCGGACAGGCCGACGCGGTACTGCTCGGGCGGGAGCTGCTCCGGGATCCGTCGTGGGCGCGGCGCGCGGCGGTGGAGCTGGGGGCGCGGCCGGGGTGGCCGGTCCAGTACGCGTGGGCGCTCTGACGGATCCGCCGGGCAGCGGGTCCCGCGCTGCCCGGCCCCGGCATGACATGGCCTGATGTGGCCCGCCCCGACCTGATCGGGGCGTCGCGCCTCGCCGGGCTGGGCCGTGCCTGGCCGGGCCGGGCCGGGCCGGTCCCCGCCGGGCCGTGCCGGGCCTCAGGTCAGGTCGCGGATCACCGCGTCGGCGAGCAGCCGCCCGCGCAGCGTCAGCACCGCCCGGTCCTCGACCAGCGTCAACAACCCGTCCGCCACCGCCCGGTGCGCCGCCGCCAGCCCGGCCCCGTCGAGCAGCGCCAACGGCAGCCCCTCGGCGAGCCGCAGCCGCAGCATGATCTCCTCGATCCGGCGTTCCTCGGCGGTGAGCAGCTCCCGCCCGACCCCGGGGGACACCTTGTCGGCCGCCCGGGCCGCGTACGCGTTGGGGTGCTTCACGTTCCACCACCGCACGCCGCCCACATGGCTGTGCGCGCCCGGCCCGAGGCCCCACCAGTCCCCGCCGCGCCAGTAGAGCAGGTTGTGCCGGCACTCGCCGCCGGGGCGGGCCCAGTTGGAGACCTCGTACCAGTTCAGGCCGGCGGCCTCCAGGGTGGACGACGCCGCCAGGTACCGGTCGGCGGCCACGTCGTCGTCGGGGTACGGCAGCTCGCCCCGCCGCATCCGCGCGGCCAGCCGGGTGCCGTCCTCGATGATCAGGGCGTACGCGCTGACGTGGTCGACCCCCGCGTCGAGGACGGCGTCGAGGGACGCGGCGAAGTCCTCGGGCCGCTCGCCCGGCGTACCGTAGATCAGGTCGAGGTTGACGTGGTCGAAGCCGGCGTCCCGGGCCTCCTGCGCGGCCTGGACGGCGCGGCCGGGGCTGTGCTTGCGGTCGAGAACGGCCAGCACGTGCGGGGCCGCCGACTGCATGCCCAGCGAGATCCGGTTGAAGCCGGCCGACCTGAGCTCCTTGAGCATCGTCGGGCTGACCGTCTCCGGGTTCGCCTCGGTGGTGATCTCCACGTCGTCGGTGAAGCCCCAGGTCGCGTCGATCCGCTCCAGCAGCCGGCCCAGCTCGGACGGCGGCAGCAGGGTGGGGGTGCCGCCCCCGACGAACACGGCGGAGACGGGGCGGGGGCCGCGCAGTACCCGGGAGGCGAGTTTGAGCTCGGCCAGCACCTGGTTGACGTAGCCGGTCTGGGTCACGCCCTCGCTCGGCGTGTAGGTGTTGAAGTCGCAGTAGCCGCAGCGGGACGCGCAGAAGGGGACATGGGCATACACCCCGAAACCGGATGAACCTGCGGCGGCGAGGGCGGAGGGGGGCAGCGAACCGTCCGTGGGGACGGGAGCACCGGAAGGGAGTACGCCTGGCATGCGACTAGTGTGCCGGTCATGGCCGAAGAACTCGTCAGGTACGCCGCCGCGGATGGCGTGGCGACTCTCACTCTCGACAGCCCGAGCAACCGCAACGCGCTCTCCACGCCCCTGATCAGGCAGTTCACCGACGCGCTCCGGCAGGCCCTGGCCGACGACGCGGTCCGGGCGATCCTGCTCGACCACGCCGGCCCGGTGTTCTGCTCCGGGGCCGACCTGAAGGAGACCGCCGCCGCCCGCGAGTCCGGCCAGGTGCCGGCCGCCGCGCTGGTCGACCTGCTCGCCGACCTCGTCGAGGCGCCCAAGCCGGTCGTGGCCCGGATCGCCGGCCCGGCCCGCGCCGGCGGCCTCGGGCTGATCGCCGCCGCCGACATCGCGGTGTGTTCGACGGCCGCCACGTTCGCCTTCACCGAGGTCCGACTCGGGGTGATTCCGGCGGTGATCTCCGCAACAGTCCTGCCCCGACTCACGCCCCGTGCTGCCTCCGAGTTGTACCTGACGGGCGAGGTCTTCGACGGCCACCGGGCCGAGCATGTCGGACTCGTGACAGCCGCCGTACCGGAATCCGACCTCGATCCGGCGGTCCGCCGGTACCTCGACGCGCTCGTTCTCGGCGCACCCGGCGCGCTGGCCGGCGCGAAGGGCCTGCTCAGGGCTCCGGTCCGCGAGCAGCTCCGCGAACTGGCCGAGTTGTCGGCCGGATATTTCCTGTCCGCCGAGGGTCGGGAAGGTGTGGCCGCGTTCGCCGCGAAGCGTGTCCCCTCGTGGGTGCCGGAGCGCCGTACTAGCGCGTAGGGTGGTGTCCCATGCGGACCCGGACGTTACTCACCGTGTTGGCCGTTGGAGTCGTGCTGGTCTGTACCGGCGGCTACTTCGTGGCCCGTTTCCTCGGTGAGAACCTGAAGCTCCCGGTGTCCGGAAAGTCCTGCACGGTGACCGCCGGCGGCACGGTGACCCTCGACGCGGACCAGCTGTCCAACGCCGCGACCATCGCCGCCGTCGGCATCCGGCGCAAGCTGCCCGAGCGGGCGGTCGTGGTCGCGCTCGCGACCGCCTGGCAGGAGTCGAAGATCCGCAACCTGTCGGGCGGGGACCGCGACTCGATCGGCCTGTTCCAGCAGCGGCCCTCCATGGGCTGGGGCACCCCGGAACAGATCGCCGACCAGCGGTACGCGACCGGGAAGTTCTACGACAAGCTCGTCAAGATCCCCGGCTGGCAGGACATGCGGGTCACCGACGCCGCCCAGGCCGTGCAGATCAGCGCGCACCCGGAGCTGTACGAGCAGTGGGCCGAGAAGTCCGAGATCCTCACCCGGGCGCTCGGCGGCTCGGCGGGGCAGGCCGTGGCGTGCACCCTGCCCGGCGACCCGAAGCAGCAGGGTTCCGCGGCCGTCGCCGCGCTGGCCGCCGCGCTCAAGCTCGACTGGGGGCAGGCGGGGGCGACCCGGGCCACGGCCATGGACCTCAAGCCCCGCGACGCCCAGGCCGGCTGGCAGTACGCGCACTGGCTGGTCGCGCACGCCGAGGAGCACGGGGTCCGCGCCGTGCGCTACGCGGGCATGGAGTGGACCCCGGGCGACGGCACCTGGCAGAAGAAGAAGGACGCGACGGGTACGGAGACCGTCACCGCCGAGGTCAGCCCTTGATCATCCGAATGGTCAACGGGTACGTGTAGAACCGGCCCCGGCTGGCCGCCGCCCCGGCGATCACCGAGAACGTGACCGACACGACCAGCGGCACGAACGCGAGCAGGAAGACCACGAAGAAGCCGACCCCGTTCGTGATCGCGCCGAGCCCGCAGGCCGCGACGAACGACACCAGGATCCAGCCCAGGGACCAGAAGATCATCGAGATGTGGAAGTTCAGGGCCTCGGCGGCGTTGGCTCTGACCCAGCCCGAGGTGGGGCCCTTGATCACGTACATCAGGATGGGGCCGAGGATGCCGGCCAGCCCCAGGTAGTGGGTCATCGCCGCGTCCGACATCTCCAGGCGGTGCGGGGCCGGGCCCGCGTACGCCGGGTCGGCGGGGTCGCCCGGGCCGCCGTGCCCGTAGCCGGAGCCCGGCCGCGCCTGGAACCGCGGCGGGGGCGGGGGCACCCGGTAGCCACCGGGAGCCGGCCGGGGCGGGTTCCACGGCGGGCCGGTGACGGGGAAGTCGTGATCGTTGTCAGTCACGACGTCAGGGTAGGCCAGGGCACCCCGGTAGGGGAGCCCTGCGCCCGGCCTACTTACTTGATCAGGTCCAAGGTGAACGGGTACTTGTAGAACTGCCCCTCGTTGGCCTTCACGCCCGCGAGCACGCCGAACAGGATCGCGACGACGAACACGGCCAGGGAGATGAGGCCCGCGAGGAGCCCGATCAGCCAGCCGACGCCCGGGATGATGTTGCCCGCGCACTGGTAGACGATCACGAACAGGAACGCCACCGCGCTCAGCGGGGCCTGGAAGTTCAGGGCCGCGAGCGAGTGCGCCCGGACGGCCGGGGACTCCTTGCCCTTCGCCAGGAAAGCCACCAGCGGGCCGACGAAACCGAGCACGCCGCAGGAGACGAAAGCGCCGACCGCGGCGCCGAAGGTGGCGACGAGTGCCCAGGTCTTCTCGTCGGAGTTGGCTGGTGGGGGTGGGGGATACCCGTAGCCAGGCGGGGGAGGGGGTTGCGTCATGCCGACAACCTAGTGGTCTTGATCACGGAAGTCTGTCAGCTGACAGCAAGCTGACAGCAGAGTCGGCACATGACTTGTCAGCGGTCGTAGACTGGCACTCACGCCACGGGAGTGCCAGGGAGGTGATGGGCGTGCCGATGGATGAGCGGAAACTGGACGTTCTGCGCGCGATTGTCGAGGACTACGTCGCCACCCAGGAGCCGGTGGGCAGCAAGGCGCTGGTGGAACGGCACAACCTGCGGGTGTCCTCCGCCACCGTGCGCAACGACATGGCCGTCCTCGAGGAGGAGGGGTACATCCGCCAGCCGCACACCAGCGCCGGCCGGGTGCCCACCGACAAGGGATACCGGCTGTTCGTCGACAAGCTCAGCCGGATCAAGCCGATGAGCCCGGCGGAGAAGCGGGCCATCCAGCGCTTCCTCGACGGCTCCGTCGACCTGGACGACGTGGTCCACCGGTCCGTGCGGCTGCTCGCGCAGCTGACCCGGCAGGTCGCCGTCGTGCAGTACCCGTCGCTGACCCGCAGTTCCGTCCGGCACCTGGAACTCATCGCGGTCAGTACCACCCGGATCATGCTCGTGATGATCACGGACACCGGCCGGGTCGAGCAGCGGCTGTGCGAGCTGCCGGGCCCGACCGACGAAGAGTCGATCATGGCGCTCCGCCGGCAGATCAACGAGAAGCTCGTCGGGAAGAAACTGATCGACACGCCGACCCTGGTGCAGGCTCTGGTGGAAGAGGTGCGTTTCGACCTCCGCCCCGCGATGATCAGTCTGTCGACCGTTCTCCTGGAGACCCTGGTCGAACGCGGCGAGGAGCGCCTGGCCCTCGCCGGCACCGTCAACCTGACCCGCAGCGCGCTGGACTTCCCCGGCTCGCTGATGCCGATTCTCGAAGCCATCGAGGAGGAGGTCGTGCTGCTCAAACTGATCGGCGAGACCGACTCCTCCAGCATGGTGCGCGTCCTGATCGGCGACGAGAACGAGTTCGTCGATCTGCGCTCCACCTCGGTGGTCTCCACCGGTTACGGCCCCGGCACGACAGCCGTCGGCGGCCTCGGGGTCCTCGGCCCCACCCGGATGGACTACCCCTCGACCATGGCCACCGTCCGCGCGGTGGCCCGTTATGTCGGCGAGATACTCGCCCAGAACTCCCAAAACTGAGTTAGGACGACAGTGGCCAAGGACTACTACGCGATCCTGGGCGTGAGCCGGGACGCCAGCCAGGACGAGTTGAAGAAGGCGTACCGGAAACTGGCCCGCCAGTTCCACCCGGACGTCAACCCGGCCCCAGAGGCGCAGGAGCAGTTCAAGGACATCAGCGCGGCGTACGAGGTCCTGTCCGACCCGCAGAAGCGCCAGATGGTCGACCTCGGCGGCGACCCGCTGGCGCCCAACGGCGGCGGCATGCCCCCCGGCGGCAGCCCCTTCGTCGGCTTCCAGGACATCATGGACGCCTTCTTCGGCAACTCGGCCGGCCGTGGCCCGCGCTCGCGCGTGCGCGCGGGAGCGGACGCGGTCCTGCGCCTCGAACTGGACCTGCACGAGACCGCGTTCGGCCTGGAGGCCCCGCTCACCGTCGACACGGCCATCGTGTGCGCCACGTGCGACGGCGGCGGCTGCGCGGCCGGCACCACCCCCGTGACCTGCGACGTCTGCCAGGGCCGCGGCGAGGTGCAGAGCGTGCAGCGCACGTTCCTGGGCCAGGTCGTCACCGCCCGCCCGTGCGCCGCGTGCCAGGGCTTCGGCAGCGTCATCCCCAACCCGTGCGCCACCTGCAACGGCGACGGCCGGGTCCGGTCCCGGCGCAACCTGACCGTGAAGATCCCCGGCGGCGTCGAGGACGGGATGCGGATCCGGCTCTCAGGCCAGGGCGAGGTCGGCCCCGGCGGCGGCCCGGCCGGCGACCTGTACGTGGAGATCCACGAGCGCCGGCACGAGGTGTACACCCGCAAGGGCGACGACCTGCACTGCACCGTGTCCGTGCCGATGACGGCGGCGGCCCTCGGCACCCAGCTGACGATCAAGACGCTGGACAGCGAGGAGCTGATCGACATCCGGCCCGGCACCCAGCCGGGGAGCAACCTGCGGCTGCGCGGCAAGGGCGTCCCGCACCTGCGCGGCAACGGCCGGGGCGACATCTACGTGCACCTGGACGTCAAGACGCCCACGAAGCTCGACGGCGACTCCGAGCGGCTGCTGCGGGAGTTCGCGCGGTCCCGGGGCGAGGAGCTGGTCGAGGTGACCAAGCAGGGCGGCGGGTTCTTCTCCCGGGTCAAGGACGCGCTCAAGTAACCGCCGACGCGGCTTCCGGGCCCGGGTGGCCCTTTCGGGGGTCGCCCGGGCCCGCATCATGTCCGGGCTCGGGTCGCCGACTGCCGGGCCGGTCGGGTCGCCACCGGGGCTCCGGGACGCGTCGCCGCACCCAGCACGGGTGCCCCGGTCGATCTCCGCTCCGTGGCGAGCCGGCTCGACCGGTCGCGTGCGCCGTAGGCGCGGTGCGGGGGCGGGGCGGCGGGTTATCCTCGCGGATGGTCGCGGGGCACCCCGGACGGCCCACCGGTGCCCGGGGCGGGCCGCCGGCCCGAGTGCGAGGAGTGCGCGTGAGTCTGGCCTTGTTCTGGGTCGCGGAGCTGCCGTCCGGCGACCGGTTCACCCTGGACGGCCCCGAGGGGCGGCACGCCGCCGACGTGCAGCGGCTCCGGGTCGGCGAGCGGCTGCTGCTGGGTGACGGCGCGGGGGCCACCGCCGAGTGCGTCGTGGTCGACGTCGCGAAGGGCAGTCTGGGGGTACGACTGGAGGAGCGGTTCCGCACCGCCCCCGCCGACCCCCGGCTCGTCGTGGTCCAGGGCCTGCCCAAGGGCGAGCGGGCCGAGCTGGCCGTCCAGGCGATGACCGAGGTCGGCGTCGACGAGATCGTGCCGTGGCAGGCGTCCCGGTCGATCACGCACTGGAAGGGCGAGCGGGCGGCCAAGTCCCTGGAGAAGTGGCGGGCGGTGGCCCGGGAGGCGGCCAAGCAGTCCCGGCGGGCCTGGTTCCCCACGGTCTCCGAGCTACGGAGCACCGCGCAGGTGACCCCGACGTTCGTCCTGCACGAGGAGGCCGACGTCGCGCTGTCCACGGTGCCGCTGCCGGCCGGGGACATCACCCTGGTGGTGGGTCCGGAGGGCGGCATCGACTCCAACGAGGTCCTCGACTTCGCCGACCGGGGCGCGATCCCCGTCCGGCTCGGCCCGAACGTGCTGCGCACTTCCACGGCCGGCGTCGCCGCGCTCTCGGTGCTGTCGGCGCGCCTGGGCCGCTGGTAGCCGGGTACACGCCAACGGTTTGGACGATCTTGACCTCGCTCCAAGGCGCAGTGGCCCGCTGAGGGCGAATCCGGCGAGCGGCGGGTTCAGGCGCCAGGGCAGCACCCTGCGGCTGAGCCCACCGCGCAGTCCGGATTCGTTCCCGGCGGGTCTATCCTGCCCAAGTGACTGACTGTCTGTTCTGCCGGATCGTCCAGGGTGAGCTGCCCGCCACCGTGGTGCTCGACACCGACCGCGTGCTGGCCTTCCGCGACATCTCCCCGCAGGCCCCCACGCACGTGGTGGTCGTGCCGAAGACGCACTACGACAACGCCGTCGAGCTGGCCGCCGCCGACCCGGCCCTCATGGGTGAGCTGGTCGCCGCCGCCGGGCAGGTCGCCGAGACCGACGGGCGCGACTCCGTCCGGCTGGTGACCAACGTGGGCGCCGAAGCCGGTCAGACCGTGTTCCACGTCCACCTGCACGTGCTCGGCGGGCGCGCGCTCGGCCGGCTCGGCTGAGATCTGACCGTTATCGGGCCGCGCCCGGCGGCTGATAGCGTCGCCGACATGAAGGAGCTGGAGCGGCGGGTCCGCGGTGCGCAGGCGGAGGGCCGGGTTCCGGCGGTGCAGGCGGCGGTGGTGCGCGCCGACCGTCCCGACTGGGCGTTCACGGTGGGCGGTTCGGGGACGGACCGGCCGCTCGACGACGCGAGCCAGTTCCGGATGGGCTCGGTCACCAAGACGTTCACTGCCGTCCTGGCGTTGCAGGCCCGCGACGCCGGCCTGATCGACCTCGACGACCCGGTGGGCCGGCACCTGCCGCTGGACGCGCACGGCGTCCACACGTTCCGCCGGCTGCTCAGCCACACCTCCGGCATCCAGCGCGAACCCGACGGCGACGTCTGGGACAGCCTGCGGGTGCCCGGGGCCGCCGACCTGCTCGCCGAGCTGCACCGGGCCGAGCAGGTGCTGCCGTCCGCGCGCCGCTTCCACTACTCGAACCTCGGCCTCGCCCTGGTCGGCCAGGCCGTGGCGGCCCTGCGCGGCGGTACGTGGGAGGAGGTTCTCACCGACCTCGTCCTCAAGCCCCTGGGCCTGACCTCCATCACGAGCGAGCCGACGGACGTGGCGGTGACCGGCTACCAGGTCGACGCGTACTCCGACCACGCCCGCGTCGAGCCCCGCCTGGAGTGCGGCGGGATCGCGCCGGCCGCCCAGCTGTGGGGTACGGCACTGGACCTCGCCCGGTGGGCGGCGTTCCTGACCGACCCGGCGAGCGTCGACCCGGCGGGCGCGGTGCTGGCCGAGGCGACCCTGGAGGAGGCGCGCTGGCCGGTCACGACCAACGACGCCGAGGTCTGGGGCGCGGCGTTCGGGCTCGGGCTGATCATGGTGCCGCAGGCCGACCGGGTCGTGCACGTGGGCCACGACGGGGCGATGCCGGGCTTCCTGGCCGCCGCGTACGGGCGGCGCGGTCCGGGCAGCCCCCGGGGCATGGGCGCGGCCGTGCTCGGTTCCTCGGGCAACGGGGCCGTCGTCCTCGACCTGGCGCACGACCTGCTGGCCGCGTCGGTGGAGAACGATCCGGTCGACGTGACCCCGTGGGCGCCGGGCGCGTCCGTACCCGACGAGTTCCGTTCTGTCCTGGGTCGTTGGTGGGGCGAGGGCTTCGAGCACATCTTCCGCTGGGAGAACGGCCACCTGGTCGCCCGCGCCGCCGGCCTGCCCGCGGACCGCGCCCCGGCGGTGTTCGAACCGCAGTCGGCGGACGTCCTGCGCACCGTGTCGGGCCGCGAGGTCGGCGAGCTGCTCCGGCTGACCCGCGACGCTTCGGGCACGGTCGTCGGCCTGCACTGGGCGACGTACCGGTTCAGCCGCGACCAGCAGGCCTTCGACGGGGGCTCTTTTTCCTGACCGCCGCGAAAATCATGCGGGCCGCCCGGGGGTTCTCCCGATACCATGGGTGCATCAGCAGGCGGCCGGCGGTGTCGGCCCAGGGCAGGGAGAGCAGGTGGGACAGGCCCCTACGGGCCAACGTATGTCCGGAACACCCCCTACCGCGGCGCAGCGGGTTCAATCCAAGATCACCGTGAGCGACCCGAGCTGGATGGTGCAGCTCCTGGGTCCCCGTGACGAAATGCTCAAACTCGTGGAGAAGTCCCTGAAGAGCGACGTGCTCGTCCGGGGCAACGAGATCACCTTCACCGGCGAGGCGGCTGACAACGCCCACGCCGAACGGGTCTTCACCGAGCTGCTGGAGCTCATCGAGAAAGGCCAGACCTTGACGGAAGACGCTGTCCGCCGCACGGTCGGCATGATCGAGGGCGGCGGTGACGAGCGGCCGGCCGAGGTGCTGACCCTCAACATCCTGTCCCGACGCGGCAAGACCATCCGCCCCAAGACCCTGAACCAGAAGCGGTACGTGGACGCGATCGACGAGCACACCATCGTGTTCGGGATCGGCCCCGCCGGTACGGGCAAGACGTACCTGGCGATGGCCAAGGCCGTCCAGGCGCTCCAGGCCAAGCAGGTCACCCGGATCATCCTGACCCGGCCCGCCGTCGAGGCCGGCGAGCGCCTCGGCTTCCTGCCCGGCACGCTCTACGACAAGATCGACCCCTACCTGCGCCCGCTGTACGACGCGCTGCACGACATGATCGACCCCGAGTCGATCCCGCGTCTGATGGCGAACGGCACGATCGAGGTCGCCCCCCTGGCGTACATGCGCGGCCGGACGCTCAACGACGCGTTCGTCGTCCTGGACGAGGCGCAGAACACCACGCCCGAGCAGATGAAGATGTTCCTCACCCGGCTCGGCTTCGGCTCCAAGATCGTGGTCACGGGCGACGTCACCCAGGTCGACCTCCCCAACGGGACGAACAGCGGCCTGCGGGTCGTCCGGGAGATCCTGGAAGGCGTGGAGGACGTGCACTTCGCCCAGCTCGCGAGCTCCGACGTGGTACGCCATAGGCTGGTCGGCGACATCGTCGACGCGTACGCCAAGTGGGACGACGCGCGACAGGAAGCCCGGCCGCACCCGCTGCCCAACCGGCAGCAGGGGCGTCGGCGCTAGACAAGCAGGAGTCAGAACACACGTGTCCATCGAGATCGCGAACGAGTCCGGCGTCGAGACCGCCACGGACCCGATCCTCGCCGTGGCCAGGTACGCCCTCGACGAGATGGGGATCAACCCGCTCGCGGAGCTGTCGATCCTGCTCGTCGAGGTCGAGTACATGGCGGAGTTGAACCAACGGTGGATGGGCGGTGACGGCCCGACCGACGTGCTCGCGTTCCCCATGGACGAGATGACGGTCGACCGGGGTCCCGGCAACGGCACCGAGCACGACGAGCCGGCGCTGCTCGGGGACATCGTGCTGTGCCCGGAGGTCGCGGCCACCCAGGCCAAGACCGCCGGGCACTCCACCGACGACGAGCTGCACATGCTCACCGTGCACGGCGTGCTGCACCTCCTAGGCTACGACCACGCCGAGCCGGAGGAGGAGCGCGAGATGTTCGGGCTCCAGGGCAAGCTGCTCACCGGATGGCGGGCGAGCACGGCCTGATGCCCGACACAACCCTGCTGGCCGTCGCGGTCACGCTGGTGCTCTTCGCTGGAGTCTTCGCGGCCGTCGACGCGGCCATCACGGTGTCCTCACCGGCCCGGAGCGGCGAGCTCGCCCGGGCCGGGGTCCGGGGCGCGCGCTCACTGGAGATCATCGCCGGCGACAAGCCGCACTATCTCAACCTGCTCCTGCTGCTCCGGCTCGCCTGCGAGCTGACGGCCACCACCCTCGTCGCGCTGGTCGCGATCGACACGTGGTCCGCCGGCTGGCAGGCCGCCACCGTCACGGCCGCCTCGATGACCGTGGTCAGCTTCGTGATCGTCGGGGTGGGGCCGAGGACCCTGGGCCGCCAGCACGCGTACCCGGTGGCGCTGGCCGTCGCCCCGTTCGTCCGCTGGATCGGCCGGGCGCTCGGCCCGCTGGCCCGGCTCCTGATCGTGATCGGCAACGCGGTCACCCCGGGCAAGGGGTTCCGCGAGGGCCCGTTCACCACCGCCACCGAACTGCGCGAGATGGTCGACCTCGCCGAGGAACGCGGCACGGTCGACCACGACGAGCGCACGATGATCTACTCCGTGATCGAGTTGGGCGACACCATCGCCCGCGAGGTCATGGTGCCCCGGACCGACATGGTGTGGATCGAGGAACGCAAGGCGCTCCGCCAGGCCATGGCGCTGGCCATCCGCAGCGGCTTCTCCCGGATCCCGGTGATCGGCGAGAGCATCGACGACGTGCTCGGGGTGATCTACCTCAAGGACATCATCCGCCGGCTGGAGAGCCCGGACCTTCCCGTGCGCGAGCTGATGCGCTCGGCCGAGTTCGTGCCCGAGTCCAAGCCCGTGGACGACCTGCTCCGCGAGATGCAGGCCGCCCGGATCCACATCGCGATCGTCGTGGACGAGTACGGCGGCACCGCCGGCCTGGTCACCATCGAGGACATCCTCGAGGAGATCGTGGGCGAGATCACCGACGAGTACGACGTCGAGCGCCCCCCGGTCGAGAAGCTCCCCGACGGCTCCCTGCGGGTCCTCGCCCGGCTGTCGATCGAGGATCTCGGCGAGCTGTTCGGGATGGAGATCCCGGCCGAGGACGTGGAGACCGTGGGCGGCCTGCTCGCCCAGACGCTGGGCCGGGTGCCGATCCCCGGGGCGCAGGCCGAGGTGGCCGGGCTGGAGCTCACCGCCGAGGGCACCGCCGGCCGGCGGAACAGGATCGATACCGTGGTGGTACGCCAAGTGACAGATGGGGAGGGTTCTGATGACTGAGCTGGACGCGGAGGACGGCAAGCTGGTGACGCTGGCCAGGTCGGCCAGGGCCCGGATCGGGGCCCCCGAGGGGGCGGCGGTCCGCGACGGCGACGGCCGGACGTACGCGGCGGCCACCGTCGCGCTGCCCAACCTCTCCCTGACCGCGCTCCAGGGCGCCGTGGCCCAGGCCGTGGCCGCCGGAGCCTCGAAGCTGGAAGCGGCGGTCGTCGTGACCGAGGGTTCCCTGGTCGACGGGGCCGGGCTGGCCGCCGTGCGCGACCTGTCCGCCGACGCCCCGCTGTACGTGGCGGATCCGTCCGGCGCCGTGATGGGGTCGGCGTGAGCAGGGCCGGCTCGAAGGGGTCCGGGCGGCACAAGCCCGAGAAGGACGACAAGCCCAAGCAGGAGGGCAAGGACTGGTACCCGTCGACCAAGCCCGTCTGGAAGCGCGGGCCCGGGGCACGCGCCGCCGGTAACGCGGCGGCCCAGGCCGCGGCGGCCGGGGACGGTGACGGGCGGCGGGTGTCGGGACCGCCGAGGCCGGGTGACCGGGACCACGGCGCGCGTCGCGGGGCCGACGGTGGGGCTTCCGGGACGGTGCGCGGCGGCCGGGACACCGAGGGTGCCTCGGGTGGCCGGGGCACCGCGTGGGGTCGGGACGGTGTGGCGGCCGGCCGGGCCGCGGCTGGTCGGGGTGCGGGCAGTGACCCGACTCCGGGCCGTGGTGCGGCGCGAGGACCGGCGGAGGCGCGAGGTCGTGACGGTCGGGCTGAATCCCGTGGCGGGGACGGGTCCCGTGGTGGGGCCGAGTCTCGTGGCGGGGCTGGCAAGGGTGCCGGTGGCCGGCCGGGGCCCGTGCCCCGTGACCCGGGTCCGCAGCGCAAGGCCGGCGCCAACAAGGCCGGTGCCAAGCAGCTCCTCACCCCCAGCACCGGCGCGGGCGGCTCCGCCGGCATCGGCGTGGAACGCGCCGACTTCCGGGCCGGGTTCGCCTGCTTCGTGGGCCGGCCCAACGCCGGCAAGTCCACGCTGACGAACGCCCTGGTCGGCGCCAAGATCGCGATCACGAGCAACAAGCCGCAGACCACCCGGCACATCATCCGGGGCGTCGTGCACCGGCCGGACGGCCAGCTCATCCTGGTCGACACCCCCGGCCTGCACCGGCCGCGCACCCTGCTGGGCGAGCGCCTCAACGACCTGGTCCGCCAGACGTGGAGCGAGGTCGACGTGATCGGCCTGTGCATCCCGGCGGACGAGGACATCGGCAAGGGCGACACGTTCATCACCAGCGAGATCAGCGAGCTGAAGGCGACCATCATCGCGGTGGTCACCAAGACGGACCTGGTCACCAAGGAACGGCTGGCCGAACAGCTGCTGGCCGTGGCGGAGCTGGGCGCGTTCGCGGAGATCGTACCCGTCTCGGCGGTTTCCGGGGAGCAGGTCGACGTGCTGCTCCAGGTCATGACCAAGCTGCTGCCGAAGTCCCCGCAGCTCTACCCGGACGACGCGCTCACCGACGAGCCGGAGAACGTGCTGATCGCCGAGCTGATCCGCGAGGCCGCGCTGGAGGGCGTCCGCGACGAGCTGCCGCACTCCATCGCGGTGATGGTCGAGGAGGTGCAGGTCGAGGACGGGGTGACCCGGATCTTCGCCGACCTGTACGTCGAACGGCCCTCGCAGAAGGCCATCATCATCGGGCACAAGGGCAGCCGGCTGCGGGATGTGGGGGTGCGGTCCCGGGCGGAGATCGAGAAGCTGCTCGGTACCCGGATCTTCCTGGATCTGCACATCCGGGTGGCCAAGGAGTGGCAGCGCGACCCGAAGCAGTTGCGCAAACTCGGCTTCTGACGACAACTCCGTCCTGATGGGACGGTAGCCGCGAGCCCATGACCAAGGGACCCAAAATCCCCTGGTCATGGGCTTGAGTCGTTCCTCACGGGGCAGTGTCGGGGCGCCCTGGAACCTACAATGGAGGCTCTCCTCACCCTCCATCCACAAAGGATGTCCCCAGATGCGCATGCCAAAGCTACGGGAGGCCACGGCGGTGGCTGCCTTGGCGATCGCTCTCCTCGTTCCGACCGGGCCGGCGCTCGCCGCGCCCGCCCAGGCCGCCACCGGCACGATCAGCGGCCACTACCGCACCGCCGCCGGCGAGGCCGTCCCCTACGCGACGGTGCGGGTCAGCCACCCGGACTACACCGGCGACAAGTGGACCCCGATCGGCGCGGACGGCTCGTTCACCCTCGACGTCGAGCCCGGCGAGTACCTGGTCTACTTCGACTCCTGGGCGCACAGCGACCAGTACGCCTACGGCAAGGTCAAGCGCGAGGACGCGACCCGGTTCACCGTGGCCGCCGGGCAGACCGTCACGGTGGACGACGTCGCCCTGCCGACCGGCACGGTCAGCGGCACGCTCACCAACGCCGCCGGGCAGCCCGTGATGTACAGCTACGTCCGGGCGTACACCCCCGACGGGGGCTGGGTGAGCAGCCAGACCATCTACAACGGCCGGTACACCCTGGCGGGGCTGCACCCCGGCGAGTACCTGTTGAGCTTCGCCATCGCCGACGGCAACGACGCCGGGCACCAGTTCGCGCCGGGGCAGAAGTCCCAGTCGACCGCCGGCCGGTACACGGTGGTCGCCGACCAGACCCTCACGGTCGACGAGCGGCTCCTGCCCACCGGCACCCTCGCCGGCCGGGTGCTCACCGCGGCCGGCGGCCCGGCCCCCGCCCAGCTCCGGGTGTACGCCTACCACGCCGCCAGCGGTTCGTACTCCGACCTCGGGGGCTACACGGACGCCGACGGCCGGTTCTCGTTCACCACCTTCGCGGACGACTACAAGGTCTCCTTCCAGACCGGCTACGGCAGCTACGAGTCCCAGTTCTTCCACGGGAAGCGCAGCCGCGAGGCGGCCGACTGGATCACGGTCCGCGCGAACGAGGCCACCGACATCGTCGACAGCATCCTGCCGACCGGTTCCGTGCGGGTCACCGCCACCGACTCCGCGACGGGCGCGCCGATCGGCAACGTCTGCGCCTCCGTCGGCTACCGGTCCGCGTGCGCGGAGGGCACCGGCGTGGCGATCGTGGAGGGCCTCACCATCGGCGAGTACTCCGCGTACGTCTGGGCCGACACGTACGACGGCCGCCCGGCGTCGGTCACGGTCCTCGCCGGCCAGACCGTGCCGCTCCAGACCAGCCTGACGGCGACCCCGATGGTGACCGTGACGGTGCGCGACACGGCGGGCAACCCGGTGGCCGGGGCGCATCCGTGCCTACTGCCCCTCACCAGCAGCTACGTCGGCTGCTTCTCGTCGCCGACCCGGTCCGACGCGAACGGCGTGGCGAAGATCTACGCCCCGAACGTCACGGGCGACTACCGGATGTTCGTCGAGGCGCCGGAGACCGGGGACCTCGGCGCGCAGTGGGTCGGCGTGTCCGGCGGCACCGGAGACCCGCTCCAGGCGGCGCCCCTGCACGTCGTGGCCGGTCAGAGCAGCACCGCGCCCGATGTCCGGCTCGACCGGGCGGGCACGATCGCCGGCAAGGTCACCGACAAGGCGACCGGGGCCGCGCTCCGCGACGTGACGGTCTCTCTCGGCAGCTACCACCCGGGCTCGGGCGAATGCCGGTGCGTGTCCACGGACCCGTCCGGCCAGTACCGGATCGGCAAGCTCGGCCCGTACGCGTGGCCGCTGCTCTACACCCACAACCCCGCGCACGCGGCCCAGTGGTCCGGCGGCGCCGGCGACCGGACGAAGGCCAAGAAGCTCCAGGTCGTGGCGGGCGGGACCACCAACAGCCACGTGAAGCTGTCCAAGGGCAACACGGTGACCGGTACGGTCGCCGGGGCCCAGTGGATCCGGATCCTGGCGATCAACACCGCCACCGGGGACATCATGGGGTGGGCGGACTCGCCCGACGGCCGGTACACGATGCAGGTCTCCGGTCCGCAGACCGTCAGGTTCGTGGTCGACGACGGCAGCGGCCGGTCCTCCGGCCCGGTCGTGATGCCGAGCGTCGACTCGACGTTCACGGTCAACCTGTAGCGGTCGGGGCTGGTCGGGGCTGTCCGCACCCGGCCAGCCCCGCGGCCGCCGCACAGCGGTTGTGTTCCGGCGCGGACACCCTAGGCTCGGCCGGATGCGCAGAGTCTCGATGGTGGGTACCCCCGGCTCGGGGAAGACGACCCTGGGCCGGGCGCTCGCGGAGCGGCTCGGCGTGCCGTACCTGGAGCTGGATTCCGTCTTCCACCAGGCCGGTTGGGAACCGTTGCCGGCCGACGAGCTGCGGGCCCGGGCCGCCGAGGTGGTCGCCGGGGACGGCTGGGTGGTCGACGGGAACTACAGCGCGGTGCGGGAGCTGGTCTGGGCGCGCGCCGACACGGTCGTGTGGTTCGACCGGCCGAAATGGCAGGTCGTGTGGCGGGTGGTACTGCGGAGCCTGCGCCGGACGGCCACCCGCGAGGTGCTGTGGAACGGCAACCGCGAGCCGCTGCGGGGCCTGCTGCCCGTCGACCGCGAGCATTCGGTGATCGCCTGGGCGTGGGTGAAACACGCCGAATACCGCGAGCGCTACCGGGCGGCGGCCGCCAACTCCGACAACCAGAATCTCCATTTCGTACGGATCGCCAGTGACGCCGACGCGCGCGCCCTCCTGGACTCTTGCGGCCCGGAGCGGCAACCCCGATGATCCTCGGATGCCCGGACCCGACATGGACTTCACCGAGCCCGTCCCCGCTCACGACGGGGACCAGGCCGCGCGGGTGGCCCGCCGCCGCCACCTGTGGGCGCTGGTCCTGTTCACCCTGGGCCTGTCCACGTTCGGTGCCGCTGTGGTGTTGTTTCTGGCCCCTGAACTCCTGCTCCAGGACCGCTTCGTGCTGTCGCGTCCGGGGCCGGCCATCTTCGTGGCGCTGGCCCTGCCCGGTGGTCCCCTCATGCTGTCCAGGGCGACCTGGCTGTCTTTCGGGCACCTGACGGCCGGCAGGATGCTCATGCACGTCCTGTGGGTGTTCGGCGTGTTCCAGACCCTCTGCGGACGTGGTGTGCTCGCAGGGTTGATGGACGCGCCCTAGCGCCGCACCCCCCGGTAGACCCGGGTCTCGTAGGGCAGCGGGAACGTCTCCGGCAGGTCGGCCGTCAGCGCGCGGATCCCGGCCCGGATCTCCTCCTGGCGCTCGGCCGTGGCGATCAGGAAGTACGACCGGGTCGACATCAACCCGACCAGCCGCTCCGTCGTCATCGGCACGCTGTGCGCGACCGTCTCCCGCACCGGCGCCTCGAACAGCGGCCCGAAGTCGTCGACCAGGAAGTTCTCCCGGCTGTTCCCGTCGCCCAGCCGGGCGAACCCGCTCAGCTCCGCGACCCACGGCACGGACTCGTCGCGCATGTTCCACACCGGACCGAACACCCCGCCCGACCGGATCACCCGGGCCAGCTCCGGATGCGCCCGCTCCCGGTCGAACCAGTGGTACGCCTGGCCCGCGACCACCGCGTCGACGCTGCCGTCCGGCAGGGGGATGTGCTCGGCGGAGCCGTCCAGCGCGGTCACCCCGGGGGTCGAGGCGTCGAGCTGGGCGCGCATCCCCGGGTCCGGTTCCACCGGCAGCACCTCGTGCCCGAGGGACAGCAGAACCCGGGTCAGCAGGCCCGTGCCGGCCCCGAGGTCCACCACCCGCAGGGGGCGGTCGCCGAGCAGCCAGCGGAGGGCCTCCACCGGGTACGAGGGGCGGTGGGAGTCGTAGTCGGCGGCGGCCGCGCCGAAGGAGAGTCGCTGGTGCACGTACCCATAAAAGCATTGCGACGCTGTTTCCGCCCGCCGTAGGGTTCTGTCCGTCACCCCGACAACCTGATCACAACGGAGACCGACATGTGGTGTACCCCGACGGAAGCCCGGCGCCCGATGGCGTGCGGCGCGACGGTCGCGGCTTTCCACGGTCTCCCCGAGCCGGGTCGGTGGCACGGCTAGCGTTCCGCTGGTCCCGCCGCCGCCCACCCCACCGGGGACGGGCGGCTTTTTCGTTCCCACCACAACACTCGAAGGAGGACGCGGTGAACGCCGTACTCGTCATCAACGCCGACCTCGGACCCCTGCACCGCGTCTCCCTCAAGCACGCGGTGCGGATGCTCTGCCGCAGGGTGGCCGAGGTCCACGAGGCCGAGCCGGACCAACGGATCGGGGTCTTCCCCGTGCCCAAGGTCGTCCGGCTCGTGCACTACGTGGTGACCCGCTGGCGCCGGGGCCGCGGGCCGTCCTGGTCCCGGGCGGGCGTGCTCACCCGCGACAACCGCCGCTGCGGGTACTGCGGGAAGGCCGCCAGCACCATCGACCACATCCTGCCCCGGTCCCGGGGTGGGCAGAACCACTGGGAGAACACCGTCGCCGCCTGCTCGGCGTGCAACG
Organism: Longispora sp. NPDC051575; assembly: GCF_040681875.1. Classification (NCBI taxonomy): domain Bacteria; kingdom Bacillati; phylum Actinomycetota; class Actinomycetes; order Micromonosporales; family Micromonosporaceae; genus Longispora; species Longispora sp. NPDC051575. The sequence goes on along the minus strand of NZ_JBFAZP010000009.1, from coordinate 334,198 downwards.
GCCGAAAGGGCGACCGGACTCCCTCCGAAGCGCGCATGCCCCTGCTGGTGACCCCGAGGGTCCCGCTGTGGGCATCGTTCCACGCGCGCTGACCGGGCCGGCGGGGATTACGGGGCCCCGCCGGCCCCTTACTCTGGAGGACATGATCATCAGGGAAGCGACCGCCGAGGACTGGCCGGCGATCTGGCCGTTCATGCGCGGGATCATCGCGGCGGGGGAGACCTACACCTACGACCGGGACACCCCCGAGGACCGGGCCCGGTCCATGTGGCTGCTGGGCGTGCCGGCCCGCACGGTGGTCGCGGTGGACCCCGCCGGGGCCGTCATGGGTACCGCGAAGATGAACCCCAACCACATGGGCGGCGCCTCGCACATCGCGAGCGCGAGCTTCATGGTCGATCCGGCGTTCTCCGGGCGCGGGGTGGGGCGGGCGCTCGGGGAGTACGTGCTGGACTGGGCGCGGGGGGAGGGGTATCGCGCGATGCAGTTCAACGCGGTCGTGTCCACCAATGTCCGGGCGGTGGGGCTGTGGCAGGCGCTCGGCTTCGAGATCCTGGGGACCCTTCCGGAGGGGTTCCTGCATCCGACGCACGGTTATGTGGGGCTGCACATCATGCACCGGCACCTGTAGGTCCCCGGCGGTCGTTCGGGACCACTGGGGCCTGGGCGGCCGCGTGGGACCACCGGGAACTGGGCGGTCGCGCGGGACCACGGGACCTGGGGCGGTTGCGGGCGACCACGGGGCCCGGGGCGGTCGCGCGGGATCGCCGGACCCGGGCGGCCCGACCGGGCCGCCCGACCGGGCGTCGCGGCTCGGTGCGGCCCGCCAGTCGAGGAAGTGTCAGGCGGCCACCAGGCGGGCGGCCGCCGCAGGGGCGACCGAGGAAGCGAGTTTCCATGCGGCGGTCTCGCTCCCCGCGGAGACCACGACACACGTGAGCACCCCCCAACCCATCTCCCGCCCGAAGTACACGGAGCACTGTGCCTGGGGTGTGGGGAAGCCCTCGTAGGTCACCTTGGTGCAGTACGAATAGGACATCGTGATGCCGGGCAGCTCCACCAGCTGGCGTTCCCGGAGGAACTCGTGCTTCACGCTGGCCCCGGTCGCGTTCCGGCAGTCCCCGCTGACCCGGGCCCTGATCTCGGCCAGCACCTCGGCGGCGGTCAGCTTCTCGTAGCCGAAGACGCCGTTGTCCAGGGTCAGTTCGCTGCCGCCGCCCTGCCAGCTCTGCTGGAGCGCCCGGGTCAGCTGGGCGTCGGACTTCAGGTCCTTGCCCGGATCACATTCGCCGAGCGGGGAGCCCGCGAACGGCGTACCCGGCTGGAGTTTCGTCGGCCCGCCCTCCTTGCCCGGGGCGTCCTCCGGCAGCTGGATCGTTGCCAGGCGCTTGTCCTGCTGGTCGCGGGCCGCCGTGGCGCTGGCCGAGGCGCCCGGGTCGGCCTTGGCCGGGGGCTTGTCGGAGCCGCCGCACCCGGACGCGCCGACCACGCAGCCGAGTATGACGGCGACTGCGGCGAGTCGGGTGAGTTTCATACTGACCTCCACGGCTTGTCCGGTTTCCGCGCCCAACCTATCCACCCACCGCCACCCCGGAAAAGATCAAATCCCTCATCTGGGTACCGGTCGCCGCCGGGTCAGTCCGCGGTGATTCCTCCGTCGCGGTACTCGGCGGCCAGCCCGGACAGGAAGTCCCGGGCCGCGTCGGCGTGCAGGGCCACCCGGTCGAGGAGGGTGTAGATCTCCGCGTACAGGCCGATGTCCTTCGGGTCCCGCATCTCGAGTTCGCCGTGGAAGGTCTCGACGGTGACGAGTCTCCGGTCGAAGAGGACGAACGCGGTGGTGGGGATCTCGGGCATCCGGCCGGCGAGCGGGAGTACCGAGACGTCGACCAGCCGCGACAGGGCGACGATGTGCTCGATCTGGACCGCCATCACGGAGTCCGCGCACAGCCGCGTCCGGAGCGCCGCCTCCGTGACCAGGAACCAGAACCGCCGGCCCGGGGCGTGCAGGATCGCCTGCCGTTCCAGCCGGGCGAGCACGGCGGGGGCCGGGTCGGTGGCACCGGCCACGGTCGGCAGGCTCAGCACGGCTCGCACGTACCCGGGGATCTGGAGCAGGCCGGGAACCATCGCCGGCTGGAAGCAGCGGATCTCCCGGGCCTGGTCCTCGATACCGGCGATGACACGCTGTCGGACGTGCAGACCCGCCTGCCGGATGGCCCGCACGGTGATGAACGAGAGGTTCGCGTTCCTGGCCAGTTCGATGATGGGGCGTCGCGCGTCGTCGGGTACCCCCAGGGCGACGACGATGCGTTCGACATCGGCGACCGCCGGTCTGATCCTGCCGGTCTCGATCTTCGAGATCTTGGACTGGCTCATCCCGGTGCGGGCCGCGAGCCGTGCGCCGCTCAGGCCGGCCGCCCGGCGCAGGTCGCGCAGCACCTCGGCGAGTTGCCGCCGCCGACGGTCGAGGTGCTCCAGCTCCGGCACCGCCCTACCCCCGGTGGTACTCCGGATGCGCCGCCCAGTCGACCGGTGTGAGTTTCATCCTGGACCTCCGTGGCTTGTCCGTTTCCGTCGCCAACGTAACGGTCCACGGCGCCGGAGCGGAAGGCGCATTCCTGTTGCGGAATAAACCGGGCCGCCGGGCTGAGGGGTGTCGGAGGGGGCGGGCACAATGGGGGCGTGGCGCAGGGGTATCGGAGTCGGCTGTTCCGGGATGACGGGGTTGTTCTCCGTGTCCAGAAGCTCGGCGAGTCCGACCGGATCGTCACGGTGCTGACCCGGCGGACGGGGCGGATCCGGGCCGTGGCGCGCGGGGTGCGGCGGACGAGTTCGAAGTTCGGGGCGCGGCTGGAGCCGTTCGGGCATGTGGAGTTCCAGTTCGCCGAGGGGCGCAACGGGCTGCACACGGTGTCGCAGGTGGAGGCCGTGGAGTTGTACGCGGCGAAGATCGCGCAGGACTATCCGGCGTACACGGCGGCGAGTGCGGTGTGTGAGACGGCCGAGCGGCTGACGCCCGAGGAGGGCGAGGTGGCGCTGCGGCTGTTCCAGCTGACGTTGGGGGCGCTGCGGGCGTTGGCGGGGCGGGAGCACGCCTCCCCGCTCGTACTCGACGCTTATTTTCTTCGGGCCATGACGACGGCGGGGTGGGCTCCGGCGCTGGTGGAGTGCGCGGTGTGCGCCACGCCAGGGCCGCACCGGGCGTTCAGTGTGGCCTCCGGCGGGTCGGTGTGTCCGTCGTGCCAGCCGCCCGGCGCGGCCCGGCCGGCCCCGGCGACCCTGGGGCTGATGTCGGCGCTGAACACGGGGGACTGGAAGCTCGCGGACGCCAGTGATGTGGCGAACCGGCGGGAGGCCAGTGGACTTGTGGCGGCGCATCTGCAGTGGCACCTGGAGCGCGCGTTACGCTCCTTGCCGCTGGTCGACCGCACCGCGAACGACCGCGCGACGACCGACCGGCCCATGACCGACCGGCCCATGACCGACCGGGCCGCGAACGACCGAGCCATGACCGACCCGGCCCGGGGCGCCACGACGGACCCCGCCCGGGCCGCCGCGACCCCCGTGGGCCGCACGGCATCCGACCCGGTCCGCGTCGTGACCGCCACGGACCACCCCGTCCACAGCCTGACGAAGGAGCGAGCGTGACCTACCGCGCCCCCACCCCGCACCCGTCCGGGGTGCGTCCGCCGGCCCTGCCGAAGGACGCGATCCCCAAGCACGTCGCCGTCATCATGGACGGCAACGGCCGGTGGGCCAAGCAGCGCGGGTTGCCCCGCACGGCGGGTCACGAGCAGGGGGAGACCTCGCTGTTCGACGTGATCGAGGGCGCGCTGGAGCTGGGTGTGAAGAACGTCAGCGCGTGGGCCTTCTCGACGGAGAACTGGAAGCGGTCGCCGGAGGAGGTGCGCTTCCTGATGGGCTTCAACCGGGACGTGATCCGCCGCCGCCGCGACGAGCTGAACGCGATGGGCGTGCGGGTCCGGTGGGCGGGGCGGCGGCCGAAGCTGTGGGCGAGCGTCATCAAGGAGCTGGAGGTCGCGGAGGAGCTGTCGAAGAAGAACGACAAGCTCACGCTCCAGTTCTGCGTGAACTACGGCGGCAAGCCGGAGGTGACCGACGCGGTGACCCGGATCGCGCAGGAGGTCGCGGCGGGGCGGCTCAAGCCGGACAAGATCACTGAGAAGACGATTCAGAAGTACCTCTACTGTCCGGACATCCCGGACGTGGACCTGGTGCTGCGGTCCTCGGGCGAGCAGCGGCTGTCGGGCTTCATGATCTGGCAGGCGGCGTACGCGGAGTTCGTCTCCCTCGACGTCCTCTGGCCGGATTTCGACCGCCGCCACCTGTGGTACGCGTGTGAGCTGTTCGCCCAGCGTGACCGCCGGTTCGGTGGGGCGATTCCGAACCCGGTGGCCCCTGCGACCCTTTAGCGGCTTTCGTCCCATGTGATGGTCGTCCCGCTTCCGGTTCCGTGGTCGCCGGGGCGGGACTTCCGTGTAAATGTCGGTGGGTGAAGTCGCGCAGCAAGCTTTCGAAGGCATTGACCCTGCTCATGGTGGGTGGGATCGCCGCCGCCGTGTTCACGGTGGTCGTGCTGCCGGCCGCCCTGGTCGCGGGGCTGGCCACCCAGGTGCTGGGCGGCGAGTTCAACGACCTGCCGGGGACGTTGAAGAACCCGCCGACCCCGCAGAGCAGCTACGTGTACGCCTCCGACGGCAAGACGCTGATCACGTCGTTCTACGACCAGAACCGGCGCGACGTCACCCTCGACGAGATCCCGCAGGTCATGCGGGACGCGATCGTCTCCGCCGAGGACAACCGGTTCTACGAGCACCACGGGGTCGACGCCAAGGGCGTGCTCCGGGCCCTGGTGAGCAACGTGACCTCGGGCGGGGTGGCGCAGGGCGCGTCGACGCTGACGATGCAGTACATCCGGAATGTCCTGTTGTACACGGCCGACTCCAAGGAGGGCCGGAACGCGGCCACCGAGGTGACGACCGACCGCAAGATCAAGGAGATGAGCTACGCGCTCGCCCTGGAGAAGGAGATCGACAAGAACGAGATCCTTCGCCGGTACCTGAACATCGCCTACTTCGGCAACGGCGCGTACGGGGTGTACTCGGCCAGCCAGGCGTACTTCTCCAAGGAACCCAAGGATCTCACCATCGAGCAGGCCGCCCTGCTCGCCGGTCTCGTCCAGGCCCCCGGTGACTACGACCCGGTGAAGAACAAGGACGCGGCCGCCGACCGGCGCAACTGGATCCTGAAGAAGATGGTCGAGCTGAAGTACGCCGACCCGGCCGCCGGGGCCGCCGCCCAGGCCTCGCCGATCGCGTTGAAGCTCAAGCCGGCCCCCGACGACTGTCTGTCGCGCGGCGAGGGCTCCAACGGCTGGGGCTTCTTCTGCGGGTACTTCAAGAAGTGGTGGCTCGACCAGCCCGCCTTCGGGGCGACCGTGCAGGAACGCGAGGCGAAGCTCCAGCGCGGCGGCTACACGATCGTCACCTCGCTCGACCCGGCCGTGCAGAAGGCGTCCGAGCAGGCCATCGCCGAGCAGATCAAGAAGGACAGCCCGTTCGCGCTGGGCGTGGCGACCGTCGAGCCCGGTACCGGCCGGATCCGGTCGATGGCCGTCAACCGCAACTACTCCAACGACGCCAGCAAGAACGGGAAGAACACCGGCGGCCCCGGTCAGGGCAGCTACCCGAACACCACGGTGCCGCTGATCGCCGGTGGCGACGCCGCCCCGGGCTTCCAGGCCGGCTCGACGTTCAAGATGTTCACCATGCTCGCGGCCCTGGAGGCCGGGATGCCGCTGAACACGACGTTCGACGCGCCCAACAAGTACAAGAGCAAGTATCCGGCGGCGCCCGGGCCGGCGACCTGCGAGGGGAAGTACTGCCCGAGCAACGCCGCCCCGTCGATGGCCGGCCGGCGCGCCATGTGGGACGCGTTCGGGCGCTCCGTGAACACCTACTTCGTCTGGCTGGAGGAGCAGGTCGGGGCCGACAAGGCCGTCGAGATGGCGAAGAAGCTGGGCATCACCTTCCGGGGCGACGACAAGAAGATCGCGGACAACCAGGAGGCGGCCAGCAACTGGGGCGCGTTCACGCTGGGCGTCGCGACCACGTCCCCGCTGGACCTGGCCAACGCGTACGCGACGATCGCGGCCGAGGGCACCTACTGCAAGCCGCTGCCGGTCAACTCCATCACCGACGCGGGCGGCGCGGTCGTCGACGTCGCCGAGCCGCAGTGCAAGCGGGTCTTCGAGCCCGACGTGGCCCGCGCGGCCACCGACGCCGCCCGGTGCACGGTGGGGGACAAGTCGGCGTTCGGCAGGTGTGACGGGAGCACGGCCGGTGGGCTGCGCAACGTCGTCGGCCGTTCGCTGGCCGGCAAGACCGGTTCGTCCGAGCGGAACGAGACCGAGTCGTTCGCCGGGTTCACGCCGGGGCTCGCCGCCGCCGGGATCGCCGGGGACCCCGACAGCCCGCGCAACGCCGTCGGCGCCGCCTTCGCCGACAACGTCAACATGGCCGTGGCGAAGACCCTGAAGGCAGGAGCCGGGTACGCGCCGGGCAAGGACTTCGTCGCCCCCGACCGCAAGGTGGCCTTCGGGACCGAGGTGCGGGTGCCCGACGTGCGCGGCCGGAGCGTGGACGAGGCGACGGCGGAGCTGCGCAGGGCCGGGTTCTCCGTGACCGTGGCACCGAACCGGATCAGCTCGGAGTACGTGGCGGGGCAGGTCGGCGACGTGTACCCGACCGGGAGTGCGCCGAAGGGGTCCACGATCACCCTGTACGTGAGCGAGGGACCGGTGCCGCCGGTGGAGCCCACGCCGAGTACGGGGACGAGCGCGGAGCCCACGGGGCGGCCCACCGGGCGTCCGGTGCCCACACCTACCAGGCGGCGGTTCTAGGGGTGGTCCGGCCTGGGGCCGCGCTCCGCGCGGCCCCAGGCCGGACGCGCCTTCCGCGAGGCGGGACACGCGTGGCGGCCACGGCGTCGAGGTAGCCGCGTCACCGGCCGGCGAGGAACCACGCCCCTACAGGAGCGCCCGGAACGCCCCGGTCGCGATACTGACGCCCAACGCGAGGGCCGCCAGCCCCGCAGCGCCCGCCACGAGCAGCGCGTCCGCCGTGGTGAACCGGCTGACCCGGGCGTTGGTCCGGCGCGCGCCGCTGGCGAAGCCCCGGGCGTCCATGGCCACGGCCAGCCGGACCCCCTTGCGGATCGCCCCCACGAGCAGCGCGAAGGCCGTACCCGCCGTGATCCTGGCCCAGGACACCGGCCCGTGCGCCGCGACGCCCCGGGCGCGCCGGGCCAGCACCAGCAGCCGCCACTCGTCGGCGAGCAGGGGCAGCAGGCGCAGGGCGGCGAGGGTGCCGATCGCGTACCGGGGCGACAGCCGCACCTGCTGGATCAGCGCGTCGGCGAGGTCCGTCGGGTCGATCGTCGCGAACGCCACGACCCCCGGCAGCGCCACGGCCAGCAGCCGCAGGGCCAGGCTGAACCCGTTGCCGACCGAGCCGGTGGTCACGCCCCAGAACAGGTGCTCGCCGGTGGGTTCGGCGGCGAACAGCGCGGTCGCGACCACCATGCCCACGGCGGACAGCAGCAGCGGCCAGCACCGCCGGGCCAGCCGGCCGAGCGGGATGCCGAACAGGGGCACCACGGCGAGCGTGCCGACGAGGGCGATGGCCGGCGCGACGGCGTCCAGCGTGCTGAGCAGCGCGAACGACAGGATCGTCGCCGCGCCGAGCTTGGCCACGGGGGAGCGCCGGGCGAGCGCGGTCTCCCGGACCACCAACGGCTCCCCGAACCTCATACCGGCACCCCGCGGACCGCCGCGCCGTGAGACCCGTGCGCCCGGTCGGGGCCGCGCGGGCTCACGCCGACACCCCGCCGGGCAGCCGCTGCACCCGGTCCGCGCAGGCCGCCACGAAGTCCGCGTCGTGCGTGACGATGGCCAGGCCGTGCCCGGAGTCCCGCAGTTCCCCGATCAGCACCACCAGCTCGCGCCAGGTCCGCAGATCCTGGCCGAACGTCGGCTCGTCGAGCACCAGCACGCGCGGGGCCGCCGCGAGCGCCGTCGCCACCGACAGCCGGCGCTGTTCCCCGCCCGACAGCGTGTAGGGGTTCGCCGCCGCCAACCGGGCCAGCCCCAGCCGTTCGAGCAGCTCCTCGGCCCGTTCGCGCGGGGCGGCCAGGGTGAGTTCGTCCACGACCCGGTTCGTCACGAACTGGTGCTCCGGGTTCTGGAACACCGAGCCGATCCGCCGGGCCAGATCGCCCGCCGGCCAGCGGTGCGGCGGCTCCGGGGCCAGCGCCGAGGTGAGCGTGCCCGTGGTGGGGGCCAGCAGGCCGCCCAGCAGGAGCGCCAGGCTCGACTTGCCCGCGCCGTTGGGGCCGACGAGGGCGAGGACCTCCCCGGCGCGTACCCGGACATCGGTCGGCGGAAGGGCGGCCGTCGTCGCACCGGCGTAGCGGAGGGTGAGCCCTTCCCCGGTCAGCAGATCCTCGACCACACCTCGACGGGTACCGGGGGCCCTGGCGGCCAGCCCCGTGAACCCGGGCACCCACACCCCCGCCGCCGCCAACGCCGCCCCGTGCCGCCCGAACACCTCGGCGGGCACCCCGTCGGCCAGCACCCCGCCGCCCGGCTCCAGCACCACCACCCGGTCCACCAGCGGCAACGCCTCGGCCACCCGGTGCTCCACCAGCACCATCGTCGTGTCGCCGACCGCGCGCCCGATCGCCGCGCGGACCAGTTCCGCGCCGGCCGGATCGAGATTGGCGGTCGGCTCGTCGAGCAGCAGCAGGTCCGGGCGGGCCACCAGGGCCCCGGCCAGGGCCAGCCGCTGCTGCTCGCCGCCGGACAGCGCGTCCACGGGCCGGTCCCGCGGGTACGGGAAGCCGACCTGCCGCAGGGTCGCGTCCACCCGGGGCCAGATCTCCGCGCGCGGCACGCCCAGGTTCTCCAGCCCGAACGCCACGTCGTCGCCGGACCGGGACATCACGAGCTGGCTCTGCGGGTCCTGGAAGACCACGCCGGCCGTGCCCGCGACGGTCAGGGTGCCCTCGCGTTCGCCGGAGTCCTCCGGGAGCAGGCCGGCGAGGGCGGCCAGCAGGGTGGACTTGCCGGCCCCGGACGGGCCGAGGAGCAGGACGCGTTCGCCGCGCTCGATGGTCAGGTCGACGCCGCGCAGGGCCCAGGCCCGCCGCCCGCCGTGCCGCCAGCCGAAGCCGGTCAGCCGCACGGCCGGGCCGCGGGTCGTGACGGCCGCGCCGCCCCCGGTGTCGGGTGCCTGGTCGCGCCGGGTCACACCAGCTCGCGGTCCCGGCCGGAGGGGAACCGGTCCAGGACGCCGGTGCGGGCCAGCGCCTGGGTCAGGACGTAGCCGCCGAGGCCCGCGACGACCACCGAGCTGACGGTGCCGATCGCGACGTAGGGCAGCTGGTAGGTGGCGAAGGCGAAGTCCTTGTACCAGGCGACCACGTCGAACACCGTCGCCGCGATCCCGGCGCCGGCCGCCGCGAGCAGCGCCACCGGCAGCTTGTAGCTGCGGTACAGGAACGCCGCGAACACGACCTCCGCGCCGAGGCCCTCCAGGAAGCCCTGGAGCAGCACCGTCATGCCCCACTTGTTGCCGAGGAACGCCGAGACGAGCGCGGCGAGGAACTCCACCAGCACGGCCGCGCCGGGCTTGCGGATGATCAGGGCGCCGAGGACGGCCGGGAGCAGCCAGACACCGTAGATGATCGTCGCGCCGGGCGGGAAGAAGGTGAACGCGTTACCGGCGACCTCCCAGAGCCCCGCCATCGCCCAGAAGATGACACCGAAGGCGACGGCGAGGACCGCCACCACCACAATGTCCACAGTGCGCCATTTGGTACTCATAGTGAAAGTCTCCCAGGGGTGAGCCGGGGAGCGACTCCCTTCGCCGGCATTACCCGGATCAGGTGTGGAGGGTCAGCGGTCGCCCGCACTCTCAGCGCTTCTCGCGCTCCCCTGTCGTATGCGGGCACCACCGTAGCAGCACAGGGCCCTGACCTGGAGATCAACAGCCGTTTCCCCGGATCCGGAAACTGTGAGATTCCTGGTACGGATGCGGGACTCGGCGCCCTGTCTGCTATTCACTGGGAGGTATGAAGCTCTATGCGGAGTTGCCGGCCCGTCGCACCCGGCAGATCGTGGCGGACGTCTCCGCCGTCGGCTGGACCGCGCTGTGGATCTGGCTGGCGTACCTGCTGCACCAGGCCATCAGTACCCTCGCCCAGATCCCGGACCGGGTCACCAAGGACGGCGACAGTCTCCGCGACTCCCTGAACGGTGCCGCCGAGGAGGCGCGCAGGATCCCGATCGCGGGCAAGGTGCTCGGGGAGAAGCTCGCCGACGCGGCCAAGGTCGCCCAGTCGGTGGCCGAGACCGGCAAGGACGGCAGCGAACTGGTCGGCCAGATCGCCCTGTTCACCGCGATCGTGGTCGCGGTCGCCGTCACCGTGCCGATCCTGCTGTTCTGGATCCTGGCCCGGACCCGGTGGATCCGGCGGGCCGGCACCGCCGTCGCGCTCCGCGACGAGCCGGCCGGCGAGGACCTGCTGGCCCTGCGCGCCCTGGCCACCGCCGGCCTCCGCGAGCTGCGGGCCGCCGCCGAGGATCCGGCCGGCGGCTGGCGGGCGAAGGACCCGGACACCGTGACGGCACTGGCCACCTTGGAGCTGGCCACTCTGGGCCTCAGATCCCGGTAAGGTGCACCATATGTCCGCAATCTTGGAGACGATCGACACGCTGTACGCCGCCCTCGACGCCAGGGACGGCTCGGCCATGGCCGCGTGTTACCACCCCGAGGCCCGGTTCCGTGACCCGCTGTTCGACCTGCGGGGCCCCGAGATCGGTGCGATGTGGCAGATGCTGACCTCCCGGAGCACGGACCTGCGCGCCGAGGTCTCCGACATCCGGGTCACCGGCGACACCAAGGCCCTGGCGCACTGGACGGCCCGGTACACGGTGGGGGCCCGGCCCGTGGTCAACGAGGTCCGCGCGGCGTACCGGTTCGCCGACGACGCCCGGATCATCGACCACGTGGACGCCTTCGACCTGCAGTACTGGGCCGGTCAGGCGCTCGGCGGGCTGCCCGCCCTGGTCACGAAGATGCCGGGCGGGGCGGGCCTGCTGCGCCGCAAGGTACGCCGGCAACTCGACGCGCACATCGCGAAGGCCGGCGTCTAGCGGGCCGGGGCCCATCGAGGGTCGGGCCCCAGCGGGACCCGGGGTCGGGCGTGGCGGCCCGGGTCAGCCGCGCTTGGCCGCGCACTCCGGGCACGTCCCGAAGATCTCCAACGTGTGCGCCACGTCCACGAACCCGTTGTCGCTGGCCATCTTCTCCGCCCAGCGCTCCACGGCCGGCCCCTCGACCTCCACGGCCTTGCCGCAGCTCCGGCAGACCAGATGGTGGTGGTGCCCCGTGCCGCACCGGCGGTAGAGGTGCTCGCCGCCGGGCGGGCGCATCACGTCGACCTCGTCGGCCTCGGCGAGGGCCTGCAACGTCCGGTACACCGTCGTCAGGCCGACCTTGTCGCCCTTGCCCCGGAGCATGGCGTGCAGTTCCTGGGCGCTGTGGAAGCCCTGCACCTCGCCGAGCAGCTCCATCACGGCGGAGCGCTGCTTCGTGCTTCTGGGTAAGGGCGCAGTCATGACACTCACGTTACCGGGCCGAGCACGACGTCCGGCGGCTCGGTATGGCCCGTGTCGTTCGGCGCGCGCACCGGTCTGCGGCGGCGCAGTACGGACGCGAAGGCCGCGACCAGCACGAACAGGCCCACGGCGAGCACCACGATGAACGCGCCGGGCGGGGTGTCGACCTCGGCGGCGAGCAGGACGCCCGCGCCGGAGACCGTGACCCCGATCACCATCGCCGCCACCAGGGTGGTCGTGAAGCCCCGGGTGACCTGCTGCGCGGTCGCCACCGGCACCACCATCAGGGCGCTGACCAGGAGCAGGCCGACGGCGCGCATCGCCGTCGTGACGGTCACCGCCGTGGTGACGGCGAGCAGGACGTTCAGGAAGCGCACCGGCAGGCCCGACACCCGGGCGTGCTCCTCGTCCTGGCTCACCGCGAACAGCCACGGCCGGCCGAGCAGGGTCACGCCGAGCACCCCCGCGCCCAGGATCAGCATCGCGGTCAGGTCGCTGCGGGAGGTGCCGTTCAGGGAGCCGAAGAGGTAGGACTGCAGGGTCGAGTTGGTGCCCTGTTTCGACAGCGAGATGAGGACGACGCCGCCGGCGATCCCGCCGTAGAACAGCATCGCCAGCGCCACGTCCCCGGACGCCTTCGCGCGTTCCCGGATCAGTTCGATCGCCACCGCGCCGGCCGCCGAGACGAGGACGGCGGTGAGCACCGGGGACGTCTTGAGCAGGAAGCCGATCGCGACGCCGGTCAGCGCCACGTGCCCGATCCCGTCGCCGATCAGCGACATCTTGCGCTGGACCAGGTAGATGCCGACCGAGGGCGCGATCAGGCCGATCAGCAGCGCCCCGATCAGGGACAACTGGAAGAACTCGTAGCTCAGGTAGTTCACTGGTTCAGCTCCCAGCGCGGGGTGGTGACCGGCGCGTGCGGGTGCTCGTGCACGTGGTCCGGGCAGGCGTGTCCGGGGGCCGGTTCGGGGGCCGCGCCGTCGTGCACCACCACGCCGCCGTGCAGGACGACGCTCCGGGTGATCAGGGGCTCCAGCGGGCCGAGTTCGTGCAGGACGACGACCACGGTGCCGCCGCCCGCGACGAACTGGCGGAGCGCGGCGGCGAACGCCTGCTGGCTGGCCGCGTCCACCCCGGCGGTCGGCTCGTCCATCACCAGCAGTTCGGGCTCGCCGCACAGCGCGCGGGCGATCAGGGCCCGCTGCTGCTGGCCGCCCGACAGGGTGCTGACCGGCTGCCGGGCCATCGAGGACAGCCCGACCGCGACGAGCGCGGAGTCGACGGCGCGCCGGTCGGCGGCGGACGCCGGGCGCAGGAAGCCGCGCCGGGCCAGCCGGCCGGCCGACACGAGTTCGCGGACCGTGGCCGGGACGCCCGAGGAGGCGCCGACCCGTTGCGGCACGTACCCGATCCGGGATCTGTTCCTCAGTTTCGCCAGCGGCTCGCCGAACAGTTCGACCGAGCCCGACGTGGCCGGGGTCAGCCCGAGGCACGCCTTGACCAGGGTGGACTTGCCGGAACCGTTGGCGCCGAGCAGCGCGACGACCTCGCCGGGCGCGATGCCCAGGGAGACGCCGCGCAGCACGGGCCGACCGTCGTAGGCGACGACGAGGTCGCGGGTCTGCAGGATCAAGAACACCCCAGTGCTGCACGGATCTGGCCGAGGTTGGACCGCATAATCTTGGCGTAGTCGTCCGAACTGCCCTCCGGCAGGCTCTCGATCGGGTCGAGCACCTCCGTCTTCGCGCCGGCCCCGGCCGCGATGGTCTCGGCGACCTTCGGGCTGACCAGAGCCTCGGTGAAGATGACCGTGGCCTTGTGCGCCTTGGCGGAGGCGATGATCTCGGCGATCTTCTGGGCCGAGGGCTCCTCGTCGGGGCTCAGGCCGGCGATCCCGACCTGGGTCAGCCCGTAGCGCGCGGCCAGGTAGCCGAAGGACTCGTGTGCGGTGACGATCTCGGTGCGCTGGCAGGTCTTGAGCCCCGCCGCGTACTCCTTGTCGATCGCCTCCAGCTCGACGCGCAGGGCGGCGGCCCGGGTCCGGTACCCGTCGGCGTGGTCGGGGTCGATCTTCCCGAGCCGCTCGGCGACCTTGTCCGCGATCGTGGCCAGCCGGGTCGGGTCGAGCCAGACGTGCGGGTCCTTGCCGGAGTGCCCCTCCTCGACGATGTCGGTGAGCGGCTGCACGGCGGCCACGTCGAACGCGCGGTCCTTGGCGTTCTGCGCGACGGCGTCGTCCACGGCCGGCTGGAACGTCGGCAGGTAGACCACCAGTTTGGCGTCGGCGATCAGCGCGGTCTGGGCGGCGGTGAGCTCCAGGTCGTGCGGCTCGGCACCCGGTTTGACCAGGTTCGTCACCTTGATATCGGGGCCGCCGACCCGCTCGGCCACCCACTGGAAGGGGTAGGCGGAGACGACGACGTCGGCGCGGTCCGCGCCCGAGCAGGCGGCGAGCGCGCCGGTGGCCAGGACGGCGGCGGCTACGAGGGCGAGGGGGCGCGTGAACATCCTTCAACTCTCCTCGCTAATGAGAATGATTGTCAACTTCGGTTACGTAAGATGTGAGTCAGGTCGCCTACCGGTTCGGACAGCCGGGTAGGTTGACTCCCATGCTCGTCGTCAATCGCTTCCGGGTCGCCACCGACACCGCCGCCTTCACCGAACGGGCGCACGCCGCGCTCCGGGCGCTGGCCGCCTGCCCCGGATACGTCTCCGGCCGCTTCGGGCGGGCCCCCGACGAACCCGACCTGTGGTGCGTGGCCACGGAGTGGAAGTCGGTCGGCGCGTACCGGCGGTCGCTCAGCAACTTCGACGTGAAGATGTACGCGACCCCCCTGCTCGCCCAGAGCATCGAGGAACCCAGCGCCTACGAGGTGCTGGCCAGCCTCGAACCGGGCGGCGAGCTCGTCGTCGCGGAGGGGGACTGGGTGCACGTCGAGGAGGGCCGGCGGTGACCGGGCCCCAGCCCCCGGGTTCCGACGAGTCGCGGGACGGCGCGCGGCCCCTGGGTCCCGACGAGTCGCGGGACGGCGCACGGCCCCCGGGTTCCCACGAGCCGCGAGGCGGAGCCCAGGGTCCCGAGCAGCCGCGGGAGACGGCCCAGGACGCGGTGCCCCCGGGCTACCCGGCCCCGCACCACGCGCCCGGACCCGACGTCCCCCCGCAGGCCCCGCCCCAGTCGCCCGTCGACTACGGCAAGGTGTCCTACAACACGCAGGACCCCGTCGCCCCCCAGCCCCCGGCCGGCCCCGGCGTCCAGCCCCCGTTCGTCGCCCCGCCCACCCAGCGCGACCAGCGCCGGATGTGGGCCGGGATCGGGATCGGCGCGGCGGCCCTCGTGTTGTGCGTCGGCGGCAGCATCGCCGGCTGTATCGGCCTGACCCTGTGGCTCGACACCGAACAGAACCAGGAGAGCGAGGCGGCGGTCGGCCGCTACCTGAACCCGCTCATCCGGGGCGAGTACGCGAAGGCGTACCTCGAACAGTGCGCTGACCTGCGCGAACTCGAAACCTCCGAGCAGTACGCCGCGCGGACCTCGCAGCGCCCCAAGCTGCTCGGCTACACGATCACCGAGGCCGGACCGGCCACCGACGCCGACCCGGCCGCGATGGTGCGCCTGGTCAGGGTGCAGTTCCGGTACGAGTCCGGGACCGAGTCCGGACAATTCAGGGTGATCCATGATCAGGCCGACAAGCGGTACCAGGTCTGCGGCGGCGACATCTGACCCCACGGGTACTCTGGGTCACTGTCGACACCCCGCCACCGACCGCCAGCCGGATGGAGCAGAACCAGCATGTCCGCCGACCGCATTGACGCCATCGTCAGCCTCTGCAAGCGCCGTGGATTCGTCTTCCCGTCCAGCGAGATCTACGGCGGCACCCGGTCGGCGTGGGACTACGGACCGCTCGGCGTCGAGCTGAAGGACAACGTCCGTCGGCAGTGGTGGAAGTCCATGGTCCAGCAGCGCGAGGACGTCGTCGGCCTCGACTCGGCGGTCATCCTGGCCCGCGACGTGTGGGCCGCGTCCGGGCACATCGCCGAGTTCACCGACCCGCTGACCGAGTGCCAGAGCTGCCACAAGCGGTTCCGGGCGGACCACCTGGAAGAGGAGTTCGCCGAGCGGTACCCGGAAAAGGTCTTCGCTCTGGGCGAGCAGAACTGCCCCAACTGCGGGAACAAGGGCACCTTCACCGAGCCCAAGATGTTCAACGGCCTGATGAAGACCTACCTCGGCCCCGTCGAGTCCGAGGAGGGCCTGCACTACCTGCGGCCCGAGACCGCCCAGGGCATCTTCGTCAACTACAAGAACGTCGAGACCGCCGCGCGCAAGAAGCCCCCGTTTGGCATCGCGCAGGTCGGCAAGTCGTTCCGCAACGAGATCACCCCCGGCAACTTCATCTTCCGGACCCGGGAGTTCGAGCAGATGGAGATGGAGTTCTTCGTCGTGCCCGGCACCGACGAGACCTGGCACGAGTACTGGCTCGACGAGCGCTGGAACTGGTACCTCGACCTGGGCATCAAGCCCGAGAACCTCCGCCGCTACGAGCACCCCGCCGACAAGCTCTCGCACTACTCGAAGCGCACCGTCGACATCGAGTACCGGTTCCGGTTCGGCGGCACCGAGTTCTCCGAGCTCGAAGGCGTCGCCAACCGCACCGACTTCGACCTCCAGACCCACTCCAAGCACTCCGGCGTCGACCTGTCCTACTTCGACCAGGAGAAGGGCGAGCGCTGGACCCCGTACGTCATCGAACCGGCCGCCGGCCTGACCCGCGCCGTGCTCGCGTTCCTCCTGGAGGCCTACGACGTCGACGAGGCGCCCAACACCAAGGGCGGCGTCGACAGCCGCACCGTGATGCGCTTCGACCCGCGCCTCGCGCCCGTGAAGGTGGCCGTCCTGCCGCTGTCGCGCAACGAGCGGCTCTCGCCCCGGTCCAAGCAGCTCGCCGCCGACCTGCGCAAGCGGTGGGTCGTGGACTTCGACGACGCGGGGGCCATCGGGCGGCGGTACCGGCGGCAGGACGAGATCGGGACGCCGTTCTGCGTGACCGTGGACTTCGACACGCTGGACGACAACGCGGTGACGGTGCGGGACCGGGACACGATGGCCCAGGAACGCGTCTCCCTCGACCAACTGGAGCTCTACCTGATCACCCGCCTCCCGGGCTGCTAGGCCGGTTGCCCCGCTGGTGGAACATCGGCGGGTAGCGTTGCGCGGGTGAATCCGGAACGCGCCGGCTGGCTGGAACCGACTGAGTACTACGCCAGCCTGCCGAGTTTCCTGGCGGGGGCCGCAGCGCTGATCACCGACCCGCGGGGCCGGGTGCTGCTCGTCAAGCCCAACTACCGTGACCACTGGAACCTGCCCGGCGGAGTGCTGGACGGCGCCGAGTCGCCGGACGTGGCGTGCGCCCGGGAGATCCGCGAGGAACTGGGCCTCGCCTTGGTCGTGGGCGCGCTGCTGGTCGTGGACTGGGTGGCGCCCACCGACATCCGGCGGGCCTGGTTCGGCTTCGTCTTCGACGCCGGCACCCTCGCCGGGCCCGAGGCGATCACACTGCAGGAAGAAGAACTCGACGGGTACGAGTTCGTCGCGCCCACCGAGGCGTACTCCAGGCTGACGGCGAACACAGCGGACCGGCTGCGCGCCGCGCTCGACGCGCAGGCCACCGGGCGGACGGTCAACCTGGTCAACGGGAAACCGGTGCTCCCACCTGCCGGACCAACGCCAACCAGCCGATGACGGCCGCGACCGTCGCACGTGGGTCCAGGACGATGACGGCGGCGGCGAGCAGCGTCATCGGAGGATCGTGTCGAGGTCGGCTCTGAGGTCACCGAGCGCCGGATAGCGGACCGTATCCGCTCGGAGTTGCCGGAGGTCGGCTATGACCCTCACGGAGCTGACTCCGGACATGTGGACGAGGGCGGCTCTCGCCTCCTGCTCGCCGACGTCGGGGTGGCCGTCCTTCAGGTGCAGGCTGGCGAGGCGCACCCGGCAGCGCAACCCTGTGCGGACCCGGCCCGCCGCACCGAACGCGTCGAGCGCGCGCGCGAGCCGCTGCCGGGCCGCAGGGCGACGGTTCGCCGCGAACAGCGCCAGCCCGAGGACGCTGTCGAAGTGCCCTGGCGTTCCCAGGAACCTTCTTCCCCATTCGGGTGCGTGGCCAGGGTCGGCAGTCGCCAACGCTTCCTCGGCCTGGCCGATGTGGCGCAGCGCTCCCTCGCTGTCTCCGGCGGACGCGAGGTGCCGGGCGCACACTCCGTGCAGGTTCGCGCGGACGGCGGGCGTCAGGCGCTCGTCGCCCAACCCCAAGCGGATTATCTCGGCGGCGTCGCGGGGCGAGCCCAGATCGCACACGTTGCTGGACGTGTCGAGCAGGACGTGGGCTCGCAGATTCGGATCATCGCCGTCCGCCGCCGTGCGTAGCGCGAGCGTGTAGAGGCGGCTGGCGGACCCGGGCGTTCCGGTGTCGTAGTGCGTCCACGCGACCCGGTCGGCGAGGGCCGCGATGGCGGAGTTGAGCTGGGCCCGCACCTCGTCGGTCATCGACTGGTCCAGCAGGCTGACCGCCCATCGGAGGTGTGCCTTCGCCATCTCGCAGGCGGTGCGGTATCCACCACCGCGCATGTCCCAGGAGGTGAACAGGTTGGTGGCCTGCCGCACCGCCTGGACTTCGGTATCCCCGACCCGCGACGGCAGGGTCGATGACGCCAGGCCGTCGAGCAGGCGACTTAGGGGTTCGGATGGCACGCCGCCCATCGAGGCCGCCGCGATCGCGGCGAGTAGCTTCCGACGCTCCACCTCGTCACCCTCCTGCCTGAGTTGGGTGTCCACAACGGTACCTCCGCCAGGGTCGATCTTTGTGCCAAGTGCCCGTTCGTAGGCGGCGACGATCGGGGGCGTGACGAGCCTTTCGCCGCGCTCCGTGCGGCTGAGATGCCCGCTGGACTTTCCGGTGGTCTGGGCGAGGGTCGCCAGGCTGAGGCCGACCGCCTCGCGCGCTGTTCGGAGATCGTGCCCGTTGACCATCGACGACTCCCAACGTTGCCGCAACGCCGTTGCCGCACGAAGCAACAGTCGTGGGACTGCTCGCCTACGCGTTCGCCGTCTCCTTCGGGTGGAGGTCGTAGCCACAGCTTGGGGGCCAAGGACTCAGATCAAGGGCCAGTTCCAGACCATCATCTGATTACGGTGGGGCGTCCCCGGTGCGCGGCGGTCCGCCGAGTCCCGCCCGGGGGCGGACCCTGCGGGCCCGGTGGGTCACCGGGCCCCGTGGCACGCCGGGCTCAGGGGGTGAGGGCCGGGATCTGGGAGGCGGCTTCCTCCGGGTGCAGGTCGGCGCGGGTCAGGCGGTGCGCCGGTTCGTCGAAGGGGAACAGGCTGGTGGCTTCCAGGCCGTCGATGACGAGGAGCTCGCCCGGTTCGAGGAGGCGCCAGTCCGGGTCGTGGTCCATGCGCTCGCTGGCGATCACGTACGCGGGGACCTCCGAGGAGCCGGCCTCGATGGAGAGGCTGCCCGGTTCGGTGTCGCCGGCGAGCTGGCGGGAGCCGGCCCTGCCGCCGACCTCCGGGTTGAGTACCCACAGCGGGTGGGTGTCGGGGTAGCGCAGGGCCCAGAGCCGGCGCGGCTCGGCGAGCACGAAGTTGAACGCGTAGATCGGGAGCTCCTCGCCCATCCGGCGGACCGCGCTGATGATGCCGGCCGTGGTGTCGCCGAGCCGTTCGATCTCGGCGGTGATCCAGGCGAAGGCCAGTTCGGAGTCGGTCTCGCCCTCGACGAACACCCGGTCGAGCGGGCTCAGCCACGACTCGATGATGTCGAGGCCCCGGATCACCCCGTTGTGCGCGAACAGCCGGTCGCGGATGTCGAACGGGTGGCTGTTGTGCACGGTGAGCTTGCCCGTGGTCGCGTACCGGATGTGGGCCACGAACGTGTGCGACACGACGTGCTGGGCCTCGGCGGCGAAGTCGGCGTCCTCGTACGCGGCGACGGGGGCGCGGTCGCGGACCGGCTCGTCACCCAGGCTGAACCAGCCCAGCCCCGTGCCGTCGGGCATCCGCCGGCTCTGCTCGGTGAGGCTCGCCGGAGCGTCGAGGAGCCACAGCGCGGTATGCACCCGGGGGCCGCCGGTGGTGAGGGCGAACAGTCTGCACATCGCCGTAGTCTAGGGCGCCCCGGCCAGCGCGCAGGGGAGCCGGGCTGGGCGGGGGCCGCAGGAGCCATTCGCCCCCGGTACCCGGAAAAGGGGGGTCAGGGTTTGAGGAGGCCCCGGGTGAACGCCTCGCCCACGGCCGCCGCCCGGTCGTTGACCCCCAGCTTGGCGTAGATGTGCAGCAGGTGGGTCTTCACGGTCGCCTCGCTGATGAACAGCACCCGGGCGGCCTCCCGGTTCGAGTGGCCCGTCGCGACCAGCCCGAGCACCTCCAGCTCCCGCTGACTGAGCGGTTCGGCGGCCGGTTCGCGGCGCAGTTGCCCCATCAGGCGCCCCGCGACGGCCGGGGACAACGCGGCCTCCCCCCGCGCGGCGCTCCGCACCGCCCGGAACAGCTCCTCCCGCGGCGTGTCCTTCAGCAGATATCCCGTCGCCCCGGCCTCGATCGCCGGCAGCACGTCGGTGTCCGTGTCGAACGTCGTCAACACCAGCACCCGCGACGTCGAGCCGCTGGCCTTCAGGGCGCGGATCGCGGTCACCCCGTCCCCGCCGGGCATCCGCAGGTCCATCAGCACCACGTCGGGCCGCAGCTCGGCCGCCAGCCGCACCGCCTCGACCCCGTCGGCCGCCTCCCCGAGCACCTCGAACTCGGCGCTCCCGGCGAACATGCCCCGCAGGCCGTCGCGCACCACGGGGTGGTCGTCGACGATGAGCAGACTGGTCACGAGATTCCTTCCAGAACAACAGTCGACGGGTACGCGTGGGGCGCCCCCGTCATGCCGGAGCCTCCGCCGGCACCGCCGGCACACACGCCGAGATCGCCGTCCCCCCGCCCACCTCGGTCTCGATCTCGCACGTCCCCCCGACCCGGCTGACCCGCTGCCGCATCGCCACCAGCCCGAACGCGTCCGCGCGGGTCGCCGACGGCTCGAAGCCCCGGCCGTCGTCGCGCACGTCCAGGGTCACGACGTCCTCCATGTACGACAGGGTCAGCCCGATCCGGCTGGCCCCCGCGTGCCGGGCGGCGTTGCTCAGCGCCTCCTGGGCGGTCCGCAGCAGGGTCGCCTCCAGTTCGGGGTGCAGGGGCCGGGCCGCCCCGGTGCTGGTGAACGTGGCGGGGGTGCTGTGCGCCGCCGACCACTCCCCGGCCAGGGTCGCCAGGGCCTCGGGGAGGGCCGTGTTGTCGAGGGCGGCGGGGCGCAGCGCGTGCATCGAGCGCCGGGTCTCGGCGAGGCTGTCGCGGGCCAGTTGGGCGGCGGCGCGCAGGTGCCGGGGCGCGCCGGTCTGTTCGGCGGCCTCCAGTTGGGTGATGATGCCGGTCAGGCCCTGGGCGAGGGTGTCGTGCAGTTCGCGGGCCATCCGTTGCCGCTCGTCGAGGACGCCGGCCTCGCGGGCCTGGGTGAGGAGCTGGGCGTGCAGTCCGGCGTTCTCGGCCAGCGCGTCCTCCAGCTGACGGTTGGACTCGGCGAGCGCGTCGAGGTTGCGGCGGCGGGTCTCGTGCTGCTCGTCGGTGTACCGGCCGTACAGGGTCAGGATGGCGCCCGCCCCGATGTTGAAGCCGACCGAGACGAGGAAGCCGAGCAGGTCCTGCGGGTCCGTCGAGGGCAGTCCCATCGGGATGCCGCCCCGCCACGACAGCGCCCCGTACGTGGCCGTGATCGCCACGCCGACGATGGTGAGCCGGCGGGGCAGGGTGAGGGCCAGGAAGTACCCGGCGTAGGTGAAGAGCCCGAACCACGGGTACCGGGTCAGCAGCAGGCCCGTGACGACCATCAGGGCCGCGTAGTTGGCGACCTTCCAGGCGGGCGTCCGCGGGGACAGGAACGTCAGCCAGACGAGCAGGAGGAGGGCGAGGCCCACGTACCCGGCGGTGAGCGCGGAGAACGGCACGGTCAGGAAGGTCAGCGCGCTGGCCACGGCGAGGGCGACGAACGGGAGCGCGGTGGTGAACCGCGCGAACCGCCGCTCCCACACGCCCGCGACCGGGTCCACGGCGACCCCGGCCGGGTCCGGGTCCATGGTGCCCCCGATCGGGTCCGGGCCCACGGCGCCCCCGATCGGGTCCGGGCCCACGGTGCTCCCGCCCGGGTCCGGGCCCGCCAGGTCCGATCCCACCGCACCTCCGGGCCCGCCGGTCGACCGGACCTCGCCCATGCCTACTCCCAGCGGAAGAACCGGGCGGCCAACGCGCCCAGCATGATCGTGTACCCCGCCATTATCGCCAGCCCGGCCGCCGACGGGGCGTCCCCCGACCACGCGGCCTGCACCGCGAGCCGGAACGCGCCCAGCGGCGTCCAGTCCCCGATCACCTGGACGGCGTGCGGGAGCTGTTCGCGGGGCACGAGGACCCCGGCGAGGAAGGCGAGCGGGTAGTACGCGAGGAAGCCCAGGCCGGTGGCCACCTTCGAGGACTTCGCCACCGCCGAGATGATCAGGCCGAACGCGAGCATCGCCGCCGCGCCCAGGGTCAGGACCAGCGCCAACCAGGCCCAGCCGGCCGGCGCGGACATGCCCAGGGCCACGACGCCTACCCCGATCACCAGGGCCGTCGACAGCAGCATCATGGTCAGGTTGACGACCAGCTGGGCCCGCAGCAGGGCGCTCGGCGGGACGGGAGTGGTGGCGAGCCGGCGGAGGATGCCCTTCTCCCGGTACAGCGTGAGGGTCGTGGGCAGCACGAACAGGCCGAGCATGCCCACGGTCAGGGCCAGCGCGGCGGACGGCAGCACGGTGTCGAGGGCGGAGTGCCCGCCGTACTCGGCGCTCGGTTTCGACACGTCCGGGATGATCCCGAAGATCACCAGGATGCCGACCGGGAGCAGCAGGGACAGCAGGGTGCTCATCGGGTCGCGGAGGAACAGCCGGAACTCGGTGCCGATCATGACTTCTCCCGCTCGGTGGTGAGGGTGGCGTAGGCGTCGTCGAGGCTGGCCTGTTCGATCCGCAGCTCGGCGGCGACGATGCCGTGCCGGGCGAGCACGGCGGTGACGGCCCCGGGCAGGTTGCCGGTGCCGGACACGGTGACCTGCGGGCCGGCCCGTTCGACGGAACGCACCTCCGGCAGGGCCGTGAGCAGGGCGTCGTCCAGCGGGCTCGTCGGGCGGAACCGGACGACCTGGTCACCGCCGGCCCGCCGCACCAGCCCGGCGGGGGTGTCGACCGCCACGATCCGGCCCGCGCTGATCACGGCGACCCGGTCGCACAGCCGCTCGACCTCCTCCATGAAGTGGCTGACCAGCACCACGGTCACGCCCCCGGCGCGCAGCCGCTCCACGAAACCCCAGGCCTCCCGCCGGGCCTGCGGGTCCAGTCCGGTGGTGAGTTCGTCCAGGATCACGACCTCGGGGGTACCGGCCAGCGCCAGCGCGATCGACAGCCGCTGCTTCTGCCCGCCGGACAGCTTCCCGAACGCGGTCCGCTCCTTGTCGGCGAGCCCCCAGTCGGTCAGCAGCACCCGCCAGTCGGCCGGTTTCCGGTAGAACGACGTGTACAGCCGCAGCGCCTCGCCCACCGTCAACTTCGCCGGCAGCTCGCTCGACTGGAGCTGGATGCCCACCCGTTCCCGCAGCTCACGGGCGTCCTGTGCCCGGTCGAGCCCGAGGACCCGGACCGTGCCGGCGTCCGGCTCGCGCAGTCCGACGACGCACTCGACGGTCGTGGTCTTCCCCGCGCCGTTCGGGCCGACGATGCCGAAGATCTCGCCCGCGCCGACCTCGAAGGTGACGTCGCGCACGGCGTGCTGGGCGCCGTACCGCTTGCGCAGCCCTCGTACCTCGATGACGTTCTGCATGCCCTTGATCCTGGGCTGTTCCGGCGCGCGCCGAATCGACCAGCGGGCGGGCGAACGGTGGATCCGCGCGGTCCACCGACCGGTGGGGGAGTCCACCGATCGGTGGATCGGCCGGTGCACCGGGGGTCGAAAATTGTGGTCTGGTCGTCGGGCGGGAAGCCGGGTACAGTTGCCGTCATAGCTCGTCCCGACGACTTCCCCCGTGGTCGCCGGGACGAGTTTCTTTCTGCCCTTTTCCCGCAGGTCAGGCCGTGTTTCAGCCGCTGGTCGGGGTGTCCAGGCTCGCGGCGACCGTGCGCAGGGCCGCGGCCAGCTGGGGCCCTGAGGGGACGTGCTCCGGGTCGACCAGGCACTGGACCATGACGCCGGTCAGTAGCGCCTGGTAGAACGCGCCGACCTCGCTGGCCGTGTCCGAGTCGGGGGCCACACCCTGGAAGATCGCGGCGAGCCCGCGCCGGGCCTCGTCCTGGGCGCCGGCGAAGAACTCCCGCATCTGGGGTACCTGGTCGATCCGGGATACCAGCTCGAACTGTGTGGCCCACAGTGGCCGGTGTTCGGGGAACGAGGCGATCACGCGGTCCCAGGTGGCTTCGAAGCGGTGGCGGGGGGTGACGGTCGCCGGGTCCGTGGCGGGGCGCGGGTGGCCGGCCGTGCCTGTCGCCTCAGCCCCGCCGGTGGCCTCAGCCTCAGCCTCACCGGAGCCGGAGCCGGAGCCGGAGCCTGGGCCGGAGCTGGAGCCGCCGGTCAGCGCCCGCTCCAGCTCGTCCCCCCACTCCGACATGGACTCGACCAGCGCCTGGTTGAGCAGGGTCTCCGTGGACTTGAAGTGGTACCCGATCGCCGCGAGGCTCGTGCCCGCCGCCGTCGCGATGTCCCGCGCGGTGGTCCGGGCGTAGCCCTTCTCGTACAGACAGCGCTTGGCGCCGGCGAGCAGATCTTCGCGATTTCCCATGGCCATCACTCTAGTACATCCGTCTTGCACAATTGTCTAAGACATGTGTACAGTTCTGCTCATCGGAACTCACCTGAGGAGCACGACATGATCGGCACCATCGTCGCCAGCACGGTCGTCGCGGCCCCCGTCGTCGCAGGCCTGGGCTACCGCAAGCTCCGCCAGCGCGCCGCCGCGAAGCATCTGGCCATCACCACCCCGAACGGCATCGCCGAGGAGCGTTTCGAGCGGATCGGCGGCGTCGAGCAGTGGATCGGCATCCGGGGCGAGAACCGCGACAACCCCGTTCTGCTGGTACTGCACGGCGGCCCCGGCTCGCCCTACTCGGTCTTCGGCCGCCAGCTGCGTACCTGGGAAAAGCACTTCACGGTCGTGCACTGGGACCGCCGGGGCGCGGGCCGCACGCTGCGCCGCAACGGGAAGGCCGGCTGCGGGGAGCTCACGTTCGAGGGCATGGTCGACGAGGCGGTCGAGGTCACCGAGTTCCTGCGCCGGCACCTCGACCAGGACAAGGTGATCCTGATGGCCGGCTCGATGGGCACCCTGATCGGCGTCCCGCTCGCCCAGCGCCGCCCCGACCTGTTCCACGCCCTGGTCACCACGGACCTGTACGCGAACATGGCCGCCAACGAGGCCCTCTCCTACCGGGGCACCCTGGAGCGCGCCCGGGCCGCGGGCCACACCCGGGGCGTCGCCGCGCTGGAGCGGATCGGCGCCGACCCGATGGCCTGGAGCCTGCGCGACTGGGGCGTCAAGCAGCAGTGGACGATGAAGACCGACCCGGTCGACCCGGGCGTCCTGCTCCGCCTGATCCTGCCGAGCATCCTGACCACTCCGGGCTACGGGCTGGGCGACGTGCAGTCGTGGATGGCCGGCTTCGAGTACTCGAAGAAGCAGATGTTCGACCAGTGGATGGCGTATGACGTCCGCGCTGGTGGGACGCGGTTCGAGGTGCCGTTCTTCGTCTTCCAGGGCGAGGGTGACGTGCTGACCCTGCGCGGGCTCGCGGAGGAGTACTTCGCGGAGGTCGACGCGCCCCTCAAGGAGCTGGCGCTGATCCGGGACGCCGGGCACTTCGCGGCGTTCAGCCAGCCTGCCCAGTTCCTCACCGAACTCCTGGACCGGGTACGCCCCCTGGCCACCCGCGAACGCGTCTGACCCCGACGCGCCTGGCCGGCAGCCACCGCCCCGGCTCCCGCGAGTCCATCGGACCGACGCGCCGCCCGACTCAGACCCGGCGCCGGACTCGGCCCCGTCGCCCGGCCGCGCTCAGCCGCCCGAGTCGTCCATCTCGGCGCCCTCCGGCACCGCGTCGGAGTCTCGGTCCGCCAGCCACCCCTCCGGCAGGAACACCTTCCCCGCCGAGTTCGTCCGCCCGCGCGGCAGCCCCAGCTCCGACGCCGGGAACGGGGTGTCGTGCTCCAGCTTGCCGAGCAGGTCCTCCAGCTCCATCATGGACGACGCCATGGCCATCGCCCGGCGTAGTTCGCCGCCGACGGGGAAGCCCTTCAGGTACCAGGCCACGTGTTTGCGGAAGTCCGTCACGCCGTCGCGTTCCTTGGTGAACCACTGGGCGAGCAGGCCGGCGTGCCGGTGCATCACGGCCGCGACCTCGCCGAGGGCGGGCATCACGGGCTCGGGGCGCGGGGCGCCGGTGGCCCGGGCCCGGAAGGCGGCCTCCAGGTCGGCGAACAGCCACGGCCGGCCGAGGCAGCCCCGGCCCACGACGACGCCGTCGCAGCCGGTCTCGTCGACCATCCGGAGCGCGTCGTCGGCCTCCCAGATGTCGCCGTTGCCGAGGACGGGCACGTCGAGGGCCTGCTTGAGGGTGGCGATGGCCTCCCAGTCGGCGGTGCCGGAGTAGCGCTGGGCGGCGGTGCGGGCGTGCAGGGCGACCCATTTGACGCCGGCGTCCTGGGCGATGAGGCCGGCCTCGACGAACGTCAGGTGGTCGTCGTCGATGCCCTTGCGCATCTTGATCGTGACCGGCAGCCCGGCGGCGTTGTGCACGGCGGCGGCGGCGATGGAGCGGAACAGGTTGCGCTTCCACGGGATCGCGGAGCCGCCGCCCTTGCTCGTGATCTTGCGGACGGAGCAGCCGAAGTTGAGGTCGATGTGGTCGGCCAGGTCCTCGGCGACGATCCGCCGGACGGCCTTTCCGGTGATCTCGGGGTCGACGCCGTACAGCTGGATGCTGCGGGGCTGCTCCTCCGGCCCGAACCGGATCATCTTCTCGGTCTTCGGGTTGCGGTGCACGAGGGCGACCGTGGTGATCATCTCGCAGACGTAGATGCCGGCGCCCTGCTCGCGGCAGAGTTGGCGGTAGGCGACATTCGTGATGCCCGCCATGGGTGCGAGCACCACGGGCGGGTCAACGGCATGCTGCCCCAACGTCAAAGTCACCCGTCGAGGATCGCACAACCGCCCGATCCTGGCCGAACGGCAGTGTCGCAGCCGACAGCGACGCCGGAGAATGATGCCCCATGGCCCCGTTTCTCGACGCGTTGCGCACCCTGCCGGTCTGGGCGGCGGCCCTGCTCGCCCTCGCGGAGAACGCGCTGCTCGTGGGCGTCGGGGTCGGCTGCGGCCACCTGGTCCTGCGCTCCGGCGGGGCCAGCGGGGCGGGTGCCGGTCCGGGGGCGCGGGTCGGGTCGGACGGCCCCGTGGTTCGGGGGGAGAACCAGACAGACCACCTTCAACGGGTACTGGCCGGAGCGGCCGTCCTCGGCAACGCCGCCGTGACCCTGCTCGGCTGGTACCTGTGGAAACAGGGTTTGATCCATCTCGACCCGCACCTGTCCTGGGGCACCCTGGTCGACCTGCTCCTCCTCATCCTGATCATGGACGCGGTCATGTACGCCGGCCACGCCCTCGCGCACCTCCGCCGGCTCTTCCCGCTGGCCCACCAG
Source organism: Longispora sp. NPDC051575 (assembly GCF_040681875.1). Classification (NCBI taxonomy): domain Bacteria; kingdom Bacillati; phylum Actinomycetota; class Actinomycetes; order Micromonosporales; family Micromonosporaceae; genus Longispora; species Longispora sp. NPDC051575. Next base: position 306,686 of record NZ_JBFAZP010000009.1, on the reverse strand, counting down.
CTGCACCACCGGTTCACCGACGCCCGGCCGATGACGCTGTTCGCGCTGCATCCGGCGGAGGTGCTGGGCTTCGGCGCGGTGTGGATCGGGGTGCTCGCGGTGTACACGTTCGACGCGTGGGCCGTGGCGGCGTACACCGTGGTGAATCTGATCTTCGGGGTCCTCGGCCACCTCGGGCTGGACCCGACCCCGCCCCGGATCCGCCGCTCGGCGGTGTTCTACCTGGTCGCCACGCCCGCCCTGCACGACGGGCACCACCGGGACCCGCGGTACAACCTGGGCTTCTACACGACGATCGGCGACCGCCTGTTCGGCACGCTCGCCCCGGACTACGACCGCGAACGCACCGGAACCTGACGGCCGGGCCCGAATCCGGCGCGCGGCCGTCAGCGACCCGGAGTGCGGCCGAGGCTGGCCCGGGGCGCCGGCGGCGGACCGGTCAGGGCATCGCGACGGCGTTGCCGGTGACCCGGATCCCGCCCGTGCCCTCGGGGATGTCGACCGTCAGGTGGCCGGGCCGCCCGAGGTCCTCGCCCTGGTGCACGGACAGCCGCACCGGCGGCGCCACCAGCCCGAGCGCCCGCAGGTAGCCGCCCAGCGCCGCGGCCGACGCGCCGGTCGCCGGGTCCTCGACCACGCCGCCGACCGGGAACGCGTCCCGGACGTGGAATTCGGTCTCCGAGGCGCGCCAGACGAGCTTCACCGTGGTCCAGTCGCGCCGGAGCATCAGGTCCCGGAGCCGGTCGAAGTCGTAGTCGAGCCTGGCGAGCCGGTCGCGGGTGCCTGCGGCGAGGAGGAGGTGGTGGGCGCCGGCGTACCCGACCCGGGGCGGCAGGGTCCCGTCCAGGTCGGCCGGGGACCAGCCCAGGGCGGCCAGCACCTCGGCGAGGTCCGCGTCGGACACCTCGGCGACGGTCGGCGGGACGCTGGTCAGGGTGGCGGTGAGCTGGCCGTCGGCGTCGCGGGCGGTCACCACGGGGATGTCGCCGGCGGCGGTGTGGAAGAGCAGCGGGCCGACCCCGTCGCGCTCGGCGACCGCCACGGCGGAGGCGATGGTCGCGTGGCCGCAGAAGGGGACCTCGGCCTGCGGGCTGAAGTACCGGACCGCGTAGCCGTCGGCGACCCGGGTCAGGAACGCGGTCTCGGAGTAGCCGACGTCGGCGGCGATGGCGAGCATCCCTGCGTCGGTGAGGGCGCCCGGACCGCCGTCGGCCCCAGGGGCCTGGGGCGCGAGCACCACCCCGGCCGGGTTGCCGGCGGCGGGGTCGCGGGTGAAGGCGGCGTAGCGCAGAACAGTCATGCCCTCACCCTAGGGAGGGCGTTCGGCGGCGGTCGAGGGCCAGTTCGCAGGTGGTGGCCTGCTGGTACAGTTGCTGACTGACCGCCAGTCACTCGATGGGAAGTGCGATGCAACGGTTCCAGCCGCCCGACGTCCGCCGCCGGCAGATCCTCGACGCCGTCGCCGAACTCCTGCTCGCCGACGGCTACGACAACCTGACCGTCGCCCGGGTCGCCGACCGGGCCGGCGTGGCCAAGGGCACCGTCTACCTGTACTTCGACTCGAAGAACGCCCTGATCAGAGGGCTCCAGGCCGACCTGTGGCAGCTGATGCTGCACGACCCGCTGGCCGCCATGTCCGAGCGCGGCCTGACCTGGGCCGACCGGCTCGACCGGCTGGTGGCCGCCTGGATCGAGGCCGAGACCACGCACGCCGACCTGTACCACCTGCTGTTCCACCTGCACGGGGGCGGCGGCGACCCGATGACCGGTGCCCGCGACGTCCTCCAGGCGATCATCGAGGGCGGGGTCGCGGCCGGGGAGTTCGACGTCCCGGACCTCCAGGTGACCACCGACTTCCTGCTGCACGCCTACGTCGGGCCGTGCCATCATCCGCACATCGGGGACATCACCGGCGGGGTGCAGGTGCTGTTCCGCCGGGTTGTCGGTGCGACCTGAGAGAATGCGGACCGTGACGACCTCCATTCACCAGCGCATCGCCGACGAACTCGGTGTCCGCCAGGGCCAGGTCCAGACCGCCGTCGAGTTGCTGGACGGCGGTTCGACCGTGCCCTTCATCGCGCGGTACCGCAAGGAAGCCACCGGCATGCTCGACGACGCGCAACTGCGCACCCTCGAGGAACGCCTCCGCTATCTACGGGAACTCGAGGAACGGCGCGCCGCCGTCCTCGACTCGATCCGGTCCCAGGGCAAGCTCGACGACGCCCTCGAATCGCAGATCCTCGCCGCCGACTCCAAGGCGCGGCTGGAGGACATCTACCTGCCGTTCAAGCCGAAGCGCCGCACGAAGGCCCAGATCGCCCGCGAGGCCGGCCTGGAGCCCCTCGCCGACGGCCTGCTGGCCGACCCGACGGTGGATCCGCAGACGGCCGCCGCCGCGTTCACGGGGCCCGATCTGGACGTGGCCGGCGCGCTCGACGGTGCCCGCTCCATCCTCGTCGAGCGGTTCGCCGAGGACGCCGACCTGATCGGCGAGCTGCGCGAACGCATGTGGACCAAGGGCCGCGCCGTGTCCCGGGTCCGGGACGGCAAGGAGACCGAGGGCGCCAAGTTCGCCGACTACTTCGACTTCGCCGAGCCGCTCACGAAGCTGCCCTCGCACCGGATCCTCGCCCTGTTCCGGGGCGAGAAGGAGGAGTTCCTCGACTTCGTCCTGGAGCCGGAGCCCGAGCCCACCGGCGACTACGAGCGCACCATCGCCGTGAAGTTCGGCGTGTCCGACCAGGGCCGGCCCGGCGACAAGTGGCTGTCGGACACGGTCCGCTGGGCGTGGCGGACCAGGATCCTCGTGCACCTGGGCATCGACCTGCGGATGCGGCTGCGCCAGGCCGCCGAGGACGAGGCCGTCCGGGTGTTCGCCGCGAACCTGCGCGACCTGCTGCTCGCCGCCCCGGCCGGCACCCGGGCGACGATGGGCCTCGACCCGGGCCTGCGGACCGGCGTGAAGGTCGCCATCGTGGACGACACCGGCAAGGTGGTCGCCCACGACACGATCTACCCGCACGAGCCGAAGCGGCAGTGGGACCAGGCGCTGGGCGTGCTGTCCCGGCTCGCGTCGGCGTACAACGTGGAGCTGATCGCGATCGGCAACGGCACCGCGTCCCGGGAGACCGACAAGCTCGCCGGGGATCTGATCGCCGCGCACCCGGGGTTGAACCTGACCAAGGTCGTGGTGTCGGAGGCCGGCGCGTCGGTGTACTCCGCCTCCGCGTTCGCCTCCGCCGAGCTGCCCGACCTGGACGTGTCGATCCGGGGCGCGGTGTCCATCGCGCGCCGGCTCCAGGACCCGCTCGCCGAGCTCGTGAAGATCGACCCGAAGTCGATCGGCGTCGGGCAGTACCAGCACGACCTGGCCGAGGCCAAGCTGTCGCGTTCCCTGGACGCGGTCGTCGAGGACTGCGTGAACGCGGTCGGTGTGGACGTCAACACGGCCTCCGCGCCGCTGCTGACCCGGGTGTCGGGGATCAGCGCCGGCCTCGCCGAGAACATCGTCGGGCACCGCGACGCCAACGGGCCGTTCCGGTCCCGCAGGGCGCTCAAGGACGTGGCCCGGCTCGGCCCCAAGGCGTTCGAACAGTGTGCCGGCTTCCTGCGCATCCCGGGCGGCGACGACCCGCTGGACTCCTCCAGCGTGCACCCGGAGGCGTACCCGGTGGTCCGCCGGATCATGGCCGCCACCACCGGCGACATCGCGACCCTGATCGGCAACGGGGCGGCCCTGCGCACCGTGAAGGCCACGGACTTCGTGGACGACACGTTCGGCCTGCCCACGGTCACCGACATCCTCGCCGAGCTGGAGAAGCCCGGCCGGGACCCGCGCCCGGCGTTCCGGACGGCCACCTTCAAGGACGGCGTCGAGAAGCTGTCCGACCTGGAACCGGGCATGCTCCTCGAAGGGGTCGTGACGAACGTGGCCGCCTTCGGGGCGTTCGTGGACGTCGGCGTGCACCAGGACGGGCTCGTGCACATCTCGGCCATGTCGCAGACGTTCATCAAGGACCCGCGCGACGTGGTCAAGCCCGGGGACATCGTCCGGGTCAAGGTGCTCGAGGTGGACATCCCGCGCAAGCGGATCTCGCTGACGCTGCGCCTGGAGGACGAGATCTCGACGGGTACGCCGGGGGAGCGGCGCGGCCAGGGTGCCGGCGGTCCCGGTGGGCAGCGCGGGGCCGGTGGCGGCGGTGGCCGGCCCGGTTCCGGTGGGCGGCCGGGCGGCGGCGCGGGTGCCGGCGGCTCGGGCGGCCAGGGCGGCTCGGGCGGTGACCGTCAGGGTTCCGGCGGACGCCAGGGCGGTGCCGGCGGCCAGGGCGGCGCGCGGCAGGGCTCCGGTGGCCAGGGCGGCGGCGCTGGCCGTCAGGGTGGTCAGCCCCGGCAGCAGCGCCGCGAGGAGCCGGCGAACAGCGCGATGGCCGAGGCGCTGCGGCGCGCGGGCCTGACGAAGTAGTCGCGCGGGCCTGACGACAGCAGCGAAGACACCGGCGGGGCGGCGGGGGGCGAGACCTCCACCGCCCCGCCGCACTCGTCGCGGGCTCACGGGCCCGATCGGCGGGCCCCGCTCCTCCAGGCCCGCACGCGTCCGCGGAGCCCGCGTCGCGCTAGCCGGTGCGGCGGGCCCGGCGGGGCAAACCGATTGCGACGGTTGCGGGGGTCCGGAAGCATTCGGGGATGTTGACGACACTCGCCGGGCTCACCCTGGAACTCGTCCCGCACTGCGCCTCCGTCCCCCGGACCGGCTGGACCGGCAGCCACGACCCGCGCCCACTGTCCGCCGACGGCCACCGGCAGGCCCGGGACCTCGTCGCGGCGCTCGGCACCGGGATCGCGGCGGTCTACTCCAGCCCGGCCCTCCGCTGCCGCCAGACGGTCGAACCGCTGGCCACGGCGGCGGGGCTGGCGGTCACGGACATGGCCGAGTGGGCGGAGGCGGACGACTTCCGCGAACCCGAGGCTTGGACGAAGGGCGTCTTCGCGGGCATCGCCGGGGCGGTCGGCGGCGCGTGGTCCGCCGGGCGCGGGCTGCGGGCCGCGCTGGCGATCGGGGCGCGGCACCCCGGGGCGCGGGTCGTGGCGTCCTCGCACGGCGACGTCATCCCGGTCCTGGTGGCGACCCTGTGCGCGGTGTACGGCGCGCCGGTGCCGGTGGTGCCCGACCGGGGCGGCTGGTACACGCTCGGTTTCGGGGACGGCTCGTTGACGATCACCACCCACGGCGAGGTGTACTCCGGGTAGCGGCTGCGGGGTCTCCCGTACCCGGATGAAGGGTTTTCGGGTCGGGACCCCCGGATCGCGGGATGCTGTAGGGGATGCGGCCCTGGGATCGTCGGTTTGGCGAGGTCACGCGCCGGGTATTCAGTGAGCACATCATGCGCGGAATCGCGCACTGAAGGGCCTCGGCGAGCTCATCTGAACACGGAGATGAACCGCCTATGTGCCGAGTGTCACCAAAGGGTGCCACGACCCCGAGGGTAACCGCTAGCCTGCGCGCATCGGGGCACGACGGTTTGCCCATCCGCTCTGGAGGCCTGCTGTGACGAAGTTTGTCTACGACTTTGCCGAGGGCAATCGTGACCTCAAGGATCTGCTGGGCGGCAAGGGCGCCAACCTCGCCGAGATGACCAACATCGGCCTGCCGGTCCCGCCCGGGTTCACGATCACCACCGAGGCGTGCCAGGAGTACCTGGCCAACGGGAGCGAGCCGGCGAGCCTCCAGCAGGAGATCGACGAGCACCTCGCCGCGCTGGAGACCCAGATGGGCAAGAAGCTCGGCGACGCGGCCGACCCGCTGCTGGTGTCGGTGCGGTCCGGGGCGAAGTTCTCCATGCCCGGCATGATGGACACGGTGCTCAACATCGGGCTGACCGACGAGTCCGTGATCGGGCTGGGCGACAACCGGTTCGCGTGGGATTCCTACCGCCGGCTGATCCAGATGTTCGGCAAGACCGTCTGCGGCGTACCGGGCGAGGACTTCGAGCACGCCCTGGAGGAGCTCAAGCGGGTCCGGAGCACCGAGAACGACCTCGACCTCGACGCCGCCGACCTGAAGAAGCTGGTCGGCACGTTCAAGGACATCTTCCGCGAGCACACCAAGCAGGACTTCCCGCAGGACCCGCGCCAGCAGCTCGCCGACGCCATCCACGCCGTGTTCGACTCGTGGAACTCCGACCGTGCGGTCCTCTACCGCCGCCAGGAGCGGATCCCGGCCGACCTGGGCACCGCCGTCAACATCTGTTCCATGGTGTTCGGCAACCTCGGCTCGGACTCCGGCACCGGCGTGGCGTTCACCCGCGACCCGGGCTCCGGCGTGCGCGGCGTGTACGGCGACTACCTGGTCAACGCGCAGGGCGAGGACGTCGTCGCCGGCATCCGCAACACGGTTCCGCTGCAGGACCTCCAGCAGATCGACAAGAACAGCTACGACCAGCTGATGGACATCATGACCACGCTGGAGAACCACTACCGCGACCTGTGCGACATCGAGTTCACCATCGAGCGCGGCAAGCTGTGGATGCTGCAGACCCGGGTCGGCAAGCGCACCGCCGCAGCCGCCTTCGTGATCGCCACCCAGCTCGTCGACGAGGGCATGATCGACCTGGACGAGGCGTTGCAGCGGGTCACCGGCGCGCAGCTCGCGATGCTGATGTTCCCCCGGTTCGACGGCTCGACCAACGCGCCCCGGCTCGGCAAGGGCATGAACGCGTCCCCGGGCGCGGCGGTCGGCAAGGCCGTCTTCGACTCGTACACGGCCGTCAAGTGGTCGCGGTCCGGGGAGAAGGTGATCCTGGTCCGCCGGGAGACCAACCCCGACGACCTGAACGGCATGATCGCGGCCGAGGGCATCCTCACCTCCCGGGGCGGCAAGACCTCGCACGCGGCCGTCGTCGCCCGGGGCATGGGCAAGACCTGCGTCTGCGGGGCCGAGGAGCTCGACGTCGACACCAAGCGCCGCCGGCTCGTCGCGCCCAACGGCGTGGTCATCGAGGAGGGCGACGTCATCTCCATCGACGGCTCCTCCGGCGTCGTCTACCAGGGCTCGGTGCCGGTGGTCCCGTCCCCGGTCGTCGAGTACTTCGAGGGCAACGTCGACCTGTCCGACGACCTGGTCCGCGCCGTCGACCGGATCATGACCCACGCCGACGCGGCCCGCCGGCTCGGCGTCCGGTCCAACGCCGACACCCCCGAGGACGCCGAGCGGGCCCGCCGGTTCGGCGCGCAGGGCATCGGGCTGTGCCGCACCGAGCACATGTTCCTCGGCGAGCGCCGCCAGCACGTCGAGCGCCTGATCCTCGCCGACGGCGACACCGAACGCTCCGAGGCCCTCGAGACCCTGCTGCCGTTGCAGCGCGACGACTTCGTCGGCATCTTCGCCGCCATGGACGGCCTGCCCGTCACCGTCCGGCTGCTCGACCCGCCGCTGCACGAGTTCCTGCCCGACATCACCGAGCTCTCGGTCCGGGTCGCGCTCGCCGAGTCCCGGGGCGAGAAGCACGAGAACGACCTGCGCCTCCTCCAGGCCGTGCACAAGCTGCACGAGCAGAACCCGATGCTCGGCCTGCGCGGCGTGCGCCTCGGCCTCGTCATCCCCGGCCTGTTCACCATGCAGGTCCGGGCCATCGCCGAGGCGGCCGCCGACCGGATCCGCAACGGCGGCGACCCCCGGGTCGAGATCATGATCCCGCTCGTCGGGGCCGTCCAGGAACTCGAAGCGGTCCGCACCGACGCCGAGCGGGTGCTGCGCGAGGTCGCCGAGGAGACCGGCATCGTCGTCGACGCCCTGATCGGCACCATGATCGAACTGCCGCGCGCCGCGCTCACCGCCGGCCAGATCGCCGAGGCCGCCCAGTTCTTCTCCTTCGGCACCAACGACCTGACCCAGACCGTGTGGGGCTTCTCGCGGGACGACGTGGAGGCGGCCTTCTTCTCCGCGTACCTGGAGAAGGGGATCTTCGGGGTGTCGCCCTTCGAGACCCTCGACCGCGACGGCGTCGGCCGCCTGATCAAGATCGCCGTGCAGGAGGGCCGCGCGGCCCGGCCAGGGCTCAAGCTGGGCGTCTGCGGCGAGCACGGCGGCGACCCGGACTCGGTGCACTTCTTCCACGAGGTCGGCCTCGACTACGTGTCGTGTTCGCCGTTCCGGGTGCCGGTGGCCCGGCTGGAGGCCGGCCGGGCGGCGACCGAGTCGACCGGCAGCGACTCGCGCTGACGACGGTGGGCGGGGGCTCCGGCCGCGAGGTCCGGGCTCCCGCACCGCGTTCAGGGGGCCTCGGCCACCCGGCCGGAGCGTCTCCGAACACCCGTGACGGCGGTCCCGGCCGGAAGGCGGGGGCCCCGGGCCTCCCCGGCAAGTAGGCTGGGGAAGGTGGATGACGAGCGCTTCGTAGCCGAACCCCCCAAGGACACCTCCGTCGAGCGCAGCCCCTACGCGCGGGACCGGGCGCGGGTGCTGCACTCCGCGGCCTTCCGCCGGCTCGCCGCCAAGACCCAGGTGCACACCGCCGGCGACGGCGACTTCCCCCGCACCCGGCTGACCCACTCCCTCGAGGTCGCCCAGATCGGCCGCGAGATGGGCGAACGGCTCGGCTGCGACCCGGACGTCGTGGACACCGCGTGCCTCGCGCACGACCTCGGCCACCCGCCGTTCGGGCACAACGGGGAGGACGCGCTGCACGCCGTGGCCAGCGGCTGCGGGGGCTTCGAGGGCAACGCCCAGACCCTGCGCGTCGTCGCCCGGCTGGAGGCGAAGGTCCCCGGCGCGGGCCTCAACCTGACCCGGGCCACGCTGGACGCGATCTGCAAGTACCCGTGGCCGCGCAGACCCGGAAACCGCAAATTCGGGGTGTACGCCGACGACGCCGCCGTCTTCGAGTGGGTCCGGGCGGGGCTGGACGGGTCCGGTGCCGCAGGGCTCGCCGCGACAGCCGCAGGCCCTGCCCACCCTGGGGAACAGGCCGGGCCGCACGCGGCTGTCGCGGACCGCCGCAGCCTCGAAGCCCAGGTGATGGACTGGTCCGACGACGTCGCCTACTCGGTACACGACGTCGAGGACGGCATCCACGGCGGCTTCATCCTCCTCGGCGCCCTCGCCGACCCCGACGAGCGCGCCGCCCTCTGCCTGGACGTCGCCGACGCGTACTCCGACGAGCACCCCTCCTACCTGCGCCCCGTCCTCGACGAACTCCTCGCCGACCCGGTGCTCGTCCCGCTCGCCCGCTACGACGGCAGCCACGGCGCGCAGGAGACCCTCAAGCGGGCCACGAGCGTCCTGACCGGCCGGTTCGTGGCCACGGCGGTGTCGGCGACCCGGGAGGAGTTCGGCGACAAGCCCCTGTCCCGGTACGCGGCGGACCTCGTCGTCCCGCGCCACACCCGGGCCCAGTGCGCGCTCCTCAAGGGCCTCGCCCTCCGCTACGTGATGCGCCGCCCCGAGGCCGCCCCCGGCTACGCCCGCCAGCGCGACCTCCTCGCGGAACTCGTGCACGCCCTGACGGTCCGCTCCCCGGACGCCCTCGACCCGGTGTTCGCGCCCCTGTGGCGGGCGGCCCCGGACGACGCGTCCCGGCTGCGGGTCGTGATCGACCAGGTGGCGAGCCTGACGGACCCGGGCGCGGTCGTCTGGCACCGCCGACTCGTCGGCTGATGATCTGACACCCCAAAGCACGTTTGTGGTAGCAGTAGGATCGATCGGGAGAGGGGTGTGTGATGGCTCAGCCTGCATTCGACTGGCAACTTCCCTACGCCTGGACGGAGGCGGATGTCGCTGCCCTGCCCGACGACGGTCATCGTTACGAGATCTTCGACGGGAGCCTGGTTGTGACCCCTCCGGCCAAGGAAGACCATCAGGCCATCATGGGAAACCTCTATTTCCTCCTGCGGCAGGCGGCACCCGAAGGGGTGAGGATCCGCACCGATCTCGGGCTGCGGCTCGGAGGCGCCAACCTGGTCCCCGATGTCGTCGTGCTGAAATCGGAGGGCGTCAGAGGTCAGGAGTGGTCTCCGGCTGCCGACGCGCTGCTGGTCGTCGAGATCGCCTCCCGATCCACCGAGATGAACGACCGTGGCAGCAAGCCCCTCTACTACGCAGAGGCCCGCATCCCCGTCTACTGGCGGATCGCCCGCGACGGTTCCCTGCACGTTTACGAACTTCTCGACGGACCGGAGTACACGGTGACCACGGTCGTCCAGCCGGGTGAGAAGTGGACGACGGACTACCCGTTCCCCGTGACTCTCGACCCGGCCGAACTCGCCGACTGACCGGAGCAGGCGGCCGGCGTCGACCCGTGGTGGTCAGCCGGTGCCGGCGGGGCGGGCCGACCACAGGTCGTAGAGGGCCTTGTGGCACGCGGCGAAGTCCCGGACCCGGTTCTTCACCATCGTGCTCGTCCTGCAGTTGTCGCACCGGGCGTTGACGCCGTCCGCGTCCAGTCCGAGCCGTCGGCACAGGGCCACCGCGCGGACCAGGTGGAAGTTCTGGCTGACCAGCAGGATCCGGTGCAGGCCGTAGACGTCGCGGGCGCGCAGGCACGTGTCGTAGCTGTCCAGGCCCAGGCCGTCGGAGACGATGTGCTCCTTCGGGACGCCCAGGGAGGTCAGGTACCCGCCCATCGCGCCCACCTCGTCGCCCGACGTGCCGCGCGCGTCGCCGGAGACGAGGACGGTGCCGACCTTGCCGGCGCGGTACAGCTCGGCGGCCACGTCCAGCCTGCCCGCCAGGAACGGCTTCGGCCGCTCGCCGCCCGAGGCCAGTTCGGCGCCGAACACGATGGCCACCGGCGCGGACGGCGCGTCAGCTACGGCGAACCGGTGGCCCGACGACTCCGCCCTGGCCCACACGGAGGGCAGGGCGGCCAGTACCGCGAGCACGATGGCCACCCACAGGACAGCCCGGATTCCTCGACGCATCCGCGAATCCTGCCAGGCGCCCGCCGATCCCGGTAACCCGAGAAGAACTCACGCATCCGGGTACCGGACGGGTCGGCACGCCGGGCCGGCCCGGTTCGCGAACCGCTGGCACAGCCGAGCGGTTCCATCGCGGGTCGAGACCCGCTCCGGTGGCCCGACGTCGACCGCCGCGACACGGGCGCCGAGGATCCGGGTGGGTGGCTCGACGTCAACCGCCAGGCCGCGGATACGAACGACTCGGATGGGTTGCCCGATGTCGACCGCCAAGCTGCGGATGCGAAGGACCCGGGTGGGTTGCCTGACGTTGACCGCCGGGCTGCGGGTGCGAAGGACCCGGGTGGGTTGCCTGACGTTGACCGCCGGGCTGCGGGTGCGAAGGGTCCGGGTGGGTGGCTCGACGTCGACCGTCAGGCGGACGTGAAGGATCCGGGCGGGCTGGCCGAGGTGGAAGCAGGGCCGGGGTGCGGTGGTGCGGGGTGGGTCCGGGCGTAGGGTTCCGCCGGTCCCGGGTACCCGATACCGTGGGGTTGAGGTGATGCTCATGGCCAGCACCGGTCGGATCGACGCCGACATCGCGATCGTGGGGGCGGGGCCCGCGGGCCTGTTCGCCGCCTACTACGCCGGATTCCGGGGGCTCAGCACGGCGCTGATCGACGCGCTGCCGGAGCCGGGCGGCCAGATCACCGCGATGTACCCCGAAAAGATGATCTTCGATGTCGCCGGTTTTCCCGCGATCCGGGGCCGCGACCTCGTCACCGGGCTGGTCGAGCAGGCCGCCACGTTCTCTCCGCGCTACCTGCTCGGCACGCAGGCCGACAAGCTGTCCTACGTCGAGGAACGCCCAGTTCTGACCCTCGACGACGGCACCGACGTGCACTGTGGAGCCGTCCTGATCACCGGCGGGATCGGCAGCTTCAGCCCCCGGCACCTGCCCGCCGCCGACGCGTTCACCGGCTCCGGCATCGTCTACTTCGTGCCGCACCTCGACGACCACGCCGGCCAGCACGTCCTCATCGTCGGCGGTGGCGATTCGGCCTTCGACTGGGCCCACGCACTCGTTCCGATCGCCGCGTCCGTGACCCTCGTGCACCGCCGCGAGGCGTTCCGCGCGCACGCCGCGACCGTCGCCAGGGTCCGCGAACTCGGGGTGCGGATCGTCGTCAACGCCCAGGTGACCGAGCTGCTCGGCGCCGACCGGGTCGAGGGCGCCGTCATCGCGGCCAAGGGGACGGAGCCCGAGACGGTCCCCGCCGACGTACTCGTCGCGGCTCTGGGTTTCGTCGCCGACCTCGGACCGCTCGCCGAATGGGGGCTCCGGCTCGACCGCCGGCACGTCTGGGTCGACTCGACCATGGCCACGAACCTGCCGAGGGTGTTCGCGGCGGGCGACATCACCGAGTACCCGGGAAAGGTCCGGCTCATCGCCACCGGCTTCGGCGAGGCCGCCACGGCCGTCAACAACGCGGCGGTGGCCATCGATCCGGCCGCGCACCTGTTCCCCGGGCACTCCTCCGACGTCGGGTGAGCGTTTTGTCCGTCTTGAAGCACGCCGATGAGTGAGGAGGGCCGAGCGGATAGACTCCGCCGTGTGCAGCCTTGGACACCGTCGCCCGACGAACAGCCGCGCGATCCGTGGGAGGAACCCCCTCCCGGCGGACGTCGCCGCGAGCCGGACGACTATGACCAGCCGACCGGCTTCCTGCGCCTCCCGGAGCCGGTGACGGGCTCCGCTGCCGTGCCCGGGGAGTACCCGCAGCCGGTCTATCCGACGCCCGCCGCCTACCCGGAGCCCGCCGGCAACGTCTACGGCAAGGCCGCGCCCCAGGGCGAATACCCCGAGCCGAAGGTGTACGGCCAGCCCGCCCCCACCGGCACCTACCCGCAGCCCGCAGCCCCCGGCGGCTACCCCGAGCCCTCCGCCCCCGGCAGCTACCCCGAGCCGGCCACCTCCGGCGGTTACGCCACCCCAGTTGTTCCCGGCGGCTACGCCGAGCCCGCGCCGACGGGCAGCTACCCGCCGCCCGCCGGCCCCGGCAGCTACCCGGCGCCCTCCGCACCCGGCGCTTACCCCGAGCCGGCCACCTCCGGTGGGTACCCCGCGCCGGTTGTCCCCGGCGGCTACGCCGAGCCCGCTCCCACCGGCACCTACCCGCAGCCCGCCGCCCAGGCGAGCTATCCGGAGCCCGGGACCTACGCGCAGCCCTCGGTGCCTGGCGGCTACCCCACACCCACGACCCCAGACGGGTACGCCGAGCCCGCGCCGACCCCGGCCCCCGCCGGCTACGCCACCCCGACTGTCCCCGGCGGCTATCCGACGCCCACGGTCTACGGCCAGCCGGCGGCCCCCGCGCCGACGGGCAGCTACCCGCCCCCGACCGCCCCGGCACCCTCCGGCAGCTACCCCCAGCCTGCGCCCCCGACCGGCGGCTACCCGCCCCCGGCCACCCCCGGCAGCTACCCCGAGCCCGCAGCCCCGGCCAGCTACCCCGAGCCCGTGACCCCGGCCGGCTACCCCGAACCCACGGCGCCCGGTGTCTACGCGGCCCGCGCCGAGCAGGACGGCTACCCGGAGCCCGGCGTCTACGGCCAGCCGGCGGCCCGCCCCACCACCCCCGGAGCCGAGGAGCCGGCAGGTTACGGCGCCCCCTCGGGAACCTCCGGGGCATGGGCGCAGCAGGAGCCGGCGGTCCACGGCCAGCCGGCCGAACGTTCCCCTTCCGGCGGCTACGCGCAGCCCTCGACCACCGGCGCCTACGCGCAGCCCTCGGCCCCCGGCGGCTACCCGGAACCAGCGGCTCCCGGCGGCTACCCGGAACCGACGGCCCCCGGCGGCTACCCGCAACCGACGGCCCCCGGCGGCTACCCGCAACCGGCACCCCCGGCCGAGTACCCGGCACCCGCCGCGCCCGGCGCCTACGCCCAGCCCGCGCCCCCGGCCGCCTACCCGGAGCCGGCGACCAACGTCTACGGCCAGCCCACACCCCAGGCGCAGCCCGCCACCTACGGCCAGCCCGCCGCGCCCGGCTACCCCGACCAGGCGGCCGCCCGCCCGACCCGCCCGGACCAGGGCGGCTACCCGGAGCCCGCAGCCCCCGGCGCCTACGCCGACCCCGCGCCCCAGGCCACCTACCCGGAGCCGACGCCGCCCGGCCGCGCCCAGCCCGCCGCCCCCACGGTCTACGGCCAGCCCACCCCCCAGGTCTACCCCGACGAGACCTACCCCGACCAGGCCTACCCGCCGGCCCAGGCCCAGCAGGCCTACCCGCCCAACCCGGACGAGCCCGGCAACTACGCCTCGGGCCCCGACCACCCCGACCCGGCGCAGCGCCCGGACGCCCCCAGAAACGCCGACCACCCCAGAAGCCCCGACCAGCCGAGAAGCCCCGACCAGGCGACCCCCGGCGTCTACGGCCGCGCCGTGGCCGAGTCCTCCGCGAGCGGCGGCTTCCCCCAGGTCCCGGCGGCGTACCCGGAACCGGACCCCCGGGTCTACGGCCGCGCGGCCGAACCCGACGCCCCCCAGCCGCACTACGACGAGCAGACCTGGGCCAGCGCGTCCCTAGGCCTGCCGGCCAGCGAGCAGGTTCGGATCCCGCCGCCGCCCCGCCGTCGCCGCCGCCGCGAGTGGGACGACGAGCAGGCGTGGCAGGAGCCGGTCCGCCAGGATCCGTGGGCCGAGCAGCGCCGGCACGACGAGTGGCTGGACGTCCCGCACGGCGGCCGGCGCTACGACGAGCCGCGGGCCCGTCGGGGGCAGCAGATCCCGCCGCCCGGACCGGTGCCGGAGTACGACAGCGCGGAGCAGCCCCAGGTCGACGACGCGCCCCGGGGACGCCGGGCGGACGAGCGTTCCGAGCGGGCCACGTGGCGGCAGGAGACCGATGTCGCCCCGCCCCGGTCGGCGAAGGCGAAGAAGATCCTGCTCGGCGCGGGACTGTGCGTCCTGCTGCTGGTCGCGGGCCTGGGCTACTGGTTCTACGGGCCGCAGGGCAACGGCGTCGAGGAGGACTCCTACATCCCCGGGGTGACCGTGCCCGGCGTGATGACCAGGGTCAAGGCCGAGGGATTCACCTGCCTGGCCCCCGGCGCGACGGTCGCCCGGTGCACGAAGCCCATCAACGGGGTCGAGTTCAGCGTGACGTTGCAGTTCCTGGACGAGAACCGGGTCACCGCGATCATGGCGAACGGCGGCACGGGTACCCAGAGCCAGGTCGCCGTCACCGACAAGGAGCTCAAGCCGCTGTTCGCGATGGCGGCGCAGCTCCCGTTCGCCCAGCCCTCGAAGGAGGCCGGGGCGTGGGTGGACACGAACGTGAAGAAGGACGCCAAGGCCACCTTCGGCGGCGTCGTCTACGAGACGGCCAACGGACAGGACATCCTCAACATGTACACGAAGAAGCCGGTCTGACGATGCTGGTCTACGCGGTGCGCACCGAGTTCTCCGACGGGTCCGAGCGCGACGACTACCTCGACTGGCTCCGTGGCGGGCACGTCGCCGCCGTGGTCGCGGGCGGCGCGCTGACCGGCGAGGTCACGATCCTCGACGACGGGTCGGTGGAGTCCCGGTACACGTTCGCCTCCCGCGAGGCGTTCGCCGACTACGAGGCCGGTCCGGCCGTGGCGTTGCGCGCCGACGGCGCCGGCCGGTTCCCGGGCGCCCGGTTCGCGCGCACCGTGGGGGAACGCATCCTCAGCGCTGAGCTCTGACGATCTCGGCGTAGCGCTTCTCCACCGCGTCGGTGAACCAGCCCGGGAGCAGCCCGGTCTCGCGGAGCGCCACGCGTTCGGCGGGAGTGAGGTCGCGGGCGACGTCGTCCACGGCGAGGCCGTAGTCCTGCATCTTCTCGCTGCGCCGATCGGTGTGCGCGGTGTCGTCGTCGCCCGCGAACTGGATCCGGCTGAGGAAGCCCATGATGCCGGTCCGGCGGCTCTTCTGGGCGCAGTGGTCGCGCATGGCCAGCCAGGCGAGGCGCTCGTCGGTCAGGCGGTGGGTCTCGGTCACGAAGGGGGACTGTAGTGGATCTCCGCCGCCGAGGGTGCCTCGGTCCTGCGGGCATGCGAGGGGTACCTGGGCGGTGGCCCCGGAAACCGGCGACGCGCCGTCCCGTTCGACACCCCGGGTACCGACTTGCGCGGGCACCGGGGGCGTCATGTAATCTAATCCAGCACGACGGCAAGACCGATCCCGCGTAGCTCAATTGGCAGAGCATTCGGCTGTTAACCGGAGGGTTATAGGTTCGAGTCCTATCGCGGGAGCAAGACCAGGCGCTGACCGATCTTCGGTCAGCGCCTGAATTGTCTTACCCGCCGCCCGCCGCCCGCCGCCCGCCACGCGCCGCCCTCCACCCGGCCCGGCCCTGGCCACGCCTCCGAAGGCTCCCAGCACGACCGCTGTCGCCCTTCCGACCGGATTCCGGCCGGCACGCCGGTTGGCAACCGCGCCCACGGGGTATCTGGTTTCCGGCAGGATGGGGTGATGAGCATGGGCTGGAAGATAGCTTTCTTCGGCGGAATCGCCGTCGGGTACGTGATGGGCGCGAAGGCCGGCCGGCAGCGCTACGAGCAGATCGCCCGACTGGGGCGCAAGGTCCGGCAGAGTCCGACCCTGCAGGAGGCGGCCGGCGTGGTCCAGGAGCAGGCCGGCAAGCTGGCACACAACGGACGGCAGCGCGTGGTGCGCGCCTTACACCGCGTGGACGCCCAGGCCTGACCGTAGGCGCGTGGACGCCAGGCCTGACCGTAGGCCGGCCGCCGTCGGCATCCCGGAGTGGCCGGCACACGGGCCCGGGCGCCAGCGCGGGATCAGTTCTCCTGTTGGGCGCGGTGCACGAGTTCGAGGGTGGCCGCCTGGACACCCTCGTCCATCGGGTCCACCCCGTGGTCGTACCGGACCGCCCAGCGCAGGCCGTCCATGCCCGGCACCCGGCGGGCCAGCACCCGCACGCCGCCCGGTTCGCCGGGCAGCAGGTGGTGGCTGGTGTACGCGACGGACCGGGTCACCCGTTCCTGCACGTGCCGGGGGAGTTGCCCGGGTTCGGAGAGTTCGAACCGCACCGGCTCGTCCTCGACGACCAGCCCGATCTCGTCGAGGCTCGCCGGGCCGGGGGTCACGGTCAGCACCTCGCCGGACCAGGTGGCCTTGCTGACCTCGTGCCAGCCGAGCCGCTGCTCGCGGGTCAGCCACAGCCCGAGGTTCGTGGCGACGAGGTGTCCGTCCGGAGTGGTGGCCCAGGCGACCACGCGTTCCCCTGGCGCCAGCGCGGGCGTGGACCCGGCGGGCAGTTTCGGCTTGCGGAAGAACATCACAGCCCTCCGACGGCTTGTTCGCGCAGCCCCCGGGCCTGCTGTTCGAGGGCGAACAGCTCGGCGGCCAGGCGCAGGTACTCGTCCTTGCTCTCCACCGGGTTCAGCCGCTGGAGCCCGCCCTTGAGTTCGGCGAGCCGGCGGTCGACGGTGGGCAGCTGGAGCTGGGCGAGCACGATGTTGACATACCGGCCGTCGGGTTCGGCGTCGTAGCGGGTCGGCTCGACGGCCAGCTCGGAGACCAGCGCCTTCGCGGCCAGGTCGTCGGAGGCGTCGCGGACCAGCTCGATCCAGCTGGGGCCGGCCGTGGCCGAGGAGACCCCGCCGACGGCCATGATGGCCTGGCGCAGTTCGATGTGCGGGGCGTAGGTGTAGGGCGTCGCGTCCACCGAGTCGAACATCGGGCCGGCGATGACGGGTACCTGCAACGCCAGCTTCAGGGCCTCGCGCTCCACGAGCCGCTGCGGTTCGCTGGTGACCACGGGGGTCCGGCGCGGCGGGGCCTGGGCCGGGCCGCGGGTGTTGGACTGCACGGCGCGCAGCACGGGTTCGATCTCCATGCCGAGGTCCCCGGCGAGCTTGCGCGCGTACTCCGGACGAAGCTCTCTGTCCTTGATCTGCGCGACCAGGGGAGCGGCCTCCTTGAGCGCGCCGACCCGCCCGTCGGGGGTGGTCAGGTCGTAGCGGCCCAGAACGGTGCGCAGCGCGAACGTGATCAGCGGCTCGCGCCGGGCGACCAGGTCCCGCACGGCCGCGTCGCCCCGGGCCAGCCGCAGCTCGCAGGGGTCCATCCCGTCGGGCCCGACCGCGATGTACGTCTGGGACGCGAACTTCTGGTCGTCGGCGAACGCCCGCAGCGCCGCCTTCTGGCCGGCCGCGTCCCCGTCGAAGGTGAAGATGATCTCGCCGTTGGTGTTCATGTCGTGCAGCAGCCGGCGGAGCACGTTGATGTGGTCCCCGCCGAACGCGGTGCCGCAGGTCGCCACGGCCGTGGGCACGCCGGCCAGGTGGCAGGCCATCACGTCGGTGTAGCCCTCGACGATCACGGCCCGGCCCTGCTTGGCGATCTCCTTCTTGGCGTGCTCGATGCCGTAGAGCACGTGCGACTTCTTGTACAGCGGGGTCTCGGGGGTGTTCAGGTACTTCGGGCCGTCGTCGTCCTCGTACAGCTTGCGGGCGCCGAAGCCGATCACGTCGCCGGCCAGGTCCTTGATCGGCCACAGCAGCCGGCGGCGGAACCGGTCGATCAGGCTGCCCGACCGGGCCTCCTTGGCGAGCCCGGCGAGGATCAGCTCCTGGCTGGTGTAGCCCTTCTGCCGCAGGTGCCGCGACAGGGTGTCCCAGCCCTCGGGGGCGAACCCGCAGCCGTAGTCCTGGGCGGCCTCGCGGCTGAAGTTGCGCTGGGCCAGGAACTCCCGGGCCGCCCGGGCCCCGCCGGCGCCGAGCTGGCCGGCGTAGAAGTCGGCGGCGTCGTGGTGGGCGGCGAGCAGGCGCTGCTTCTGGCCGGGCTGCTGGCGGGGCGCCCCGGTGCCGTGGCCGGTGTCGACGTAGTGCAGCTGGATGCCGGCCTTGAGGGCGAGCCGCTCGATGGACTCGACGAACGTGAGGTGCTCGATCTGCTGGACGAACGAGATCGCGTCCCCACCCGCGCCGCACCCGAAACAGTAGAAGACATTACGAGCCGAGCTGACGTTGAACGATGCGGACTTCTCATCGTGGAACGGGCAGAGGCCCTTCAGGTTGCCGCCACCGGCCGATTTCAGGGTGACGTGCTCGGAGATGACGTCGGCGATCGACGTCCTCTCTCTGACCAGTGCGATGTCCTCGTCCCGGATCTTGCCCGCCACAGAACCTCCCACGCCGCCAACAGCCCGCACCTACAGTACGGCGTCGGTCAGACGAGCCTCACGAGTGGCGAGGGGCCGCCCTGACACAGGCCGGTGTCGACGTTGAGGGCCTTGCCCGCGCAGTACGGATACGGGACGGGGGAGTCCTCCGGGGCGATGTTCAGCTGGTCGGGGATGGGGCTGTGGCCGTGCACGACGCGGACGCCCCCCAGCTCCGCCAGGAGGGTGTCGGCGTTGCTCTCGCCGTCGTCGCCGCGGAACGCGAACCGGGTGGTCAGCCGCCGCCAGATGTCCCACCAGGCGTGCGGGTCGTCGCCGGCCAGCACGCCCTGGACCGTGGAGTTGATCTCGTCGATCGAGGTGCCGTAGGCCAGGTAGGCCATGGTGTCGGAGTGCACGAGGAGCTGGTCGTCCACGAGCGCGGCCAGCGGGCGCTCCAGGAGCCAGCCGAGGTGCTTGTCGCCGACGCCGTGCAGGTCCTCGATCTGGCCGCCGTTGCGCAGCCAGCTCCGGGCGAAGGACGCCGAGCCGGTGGAGAGGGCGATCTCCGTCTCGCCCCAGCGGTGCATGCCGAGGAGCAGGATCTCGTGGTTGCCGAGCAGGCACTCGACGCTCTCGGGGGCCTGCTCGGTGAGGCCCATCACCAGCTCGAGGACGCCCAGGCCGTCGGGGCCCCGGTCGACCAGGTCGCCCAGGAAGCACACGTCGGCGTTGGCGCCGGCCCACCGGCCGGTCGCGTCGGTCAGGCCGGCAGAGTGCAGGGCCTCCACGAGTTCGGTACGGTGTCCGTGCACGTCGCCGACCACGTACAGCGGCGCTCTCGGCGCTGCGGTCTGCTCGGTCACGTACTGAGACTAGAGGACGCTGTCACGGCCCGGGGGGTTGACCAAGGTGCACTTCGTCGAGGGACTGCTGGACGGACTGCCGCCGATGGTGGTGTACCTGATCGTCGGGGCCATCATCGGCGTGGAGAGCATGGGCATTCCGCTGCCGGGCGAGGTGGTGCTGGTCAGCGCCTCGCTGATGGCCAGTACCCACATCGTCAGCCCGTTGGGGGTGGCGATCGCGGCGAGTCTGGGCGCGATCGTCGGCGACACGATCGGGTACACGATCGGTCGGCGGGGCGGGCGTCCGCTGCTGGAGCGGCTGGGGCGGCGGTTCCCGAAGCACCTGGGCCCGAAGCACCTCGCGAAGGCCGAGGAGACGTTCGACAGGTGGGGCGTGTGGGCCGTGTTCTTCGGCCGGTTCATCGCGCTGCTCCGGATCCTGGCCGGGCCGCTGGCGGGGGCCCTGCGGGTGCCGTACCCGCGGTTCCTGGTCGCCAACGCGGCCGGCGGCATCCTGTGGGCCAGCGGCACGACGTACGCGATCTACTACGTGGGCCGGGCCGCCGAGAAGTGGCTGAAGGGTTTCTCGTGGGTGGCGCTCGTCGTCGCGGTGCTGTTCGGGCTGGGCACGACGTTCTACATCAAGCGCAAGATCGCGAAGTCGGCGGCGGCGATCGAGGAGGCCGAGCGGGCCGAACCCGCGGAACCGGCCGAGACGGGTACCGGGCGCTGACGGTTCACGCCCGGGACGCCGGTGACCGCTAGAGGATGTCCTCCCCCTGCGGCATGGCCAGCAGATCCTCCTCGGACGTGGTCTCCAGCTTGTTGCGGTCCAGCCCGAGCCGGTCGTACAGCTCGTCCCCGGCGATGTGGTACCGGGTGCCCTCCACGACCAGGAAGCTCTCGTCCTTGGACTCGTGCCGGGCCAGCTTCACGTCGTAGAGGTCCGGCCCGATCAGGGGCTCGATCTCGGCGAAGGACACGTGCCCGACCCCGGTCCGCTTGTCCACGTATAGGGCCTCGACCTCGGCGCCGGCCGGGCGGTACCGCCCGTCGTGGGTGAACCAGACCCAGCCCTCGAACTGCACGGGGGCGTCGTCGGCGGTGACGCGGTGACCGGTGGGACCAGGCATCGGAGGTTCCCTTCGTACGGCAGGCCGGTACGGCTCCAGCCTAGGTACGCGGGCGGGCTCCGGAGGGGGGAATGCCAACACGGGCCCGGTCCGCGCTGACGCGCGGGCCGGGCCCGTGGGAATGGGCTATTTTGTTGGTTACAGCGGACGAACCTGGTCGGCCTGCGGGCCCTTCTGGCCCGTGGTGACCTCGAACTCGACCCGCTGGTTCTCCTCCAACGAACGGTAGCCGTTCGTCTGGATCGCTGAGAAGTGGACGAACAGGTCAGCACCGCCGCCGTCCGGCGTGATGAACCCGTAGCCCTTTTCGGCGTTGAACCACTTCACGACACCCTGCGCCATGCGTTCTCCCTGGCAACGTAGCTAGCACCGGCCCACACCTCGTGGGCTAGCCGGGTTGCGACGAACGTCCCGCTCGGGAAAGCCGATCGCCCGCCTGTCACAAACTTCGCGGGCGTAACGAGCACGTGCCGTAGAGCTATGACTGCAACCTTGGAAATCACCCTAACAGCTCAGGCGGGCGGTGACACCCCCTGCGAATGCGTAACAATGTGTAGCTATGGACACACGAAGCGTTGTAACGCGCCTCGAATTGCCCCTTGCTGTCGTCATTCTCGCGGCGGGACTGAGTGCCCAACACGGCTGGGTGGTGGCGGGCGCGGTGGTCGTGCTCGCGGCCGGTATCCGACTCGTCCTGGGCGCCAGCCGGCTCGGGCACCGGGCGCTCGCGCTGTCCCCGGCCGTCGTGCACGGCACCCTCGCCGGCGCCGCCCTGACCGTCATCCTCGACCAACTGCACAGCCTGCTCGGCCTGCCCACCGTCTTCCAGCTCTGGCCCACCCCGCACGTCGGCCTGAGCCACACCCTGGTCGTCGGGGCCGTCGCCGTCCTCGCCGGCCTGTTCGGCGGGCTGCGCGGGCTCCGGCTGATCGACGTCGCGCACCTGCGTTCCCTGTGGCGGCACCACGAGATCGTCACGTACCTCGCCACCGCCGTCGGGGTGGTCGTCGGCGGCCTGGTCGCGGGCGTGACCCTCGGCCTGCTGGCGGCCATGTGCGTCGCCGTCTACCGGCTCACGCACTGCACCGTGCTCGTCGAGCCCTGCCCCGAGACCGGCTGGCGGGTCACCGTCCGGGGCACGCTCGTCTTCCTCGGCGTCGGCCGGCTGCTCCGCGAACTGCGCGACGTGCCGCCCGGCTCGGCCGTCACCCTCGAACTGCACGTCGACCTCCTCGACCACGCCGCGTTCGAGGCGCTGCGCCGGTGGCGGACCGAACACGAGGCCGGCGGTGGGCGGGTGACGGTCGAGGAGGTGCACGACAGCTGGTACCAGCGGGCCGGCGCGCGCCATCCCCGGCTCCGCAAGACCCTGCCGACGGGGGCCGGGCGGCTGTTCGCCCCGTGGGCCGCGTGGCAGCAGAGCGCGTCGTGCGCCACGGGAGCGTCCCGGGATCCGATCACCGCCGGGGTGCGCGAGTTCGAGCGGCGCGGGGCGGAGCTGGTCCGGCCGTACCTGGAGGACCTCGCCGGGGTGCAGCGGCCCGGGCAGTTCTTCATCACGTGCGCGGATTCCCGGGTGGTACCCAACGTGATCACGTCCAGCGGGCCCGGGGACCTGTTCTGCGTGCGCAACGTCGGGAACCTCGTACCCAGAAGCGGGTTGGATCTGTCGATCGGGGCGGCCGTGGAGTTCGCCGTCGCCGGGCTCGGGGTGTCCACGATCGTGGTGTGCGGGCACTCCGACTGCGGCGCGATGAAGGCCACGCTCAGCGGGAAGCGGATCGAGGGCCAGCTGGGCTCGTGGCTGCGGCACGTCGAGCCGAGCGTCCGGCTGTTCCGGGAGACCCGGGCGTGGCCGGAGTCGGCGACGACCAAGGGGCACGAGTGGCTGGGCCGGATGAACGTGCTCCAGCAGCTCACCCACCTGCGCACCTACCCCGCGGTCGCCGAGGCGGTCGCCGCCGGCCGGCTCCGGCTCCTCGGGCTGTACTTCGACATCGGGTCCGCCCGGGTGTCCCGGGTCGACCCCGACACCGGCGAACTGCTGCCCCTGGAACGGCTCGTCCGGGCCGCCTGACCTGGTTCCCCGCGCCGCCTGACCCGGCCTCCCGCGCCGCCGGACACCTCCTCCGTTCGGCGGTTCGTGGGTAGCCGTCCGGCTGGAGAGGGTAGAAAGCGATAATGCCGGTATGAGAGTTGCCGGTCCGGCGGGTGCGGGCGCCCGGGTCCCCGCCGACCGGCGAGCCCGGTGGCGCGAGTGGGGACCGCCCGTCTTCGTCCTCGCCATGGTCTGCGTGGTCGACCTGATCGGCCGGGGCGGCACCTACTTCGTGGCGTACCTCCTGGTCGCCCCGGCCATCGCGGCCATCCTCGCCCCGCCGTCGGTCGTGCTCGCCGTCGGCGCGGTGGCCGTCCCGGAGCGGATCCTGTTGGGAATGTACGACGGGGTCGACAAACCCTTCGAAGACAACCGTTTCCTCGGCGGTACCGGCGCCCTGATCTTCTCGACCATAGTTTTCGTGTACTTCGCCCGGCTGCGCCTCAAACGTGAACGGCAGCTGGCCGATGTCACCTCCGTCGCGCTCGCCGCCCAGCACGCCGTCCTGCGCCCCCAACCGGAGGCCGTGGGCAGCGTGCGGATCGGCCTGCGGTTCCTGGCGGCGGCGGCCGAGGCCGAGATCGGCGGAGACCTGTACGAGGTGCTGTCCACCCCGTACGGCGTCCGGGTCGTGATCGGCGACGTGCGCGGCAAGGGCCTGGAAGCCGTCCAGTCGGCGGCCGTCGTGCTCGGCGCGTTCCGCGAGGCCGCCTACGACGTGCCCGACCTCGCCGACCTGGCCCGCAAGGTCGAGGCCAGCGTCCGGCGCCACCTGCCCGCCGACGACTACGTGACCGCGCTGTTCGCCGAGTTCCGGGCCGGCGAGGTGCGGATGCTGCACCGGGGGCACGTACCCGCGCTGCTGGTCGACGCGGCCGGCGAGGTGCGCGAACTGCGGCCGCCCGCGCCCGGTACCCCCCTCGGTCTGGGGCATCTCGGCGCCGTCGAACCGTGCGTGTGGACCGAGAGGTGCGCGCCCGGGGACGTGCTGGTGCTGGTCACCGACGGGGTGGTCGAGGCGCGCCGGCTCGGGGTGTTCTACCCGTTCACCGAGCGGCTCGGCGGCCTGGTCAAGGGCGCGGGCCGGCGCCGGTCGCTGACCCGGCAGCCCGAGGGCGACTTCCGTACCAATCTGGACGCGGCGGCCGAGGCGCTGCGCAAGGACCTGCTGGACTACACCGACGGCGGGCGGATCTCCGACGACGCGGTGATCATGCTCCTCGCGCCGGGCGACTAGCTTTCTCGACGGGTACCGGAGCCCGGCGCGACCCCTGATCCCCGGGGCGCTACGGCCAGCGCAGCACCGGGGTCGCGCCCACCGGCAGGAACGACATCCCCGCCTCCACCAGGCACAACATCGGGTGGCCCATCACCAGGGCCGTCCGCGCCCGGTTCGCGAAGATGTCCAGCAGCGCCTCCGACACGACCGGCTCGCGGACCGCGAACGCCTCGAAGCCGTCCAGGGCCAGGACGGTGCCCGTGGCGGCCGGGTCGCTGCCGTACCCGTAGGCGGCCACGTCCCAGAGGACGTCGTTGAGCGCGTCGAGATTGCGGCCGTAGTACGCCGGGAAGTCCAGGGCGGCGGCCAGGGCGGCGTGCATGTCCGCGCCGTCCAGCCAGGAGCCGGCTGCCAGCCGGACCACGCGGTAGTCGAGGCGCTCCAGCTTCGCGACCGCGCGGTCCAGGGTCGCCCCGTCGTCACAGCGGTGCACGTGGGACTCGCGGAGCAGGAGCCAGTCCAGGCGGTCCCAGCCCTCGGGGGGCATGGTCGAGGCGTCGAACAGCAGCGTGCGGGCCATGCCCCGCATCATGTCACGCCCGGCCGGCCCGGCAGGACGGAGTCGGCGCACGTCGCGGGCCGCCAGGCGACCGGGGCGGGAGGTCGTCCAGCGGTCGCCAGGCGACCAGGGTGGGAGGTCGTCGGCGCGCCGGGTCAGAGGCCGAACTCGCGCTCGACGCGGACCCGGGCCTCCAGCTCCAGCAGGTGCTTCTTGCGGTGCAGGCCGCCGCCGAACCCGACCAGCTTGCCGTCCGCGCCGACCACCCGGTGGCACGGCACCACGATCGGCAGCGGGTTGCGGTTGTTCGCCGTGCCCACGGCGCGCGCCGCCAGCGGGTCGCCCAGCTCCGTGGCGATCTGCCCGTAGGTGGCCATCTCGCCGTACGGGATCTCGCGGAGCGCCGCCCACACCCGGCGCTCGAACGGGCTCCCGGCGCGCACCGACAACGGCACGTCGAAATCGGTCAGCCCGCCGGCGAAGTAGGCCGCCAGCTGCTCGCGGAGGCTGTCGAGAAACGGACTCTCCCCGAGCGGCCCGGGCGTCCCCTCGAACTCGATCCGGCACACTCCGTGCTCGTCGGCGGCCACGGCCAGGGGACCGAACGGCGCGGGGATCAGGGCCCATTCCACCAGCCGACCGTACCCGTATTCCGGCCGGCACGATAACTTGACCGCATGGGTCATCGGCTGGGCATCGACTTCGGTACCTCCAACACCGTGGCGGTCCTGGGTCGCCCCGACGGACAGGTCCGACAACTCCTGTTCGACGGCTCGCCCGTCCTGCCGTCGGGGGTGTTCACCAACCCGGCCGGCGAGCTGCTGACCGGCCGGGACGCCGCGCACAGCGCCCGACTGGCCCCCGAGCGCTTCACCCCGAACCCGAAGCGGCTGCTCGACGACGCGGTCAACGCCGACCGGGCCGTGACCCTGGTCGCCGCCGTCCTGCACCGGGTGTACACCGAGGCCGTCCGCACGATCGGCGGCCCGCCCGACGAGGTGGTGCTCACCCACCCGGCCGCCTGGGGGCCGGACCGGCTGCGGATGCTCGCCGACGCCGCGCTGCGGGCCGGGCTGCCCACCCCGAAACTGGCCGCCGAACCCGTCGCCGCCGCCTGCTACTTCACCACCGTGCTGCGCGGCACCCTGGCCCGCGACGGCGCCCTCGTCGTGTACGACTTCGGCGGCGGCACCTTCGACGCGTCCGTGGTCGGCCCCGGCCCCACCGTGCTGTCCGCGTCCGGGCTCAACGACGTCGGCGGGCTCGACATCGACTCGCTGCTCGTCGGGCACCTCCAGGCCGCGCTGCCCCGGACGGCGGAGGACTGGGCGCGGCTCGCCGACCCGGCCAGCGCCAGCGACCGGCGGCTCGCCCGGCAGTTCCTCGACGACGTGCGCGGCGCGAAGGAGATGCTGGCCCGCACCGCCCAGGCCTTCGTGTACGTGCCGATCATCGAGGCGGAGGCGCCGATCGGCCGCGAGGAGCTCGACCAGCTCGCCGGGCCCCTGATCGACCGGACCGTGGCGGCCACCCGGGAGGCGCTGGTCAGCGCGCGGGCCGAGGACCCGGGCCGGCTCGCAGGGGTGTTCCTGGTCGGCGGGTCCAGCCGGCTGCCGGCCGTCGCGACGCTGCTGCACCGGGCGTTCGGGGTGGCCCCGACCGTGCTCGAACAACCGGAGCTCGTCGTCGCGGAGGGCAGCCTGGTCGTACCGCCGGACGCGCTCACCGACCCGCCCACCGCCGCGATGGCCTACGCCCCGGCGCCGCGCCCGACGACCCTGGCGTCCGCCGGCTCCCCGGCCCGCCCGCGACCGGCGCCGAGCGCGGGGATGGGGGACACCCAGGAGTTCCGCACCCTGTCGACACCCGTTCCGGCGACGACTCCGGCACCCGTCCCGGCAACGGCCCCGACACCCGCCCCGGCCCCGGCTCCGGCCCCGGCGGAGTCCGACGGTTTCTCCTCGCCGCTGCTACCGCTGTGGGCCGACCCGGTCGTGCCCGCGTCCCCGCCCCGCGAACCCTCCGCCGCGAGCGCCTCGGCGACCGTCCCCCCGGCACCCACCCAGCTCCGTCCCGGCGCGACGACCGTTCTCTCCGAGCCGCCCACGTCCGGCCCCGCACCGGTCCGCCAGCACCCGGGTTCCTTCCCGCCGCCCCCGCCCGCGCGGGTCGGGCCGCCCGCGCCGATCTGGGCCGAGCAGCCGCCCGCGCCGGTGTCCTACGACCTCGCGCCGGTCGGGGCACCCGCCCCGGACCGGTCCGCGCCGCTCCCCGTGCTGCTCGGGCTCCCCAGCGGCCCCGCGCTCACCCTGTCCGCCGGCAGCCCCCGGCTGTTCCTCGGCTCGTCCAGCAGGGTGTACGCCTTCCGTGCCCCCGACCGGCTCGCCGACTTCCTGGCCCGCCGCGACTGGCCCGACCTGGTGCCCGGCTACCCGTGGGCGTCCCTGCCGGCGGCGGACCTGCCCCCGGCGGAGTCCGTGGACCTGCTCCGGATCGGCGCCGTGCTGGCCGCGTCGTGCGAGCCCAACTCGCGGCCCATGCACCGTTCGGCGCGCGGCAGCTGGGAGCCGGTACCCGCCGACCCGACGACCGTGCTGGCCGCCGACGCGCTCGACCACGCGGTCGTACTCCTCGACGGGTTGTTCGCCGGGCGGGGCCGGCCGTCGCCGCTGCTCAGCCCGGAGCGGGTGGCCAACTCGGCCGGGCCGGTCGGCCAGGCGGCGGCGCACGCGGGCCGGCTGTCCGCCGACGTCCTCACGGGAGCGTTGGGCGCGCCGCACCGGTACCGGGCGACGGCGTGGTGGTGGCAGCTCACCGACGCGGTGGAGATGCTGCTGGAACGCCGCTAGCCGGCCCCGGGATCAACCGGCCGGCATGGTGCGCGGGTCCCACCCGGCGGGGCTAGCGCGCCTCGGTCAGCGCCGCCCCGCACGCGTCGTCCACCGTGGGGAAGATCGGCAGCGCGCGCTGTACCCCGCTGATGATCAGGATCTTCTCGACCCACGGCCGGGGGGCCGCCAGCCGCAGCGTGCCCGACCCGGCCCAGACGGCCTTCGCGGTGCGGACCAGGACACCCAGGCCGGTCGAGTCGCAGAACGTCACCCGGCTCATGTCCACGATGACCGCACGGCCCGGCGCGTCGACGGCCAGCGCCGAGAGCTGGGACTCCTGCGACCCGAGCACGGCCATGTCCAGCACGCCGTCGAGACGGAGCACCCGGCACCAGTCGTGGTCGACGGCCTCGAACCGCAGGCCGTTGTCGTCCCAGCTCTCGTCAGCCATCAGTAGCCGCCTCCGTCGTCGGTCCGCCCGACCGTGTGGGTGGGGCGCTCCTCGACCACCGTACGCTGCACGACCGGCTGCACGGTCTGGGTCCGCACGACCGCCCGGCGGCGACGCCAGAAGTACGAGGTCAGCGCGACCATCGTCACGCCGGTCAGCATGAAGATCCAGCCGACGACGTCGAGGTTCAGCCAGCCGATGTCGTCCGCGGTGACCCCGAACGTGAGGATCGCGCCTACCGCGACCAGAAACAGACCCGCTCCGATTCCCATGGCTACTCTCCTGAGTCCTTCCGCAGCCACCCTCGGAGGGTACCGAGGGTCTGGCTGATCAAACGGGACACGTGCATCTGCGACAGGTCCACCCGGGCGGCGATCTGGGACTGGGTGAGCTCCTCGCAGTACCGCATCGTGAGGATCGCCCGCTCACGCTCGGGCAGCCGGGCCAGCAGCGGGCGCAGTACCGCGCGGGCCTCGACGAGTTCGAGGTTCGGATCCGGGTCGCCCAGCATGTCCGCCAGTTCCGTCGCCGAACCCGGCGTGGCGGGCGCGTGCAACGACACGGCCGAGTACGCCCCGGCGCAGTCCAGCCCGTCCCGGATCCGTTCCTCGGTCACGCCGAGGTGCTCGGCCAGGTCGGACACCGTGGGCGTGCGACCGAGGAGCTGACTGAGCTCCGGGGCCGCGTGCCGGACGTCCAACTGCGCCTCCTGCATCCGCCGGGGCACCCGGACACTCCAGCCCTTGTCGCGGAAGTGCCGCTTGAGTTCACCGAGGATGGTCGGGATGGCGTAGCTGGTGAAACCGGAGCCGCGCGCCGGGTCGTACCCGTCGACGGCCTTGACCAGGGCCATCCTGGCCACCTGGATCAGGTCGTCCAACGGCTCGCCCCGGTTGGCGAACCGGCGGGCCAACCGCTCGCCCAGCGGCAGCCCGCGTTCGATGACGTCGGTGCGCAGCCGGGGCCGGTCGGGGTGGTCGGTGGGAAGGGAACACAACTCCGAGAGACGGTCCTGGAGTCCGGGGTCCGGCAGGGTCATTGTGGACATGGACGTCCTCCAACAGCACGGATCAGGGGGCCGCGGGCGGAGCCGCACGACCTGACGCGAAATCTGTCGGAGCCCGTTGCTGGAGCACCGGTGTGGAGAGGCGACGACCAACGCCGCCGGGGAGGGGGCACGCGGGCCTGGGCTGGACCCGGACGGAACCTCCGTGGTTCACGCTACCCCCGTGGCGTCCCGGAGACGGGGACGAACCTCGCATCCGGGACGGTTTTCCCGGGTCACGTGAAGATGCTGACACCGCCGGGGCCCACCAGGAAGCCCACCACGATGAGGACGATGCCCCACAGGACCTGCCTGCGGAACAGGGCGACGATCCCGGACACGACCAGGATCACTGCGAGGAGCCACAAGATGAATGTCATGCCACCCAGGTACCCGGGGTCCAAGATCGCCAAACCTCGTCCGGGGGTACGAACCTTCGGCTAGCCTCGCGTGATGAACTGGCTCGATCTGGTCGGCTGGGCCGGCTCCGCGGTCCTCGTCTGGTCCCTCCTGCAGACCCGGATCCTGCGGCTACGGGCCCTCAACCTGGTCGGCTGCCTCGTCCTGATCGGCTACAACGGGGTCCGCGAGGTGTGGCCGATGGTGGGCCTCAACGTGGTCCTCGCCCTGATCAACGCCTTCTACCTCCGCAAACTGCTCGCCACCCGGCACGACGAGCGCGCGTACGCCGTCGTCGAGGTGGCCCCCGGCGGCGGGATCCTCGACTACACCCTCGACGCGCACGCCGCCGACATCGCCAAGTTCAACCCCGGGTTCACCCGGCCGACCGGCGGGCTCGCGTTCCTCGTCGTGTCCGGGGACGAGACGGTCGGGGTGGTGCTGGTCCGGGACGCGGGCGACGGGGTCGCCGAGGTCGGGCTCGACTACGTGACGCCGAGGTTCCGGGACCTGACCCCGGGCGAGTTCGTGTACCGGCGCAGCCAGCTGTTCGTGCGGCACGGGTTCCGCCGGGTGGTGAGCCCGCGCGGGATGCTCGCGCCGTACTACCACCGGATCGGGTTCCGGCACGACGGGGACCGGTACGTGCTGGAGCTGGGGGCCTGAGCCCCGCCGGGGCGCTTGCCGCCCCGGGCCCGGGGTAGGCGCTCCGGGGCGGGCCCGCGTTCCCTTGCGCCGTGGGCGAACGGGTTTGGCGACCGCCCCGCCCGGTGCTTGGCTGGGACGATGGAGATCCTGGTACTCGGCGGCACCGCGTGGCTCGGCCGCGAACTGTCCCGGCAGGCGGTCGAACGCGGCCACACGGTGACGTGCCTGGCCCGGGGCTCGAGCGGCGACGTCGCCGGGGGCGCGACCCTGGTGACCGGCGACCGTTCCGACCCGGGGGTGTACGCGGCCCTCGCCGACCGCGACTGGGACGCCGTCGTGGAGGTGTCCTGGCAGCCCGGCTTCGTCCGCGCCGCCCTCGCCGCGCTGGCCCCCCGCGCCCGGCACTGGACCTACGTCTCCTCCGTCAACGTGTACGCGGCCAACGACACCCCCGGCGCCGACGAGTCCGCCCCGCTGCTGGAGCCGACCGACGCGGACACGGCCGACCGCGAGCAGTACGGCGCGGCCAAGGTCGCCTGCGAGCGGGCCACCGCCGGGGCGCTCGGCGACCGGACGCTCGTGGTCCGCCCCGGGCTGATCGGCGGCCCCGGCGACCACACCGGCCGCTCCGGCTACTGGGTCGCCCGCGCGGCCCGCGCCCCCGGGGCCCCGCTGCTCGTCCCCGACTCGCCCGACGCGCCCACCCAGGTCGTCGACGTGCGCGACCTCGCCGGTTGGCTGCTCGACGCGGCGGAGTCCGGCACCACCGGGGTCTACAACGCGGTCGGGCCGCAGGTGCCGTTCGGGGAGTGGGTCCGCGAGTGCCGGGCCGTGGGCGGGCACACAGGGCCCGTGGTGCCGGCCGGGCCGGCGTGGCTGACGGAGCGGGAGGTGGCGCAGTACATGGGGCCGGTGTCGTTGCCGATGTGGCTGGTCGAGCCCGGCTGGGAGGGCTGGTCGGCCCGGAGCGGGGCCGCCGCCGTCGGGGCGGGTCTGCGGCACCGGCCCCGGGCCGAGCTGCTCGCCGACCTGCTGGCCTGGGAGCGGGCCGAGGGGCTGGAACGGGACCGGCCCTCGGGGCTGCCGGCGGCCCGGGAACGGGAACTCCTGGCGGAACTCGACGCGGGGTAGCCGGGTTCGGCGGGCGCTGTCCGCCGGGGTGGGCGGGCCCGGTGCGCCGGGGCCCGCCGCCGGCCGGGCGCCCTGATCCGCGCGAAACCGCTGGGTGGGGCACCGGTCCCGGGATGGTCGGCCCGGCGGGTGCTGGTGTTCGGCACCTGTCACTACGATGGGCGTCCGACGACTGACGGCCTGGAGGCAGTGGCGATGAGACCGTTCTCGGTGACCGGGCACCTCGAGGGCGAGGATCTGCGGCTCCTCGTCACCGGTGACCTGGACATCACCACCAACGTCGTCCTGCGGCACGCCCTCGACGAGGCGATGACGACCACCCGGGGCGCGATCAACGTCGACGTCTCCCAGGTGGTGTTCATCGACTCCACCAGCCTGGGGGTGCTCGTCGCGGAGTGGAAGAAGGCCACCGCCGCCGGACGGGTACTGCGCGTGGTCGGCGCGACCGGCCTCGTCCACAAGGTGCTGAGCGTGACCGGCCTCCTGGACACCCTGACGGGCTGACCGCGCGACCGGTGCGCTGGTCGGCCAAGGGTCCGCGGGATGCCCCGACGGCCCCGTGGCCCGGTGATCGGCGGCCGGGTCAGCCGAGCGACTCGGGGCTCGCGTCGGCGTGCTCGGCCGCGTCCGGATGGTCGTTCTCGTCGTGCGCGGGCTCGAAGATGTCCAGCCCGAAGTCCTCGATCATGTCCACGGCCCGAGCCTACGACCAGCGGTAACGCGAGCCGTGGACCAGCGCTATCGCCGGGCGTGTCCGGTTCGTGACTCCTCGCGATGGCTGGGGGCGGCAGTCTAGAACCCCGGGAACACCCGCCGCAGGTCGTCCAGCGTGACCGGCCCCTCGACGCTGACCCCCGCCGTCGTGTACCCGGGCCGGAGGCGCCCCACCGCCAACCGCAGCCACGCGTCCGCCGGAGCCCGGAGCACCCCGTCGGGCTCGTCCGGCAGGTCGGTGACCGCCGCCGAGTCACCCAGCCGCAGCCCGAACGACCGGTCCGGGTCCGTGACGTGCACGGCGAGGTGCGCCTGCCGGCCGCCCAGCTCGGCGGGCCGGGCGATCCAGCCGAAGAGGTTGCCGATCAGGTCCAGCATCGAGGGCCGGGCCTCGGGGGCGATGGTGGCGTCGGGGTCGTGGGCCACCCGGACGTCCCAGGAGTGGTAGCCGAACTCGTTCAGCCGGATACCGGCGGCGGTGGCCACGTCGACCGGCTGGGGCAGGAACCCGAGGTCGATCCGGAGGGTGTCGCGGACGTCGGTGTCCAGGGACTCGTACCGCTCCACGAGGGCGCGGTTGGCGCGCGGGAAGGCCTCGGCGCGCTCGCCGGGCGTCATGCCGTCCCACTTCGCCCACACGCCCTTGTTGAAGTCGGCGTCGAGCCTGCCGGTACCCGCGAGGGCCGCGTCGAGGGCCGCGAGGCTGATCTCGGCGCCACTGCCCAGGTGGCTGAGCACCTGGGAGACGTCCCACTCGCTGGCGGCGGTCGGTCCGGTGAGGTCCTCGGGGCGCAGGCCGCCGACCAGGGCGGTCAGCTCGTCGTGTCCGGTGCGGAGGGCGGCGATGGGCTGGTCGGCGGGGCTGCTCATGGTTCTCCCTGTGGCATCGGTGGCTACCGGGCGAGCGACGTCGCCATAGTCCTCACCAGACTGCCACCGGCCCGCCCCACGCCACATCCCGCGAACACGCGATCCCGGCCCCGTGCCGACGTGCCGCGTCCCGGTCCGGGGGCCGCCCGGTAGCGTCTACGCCGTGGATCAGCAGCCTCTTCTCGACCCGGCCGGCATCGGGCGACTCCGGGAAGCACTCTCCGCCGCCGGGTACACCCTCGAAGGTCTTTCCGAACGGCTCGGCGAGGACGTCGCCGGTCAGGTCGAGGGCGGGGACATCGTGCCGGCGCTGCGGGCGCTGGGCGGGGACGACCCGCTGGCCACCCTGCTGGCCACCTTCACCGCCGGCCGGACCGTGACGGCCGACCGGATGGCCGCCGCCCTCGCGCCGCTCCCGCTGGCCGACGCGCTGGCCGCCGGGCTGGTCGAGCGGCACGGCGACGGGGTCCGGGCGGCGCTGAGCCTGGAGGTCTACGGCCCGTGGTGGCTGCTCGCGGACCTCGCGCCGCCGGCCCGCCCGATCGCCCCCGACCACGTCCTGGGGATCACCGGTTCGGCGCTGGCCCTGGCCGACTACACGGTCCGCCGGCCCGTCGGCACCGCCCTGGACCTGTGCACGGGCGACGGCATCGAGGCCCTGCACCTGTCCCAGCACGCCGACCGGGTGACCGGCACCGACCTGCTGCCCCGCGCGCTGCGGCTCGCCGCGACCACGGCCGCGCTGAACGGCCTGGACTGGGAACTGCTGGCCGGGGACATGTTCGCGCCCGTGGCGGGGCGCCGGTTCGACCTGGTGGTGGCCAACCCGCCGTTCATCGTCAAACCCGGAACCCCCTCCTTCGTGTACCGCGACGGCGGCCGCCCCGGCGACTCCCTCGTCGCGGAGATGATCGCCGCCGCCCCCGACGTCCTGACGCCGGGCGGCCACATGCAGTTCGAGGGGGAGTGGGCGCACCGGGCGGGCGCCGACTGGGCGGAACGGCTGGCCGGGCTGGCCGCCGACGCTGGCCTGGACGCCTGGATCGTGGAGGCCAACGCCTTCGAGCCGAAGGACTACGTCGAGCACTGGGCCACCTCGCCGGAGGAGGACACCGCCGGCTGGCTGGAGTGGCTGCACGCCGAGGGGATCGAGTCCCTCGGCTGGGGCGTCGTGACGCTGCGCAACTCCGGGCACGCCTCGCCGACGGTGCGGGTGGAGCGGCGGGAGGCGTGGCCGAGGTTCGGCGGGGACGTGGCGGCGTGGTTCGCGCGGCAGGACTGGTTGCGGGCGCACCGGTCGGCCCCGGAGCTGCTGGCGGCCCGCTACGAGGTCCCCGAGGACGTGACCCTGCACGTGGAGTCGGTGCGCGCCGGGCAGGGCTGGGCCGTGGACGGCCACCGGCTCTCCACCGCCGGCTCCTACGACCGGACGCCGTCCGACGAGCGGGTCCCCGCGCTGGCCGCCGCCCTCGTCGGGGCCTGCGACGACGCGCTCCCGCTGTCCGAGCACCTCGCCCGGCTGGCCGGGGAGCAGGGCCGGGACGTGGCGGGCCTGGTCGAGGAGGCGCTCCCGCTGGTCCCGGAACTGGTCGAGGGCGGGTTCCTGCACCCGGTCGGGATGCCCGGTCTGTCCTGAGTGGTCAGTCGTGGCCGGACTGCGGCATGATGGTCCGGTGACGCAGTGGGAGTACGCGAGGCTGGAATACCGTTCGACCGGGACCTTCGGTGCCGACCGCCTACAGGACTGGGACGCGACGTTCCACCACCCGGGCGGTGCGGAGCGGTGGGGCACCGACGAGCGCTTCAACGACCTGCCGCACCTCAACCGGGCGGGCGCCCTGGGCTGGCAGGTCTACGACCGGGCACCCCGGATGATCGGCCAGCCGTTGCGGTTGCAGGCGGTCACCTATTCGATGCGCCGCATCAAGGACTGACCGGACGACGACCGGGGCCGCGCCACCGTGTGTGACGCGACCCCGGACAGTCGTCGCTACTTCGCCAGGGCGGTGATCGCCTGCGCCCAGTGGAAGAACTTGTTGC
Organism: Longispora sp. NPDC051575; assembly: GCF_040681875.1. Classification (NCBI taxonomy): domain Bacteria; kingdom Bacillati; phylum Actinomycetota; class Actinomycetes; order Micromonosporales; family Micromonosporaceae; genus Longispora; species Longispora sp. NPDC051575. The sequence goes on along the minus strand of NZ_JBFAZP010000009.1, from coordinate 271,657 downwards.
TGCCCAGGTCGGCGACCGTCTTGATCCCGAAGGCCTGCTGCAACAGCTCGGCGTCCTTCTCCGACACGCCCTGCAGCGCGGACACGGGAGCCTCGGCGAGCTCCTGAGCGCTCTTGCCCTCCCACGCCTTGTCGAGCTTCTTCTCCACACCGAGCATTGCGGCCTCCTGGTCAGCTGGGCAGTACAACTCGGACATTAAGCCCTGATCTGGTGAATTACAACTAACTCCAGATGTCTTTCGGGACGGCGTCGCCCACCCCCGGAGCCAGGATCCGGACGGGTACTTGTACAGCGCCGCGCCCCGGCCGCGCCCTGCCTATACTCGTCACCGGCGGTGACCCCCTCCGCCAGGTGTGCACAGACGAACGGGTGAGCATGGTCCTGCACCGCGGCCTGGCCGACGACCTCCGCCAGGCCATCGCCCAGGGCGCCCTGCCGGTCGGCTCCCCGTTGCCCACGGAGGCCGAGCTGGCCGCCACGCACGGCGTTTCGCGGGGTACGGTCCGCCACGCCCTCACCATCCTCGCCGCCGAGGGCCTGATCAGCTCCCGGCAGGGCACCCGGCACCTCGTGCGCGGCACGGAGCGCACCCAGAGCCTCGCGGAGCTGCGCAGCTTCGCCCAGTGGGCGCGCGGCCAGGGCCGCCGGCCCAGTGGCGAGGTGCTCTCGACGGTCCGCCGGCCGGCCACCCCGCGCGAGGCCGGGCTGCTGCACCTGGAACCGGGCGGCGAGGTGCTGGCCGTGCTCCGGCTGCGCGGCCTGGACGGCGAGCCGGCGATGCTGGAGCGGACGAGCTACGCCGGGTGGATCGCTGACGCGGTCGAGCGGGTCGACCCCCGGGCCGACTCGGTGACCGACCGGCTGCACGCCGAGCTGGGCGCGGTGTTCGGGCACGCCGAGCACCTGATCGACGCGGTGGCCGCCGGGGTGCGCGACGCCGCCCTGCTCGGGGTGCGGCGGAGCAGCCCGCTGCTGCGCGCGCGCCGGGTGAGCACGACGCCGGCGGGTCGGCCGGTGGAGTGCTCGGACGACCGGTACCGGATCGGGGTGGTGACCTTCGACGTGCACACCACGGCGGGCGGCCCGGTGCTGGCCCGCCGCGCCCCGTAGCCGGGAAGTTGCCGCCGACCCGACGCCAGCCGGCCCGGCGCCCGGTGTGACCTCCGCGACACCGCCGACCCGGGCATCAGTGAGGAATACTTACAGAACACTATGGCATTTCACTGGGGGTACGGCCGTCGGTCGCGCGCGGTGAGCACCCACGGCGGGGTGTGTCGCGCGCCTCACCCGGAGCCGGAACAGCCCACCCCGGGGGGCTGTTGTCGCAAGCCGCGAGGACCGGCGACCCCGAACGGAGTACCCATTGAGCACCGTCGACACCGCGGCCCGGGCCGGCCTGTGGAGCCGCAACTTCAGCCTGTACTTCCTCGCCCGGTCCGTCTCCCTCCTCGGTGACGCGATGCTCCCCGTCGTGACCGCCCTCGCGGTCGGCGAACTGTACGGCGCGTCCGGGGTCGGCTTCGTGCTCGCCGCGTGGATGGTGCCGTTCGTGGCCCTGGTGCTGTTCGGCGGCGTCCTGGCCGACCGGTTCAGCCCGCGCCGGATGATGATCGGCGCCGACGTGGTCCGGATCGTGACCCAGGGCGGGACGGCGGTGGCCTTCTTCCTGGGGACGCCCTCCCTCGCCCTGCTGCTCGTCGCCGGCGCCCTGTCCGGGGCCGCCGCCGCGATGTTCCAGCCCGGGGTCAACGGCATGATCCCGCTGGTCGCCACCGACCCGCAGCGCGCGAACGCCACGATCAAGGTCGCCGACGCGATGGCCCAGCTCCTCGGCCCCGGCCTCGCGGGCCTGCTGATCGTGCTCACCGGGGCGGGCACCGTCTACACCATCGACGCGGCTACCTATCTGGTCAGTGCCCTGGCCCTGTTGGCCCTGCGCCTCGGCCCGGTACCCCTCGCGGCGGCCGGTTCCTCGATGCTGCGCAACCTCGGCCAGGGCTGGCGGGAGTTCAGGTCCCGGACCTGGATGTGGTCGGTGATCCTGATCTGGACCGTGTACGGCGTCGCCCTGTTCGGCCCGCTCATCCCGCTCGGCTCGACCCTGGTCAGCGGCCGGCTGGGCGCCCCCGCGTACGGCTGGATCATGTCCTCGCTGGGCGCCGGCACCATCATCGGCGGCCTGATCGCGCTGCGGCTCAAGCCGGCCCGCCCGCTCGCGGCCGGCGCGGTCGGCATGTTCGGCTTCGCGCTGATCCCGCTGACCATCGCCACCCACGCGCCGCTACCGGTACTGGTCGCCGGGCACGTCGGCGGCGGCATGGCCTGGGCGTTCTGGTCGGTGATGTGGTCGACGAGCGTGCAGACCCAGGTCTCCCCGGAGGTGCTCAACCGGGTCACCGCCTACGAGATCGCCGGGTCCGTGGCGAGCATCCCGCTCGGCCAGGCGCTGGCCGGCCCGGTCGCCGGGGCCGTGGGCGCGGAGAACGTGCTGGGTGTGTCCGTACTCGTCAGCGTGGTCGGTTGTGTGGTTCTGCTCGTCGTGCCCGCGATCCGTCGGCTCCGCCGGGTGCCGCTGCCGGCGGTGGCGCGCGCCGAGGCCCTGGCCTGCGAACCGGGCTGACCCGCCCCGCCCCGGCGGCCGGGCACGCAACGGTGGCCAGGCCCGCCCCGACGGCCGGCCCCGACGGCTACGTCCCCGCGCCGACCCGCCCGGCGGCGCGCCGCGCCAGCTCCGGCAGCACCACGCCCAGCGGCCCGTCCACGGTCAGCGCCGCATACGGATCGCCCCGGGTCGCGCCCTGGTTGACGATCGCGACCGGGATGCCCAGCTTGGCGGCCCGCAGCACGAACCGCCGCCCCGACATCACGGTCAACGACGAGCCGAGGACCAGCAGCAGCCGGGCGCTCTCCACCAGCCGGAAACAGGCCCGCACCCGCTCGGCGGGCACGGTCTCGCCGAAGAACACCACATCGGGTTTGAGCATCCCGCCGTGGCAGGTCTGGCAGTCGGCGATGTGGAAGCCGCGCACCTGCTCGTCGGGCAGTTCGACGTCGCCGTCCGGGTTGAGGGTGGCGGCGTGCGCGTCGAAGCCCGGATTGGCCTGGGTGAGCCGGGACTCCAGCTCCTCGCGGGCCAGGGCGTCGCCGCAGGTCAGGCACACCACCCGGTCCAGGTTGCCGTGCAGCTCCACCACGTCGCGGGCCCCGGCGGACTGGTGCAGGCCGTCCACGTTCTGGGTGATGACCCCGGCGAGCAGGCCCTGGTCCTGGAGGTGGGCGACCGCGCGGTGGCCGGCGTTCGGCGCGGCGCGGGCGATGGTGCGCCAACCGAGGTGGCTGCGGGCCCAGTAGCGCTGCCGGGCCGCCGGGTCGCCGGTGAAGACCTGGAACGTCATCGGGGTACGGACCGTGCTGGTCGGGCCCCGGTAGTCCGGAATGCCCGACTCGGTGGACAGGCCCGCCCCGCTGAGCACGGCGACGTCCCCGCCCTCGACCAGCCGGGCCAGCTCTGCCATCTTCTCCACCACCCCATGATGCCCCGCCCGCCCCGGTTCCGCCCCGGCGGAAAACGGCAAGCGGCCCGCGCCGGGCGGCGCGCGGTCGTAGGGTGCTGATCATGGGTGATGCGATGGAGGTCGAGGTCGCGGGCCGGAAGGTCCGCGTCTCCAGCCCCGACCGGGTGGTGTATCCGGACCGGGGCTTCACCAAACTCGACGTCGTCCGGTACTACGAGACCGTCGGCGACGGCATCATGCGCGCCCTGCACCACCGCCCCACCATGCTGCAACGGTTCCCGGGCGGCGTCGGCGGCGAGATGTTCTTCCAGAAGCGGGTGCCGGCCAAGGGCGTCCCCGACTGGATCGAGACGACCGAGATCACGTTCCCGAGCGGCCGGACGGCGGACGAACTCTGCCCGGCGGACCTCGCGCACGTGCTCTGGGCGGTACAGATGAACGCCCTGGTCTTCCACCCGTGGCCGGTGCGCGGCACGGACGTCGACCACCCCGACGAACTCAGGATCGACCTGGACCCCCAGCCGGGTACCGACTTCGACGACGCGGTGTCCGTCGCCGGCACGGTCCGCGAGATCCTCGCCGAACTCGGCTGGACCGGCTGGCCGAAGACCTCCGGCGGGCGCGGCGTGCACATCTACGTCCGGCTGCACCCCCGGTGGGGGTTCATCGAGGGCCGGCGGGCCGCGATCGCCATCGCCCGGGAGATCGAGCGCCGCCGCCCCGACCTGGTCACCACGGCCTGGTGGAAGGAACTGCGCGGCGTCAAGGTGTTCGTCGACTACAACCAGATGGCCCGGGACCGCACGATCGCCTGCGCGTACTCGCTGCGCGCCACCGCCCGGGGCACCGTGTCCACCCCGGTGACCTGGGACGAACTCACCCGGGTCGAGCCGGACGACTTCGACCTGCGCACCGTCGCCGCCCGGTTCGCGGAGATCGGCGACCCGCACGCCGGCATCGACGACGCCCCCGTGGACCTGACGCCCCTGTTGGAGTGGGCGGAACGGGACGAGCGCGACGGCAACGGGGACCTGCCGTACCCGCCGGACTATCCGAAGATGCCGGGGGAGCCCAAGCGGGTCCAGCCGAGCCGGGAGAAGCACTGAGCTTCGGTGGACGCCGTGCTCGGCATGCTGGGCGGTCGGGCGGCGGTCCACGGATCCGACACCCTGAACGCGCGCTGTGGCCCGGGTGGGCGGTGTCCGGCGTGGAATAAGGGGCCTCCCGGGGGCCGGTGGCGGACGTAGGCTGGGATCTTCTCTGACATGGGGGGACCGATGCGACGGTTCGACGGCCGGGTGGCGTTCGTGACCGGGGCAGCGCACGGGATCGGCAGGGCGACCGCCGTGAGGCTCGCCGCCGAGGGCGCGGCGGTCGTGGTCGCCGACATCGACGGGGAGGCCGCCGGGGAACTCGCCCACACCCTGGCCGAACACGGCGGCGGCGCGCTCGCGGTGGACTGCGACGTCCGGGACCGCGAGGCCGTCCGGGTCGCCGTGGCCGCGACGGTCGCCCGGTTCGGCCGGCTCGACGTGCTGGTCAACAATGTGGGCGTCGCCGGGGAGTGGGACTTCGAGCGCACCGACGACGAGGAGTGGGCCCGGCAGGTGGACCCCACGCTGAACGGCGCGGTCCGCTGTGTCCAGGAGTCGCTGCCGCACCTGCTGCACGCGCCCGGCGGCGGCAGCGTCGTCACGATCGGCTCGGTCAACGGCCTGTCCGGCTTCGGCGGCGAGGCGTACTCGGCCGCGAAGGCCGGCCTGGTCAGCCTTACCCAGAACCTCGCCCTGCGGTACGGCCGGCGCGGCCGCGAACTCCTCGGCACCGGTCCGGGCTGGGTCCGGTTCAACCTCGTCGCCCCGGGCACCGTCCGGACCAGGGCGTGGACCGGGCGCGGGGCCGAGGGGCTGGCGGCGATGGACCGGTTCGCGAAGGAGTACCCGCTCGGGCGGGTCGGCGAGCCCGAGGACATCGCGGCGGCGGTGGCGTTCCTGGCGTCCGGCGACGCCGCGTGGATCACGGGCGTGGTGCTCCCGGTGGACGGCGGCATCACGGCCGGCCACCCCCCGTTCTTCTACGCCGAACCTTGACCGCCCCGCGACCGGTACGCCCCTGAACCATTCACGCCGTGAACGGTCACCGGTGCGGATCGGCCGTCGCGCGCGGCGGCGTACCCCCGTGGCGGGGTGGCTATTCGACGATGACGACCGAGGTGCCCGGGCTGATCTCCTCCAGCAGGAGCTGCTGCCCGGACTTGGTCAGCCGCACGCACCCGTCGGTGTCGTCCTTGCCCAGCGAGTGGTCGTTGTACCAGGTGTGGATGCCGATGTGCGCGCCCCGCAGCGCGGCCGGCACCGCCTCCGGGTCGTCGGGGATCATGCCGAGGGCGAACACGTCGGTGTCCGCGTAGACCTCGCCGGGCAGCCGGGACCGGCCCAGGACGAACGTGCGGCCCAGCGGCGTCGGCGTGACCTTCGTGCCCAGGGTGACGGGCCAGGACTTCACCAGGGCGTCGTCGCGGTACCACTCCATGGTGTGGCTGCCCTTGTGCACCACGAGCTGGTCGCGGAGCGGGGTGACGTCCCAGTCGCCGTCGGGCGGGGTCCAGCCGATCGTGCGGTTCGACGAGGGCAGCAGGACGGCGAGCCAGCCGGCCCGGCGCGCCACGATCGGCACCGTCACCTGCACCCCGAGGATCGTGGGCGCGAGGTACGCGAGGGGCCTGCCGCCGGGGGCGTCGTACAGCGGGGTGTTGGTCCTGGCGTGCAGGCCCTCGGCGGTGCGGGTCCGGCCGGCGGGTTCCGGGTCGGCGGGGAAACCGGTCGGGGCCGGGCTGTAGTCGATCACGGGGAGGCCCGCGGGCGGCGGGACGGCGGCCGGCGTGGTGACGGGCGCGCCGGTCGGGGCCGCCGTGGTCGGGGACACCTTCGCGGCGCGCGGGGCCCGGTCCGGCACGAGGTAGGCCACCACCCCGACGACGCCCACGAGTGCGGCCACGGCGGTGGCGGCGATCCAGAGTCGGCGGGAACGGAGGGGAATGTCCACCCGGCCAGTCTAGGGTCCCGCCGCGCGGCCCCCGGGCGCGAACGCGCCCCCGGACCCCGGGCCGCGGCCCGGCCGCACCGGCCCGGACCTGCGCGACACCTGACCGAACCCGTTGCGGACTATACCCCCGGGGGGTATGGTGGGCGGCATGGAACACCACACGCACGCCCCCACCGGCCCCGCCCTCACCCGACTCGCCGTGTCCGCGACCCTGCACTGCCTCACCGGCTGCGCCATCGGCGAGGTGCTCGGCATGGTCCTCGGCACGGCCTTCGGCTGGTCCAACGGCACGACGATCGTCGTCGCGGTCCTGCTGGCCTTCCTGTTCGGCTACGCGCTGACGATCCGCCCCGTGCTGCGCTCCGGCCTGCCGCTGCGCGCCGCGATCGGGGTCGCGCTGGCCGCCGACACCGTGTCGATCGCCGTCATGGAGCTCGTCGACAACGCCGTCATGCTGCTGATCCCGGGCGCGATGGGCGCCGGCCTGGGCAACTGGGTGTTCTGGGCCGCCCTCGCCGGGTCGCTGGCCGTGGCGTTCGTGGTGACGGTGCCGGTGAACCGGTGGCTGATCGCCCGGGGCAAGGGCCACGCCGTGGTCCACCAGCATCACCACTAGGCGCCGCCGGTCACCGGCGCGGGCGTCACGTCAGGGCCGTGATCAGGAACGCCGACAGGAAGCCCAGCGTGGTGGCCAGCCCCACGGTCCGGCCCCCGTTCTCGAACGCCTCCGGGGCCATCGTGTCCGCGAGCATCGTCAGGATCGCCCCGCCCGCGAACGCGTTGATGAACGCCACCTGCCCCGGGCTCGCGGTGTCCATCGTCAGGTAGCCGAACAGCGCGGCGAGTCCACTGACGACGGTCACCAGGCCCCACAGGCCGAGGATGTGCGGGCCGGTCCAGCCCCGGGCCCGCAGGCCGACCGTCGCCGCGACCGCCTCGGGCAGGTTGGACAGGAACACCGCCGCGAGGACCGCCCAGCCGACCGTCGTGCCGCCGACCAGGGTCAGGCCGAGCACGATCGACTCTGGGATGCCGTCGAGGACGATGCCGAGAACCACGGCGAGCGCCCCCGAGGCGGGCCCGGCGGCGGCAGCGACGGGCGAGCCGGAACCGGCGGCGGAACCAGCGGGTGAGCCGGCCCCGGCGGTGGGTCCGATGAGCGGGCCTGCGGGGAGGCTGCGTTTGCGGTCGTGGCCGCCGAGCCGGTCGATCGCCGCGTCGCCGAGGTAGAACGTCAGCGCCCCGGCCAGCAGCCCGAGGGCGACCCCGCTGCTGCCGGCGGAGGTGCGGAAGGACTCCTCGACGAGTTCGTAGGCGACGGCGCTGGTCAGGACGCCGACGCCGAAGGCCATCACCAGGCCGAGGACCCGCTTCGGGATCGGCAGCCAGAGGGCGAACAGACCGCCGATGAGCAGGGACGACGCGGCGAGGAGGCCCCATCCGAAGGCGCGCATGGCTCATCCTCGCCGATTCCGGCCGGCCGAGGGCGCGGTTGGCCTAACTCCCCGGTCGGCCCTGGTCAAGACGTTGCGGCCAGAACAGCGCCATCTGAAATCACCTTTTAGGAGGACATTCGGCGAACTTATGGTCCTGAGGCATCGCGAGTGACCCCCAGGAGGACGCCGTGCCCAGTGACCTGAAGTCCAGCGCAGACCCGGGACGGTGCTGACGTGGTCGGGATCCTGGCCGCCACCGTCGCGGGGGCGTTGCTGGCCGGCGGGGCCACGGCACTGAGCAGAGGGGTACGCAGCGGGCACGCGCCGGACCCCAGCGGTCTGGCCAGCGGGGCCAGCGCCCTGATCTCCACCGCGTTCGTGCTGCTCCTGGCCGTGCTGGTCGTCAACGGCTCGCAGGCGCGGTCCGCGTTGCGGCAGGCCACGGTGGACGAGACCCAGGGACTGCGGGCGGCGTACGTGGCGTCGGCGCACCTGGCCTGGGCGGACCGGGAGGACACCCGGGCGCGGCTGCGCGGGTACTCGGCGGACGTGGTGCGGACCTGGCCCCGGGCGACGGACAACGCGGAGACCCTGACCACCCTGCGCACCGCGCTGGCCGGTCGGGCCGGCGGTTCGGTGGCGGAGCAGGCGGCCCGCGCGGCCGTGGGCGCGGCGCTGGACGAGACCATCGCGGCGCGCGGCCGGCGGGCGAGCGCGGTCCCGCCCACCTCGTCGTTCCTGCTGGCCGGGGCGGTCGGGCTCGCGCTGGCCACGGTCGGCTGTCACCTGCTGGTCGGGTGGCCGACGGGGCGGCGGTACACGGTGGCGATGGGGCTGCTCGGCGCGGTGCTGGGGTTCCTGCTCGCGGCGACGGTGGAGCTCGGCGACCCGTACGGCAGCACGGTGCTGCCCGTGCGGCCCACCGCCTACGCCCAGCTGCTCGCGGGGCTGGGGTGAAGCGGGGCGCGGCGTGGGCCGGGGTGATGGCTGTGGGGGCTGTCCTGGCCCTCGCCGCGCCCGCCTCGACGACCGGTCCGGACTGCGCCGGGCGCGCGCTGTTCGTCACGGCCGACCGGGTGGGGCTGCTCGATCCGGGTACCGGCGCGCTGAGCGACCTCGGGCCCACCGGTACCCGGATCAACGCTCTGGGCTTCGTGCCCGCCCACGAGGCCGGCGGCGCGGGCCGTCCGGCCGGAGGCGACGCCGTCCCCGAGGGCGGCACCGAAAACGGGGGCGGGTCCCGGGCCGCGCACGCGGTCGGGGTCGGCGGCGGGCAGCTGGTCCGGGTGGACCCGTCCGGGGCGGTCACCCGGCTCGGCCCCGTCCCGGGCGCGGACCTCGCCACCGTCTACGCGGGCGCCTCCGCCGGCCCGCTGCTCTACCTGCTCGGCGCGGGCACCCTGACCGTGGTCGACACCGGCCGGCGCGCGCTGGTGTCCCGCCGGCCGGTGGACATCCCCTACCTGGGCGACTGGGAACTCGTGTCCGGCCGGCTGTACGGGGTCAGCGCCGAGGGCGTCGGCCCGGCCCGGCTGGTCGCCGTGGACCCGGGCACCGGGCGGGCCACCGTCCGGGCGTTGCCGGAGCGGGTGCCGGCCGGGGGCAACTACGGGGCGGCGTTCGCGGTGGGGCGGGTGCTGCACGTGCTGGACAACGTGTCGGGGGCGCTGGTGCGGGTACCCCTCGACGATCCTGATCTGGTCGTGGTGGTGCCGACGGGGGTGCGCGCGGCGAGCGTGGACGCGGCCTACTGTCCCGCGCCGCCGGCTCCGGTCCCGACGCCGGCCGCGAGCCCGGTGCCGCCCCCGGCCAGTAGGCCCGCACCGGCCGCCGGGCCACCCACCGTGGACCCGACGCCCCCCGCGCCGCCGGAGGAGCCGCGGTTCGAGGAGCCGGTGCTGCTGCCGACCCCGACCGCCGAGCGCCCGGTCGACGACGGCGCCGCGATCTGGTGGGGGATGGCCGCCGTGCTGGTAGTCATGGTGGTCGCTTCGGTGGGGGCGGTGCTGCGCGCCGGCTGACCGCCCGCGCGCCTGATCATGAAATACCCCATATAGACGTATTGTCCTGATGGTTTGCTCAGCGGCCGTCGGGGGAGTGTCGTGGTGAAGTCGTGGGTTTCGGTGTCCAGGCAGGTCGCACGCCTGACCGTGCTCGGGTTGGTCGTGCTGAGTGGCTCCTTCGGCGCGGGGGCGGCGCACGCCGAACGGGACCCCGAGGCCGCCTGCGTGCCGTCGGCCGGGTTCACGCACTGCGAGCGGTACTCCGCGACCGGCGCGGACCAGTCGTTCACGGTGCCCGCCGGGGTGAGCAGCGTGGACGTCCGGATCTGGGGCGCGGGCGGCGGCGGTAGCAACACCGACTACTACCTCAACCAGCGCGCGGCGGGCGGCGGCGGCTTCACGACCGGCACCCTCGCGGTCACCGCCGGGAAGACGTTCACGGTCAGCGCCGGCCAGGGCGGGGTCGTCAACGGCACCAGGGCCACGTACGGCGGCGGCGGGGCCGGTGGCAACACCCCCCGGCGCGACGCTCAGGGCGCCAGCGGCGGCGGCCTGAGCGCCCTGTGGGACGGCGCCTACGGCTCCACGCCCGTGCTCGTGGCCGGGGGCGGCGGCGGCATCTCGCCCGGCTCGGACGGCCAGACCCCGTACGGCGGGGCCGGCGGCGGGGCCAGCGGCACGGCGGACAACCAGCCGGGCATCTCCGGCCGGGGCGGCTCCCAGACGGCGGGCGGCGCGGCGGCGACCGGCGCGTACTGCTCGACCCGGGCCCAGGCCGGCGCGCGCTACCAGGGCGGCACCGGCGGCATCACCACCGGGGACGGCGAGGGCGGCGGTGGCGGCGGTGGCGGCTACTTCGGCGGCGGCGGCGGGGCCTGCCAGCCCGGCCCGGGCTCGAACACGGGCGTCAACGGGGACGGCGGCGGCGGTTCCGGGTACACGGGCGGGGCGGGCGTGACCGGCGCGACGACGACGGCCGGCGGGGTCAGCACGGCGAACAACGTGGGCGGCACGGCGGCCGGCACCAACGACGACCAGTACGTCGCGGGCGTCGGGGTCGGCGGCGGCGCCACGAACGGCGGGGGCGGCCAGGTCGTCCTCCAGTGGGTCACCCGGATCGGCCTGTCGATCTCGAAGTCGATGGACCCGGCGCCGTACGTGCCCGGCCAGACCCTGACCTACACGGTCGACGTGTCCAACCGGGGCCCGGCCCCGGCGGTCGGCGCCCGGGTCCGCGACACCCTGCCGGCGAACCTGAAGTCGTTCACCTGGACCTGCACGGCGACCGCCGGCAGCACCTGCGCGACGGCCTCGGGCACCGGAGACATCGACGCGCTGGTCACCCTCGCGGCCTCGGGCCGGGCGACGTTCACGGTGACCGGCACGGTGCCCTCGGGCGCGACCGGCGTGATCACCAACACGGCGACCGTGACCCGGCCGGACGCCGCCGTGGACCCGAACTGCGCGCCGACCTGCTCCAGCAGCGTGTCGAGCACCTCGGCCGCGCGCGCCGACCTGGCCATGACGAAGGCGCTCGGCTCCACCGCCACCGTCGCGCCCGGCGAGACGTTCACCTACACGCTGACGATCGAGAACAAGGGCCCGTCGGACGCCGTCAACGCGAAGGCCACCGACACGCTGCCCACGGGCCTGACGTTCGAGTCGGGTACCGGCTGCGCGGCGGTCGGCCAGACCGTCACCTGCGGCCCCGAGGCCACCCTGATCGCGGGCGGCTCCAGGACCTGGACGTTCACGGTCCGGCTGGCCGCGTCGTACACCGGCGGGGATCTGAGGAACACGGCCACGGCCAGCTCGGACACCCGGGACCCGGTACCCGGCAACAACACCTCCACCCAGGTCTCCCCGCCGCCGATCGCCCCGAAGGCCGACGTGTCCATCGTGAAGGGGTTCGCGGGCGCGGGTCCGGTGGCGCCGGGGACGACGTTCGAGTACACGCTGACCGTGGCGAACGCGGGGCCCTCCGACGCGCAGCAGGTCGTCGTCGCGGACACCCTGCCGGCCCAGCTGACCTTCGTGAACTCGACCAGCGGCTGCGCGGCGGGGGTGTCCTGCCCCACGATCGGGACCCTCGCGGCGGGCACCTCGACGGTGTACCGGTTCACGGTGCGCCTGGACGCCGGGTACACCGGTGACGGCTCGGACCTCACCAACGTGGCCACCGCGAACGCGACCACCCCGGACCCGGTGGCCCCGAACAACACGTCCCGGCTGACCGGGCTGCCCGGCGGCACCGGGGCCCCGGAGACGGCGCTGTCGGTCACGAAGACCGGCTCGGCGGACCACTACGTGCCGGGGCAGGTGTTCACGTACACGATCACGGCCCGCAACGCCGGCCCCTCGGTGGCCCGCGCCGTGCGGGTCACCGACAGCCTGCCGGCCGGCCTGAAGGGCTTCACCTGGCAGTGCGCCGCCACCGCGCCGGACGCGTGCGGGGCGGCCAACGGCACCGGGGACATCGACACGACGGTGACCCTGGCGGTCGGCGGCCTCGCCACGTTCACGGTGACCGGCACCGTGCCGGCCACCGTGTCCGGGGACCTGTCGAACACCGCGACCCTGACCCCGCCGGCCGGCACCGTCGACAAGGGCTGCTCGCCGTCCTGCTCGGCGACGGAGACCACGCAGGGGCCGAAGGTCACCCTGACCAAGTCGGTGCTGCCGGCCGCCCCGAAGCCGGGGGACACGGTCACCTACACGGTGACGATGGTCAACGGCGGCACCGCCGACCACCCCGACTTCCGGTTCACCGACGACCTGACCGGGGTCCTCGACGACGCCACCTGGGTCGGCACCGGCGCGACCGGCGGCGGCACGTTCGACAGCACCGGCCTGCCGGTCCTGCAGTGGAACGGCCCCGTGCCGGCCGGCGCGACTGTGACCGTCAGCTACCAGGTGCGGGTCAAGACCCCGCCCGGCGGTGACGGCGTCCTGACCAACAAGGTCGTGGCGGCGGGCACCGACTGCGTGGCCGGCACCGAGCCCGGCTGCACCACGACCAGCCCCGAGATCCCCGGCGTGACCATGGCGAAGACGATGTCGCCGACCGCGCCCCGGCCGGGTGACGTCGTGACGTACACCGTGACGCTGGTCAACGCCACCGGCGCGGACTTCGCCGGCTTCGCGTTCACCGACGACCTGACCGACGTGGAGGACGACGCCACCTGGCAGGGGCCGATCGTGACCGACCCGGCCGGCGCCGTCACGTCCGCGACGCACACGAAGCCGACCGTGTCCTGGTCGGGCACCGTCGCCGCGAAGTCGACGGTGACCGTGCGCTACACCGTGCGGGTCGACGACCACCCGGCCGGCAACAAGGTCCTGAGGAACAAGGTCGTGTCGACCAACACCACCTGCCAGACGGGTACCGAACCGGGCTGCTCCACCACCACCGACCCGCTGCCGTCGGTGACCGTCGCCAAGGCGCTCACCCCGACCACCCCGGTCTACGGCCAGCCGATCACCTACACGGTGACCCTGCGCAACACCGGCCCGACCGGCTACCCGGGCTTCGCGTTCACCGACAACCTGGCCGGCGTCCTCGACGACGCGACCTGGGACGGCCCCGTCGACAGCGGCGGCGGCACGTTCACGAAAACGGGGTCGGACCTGCGCTGGCAGGGCGACGTGCCGGCCGGCGCCACGGTCACCGTGTCCTACCGGCTGATCCTGAACGGGCCGCCGACCGGCGACCGGATGCTCACCAACACGGTGACCGCGACCGGCTCGAACTGCGTGCTCGGCACCGAACCCGGGTGCACCACGACCACCACGGTCCCGCCGGTCACCGGATTCGACGCGGGCGTGACCAAGGCGCCGAGTACCACCGGGGCGCGGATCGGGGACACGGTCACGTACACGGTGACGGTGCGCAACCTGCGCACGTACCCGTTGAAGAATCTGACCGTCACCGACGACCTGACGCACGTCACCGACAAGGGCACCTACAACGCCGACGCGGCCGCGTCGATCACGGGCGTCGTCGGGTACGCGGCCCCGCTGCTCACCTGGACCGGCGACCTCCCGGCCGGCGCGACCCTGACCCTCACCTACTCGGTGACCGTCACCAGTGCCGGGGACAGGTCCCTGGTCAACACGGTCTCGGTGCCCGGCTCGGACTGCCCGCCCGGCGGCGCGGCCACGAACTGCGTGGCCACCGTGGGCGTCGCGACCCTGACGTTCACGAAGACGTCGGCGCCGGCCGCGCCGGTCCCGGGCGGCACGGTCACCTACACCGTCGTCGTGCTCAACGACGGCCTGGCGGGCTACCCGGACGCCACGTTCACCGACGACCTGTCCGGCGTCCTGGACGACGCGGCGCTGAACCCGGGCTCGCCGAACGCGGACACCGGCGCGGCCTCGATGTCGGGGAACACGCTGACCTGGAAGGGCACCCTCGCGCAGGGCGCGAAGGCCACGGTCACCTACGTGGTCACGGTCGGCAACCCGCCGGCCGGCGACGCGGTCCTCCGCAACCGGGTCGTCTCCACCAGCACCGGCACGAACTGCCCGGCCGGCTCGACCGACCCGAAGTGCGGCGGGGAGAGCGGCGTGCCCCGCCTGGTGTTCGACAAGTCCTCGACGCCCGCCCCGGTGCCGGGCGGCAAGGTGACCTACACGGTGACCGTGCGCAACACCGGCGGGGCCGACCAGCCCGACGGCCAGTTCACCGACGACCTGTCGGGGATCCTGGACGACGCGGCGCTGGACTCGGTGAACGCCTCCAGCGGCAGCGCCACCATGACGGGCGACGTGCTGACCTGGACCGGGGCCGTCGCGAAGGGCGACACGGTCACGGTGACCTACACCGTGACCGTCGGCAACCCGCCGGCCGGGGACGCCGTGTTGAAGAACACGGTGGTCTCCACGACTCCCGGCACCAACTGCCCGCCCGGCTCCACCGACCCGAAGTGCGGCGGGGACAACAAGCCGGGTGTGCCCCGGATCGTGTTCGAGAAGACGTCCGCTCCGGCCCCGGTGGCCGGCGGCAAGGTGACGTACACCGTGACGGTGCGCAACACCGGCGGGGCCGACCAGCCCGACGCCCGGTTCACCGACGACCTGTCGGGGATCCTGGACGACGCGGCGCTGGACGCCGGTTCGCCGAGCGCCTCCAGCGGCAGTGCCACCGTGACGGGCAAGGTCCTGACCTGGACCGGGGCCGTCGCGAAGGGCGACACGGTCACGGTGACCTACACCGTGACGGTCGGCAACCCGCCGGCCGGGGACGCCGTGCTGAAGAACACGGTGGTCTCCACGACCTCCGGCACCAACTGCCCGGCCGGCTCGACCGATCCGAAGTGCGGCGGCCAGACCGGCGTGCCCCGGCTGGTGTTCGTCAAGTCCGCCACCCCGGCCCAGCCGGTCGCCGGCGGCACCGTGACCTACCAGGTGCTGGTCACCAACACCGGTGGCGCCGAGCAGAAGGCCGGCACGTTCACCGACAACCTGGCCGACGTGCTCGACGACGCGGCCCTGACCAGCGGACCGACCGCCGACCGGGGCACCGCCGCCGTCGCCGGCCAGGTGCTGACCTGGACCGGGGACGTCCTGGCCGGGGCCACGGCCACCATCGCCTACACGGTGCGGGTCGACGACCCGCCGACCGGTGACCGCCGGCTCGCCAACACGGTCGTGTCCACCACGTCCGGTACGAACTGCCCGGCCGGGTCCACCGACCCGAAGTGCGGCGGGGAGCACAAGCCCGGCATCCCGTACCTGGACATCGTGAAGACCGCGGCGCCCGCCGTGCCCGAACCGGGCGGGACGGTCACGTACACGATCCGGGTCACCAACTCCGGGAAGGCCGCCTACCAGGGCGCGGCGCTGACCGACACCCTGAACGGGGTGCTCGACGACGCCGACTACAACGGGGACGTGCGCGCCGACGCGGGCACCGCCGGCTACACCGCGCCCGACATCACCTGGACCGGGGACGTACCGGTCGGGGCGACCGTGACCATCACGTACAGCGTGCGGCTGAAGAACCCGGAGACCGGGGACCGCCGGCTGCGCAACCAGGTCGTCGCCACCGGCGGGGGCACCTCCTGCCCGCTCGGCTCCGACAACCCGGACTGCACGACGGAGACCCCGACGCCGCCGTACGACCTCGGCGACGCCCCCGACAGCTACGGCACCCGCCGGGCCTCGGGCGGGGCGGTCGCCCAGGTGGTCGACGGCCTGCGGATGGGCCCGACCGTGACGGCGAAGCCCGACGCGCCGGCCGTGCTCGACGGGCTCACCGACCCGTCCGACGACGCGCTGGTCGTCGCGGACCTGCCGTCCCTGGTGGAGCGCCAGGCCGGCTACGCCCTCGACGTGCCGGTCACCAACAGTGACGGCCGCACGGCCCGGCTCACCGGCTGGATCGACGCGGACCGCGACGGCACGTTCGGGCCCGCCGAGCAGGCCACGGCCCCCGTGCCGACCGGCGCCTCCACGGTACGACTGGTCTGGAGCGGCCTGGCCACCCCGACCCGGGGCGCGACGTACCTGCGGCTCCGGCTCAACGGCGACCAGCTCGCCGGCGGCCGGATCGGGAAGGGCGCCCTGGTCGGGGCGCGCGCCGAGGCCTCGCCCTCGACCGGCCCGACCGGGTTCGGCGGCTACGGCGAGGTCGAGGACTACCCGCTGACCATCGCCGCCGGCCCGGTCCTCCCGGTCACCGGACCGCCCGCCGGACGCCTCGCGCTCGCCGGCGCGCTGGCCCTGACGATCGGCGCGGCCCTGTACGGCATAGCGACGACCCGGCGGGTCCGGCGCTGACCTGGTGAAAGGGGTGGCCGGCCCGTCACCCCTTTCACATATAACAATGGATGTAATAGGGAAAAGAGCCTCGATGCGTCTCTGTT
Source organism: Longispora sp. NPDC051575 (assembly GCF_040681875.1). NCBI lineage: Bacteria > Bacillati > Actinomycetota > Actinomycetes > Micromonosporales > Micromonosporaceae > Longispora > Longispora sp. NPDC051575. The sequence continues at coordinate 254,789 of NZ_JBFAZP010000009.1, read as the reverse complement.
CTTTTCCTTAAACGTGTGAGGCGAATCAATAACAGTTCGGGTAACACCGTTGTGTCCTCCTGTTAGGAACCACAAGGCTGCCGGGTGCGGAGATGTCGAGTTGACATCCCTAACTTGTTCAACCAGGGGGTTCCAATGGCATTACCCTCACCGTCCCCTCGGCGCCGCCTCGCCTACGGCCGGCTGATCCCGGCCGTCGTGGCCGTGCTCGCCGTGGGCGTGGCGCCTGCCGTGGCGCAGGGTGACCCGGGCCTGAACGGACGCGGCGCGCAGGCCCCGCTGTCCTCGTTCGGCGACAACGCGAAGGGCGACCAGGGCGGGTTCTTCGACTCGCGTACCGCCGCCGCCAGCCGCCGTACGCTGCAGGTCAAGGCCGCCGCCCTCGCCGCGGCCCCGCGTCCCGGACTGCGCGCGCTGAAGGCCGAGCTCGGCGTTCAGGGCACCGTGGACCTCGACCCGCTGACCGGTACCCCGCGCACCGTCAGCAAGCTCGACGGCTACCTCGCCGGCCCGAGCACGGCCAACCCGGCCCAGATCGCCATCAACTACGTCCGCACGCACGCCGACGCGTTCGGGCTCAAGAACGCCGACATCGACGGGCTGGTGCTCCGCCAGGAGTACGTCGACATCGCCGGTACCCGTCACCTGTCCTTCGTGCAGAAGGTCAACGGCGTCACGGTCTTCAACAACGGTCTCAAGGCGCACATCGCCAAGGACGGTTCGCTGATCTCCCTCGACGGCTCCCCGGTCGCCTCGCTGCCGACCGGGTTCGCGGCCCCGAAGCTGAACGCCACCACCGCCCGGGGCGCGGCGCTCAAGGACGTCGGCGGCAACGCCGACGCGCCCGTCGCCAAGGACTCGACCGCCCAGCAGGTCGTCTTCCAGACCGCGTCCGGCCCGCGCCTCGCGTGGCAGGTCTCCGTCCGGCCGTCCAAGGACGAGCACTACCTGCACGTCCTCGACGCCGAGACCGGTCAGGTGCTCTACCGCAAGAGCCTGATCAACCACGAGGCCGACCCGAACCAGGCCAAGGCCAGCACCTGGAACAACCACCCGGGCGCGCTGCGCGGCGGGGACACCCAGCCGACCACCCTGCCGGGTGTCGCGCCGGGCGCGAAGAACCTGTCGGGTACGTACGCGCACGTGTACCTGGACCTGAACAACAACGACGTGGCCGACGCGGACGAGGAGGTCGGCCCGAACGCCGCCGGCACCTTCGAGTACGGCTTCAAGAACTTCATCAAGGTCGACGGCCCGCCGTGCTCCAGCCACTACCAGTGCTCCTGGAACCCGGCCGTCCCCGGCTCCTGGCGGACCAACGCCAACCAGAACGCCGTGCAGCTGTCCTACTTCCTGGGCAAGTTCCACGACCACCTGGAGGGCGGCACGGTCGGCTTCACCCGCGAGGCCGGCAACTTCGACGCCCGTGACGGCGACGCCGTCCAGGGCGAGGCGATGGACGGGGCCAACACGGCCAACGGACTGCCGGGCGGCAACGCCAACAACGCGAACATGGACACCCCGGTCGACGGCACCCCGCCGCGGATGCAGATGTACCTGTTCTACGACGACGGCAACTTCAACTGGCTGTCGGGCAACAGCGGCGACGCTGCCGACATCGTCTACCACGAGTACACCCACGGCCTGTCGAACCGGCTCGTCGTGGACGCCAACGGCATGTCGACCCTCGGCCCGGTGCAGGCCGGCTCGATGGGCGAGGCCTGGTCCGACTGGTACGCGATGGACCTGCTCGTGAAGGAGGGCTCGCAGCCCGACCGCAAGAACGCGGCCGACCTGCGGATCGGTGACTACGTCGGGCACGGCACCGACGGCATCCGGACCCAGCCGATCGACTGCAAGGTCGGCGTCGTCGACGCGGCCTGCCCGGGCGGCGCGCGCAGCGGCCCCGGCGGCTTCACCTACGGCGACTTCGGCAAGATCTCCGCCGGTGGCCCCGAGGTGCACGCCGACGGCGAGATCTGGGTCGAGACCCTGTGGGACCTGCGGTGCGAGGTCGGCAGCGACGTGTCCGAGTCCCTGGTGACCCGGGCCATGGAGCTGTCCCCGTCCAACCCGTCGTTCCTCGACGAGCGCAACGCGATCCTGCTCGCCGACACGGTCGTCTACGGCGGCAAGTACCGCGACGTGATCTGGAAGACCTTCGCGGCGCGCGGCATGGGCTACTTCGCCGGCGCCATCGACGGTGACGACTCGGCCCCGGCCGAGGACTTCAGCCTGCCGCCGGCCCCCGGCACCGCGCAGGGCACCGTCTCCGGCACCGTGACCGACAACGTCACCGGCGCGCCGGTCGCGGGCGTCAACGTCTCCTTCGGTGGCCACTCCGGCACCATCGGCGGCAACCTGAACGCGGTCACCGCCGCGGACGGCACCTACACGATCAGCGGCGTCACCTACGGCCCGTACACCAAGTTCAGCGCCGTCGGTGGCGGCTACGACACGGTGGCCGGCCCGAAGACGGTCAACACCCCGAGCACCGTGGCGAACTTCGCCATGGCCCGCGAGTGGGCGTCGGTCGGCGGCGGCGGCGCGATCACGGGCTCCAACGGCCCGAACTTCGGCGGCGGCTGCAACCAGGTCGCGCTGATCGACCAGTCGGTCGGCTCCGGCTGGGTGTCCGACGCGTCCTTCACCGGCCCGACGACGATCCGTTCGCGGTTCGTCATCATCAAGCTGCCGGCGGCGGTCAACATCTCCAAGCTGGTCATCAACCCGACCGCCGCGTGCGGCGTCGGCGGCAGCGCGGGCGTGGGCGACTACAAGCTGGAGTCCTCGGCCGACGGCGTGACCTGGACGGTGGCCTCGACCGGTCACTTCGGGGTCCCGCAGCGCGGCCAGAACGTGACGGTCCCGCTGAACGCGGGCTCGGCGGCCGGCGTGAAGTTCCTCCGCTACACGATGCTGAGCAACCAGCTCGCCGACGTCGGCGGCACCTGCCCCGGCGCGTTCGGCGGCTGCACCTACGTCTCCACCTCGGAGCTGTCGGTGTACGGCAGCGCCTCGTAACACGGCGTGACGAAGAAGGCGGGTCCCGTGTCCACGGGGCCCGCCTTCCCGCGTAGGTAGGGCTAGCCGTACCACCGGAACGGGGGCGGACAGGATTCCGGCCGGCCCGCCCCGAAACTAGCGTCGACACCATGAAGATCTACTCAGGACGAGGAGCCCGCCGGGTCACCGCCGGACTCCTGCTCGCCGGGCTCGTGGCCGGCACGCTCGGCACCGCGGCCGGCCCCGCCACCGCGTCCGGCGACGCCCGGGGCCGACTGGTCTCCGCCACGGCGATGCGCACCTACCACTCCGCCGACGAGGTCGCCGCCGAGCTGCGGGGCGCGGAGTTCGACGCGGGCGCGGTCCGGTACGGCGTCGACACCTACCGGCTCGTCTACCGCACCGTGGACGTCGCCGGCCGGCCCACCACGGCCAGCGGGCTCGTCGCGCTGCCCCGCAACCACGTCCGCGAGCTGCGCACCGTGTCCTACGCGCACGGCACCACCACCTACCGGGGCGACGCGCCCTCCGCGCCGGCCGAGGACGGCTGGGCCCAGGCCCCGGCGCTCACCTACGCGGCCGCCGGGTTCGCCGCCGTCAGCCCCGACTACCTCGGGATGGGTACCGGCCCCGGGCCGCACCCGTGGATGCACATCCCGTCGGAGACCACCGCCTCGCTGGACCTGCTGCGGGCGGCGCGCGAGTTCGTACCCACCAAGGGCAAGGCCCTGAAGCGGCAGGTACTGGCCGCCGGCTTCTCCCAGGGTGCCTCCGCCGCCCTCGGCCTCGGCCGGGAACTGGAGGCCGGCGGCGACCCGTGGTTCCGCCTCGCGGCCGTCGCCCCGATCAGCGGCGCGTACGACTTCCGGGGCGCCGAGATCCCCGCTCTGCTCAACAAGGAACTCGAGCCGAAGCTGAGCGTGCTCTACACGGCGCTGTTCCTGGTCACCTTCAACCGGCGGGCGCACTTCTACACCGACCCCGCCGAGGTGTTCCAGGACGGCTACGCGCACAAGATCGAGGCCCTGTTCGACGGCTCCGTCCCCGGCCAGGTGCTGTTCCGGGAGACCCCGGAGAGCCTCAAGGACCTGCTCAAGCCACGCGGCTTCGAACTGCTCCGCAACCCCCCGGCGTCGTTGGCGGCGGAACTGCGGGTCACCGACGCGGTCTGCACGGACTGGACCCCGAAGGCCCCGGTGCGGCTGTTCGAGATCGTGAAGGACGAGCAGGCGGCCAACGCCAACACGGCCCGGTGCGCGGCCAGCCTGCGCGGACACGGGGTCGACCCGCACCTGACCACCTTCACCGAGGGTGACTACAACGGGTCGGCGCACCTGAGCTCGAACATCCAGGGCACGGCGGCGACGGTGCGCTGGTTCGCCGAACTGTGAGCGGTCGCGGCTGACGCCCTGCTCGGACCGTCGGCCGCGCGTCGTCCAGGCCCGGTGGTCGCCCTTCGCGGGTGGCCGCCGGGCCTTCGGGTGTGTCAGCCGCCGACCCGGACCAGGCGGTAGCCCAGGGGCTCGGCCGGGTCCTCGATGGCGAGGATGTGCTGGCCGGTGCCGGGGCGGATCCGGCTGATCACGTCACCGATCGCCTCGCCGGCCCCGGCGACCACGAGCCGGACCCGCCTGCCCCGGGCCGCCGCGCGCACCGCCTTGCGGAGCTGGGGGTTGAGCAGGTGGCGGGCCAGGTCGTAGGCGGTCGCGCGGATGGCGGCGGCGCGCGGGTCCTCGGTCGGGTCGGTGTGCACGGCCTGAGCCTAGTGACCGGGTCCGACAAACCCGCCCGACAATAGCCGGCAACGCCGTGACCAGCGGACGGCCGCCGAGCCGGGGCGGGCCATGCGTGGGCCCGACCGGGACCGGGCACGGTGACCCGGAGACGCGAAAGGCCCGGACCGAGAGGGCCGGGCCGAACGCGTGCGTCCTAGTGGTTGCGCGCCTCGCGGGTCCGGACCGCCGCCTCGATCCGGTGGGCGGTCCGACCGGAGGTCAGAGCCTTGCGGGCCCGGGTGTACAGGTAGTACGCGCCGCCGACGACCGCGGCGCCGACGATGAGGTAGCCGAGGATTCCGAGCAGTGCGCCGATGAGCTTGAGCGCCAGCCAACCGGCGACGGCCAGACCGACGATCCCGACGGCCAGCCACAACAGAAGTTTGCCCATCCGTCGATCGTGACACCGTCCCGGCGGCCCCGCCATCAGGGAAGACCCGGAAAACGCCGATCCGCTGGTACCCGTCGTGGGTAGCCTGGGGCATGGCCGAGGGGGACGGTGTCGCGCGCGGGGTGGTCGTCGGGATCGACGGCTCGACCGGCAGCCGGGGCGCGGTGGAGTTCGCCGCCGACGAGGCGGTGGCCCGCCGGGTGCCGCTGCACCTGCTCTGCGTCACCCTGCCGGCCCTGATGCTGTCGCCGCCGCTCCTCGCCCCGTTCCCGACGAGCGCCCCGGACCCGGGCGTCGATCCGGTCCCCGGCTTCCTGGAGGAGCTCGCCGAGCAGGTCCGGCGGACCCGGCCCGGGCTGGAGACCATCCAGGAGGTGGTCCCCGGCGGGCCGTCGGCCGTCCTCGTCGAGCGGTCCCGGGCGGCGGACCTGGTCGTGGTCGGCGCGCGCGGGCACGGCGGCTTCCTCGAACTCCTCGCCGGCTCGGTCGCCACCCAGGTCGCCACGCACGCGCACTGCCCGGCGGTCGTCGTCCGGGGCGGGGCGCGCCCCGAGGGCCCGGTCGTGGTGGGCGTCGACGACGCGCCGGAGACGGACGTGGCCGTCGACCTGGCGTTCTACGAGGCCGTGCTGCACGGCCGGCAGTTGCGCGCCGTGCACGTCGGGCACGGGGACCCGGACGCCCCGCTGACCCGCTGGCGGAGCCGGTACCCGGACGTGGCCGTGGAGACCGTGCTGAGCCGGGACAGGGATGTGGCGGCGGCCCTCGTGGCGGCCTCGGAGGACGCTCGGATGGTCGTGGTGGGGTCCCGGGGGCGGGGCGGGCTGCGGAGCCTCCTGCTGGGCTCGGTGGGCTACGCGCTGGCCCACCACGCGCACTGCCCGGTCCTGATCGCCCACCCGACCTCATCCTGACCGGGCCGCGCGCCTGATCCGTGGCCCGCCGCCTCCCCACCCGAGGCTCCCGCCCGCAGCCGCGCCGACTTCCGCCGGCCGGGGCGGCCCACCCGGAGGTCCCCCGCAGGTCCCGGTCGGGTCCCGCCGTCACCCCACGGAGCTACGCCGAAGTCCACTCCGGGGGGTGACGGTTTCCGCGCCGGGAAACGACAGCGTCTAGACCATGATCCGACGCCTCGCGCTCTCCGCCACCCTGTTCCTCGGCATGGTCGCCGTCCTGCCGGCCGCGCACGCCGTCGCCGACCCGTCCCCGGGCCTGGTCGCGGTCACCGAGGTCGTCGGGGACGTCCGGGCCGCCAGCCGGATCACGATCCTGGTACCCGGGGCGGGCGTGACGCCGGACAACTTCCGCGAGGGCCTCGGCGACGTGACCCGCCGCGCGCCCGCCCACTGGGCGCGGTGGCTGGCCGCCGAGGCGCGCGACCCCCGGGTGGCCGTGGTCGCCTGGCTCGGGTACCTGCCGCCGAAGGGTGCCAGCCTCGCCGTCGCCCGGGGCGAGCGCGCCGACGTGGGCGCCCGCGAACTGGAGGCGTACGTGGCCGGGCTGACCGCCGCGAACCCGGGCGCCACGATCACGGTCGTCGGGCACTCGTACGGCTCCGTGGTCGTCGGGCACGCCGCCGCCGCGCTGCCGGCCAGCGTCACGGACCTGGTGTTCCTCGGCAGCCCCGGCACCGGCGCGCACACCGCCGCCGACCTCGGCGGGCACGCCCGGGTCTGGGCCGGGAAGACCGGGGACGACTGGGTGCGCCGGATCCCGAACACGACGGTCCTCGGCTTCGGCCACGACACCGACCCGACGGACCGGGACTTCGGCGCCCGGCCGCTGCCGGTGGACGGGGCGGCCGGCCACGACGGCTACTTCGTCCCGGGCACCGGCTCGCTGCGCGCCCTCGCGGAGATCTCCACCTCCGGCACGCTGACCCCGGCCACGCACTGACGCCGCCGCACCGAAAACGGCCGCGCCGAAAACGGCCGCACCGACAGCGGCCGCGCGGGCGCATTGGGGCGCCGTCGCCGACCGCACCGCGCCCCCCGGTACCCATCTGGGGCTGTTCTGTCGGTGGTGGGTGGGAGCATCGGGGGATGAGTCTCACCCGGCGGGAAGCGTCCGATGCGGTCACCGGTCTCGGCTGGCGGCTGGTCCTGGGGGAGGTGCGCACCCGGGTGCGCGTCTCCTCCTTCGCGGAGGGGGCCACGGTCGCGGCCCGGGTCGCCGCCGCGTGCGGGGCCGCCGCCGACGACAGCCTGCGGGTCGACCTGCGCCCCGACCAGGTGACCGTGAGCCTGCACGCCCCCGGCGCCCGGCTGGTCACGACCCGGGAGGTCGAGCTGGCAGCCGTGGTCACCCGGGCCCTGGGCGCGGACGGCTGGCCCACCCACCCGGGGCCCGACGACCCGGCCCGGCCGGTGCAGCTGCTGGAGATCGCGATCGACGCGCTGGACATCGCCGCCGTCCGGCCGTTCTGGGCGGCCGTCCTGGGCTACGCGGACGAGGTGCCCGGCGGGGACGCCCTGGCCGACCCGGACCGGGCGGGGCCGACGTTCTGGTTCCAGCGGATGGACGCGCCGCGCCCGCAGCGCAACCGGATCCACGTCGACGTCACGGTGCCGCACGACGAGGCGGACCGCCGGGTCCGGGCGGCGCTCGACGCGGGCGGCCGGCTGGTGTCGGACGCCGAGGCGCCGGCCTTCTGGGTGCTGGCCGACGTCGAGGGCAACGAGGCGTGCGTGACCACCTGGCAGGGCCGGGACTGACCGTCACGCGGCGTGACCAACGTCACGTTCCGCCAGCTCTGACCCCCACCCGTCGCGCGGCCGCGCCACGGGCCACCACCCTGCCTCCAGCATGCCGGACGACCGGCGGACCTGGGCTGACAGCGGCCGTACAGCCGCCATCCAGCCCGGGGCCCTACCGTCGCCCGGCCGGTCACCTTCCGTGACGGCTCCCCTCGACCATGCCTGGAGGCGTGTCGTCCATGCCCGTAGTCCTGTCCCACCGACCGCCACGGGGCGGCCGGTGGTCCCGAGGGTTGACCCTCGTGCTGGGAGCCGCTCTGGTGGCCTCCCTGACCGGTGCGCCCCCGGCCCTCGCGGCCCCGTATACCCCGGGTAAGGCGCAGAAGGAGAGGCCCGTCGCCGGGGTCCGGGTCAAGCCGGGCGCGGCGGCGCGGCAGTCCACCGGTACCCCCCTCAAGGTCTCCGCCCCGGTCTGGCCCGCCGCCGCCAGTGTCGACGTGGAGCTCGGCGGGTCGGCGTCCCGGCTCGCGGGGCAGGCCCCCGGCGCGGTGCGCGCGGGTAGCTCCCCGGTATGGGTCGGGCCGGCCCCGGCGCAGGCCGCCCCCGCCGACGCTGCCCGCGCGCCCGGCGCCGCCGCCCCCGGAAACGCCACCCCGGCCAAGCTCCGGGTCCGCACCTACGACCACGCGGCCGGCACGAGAGCCGGCGCCGACGCCCTGCTGTTCCGGGTGTCCAGCCTGGCCGGCGACGGCCCGGCGAAGGTGTCCGTCGACTACTCCGCGTTCCGGGGCGCCCACGGGGCCGACTGGGCCCAGCGCCTGCGCCTCACCGCCCTGCCCGAGTGCGCGCTGACCACTCCGGACGTGCCCGGCTGTCAGGGCCGCGTCCTCGAGTCGGCCAACGACGCGCGCGCCAACACGGTGTCGGCGACGGTGGCCGTGACCGGCCCGGGCTCCCCGGCCACCGGCCTGGCCACCCAGTCGGACGGCGCCCTGCTTGGCCTCACCGCCGGCCCGTCCGGCCCGGCCGGTGACTACGCCGCGACGTCGCTGGCCTCGGCCGGCGTGTGGAGCGCCGGTACCCACACGGGCGAGTTCACCTGGAACTACCCGCTGCGGACCCCGCCGGGCCCGGGCGGCCCCGCGCCGACCCTGGCGCTGGCGTACTCCTCGGCCAGTGTCGACGGCCGGATGGCGGCCTCGAACAACCAGCCGAGCTGGGTGGGCGAGGGCTTCGACCTGGACGCCGGGTTCGTCGAGCGCAAGTACCAGCCGTGTCAGCAGGACATGGGCCCGCTGCCGACCGACGCCACGAAGAAGGCGAACAACACGGTCAAGAACGGCGACCTGTGCTGGGCCACGGACAACGCGACGCTGGCGATGTCCGGGCACGCCGGTGAGCTGATCAAGGATTCCGCCGGGGTGTGGCACCTGCGCAGCGAGGACGGCACCCGGATCACCCGGGAGACGAGCTCGGGCAACGGCGCACGCAACGGCGAGTACTGGGTCGTCACCACCGGCGACGGCGTGAAGTACTACTTCGGCGACAAGGCGGCCAGCACCCTCAAGGTGCCCGTGGCCGGCAACCACCCCGGCGAGCCCTGCCACGCCACGGCGTTCGCGGACTCGTTCTGCACCCAGGCCTGGCGCTGGTACCTCGACCACGTCGTCGACCCGCACGGCAACACGATGACGTACTCCTACACCAAGGAGACCAACAAGTACGCCAGGAACCTCAAGGACACCGACGCGGTGACCTACGACCGGGCGGCGTACCCGAAGCGGATCGACTACGGCACCCGGACCGACCGGACCGAGGCCGCGCCGCTGCACGTGGAGTTCGAGACGGCCGACCGGTGCGCCGCCGACTGCGGCACGAAGGACGCGACGCACTGGACGGACGTGCCGTGGGACCAGTCCTGCGACAAGAGCCCCTGCAAGGTGTACGCGCCGACGTTCTGGACCACCCAGCGGCTCAGCAAGGTGACCACGTTCGCCGGTACCGACGACGTCGAGTCCTGGACCCTGACGCACTCCTACCCGAACCCGGGCGACGGCACCCGCGCCGGCCTGTGGCTGGACCGGATCGCGCACAAGGGCCTGGTCGGCGCGGCGGCGGACACCCCCGACATCGTGTTCACCGGGACCCAGCTGAACAACCGGGTGGACACCACCACGGACCAGTACGCGGCGATGAACTGGTGGCGGATCAAGGCCATCGACACCGAGTCCGGCGGCAAGGTCGAGATCACGTACTCCGACCAGGACTGCGTGGCCGGTTCGCGGATGCCCGACGGGAACAACCTGAAGGACAACCACCTGCTGTGCTACCCGGTGAAGTGGGTGCCGGACGGCAAGAAGGCCCCGATCCTCGACTACTTCCACAAGTACGTGGTCAAGGTGGTCACCGAGACCGACCTCACGGGCGGCGCGCCGCGCAAGATCACGAAGTACGACTACGTCGGCGATCCCGCGTGGCACTACACCGACGACGACGGCCTGATCGGCAAGGACTACAAGACCTGGTCCGTGTGGCGGGGCTACGGCGCGGTCCGCGAGACCAGGGGCGACCCGGGTTCGCAGACGTCCGCCGAGAACCGGTACTACCGCGGCATGGGCGGCACCCTGCCCGCCGCCGGCGGCGCCCCGGCGATCACCGACGAGGAGGCGTTCGCCGGCCAGCTCCGGGAGAAGGTCACCTTCGACGGGCCGGGCGGCGCGGAGGTGTCCGCCGAGTCCTACGCCCTGTGGCAGTCGGATCCGCCGACGGTCAGCCGGACGGTCAACGGCTCCACGGTGCACGCGCGGTACACCGGCAAGGCCGGCAAGTACACCCGGACGGCCCTGGACGGCGGCCGGCCCGCCCGCACCACCACCGAGACGACGTTCCACGACGCCTACGGGGCCCCGGTGAAGACCGAGGACCTGGGCGACGACCAGGTGGCCGGGGACGAGAAGTGCGTCCTCGCCGAGTACGCCCGCAACACGGCGGCCTGGATGGTCCAGTCCCCGTCCCGCCAGCACTCCTACGCCGTGACCTGCGCGAAGGTGCAGGCCGGCGGACTGACCGACGCCGACGTGATCGCCGACGACCGGACCTTCTACGACGGCGGGGCCCTCGGCGCCGCCCCGACGAAGGGCGACATCACCCGGACCGAGTCGCTCAGGGCGTACAACGCGGGCAACCCGACGTTCCAGTCCACGACCAGCACGTACGACGCCTACGGCCGGGGCCTGGACCGCACGGACGTCCGGGGCAACCCGACGAAGACGGTCTACACCCCGGCGGCCGGCGGCCCCGTCACCCAGGTCGAGACCACGGAGCCGCTGGGCTGGAGGACCACGAAGACGTTCGAGCCCGCGTGGGGGTCGGTCCTCGTGGAGACCGACCCGAACCAGCGCCGGACCGAGCACGCGTACGACGGCCTCGGCCGCACCGTCGGGATCTGGAAGCCGGGCCGGGACCGGGCGGGCGGCGCCAGCGCGAACATCAGCTACTCGTACCTGGTGCGCAACACCGCGCCGACCGTGATCACCACCCGCAAGCTCAACGCGTCCGGCGGGTACGCGGTGTCCCACCAGCTGCACGACGGGCTGCTCCGGCTCCGGCAGAACCAGGTGCCGGACGCGGCGGGCTCGGCCAGGGCGGTCGTCACCGACACGCTCTACGACACGGCCGGCCGGGCCACCCGGGTGAGCAAGCCCTACCTGTCGACCCAGTCGATGAGTACGGACCTGATCCGCTCGACCGAGGCCATCCCGGTGCAGGACGTGTCCGTCTACGACGGCGCGGCCCGGATCACCGCCGCCATCACCCTGCTCAACGCGCCGCCCGGCGGCAGCCCCGGCGGGGTGGAGAAGTGGCGGACCAGCACCTCCTACGGCGGGGACCGGATCGACAGCACCCCGCCGCGGGGCGACACGGTGATGTCGAAGGTGCTCGACGCGGCGGGGAAGACGGCCGAGCTGCGGCAGTACCACGCGGGTGTGCCGGCCGGCTCGGCCGACCCGGCGGGCTACGACGCGACCCGCTACGCCTACACCGCCAAGGGCCAGCTGTCCCGGGTCACCGGCCCGGGCGGCAACCACTGGGACTACACCTACGACCTGCACGGCAGGGTCCTGACGATCACCGACCCGGACAAGGGCACGGCCACCTCGACGTACGACGCGTACGGCCAGGAGCAGACCACGAAGGACGCCCGGGGCACCGTCCTGGCGTACACGTACGACCCGATCGGCCGCCGGACGAGCGTGCGGGACGGGTCGGTCACCGGACCGGTGCGCGCGGAGTGGACCTTCGACACCCTCGCGCTCGGCAAGATGACGAAGGCCGTCCGGCACGTCGGCGCGGACACCTACACCCAGGAGACGGTCGGTCTCACCGCCGACTACCAGCCGACCACCGTCCGGTTCACGGTCCCCGGCACGACGGTGGGCGGCACGTACGACTACGTCTACACCTACAACCAGGACGGTTCGCCGTACACCGCGCAGCTCCCGGCCGCCGGTGACGTCAAGAAGGAGACCCTGAAGTACGGCTACGACGCCCTCGGGCAGTCGACGACCGTGCGCTCGGGGTACGGCACCAGCGCCGAGACGGACCTGGTGACCACCACCGGCTACACCTCGTTCGGCGAGGTCGGCGCCTACACGCTGCGGAACAACAACGGCAACGTCGTCGGCGTCACCCGGACCTACGAGTCCGACACCCGGCGGCTGGCCCAGGTCTGGACGTCCAGGCAGACCGCGCCGGCCGACGTCGCCGACGTCCGGTACTCCTACGACCCGGCCGGCAACGTGACCCGGATGGCCGACCTGGTCTCGGGGGACACCCAGTGTTTCCGGTCGGACAACCTCCGCCGGACCACCGACGCGTGGACCCCGGCCGACGGGAACTGCGCGCCGGCCCCGACGGTGGGCGCGCTGGGCGGGCCCGCGAAGTACTGGCACGAGTTCGACTTCGACCTCGCGGGCAACCGCACGGCGTTCGTCGAGCACGCGGCGGCGGGCAACAAGAGCACGACCTACACCGTCAAGCCGGGTACGCACCAGCTGACCGGCAGCACCGACGGCACGACCGCGCGCGCCTGGCGGTACGACGAGGCCGGCAACACGGTCAGCCGGCCGGTCGCCTCCGGTGCGCAGACCCTGACCTGGGACGCCGAGGGCCACCTCGCCAAGGCGGTCGACGGTTCGGGGAGCACCCAGTACACGTACGACGTGGGCGGCGGGCGGCTGCTGCGCACCGATCCGGCGGGCACGACGCTGTACCTGCCGGGCCAGGAGATCCGGTACGCCACCGGCACCGGGGTGAGGACCGGCACCCGGTACTACAAGCACGCCGGCAGCCAGGTTGCGGTCCGGTCCGGGTCCGCGCTGACCTGGCTGTCCAGCGACCACCACGGCACGGCGGGCGTCTCGGTCGCGGCGGTCGGCCAGGCCGTGTCGGTGCGGCGGGACACCCCGTTCGGCGGCGTCCGGTCCACCTCCGGCACGTGGCCGGCGGCGATGGACAAGGGCTTCGTCGGCGGCACCAACGACAACACCGGCCTGACCCACCTGGGGGCCCGCGAGTACGACCCCGGCACCGGCCGGTTCATCTCCGTGGACCCCGAGTTCAACGAGAAGGATCCGCAGCAGCTCAACGCGTACGTCTACAGCAACAACAACCCGTCGACGCTGTCGGACCCGGCCGGTACCCGGTGGAGCTGGGGCAAGATCCTCACGGTCACCGCCATCGTGGTGGCGGTCGTGGCGGTGGTCGCGGTGGCGGTCATCATGCCGGCGGCCATCCCGCTGATGATGGGCGCGGCGGCCAACGCCAGCGCCGGGGCCCTGGCCGGGGGGTCCTCCCTGGGCATGGCCGCGGCCGTGGGCGGGGTCGCGGCGGTCGGCGAGGCCGCGGCGGCGGGGGCCGTCGTGGCCGGGTCGGGCGTGGTCGCCAGCGGCCTGTACATGGGCGGCAAGATCGCCAGCGGGTACGCGCAGGGCGGTGAACCCGGCGGTCCGGCCGGCGGGCGGTCGCCCTCCTCGCGCCGGGCGCCCACCGACGACGCGCCCGCCGCCGACCACTCGGCGCCGACCGGGGCGCGGCCGTTCAACCCGGCGAACCGGGGCCGCGACGACGGCGAGCACGTGTTCAGCGGACACGGGTCGATCGACATCGACGCGCCGCACACCATCGTGCCGCCGGGCACCACGGTGAACGTGTACGCGCGGGACAACCGGACGATCGAGGACCGGCTCGGCAACCGGATCGAACGGGGCGTGAACGTGACGCCCCGGAGGGTCTACACGGAGGGGCAGAGCATCCCGGCGTACCTGCTGCACCCGATCGAGCCGGAGGCCATCCAGCACAACCGCAACCCGTGGGTCGTGGACCGCACGACCCGGTTGTCCACCATGCTCAGGCCGAACATGGGCACCGTGCACTGGGCGGCGTGCGCGTGCCACGAGCGGGGTACCGCCCCGCCGGAGCCGCCGAGGCTCAACCCCCGCGACGGCCAGAGCATGCGCATGCAACGGGAGATCCAGTGACGTACTTCGCCGACCTCGGCCCGTACCCGCCGGCCGAGCCGCTCGACCCGGACGTCCTCGCCTACCTGATCGAGGAGGGCGAGGAGGACCTCGACGCCGAGGTCGTCTGGGCCGACCTGCGCACCGTCGGCTGGCTGGAGCCGGAGCACCGGTTCCCGACCGGCCCGGTCGACCCCGCCTTCGTGTCCCTCCTCGGCTGGCTGGTCACGCACCGCCAGGTCGTCGGGACCCGGGGCGCGCACAGCTGCCGGCTGCCCGGCTGCGCCCCGGAGCAGCGACCGGCGGGGACGCGGGTGCTGATCGACGGCGCGAGCGTGCTCCTCGGCAGGGCGGAGGTCCGGGTCGGCGCCACCGAGGGCACCGGGTACGCCGCCCCGACGCTGATCCACCACTACGTCACCGCGCACGGCTACCAGCCGCCGGCCGAGTTCGTGGCCGCGGTCCTCGCCGAACGGCCCACCCGGGGCCACTGATCCACCCCGCACCGGGCCGGGACCGCCATCCCACGGCGGCCCCGGCCCGGGTACCCCCTGATCAAAAGGAATGTCCATGGCACCTCTCAGACGCCTGACGACCGGCGGGGCCGTCGCGGCCCTGCTCGTCGCGGGCCTCAGCCCCCTCACCCTCGCCGCCGCCCCGGCGGCGGCCGCCCCACCCGCCTGCGCCGACACCCAGCCCGACGCCGCCAAAGCCGCGACCATGGCCCGGGACTGCCGGAAGCGGGTCGAGATCCTCCCGCTGCGCACCGGGACCGCCCAGACCTTCGCCAGGCCCGAAGGTGGCTACACCACCGAGGGGTCGGTCGCCCCGCGCTGGTCGCACCGCCCCGACGGCTCGTGGTCGCCGATCGACACCACCCTCGTCGCCACCGGCGGCACGGTCGCCCCGAAGGCGTCGGCCCTGCCGGTCACGTTCTCCGGCGGCGGCACCGGACCGCTGGCCACCCTGCGCGACGGGGACCGGGAACTGGCCGTCTCCTGGCCCGGCGGCGCCCTGCCCGCGCCGACCCTGTCGGGGGACTCCGCCACGTACCCCGAGGTGCTGCCCGGCGTCGACCTGACCGTGACCGCCACCGCGCTCGGCTTCTCCGAGGTACTCGTCGTCAAGAACCGCCAGGCGGCGGCCGACCCGGCGCTGCGGGAGGTCACCTTCGGGCTGGCCACCAAGGGGGTGACGACCCGCGCCGCCGAGGGCGGGCTCGTCGCCGTGGACGACAAGGGCGCGCCCGTGTTCACCTCGCCGACCCCGGTGATGTGGGACTCGGCGGACAAGGCCACCCCCGCCGCGAAGGGCCTCAAGGCACCGGCCCAGTCGACCCGGGAGCCGAAGAAGGCGACCATGCCCGTCAGGGCCGGCAACGGCACCCTGACGGTCACGCCCGACAAGGCCATGGTCGACGCCGCCGACACCGTGTACCCGCTGTTCATCGACCCCTCCTGGGGCGGTGGCCTGCGGAACAACAACTGGGCCAACGTGTTCAGCAAGTTCCCCGACTCCACCGGCCTGACCCTCACCGGCGACGGCAAGGTCTGGGGCAACGCCGGCTCCGGGAAGGTCTGCGACTTCGACAACAACGGCAACTGCCTGAGCTCGACGTACCAGGTCCGTTCGCTGTTCCAGATGGACACCGGACCCATCCGGGGCCACCACGTCACCAAGGCGTCGTTCCACATCACCCAGCGGCACGCGTGGACCTGCGCCCCGAAGTCCAACGCGAAGCTGTGGCGGACCGAGAACGTGGCCAACCCGGAGAACTACTCCACCACCACCTGGCGGGCCACCAACGACAAGGACAAGTTCCGCTGGCACGAGTCGACCACGGCTCCCGGCAACCACCGCGCGGACTCCAACTACGGCTGCGACGGCGCCGGCAACGTCGAGTTCGACGTGACCGGGTGGACGCGCGCGGTCGCCGACAGCGGCGCCTGGTACCTCGGCGTGGGCCTGCGGGCCGAGAACGAGGGCGACGTCAACCAGTGGAAGCGGTTCGACGCCGGCTCCGCCCGGCTGGCCGTGGACTACAACGACCCGCCGACCCTGCCGGACTGGCTCCAGGTGGACGGGCGCAACTGCGCGACCGGCGAGGACCGGCCCGTCGTCCCGACCCGCACCCCGACCCTGTCGGCCCGGCCCTGGGACCCCGACGGCGACACCCAGCAGGTGTGGCTCGCGGCCGTGAAGTGGACCGGCACGGCGTACGACGAGAGCACGGGCGTCGCCGGCTACCAGGACTCGGTGGCCAACGGCACCCGCGGCCACTGGACCACTCCCGCGCTGGTGGAGAACGGGATCTACGGCTTCCGGGCCCAGACCAACGACTACGGCAAGGGCGGCGTCGGACCGGTCACCAACACGAACGACTGCCAGTTCCAGGTCGACACCGTCGCGCCGACCATGCCGAAGGTGACCTCCGCGGAGTACCCGGAGAGTTGTTCGCTCTGCGGGGGGATCGGCCGCAACGGGAGCTTCACGTTCAAGAGCTCGCCCGACGTCAGGTATTTCAAGTGGGGCTTCGGCACCTCCCTCACCCGCGAGGCGCCGGCGGCCCACAAGGGCGACCCGGTGACGGTGTCCTGGACGCCCGGCGAGGGCTCGCTCCTCCAGCAGACCCTCAACGTGCAGGCCGTCGACCACGCCGGACTGCTCAGCCCGGTCCGGAAGTACCAGTTCACCCTCAACCCGGGGCAGCCCGCCAAGGCGCAGTGGCTGCTGGACGACGCGGCCGGCACGAAGTCGCTCACCAACGCCCAGAACCCGGGCGTCCTCGACGCGACCCTCAACGCCGGCACCCTCGGCACCCCCGGCCGGGTCCGCGACGGCGACACCGCGCTGACCCTGAACGGCACCGCCGCCCACTACGCGAGCGCCCCCGCCGTCGTGGACACCAGCCGCAGCTTCTCCGTGGCGGCCTGGGTCCGGGTGGACGACACCACCGGCTTCCGGACGTTCGTGTCCCAGTGCGGGACGGCCCGGTGCGCCTACTACCTGCAGTACATGGCGAACACGGACCGGTGGGCGTTCGCGATGCCGTCGGAGGACAAGGCCAACCCGGCCGGGTACTCCATCGCCCAGTCCGCCCAGGCCCCGCGCAAGGGCATCTGGACCCACCTCACCGGCGTGTACGACGCGTCGGCCGCCAAGGTCCGGCTCTACGTCAACGGCCAGCTCGACGGCGAGCAGGGCTCGCACCCGGGCTGGAAGGCGACCGGCCCGACGTACCTCGGCAAGGCCATGAACGCCGACCTCGTCAAGGGCGGCCTGGCCGACGTGCGGATCTGGGACCGGGTGATCAGCCCGAACGAGGCCGCCGTCGCCGCCGACCCGCTGCTCACCGGCACCGTGGGCGAGTGGCGGTTCGAGGAGAAGTCCGGCGACCTGGCCTTCGACTCGACCAACTACAGCCGGCACCTGCGGCTCACCGCCACCCAGGGCGCGACGTGGGGCCCCGGGCACAGCAGCAACGGTGGCCTGCACCTCGACGGCACCGGGCACGCGGCGGCGGACGGCCCGGTCCTCAACACCGACCAGTCCTTCTCCGTCTCCGCCTGGGTCCGGCTCCAGGCCATGCCCACCTGGAACTCCGTCGTGCTCAGCCAGGAGGGTACGAAGAACAGCGCGTTCGCCCTCCGCTACGCCAACCAGGGCGGCGGCAAGGGCAGCTGGGCGTTCACCTGCCTGACCACGGACGACAGCGCGACGAGCTTCTCCGACGCGCTCGGCCAGGCCCCGCTGACCAGCGCCGACCTGAACCGCTGGCAGCACCTCGTCGGCGTGTACGACGCCAGCCGCGCCGAACTGCGCCTCTACGTCGACGACGTGCTCCAGAACACCGCGCCCTGCAGGGTGTGGAACGCCGGCGGCCGGTTCACGGTCGGCCGGGGCAAGTGGAACGGCGCCGACGCCGACCGGTGGACGGGCGACATCGACGAGGTCAAGGTGCTCGCCGGCGTCGTCGTCCCGGCGAAGGTGATCGCCGTCGAGGGTCCGCGCACCGGCAACCTGACCTGGAACGGCACCACCAACTGCGCCGGCGTCCCGAACGGGAACACCACCGACCCGCGCGGCGTGATCACCTGGGGCTGCATCACGGCCGACGACTCCCAGGCGTTCACGTACGACCCGGAGACCAGGACGCTCAGGGCGCTCGGCAAGTGCCTCGACGTCCGCCAGGGGGTGGCGCAGAACGGCACGGCGATCCAGATGGCCGCGTGCAACGATTCCGCGGCGCAGACCTGGACGTTCGACCCGGCCACGCAGGCCTTCTCGGCGCTGGGGCTGTGCCTGGACGTGCCGGGCGGCAAGTCGGACTGGAATCTGACGTTGCAGCTGTACACGTGCAACGGCAGCCCGGCCCAGAGGTGGCACCTGGGCTAGACCGTGTCCTGCCGATCTCGTAGTTGGTTCGGCAGGATGTGTCGGTGGTTCGTCGTGGTGAGTTGACGGATGAGGCCTGGGCGGTGATCCGGCCGTTGTCACCGGTTCCGGCTTCGGGTCGGGGTCGGTGGCGGGATCACCGTCAGGTCGTCAACTCCGATCTTGTGGAAGCTTCGGACCGAGACGACATCCGGGTCGCGCAAAACGCCCCGGCGTCGTGATCGCCGACAAGGCCTACGCCCACAACCCCACGCGGGCCGCGTTACGGGTCCGCCGGATCCGGCTCGCGATCCACGAACGCTCAGACACCGTCCGGATCCGCGAGGCCAAAGGGCCGGCCGGTGGCCGGCCTCGACGTCGGCGACGCGAGCGCGTTCCCCAGCTCCGCGCACCTGGCCACCTACGCCGGCCTCGCTCCGGTCACCCGCCACTCCGGTTCGTCCAGCCCCGGCGAGAACCCGTCTCGCCGGGGCAACAAGCCGCGGAAGTCCTAGCTATGGTTCGGAGTGACGCAGCATCGGCGGATTGAGCCGGGTGGCGCTGCCGCGGTGGTACAGCATGGCGGGACGGCCCACCACGGCCGCGCGTTTGTTGCCCGAGGGGACGACGAAATCCTCCGTGGCGATCACCTTGCGGTGGAAGTTGCGCGGATCGATGGGGCGTCCCCATACCACCTCGTAGACCCGGCGCAGGTCGGTGACGCTGAACTCGGATGGGCAGAACGAGGTGGCGACGGTGGTGTACTCCAGTCGGACTCGGGCCGCCTCAAGGGCGTCGGCGAGGATCTGGTCGTGATCGAACGCCAGGCCGTGCGCCTGCGTCACGGGTACCCACGATGCGTCGCTGGCATCCGTACCGGCCAGGGGTGCCGGCAGGTCGGGCACGATGGCCAGGTAGGCCACGGTGAAGATCCGGCCGCGTGGGTCACGGTCGGGTTCGCCGTACGCTCCGAGTTGCTGCAGGTGGAAATCGTGGCCGTTGAGGCCGGTTTCCTCGTGCAGTTCGCGTTCGGCGGCCGCGTGCAGGTTCTCGGTGTCTCGGACGAAGCCGCCGGGGAGCGCCGGTTTGCCGTGGAAGGGCGGGTTTCCCCGCTCGATGAGCAGGACGTGTAGCTGATCGGCGCGGATCGTGAAGACGACCAGGTCGACGGCGACGACCAGATGAGCCGGTGGCATAAAGCCGATCATGACACAACATCCGACTTCTCGTTCAATTGACGAGAACCTTGGGTGTCGGTAGCCTCAGCGAGGTTCTCGTCCTTCTGACGTATATTCCATGGAGACACCATGCCCGCTCCGCCCGCTCAGCCAGTCAGCTCAGCGACCCGGCATCTGTCCGCCGCCGCATACCTGGACCAGGGATTCCGCCGGGTCGCGTTGGCCGAGATCTACCACGGCGAGCAGCGGTTCGTCGCTCCCTCCTACGGATTCGACCTGCCCACCGTGCTGGCGCACTGCCTCACCGCGCAGCGGATCACCGCCGCGCAGGACGGCTGCCTGCTCGCCGGGCTGCTGCTGTTCGCCCTGATCGACTGGGACAACCTGCTGCGCACCCTGTTCGTTGTCGGCTTCGGGTTGATCGTCATGTTCGTCGGGCTCCTGGTCGAGAAGCCCCTGGCCAAGATGCTCGTCGTGGTCCTCGGGTACACGTCCCTTCTGATTATCGTCATCAATACAATTTTCCCCCTGCCGCTGTTGGGGGCCGGGTCGCAGCAGTCGCACGGCGGAGTGCTCGTGATGCTCCTCATTCTCTTCGGGGTGGTGGTCGGAACCGAGTTCCGCATGCGTGCGCAGCTGGATCGGCTGGCTCCAGGGGCTGCCGTCGTCCAACACACCGACCAGCGGCTGCGGAAACTGGCCGCTGTCGATCACGGAAATCTGACTGTGTACGCCGGATACCGGCCATTCATCGGCTCCGGCTTCGAGATCGGCACCTGGTCGTTCGCGCAACGCCTGATGCGCGCCGGAGACCCGTTGACGCAACGGGAGCAGGACCGCGAGTTCGACACCGCGCCGTTCACCACGCTGGAGCTGAAGGAGTACGTCACCAAAAACCTGTTCGACCTGGCCTTCACCGGGCCGCCGGAACTGCGCCTGCCGGGGCTGGACGTGACCGACCGCGTGTTCGTGGCCTGCTCGGAGATCACCAACCGGAGTCAGGTGCACAGCTCGGAGGTGAAAATCAATGCCTCTCCCAGCCGGCCGCCCGTGCTCTCGCCCGCAGCCCTGGAACGTGTCATCGCCAACCCGACCGGCCCGGCACGGCACTATCTGAGCTGCCAGGTCGTGTCCTGGGACGGCGAGGTGGTGACCACCGTCTACGTCCATTTCGCGGTTCAGGGACGCACCCTGTATCTGGAACTCTCGGCGTGGGCACTGCCCCCGTGCGCGCCGGCCTACCGCTCCATCGACGACGCCGAGCAGGCAGTTGTGCTGGGCGGTGCGATGACCGTGTTCAAGGCACTGGCGGGTGCGCCGATGGTGTTGCTCAAGGCTCCGATCAACCTGGCCCGGCTGGCCATGGCCGATCGGCAGGGTGGTGCCGCCCGCTCCAACTACGGTGCCCGGATCAGCCTTCGTGAGCTGGGGGACGCCGGCCGGCTGCGTGCCTATCAGCAGGAACACGACGTGGAGAAGTACTCGCGGATCATCGAACGCCGCGTGTTGGCGGCGGTCTACGACTTTCTCGAGGACAAGGACATCGACGTCAGCGAGTACACCCAGCGTGCCATGACCATCCTCAACAACGGTGTGATCAACACGGGCGGCACGACCACGCTGCACTCGACCGCTGTTGGTAGCCAGGCAACCACCATCAACCGGGGAGGCGGGAAATGACCACCAACAACTACGGCATCCAGAACACCGGACCCGGCATCCTGCGCGTCGTCGAGTCCGCCGTCGGGCAGAGCGCCGTCATCCACAACTATCGGCCGTTCGCCGAATCGGCGACCGATCTGAGCCGGTCGGGGGACGGGTCGATCGGGATCCTGACCATCCTCAGCGAGGAGATGCGGGCGGTGCTGTCGGTGTTGCGCACCGGCTCCGGCTATCGGCAGCAGTCCAACGCCGACGGCACCGTGTTCCACGAGGCGTGGCTCGGCTCGGTGCGGCTGGTTGCCACCCAGACCCTGGACCGGGGACAGCGCTCGGCGACCCTGGCCTGTCAGCGCCTCCTGGACCATTGCTCACCTCGCCTACTGGTCATGGTGGGTATCGCCGGCGGCATCCACGACGACGTCGCCCTCGGTGACGTGGTCGTCGCGGAGCAGCTCATCTACTACGACGCCCGCAAGGAGAGGTCCGACGGCACCCGACGCCGGGGGCAGGCCCACCCGATCAGCGATCGGACGGCTCGGGCACTGAACCGCTTCTTCACCGCCGCAGGGGAACCCGCCCGGCTGCCCACGGCCGACGGCGGCACCTTCGCGGTGATGCGCGGACCGGTGGGTTCGGGCGAGGCCGTCGTCGCCGACCACGCCCACGAGATTCGATCCTTCCTGTCCGCCTTCAACGACAAGACGCTGGCGGTCGAGACCGAGGGCGGCGGCCTGGCTCAGGCATTCCACGAGGTCGCCAGCTCGCGACCGGAGCTGGCCGGCTGGCTGAGCGTTCGAGGCATCAGCGATCATGCTGACAAGGCTAAGGACGACAGCGCACACCACCTGGCCGCCCAGCATGCCGCTGAGACCCTCCTGATGATGGTGCCGTACCTGGTCGAGATCGAGGAGGCGGCATGAGCGCGGTTGACGGATTTCTCGTCCACATCGATCGCGGACTGTCCACCGGGTACCCCGGTCCGGCCAGCACTGAGGCCGCCGTCCTGCTCGGTCGGCTGCTGGAGGTCGAGGCCGGAGGCGAGGCAGACGCGATACGACGGATGCTGCAGACGTCGTATGGTCTCCGATTCCTCGAAACAGCACTGCGTGAGGCCACCGCTCGACAGCCGGAGCTGGAGCCGGAACTGCTCCGGTTGTCCGAGCGGATGCGGGCGGAGGCGGCCGAGCCGCAGGTTCCACCGAAGCCCGACGCGGTGGCGGTACCCGACCGCCGTCGGGCGTCTCTTCTGCTGGTACTCGCCGTGCTGCTCGGTGTGGTTCTGGGCTTCGGCGGCAGCAAGCTGGTGGCGTACCTCCCCGGTGGCTCATCGCTGTCCGACGTGGCGACCGGCACCTGGGACTGTCTGGATGAGAGCGGCGACGCCAACCGCGTACCTCGCCGATATACCGCGGTGGTGGCCGAAAAGTACTGGTTCCTGCTGCGGGAACGGTCCAGTCTCGACGGCTTCCGTTCCCCGGAGATGACCGCGTTCGAGTCGGGTACCTGGCAGATCGTCGAGGGCAGGCTTGAGCTCCGCTGGAGCTACAACTCCGTGCTGAAGGTCGACGGCGTCTCCGACGGGGGTGACCTGTCCGGGTCGCACCGCAGCAGTTTCGGGGTCGGAAACGACGATCGCTTTGAGGTCAGCAAGGTCGAGGTGGATTTCGATGGCGACAAGGTGACGGTCAAGCTTCCAGGTGTGCGGCTCACCTGCGCCAAGCAGGCCTGATCGGGTGCCGGGTATCTCGGTTTCGGGGTCCCCGGCACCCGCCGGCTCTTGGTGCCATCGGTGACGTCGGTGGCCGATCCCCGGACTTCGACTGCGAGGTCTACAAGCAACGCAACATCGTCGAACGCTGCTTCAACCGGTTGAAACACTGGCGCGACCTGGCCACCGGACACGCCAAACGCGCCGCTATCCAACACGCCTGCCCTGACCATCGCAGCCGCCATGATCTGGCTCCCATGACCGGCAGGACACGCCCTGGACCTCACGGAACGAAGATGCCCGGCCGCCCACCGGCGGCCGGGCATCTTCCAGGTCAGCCGGTGTGGTACCCCACCACGTCGGCGATCACGTGCACGGTCCCGAGGCTGGTGTTGTGGAACGTGATCTTCCCGTTGACGACGGGTACGACCACGAGGTTCGGCACCACCTGGCCCCGTACCCAGTTGAGGTTCGACGCGTTGGGCCGGATCCTCCCGTCCGGGTAGACGGTGAGGAACCCCTCGCGGGTCGGCTCGGTGACCGTCACGTTCATGGTGACCGCCGTGACGCCGCCGGCCGCGACCACGCTGCCGACCACCAGGGTCAGGCTGCCGCCGGGCGCGACCGGAGCGCCCCGGTCGCGGGTGTCGAGGGCACGGTAGGGGCCGAAGGGCTGGAAGGTGCTCGCGACGCCGGTGGTGTGGTACCCGACGACGTCGGCCACGAGGTGCACGGTGCCGGGGCTGGTGTTGTGGAAGTTCACCTTGCCGTTCACGACGGGTACGACGACGAGGTTGGGGACGACCTGTCCGCGTACCCAGTTGAGGCTTGAGGCGTTCGGTTTGGACTTCCCGTCCGGGTAGACGGTGAGGAAGCCCTCGCGGGTCGGCTCGGTGACGGTCACGTTCATGGTGACGGCGGTGACCCCGTCGACCGGTACGCCGTTGCGGCCGGCGACCGGCAGGGTCAGGGTGCCGCCGGGTGCGACCGGTGTGCCGGAGTCGCGGGTGTCCAGGGCACGGACCGGCCCGATCGGCGTGAAGCTGCTGCCCGCGCCCGTGGTGTGGTAGCCGACCAGGTCCGCCACGAGGTGCACGGTGCCGGGGCTGGTGTTGTGGAAGTTCACCTTGCCGTTCACGACGGGTACGACGACGAGGTTGGGCACCACCTGGCCCCGTACCCAGTTGAGGTTCGACGCGTTGGGCCGGATCTTCCCGTCGGGGTGCACGGTGAGGAAGCCCTCGCGGGTGGGTTCGGTGACCGTCACGTTCATCGTGACCGAAGTGACCCCGGTGGCCGGGACCCCGGTGCGGCCGGCGACTGGAAGGGTCACGGTGCCGCCGGGTGCGACCGGGGTGCCGGAGTCGCGGGTGTCGAGCACCCGGACGGGGCCGACCGGAACGTACCGGTCACCGGGTCGGGCCGGCGGGGGAGTGACGACGATGTCCGCGGTGGAGTCGGGCCCCGGGGTCGGGTCGGTGAACCCCATGTCCTCGGACTCGCCGGCGGAGTCGATCAACTGTGCGGTCACGCGGCCGGTGCCCACCGTGGTGGAGGTGATCCTGAGCTGCCAGGTCTCGGTCATCGTGGCGCCCGGCACCAGAATGCCCGAGCCGACGCAGCGGTACTCGACCTTCGGGATCGCCGGCGGATCACACCGGGCCGCGGCGGCCCCCGTCCACTCGGTGCCGCCCGGGGCGGTCAGCGTCAGGCTCGCCCGGAAGCCGGGCAGCTCGTCGGGACCGACGTTCGTCACCGTCCAGGGCACGTCCACGACGTCGCCGATCTGGCCGGTGACCGGTCCGTGCACGGCGGCGGTGAGGTGGGCCTTGTGCCGCATGGCCGCTCTCACCCCCCGCCGGGCCGAGGCGTCCATCCCCTCCGGCGCGAACGTGACCCAGATCAGCGACGCGCGGGCCGCCGGATCGGCGCTGAGCGGTGTGATCCGGAGCCGAGGGCTGAAGACGGCCTCGTCGTGCCCGTCGAGGTTCACGGTGTACGCGCACTTCTGCGTCCTGCCCGGCGTTCCACCCGGCGGGGTGTGGCACCGCGCGCCGTTGTCGTCCGCGAGGAACTGGAAGTGCGGCATCAGCTCCGGGTCCTCGAGCTCGAAGGTGAGGTGGAAGACGGCGACCCGCGAGGGGGTGTCGGTGATGCCCACCCGGACGCCGCCGAAGGTCAGTACCCCGTCCTCCGCGACCGTGGGGCCGCCCAGTTCGGCCCAGAACGTGCGGGCGGGCGGCGTCGGGTCGGCGTGGACCGGACCGGACAGGCCGACGGCCAGGGCGACGCAACCGACCACGGCCGCGATCCGCCGAAATAACCGGAATTTCCTGACGGACAAAGGGATCCCCCGTATATGCGCGCGGTGCTGAGACCCCCGGAGAGTAGAGGAACCCCCCTGGTCGCACAACGGAGTAGGAGCGCCCCGGCGTGACGGTCCTCCGCCACGCCGGGGCCCCCGCTTACCGGAGCTCGGCCCGGTCCCGCCGGCCGACCATCGCCACCGGCGGCGGCGCGGACGTCGCGTTCAGTTCGGCCACCGACGTCCACGGCCCCCGGTTGCCGGCCTCCGTGATCGCCCGCAACCTGATGTACCGCCCGGTCTTCGCCGCGAACGTCACCGTCTTCTCGGTGGCGCTGTCCGCGAACGTCCCGCTGGCCACCGCCGTGCCCCAGCTCGTCGACGAGGTGGACACGTACACCTCGTAGGATCCGATCCGGCCGTTCACGCCGCCGTCCTGCCGGGGCAGGATCTTGAGCGAGTCGACCGGGTACGACGCCCCCAGGTCGATCTGGATCTCGTGCGGGAGCGTGCCGCCCGACCACTTGGTGTGCCAGATCGTCGAGGAGCTCCCGTCGATGGCGTTGGTGGCGGCGTTGTCGTCCGAGGCGGTCTCCTGGCTGTCGGCGTACAGCACCGACCAGCCGGTCTTCGGAATGGGCTGCGACCCGGTCGGCGGCACGGTCGAGCCCGGGAGGGTGGCCCCGGTCATCGTCACCGCGAACGCGCCCGACTGGGAGCCGACCTTGGTCCAGAGCACCTTGCCGTCGAAGAACCAGCCCGTGGCGGCGCTGTCGTAGGCGGCCTTCGAGGCCTGCTGGGTCAGCGTGGTGCCGCCCAGGGTGACGGAGCTGGGGGCTCCGGCGAGGTGGGTGGTGAACTCGTACCCACGGGAGGAGGGCTTGCCGGTGTAGGAGCCGACCGACGCGCCCACGTTGACGGTGATGTTGCCGGTGCCCGAGTTGGGCGCGGTCATCGTGACGGCCTGGGTGGCCGAGGAGCCGGTCTTGTAGGCCCGGGTGATCCCGTCGTCCTCGTAGAGGGTGAAGTTCGAGTTCCCGCGCGGGTACAGGTCGTAGGTGAGGGTCGAGACGGCCTTCTCGCCCGTGTAGTTCATCTGCGGCCACATCGGCACGATCGCGCCGCCCTTGACGAACAGCGGCAGGGTGTCCAGCGGCGCGTTGTACCCGTTGAGCGTCGTCGGTCCCTGGTAGACGGTCCCGGTCCAGTAGTCGGTCCAGGTGCCGGCCGGCAGGTAGATCCCGTCCCGGGTCGACGTGTTGGTGACCACGGGCGCGACCAGGAACGAGTCCCCGGACAGGAACTGCCCCGACGTCTGGTTGCCCCGCGCGACCGGGTCGTTCGGGTAGTCGAGCACCATGGCGCGCACGGCCGGCGTACCGGTCGCGGTCGCGTTGGCGCTCATCGTGTACATGTACGGCATCAGCCGCATCTTGAGCTGCAGGTACTTGCGGTTGATGCTCAGCGTCGGCTCGGCCCACCGCCAGGGCTGCTTGTCGTTGTACCCGGAGGACGGGTTCGTCGGCCCCCACCCGGACATGGTCATCAGCGCGGGCGTGAAGGCCTTCCACTGCAGGTCCCGGGCGTACGTGGCCGCCGAGCCCTCGAAGATGCCGTCGACGTCGCCGGACGCGTAGTTCAGCCCGGACAGCCCGGCGCCGGCGATGGCGGGCACGTGCCAGCGCATGTTCGCCCAGTTGCCCTCGGTGTCGCCGGTCCACACCACGGCGTTGCGCTGGGTACCGGCCCAGCCGTCCACCGTCCAGACGAACCGGCGCGCGTCGGAGTTGCTCTCGATCCCGTTGACGGCCTGGTTCACGCCGTTGAACGCGGTCTTGTACCCGCCGCCGATCCACGCCACGTCCGTCTTCACGGCGCGCGAGCCGGCCGCGATCTCGCCGGGCATCCCGTTGAGGCCGGTGGAGGTCCACAGCCCGGTCTTGAAGCCCTTGGCTGCGAGGCCCGAGATGGACTGCGACAGGTTGGTGTAGCCGCAGCCGTACCCGTCGTTCGGCAGGAACCAGCCCGAGGGCATGTTCTTGTTCCGCGCGTCGGTGGCGTAGGCGACGACGTCCGGGGTGGTCTGGTGCCCGACCCGGTTGTGGTCGCCCTGGTAGTCGGGGTTCGACGCGTTGAAGCAGTCGGCGTTGCCCATCTCGAAGCCCCACATCGGGGCGAGGAACGGCTTGCCGGTCACGTCGGTGTAGGCGTTCAGGACGCCCTTGAGGTCACCGGGGCCGCTGCCGGCGAAGTAGTACGCGTCGAAGCGGCTCTCGTTGTGGGTGAAGCTGCTCGGGCCGGTGAACGCGTAGGAGCCCGGTGACCAGGTGTTGCGCACCACGCCGTACCCGTTGGTGGACATGTAGAACGGCGCGGGGGACGCGTTGTTGTTCTCGTTCCACGCATTATCGATCTTGATGGGTACCGTCTTCCCGCGCAGCGCCCAGTCGCCGAGCCGCAACCCGGTGCCGTAGTACTGCTCGTTCGCGCCCTGGCTGAGGGTCTGGGTGGTCTGCGACCCGGTCCAGTTCAGGGCCGCCGACTCCGCCCACAGCAGCGTGGTGTTGTCGGCCTTGTACGCCGCGAACGTCAGCGGCGACTTGTTGATCCTGAGGGAAACCGAACCGGTGGTCACCCGGTAGTAGGTGCCCGCGTCGGTGAACGCCGGAGCGGTGTACCCGAAGCTCGTCTTGATCGTGATGTCGGTCCCGGCCGGGTCGCTGTACGTCCCGGACGGCGCCAGCTCGACCCGGAAGATGTCCGCCCGCGCGAACGTCACCCGGGCCTTCGCCGAGCTGCTGGTGGTGATGTTGTACGTGTTCCCGGACTGGCTGAACCCGGTCACGTTGCCGGCGGTGGCCGCCTGCGCCGCGGAGATCGGCACCACGCTCAGAACGGTGCCCGCGAGGAGGGCGCCGAGGAGCAGACGGAGTCTGCGAGGGGGAGAGGTCATAACACATTGATGACGGTCATGCTGAATGTTGTCAATAGAACCCGCGAAACGAGCAATATTTTGCAGTGATTGTGCAAGAAGGGTGCGTGTTGCGTCAGGGTCTGCGCGGTCGGCGGGTGTGGCCACTGTGGAGATTCGATGGGGCGTGTCCTATTGGGGCCCGGGGCTGGCGTCCGGTTCCGCCCGGCTCTGACACTCGTCCGGTTCTGGTGTTGCCCGGCCTCGGGCCGGCCCCGGCGCTGCCCGATCCCGGCACGTCCGGGCCCTGGCTCCGCGCGAGAGCGTCGGGTCAAGGCCGGAACCGGGCCGGCGCTAGGCCAGGTGCTCCCGCGCGGCGGCCACGAACCCCGCCGGATCGTCGGCGTACACCCGCAGCTCGGTGAGCGGCTCCGTGTCCCCGCCCGGCAGGCCGAGAACCGTCGGTGCGCGGAACACGATGTCGACACTGGTCCGGCTGGACACCGCGATGTGCAGCGCCGAGCCCTCGGTCTGCAGGGTGCGCGACCTGTCCAGGTTCCGGTTCCGGGGCCCGACCGAGGCGACGGCCGACCACGGCACGGCGACGTCGATGCTGGGCCCGTAGCGGATCCGCAGCCCCGAGGGCGCGACGACGTGCAGGTTGACCTTCATGCTGGCCAGCAGCCCGAACATCCACAGCAGCCCGTAGACGCCGAGCACCAGCGCCACCCCGCGCACCGACTCCCAGGGCAGCAGCAGGTGCACGGCCGGGATCTCGGCGGCGGACACGATGATGAACACCCAGAGCACCGGGCCGACGTGCCAGGCGTACCCGAACGTGCGGGCGCCGGGCTCCGTGGTGGCCGGGCGGCGGAGGATCCACCGGTACAGCGCGCGCCACATGCTCAGCTCGTAGGACACGGCGCGCCGGAGCAGGGCCCAGACGACGGCGGGCCTGGTCGCCTGCTCGACGCGCGTCACGACCGCACCTCCCCGGCCACCCCGGCCGGCGCAACGCCCGCTGCCGGCTCCCCGGCCGGAACTGAGGCCTGCCCCGAGGCCCGGCCCGGGACGTGCTCCGCGGATGTGGCCGCACCCGCATCCGCGGCCTCATCCGCCGCGTGCACGGTCAACCCGGCCGCCCTCAGCCGCTCCAGCAGATCGTCGAGCCCCGCGACCAGCCCCTCGAACCGCCCCTCCGGCATGTCCCCGAACAGCAGCGCCGCGAACTCGCCCTGCTCCCGCCGCATGGTCGCGAGAATGTCGGTACCCCGCGCGGTGGGCGTGACCAGCGTCGCCCGCCGGTCGCCGGGGTGCGGCTCGCGGGTGACGAAGCCGGTGCTCTCCAGGCCGTCCACCAGCCCGGTGATCGTCCGGGCGGAGACGCCCCTGGCCTCGGCGAGCACCCGCTGGGTACTCGGCCCGCGCTGGTCGAGCTCCCACAGCACCGCGGTACGCGAGGTGGTGAGGCCCTCCTTCCGCAGGTACCCGGTCATGTCGAAGTTGAGGAGGACGACGAGTTCGAGGACGCGGTCGAGGGCCGCGATATGCCGCTGAGACATCGTGAGCACCCTTCATCGTGAGTGTGCATCACTATATTGCCACGAACATCCCCACCCCGCCAACGCGGACCTGCCATGTTCGGCTGCCGCCTGCTCCCGATCCGCCCCTGGTCGCCCACTCCGCCTGGCCGAACCCCTCAGCGGAACGTGAGGCGGGCGTGCGATCCCCTCAGAGCAGCCGCTCGACCCGCCCGGATTCGACGTCGTACCGCGCCGCCACGACCTCCAGCCGCCCCGCCGCCCACGCCTCGCTGACCAGCGGAATCTCCATGACCGTCTTGACGGTCGCGAGCGTGTGCCGCCGGGCCACCTCCTCGGCGTCCCCGCTCTCGCCCACCGACGGCGCGATCCGGTCGACCAGGTACCCCAGATCGCCGCCCACCCGCTCACCGGCCCGGACGGCATTGGTCGCCGCGAGCGCCGCACCGCAGTACTGATGCCCGAGCACCACGATCAGCGGCACCCCCAGCCCGACCGTGAACTCCACCGACCCCAGCAGCGCCGAGTCGAGCACATGCCCACCTGACCGCAGCACACACACCGCCCCGAAACCCTGATCAAACACGAGTTCGGGGGGTACCCGAGAGTCAAGGCACCCGATCACCAACGCGTACGGCTCCTGGGTCCGCGCGTGCGCCCGCCCCGCCTCGACCGGCCCCGACCGCCCGGCCAGGAACCGCTCGTTCCCGGCAACCAACGCCCGCCAGGCCTCCTGGGGATTCCCCGGCCTGGCCGCGTGCACAGCCTCCGCGGAGGCAATCTCGTGTGGAGCCGCTCCGCCCATGCGCACGAAACTAGCAACGGCGGGGCAACGGTGTCTGTGGAGGAAATCACGTCCGCGGGGTGGTGGCGCGGGGCTGGGTGGGCGTGGGGGGCGATGGTTTGGGTAGTCTGTTCGGGCCGGGGCGGTAGCTCAGCCGGTTAGAGCAGGGGACTCATAATCCCTTGGTCGTGGGTTCGAGCCCCACCCGCCCCACCTTTCACCCTCTCCTCGACCTGCGGACGCGATGCGGTTCGGCCAGGTTGTGTCCGCTCTGGCCGCGCGTGGTGCTACACCGAGGTCATGGGTGTAGAGCGGCCGGAATAGAGCCTGCGGGAATCACTCACTTGGGAGAGGGCAGGACTCCGCCGGGCTCCGTGAACGCTGCGGACTTGGCGCGCTCACAGAACGTGGGCTGGCGCCGAATCCCTACCGCGATGCCTTGGCTTCCTAATAGGTAGCAGTGGGTGGGCGGAGTGGGTCGCCATAGTTCATCGCGCGCAATAGGGGACCGAGTAGGTGGTCCACGAGCGGGCTGAGTCTTCCTGACAACTCCGTTCCCGTGACCAGCGTGACTTCGCGATAGTCGTCCTCCCGGTAGGGAGGCTCGTTGAGGAAGCGGCTGGTCAACTCTGTCGAGTTACGGGGTTCGGCCACGCAGCCCTCGATGCCAGTGACCTTGATACCGAGGCCGTAGGACCCCTGGGTACCGGCGGCTTCGGCGACCCGCGCGGCGATCGCGATCGCCCGGGCCGTGACGGTAAGTGCCTCGCGCGTCAGGAACATGGCGGGACGCGCACGACCGCGTTGGTCGTTGACTGGTTCGTAGACGTCAGCTGCGGCGACGTGCACCGCACCGGCCTCCGACACTTCGATCACATATTTGAACTCCCTGGCACCGCCGGAGTGGAACCGGGCCACCCCGCGTGGCACACGCCGGGAAGAACTCCCGGAGCCGGAGTGGTAGAAAGACCAGTCCCGGTAGGTCAGCTCGGCCAGCTGAGGCTCTGCCGTCAAGGCTAGTTCCATGTCGTTGGCGGCTGCGTTGAGAAGCTCTGTGAACCGCTGCTCCCAGTTCCCGGTCAGCTGTTCGCGCAGGATCTGGGGCCGAAGGATCGGCACCGGCGTGGCGGTGACGACCAACCTTGCCGGCCCGAGGCCGTCGGTTCCCATCCTGTCGTAGAAACGGTCCAATGCCATGCCCGCGAGATCGGCGTCGGCGTCGCGCCGGGCGAGGAGGCGTGCGACTTCCTCGTGGGCGAGGTAGCGGGTGGTGCGGTTGTCCCGGCCGACGTAGCGGTGGTCCACCATGTGCGGCACGCCTGTGGCTGGCACCGTGACCACGATCAGACCGCAGGTCGGGTCCATGGGATCGCGGATGTGGTCATCGATGGTGACCGCCAAGGCGGGACTGATCCGCCCGGCGCAGATCTGTTCGATCCGCTCTACGACGCCCTCCACCGGCACGGCCGCCAGGTCGGTGGCCAGGCCCGTCAACTTGTCCTCGACGATCCCGATCACGAGCACCCCGCCATCGATGGCCAACGCGGCGATGTCTTTGGCCTGCTCTTTCCGCCCACCTTCGGTTGCCTTGTAGTCCTCGCCCTTGAACTCGACGATGTGTGTCTCGCGCAGCTCTTTGGAGTGCACGTGTGCCTCAGCGTCGTCCCAGGTGCGCCATTGCCCTGCGCGGTATGCGTTTGTCACACCTGATGCTCCCACGAGCGCACCCCGGCCACGCTCTGCCGACGGCTCGCCGTCCCGTTGCCGCCGCGCCTGTCAGCGCTGGCGCCCGTGTCGGAGTCCTGGAGACAGCTGCACAGCTTGGAACTTCCAATCCTGGCTCTGTGGCGGTCAGGTTGGAGAGTCGAGTGTGTGCATCGCCCGATGCAGGTGAACTCTGACGGTTGAGGGCGCGATTCCTAGTTGAGCGGCGACAGCCGTCGGGTTCGCCCCGTTGGCGATGAGGCGGATGATCTGGCGCTGCCGGATGGGCAGTCGCATCAAGCTCGCCAGGCTCAGGTCAACGGTGGAGAGGTCAGTTGGTTTTCGGCGTTGTTGAGACCTCCGGGGCGGGCCTGACTGCCGTGAGGGGGCGGTATTGGGGGCGGCGAGTGCCCGTTCGGCGCGCATCAGGTGCACTCGGACGGTGGAGGGCTCAATCCCAGCTCGTTCGGCATAGGCGGTGACAGTGAGTCCTTGTTCTCGGACCCAGGTGTGAATCTCTCGCTGCCGTCCTCGTAGCCGCACTGGTGGGCGCTCTGCGAGGTCGCGAAACGGGTTTCCGTGAGTAGGGTCTTCGGACAGGAGGCGGGCGAGGGATCGCTTTGCGCGGTGCAGTCGCGCCGCGACAGTCCTTTCCGGCACATTGAGGATCTGGGCCGCCTGCCTTAGGGATTGCTCCTGCAGGTAGACAACCACGACGGCTGTCTGCTCATGCACGGGAAGCTTCTGGATGGCTGCCACCATGGCCGCGTTGTCGACCTTGCCTAGGACCAACCCTTCGGGGAAGCCTTCCGGGCCACGCTCCTGTTGGTCGACGTCGAGGACATTGCCTGCTGAGATCTCACGCCTGTAGTGGTGGGACCGGAAATGGTCGGCCACCAGGTTTCGGGCGACCGTGATCAGCCAGGAGCTGAGGTCACGGCCTTGCCACGTGAAGGAGGAAATCCGAGTGAGGGCCCTGGTGAAGGTCTCTGAAGTCAGGTCCTCGGCCAGGGGCCGGCTACCGACCCGGAAGAAGACGTACCGAAAGACTGTGTCGACGTGCTGACGGTAGATGCGTCCGAAAGCCTCGCTGTCGCCCTGCTGCGCCCGTTCAACGAGTTCCCATTGTTCGTAGACGGCGTCAGTCGGATCAGGGCGAATGGAGCGAGCGTGGCTGGCGGCGACATCGCCAGCCACGCTCGTCTCTTCAGGTTCGCGAGGCTCGGGGTCACGCCTGCCCATGTGGGGGCGTGAACACGATGATCACGATGATGACCGGTACGAGCAGCAGGATCTGCTGCGGAGTCCACCCGAGCGTCATGGGCACAATGATGCATGCGCCGTACCAGGGCAGCCGATGGGGAACTGGGAAACTGCGGGCCATGATCTCTCCTCGACACGTGTACTTGCTGGGGCCAATGCCCTGCACTCCGCCAAGAACACCGAGCACGGCCGTTGTGCGCACTGTAGAGAGAAACCATCCGCTCCTGAAAGGTGAAAGACGAAGGCCGACATCGATGTGTAAACAATGCCGATCTTTGTAAGCGCACATCGGGGGCGAGCGTTTACTGAGGTAGCGACGAAGTTGTCGCGGACGTGGTCGGCCGGGCTGCCTGGTCTTCCGTGTCTTGCTGGAGCCCGCCGCCCTGCACTCCGCCAAGAGAACCCGGGCGGCGGGCACCCCTCACCTTCCCCGGGCACGTCCGGAGCCGGTGTACGCCCGATCGTTGCGGTGGATTGCGTCACGGACCCTGGTTCGTCGCGTGATCGGAGCCGAGCATCAGCGGTATCGCCTCGCCCAGAGGCCACGAACGCCCCGGAGGCCACTGCCTAGGTTTGCCTACGGCGGGCGCGGCCTGCGGCCCTTGCTGCCGTACTGCGCTCCGTTGGTGCCCGAAAGTTTCAGCACGGATCGGATCGGACGCGCCGGCCCCGTGAGTGGTCGCCCAATATGGCATATGGTCGATGATGTGGCGAAGTGGGAGCGGTGGGCTACCTGCCTGTCGGGGCTATGTGCCCTGGCGGGTGCCGGGTTGGCTGTGCGGGTGTGGTGGCTGGCGAGGGACGCGGTCGGTGACATCGCGGCTGGCGCCGGGTACGGCGCCGTGGTGCTCAGACCGTCCCTGTTGCGAACCGATGTGGGCGGCGCTCGATGGTGGGCGGGTGTGCTCCTGGTCGCGGGGATCGCGGGTTCGGGTTGGCTGGCCTGGCGTTCGCTGGACCGTGCGGGGTGGTCGCGTCCCTGGTGGGTGGGGTGGCGGTTGGCCGCTGTGACGGTGCTGGTGCCGGCGGTGGCCTCGGTGTGGTTGTCGCTCGCGGATGCTGCGGGCCGGGTCGGAGTGCGCCAGGAGCTGACCGGGTTCTATGACCCCGGGGCTGTGGTGGGGAACGCCGACCGGTCGGAGGCGGTGAACCAGGTGGTCGGGTTCGCGGCGCCGTGGGACAGCGATCTCGTCGCGGTGGTGGTGCTCGCCTTCGCCGTGTCTGCGGGGTGGTTGACGGTCCGGCTGCTGCGCCCGGCCAGCCCCCGGTCCGGGGCCAGCTGATCAGCCGGTGGGCCAGATCTGGATCAGGTACTGCTCGATGCCGGCGAGCGTGGCGATGTCGGTGACCTGCCGGTCGGGATCGTGGTCCAGGAACTGGCGGAAGTATTCCGCGACCGCCTCGACCGCTTCGGGCCGGCCGCGGTGGTGCGCGGCGAGGGTGTAGTGGCCGGGGCCCGCGGGGAGTTCGAGTTCGAGGTAGGCCGGGCCGGTGGTTTCCACGGCGACGAGCAGGCCGCTGGCGAAGCGCAGTTCCTGGTGGGGCAGCCCTGTCCACGGCCCGGTCGGCGCGGCCGGTTGCGTGGTGTGGACTTCGGCGGTGACGCGGATGCGGGCGGTGTCCTGGGCGCAGCGGATGATGACCTCCTCGCCGGAGCTGCCGATCATGGTGGTGAGTGCGGCGGTGGAGGCGGCGGCGGGGTCGGTGTCGTCGTCGTATTCGGGGTCGCGGATCGTGAACACCTGGTAGGTGGGGGCGAGCAGGGCACTGCCGCTGACCTGCGCTGTCATGTTCGCCTCCTGCTGGACGGGCTGGTGCCCGGACCACCCGGCCCGGGCACCAGTCTAGGAGCTCCGGTCAGGGGGTGATGACGACGTGGAAGGTGTCGCCGTCGAGCATGCGTTGGCCGGCGTAGAACGTGTTCTGTAGGAGGTCACGTCCGACGTGCTGGTTGTCGCCGGCGTCGATGATCCGGGCGGAGCCGTTCCACGGATTGCCCGGGTGGAGGATCACGTCGGTGTACGCGCCCTCGTACGTGGTCGCGAACGGGTACTCGTCGCAGTTCTGAATGTTCCCGTCGTAGGTGCCCCACACGTCCAGGCACACCTTCTTGGACTCCGTCCCGTTCTTGTCCTTCAGTGTGGGGCTCATCATCCGGGTGAGCGTGGACGGCGGGTGCTTGCCGAGCCAGGACGGGAAGGTCCGTTCCGGGTACTGGATGGCGTCGCGGATGTGGGTGGCGGACTCGTTGACCGACGGGTCGGACAAGCTCAGCGTGAAGGTGGGAATCGGGTCGGAGAACACCGCCCCGTGGTTCTTGGCGCCGAGTGCGGCGGCGGCGGAGTCGTAGCGGACGTTGGAGTACAGGATCATCGGACTCTGGGCGGGGACGGTCTGCCCGTCGAGGTACTCCTGGAGCACGTCGACGGACATCTGCGCGTTGACGGTCTTGTAGTCTCCGCCCCCGGTGTTGTTCGGGCTGGTGAAGGCGAACCGGCTCATCTTCGGGTTGGTCCGCCAGCCGGTGACCAGGTCGGCCCGCTGCAACAGGTTCGCGGCGGGGCAGACCATGTTGGTGACGTTCTGGCAGCCCTTGACGTTCACCGTCAGCCGCAGCTTGCCCGCGTCGAGCGAGCCCTGGACGAAGGTGATGTTCTCCAGACTGACCACCCAGTCCACGCCCCGGCTCCCGTTGCCGGCGGCGAACCCCAGCAGCGTGAACGTCACCTGGTAGCGGCCGAGCACGACGCCGTCGCTACGGACGACCGCCGCTTCCTTCAGGAGCCGCACGCAGTGCCGGGTGCGCTGGTCGAACCAGCCCGGCAGGGTGGTGGCGGCCTGCTTGTTGGCGCACGCCGCGCGCAGGTCGCTCTCATCGGTCAGAATCGTCGCCGAGCTGGTGGTGGCGGCGGCGGGTTGTGCCGCGACCGGTGCGGTGAGGGCGGTGACGGCCAGGGCCGCCAGGAGCAGGCGGCGGAGTCGGCCGCCCGCGAAGGATCTGTTCATGCTGGTCTCCCACTTCCTGATCAGAGGGCGCCGGGCCGACCGGGGGCCGACCCGGCGGGAGGTGGCTCGCGGTGGTCAGGCGCCGAGGCGGGCGTAGAGCACGTCGCCGCTGGACGCGTCGACCACGACCAGGTAGCCGTCGTAGCGGTCCTGGCCGGTGGGACCCGCCGCGATGGAGCGGACCTGGCCGGTGCCGGTGATCACGTGCACCGGCGCGTCCTGGCCGGCGGCGGCCTGGAGGTGCAGGCCGAGTTCGGCGTTCAACGCGCTCACGGAGGTTGTCCGTGCGGAACCGGCGGCCAGGCTGGCTCCGGACTCCGGGCGCAGGAACCGGTCGGCCGTCTGCCGGGCCTGCGCGAGGGTCACCGCCGGGTGGGTCACCGCAGCCCGCGCCGCCGGGAGGGTGGTGGTGTTGCAGATCTGCTGCCTGGCCACGCACTGGGCAAGGCCGGGCACCTCGGTCAGGCAGGCCGCGCCGGTGCCCTTCTCCAGGCATGCTGCCAGGCGGGCCTGGTCGACGCCGTTCGTCGTGCCGGTTCCGGTCCGGTTGGCCTGGGTG
This sequence comes from Longispora sp. NPDC051575, assembly GCF_040681875.1. Lineage (NCBI taxonomy): Bacteria > Bacillati > Actinomycetota > Actinomycetes > Micromonosporales > Micromonosporaceae > Longispora > Longispora sp. NPDC051575. Next base: position 217,408 of record NZ_JBFAZP010000009.1, on the reverse strand, counting down.
GCCGGGGCGGCCAGGGTCGGGGTGGTCGACGGCTTGCCGAGAGTGATCGAGTCGACCTCGTACGGGTCGGTCACCGGGTTGGCCGTCCGGCCGGTGACAGCGGCGGTGAAGCACCATGGCGCATCGTTCGGGACATCCCAGATCGGATCGAAGTCGGTGGGCGGGGCGTTGCAGGTCTTCGGCTCCCCGGTGACCGTGTTGCCCATCCGGGCCCGCCGCCAGGTGTTGTTGCCGTCGGTGATCTGGATCCGGTTGGTGTAGGCGGTCGGGAGGAACACGCCCTGCTGGTAGCGGGCCGCCAGTGACGACTCGATCGCCCGGGTCACCCCGGATTCCTGCAGGTGGGTGGTTCCGGCGGGGTTGAAGTCCAGCAGCAGGTTCCACTGTTTGCGATCGGCGGTGGAGGTGGCCATGTAGGAGTGCACATTGCTGTTGGTCTCGGCGGCCCCGGGCAGGTTGTTCAGGCTGTGGTACTCGCTGGTGCCGGGCTTGAACTCCAGCCAGTACGTGTTGAAGAACTGTTCGCCGGTGACGTTGGAGTAGTCCGCGCGGGTGCCGAACTCGACCCCGTCGTACGCCCCGTCGCCGAGCGTGCCGTCCAGCGACGTCCAGCCCAGGTAGTTCGTCAGCGTGGTCGTGTCGTAGATGCCCGGGTCCAGCGGCGTGAAGGACACCGGGAACGAGCGCCAGGTACCGAACACCCCGAACATGGTCTGTGTGCCGGAGTTCACGCACAGCGAGGTGGTGGTCTGCTGGCTCGACCGGCGCGCGCACGGTGCCGAGCCGGTCCGCAACGCCCACCGCAGTTTCGTGCCGACCTGGCAGCTGCGCACCTCGACCCCGGCGCCGTCGCTGGTGCTGTCACCGGTCACGGCCAGGCACAGGTTCGTCGCCTGGTTGATCAGCTTCACCCCGTTGTTGGGCGCTGAGACCGGCGCGTACCAGCGCTGCGCCGTGGCCGTCGTGCACGCCTTGATCACGACCGCCGAACCGTTGGTATCCAGGCACTTTCCGGACTTCACGTGCTTGAGCTGGTACGAGTACGTCGGGGTGCCCTCGGCGTAGGGGGCCCGGTCCAGCACCCACCGCTGCCGGGCGACACCCAGCTCGGACGGCGCTCCGACCGTCAGCGTCGACGCCCGCACCGGTGAGCCTTCACTGGTCGCGTCGCCGCCGACATCCAGGACCCGCAGGTCACCGGTCCCGCCGAGCCCGACCGCTGTCGCCGGCAACACCGCAGCCTCCGCTGCCTGCGGTGTTGCCAGCATGCCCGCGACCGCGCCGACCAGCGCGAGGAGTGCCACCCTTCGCCGGGTGCGTGGCTGGTTCTGCTTCAAGTCGTCCTCCACATCTGTGTGACAACAGGGCAGGAGAACCCAGGAGCATGCAAAACATTCCCTAGCCATAAAGACCAGCATGGTGCCCCCGAATTCACCAGCAGTCAGCCTATCGACAGGTCTAAGTGGACGTGTGTCCCGAAAATCGTGCCAAACATCACAAGTGTCGATGGTTCAAGGGGGCGCTTCCGTGGGAGCCGCGTGCGGGCACCCAAGCCCCGGCAGCACTCCCACGGCGCGCCCGCCCCGTACCCGTCGAGGTCTTCAGCAGTTCTTGTCCGTGGCCGGCAGGACGCCGGTGGTCAGGTAGGTGCTGACGGACGCGTCGACGCAGGCGTTCCCCGCGACGAGGTAGACGCCGTGCCGGAACGCGCCCCGCACCGTCACCATCCGCGACCCCGACAGCGCCCGGTGCATCGCCTGCTGCCCCGGATAGGGCGTCCACGGATCCCCGGCCGCGCCCACGATCAGCGCCGGTACACCATTGTGGACGACCGTCGGCCGCTCGGCCTGCCGCACCGGCCAGAACGTGCACGGAGTGACGTTGCGGGTCAGCGCCCCGAACAGCGGCTCGTCGGCCCGGTGCGCCTCGATGTCGCGGAAGTAGGTCTCCGGATACCGGGAGGGGGCGCGGTCGGCGCACAGGATCGGCGTCCCGGCCCGGTCCGTGGCCGGCCCCGCGCCGGTGGTCACGCCCGCCAGCAGCTGGTCCAGGCCCGCGCCGGGTACCACGGTGTCGCCCCGGGCGGCGTCGGCCAGCACCCGGACGTCGGCCGCCAGACCGGCCCGGGCCTCGTCGCCGTCATCGGCGAGCTGGGCGTAGAGCACGAGCGGCAGAACATGGACATCTATCTGGTACCGGCCCACCCGCAGTGCCCGCCGGGCCGACTCCCGATGGACGCCGTCCACGGTGGCCAGCACACTCTCGGCGCTCGCCCCCAGGTGGTAGGTGCTGTCGCGCCGGGCCGTCCAGGCCGCCCACTCGCGGAGGGCCGCCGTCAGCGCCGGGCCCTGGCGCGGGAACGTGCCCAGGCCGGTCGCCGACGGGTCCACCGCGCTGTCCAGGACGAAGCGGTCGGCGCGGCCGGGGAACATCTGCAGGTAGACGGCGCCCAGGTACGTGCCGTAGGAGACGCCGAAGTAGGAGATGTGGTCCTCGCCGAGGGCGGTGCGGACCGCGTCCATGTCGCGGGCGGTCTCGCGGGTGGAGGCGTGCGCGAGGCGGTTGTTGCGGTCTCGGTCCTGGGCGGTTTCGGCCCCGGGGGAGGGCTGGGCGCTGCCTGGCCGGGAGCCCTCGGGTTGGGCGCTGCCTGGCCGGGAGCCCTCGGGCTGGGCGCTGCCGGGCCGGGAGCCTTCAGGTTGGGCGTTGCCTGACCGGTTGCCTTCGGGCTGGGAGCTCTCGGCCTGGGTGCTTCCGGTCTCCCGGGCCGCTCGCGCGCAGCCGGCCGCGAGGCTCCGGGCGAAGGCCACGCTCTCCTCGAAGCTCCGCCGGTCGGGGCCCGCCGAACGCAACGGGGTGTCGGTGTCCCACCGGCAGTCGAGCGGCGTGCTGCGACCCACGAACCGGGGATCCATCCCCACCAGGTCGTACCGCGCCGCGACCTCCGGCATGTACGCGCCGAGCAGCACCTGTTCCATCCCGGGTACCCCCGGGCCGCCCGGGTTGATGAACAGCACTCCCCGGCGGCGCGCGGGGTCGGTGGCCGGGGTCCGGGCGAGCGCGACCGTGATCTTCGGGCCGGTGGGGCGGGTGTGGTCCAGTGGGACGGTGAGTTCGCCGCACCGGGCGCCGGCCGAGTCGAGGGACCTGCCCAGGGTGTCGTCGGGGGCGGTCTGGCAGCCGTGCCAACCGATCCGGCCCCCGGGCCGGGCGGCCGCGTCCCCGATCCGCCCTCCGGGCCGGGCGGTCGCGTCTCCGATCGGGCTTCCCTGGCCGGTGACCGGAGCCGTGTCTCCGATCGGGCGTCCCGGGTCTGCGACCGAAGTCCCGTCTCCTGCTCCGCCCCAGGAGGGCGAGAGCCCGTCACCGGCGGCGGTCGCGGGGCTCGCGGTCACCACCCCGGCGATCGTCAGCGCCGCCACCAGCGCGAGGGTCGTTCGTCGGGTCCGCATCGCGGTCCTCCCAGGATCGTCGACCGTCGGGCGAGTCCCCGACGGATGACCACGACGCTATGAGCCGGGCCCCTGCGTGGACGAGCACGCCAGCCATCGAATCCGGGTATGGCCAGCCATCATCGGAGGGTGCCGCCGGGCACCGTGCCTCCACGCCTCGAGCGAGCGGCCGGGCCCCGTGCCTCTACGCCTCGAGCGAGCGGCCGGGCCCCGTGCCGCCGGGCTTCGGGCGGCCGGGAGGCTGCGGGGCGCGCCCCGGTTGGGCGGGGCGGCCGGCCCCCGTGCGGCTGCGGCACCGGGCACTGGGCGGCCGAGCCTCCGGTCCTGTGCGGCCGAGCTGCCGGTCCTGTGGCGGCCGAGCCACCGCACGGAGACGACCCCAACCGGAAACGCCGAGCCCACCGAACTCGGCGCTTCCGTTCCGCCACTCGACCGAGGAAGTCCACCGTTCTCAGAGGCTGCGAGCCGTGATGTCCCCGTACCCGGTGGTCGCGTGGATCTCCAGCTGCGCGGAGCCGCCCTCGCTGTTGTACAGCGCGTTGTGGATCCGCCCGTAGGACGTGCCCGCGTTCATCGTGGCGGACACCCCGGCGGCGGCACCGACCGAGATCGCGCCCGCGTCGGTGCGCAGGACGACGGCGCCGCGCACGGCCTCGGCGACGTGGATGTCACCCTTGCGGGTCGTGACCTCCGAGGCGCCACCCAGGCGGCCGACCGCGACGTCCCCGGCGGCGGTCGTGATCCGCACACTCGCGGCCTCGTCGACCTTGACCGGGCCGTGCGCCCCGTCGAACGTGACCTCGCCGAGCCGCCCGACGGCCCGGAACTCGCCGCTGGCGAGCTTCGCCCCGACCCGCGAGCCGGCGGGCAGCTGCACGGTCACCTCGACGGATCCGGTGGGGCCGAGGTTGTTCCCCGGTGCGTCGATCCGCAGTTCCCCGTCGACGAACGCGACCGTGGTCCGCTCCGCGAGCTTCACGTCGCGGCCCTTCGACGCGTCGGCGGGCAGCACCTCCACTGTGGCGTCGGCCCGGTCGGCGGCGATGAACAGCACCCGTCCGGCGGGAACGTCGAGGACGGCGGTGATCGGGGCGGTGGTGTCGAACTTCAGCATCTCGTACTCCCATGACTTGTTGTTTCGAACAAGGGAAACGCTACGTTTCCTTCGCCATTCCTTCAAGTCACTCATTGCATAGCTCCAACGTTTTAGCAGCTCACAGAGCTGAAATTGTTGCAATGATCCTCAAGGTCAACGCAACGACAGCCTCCAAATCATTGCAATGAACTGAACGTGAACGCTTCACGCGCCCTCGGGTGACGCCCCACGGTCCCGCCGCGACCCAGGCCCCAGCGCCGGGCACCCCGCGAGAGCTGAAAGAGCGACAATCCACACTGAGGGGTACGCGCCCGAGCGCGCCCCGCGATCAGCCGCAGCGACAGGTTCCCGAGCGCGCCGACGCGGATCGGGGTCCGCCCGCTCGGCGGTTTCGGGCCGTCGCTGCCCCCCTGAACTGCGGCGACCCGGGCCCGGGCAGCACAGAGGACGGTGCCCGCGCACCAAGATCAAATATCCGTTACTCTGCGGTAGAGTTTCCGCTGGCCACGCCCGGCACAGCCATCGAACACCTGAATTATCGTGATTTACATCCCGTTTACATGATCCACTCGCGCACCTAGGCTCCCCGAAGTCATCAGCCAGCAGGCGGTGACCGGTTCTCTGGGGGAGAAATCATGCTGAAGAAGCTCGCCGTCGTCGCGGCACTCGGACTGGGTGGCGTCCTGTTCACGGCCGCGCCGGCCCAGGCGTCCTACCACTCGGGTACGGCCGGGTGCTTCAACTGGTCGTGGTCCGACGGCATCGCCACCACCACTGTGTACTACCACAACACCTGTAGCACCGAGAAGAACCTGCGCATCCACTGGAAGAACGGCAGCCTGGACTCCTACAGCTGCATCGCGGTCTCCGGCGAGTCGGGCAAGGACCGGGGCAGCCGCAAGCACCGGGCCGTACCGGTGTCGTTCAGCGAGGGCTGCTGACCCACGAACCGTCGGGCCCGCCACGAAGCGGGCCCGACGGCATCGAGCGGCTCGGCACGTCCACGGCGACGACGCCCGACGGCATAGGGGGCTGCGCCCGACGGCATCGGGGGCTCCGCCCACCGGCCCCGACAGGCGGAGACTCCGCCCGCCCGCCGCGAAACGGCCCCGACGACATCGGAGCGCCCCGACGACATCAGGGCGCCCCGGCGGCTCAGTCCACCCGCCGGACCAGACTCACCGGCCGGGGACTCGTCAGCCAGCCACCCCCGGCCGACACCACGACTGCGGCGACCGCAGTCCCGAGCAACATCAACCAGGCCAGGCCGCTCCCCGGTACGTCCATCGCGCGCGACTGCGCGGGGCTGACCGCAGCGAGCACGGCCAGCCCGAGCAGCACCCCGAGCGTGGCGGTGACGGTCGAGTACGCCGCGCTGAGCCCCCGCCGGAACCGCGAGGTGGCGCCCACCGCGGCGAGCGTGGCGAACTCCGGGGCCAGTTCCCCGGCGGCCAGCGCGACGGCCAGGACGGAGACCACGGTGGCGAGGGCCAGGAGCGCGACGGCGCAGATCATCAGCACGGTGCCGAGGTTGCGGCTCGCGGGGTCGCCCCGTTCGACGTAGAGCCGCGCGTACCCGCCCGCGTCGGCCGTGAGCATGGCCCGGGCGGCGTCCTCGGCCGACTCCGGGGGCGTGGCAGCCGACCGGATGACGTACTGCACCTGGGGATGGTTCCGGAACCCGGCCGCGGCGGCACTCTCCGGGGAGAGGTACGCGAAGGGCAGGTCGCTGTGGATCCGTGCCCCGCTGGCGACCACCGCAGGGAGGAGTTTGGGCTGCCGGTCCCGCGCGCCCCTCGGGTCGCGGTCCCAGATCCGGACCGTGCCGTCGGCGACGATCCGGTCGGAGAACGCGAGGACCCTGCCCTCCCGGTACGCGGACTCCTCAGCCCCGGTCAGGGGCCGGCCGAGGATGGTGGCCAGCTGCGCGGGCTCCACGATGCCGACGTACCAGAAGGACGTGTCGAAGCCGGCCCGCTGGGCGCACACCCGGGGATCCTCGCGCGGGGTGCGGTAGCAGACGGCCGCCGGGTTCTCGACCGTGGCCAGGTACGTGTTCTGCCCGACGGCGTCTGCGGGCATGGCGAGGTTGATCCGGGCGACGCCGGTCGCGTCGAGCCGGCGGGCCATGTCGGAGATCGTGGTGCCGGGCAGGGTGTCGTGGGTGTCGACGACCGTGGTCCCGACGGGTGAGGAGGGCCGGTAGGTGCTGGCCGCGCGTTCGGTCAGCCCGCCCACGCCGAGCATCACCAGGCCCGCGACGGTGACCACGGCGCCGATCGCCGCGATCAGCGCGGTGCCCCGGCCCGGGGCGGCGGCGTGCGACCGCAGGGCCACCCGCATCCCCGGCCGCGCCACGTCCGCCCGGCGGGCCAGCCAGGGCACCGCCATCCGGGTGATCCCGGCCGCTCCGATGACCGCGACCAGCGCGGCCAGGGCGGTCAGCGCGAGATTGCCGGCGAGGGTCGCCAGGCCCAGGACGACCACGGCCGTGACCACCGCCGCCACGCTCCAGCGCCGGGTCCGCCGGGTGGCGGCCCGACCGGTGGCGGAGGGGCGTTCGTGCAGGGCGACCCAGGGGTCCATGGTGGCGACCTGCCGGCCGGCCAGCCACGCGGCCAGCACCGGACCGCCGAGGCCGATCACCCCGAACACCACCATGAGGGGTACGTCGACCCGCAGCTCCGTCCACACCTGTTCGACGCTGGCGGCGACCCGCGGGTACGCGAGTGCGGCCAGCCCGACGCCGACGCCCAGCCCGAGCGCGGTCGCGAGCACCCCGAGTACGAGGCCGTTGCAGGTCAGCACCAGCCGGCGTTGGGCCGGGCCGGCCCCGCACACGGCGAGCAGCCCGATCTCGCGGCGGCTGGAGCTGGCGGCCACGGCGAAGCCCGCGCCCATCAGCAGGATCGCCAGCGCCAGCATCAGCGCGGTCAGCCCCAGGGTCAGCGCCGGCAGCTGCCCGATCTGGTCGGAGCCCTTGGTGGCGAAGTCGCTCCGGTCCAGCGTGCGCCAGCCGGCGTCCTGCAGTACCCGTCGGGTGGTGGTCGGGTCGACACCCGCGAGGTGCCAGGCGATCGTGACCTGCTTCGACCGGCCGGCCGCCTCGCCTCCCGTGGTCCGGGCGGCCATGGTGACCGCCGTCGGCACCGTGGCCACGGCGAACGTCCGGGTCGTGCCGGCCCGGTCGACGACGATCCCGCTCACGGTGAGCTCGGAGCCGTCCACAGTGACCTTGTCGCCGGTGCCGACGCCCAGCCGGCGCGCCACGGCGGCGGACAGCGCGGTCTCGCCGTCGGACGCGGGCAGGGTGCCCTTCTCGACGGTGAACCGTCCGGCGTGCATGGGGTTCGCGCCGTCGATGCCGAAGCTGGAGCCCGCCACCTCCCGGTCGCCCTTCACCAGCCGCGAGTCCTGGCTGATCACGGGCTGGATGTCGCGCGCCCCGGGTACGAGTTCCCTGATCTTCGCGGTGCCCTGGCCCAGCGCCTCGGCCGGGGGCCGCGCGCCGAGGGCGGGCAGTTCGGCCCGCAGGGTCGCGGCGCCGAGCCCGCGCCGGGCGAACTCCTCCGGGGTGGGCACGGCGGTGGCCGTCAGGGTGGCCACCAGGGTGGCGACCGTCAGCGGCACGGCGACGAAGGCGATGAGCAGCAGACTCCGCCGTGGGGTCCGGCGGAGGGAGCGGCTGGAGATGCGCAGGGCGAGCGCCAGCAGGCGCACCGACCTCACGGGAGCGCCAGCCCGTCGCGCATGTGGACGACGCGGTCCGCGCGGGCGGCGACGGTGGGGTCGTGGGTGACCAGGACGCAGCCGGCGCCGGCGTCGACCAGGCCGCGCAGCACGTCGAGGACGCCGGTGGCCGTCACGGAGTCCAGGGCGCCGGTGGGTTCGTCGGCGAGGATCAGCTGACGGCCGCCGGTGATGGCCCGGGCCAGCGCGACCCGTTGCTGCTGGCCGCCGGACAACTGGTCGGAGTACCGGCCGGCCTCCTTGGCCATGCCCACGGCCTGCAACGCCGCGACGGCCCGCTGTCGGGCTTCCGACCGTCGCATTCCAGACAGTTCATCGGGTAGCGCGACATTCTCGACCGCCGTGAGGGTCCGCATCAGGTTGTAGTCCTGGAAGACATAGCCGATGTACCTGCGGCGATGGCTGTGCAGCGCCCCGCCCCGCAGCCGGTTCAACGCCGCTCCGGCGACGTTCACCTCCCCGCCGCCCGGTTGCAGCAGGCCCCCCGCGATGGCGAGCAGGGTGGACTTCCCGCAGCCGCTCGGACCCATCACCGCGACCAGCTCGTGCGGCTGGACGCGCAGGGAGACACCGCCGAGAGCCTGCACCCGCAGCGAACCGGACTGGTAGGACTTCTCGATGCCGGTCATCTCCAGGATGGCCGGCTGGCTGGCTGTCATCAGGGCGAATCCTCGTCGGGTCGGAGTGTCCGGGCGGGTGGGTGGATCGGACGCGGGTTCCGGACCATGATGAACAGTCCGGAACCCGGTCATACTACGGTTTTTTCACAACTCAGGCATTCCCGATCCAGGCCGAGATGACGCCGTACCAGCAGCTGCCGTTGGTCTTGCGGTACTCCAGGTTGCTGTTGAACGTGTTGGAGTAGATGTTCCACGGCGACCAGTCACAGTCCGCCACGATCTGGGCCTGCGTGCCGACGCTCTTGCACTCCGCGTCGGCCCGCGAGTTGTTGTCGGTGGTGTTCGGCCCCCACGAGCAGTAGTAGCCGTAGAGCGAGTTGGAGTTGGTGTCGGCCTGGGCGGACGTCACGCTCCCGCCCAGCAGGCCCGCGGCTCCGACCGTGAGTACAGCCATCGTCGCGCCGATTCGCTTCAACCTCATGTCAGTCACTCCTCACTTGTCCACCGGAGTCAATCTCCCGTGGCAGCAGTCTTGACTGAGGCGGGCGGATGGCGCTATTGGCACTTACGCCATGGCCGTCCTGCCCGGTGCTCCGCAGGGCGTAGCCCACGATGCCCGCCTGTGAGCGGCTGACCAGGCCCAACTTGAGCAGAACCCGCTCGACGTGCGCCCTCGCCGTGCGCTCCGCCACCACCAGTGCCTTGGCGATCTCCCGGTTGGAGAGTCCTGATCCGAGTAGTTCGAGGACGTCGCGTTCCCGATCGGACAATGCGGGTACCCGTTCGATCGCATCGTCGACGCTGAACTCGCTGACCCCGCCTGTCGTACCTCCCTTGTTGCGCCCCACAAAGTCGTCCTTCCCCGTGACTGTGGTTCGAGTCGGAACTCCGGTCGGCCCGGCCCGCTCCGGCCCTCCACGGCGGCGCCCCAGTGACGGACGCCAATGGATCCAAGAATCCTATGTGAACGGACAGGTGTCGCGCTGCCCGTTTGGGACGGCTCCGCGTCGGGTGTGTGCCTATCGAAGGCGATGTCCGTCAGACACCACGATAATAGGAACGCGCCACCACCGCAGCCCGGGTCCCGCGCTCGCCCGGGTGCCGCCCGTGCGGCCTGGAGTTGCTGTGTCGCCGGCACTCCACGGCACACCGATCCGATGTGGACGGTCCATGGTAGCTCGGCCGGAACAGACAAACCGGGCCATGGGTGTCCGCTGTCCGGCGGCGGGGCTGCGTACCGGCCGGCGTTCGCATAGGCTCCCGCGCCGTGGAACGCAAACGGACCGTCATCTTCCTCGTCGTCGGCATTCTCGTCCTCTGTTCGGGGATGATCGGCCTGGTCGTCAAGTTCTCCGGAAACACCCGGGGCCCGGTCGGCGACGGCTCGACCCTGACCCCCCGCGTGGGTACCTGCCGGAACTCCTCGGAGCCGGGCACGGCGGCCGGCTTCCCGGAGACGTTCGGCGGCCGGTACGCCATGTGCACCGGCCCGCACGAGGTCGAGACGTACTACGTCGGCCGGGTCGACGGTTCCCTGTCGGACACCGGGGCGGACAAGGAGATCGGCGACACTTGCCGGGCCGAGGCCGACAAGTTCCTCGGCGGGCCGCTGCCGACGGGCAAGGTCGCGACCACGTCGTACCTGGAGGAGAACGCGTCGCACCTGGCGAAGCGCTGGTTCAGCTGCGACATCGCGGAGGTCGGCAGCACGGCGGCCACCACCCTCGTCAGCCGGACGGGCACCCTGCGCGGCGCGCTGGCCGGTACCGGCCCCATGCTGATCGGCTGCGCGAACGCGACCACCGACGACTTCGTCTTCCTGGCCGACTGCGCCACCCCGCACACCGCCGAGTTGGCGGGTCTCTACACCCTCCGCGAGGAGGTCGTGCCCGCCGACGGCGACGCGCGGGACCGGGCGGTCGCCCCGGGGTGTCAGAAGACGGTCACCGACTTCCTCGGCTGGGACCAGCCCACGTTCGAGGACTCCGAGCTGATCGAGGGCACCTTCTGGGGGCCGACGGCCGAGAAGGTCCGGGCGGGGGACCGGGTCTTCCAGTGTTTCGTGACCACCCTGGGCGACCGGAAGCTCGTGGGCAGCGTCAGGGCGCTGGGCCCGCGCAAGGTGCCGGTGGTGGCCTAGGGCCGACAGCGGGAAGGCGTTCGGCGCGGGGCCCTCAGGTGGTGCTCGCCGCTCCGCCCCGGCCCCCGCTTCGAGCGGGCGGCCGGGGCGGAACAGGTCAGGAGAACAGGTTCCCGAGGGTGCGGACGATGTCCACGTAGAAGTTGCCCTCGATGCCCCGGAACAGCTGGAACTTCATGTCCGGGTCGCCGAAGAAGGGCCGCAGGGTCCAGCCGAGCTGGGTACCGACGAACCCGAACAGCAGGATCCAGATGTACAGCAGGCCCATGCTCGCCGGCCGCTCGCCCGGCGGGAGTTGGGGCGGCATCGGACGCTGACCCGGGTGCATCGGCCGGCCGGGGTGCATCATCGGGTGCCCCGGCATGCCCGGGTGCACGCCGTTCGGACTGACCGGGATCGGCACCACGAGGACCTGGGGTGGCACGCCGGCCTGCGCGGCCAGGGCCTCGGTGGACCCCGCGACCGGCGCACCGGCCGGAACGGCGACCGGCTCGGCGACGACCTCGGCCGGCGTGGTGGCCGGGGCGGGGACGGTGACCGGGGCCGCGACCGGCGCCTGTACCGGGGCCATGGCCGCCAGCCGCGCCTCCGCCTCGCGGTGCCGGTTGAACGCCTGCATGCCCGAGGTGAGGAACTTCAGGCCCACGAACGCCGAGAGCATCAGGATCGCGACGTTGAGCAGTTTGAAGAAGCTGTAGTTCGGTGCGGTGATCAGGAAGAACAGGCTGATCGGGGTGAACGCGAGCGCCAGGGTCGCCATGACGGTGATCGCGGTCATCACGAGGGAGACCGCCTGGCTGATGGACAGCTTCGCGCCGAAGACGAGGTTGAACAGGTACAGCGTCGGCAGGCAGATCGCCAGGGTCACCAGGAACAGGATCGGCAGCTTGACGAGGGAGACGACCGCCTGGAGCGGGCCGTTGGAGAAGCCGAGCACCGCGCCGTACACGGCGAGGGCGATCGACGAGCTGGCCAGCATCTGGCCGGTTAGGTGGCTGAGCTTGCGCTGGTCGATGATCTGGCGCCAGATCCCCTCGCGGTCGCGCAGAATCCGTTCGATGACCAGCTGGCCGTTGGCTGCGGCCATGTGACCCTCCTGGGGGTGTGGGCGGTTCGATGAGTGGTCGAACAGTACCCGCTCACCGTCCTCGGATGAAGTCCTCCATCTCGGACACCGCGACCACGGCCTGTGACAGTTCGGTGGTGTGCACGGCTGGCGGGGCCGGCTTTCCCTGGTCACGCAGGGTCAGCTCCAGGCGTTGGGTACCGAGCGCGAGCTGCTCGATTTCCGAAACCCGCTCGCTGAGCGTGGTTGTCCGGGCGGCGCGGTCGGCGGCCTGGTCCGCGGCCAGGTCCTCCAGGCCGGGGGCGTCGGGCGGCGGCGGCAGGGCGGCGAGGGCGCGGAGCTCGGTGAGCGCCGTCCACTCCACCCGGTCGAGCTCGCCCTCGGCGAGCGGGAGCCAGCCCTCCGCGAACGGCCGGCTGGCCCGGATCCGGTCGGCGGCGGCCTGCGCGCGGGCCGCGAGGGCGCGCAGGGTCGGCGGCAGGTCGTCGAGCGCGTCGGCGGTGATCACGTCGGCCCCGAGCCGGCGCAACCGGCGGGCGTGCAGGGCGGCGCGGGCCGCGACCGTGTAACCGCCGACGGCCACGAGCAGGCCGCCGCCGCACACGATGATCCGGAACGCCGTGGGGTGCCCGACGTTGGGCAGGGCCCCGCTGAGCAGCACGCCGAGGCCGAAGCCGCCGAAGATGGTGCCGAGGGTGACGCCGAGGAGCGCGGTGAGCCCGGGGGAGGCGGTGCCGCCGCGCCGGTCCCGTGCGGGGACATGGGGGGCGTACGCGTCGTGCAGGTCCGACATCCTGTCAGCTTGCCCCATCCACCGGGCCCCCCGACAGTGCGGATCGGCACCCCCCGAACGGCACCCCGCGCCCCGATCGGCACCCCACGCCCCGACCGGCACCCCGGGCCTGCCGGTGACCGCGCCCCGGCCCCGGCCAGGAACCGCGCCCCGCCCCGTGGTCCACGCCGGCCCCGGTCACCTCACCGACCGGGAACACAGAAGTGCCCCGGCAGTAACCCTGCCGGGGCACTTTCCGAAAACTGACTTAGGCGGCAGCGGCCTCGAAGAGACCAGCCTCGGCGAGGCGGCTCTCGGTGGCCTCCCAGCCGTCGTTCGGGTAGGCGGTCGCCAGCCCGGCCAGCTCGGCGCGGATCTTCGCGCCGTGCCCGGCGGCGGCCAGCACGCGGATCTCCTCGATGAACTTCTCCGAGGTGACCGAGGCGTGCACGGTCTTGCCGTTGGTCAGGTTGCGCACGTAGACGTGCTTGCCACCGTTCAGCGGGATCAGGTACTTGAACTCGCCAAGGACGCTGAGAGCGCCGCCAGCGGCACCTGCCTGGCCGGCGCGGACTGACGCGCGCGCGGTCTTCGACGTGTTGCTAGCCACGCGGAACTCCTTGCAGACGGACGTGAGAAAAGATGAGTAGCCAGCGCGGACGCTAGCCGGAAAGAGTCTACCCGAGCCCGGTCGGCGAGTCGAACGGCCCTGCCACTAGGCCAACGCCGGACAAACCGGTACACTCCCGGTTCGGTGGAAGTTTCGCGTGAGTTTCACTGTTCACTGGCGCAACACCCGCCGCAGCCTGCATCATGGGTAACGACATTTCTGGCTGATCGAGGCCGTGGGGGAAGACGCACCTCGGTCACCCGGGAGGTCAACAGTGCCTACACGAGGCGTCGTGTATGTCCACTCGACCCCATCCGCCGTGTGTCCACACGTCGAATGGGCGATCGGGCGTGTCCTGCGCACACCCGTTCGACTCGAATGGACGGCACAACCGATGGATCCGCCTGCCCTGCGGGCGGAGTGCACCTGGTCCGGTCGCCCGGGCGCCGGTGCTGAGCTCGCCGCTGCCCTCAAGCAGTGGCCGATGACCCGTTTCGAGGTCACGGAAGAGCCCAGTCCGGGGTACGACGGCGAGCGGATCATGTTCGTGCCCAGCCGCGGGTTGTTCCGCGCCGCGATCAGCGCGAATGGTGACATCACCCTCACCGAGGACCGGCTGCGCTCCCTGATGGCCGCCGCCACCGGTACCGAGGCGCTGGCGCACGGCCTGGACAAGCTCCTGGGCACGGCCTGGGACTCCGAGCTCGAGCCGTACCGGCACGCGGGCGACGGCGCGCCGATGACGTGGTTGACGCAGGTTGGCTAACCTGGCCCGATGATGTCGCCAGGTCGCCCACCCCTCACCCGTCGCGTCCTGCTCACCTCCTCGCTACTGGCTGTGGCCGGCGGGGCGCTGGCCGGCTGTGACACCCCGGGGGCGGACGCGAAGCCCGGGAAGAAGGACGAGCCCCTGTTGACCGACGGCCTCTCCGACGAGCAGCTGGTGGGGGCGGTGCTGATGCCGTACGCCTACGGCAACGACGCCACCGCCGTGTCGCCCGGTTCGGCGGCGGGCAACCAGCGGATCGGCGGGGTGGACACGCCGGCGCAGCTGCTCGCGAAGTACCACCTGGCGGGTCTGATCCTGGTCAGCGCGACGGCCGACGATCCGACGAAGGACACCAACCCGACGACGAACGTGCAGTCCCCGGCCCAGGCCAGGAAGCTCACGGACGGGCTGCGCGCGGCGACGAAGGGCCTGCCGCCGCTGATCGGCATCGACCAGGAGTACGGGGTGGTGACCCGGATCAAGGAGGGCATGGCCCTGCTGCCGACCGGGATGGCGTTCGGGGCGGCCGACGACGCGGCGCTCACCGAGGCGGCGTGGCGGATGGCCGGCGCGGAACTGGCGGCGGTCGGGGTGAACGTGGACTTCGCGCCGAGTGCCGACGTGCTCGGCGGCCCCGGCAACACGGTGATCGGCTCCCGCGCCTACGGCTCGGACCCGGGGCTCGTCGGCCGGCACGTCGCCGCCGCCGTCAAGGGGCTCCAGCACCAGGGCGTCGCGGCCTGCCCGAAGCACTTCCCGGGCCACGGGCACACGGACGTGGACAGCCACGAGGGCCTGCCGGTGCTGGAGCAGGACCGAAAGACACTCGACGCGCAGGACATCGCGCCGTTCCGGGAGGCGATCTCCGCCGGTACCTGGATGATCATGTCGGGGCACCTGGACGCCCGGGCGATCGATCCGGGCGTCCCGTCCTCGCTGTCGCGCAAGGTCCTCGTCGACGTGCTGCGCGGCGAGCTGGGCTTCCAGGGCGTGGTGGTCTCCGACGCGCTGAACATGAAGGCCCTGTCGCTGCCGTCCGGCGAGCTGGCCGTGAAGGCGCTGGTCGCGGGCAACGACCTGCTGCTGATGCCGGAGGACTTCAAGGCCGCGTACCAGGGCCTGCTCGACGCGTTGCGGTCCGGCGCGCTGCCGAAGGCCCGGCTGGTCGAGGCCGCCGGGCGGGTCCTGGCCCTCCGCAAGCGCCTCGCCGGTCCGGAGCGCCCCGGCGTGGAGTCCGTCAACGCCGAGGAGCACGTGGCCGTCGCCGCGAAGGCCGCCGCCGCAGCGGTCACCGTCCTGCGCGGCACCTGCCCGGTGAAGGTCCCCGGCCCGCTGCGGATCACCTGCTCACCGGGCAACGAGCAGCGCGTCGCCTGGCTCACCGAAGAGCTCAGGCCGTGGGGGGTACCGGTGGGCGCGCGCGGCACCCACGTGCACCTCACGGGCTACGGGGACACGGCCGCCGACCTGGCCCCGGACGCGGCGGTGACCGTCGCCCTGGACACCCCGTACGTGCTGGGGGCCGCGAAGTCGCCGACCCTGATCGCGGTGTTCGGCGGCACCCGCGCCGCGATGAAGGCCCTCGCGGCGGTGCTGGCCGGCAAGGCCCCCGCCCGGGGCAGGTCGCCGGTCACCGTGCCGGGCCTGCCGGCGTCGAGCTGCTGACCGGGAGCCGTCTGCGGTTGGCGCCACCCTGATCTGGGTCGCCCGCGACAACGCCGCCGTTGACCGCGACCGCTGCCGCCCTGACCCGGGGCCACGTCACGGCTGGTGACCGCGCGACCCCGCGTCTCCCGGTACCCGGAAAACCGGTGTTGATCTGGGTCTACCAACGACAAGCGCCCCCCAGTGACCGCTGGGGGGCGCTCGCCGTGTTGCGACTAGAGCGGGATGTTCCCGTGCGCGCCGCGCGCCGCCGGGGCCGCCGCCATGGCCTCCGCGATCCGGCGCCGGGTCTTGGCCGGCTCGATGACCTCGTCGACGACGCCGATCTCCAGCGCCCGGCCGACGCCGCCGGCCGTGCGGGCCTGCTCCTCGATCAGCTGGGCGCGCAGGGCCTCGCGGTCCTCCGGCTTGGCCGCCGCGAGCTTCTTGCGGGCCAGGATGTTGACCGCCGCCGAGGCGCCCATGACGGCGATCTCGGTGTTCGGCCACGCGAACACGGCGGTCGCGCCGAGCGAGCGGGAGTTCATCGCGATGTACGCGCCGCCGTAGGCCTTGCGGGTGACCAGCGTGATCCGGGGCACGACGGCCTCGGCGAACGCGTGCAGCAGCTTCGCGCCGCGCCGCACGACGCCGTCCCACTCCTGGCCGACGCCCGGCAGGTAGCCGGGGACGTCCACGAGCACGATCAGCGGCACGCCGAGCGCGTCACACATCCGGACGAACCGGGCGGCCTTCTCGGCGCTGGACGCGTCGAGGCAGCCACCGAGCCGCAGCGGGTTGTTCGCGATCACGCCGACCGTGCGACCGGCGAACCGGCCGAGCGTGGTGACCACGTTCGGGGCCCACTTGGCGTGCAGCTCCACGGTCGGGCCCTCGGCGTCGAGCATGGCCTTGACCACGGGCTTGACGTCGTAGGCCCGGTTGACCTGCTCGGGCAGGATCTCGCCGAGCTCCGGGGACTCGTCCACGTCGGCCGGGGAGAACCGGCCCTGGTGACCGAGCAGGCTCGCCAGCTCGCGGGCCCTGGTGAGGGCGCCCGCCTCGTCCTTGGTCGTGATGTGCACGACGCCGGAGCGCCGGCCGTGCGGCTCGGGACCGCCGAGCCGCTCCATGTCGACCTGCTCGCCGGTGACACTGCGGACGACCTCGGGACCGGTCACGAAGATCCGGCCCTGGTCGGACATGATCACGATGTCGGTCAGCGCCGGGCCGTACGCCCCGCCGCCGGCCGCCGGGCCGAGCACCACGGAGATCTGCGGCACCCGACCGGACGCGCGGACCATGGCCGCGAACACCTGGCCGACCCCGTCGAGCGCCGCGACGCCCTCGGGGAGCCGCGCGCCGCCGGAGTGCCAGATGCCGATGACCGGCACCCGCTCCCGGACGGCGGCGTCGATGGCGTCCACGGTGTGCTGGCAGCCGTCGGTACCCATGGCGCCGCCCATGAGCCGGGCGTCGGAGCAGTACGCGATGACGGTCCGGCCGTCGATCTCACCACGGACCGTCATCACGCCGGAGTCGTCGCGGGGCGAGATGGCCCGCATGGAACCGGCGTCGAACAGCGCCCGGAGACGGGGCTCCGGATCCCGGTGATCGACGACGGTGTCGTCGGTCGAAGCGGAGTTCGTGGTCATCACAGCGCTCTTCTCCTAAGCCCGGGTGAACAGCAGGGCGACGTTGTGCCCGCCGAAGCCGAACGAGTTGTTCAGTGCGGCGTCCAGGTGCATCTTGCGCGGTTCACCGGTGACGACCTCCAGGGTCAGCCCCGGGTCCGGGACCTCCAGGTTGATCGTCGGCGGGATGAGCTGGTGGTGCACCGACAGGATCGTCACGATGGACTCCACCGCGCCGGCGGCGCCGAGCAGGTGGCCCAGCATCGACTTGGGCGCGGTCAGGACCGGGTGGCTGCCGACCGCGGCCTCGATCGACTTGACCTCGGCGATGTCGCCCACCGGGGTGGACGTCGCGTGCGCGTTGACGTGCCCGATGTCCTTCCTGGTCAGGCCCGCCTCCTTGATGGCCTGGGTCATGGCCCGAGCCTGGCCCACACCCTCCGGGTCGGGCTGCACGATGTCGTACCCGTCGGAGGTCATGCCGGAACCGGAGAGCCGGGCGTAGACCTTCGCCCCGCGCGCGGCGGCGTGCTCGGCGCGCTCCAGGATGACGACGCCGGCGCCCTCGCCGAGGACGAAGCCGTCGCGGCCGGCGTCCCACGGACGGGAGGCGCGCTCGGGCTCGTCGTTGCGGATCGACATGGCCCGCATCGAACCGAAGCCGGCCATCGGCAGCGGGTGGATGACCGCCTCGACCCCACCGGCGACCACGACGTCGGCGCGGCCGGAGCGGATCATGTCCAGGCCCCAGGCGATGGCCTCGGCGCCGGTGGCGCAGGCGCTGGTCGGGGCGTGCACGCCGGCCTGCGCGCCGAAGGTCAGGCCGACCCAGGCGGCGGGGCCGTTCGGCATCAGCATGGGGATGGTGTGCGGGGACACCTTGCGGGGCCCGTGGGCCTCGAGGATGTCGTCCTGGGCGAGCAGCGTGGTCGCGCCGCCGATCCCGGAGCCGACGACGACTCCGAGCCGGCCACGGTCGACCTCGACGTCGTCGAGGCCCGCGTCGGTCCACGCCTCACGGGACGCGACGACCGCGACCTGCTCGGAACGGTCCATCCGGCGGGCCTTGATCCGGTCGAGCTTGCCGGCCGGGTCCTCGGCCAGTTGGGCCGCGATCCGTACGGTCAGCTGGGCCGCCCAGTCCTGGGTGAGGGGGCCGACGCCGGAGCGACCGGCGAGTAGCCCGGCCCAGGTGGACGCGACGTCCCCGCCCAGCGGGGTGGTCGCGCCGAGCCCGGTGACTACGACGTCGGCACTGCTCACAGCGCGGCCTGTGCCTTCTCGATGAAGGAGACGGCGTCGCCCACGGTGCGGAGGTTCTGGACCTCGTCGTCCGGGATCTTCACGCCGAACTTCTCCTCGGCCGCCACGACGACCTCGACCATCGACAGCGAGTCGACGTCGAGCTCCTCGGTGAAGGACTTCTCCTCCGCGACGTCCTCGGGGTTCACGCCGGCGACCTCTTCGAGGATCTCCGCGAGGCCTTCGACGATCTCTTCACGAGCCATTTCTGATGGTTCCCTTCATAGGTGGAAAATGCCGTTACGGGCAGCGGACGACCTGACCGGCATAGGTCAGACCACCGCCGAACCCGAACAGCAGCACCGGCGCACCCGACGGGATCTCCCGCCGTTCGACCAGCTTGGACAGCGCCATCGGGATCGATGCCGCCGAGGTGTTGCCCGACTCGATGACGTCGCGGGCGACGATGAGGTCGGGCGCGCCCAGCTTACGGGCGAGGGGTTCGATGATGCGCAGGTTGGCCTGGTGCGGGACGAACGCCACCAGGTCGCTGGGCTTGATGCCGGCGCGCTCGCAGGTCTCGGCGGCCAGCGCCGGGAGCGCGAAGGTGGCCCAGCGGAACACGGTCTGCCCGGCCTGCTGGATGTACGGGCGCCAGCCCTCGATGACGATCGCGTCGCCCTTCTCCGGGTCCGAGCCCCACAGCACGGGGCCGATCATCGGCTCCTCGCTGGCGGACACCACGGCGGCGCCGGCCCCGTCGCCGAAGATGACGGCGGTGGAGCGGTCGGTCCAGTCGGTGATGTCGGAGAGCTTCTCGACGCCGATCACGATCGCGTTCTTCGAGGCGCCGGCCCGGATGGCGTGGTCGACGGTCGCCAGCGCGTAGGAGAAGCCGGAGCAGGCCGTGTTGACGTCGTACGCGCCCGGGGCGGCGATGCCCAGCTTGCGGGCGACCCGGGTGGCCACGTTGGGGCACCGGTCGACCGAGGAGGTGGTGGCCACGACGACGAGGTCGATGTCGGCGGCGGTGAGCCCGGAGTTGGCCAGGGCCTTCTCGGCGGCCCAGCCGGCCATGTCGGCGACCGTCTCGGAGCCGGCGATCCGGCGCTCCTTGATGCCCACCCGGGACTGGATCCACTCGTCGTTCGTCTCGACGATCTGGGCCAGGTCGTGGTTGGTGAGGATCTTGGAGGGCTGGTAGTGCCCCATCGAGACGATGCGGGAGCCGGTCATGCGGTACCTCCGGTCGGGTGCAGCCGGGCGAGGGGCTGGCCCGGAGCGACCGGGTCCGCCGGGCTGGCGAGCCATTCGATCAGGGTGCCGGCGGCGTGGGTGGTGACGTCGATCGGACCCTGGCGGGTCTCGACCTGACCGATGACCTGGCCGTTCTTCACGTCGGTGCCCTCCGCGAGGCCCTCGGCCGGCTGGAAGTTGCCGGCGGCGGGGGACACCGCGACCTGGAAGTGCGGGATGGGCTCGTGGGTCGGAGCGACCCCGTGCCGGGCGATCAGGTCCCGGGCGGCCTTGAGGTCGTCGGGGGTGTTGACCTTGACGATCTCCACACCCTTGATGGTGCGCTTGATCAGCCCGGCGAGCGTGCCGGCCGGCGGCAGCTCGATCACGGCGGTCACGCCCAGGTCGGCGAGGGTGTCCATGCACAGGTCCCAGCGGACCGGGGCGGTGACCTGGCGGACCAGGCGCTGGACCAGCTCGTTGCCGCCGGTGACGGCCGAGCCGTCGAGGTTGGAGAGCACGAGCCGGCCCGGCTGGTGCACGGTGATGCCGGGGGCGAGGGCGACGAGCGCCTGCTCGGCCGGTGCCATGTACGGGGTGTGGAACGCCCCCGCCACGGACAGCTTGACGACCTTCGCGCCGGCCGGCTTGTTGTCGATGAGCTTCTCGAGCCCGGCCAGCGAACCGGCGGCGACGACCTGGCCGGCGCCGTTGCGGTTGGCGGGGTAGAGCCCGGCGGCCTCGATGGCGGCGAGCACCTCGTCGGGGTCGCCGCCGAGCACGGCGACCATCCCGGTGGGCTCGACGGCGCACGCGGCGGCCATCTCGCGGCCCCGGACCCCGGCGAGGGTCACGGCGGCCTCGGGGCTGAGCACCCCGGCGATGGCGGCGGCACCGAGCTCGCCGACGCTGTGCCCGGCGACCAGCGCGACGTCGTGCAGCGGCAGCTGCTCGGCGGCGAGCAGGGCGGCGGCCACGAGGAGCGGCTGGGTCTTGGCGGTGTCCTTGATCTCGTCGGCGTCCGCGGTCGTACCGAGGTGGACGAGGTCGATGCCCGCGAGTGCCGACCACCACCGGAGGCGGGGTTCGACGCCGGGCAGGTCGAGCCACGGAGTGAGGAAGCCGGGCTTCTGTGAGCCCTGACCGGGAGCGAGTACGGCAAGCACACTCTGACTGTGGCTGATCGGACGAGATCCGAGCCCTATCGCTCGCCACCAAACCTGACGACAAACATTGTAGGGTTCCTACAAAGACATTCCGCCGTTCGGCTGAGTCAGTCTAAATGACCAGGTCAGAGCGTTGGGTGTGACGCGCCTCCCGATTCGTGACCGCCGAGTGAAACACCTCACGATCCGACGGGATCCAGCCGGCCGATGGTCAGGGCCACCCGCAGCGCGAACGCCTCACGCGGGTTCATCGGTGACAGACCGGTCACCTCGGCGATCCGGCGGAGGCGGTACCGGACCGTGTTCGGGTGCACGAACAGCTGCCGGGCGGCGCTTTCGAGGACCCCGCCGACGGCGAAGAACGCGTCGAGGGTGTCGAGCAGCTCGCCCCCGGCCTTGGTCAGCGCGCCGTAGATGTCGGTGCGCAGGATCCGCCGGGCCTCCGGGTCGCCGGCGATGGCCCGCTCCGGGAGCAGTTCGGTGGTGGCGACGGGGCGCGGGGCGGCCGGCCAGGCGGGGGCCGCCCGGAACCCGGACAGCGCGGCCCGGGCCGACTCGGTGGCCTCGTCCAGGGAGGCGACGGCCGGTCCGACCACCACGGGCCCCTCGCCGAACCCGCCGAGCAGCTTCTCCGCCGTGGCCAGGGGATCGGCGGCCCCGCCGAGGACGACGACGAGCCGGTCGCCGTGCACCCCGCCGAGGATCTCCACCCCCATCCGCCGCGCGTACCGGTGCAGGACGTGCAGCACCGCGCTCGCCTCGCCGCCGGGGGAGCGGCCCACGGCCACGGCCACCGGGCTGGCGTCGGTCCAGCCGAGCGCGGCGGCCCGGCTGGCGAGCACGTCCGAGGAGTCCCCGCGCAGCAGGGCGTCGACCAGCAGCGCCTGGAGGCGCGCGTCCCAGGCGCCCCGGGTCTCGGCGGCCCGCGCGTACACCCGGGCGGCGGCGAACGCGATCTCCCGGGAGAACCGGAGCACCGCGATCCGCAGTTCGGCCTCCTCGCCGGGGGCGGCCAGATGCGGGACCTGCTCCTCGACGACGTCGATCGTGACCTTGATCAGGGCGACGGTGTGCTGGAGCGTGATGGACCGGGCGAGTTCGCGGGGCGCGGCGTCGAACACCTCGTCGCTGACCTCGCCGGGGGTGCCCTCGCCGCGCAGCCACTCCAGGAACGACCGGACGCCGGCCTGGGCGACGAGCATGACCCAGGACCGCTGGTCGGCGGGCAGTTCGCGGAACCAGCCGAGGGTGTCCTCCATCTTCGACACGCTCTGGGTCGCCAGGGCTCCCGCGGCGCGTTCGATCTGGCGGATCGTGGCGGTCAGTGGTGGTTCCGGGGTACTCACGGTCACCAGCCTGCCATGTTGGTGCCGTTGTCTCCTCCCGGGTCTTGTGAGCCAGGCCACAGAGACGTTACTGTCCGGTAACTTCGCGGACATAGGGAGATGTTAATGCGTCGATTACTGACCCTTGTCGTGCTCGTCACGCTCGTCCTGTTCGGGGCGGCGGTGCCGGCGGGCGCGGCGACCGGTACCACCGGATTCTCGTTCTTCGACCTGACCGCGAGCGACGGCGTCGTCCTCAAGGCCAACGTCATCGCCCCCACCACCCCGGGCCGGCACCCGGCCATCGTGTTCATCAGCAGCTGGGGCGTCAACGACCTGGAGTACCTGGCCCAGGCCAGGAAGTTCGCCGAGGCCGGCTACGTCGTGCTCTCCTACGGCGCGCGCGGCTTCTGGGCGTCCGGCGGCCAGATCGACACCGCCGGCCCCAAGGACATCGCCGACGCCCGCACCGCCGTGGACTGGCTCGTCGCGAACCCCGCCGTCGACCCGGCCCGGATCGGCAGCGCCGGCATCTCCTACGGCGCCGGCATCAGCCTCATCGCCGCCGGCCACGACCCCCGGATCCGGGCCGTCAGCGCCATGAGCGGCTGGTCGGACCTGGTCTACTCCCTCTACGACCAGCAGACCCGGCACGGCCAGTCCGTCGGCTTCCTCGGCCTCGCCGCCCTGATCACCGGCAAACCCTCCGCCGAACTGACCGCGATCCTCGGCGACTTCTACGCCAACCGCAACATCGAGAACATCAAGTCCTGGGGCCGGGTCCGCTCCGCCGCCAGCTACGTCGACGGGATCAACGCCCACCAGCCCGCGATCCTGATGGCCAACGCGTACGGCGACTCGATCTTCCCGCCCAACCAGCTCGTCGATTTCTACGGCCGCCTCACCGGCCCCAAGCGTTTGGAGTTCGCGCCCGGCGACCACGCGGTCGTCGAGGGCCTCGGGCTCGCCGGCCTGCCCAACCACGTGTGGGACTCCACCCGCCAGTGGTTCGACCGCTACCTCGGCGCCGGTTCCGCCATCGGCCAGGGCGTCGTGCTCCGGCCGCACGGCTCCTCCGCCGTCGAGACCTACCCCGACTGGGCCAGCACCCGGACCGGCGTGACCCGGCTCGGCCTCGGCGAGGTCCGCTGGTGGGACGGCACCGGCCCGCTCGGCGGCACCCCCGCCACCGGCTGGTCCCGGCAGACCTGGCCCCGGGTCGACACCCCGGCCTACGGCGGCGTCGCGCTCGTCTCCGGCGCCCTCGACGCGCTCACCGGTGTGCCGCCCACCGTCTGGCTCCCCGCTGTGAGCAGGGCCAACGCCGGGGTGTGGACGTCGAATCCGTATGCCGGCGGGGTCAGGGTGCGCGGCACGGCGACCCTGCACCTGGCCGTCTCACCCAGCGCCCCGCGCGGCACCGTCGTCGCCTACCTCTACGACCTGGACTCCCTCGGCACCGGCCGGCTGATCACGCACACGCCCGTGACCTGGCTGTCGGCCACCGCGACCCTCGACGCGGCCTTCCCTGCGGCGGCCTACGACGTCCCCGCCGGCCACCGCCTGGCCCTGGTCCTGGACGGCAAGGACTCCCTCTACCTCGACATGAACGACACCCTCGGCGCGACTCTGAGCTACCAGGGCTCCTCCTGGCTGGATCTGCCCACCCGCTCATGAGAGGTGGCCCGCTGAGGACGACGTTTGCCCGCCAGCCCTCAGCGGGGCACCCCATCTCAGATCGAAAGCCAGGTCAGAAGCCAGGTCAACTTCGTCAGAGGGTTACGAGTCGGTTCCTGGGCCGGCGCGCGGCGGCGCGAGCCTCGCATGGTCGCGCGCCGCACACCGCCGATCCGGAGCCGGCCGCCCGGGCGTCGACCCGCCCGCACCTCGCTGGGCGCGCGAGAACTCCCCGGCCAGCCCGCGCCGGCGAGGCGCCGCACCGCTCACGCCGGGATCGTCTGGACCCCCGGCACGATCCGCTGGAAGAGCTGGTCGCGGTCTGTGACGACCGGCCAGCCCCGCTGCAACGCCAGCAACGCCACATGCGCCGCCGTCCGGTCGCCGTCGGCCATCACGGTGTAGCGGTCCAGCAGGTCGGGCGGCATCTCGCTCGGCAACGACAGCAGCCACATGTCCTGCTCGTCGCGGACCGGCACCAGGCGCAGGCGGTTGCGTTCCAGCGGGCGGGCGGCGTAGACCTCCGCGAGCACGCCGATCGGCACCAGCATCGTCAGGCTGTGCCGGCGGGCCGCCCGGGTGACGGCGGTCGCGTAGGAGGTGGCGTCGGCGAATTCGAGGAGCGCGGCCACGTCGAGGACCCAGCCGCTCACTCCACCGATCATGCGCCGCGGCGTGCGAGCGCGGCTGCGTCCTTGGCCATCAGGTTGGCCGCGAGCCGCTCGGGCTCAGCCAACCAGGGGCGTAACCGGTCCGTGTACTCCTCGAGGCTTGGAGACTTGCCCTTCTCGCGAAGGTTCTCGGCGCGCCGGAGTGACGGGTCTACTGGATGGGA
This sequence comes from Longispora sp. NPDC051575, assembly GCF_040681875.1. Lineage (NCBI taxonomy): Bacteria > Bacillati > Actinomycetota > Actinomycetes > Micromonosporales > Micromonosporaceae > Longispora > Longispora sp. NPDC051575. The sequence continues at coordinate 192,377 of NZ_JBFAZP010000009.1, read as the reverse complement.
CGGGGAGGCGAGAGCGGCTGTGATAGCCGCAGTGCGAGCGGCGGTCATCAACTCACAGTAGCTCCGGACCGGGTCAGCCGCCAGACCACATCCAGCCCGGTGTGGTTCCCGGACCGCTGCTCGGCGGGCACCCGTTCGACCTCGGTGAAGCCGAGCCGGGCCGGTACCGCGCCGCTGCGGGTGTTGGCCGCGTCGTGCACGATCTCGACCCGCTCGATGCCGGGCAGCGCGAACGCGGCCGCGATCTGCGCCCGGCAGGCCCGGGTCACGATGCCCTTGCCGACGGCGTCCGGGTGCAGCCAGTAGCCGATCTCCAGGGTGCCGGGGCCCCGCCGGGTCATCAGGCCGGTACCCCCGACGAGCCGGCCGTCGACGAAGATCGAGTAGTTGAAGTTCTCGCCGCTGTCCCAGTTCTCCACGGAGCGCGCCAGGAACTCGACGGTGTCCTGGTAGGTCTGCTCGACGGCCCACGGCATCCACGAGGCGATGTGCTCGCGGCCGTCCTCGATCAGCGCGTGCAGCTCGTCGGCGAACTCGGGGCGCACCCGGCGGAGGACGACATCCTCGCAGTTCAGGGTCTCATCAGGCTCCATCGCCCGATTCTCCCCGACCCACCGGACCGGGCCAACCGAGTTACACCCGCCACCCGCCGGCCGCCGGCCCACCGTGCGACCGGTCGCGGGACGGTGCCGACGCCTGCCGGCCCGGCTCAGGTGTCGAGGCCGGATCGCAGCCCACCTGGCGGCCGTCGGCGGGGCGTCCGGAGGAGTGAGGCTGCGCTTGGGCCGTGCGAGGGTGAGCTGCCTCAGGCGCGGGAACGGGTCAACAGGCGGCTGACCTCGCCGTCGGAGGGGTCCACCAGGTCGCGGACGTCGGCGTACCCGAGGCGGCGCAGCAGGGCCAGCGAGGCCGCGTTGTCCGGGTCGACGGTCGCGTGCACCTCGGCCAGGCCGAGCGCGCCGAGCCCGTGCGCCGTGACGGCCTCCGCGACCTCCGTGCCCAGCCCGCGCCCCCACGCCTCCGGGAGCAGCGCGTAGACCAGTTCGTGGCCGTCGACCTGCGGGTCGGGGCTCGGCTTGATCTCGGCGTGCCCGACGTACCCGTCGCCTTCCACTATCGCCCAGACGTCCCACGTGATCAGGTGCGGTTCCGTGAAGCCGCGCCGGAACAGTGCGCGCGGGTCCCTCGGGATCCCCATCCACCGGGTCACGTCCGCGTCGCTGAACAACCGGACGAAGCCCTCCTCGTCCTCGGGCACATACGGCCGCAGTGCGAGCCGGGCGGTACGCAGAATCGGGGTCACCGGCCCGAAACTACGGGAGGGACCGACCCGGGGCATCCGAGTTCCCGGGCCCACCAGCCCGCCGGCCCCAGCCCGCCGGCCCCGGACCACCTGCCCCGGCCCATCGGCCTCGGCCCCAGCTCACCGGCCTCGGCCCCAGCTCACCGGCCTCGGCCCCAGCTCACCGGCCTCGGCCCCAGCTCACCGGCCTCGGCCCCGGCTCACCGGCCTCCGGCCCCGCCCCCGGCCTACCGCCCCCGGCCTACCGCCCTCGGCCCACCGGCCGGCTCACAGGCCTCGGGCTCGCCGGCCCGCCGGCCCGTGTGTCCAAGGTCTTCCCCGGCTCACAGGTCCAGGATCGCCTGGGTCCAGGTGGAGGTCTCGGTGAAGCCCACCCGGTCGTTCACGGCGAGCATCGCCACGTTGCGGGTGTCGTTGCCGGTGGACACCTCGGTGACGTCCGGCCGGGCGACGGCCAGCAGGCGCAGCGACTCGTGCTTGATCGCCCCGGCCAGGCCCCGGCCCCGGTGGGCGGGCAGAACCGCCGCGTCGCCCGTGGACACGGTGGAACCCGACTCGGGGAGACGTACAGCCCCGTGAAGCCGACCACCCGGTCGTCGGGGTCCAGCGCGACGGTGACCCGCAGGTGCTGGCCCCGGCCGGCCAGCCGGGTCTCGATCTCGCGGATCCGCCCGGCCGTGTACCGCTCCGGTGCCTCGTCGGCGTCGCGTGGCGCGTCGTTGATGGCCTCCCGGGCCACGGCGTACGAGTCGACCAGCTCCTCGGGCGCCGGACCGGCCCAGGTCAGCAGCCGGTAGCCGGGGGCGAGCGCCGGAGCCGGGACCGTGACGGGCAGCCGCGCGATCGACCGCCGGTAGCTGCCGGTGACCCGGGCGCCGACCGCCGACAGGAACGCCGCACCGGCCGGCCCGGCCGTCCAGCCGACCAGGTTGCGGCAGCCGGCCGCGCGGGCCTCCTCGACGGCCGCGTCCAACAGTCGCCGACCGTGCCCGGCGCGCCGGTGTTCCGCCGCGAGGACCAGGGCGTGCAGGTAGCCGGTGTCCTCGCCGTCGTGGACGGTCAGCCGGGCGTAGCCGGCCAGTTCGTCCGGGCCGCTCCGAAGCATCCGGCTCCACAGCCGGACCGTGGCCGAGGTCGGCCCGTAGTCCCGGCGCAGCTCCGCCGGGGTCGGCGGCGGTTCGTTGGGGGCCACGGCAGCCAGGTGCGCGACGGACAGGGCGTGCAGCTCGGCCCACTCCGGGTCGGTGGCGGTGGCGGGATCGAAGGTCACCAGGCGCATGGCACCCGACCCTAGCGCTCCGGGCGGCGGCGCACCGTCCCGCTGCCGGGCGGCATCCGGGGAGGCCGTGGCGCCACGCGCCGAGCCCCTAGCCACGCGCCGGGCCCCTTTCCGGGCCACCCGGAGGCGGGACCGGGGCCACGCCCCCCGGGGAGCCGCTGGCACCTCGTACCCAACGAAAAAGGAGGGTGGGGCCGGTGCGTGACCGGCCCCACCCTCCCGATGGAACGACTAGCTCTCGCCGCCCGCCTCGACCACGTCGATCGCGTTCACGTCGAGCAGCTGGTACTTCTTGACCGCCTGCGCGACCACGTCGGCCGGCACCTGGCCGGTCGCCGCGAGCTGCTGGAGGGTCGCGACCACGATCGACTCGGCGTCGACGTGGAAGTGCCGCCGCAGCGCGCCCCGGGTGTCGGAGCGGCCCCAGCCGTCGGTGCCCAGCGAGGTGTACTCGCCCGGGACCCAGCGCGAGATCAGGTCCTGGACGGCGCGCATGAAGTCGCTGACCGCGATCTTCGGGCCCGCCGCGTCGGCCAGCTGCTGGGTGACGAACGGCACGCGGGGCGGCTCCTCCGGGTGCAGGAGGTTGTGCTCCTCGCACTCGATGGCGTCGCGGCGCAGCTCCGTCCAGGAGGTCACCGACCAGACGTCGGCGGCCACGCCCCACTCCTCGGCGAGCAGGTGCTGCGCCTTGACCGCCCAGCCCATGCCCGTGCCCGAGGCGAGGATGTTCGCCCGGGGCAGGTTGGGGTGCTGCGCGGCCTCGGCGTAGCGGTAGATGCCCTTGAGCAGGCCGTTGACGTCGAGGTTCGCCGGCTCGGCGACCTGCAGCGTCGGCTCGTTGTACACCGTCAGGTAGTAGATGATGTCCTCGGGCGCCTCGCCGAACATCCGGCGGAGACCGTCTTCCATGATGTACGCGATCTCGTACGCCCACGCCGGGTCGTACGACACGATCGCCGGGTTCGTCGCCGCGATCAGCAGCGAGTGCCCGTCCTCGTGCTGGAGGCCCTCGCCGTTGAGCGTGGTGCGCCCGGCGGTGGCCCCGATCAGGAAGCCCCGGGCCATCTGGTCGGCGGCCGCCCAGATGCCGTCGGCGGTGCGCTGGAAGCCGAACATCGAGTAGAAGATGTACAGCGGGATGATCGGCTCGCCGTGGGTGGCGTAGGACGTGCCCGCCGCCGTGAAGCTCGCGACCGAGCCGGCCTCGTTGATGCCCTCGTGCAGGATCTGGCCGGCCGTGGACTCCTTGTACGACAGGAACAGCTCCCGGTCGACCGGCAGGTAGTTCTGGCCGTGCGGGGAGTAGATCTTCGCCGTCGGGAACATGGCGTCCATGCCGAACGTGCGCGCCTCGTCCGGGATGATCGGCGCCCAGCGCTTGCCGATGTTCTTGTCCTTCATCAGGTCCTTGAGCAGCCGGACGAACGCCATGGTGCTGGCGACCCGCTGCTTGCCGGAACCCTTCTTCATGTCCGCGTAGACCTCCTTCGGCGGGAGCGCCAGAGGAATGATCTTGCGGCTGCGGCTCGGCATGCTGCCGCCGAGCTGGGAGCGGCGTTCCATCATGTAGGCGTACTCGTCGGAGTCGGTGCCCGGGTGGTAGTAGGGCGCCGCGTACGGGTCGGCGAGCTGCTCGTCGGTCACCGGGATGTACAGCCGGTCCCGGAACGTCTTGAGGTCGTCGACCGTCAGCTTCTTCATCTGGTGCGTGGCGTTGCGGCCCTCGAAGTTGCCGCCCAGCGTCCAGCCCTTGATCGTCTTGGCGAGGATCACGGTCGGCTGGCCGGTGTGCTCGGTGGCCGCCTTGTACGCCGCGTACAGCTTGCGGTAGTCGTGCCCGCCGCGCTTGAGACCCCAGATCTCGTCGTCGGACATCGGCTCGACCATCTTCTTGGTCCGCACGTCGCGGCCGAAGAAGTGCTCGCGCACGAACGCGCCGGACTCCGCCTTGTAGGTCTGGTAGTCACCGTCGGGCGTGGTGTTCATGAGGTTGACCAGCGCGCCGTCGCTGTCGGCGGCGAGCAGCGGGTCCCACTCCCGGCCCCAGACGACCTTGATCACGTTCCAGCCGGCGCCGCGGAAGTGGCTCTCCAGCTCCTGCATGATCTTGCCGTTGCCGCGGACCGGGCCGTCGAGCCGCTGGAGGTTGCAGTTGACCACGAAGGTCAGGTTGTCCAGCTCCTCGCGGGCCGCGATGCCCAGCGAGCCCAGCACCTCGGGCTCGTCCGTCTCGCCGTCGCCGAGGAACGCCCACACCCGCTGGTCGGACGTGTCCTTGATGCCCCGGTTGTGCAGGTAGCGGTTGAACCGCGCCTGGTACACGGCGTTGAGTGAGCCGAGGCCCATCGACACCGTCGGGAACTCCCAGAAGTCCGGCATCAACCGAGGATGGGGGTACGACGGCAGGCCGCCGCCCGCGTGCGACAGCTCCTGGCGGAACCCATCGAGCTGGTCCCCGGAGAGCCGGCCCTCCAGGAAGGCGCGGGCGTACATGCCGGGGCTGGCGTGCCCCTGGTAGAAGATCTGGTCCCCGCCGCCCGGATGGTTCTTGCCCCGGAAGAAGTGGTTGAAGCCCACCTCGTAGAGGCTCGCGGAGCTGGCGTAGGTCGAGATGTGACCACCGACACCCACCCCGGGGCGCTGGGCGCGCTGGACCGTCATGGCGGCGTTCCACCGGATGAAGGCGCGGATCCGGCGTTCGAGGGCCTCGTCGCCCGGGAACCACGGCTCGCTCTCCGGCGGGATCGTGTTGATGTAGTCGGTCGTGGTGAGCGGCGGGACGCCGACCTGACGCTCACGGGCGCGTTCGAGAAGACTCAACATCACGTACCGGGCGCGCTGCCGGCCTCGCTCGTCGATGACCCCGTCCAGCGACTCGATCCACTCGAGCGTCTCCGCCGGATCGATGTCCGGGAGCTGGCTCGGAAGGCCGTCGCTGATGACCGGGCGCTTGCGTTCGATGGCCACAGGCGTTCCTTCGTGTTCAAGAAAGTCGGCTTTTCAGTACTCATCCTGCCCTGCGGGGGGTGTTCCGTCACGCCGCCCGGCCACGTACGCGACGATCGACACAGCTACTCACCAGTAGCTTTACGCTCCCGTGCGGAGTCTGCGGGCGCCCGCTGTCCCGTTGAGGAGGTCAGACGGGTATTCTCCGGCGAGTTGGCCAAATTCCGAGGGCGTGCCACTTGCGCCGGGGCAGTATGGCTGTGTGGACTACACACTGAGGGCGTCGCTGGGACGCTCGCAGACTTCGACGAGGAGGCACTCGACAGTGAGCGCGACGGCTGGCCAGGCCGACGGTATCAAGAGTCTGGTGGACCGGCTCGGGATTGAGCCGGGCATGGTCGTAATGGAGATGGGGTACGACGACGACGTCGACGAGGATCTCCGCGACGCACTGATCGACCGCTGCGGCGAGCTCGTCGACGAGGACACCGATGAGGTTGTCGACGTTGCGCTGCTGTGGTGGCGAGACGGCGACGGCGACCTGGTGGACATTCTCGTGGACGCGCTGAGCCCGCTGGCAGACGACGGGTTCGTCTGGCTGCTGACTCCGAAGTCGGGGCGCGACGGTCACGTCGAGCCGGGCGAGATCTCAGAGTCCGCGCCGACGGCCGGGCTCGCACAGACGTCCAGCATCAACGCGGGCAAGGACTGGGCAGCGGTCAAGCTGGTCGCCCCGCGTTCCGCGAAGAAGCAGCGTTAAGGAGCCACGCTAGTGACCCTGCAGCCCGGTACGACTGCGCCCGTTTTCACCCTCAAGGATCAGAACAACCAGGATGTCGCGCTCGCCGACTTCCGTGGTACCAAGAACGTGTTGCTCGTTTTCTACCCGCTCGCCTTCACGGGCATCTGCCAGGGTGAGCTGTGCGAGGTGCGGGACAATCTGCCCGCCTTCGTCAGCGACGACGTGCAGATCCTGACCGTCAGCGTCGACTCGCCGTTCACCCACAAGGTCTGGGCCGAGCAGCAGGGCTACGACTTCCCGCTGCTGTCGGATTTCTGGCCGCACGGCGCGGTCGCCCAGGCCTACGGCGTCTTCAACGACGAGAAGGGCTTCTCCAACCGGGGCACCTTCCTCGTCGACAAGGACGGCGTGATCCGGTTCGCCGAGGTCAACGGACCGGGCGAGCCGCGCGACCAGGCCGGCTGGACCAAGGCGCTCGAGGCCCTGGCCTAGGATTTCCGGAACCGACCGGCGGCGGGTTATTGTTGCCGCCGCCGGCTGGGGCGCGTAGCTCAGTGGGAGAGCATCCGCCTTACAAGCGGAGGGTCGGGGGTTCGAAACCCTCCGCGCCCACCCAGTTATTGATCTATCTTGATGCAGCTCAGGCCCGGTCATGAAGACCGGGCCTGACGCATTCAGGGGACCGGTAGGGGAATCGGCGCCACTTGTCGCCGGCCCGAGCGGTGCACGGGCCGGATCCCGGCTTCCATCAATCCCGCTCCGGGACCGCCGCGACACCTTCGTCGGCGATCCGCCGGGCCAGCGTGGTGAACTGCGCCTCGGCGGCCTCCCGGGTCGGGAAGCGCAACCGGGCGGAGCGGCCCGGGGCGCTGATGTGCACCTCCACCGGAGTGGAGCTGCACAGGCGGGCCAGGTAGCTCACTCCGGCCCAGATCCCGATGGCCGCCAACAGCAGCAGATCGAGCGCGGTGCCCGACCCCGAGCCGATGTCGAGGCCCGAACCGCCACGGAGCGGTGGGTGCACGCTCAACTGGACGGGGATCCCGTCGGGTCCTTTGACAGTCTTGGAGTCGAACTCGGCGGCCCGGGACTCGGCCGCGCGCCGCCGGGCGATCCGCTCCCGCTCGGCGGCCAGCTTCTGCCGGTCCCGGTCGCTCAGTCCGATACCCATCGGCCAAGTATGGCGCCGACCTGCGCGGAGCTGCCCCCGGCAGTACCATGAAAGGGATTTTTGGGGGTGCTGGCGATGCGCGTCGTTCGAGGCACGATCCTGGCGGGAATGGTAGGCACGGCCACCTTCCTCGGCGTCCTGATGCTCTGGCAGGTCCTGGCCGGCAAGCCGGTCGCGGAGGTGTTCACGCCCATCGCGCACACCTTCCGCCGGAGCGTCGCGGTCGACGGGCCGGCGAGTCTGACCACGGTGCTGGTCGCGATCGCGGCCGTGTTCGTGGTGACGATGGTGTTCAGCGTGGCGCTGGAGGTCGTCGAGTCGCAGCGGACGGCCGGGACCGCGTTCTGGATGATCGGCGGGGCCACGATCCTGGCCGGCGTGTTCTGGGTGTTCACGCACGTGTTCGCGTGGAACGCCGCCGACCCGGTGGCCGCCGACCACCTGTCGAAGGGTGGCGCGTGGCTGGCGAGCATGGTGACCGGCGCGGTCGTGGCGGCGTGCCTGCTGCCGGCGCGGTTGCCGGAGGAGCGGTTCTTCACGTCCGACCCGGTGGGCGGCGACTCGATGGACACCCGGCCGATACCCCACTAGTTCGACACCTTCATCCGGGTACCGGCCCGGGTGCGCCCGAAGGACTACGCCCGTCTCGTCTGCTCTGACGAGGCGGGCGCTTTTTGTTCCCACCCCGGGGGGACGACGCCCGGGGCGCCCGGCTCCTAGTCTCTCTGCATGATCGATGACCGCATGCCGCCCTCGAACCGGCGGTGGACCCTCGCCGCGCTCCTCGCGGGCCTGGGTGGCGCGTCCCTGGTCGTGGTCGGCTGGTCGTTGCGGGGCTGGCACATCGCGCCCGACCACGCCCGGCTGGGCGACGGGGACTGGTGGCTGGGGCTGCTGAGCCACGGGATGGCGCACCTGGCGTTCGGCAAGGTGGGGTTCAAGGTGGCGCTGGGGGCGGTCGTCGTCACGGTCGCGTGCGTCGTGTGGCTGCGGGGGCGGCGCAGGTCCTGACCGGGGCACGGGTTCCGTCCCGCGCGACGCACCGCTCGTGGGCCGCCGGCACGACGCTCCGCTCGGGTGCCGCCCGCCCAACGCCCGGCTCGTGAGCCGTCCGCCCGGAGCGGGGCGCCCATCGCCGTCCCGGGGCGCCCTCCGTGTGTCCTGTTCGTAGTGTCCAGTGTGTCCGTAGGTCTTCCGTATGCCGGGAGGGGGTGGCTACAGTCGCGGGACACATATCGAACGGGAGGAATGCGTGTCTCGTCTATGGCGCTCGTTCGCCGCCGCCGCCCTGCTCGCGGGCCTGGTCGGCATCGCCCAACCGGCGGCCGCCGCCGAGGGTGACATCCTGGCGCGGCTGAAGGCGATCCCCGGGTTGACCGTGGTCTCCGAGCAGTCGGTGCCCGCACCGCACCGGTTCTTCGTTCTGACTTTCCGGCAGTACGTGGACCACCACAACCCGTCGCTCGGCACGTACCAGCAGCGGTTCACCCTGATGCACCGCGACACCGCCCGGCCGATGGTGCTGCACACCTCCGGCTACAACGTGTCGACCCGCGCGTTCCGGTCGGAGCCGACCCAGTTGCTGGCCGGCAACCAGGTCTCGGTGGAGCAGCGGTTCTTCACGCCGTCGATCCCGACGAATCCGAACTGGTCCAAGTTGGACGTCTGGCAGGCCGCGACGGACCACCACCGGCTGGTCAGCGCCCTGAAGAAGGTGTACAAGGCGAAGTGGGTGTCCACGGGCGCCAGCAAGGGCGGCATGACCTCGGTCTACCACCGGCACTTCTACCCGAACGACGTCGACGGCACGGTGGCCTACGTCGCCCCGAACGACGTGGTGGCCGACAGCGACGCGGCGTACGACCGGTTCTTCGCCAACGTCGGCACCCCCGAGTGCCGGGCCGCCCTGAACGCCGTGCAGGTGGAGGCGTTGCGCCGGCGCGGGACGTTGGAGCCCCGGCTGGAGGCGTGGGCCGCCGCGAACGGGCGGACGTACACGGTGGTCGACGGGCCCGACCGCGGGTTCGAGTACATGGTGAACAGCGCGCAGTGGGGCTTCTGGCAGTACGGCGGGGTGTCGTTGTGCGCGCAGGTGCCGGCGACCACGGCCAGCGACGACGACATCTTCGCCTGGCTCGACGACTGGGGCGGCTTCGACTCCACCACGGACCAGGGCCTGGCCCCGTTCACCCCGTACTACTACCAGGCGGGTACGCAGCTCGGGTACCCGGTGATCCAGCTCGACTACCTCAGGAGCCAGCAGCGGTACCCGTTCGAGGACACCCCGCGCAACTTCGTACCCCGCTCGATCCCGATGTCCTTCCAGCCGTGGGTGATGTTGCAGATCGACCAGTGGGTGCAGATGCGGGGCAGCCGGCTGCTGTTCGTCTACGGGCAGAACGACCCGTGGGGCGCGGAGCCGTTCACCCTCGGCCCGGGCACGAAGGACTCGCTGAGCTTCACCGCGCCGGGGGCCAACCACGGCGCGAACATCTCCCGGCTGGTCGGCGACGAGGCGGCCACGGCGACGGCGGCGCTGCGCCGCTGGGCCGGGTACACCGCGCCCGCGCCGAGCCTGGCGGGGGAGCACTTCCCGGAACTGGACGACTGGGATCCGGTGATGGACCGGAGCCTGAACCCGGTCCGGTGACCTGACGGTGGGGCGGCGACACCGCCGCCCCACCGCACTTTCCGCGCGGGGGCACCTCTCTTAGCTCCGCCTCTGCGAGGATTTCAGCGTATTTATCCCCGATTCGTTGATCTTCCAGCAGCTTAGTGACCCTCTGTAGGCTTCTCTGTGACGCACGTCTCGCCCTAGGGTCAGTACATGAACCTGGAGCTCCGGCATCTGCGGGTCATCTGCGCGATCGCCGAGACGGGCAGCGTGACCAAGGCGGCGGCCGTGCTCGGCCTCGCCCAGGCCGCGTTGACCGCACAGCTCCACCGGATCGAGGGCACCCTCGGCGGGGCGCTGTTCGAACGCGACCGCAAGGGCGCGCGGCCCACGGCGCTCGGCGAGCTGGTGCTCGCCCGGGCCCGGGTGCTGCTGCCCGCCGTGGAGGGCCTGCGCGAGGACGCGGCCCGGATGGCGAGTACGACGGTGCCGGAGCGGTACCGGATCGGCGCCGTCAACGGTCCCATCCTCGGCGGCCTGGTGCACCGGCTCGCGGCCGAGCAGCCGGAGGCGCGGATCACCACCCACCCGGCCTGGTCGGCGGACGAGCTGATCGGCATGGTGGCCGCGCGCCGGCTGGACTTCGCGCTGATCGGGGTGTGCGGCGACGCGTCCCCGCCGACGAGCCAGGGCCTGATCTGGCGGGACATCGCGCTGGACCCGGTGTTCGTGCTGGTGCCCGACGCGCACCCGGCCTCCGGCTGGGCGGAGGTGGAGCTGTCGGAGCTGGCCGACGCGCGCTGGTTGGCGACCCCGGGGGACGGCTGTTTCTCCGAGTGTTTCGCGGCGGCCTGTGTGCGGGCCGGGTTCACCCCGCAGGAGATGTACGAGACGGACCTCGCCGGGGCCTACGACCTCGTGGCGGCCGGCGACGCGGTGGCGCTGTGCCAGCCGACGTTCCGGGTGGTCCCCGGGCTCACCGCGGTGCCCCTGACCGGGGTGCCGCTGCGCTGGCGGCACGTGCTGGGCTGGCATCCGGACTCGCCGGGCGCGGACATCGCCGAACGGGTGGTGGCGCACGCGACGGCGGCGTACGCGGAGGCGGCCGCGCGCAGCTCCGCGTACCAGGCGTGGTTGGCCCGCAATCCGGGCTACGGCCCCTCCGGTACGCCGGTGGTATGACCTAGCTGCTATCTATCTCGGTTGATCTGTCGCGGGTTAGCTTGCCTCACCGCCAACGGCGGCTTCCTGGGAAGCGGCGGGCTGACCAGCTCAGCGAACTCGACCGTGGCCCGTCGCCTCCTTCCCCTCAAGGAGGAGTACCACACGATGAAACGCAAAGTGACGACCGTTGTGGCTGTCGCGGCCATGACGGTGGGAGTCGTCTCCGCTCTGAATCTCCCGGCGTTGGCCGGCCCCGTCCCCCTCGCGGAGCCGTCCAGCGTCGGTGCGATCGCGCCCGAGGTGTACGGCGCGGTGCAGCGTGACCTGGGCATCAGCCCGGACAAGGTGCGCGACCGGTTCGTCCTGGAGGAGAAGGCCTCGCGGGTCGAGGCGGCCCTGCGCCGGCAGTTCGACGTCGGCTTCGGCGGCGGGTACATCTCCGCCGACGGGCGGTCCTACAAGGTCGGGGTGCTCAACGAGGCCCAGGCGGCGAAGGTCCGCGCGGCCGGTGCCGAGCCGGTGGCCGTGACCCGCACGGAGCGGCAGCTCGACGCGATCCGCGACCAGCTGGGCTCGGTCCTGAAGGGCACCGAGGTGCCGTACTGGTACACCGACGTCACCACCAACACCGTCGTCGTCAAGGCGCACCCCGCCGCCGTGGCGCGGACCCGGTCCCTGGTCGCGACCGCGGGTGTGGAGGCCTCGGCGGTCCGGGTCGTGGAGACCACCGAGGCCCCCCGGCCGCTGATCGACGTGATCGGCGGCAACGCGTACTACATCGGCTCGGGCACCCGCTGTTCCGTCGGCTTCCCGGTGACCACGGGCTTCGTCACCGCCGGGCACTGCGGCACCACGGGCGCGAGCACGACCCAGCCGAGCGGTTCGTTCGCGGGTTCGTCGTTCCCGGGCAACGACTACGCGTTCGTCCGGACGGCGGCGGGCAACACCCCGCGCGGGCTGGTCAACAACTACTCGGGCGGCACCGTGACGGTGGCCGGTTCGAGCGAGGCGGCCGTGGGCTCCTCGATCTGCCGGTCGGGTTCGACGACGGGGTGGCACTGCGGCACGATCCAGTCCCGCAACGCCTCGGTCACCTACCCGCAGGGCACGATCACGGGCCTGATCCAGACGAACGTGTGCGCCGAACCCGGGGACTCGGGCGGCTCGGCGATCTCGGGCAGCCAGGCCCAGGGCGTCACCTCCGGCGGTTCGGGCAACTGCTCCTCGGGTGGTACGACGTTCTTCCAGCCGGTCAACGAGATCCTCCAGACGTACGGCCTGACCCTGGTGACCGGCGGCGGCAACCCGACCCCGACGACCGGCCCGACCGGCGGCCCGGGCGGCTGCACCGGCTACTCCGGTTCCCTGGCGGCGGGCGGCACGGCGATCCAGCCGAACAACAGCTACTACCAGTCGGCCGGTTCGGGCACGCACGCCAGCTGCCTGCGCGGCCCGGCGGGCGCGGACTACGACCTCGCGCTGCAGAAGTGGAACGGCAGCACCTGGGCGCAGGTCGCGGTGTCCAACGGCCCGACGAACGCCGAGCAGATCAGCTACAGCGGTGCCGCCGGGTACTACCGGTACGTGGTGACCGCCTACTCCGGCTCCGGCGCGTACACGCTGAGCATCGCCAAGCCGGCGTAACCCGAGACGACCCCGGCCCGCCACCCTTGGGCCGGGGTCCCCACCCCGGGCGCGGCTGGGTGCCCGGGGTGGCCAGGCCCCCGGCCCACCACCATGGGGCCGGGCCCGCGCCCCGGGCGGCCCGGAAGGCCCGGGGTACGGCCCCCGGTGTGGCCCAGGCCACGCCGGGGGCTCCGGCGCGTAAACCCGGTGATCCGGCCCCGGCCGACCACCTATCCTGGTGCGGACATGGGAACAGCACCGGAAACACCCCGCCTCGCCGATCTCCTCCAGCGGCTGCCCGAGCTGATGCTGAAAGACCAGCGCAGGCTGGGGCGTCGGCTCGACGGCGCGCGCCGCGACCAGGGGAAGCTGCCGCAGATCGCCGCCGACCTGGCCACGGCCGAGGAGCGGGTGGCCCGGCGCCGGGCGGCGGTGCCGGCGATCACGTATCCCGAGGCGCTGCCGGTCAGCCAGAAGAAGGACGACCTGCTCGCGGCGATCCGCGACCACCAGGTGGTCATCGTGGCCGGCGAGACGGGTTCGGGGAAGACGACCCAGCTGCCGAAGATCTGCCTGGAACTCGGCCGGGGCGTGCGGGGCCTGATCGGGCACACCCAGCCACGCCGACTCGCCGCGCGGACGGTGGCCGACCGGATCGCCGACGAGCTGAACGTGGAGCTGGGCGACGCGATCGGCTTCAAGGTCCGGTTCACCGACCACGTCAAGGACACGACGCTGGTCAAGCTGATGACGGACGGCATCCTGCTCGCGGAGTTGCAGAACGACCGGGCGTTGGAGCAGTACGACACGCTGATCATCGACGAGGCGCACGAGCGCAGCCTGAACATCGACTTCATCCTCGGGTACGTCAAGCAGCTGCTGCCGCGCCGCCCGGACCTGAAGGTGATCATCACCTCGGCGACGATCGACCCGGAGCGGTTCGCGGCGCACTTCGACGGCGCGCCGATCGTGGAGGTCTCGGGCCGCACGTTCCCGGTGGAGGTGCGCTACAACCCGATCGAGGACGAGGACACCGACCAGACCTCGGCGATCGCCGACGCGGTGGAGGAGCTCCAGTCGGAGGGGCCGGGGGACATCCTGGTGTTCCTCAGCGGCGAGCGCGAGATCCGGGACACGGCCGACGCGCTGAACAAGCTCAAGCTCCGGGGTACGGAGGTGCTGCCGCTCTACGCGCGGCTGTCCGTGGCCGAGCAGCACCGCGTCTTCGCCCCGCACGCCGGCCGCCGGGTGGTCCTGGCGACGAACGTGGCGGAGACGTCGCTGACGGTGCCGGGGATCAAGTACGTGATCGATCCGGGGACGGCGCGGATCTCCCGCTACAGCCACCGGTTGAAGGTGCAGCGGCTGCCGATCGAGGCGGTGTCGCAGGCGTCGGCGAACCAGCGCAAGGGCCGCTGCGGGCGCACCTCGGACGGCATCTGCATCCGGCTGTACTCGGAGGAGGACTTCGAGTCGCGGCCGGAGTTCACGGACCCGGAGATCCTGCGTACCAATCTGGCGTCCGTGATTCTCCAGATGACCTCGATCGGGCTGGGCGACATCGCGGCGTTCCCGTTCCTGGAGCCGCCGGACAAGCGCAACATCGCCGACGGCGTGCAGCTGCTGGAGGAGTTGGGCGCGCTCGACTCCGACGGGCTGACGCCGATGGGCCGCAAGCTCGCCGCGCTGCCGGTGGACCCGAGGCTGGCCCGGATGGTGATCGAGGCCGACAAGCACGGGTGCGTCAGCGAGGTCATGGTGATCGCGGCGGCGCTGTCCATCCAGGACCCCCGTGAACGGCCCGCCGAGCACCAGATGGCGGCCACGGAGAAGCACTCCCGGTTCGTGGACAAGTCCTCGGACTTCGCGTCGTTCCTGGCGCTGTGGAAGTACCTCCAGGAGCAGCAGCGGGAGCTGTCGAGCAACGCGTTCCGCCGGATGTGCCGCACCGAGTTCCTGAACTATCTGCGGGTCCGCGAGTGGCAGGACATCTACAGCCAGCTCCGCCAGGTCGCCAAGACCCTCAACCTCCCGCTGAACGACGCGCCGGCCGCCGCGCAGGGCATCCATCTCGCCCTGCTCAGCGGCCTGTTGTCGCATATCGGGTTGTTCGACGCGGCCAAGCGCGAGTACCTCGGGGCGCGGGGTGCGAAGTTCTCGATCTTCCCGGGTTCGGCGCTGTTCAAGACCCCGCCGCGCTGGGTGATGTCCGCCGAGCTGGTGGAGACCTCGAAGCTCTGGGGCCGGATCAACGCGAAGATCGAACCCGAGTGGGTCGAGCCGCTGGCCCCGCACCTGGTGAAGCGCAGCTACTCCGAGCCGCACTGGGAGAAGAAGCAGGCCGCAGTGATGGCGTACGAGAAGGTCACGTTGTACGGCGTGCCGATCGTCGCCCAGCGCAAGGTCAACTACGGCCGGATCGCGCCGACGGTGGCCCGGGAGCTGTTCATCCGGCACGCGCTGGTCGAGGGCGACTGGGACACCCACCACGCGTTCTTCCAGGAGAACCGCGACCTGCTCGAAGAGGTCGAGGAGCTGGAGAACCGGGCCCGCCGCCGCGACATCCTGGTGGACGACGAGACCCTGTTCCAGTTCTACGACGAGCGGGTCGCCAAGGAGTGCGTCTCGGGCCGGCACTTCGACTCGTGGTGGAAGAAGACGAAACGCGAGCAGCCCGACCTGCTCAGCTTCTCCAAGGCGATGCTGATCAACGAGGGCAAGGGCGCGCTCGACCCGAAGGACTACCCGGACGTCTGGGACGGCCTGGCGCTCACGTACCAGTTCGAGCCGGGGGCCGACGCCGACGGGGTCACGGTGCACGTGCCGCTGGGCCGGCTGTCCACGCTGACCCCGGGGATCTTCGACTGGCAGATCCCCGGGCTGCGCCAGGACCTGGTCACGGCCCTGATCAAGTCGCTGCCGAAGGCCGTCCGGCGCAACTTCGTGCCGGCCCCCGACTACGCCGCCGCCGCGCTGGACCGGCTCACCCCCGGCTCCGAACCGCTGCTCGACGGCCTGGCGCGCGAGCTGCGCCGGTACAGCGGCGGCCACCAGATCGGGCGGGCCGACTGGGACCTGTCCCGGGTGTCGGACCACCTGAAGATCACCTATCGGGTACTCGACGACAAGGGCGCCACCCTCGCCGAGGGCAAGGACCTGGTGGCCCTCCAGCAGCAGCTCAAGCCGAAGGTGCAGCAGGAGCTCGCCACGGCGGGCAGCTCCATCGAGCGGCGCGGGCTGAGGTCCTGGGACCTCGGGGACCTGCCGCAGGTCATTCAGCGCAACCTCGGCGGCTACCCGGTGAACGCGTACCCGGCGCTGGTCGACGCGGGCGACTCGGTGTCGGTGAAGGTCTTCGAGAACCAGGCGGAGGCGGCGGCGGCCATGGTCGTCGGTACCCGTCGGCTGTTGCTCCTCACGATCTCCTCGCCGGTCAAGCCGGTGCTGGCCCGGCTGTCCAACCAGGCGAAGCTGGCCCTGTCGCGCTACCCGGGCGGCAAGGCGACCGCGATGTTCGACGACTGCGCGAACTGCGCCGTGGACGCGCTCGTGGAGCAGGCCGGCGGTCCCGCGTGGACGGCCGAGGGGTTCGCGAAGCTCCGCGACCACGTCCGGGCCTCGCTGTCCGACGTCGTGTACAACGTGATCACCCACGTGCAGCTCGTGCTCGGCATCGCGCACACCGTCGAGGGCCGGCTGAGGGCCCCCGCCGACCTGGCCGCGCTCGCCGACATGCGCCGCCAGCTGTCCGGGCTGATCTACCCGGGGTTCGTGGCCGCAGCCGGGGGCCGGCAGGTGCCGCAGCTGCCGCGCTATCTCAAGGGCATCGAGCAGCGCCTGGACAAGCTGCCGACGAACGGGGCCCGGGACAAGCAGTGGACCGCGTCGGTGCAGGAGGTCGAGGCGGAGTACCGCCAGCTGGTCACCGAGGTGCCGCCGAGCCCGGAGCTGACGAGGATCCGGTGGATGATCGAGGAGCTGCGGGTGAGCTATTTCGCGCAGAGCCTGGGGACCGCGTACCCGGTGTCGGAGAAGCGGATATACAAGGCGATGGACGAGCTGTAGTAATTCACAAATTCGGGTAATACGGATGTGACTCCCGGGGCAGGCTATGTGTTGGCAAACATCGCCTATACGGAGGTAACGCCCAATGCAACGCATTGCCAGAATGCTGATGGTCGGGGCCGTGGTCGCCTCGACCGTCGCCCTCGGCGCCACGCCCGCCATGGCCGGGGGCGACAGCCACATCGTCCTGCCCGGCCAGTCCATCCAGGCGGCCGTCGACGCCGCCGACCCGGGTGACTCGATCCAACTGCTGGCCGGGGCGTACGCGGGAGGCGTCAAGGTCACCAAGCACGGCATCAGGATCCACGGCATCGGCCCGGAGACGGTGATCGAGCCGATGGGGGCGAACGGCTGCGCGGGCATGGGCCCGGAGTCCGGGATCTGCGTACTCGGCTCGCCCGGCCAGCCGGTGCACGGCGTGACCGTGGAGCTGTTGACCGTGCGCGGCTTCGAGTTCGGCGTGTTCGGCGTGTTCACCGACCGGCTGACCGTGCGCACCGTGCACGCGGTCGACAACCCGGAGTACGGCATCGCCGAGTTCGAGTCCACCCGCGGCGAGTTCGTCGGCAACGTGGTGACCGGCACGACCGACGACGCGGGCATCTACGTGGGCGACACCGCCAACGCGTACGGCACGAAGGTCTCCGGCAACCACGTCTCGGGCGGGGCGTTGGGCATCCTGGTCCGGCACGCCCACCACGTGAAGGTGTCCGCCAACAACGTCGTCGACAACTGTCTCGGCATCGTGCTGGTGGACGACGGCCAGCCCGGCGGCATGGGCCACAACGAGGTGAGCGCGAACAACAGCAGCGGCAACAACCGGTACTGCGCGCCGAACGAGGAGGTGCCGCCGCTGCAGGGCACGGGGATCGCGCTGATCGGCGGGCAGCACAACGCGGTGTCGGCCAACATCGTCCACGACAACCTGGGCGGCCCGGTGCCGTTCCCGGGCGGCATCGTGCTGGCCGCCGGTGCCGAGCACACCCTGGTCTCCGCGAACGTGCTGCACGGCAACCTGCCCGCGGACCTCGTGGACGACAGCGGCAACGCCACGAACGTGTTCCAGGCCAACCACTGCGGCAGCTCGCAGCCGGCCGGCAACTGCGTCCCGTAGCGCGAAACCCGTCGACCCCGTCCCGGCTCGTCCGGGGCGGGGTCGACGCGTGTTCGGATGTAAGAGCCGGGTACGGGTCGGCGTTGGCTCCATGGGTCTTGTTGGTCACCGCTGTCGGCCGCTGGCCGAAACCTGTTGGTACCTGTTGGTAGTGGATATAACGAAGCAGTGCTGAGCAGGGATCAGGCGGCCTGGCGGGGGGCCACCAACTGGAGCGCGTCGACGAGGGCGTTCTGCACCGGGTACGACCCGGGCAACGCCCACCCCACCGTGCCCGGCGACACTTCCCAACGAACCCTCCCCGATGGGTACCGACTGGGCGGCGCCGGCACCCACGAGCCCTTCCCGTGCCGGACTATGTCCAGCTGGCGGTCCAGTTCGGGGCGCAGCGGCTCGCCCTCGGCGACGAACAGCATCCACCGTCCGGAGGGCGAGACGCTGATCGGGCAGCGGGGTCCGTGCTCGCCGAGGATCCGCGCCGCGAGGGCCCCGAGGTACGCCGGAACCTCGATCACGTCGAAGCCGAGCCCGGTCGGCAACAGCACGGTGTACGGCGACCTGTACCACCAAGTGGCGATCAGGTCAGGGTCGGCCGTTGGTCGCAGTTGCGCGCCGAGGTCATCGTGTACGGGATGGCAATTGATGGTCGGACAGCTGGTCGTCCCGCAGTCGAATTTGTCCCCCGCAAGGGACGCACCGGCTAGGACATTCCACCCATGTCGGGCGTATAGCACAGCTGAACGGCGGAGAAGTGTCCGAATCACCGGTCTCGGCACAGGATTCCACGTCATGGCGGCTGTTCCTCCGTCGTCACTTCTTCGC
The DNA here is from genome assembly GCF_040681875.1 of Longispora sp. NPDC051575. Classification (NCBI taxonomy): domain Bacteria; kingdom Bacillati; phylum Actinomycetota; class Actinomycetes; order Micromonosporales; family Micromonosporaceae; genus Longispora; species Longispora sp. NPDC051575. The sequence goes on along the minus strand of NZ_JBFAZP010000009.1, from coordinate 173,528 downwards.
GGGGTGCTCGTTGGCCCGAATAGAACTCGGTACATGAAGAAGTTACTTGTACCTGTGCGTAGCGCAACAGACACAGTGTGCGATCTCTGGACGAGGAGGCAAAGAGATGGCCGTGGATGAGCTGCCCATCGGACGTCGGGTGGCGTACTGGCGCCTCCGCCGCAACTTGTCCCAACAAGTATTCGCGGACCGGCTGGGCAAGTCGAAGAGCTGGGTCGACAAGGTGGAACGGGGGGTGCGCAGGCTGGACAAGTTCTCCGTCCTGTACGACATCGCCGAGGTCCTCCAGGTCGACGTCCAGCTCCTGATGGGCAAGGACCCGGCCCGCAAGCCGGACAGCGCCAACTGCATCGACCAGGTCGAGGTCGAGGAGATCCGCTCGTCCCTGGAGTGCTACGACAGCATCAGCCCGTTCCTCAGCCCGGTCGGGTTCGGCGAACCGCCACCGGTCGGCGAGCTGGCGAAGTCCGTCAACCACGCCTGGAACACCTTCCAGCACGTGCGGTACGGGATCCTGGCCCGGCTGCTGCCCCGCCTGATCAACGACGCCCAGGCCGCCGACCGCGCGTACCGGGGCCGGGCCGAGGAGAGCCAGGCCGCCTCGCTGCTCGCCCAGGTGTACATGATCTCCTCGTCGGCGCTGCGCAAACTCGGCGAGCACGAACTGTGCTGGCTCGCGGCCGACCGGGCCATCAACGTCGCCCAGCGCGCCGGCGACCCGCTGCTCACCGGCATCGCGTCCATGCGGGTGGCCAACGCGTTGCGCTCACTGGGCCGGCACCAGCCGGCCCTCGAACTCAACGTGTCCGTCGCCAACCACCTCGCGCCGTCCACGGAGGCCGAGGCCACCCCGGACCGGCTCAGCGTGTTCGGCATCCTGCTCCTCCAGGGCGCCATGGCCGCCGCGCACCTCGGGGACAACGCCGCCGTCAAGGAACTGCTCGACCAGGCCGAGGAGACCGCGGCGCTGTTAGGGCACGACGACAACCGGTACTGGACCAGCTTCGGCCCCACCAACGTCAAACTGCACCGGGCCGCCGCCGCCGTCGAGATGGGCGAGGGCAAGCTCGCCGCCCAGGTGCACGCCAGCATCGACATGACCAAGTTCGAGGGGCTGCTCACCGAGCGGCGCGCCAACCACCTCATCGACCTCGCCCGGGGGCACACCCAGTACGGGGCCCTGGACAGCGCGGCCACCATGCTCCTGGAGGCCAACGAACTGGCCCCCTCCGAGGTGCTGTGCCGCCCGCAGGCCCAGGAGGTCGCCAGCGAGGTCGTCCGGCGCAACCGGGGCAACGTCCCCACCCAGCTCGTCGAGCTCGTGGACCACATGGGAGTGGCGGCGTGAAGACCCTCTACGTCATCGCGTGCGGCTCGCCCCTCGCCGCCGGGGTGGGCCGGCTCGTCGAGCTGGCCCAGACCGACGGCTGGGACGTGTGCGTGGTGGCCACCCCCGACGGCACCAAGTTCATCGACACCGACGCGCTGGTACTCCAGACCGGGCACCCGGTCCGCAGCACCTACAAGAACCCCGACGACCCCGACGTACTCCCCGAACCGGATGCCGTGATCGTCGCCCCCGCCACCGTCAACACGATCAACAAGTGGGCCGCCGGGATCTGCGACACCCTGGCGCTCGGCCTGATCGTGGAGGCCATCGGGCTCGGGCTGCCCATCGTCACCATGCCGTTCTCCAACCGGGCGCACGCCGCGCACCCCGCGTTCGGGGAGAGCCTGCGCCGCCTGGAGAGCTGGGGGGTGCGGGTGCTGTGGGACACCCCCGGGCACCGGCCGCACGAGCCCCGGCACGGCGCGCACCTCGTCGAGGCGTTCCCCTGGCACCTGGCGCTGGAGGGGCTGCCCCGGCGAGCCGCGTTATCGGCGGCGTGAGGACCCGGTAGCCTCGCCGCGGTGAACCTCTCGGACCTCCTCGCACTCCTCGACACGTGGTATCCGCCGGCCTGGGCCGAGGACTGGGACAGGGTGGGGCTGGTCGTCGGCGACCCCGAGTACTTCGTGCACCGCGTCCACCTCACCGTCGACTGCGTGCCCGAGACCATCGCCGAGGCCATCGACGCCGGGGCCCAGCTCATCGTCGCCCACCACCCCCTGCTGCTCCGGGGCGTGTCCAGCGTCGCGGCGACCACCTTCAAGGGCCGCATGATCCGCGACCTGATCCGCGCCGGCGTCGCCCTGCACGTCGTGCACACCAACGGCGACGTCGCCAACCCCGGCGTCTCCGACGCGCTCGCCGACCGGCTCGGCATGACCGACCTGCGCCCCCTGGTCCCGGCGACCGGCGCGGCGGCCGGCGGTGGACGAGGGATCGGCCGGATCGGGGAACTGTCCGAGGACATGACCCTCGCCGAGTTCGCCGAACACGCCAACTGTGTGCTCCCCACCACCTCCTGGGGCGTTCGTGCCGGTGGCGACCCTGACCGGATTGTCCGCACGGTTGCGGTCTCCGGCGGCGCGGGGGACAGTTACCTGATGGCGGCCACCTCGGCCGGTGTCGACGCCTTCCTCACCTCCGACCTGCGCCACCACCCCGCCAGCGAACACCTGGCGGCCGGCGGCCCGGCCCTGCTGGACGCGGCCCACTGGGCCACCGAGCGCCCGTGGCTCGACGACCTGGCCCGCCGGATGCGAGATGAGGCCGGAGTAGATACCGTCGTGTCTGACGCCGTGACCGACCCGTGGAACGTTTGAGGAGCCCAGCCAGTGAAGGTCGACCCGTTCGTACAGCTCCGTGTGCTTGATCTGCAGGCGGTCGACACTGCCCTCAACCAGCTCGCGCACCGGCGGAAGAACCTGCCCGAGCACGCCGAGCTGGTCAAGCTCGACAACGACCTCCGCCTGATCGTCGACGAGCGGGCCAACGCCCAGGCCGAGGTCGACGACCTGGACCGCGACATCAAGCGGTACGAGGGCGATATCGACCAGGTCCGCCAGCGCGCCCAGCGCAACCAGGCCCGGCTCGACTCCGGCCAGGGCACCGGCAAGGAACTCGAGGCCCTCCAGCACGAACTCGTCTCCCTCGGCCGCCGCCAGGGCGAGCTGGAGGACTCCGAGCTGGAGTTGATGGAGAAGCGCGAGTCCGCCGCCTCCGTCGTCGCGGGCATCGCCGGCCGGGTCGAGGCGCTCACCGCCGCGAAGAACGCCGCCGAGGCCAGCCGCGACAAGGCCCTCGCCGAGATCGCCGCCGAGGAGGACCGCCGCCGCGAGTCCCGGGGCCCGATCGTGCTGAACCTGCCGGCCGACTTCCTCGCCCTGTACGAGAAGATCCGCGACTCCAGCGGCGGCATCGGCGCGGCCATGCTCCGCCAGCGCCGCTGCGAGGGCTGCCGCCTGGAACTGTCCGGCGGCGCGCTCGCCGAGGTCCGCGCCACCAAGCCCGACGAGGTCGTCCGGTGCGAGGAGTGCCGGCGGATCCTGGTCCGGACGGGCGAGTCCGGCCTGTGACCGCCCGGGTCGTGGTCGAGGCGGACGGCGGCTCGCGGGGCAACCCGGGACCCGCCGGGTACGGCGCGGTCGTCCTCGACCCCCAGACGGGTGCCGTGCTCGCGGAACGGGCCGACGTGCTCGGCATCGCGACGAACAACGTGGCCGAGTACTCCGGGCTGATCGCCGGGCTGCGGGCCGCCGGGGAACTCGGGGCCCGGCACGTCGACGTGCGGATGGACTCCAAGCTCGTGGTGGAGCAGATGTCCGGGCGGTGGCAGATCAAGCACGAGGGGCTCAAGCCGCTCGCCCGGGAGGCCGCGGCGTTGGCCCGGGGGTTCGAGCGGGTCACGTACAAGTGGATTCCGCGGGCGGAGAATGGGCGCGCGGACGCGTTGGCGAACAGCGCGATGGACGGGACACCCGTGTCCCGCAACGGGCCGGCGGCCGGTGGCACGGCGGCTGACGCCTCGGCTGCGGTCGCTGGACAGGGCTCCGGAGCTGCCTCGAAAGCTGGCACGACCTCCGCCTCAGCTGGCGCCACCTCGGCTGCGGCCCGCGCCGGATCCGGGGCGGCGCCCGCGACGCAGGGGGCGTCGGCTCCCGGTGGCTGGGTGCCCCGGGTGGAGGCCCCGACCCGGCTGATCCTGGTCCGGCACGGCGAGACGCCCCGCACGGCGGAGAAGCGGTACTCGGGCCGGGGCGACGTACCCCTCACCGACCGGGGCCAGGCCCAGGCCAAAGCCGCAGCCGGCCGCGTGGGCCTGATCGCCGACGACGTCGCCGCCATCGTCTGCTCGCCCCTGACCCGGACCCGGCAGACGGCGGAGGCCATCGCCGCCCGCTACGCCCGCAAGCCGATCCTCGAACCCGACCTCATCGAGTGCGACTTCGGCACCTGGGAGGGCCTCACCTTCGGCGAGGTGTCCGCCCAGTGGCCGGGGGAGCTGACCGCGTGGCTGGGCGACACGTCGCTGGCCCCGCCCGGCGGGGAGTCGTTCGACCAGGTCGCCGAGCGGGTCCGCGGCGCGGTGGCCGGGCTCCGGGCCAAGTACTCCGGAAAGACGATCGTCGTGGTCAGTCACGTCAGCCCGATCAAGGTGGCGCTGCGCGAGGCGCTCGACGGCGGCCCCGGGTTCCTGCACCAGCTGCACCTGGACCCGGCCGGGGTGTCGCTGGTCGACTCGTGGCGCGACGGCGGTGTGTCGGTCCGCCTGGTCAACGACACGTCCCACCTGACCCACCTCTGACCGACCCGGACGCGAGGGGCCGCCCATTCGGGTGGCCCCTTTTCGTCGGTCACCGACCGTTATTCCTACCGCGCGTCGGAATACGCCCCGTGACGGGTCGACCGTTCGGCGCGCGGAGGCAGCCGTTCGGCGCGTCGAGGGCTCCCCCGAACGGCTGATAGGGGTTACTGTGCGCGGGCACATGATCCAGGTCACACGAGGAGCCAGGATGCCCGCCCCCGACACCGCGCCCCGGCGCAGCGATCGAAGTCCGTGGAACTGGCTGCTGCTGGTCCCGATAGTTCTACCCTTGCTCACCTTCGTCTTCAACGCGGACTCGCCGCGCCTTTTCGGCTTTCCCCGGTTCTACTGGCTCCAGCTCGCCTTCATCATTGTCGGCGTCTCCGGCACGACCCTGGTGTACCGGATGGGTAAGAGATCATGACCATCAAGTGGACTCAACTGATCATCTTCGCCGTCCTGTTCCTCCTGGTCAGTGGCATGGGCTTCGTGGCCGCCCGGTGGCGCCGCCCGCAGACCATGGAACACCTCGACGAGTGGGGCCTGGGCGGGCGCAACTTCGGCTCCTGGGTCAGCTGGTTCCTGATCGGCGGTGACCTGTACACGGCGTACACCTTCGTGGCGGTGCCCGCCCTGGTCTTCGGCGCGGGTGCGATGGGCTTCTTCGCGGTCCCGTACACCGTCGTGGTCTATCCGTTGGTCTTCCTGGTCCTGATCCGGCTCTGGTCGGTCTCGCACCGGCACGGCTACGTCACCCCGGCCGACTTCGTGCGCGGCCGGTTCGGCTCCCCGGTTCTGGCCCTGGTCATCGCGGTCACCGGCATCGTCGCCACCATGCCTTACATCGCCCTCCAGCTCGTCGGCATCGAGGCCGTACTCAAGTCGATGGGCGTGACCGGGCACTGGCCGATCATCGTCGCGTTCGGCATCCTGGCGGCCTACACCTACAAGTCGGGCCTGCGCGCCCCAGCGCTGATCGCGTTCGTCAAGGACACCCTGATCTACATCGTGATCATCGTGGCCGTGCTGTACATCCCGTACAAGCTCGGCGGCTGGGGCAGCATCTTCGACGCGGCGGACGCCAAGTTCACCAAGTCGCCGAACCCCTCCGACGGCATCCTGCTGAACGCGAACAACCAGCTCCAGTACGTCACACTGGCGTTTGGCTCGGCTCTTGCTCTGTTCCTGTATCCGCACTCGGTCACAGGGGTGCTCGCAAGCAAGAACCGCGACGTCATCAAGCGGAATATGTCGGCCCTGCCCGCCTACAGCCTGCTGCTCGGCCTGATCGCCCTGCTCGGCTTCATGGCCATCGCTGCCAAGGTCACCCCGATCGGCACCGACACCAACACGATCGTCCCGCAACTTTTCGACAAGCTGTTCCCCGACTGGTTCGTCGGCATCGCCTTCGCCGCGATCGGCATCGGCGCCCTGGTCCCGGCCGCCATCATGTCCATCGCCGCCGCGAACCTGTTCACCCGCAACATCTACAAGGAGTTCCTGCACAAGACGGCCACGCCCAAGCAGGAGGCGAACGTCAGCAAGATAACCTCGCTGGTCGTCAAGATCGGCGCGGTCCTGTGCATCCTGCTCCTCGATCCCCAATTCTCCATCGACCTCCAGCTCATCGGCGGCGTGATCATCCTCCAGACGCTGCCGGCCGTGGCCATCGGCCTGTATACCCGCTGGTTGCACCGGTGGGCGCTGCTCGCGGGCTGGGCCGTCGGGCTCGGGTTCGGGCTGTGGATGCTCTACCAGATCCCGAACGCGGCGGGTACGAAGAAGCACTTCGGTGGGTCGGCGTTCCCGTTGGCGAAGTTCGGGTTCGACACCAAGATGACGGTGTATGTGGGGCTCGTGGCTGTCGCGGCCAACCTGTTGGTTGTGGTCCTGGCGACGTTGCTGTTCCGGGCGTTGGGGACGCCGAGCGGGATCGATCACACGCATCCGACGGACTACACGTCGGACGAGGGGGATGTGCGGCCCGTGGTCGAGGACACGAAGCGGGACGCGTTGACCGCGTTGATCAACGGGGAGGGCGGGAACCGGAGATCGTGAATTTGGGCCGGTCACTCCTTGCCGTTGCCTCCCGGTGATCCGGGCTGGGCGGCGGTCGGCCGTGATCGGCCGATAGCCAACCCGACCGCAGGGCGGCCCGGCCCTGCGGTCGGGTTTCCCATGTCTCCGTCGGGGTGGGCCAGATCAGCCTCGGGTTGCGGTGTCGATCGCTTCGCGGCGGGTGTTCCTGATCGGTCCACCTCTACCCGGCCGGCCGCTACCTGGCCTCAACGTGCCTGGGCCGCCCTGCGAAGGTCCAGCTTCCGCAGGCACTGGCCCGCCGAGCGGCCGGGTGTGACGTAGTCGGTCGGCGCCGTTGTCTCCAGACGGCCAGGTTGCGCGCCCGGCTTCGTGGTCAGCGGAAGAGGAGCCAGGCGGCGATCGTGATGCCGAAGACGACGACGCAGGCGCGGAGCACCTTGGCGGGGACTCTGCGGGCCAGGCGGGCGCCGAGGTAGCCGCCGATGATCGTGGCCGGCAGCAGGAGGGCCACCGCGCCCCAGTTGACCGAGGCGAAGATGCCGAAGATGGCCGCCGTCGCCAGGCCGGTCGTGGCCGAGATGACGTTCTTGAGCGCGTTGACCCTGGTCAGCTTGTCGGCGAGGGTCAGCGACAGGCCGGCGAGGAGCATGACGCCGACGGCCGCGCCGAAGTACCCGGCATAGGTTGAAAGCCCGAAGATCGTGAGGTGCAGGACCGCTGGGTGTGTCTCCCTGGCCTCTTTTTTGGGTACGAGGAGAGCCAGGCTCGCCGCCAGCACCAGGAACGGTACGACCGCCTCGAACGCGGCCGCCGGGGTGTTGAGCAACACCGCGCAGCCGACGGCCGCCCCGGCCAGGGCGGTGGGGATGAGCCGTGCCGCCTTCTTCCGGTCCAGGTCCTTCCAGCTGCCGGCGACGCTCGCGAGGTACCCGCCGGTGGCCGCTATCGAGTTCGACACGTTCGCGGTGACGGGGGAGAGGCCGGCCGCGATCAGCGCGGGGAACGTGATCAGCGAACCGCCGCCCGCGATCGCGTTGACCGCCCCGGCGGCGAGGCCGGCCGTGAGGAGGAGGGGGACGTTCATCCCGTGAGCACCGCGTGCAGGGCGCGCATCGAGCGGATCGCCGAGCGGACCTCCTGGAGGTAGTTCGCCGGGGTGAACGGGAGCGCGGTGGGCGCGAGCCCCACGGTGTCGATCTCGCAGCCGTACTCCAGGCCGAGGACGCGCAGGGCGTCGCAGTGCTGGAAGGGGACGTACGCGGTGGAGGTCACCAGGAGGAGTCTGCCGGTGGGGGAGTAGTTCTCGGCCCAGTAGCGGTAGGTGTCGGCGGTGTTGGCTCGGCGGCCGGGGGTGCGGGAGGGGGCGGCGAGGATGGTGTGGGTGGGGTGGGCGCTCTGCTGGCGCATGGGCGCGGATGGCTGAGGGGGCGTCGCGGGAGACGACGGCGGGGCAGGGATCGCCTGGCGGGGTGGAGCGGTATCCGGCGGGGCGGGCGTCGGGTGGCCTGCTGGTATGCCCGGCGGCGCGGGATCGGTGGCTGGGGGAGTGCTTTGGGGGGCCGTCGTGCCGGCTGGTTGTGGCTGCGTCGCGGGAGACGACGTCTTCGCAGGGATAGCCAGGCTGGGTGGGGCCGAGGTGTAGCGGCGGGCGTGGGCGGTGGTCTCCGTGGGGGTGGCGAGGTGGAAGGCCAGGCGCATGCCGGCGTCCATGGCCTCGAACTCTGTCTCGGGGGTGCCCAGGCCCAGGCGGAGGCCGAGGGACTTCTCGATGTCGGTCAGGGGGCGGAAGCTGCCGAGGGCGGTGACATGGTCGGCGGAGACCTGGGAGCTGAGGCGGGCCGCGTACTCCGGGCGTTGGACGCAGGCTCGGATGAGGCCGCCGAGTACCAAAATGTGGGTGTAGGTCTGGTTCTTCGGGGGTTCCTCGTCGACCAGGCCCAGGGCTCGGCAGGAGGCTGTGACCAGGGCGGACAGGGCCGGGTCGAAGTCCTTGGCCCGGGCGAGGTGGCGCTCCTGGCCGGCACGGAAGTCCCACACGCCCTGGGAGAACACATCAAGATCGGAGAGGATCTTCGCCAGGGAGCCCGTGGGCCAGGCGCCGCCGAAGGCCCTGACCAGCTCCCTGAGCGGCCTCGACGTGACCCACACCTCGATCTGCCCGACGTCGGCGCTGCTCGGCAAGGGGATCTTCATATCCACTAGGCTAGGGGTACGGCGGACGAGTCGGCCGGGCGGTCGCGTGTCCCTTTCGAGGGACCCGAGGAACGTCCGGGCTCCACAGGGCAGGGTGGTTGTTAACGGCAACCCGGGGTGACCCGCGGGACAGTGCCACAGAGAACAGACCGCCACGGCTTCGGCCGAGGTAAGGGTGAAACGGTGGGGTAAGAGCCCACCAGCGCCCCGGGTGACCGGGGCGGCTAGGTAAACCCCACCCGGAGCAAGGTCAAAAGGATCTTCGGATCTGCGCGAGCGATTGAGGGCGGCCCGCCCGAGTTCGCGGGTAGACCGCTAGAGCCCATCGGTGACGGTGGGCGTAGATGGATGGCCGCCAGGGGGCTTCGGCCCGCTACAGAACCCGGCGTACAGGCCGACTCGTCCGTCGCCTCCCAGCTCACAGCCTTATCGTGGCTGTGAGCTGTTTTTGATCCCTGTTTGCGCCACATCAAACGGCGTTGCCTTCCCATGATCACTACCGCGTGTCGCACCCTGGATACGAGCCCCCGGACCTGTCGTGAGAGCTCACGAACAGGTCCGGGGGCTCGTCCTACACCGTCTGGGCGGTCGGCCAGCGGTGTCCGAAGGTGCAAGCGGGAGCCGACCGTCCGTAGCGATCGCGGCAGAATCCTTGCCCTTGAGCTGGACCATTGCCACACAGCGGCCAGACCTGGGTCGGCGGGTAGCGGCGCGAGGTTCGGAAAGTAGCGCGGTCCGACACTGTGGGAAACGTACCGCGTTGCCGGCCGGCCATTCACGGGGATGGCCAGCCGCGATCCGACTCCGCCACACGATCATGGGGGCCATGTGAAGCTGGACTGGCAGCTGTTGACGCCGTTCTGTCTGGGAGATCAGGACTTCTTTGAGACGCCGGCGCGCATGCCCGACGAAGCCGAGCTGCTGTCCACCGCGCGACGTGCTGCGCCGGACGGATGGAGCCGGGTGGTGCGGGACTGGTGGGTTTCCCTCAAGCCCGATGGCGGGGTACTGCCGGTCCAGGGCTGGAAAATCCACGTATCGGCGACCGTGGACTCTGCTGACAAAGTTTGTGGGTCTGTCTGGGACTACTGCGTCGATCGTGGACTGTCATTCAAGTTTCTTCGCAGCAATATGGCCGTTCGGTTTATGAACAGCAAATACGCGCCGCGGTCAGGTAGCGGGAAGCTGGTGACTATCTATCCGGCCGACGAGGCGCAATTCTCCGCTACGGTGCTGGAACTGTCCCTCCTGTTGGAAAACGTGACGGGTCCGTACATCCTCAGCGACCTGCGCGTTGGAAAGGGGCCCGTGTACGTGCGCTACGGCGCGTTCGTGGAATTGACCTGCACTGGTGATGACGGTGATCCGGTGCCGGCTCTGTTCGGTCCTGACGGCCAGCTGATCCCGGACCAGCGCGGGCCCGTGTTCGTGCTTCCAGAATGGGTGCAGGTGCCGGACGTTCTCCGTACTCATCTTGAGGCGTCGAGGTCAGACGGAGCTCTCGATTTCCCCTACGTCGTGGACAGTGCCCTGCACTACTCCAATGGCGGAGGCGTCTACCGAGGGCGAGACGCAGTTTCCGGTCAGAAAGTTGTGCTGCTTGAGGCGCGCCCACACGCGGGAATGGATCCCCAAGGTGCCGATGCCGTAGCGCGACTACAGCGCCAGCGGGAGGTGCTGCGCCGACTTGCAGGGCTGGACTGCGTGCCCCGGCTGATCGACTACCGGGTCGCGTGGGAGCATCACTTCCTGATCGAGGAATACATTGAGGGAAAGTCCCTGCTGGAAACTATGCAGGAACGTCATGTGATGATCCTCGACCCCGACCCGGTGGACGAGCAGCTGGCGGAGTACACCACCTGGGTGTTGGATCTTCTCCAGAAGATCGAGAACGCGGTCGCGGCCGTGCACTCGCGAGGGCTACGTTTTGGCGATCTGCATCCGCGCAATGTCATGGTGCGACCGGACGGCAACGTGACGCTGGTCGACTTCGAATTCACCGTGGATCTGGACGACCAGGAGCCGGCAATCGGAGCGCCGGGATTCACGCCCCCAACGGGCGTTGTCGGCGCCGCTGCTGACTGGTACCAACTAAGCTGTGTGCGGTTGTTTCTTTTCCTGCCCTTGGAACTGCGCCCAGACCGCGCACCTGCGCAGTTGTCACACTTGTTGGCCGGGGTGAAACGGAATTTTCCCGTCCCGAGCGCATTCCTTGGCATGTTGCGCCGTGGACTCGAGCCGGTAGCCACACGGGATCATGGTATCGATCCCGGCGAGGTCCTGGTGGGCGAAGGCACTCCTGACTGGCCGGCGATCCGGGCGTCACTGGTCGCCGCGATCGAGGCAAGCGCGACCCCGGACAGGGAGGACCGGCTGTTTCCCGGGGACCCCCAACAATTCAACGTCGGGGGCCATACCTTCGCCTACGGTGCGGCCGGCGTGTTGTACGCCCTGCGCCGTGCGGGTGTCGAGGTGTCCCCGCGACACATCGAATGGCTCGTCCGCGCGACGAGGGGTGCTCGGCAGACACGTCCAGGGCTCTTCGACGGCCTGCACGGCGTGGCAGCGACACTCGACGTGGTGGGGCGGCGGGCCGAGGCGCTGGAGACACTGGACCGGGCCCGAGCCCACGTGGACACCTCCTCGACGGTGACCATGATGGGTGGCCACGCAGGCATGGCCCTCAATCTGTTGCACTTCTTCGGGCTCACCGGAGATGAGGGACTACTGAGCGAAGCGATCGAGATGGGGCACCGGGTCGCGGGTGTGTTAACCGCGAGGGGCAAGGCGAGCGAGCTGATACCGCCGGACAAAGCAGGCCTCCTGCGGGGTATGTCAGGCCCCGGCCTGCTGTTTCTACACCTCCACGCGGCGACCGGAGACTCCAAATACCTCGATCTGGCCAGGTCCGCGTTGCACTGGGACCTCGCCCGCGGTCAGTTTCTCGACAATGACACCTTCCAGCTAGTCGAGCCGGGTGCCCGCACCCGGTACCTGATCTACCTGGACGGTGGGAGCGCGGGCTTTGCGATGGTCGCCCACGAATACCTCCGCCACCGTGAGGACGCACAGCTCAGCGCTGCGGTGGCTGGCGTTCGCCGAGCTTGCCGATCTCGGCTGGTGCGGGAACCGGGCCTGATCCGTGGTCGGTCCGGGTTCATCGCAGCCCTGGCGCACCTGGGGCACGCCGAAGACCGCCCTGTCATCGACGACCATGTCCGGCGGCTGGCCTGGCACGCGCAGCCCTACAAGGGTCATCTGAGCTTCCCCGGCATCAAGCTCCTGCGGATGTCGATGGACGTAGCCACGGGCAACGCGGGCATCCTGCTCGCCCTCAACGCCGCGTTCGAGTCGGAAGGCCATCCGGTCCTGCCGTACCTCGATCCGCGGTTCTCCGCTCCCGTCGACCGCGAAAGGAGGTGAATTCCATGTCGAACATCCTTGCCCTGCAGGGCCTGGCCACCGAAGAGCTCAGCCACAACTGCATGAGCCTGACCACGAACGTCTAGTGGTTGAGGGTGCTCCGGGCACTGGTGATGCCCGGAGCACCCGAACCATATTCACACGAACTGAGTCGATCATCAAAGGGCGGTGCGCTGACGTGCTGATCAACCGCAACTATCGCAGACTGTGGCTGGGGCAGGCCGTGTCACAGCTCGGAGACGCTGTCTTCGCCACCACGATCCTGCTGTGGGTGGGGACGATCCTCTACTCTGGCCAGTCCTACGCACCTGCGATGAGCAGCGCGATCCTGGTGATCATCGCCGCGGTGACGATCGCCGTAGCGCCACTGGCCGGCGTGCTCGTCGACCGGTGGGACAAACGGCGCGTGATGCTGCGGACCGACCTGATACGACTCTTTCTGCTCTCCGCCCTGACGATCGTGTCCAGCGTCCCCACGCCCGCATCGGCCTCCTGGGTCGTGACGGCGGCAATAGGGGTGACCGTGGCCGTAGCCACCGCATCGACCCAGTTCTTCAATCCTGCGAGATTCGTCCTCATCGGTGACGTGGTCCCACCCGAACATCGAGGACGCGCCGCGAGCTACAGCCAGGCCAGCGCGGCGCTGTCGACCATCGTCGGACCAGCTCTCGCCGCGCCGCTGGTCGTTACCGCCGGAATTCCCTGGGCGCTGGGAATCAACGCAGGCTCCTTCCTCGTGTCGTTCATCGCCGTACGCTCCGTCGATCTGGCGGAGGCGGATTTCCCTGCCGCGATGCGCGCGCCCCAACAGCGTGGGATCGGTGCCGAACTACTTGTCGGCCTCCGGCAGGTCATCGCCAACCGGGTGCTCCTGGCAGTGCTCACCACTGGCCTGCTCGTCATGCTCGGAGCCGGCACGCTGGGCGCACTCGACGTGTACTTCGTCAGTGAGAATCTCCACGCGGGCACGTCGTGGTTCGGGTTTCTGAGCGCGGCCTCCGGGCTTGGCATGCTGGCCGGTGCGCTGGTCTCAGGCATTCTCGGCGACAGATATGGTCACGCGAAGATTTTCATCCTCGGACTGTTCGGCGCCGGCGGATCCTTCCTGGTGTACTCGCGGCTGGAGCATGCCGCGGCCGCTGTCCTCGTTATTGCGCTCTTCGGTCTGGCCGCCGGGACGCTTGAGACGGTGACTACCCCGGTTCTCCTCGAGGCGGTGCCCCGTGAGCTGCTCGGCCGCGTCATCTCCGTGTTCGCGCCCACCTACAAGCTCGCTTCGATGCTCTCGATCGCCGCAGCTAGTTCGATAGTCGGAATGCTGCCGGTCGGTTCGCACACGACTGTGGCCGGCATCCGACTGGGGCGGATCGATACCGTCTTCCTTGTCACGGCGCTCATGTTGCTCGTGGCCGGCTGCTATGCGGGCATCGCCCTCCGCAGAGCCGACGACGCAACCACCGCAGAACGTCAACGACGCCCGCACGTAGATCAGTCGGGTACGCCCGCAAGCTGACCCCGCTGAGGCTTAGGGCATGCGGTTCGGCCGCTCCCGGGCGCAGGCCTCAGCGGCCTCCCCACTGGCCTCGGTGAAACACGTCGTCGACCCCACGTCGCCTTTCCGAGTACACGGGCGCCTGGGGTGGCAGGTCGGACGCCCGATATCCGATGGCGATTCCGACGACAGGCGTGTACTCGGCCGGCACTCCGAACTCCGCACGGAACGCGTCCAGGTGCGCTTCCGTACTGCCTTCTGTTCCGAACTCGGCGACTGGCGGCACCAACCAGAGGAAACAAGCGCCCAGTCCCTCGTCCACCGAGGTCAGGAGCATCAACAGTGCCGCCATCCCGGCGTCGATGAACCAGTACGGTGCCGGCCAACCGGTCTCGATCAGACCACCCCGGTCCGGCTTGGCGTAGTGCTCCACGTAGGCATCCCGGTTGGCCAGCGGCACGACCACCAACGGCGCGTCTCGCAGGGTGGGGAAGTGCGGGGTCTGATTCGGCGTGAACGCCCAGAACCGATCGCGGTCCGACTGTTCCGTGAGCGCCAGAAAGGCCCAGCCCTGCACGAACCCGGCCGAGGGGGCGCGAAGGGCGCTAGCCAGGATCCGCTCAATGACTTCGGGCGTCAGGGGCCGGTCAGAGAAGTGCCGCACCATCCGGCGGCGACGAATGACCTCAGCGAATTCCATTCGCAGGATTCTGCCACGTCGCGGGGGTGGCCAACAGGGGCGAAAGTGAATCCATCACCATAAAGTAGCGAGCGGGTAGCGCGCGAGTAGCGTGCCGGAGGAGAGTGTGGATTCCGTTCGCTGTTCCGAGCCATAAAGGAGCGTGCGCCACATGAAGAAGTCAATGCTTTTGGGTGCCCTGTTGGCACTGTTGGCCCTGGTCGTCGCTGCGGTCCTGGGAACTTCGAGAAGCGCGACCGCCGGCCACGGCACCACTGATCAAACCGATGGCACGTGTACCGGTTGCAGCATCGGATAGGTGGTAGTGCGCTTGCCGCGGTCCAGCGACGAGGTCCCGGATGCCACGTCCGTTGAGCGCGGATTCAGCCTTACCGCCGCACTGTTACTGGTCAGCCTCGTTGTCACTCTGGGGGCACAGTTGCCAGGAGCGACCTCCGTGCCGTTTCTCCGGGCGCAGCGTGGAACTTACCGGGCGATATGGCCCCAGGGTTGGTCGTACTTCAGTGACGTTCCTTCGCAGGACATCCTCGTCGCGTACCGGGTCGACACGGCGGGCAACCTGGGAGTGAGCCTCACTCGGCGCGCGGCGTCCGCAGACCAACAGTGGGGGCTCAGTCGGGGCGGATACGCGCAACTCGTGGAGGTGTACGACCTGGCTCGGCAGGTTCCGCCAGAGCGATGGGTGCAATGTCCGGACACTCCGCCTCCAGCCTGCGATGACTTGGCCGGAAGGTCGGCGGTGAGTCAACTGGCGAACCGGTCGCGTCGACCAACACTGTGTGGTCGAATCGCCCTGGTCGATGAGCGACCCGTCGCCTGGGACGCGCGTCGGAGAACCGGTCATGCCGCCAGGAGGGCGATCAGAGTCGTGATCGTCGAGTCGACCTGCCGGGGCGAGGGGCGTAACGAACCGTGAGGAGCGTTCACCGGCTGAGCTCGACCTTCGAGCCGCGAGGTCGAGCCTTGGCCTTCGCGCGATCCTCGCTTGCCCTCGCACAGCTGACTGTTCTGCTGTTCAACTCCGACGCTGTACTGTTCCCGTACGCGTCCGGGCAACCCGGCGGCATCCGTTGCGAGGGTGTACGGGGCTTGTCGCTGTGGTGCCTCGGCAACTCCCATCCTGCAGCGCCGGTGGCTATCCGGACCGCGTTGATCGCCGTGCTGCTGGCGGTTGTGTTGGGCTATCGACCACGGTGGACCTGCGTCCCACACTGGTACGCGGCGTTCAGCCTCAGCGTGAGCCTCACGTTGCCCAATGGCGGTGAGCACGTTGCCGAGATCCTGACTATGCTGCTGATCCCGATCTGCCTGGGTGACGAACGCCCATGGCATTGGCAGAGGCCCGGGCGACTCATGAGGCCGAGCTGGCGAGGTGCTGCGTGCGCCTCGCACCTAGCCATCCGTATCCAGGCATCGATCATCTACCTTGCCGCCGCAGTGTCCAAGCTGTTGGAGTCTCAGTGGCGCGACGGCACAGCCATGTATGCGGTTGTTGACCATCCGTATCACGGGCTGCCCATTGCTCTCCTGGATCTGCTCGGTTCGGGCATCCGGGCGTTCCCGCCGATCGCCGCGATGACGTGGGGCGCCATAGTCACGGAGCTCCTCATAGGCCTGTTCGTCTTGGGTACGTACCGCACCTGCCGCTGGGCCCTTGTACTGGGCATCCTCTTGCACGGTTCGATCGGCGCATTGATGGGATTGCCCAGCTTCGCGATCATCATGATTTGCCTGCTCACAGTAGTCTGTGCACCATCTCCGCATGTCGATGCGATCCCCCCTCTCCGTCCCAGGTTGGGTAGCATGTACCGGCATCGGTGGAAGTCAACTGCGCGGGGGGCGGATGCGGGAGAACCAGCTATCCATCACCTTTCACCTCCTGGGTCCGGTCGCGGTAGTGGGGGCATTGTCCGAGCTGAGCGGGGCACGGCAATCGAGGCTGATGGCTGTTCTGTTGCTCAACGAGGGTCTGACGGTCCCGCTTGAGCGGATCGCCGAGGCGTTGTGGGACAAGCCGCCGCCGTCGGCGCGGCAGCAGATCCACAACGCGATCGGGAGCCTTCGTCGAGTTCTCGGCGGTGTCGAGGAAGTCGGGCTGGTGACCTCGGAGGCGGGCTACCGCCTCAACGTTCCGAGATCTTCCGTTGACCTGTTCCGGTTTCAGGCCAAGGTGCGCGAGGCCGAGGAGGGCGAATCCGGCGGACACCTGGAGGCTGCCGCAGACCGGCTCCGGGCAGGGCTAGCGCTGTGGTGTGGACCGGCACTGGCCGGTCTGACCTCCGGGAATCGTTACCTGCAGGGAGTGGCGTCGCAGCTCGATGAGCAACGCGTAGTCGCCACCGAACGACTCATGTCCCTGCAGCTCCGGTTGGGCATCACCAGCTCGTTTGTCAGTGACTTGGTCGGCCTGCTGACGGAGTATCCGCTGAGGGAGTCGCTCCGGGGCACCCTGATGCTCGCGCTCCAGGAGAGTGGACGGCAGGGGGACGCCCTGGCCGTCTACGAAGAAGGTCGTAGGCTCCTGGCCGAAGAACTTGGGCTCGACCCTGGGCCGCAGCTCAAGGAACTCCACCGACAGATCCTGCGTGGCGAGTCTGTGCCCAGGCCGTCGCCATCCACGTTGGCTGTTGCGACTCCAGCAGCCGGACCGCCCTGTTTCCTCCCCAGGGACACGAATGAGTTCACAGGTCGCACCGCTGACATGAGTGCACTGCTCTCCTCCGCCAGGAACTCATCCTCCACAGCACTGGTGATCTCGGCGATCGAGGGTATGGGCGGCGTCGGGAAGACCGCCCTGGCCGTGCATCTGGCACACCGCGCCTCCGGCGACTACCCGGACGGCCAGTACTTCGTCGACCTGCACGGATTCACCGTCGGTACCCAACCCGTCACACCCGATCAGGCACTGGAGGTCCTGCTTCGGCAGGCCGGCGTACCCGTTGAGCTGGTGCCGACGAGCCTGGACGCACGCAGCGATCTCTGGCGTTCGCAGATGGCAGGAAAGCGGGCCCTGGTCCTGCTCGACAACAGCACTGACGAAGCTCAGGTCAGACCCCTGCTCCCCGGGACCTCGGAGACGCTCGTCCTCGTCACCAGCCGTCGGAGACTCACCGCCCTCGAGGGCGCGGTGCCGCTCGCTTTGGATGTGCTACCTCGAGAAGATGCGGTGCGGCTGTTCACCCAGATCGCGGGGCGCGAACCCTCGTCGATGCCGCAGGGCGCGGTAGCCGAGGTCGTCGACCTGTGTGGCAGGCTCCCCCTGGCGATCAGGATCGCGGCCGCACGATTCCGGGACCGGGCCGGCTGGGCGGTCGATGACATCCTGCGTCAGTTGCGCACGCATCGTCGGCGCACCCGGTTCCTGGCAGTCGGAGACCGGAGCGTGATGGCGGTCTTGAAGCTCTCGTACCAGTATCTGGACGCGTCGGAGCGTAGGCTGTTCCGTTTACTGAGCCTCCACCCTGGGGCCGATTTCGACGCGCGTGCGGCATCGGCGCTCACCGGGATGCCACTCGAGCAAGCCGAGCAGCATTTGGAGTCACTGTTCGAGTACAACCTGCTCGTTCAGCATGTCGCTGGCTGGTACGAGTTTCACGACCTCGTGCGCGATTGCTCCCAAGAGCTGCTCCTGCAACATGACACAGAGGCCGACCGCAAGGAGGCGACTCAACGGATCCTCGACTACTACCTGCACATCACCCACGAGTGGTGTCGGCAGGAGGCGATCGGCGTGTTCCGCATCGAACCGGCCCTGAAACATCTTCCCCCGGAGCCCGACGCGATGAGTTCCGGACAGACGGAGGCGGACCTGCTCCAGGCGAACTATCGGGGCATCATCGCCGCGGCCCGCTTCGCGGCAGAGCACGGATGGCCTGTGCACGCGTGGCAGATCCCGGCAGGTCTCGTTCCGCACCTCGCTCGATTGAACTATGTTGGCGACTCGCTCAATTTGTTCGTTGCCGCGCTTGCCTCCGCCCGAGGGCTCGATGACCGCCATGGTGAAGCGGCATCGCTCAGCGCCATGGCGTACATCTTCCGGGACCGGGACTCCGACCTTGTGGCCGCACAGGACCTTTTCGAGCAGGCGATCGGGGTGGCCGCAGCTGAAGGTAACCTCTATTGGCAGGCGTACCTGTCGGTCGATCTGGGCATCACACAACTCAAGGGCGGTCAAACCCAACTCGCGCACCGGACGTTCTCGGCGTCGTATCAGATGGCCCTGGAACTCGGTGACCGGCGCCTCGGTGCCTTCTTGACCAATAATCTCGGCGTCGTCTGCCTTCGTGCCGGCCAGTACGAGGAGGCGCTGGAGCGGTTCGAACGGGTACTGGGCCTGGGGCCGGACCTTCTGTCGCAGCACACGCGAGTTCTGACTATGGCCAACATCGGCTTGACCCACCACCTGCAGGGACGGCTTGGCGATGCGTTGGCGACTCTCAATCTCGCAGTGACCCAGGGCCGAGAGTTTGGGCTGCAGTCCGCTGAGGCGTGGGCGCTGGCCCGCCGATGTTCCGTGTATCGCGCGCTCGGTGAGTTCGAGCAGGCTGTCGAGGATGGTCGCGGTGCCCTCATGCTGGCAAGACACCTGAAGCAATCGGAGATCGAATGTGAGGCACTCAACGCCCTGGGCGAGACGTTTCTTTCCACGGCGGACCTGAACACCGCAGAGTCGGTCCACACCGAGGCACTGGGTATGGCTGAGGCAGCTGGCATCGAAGCTCAGGCGGCCAGGGCGCAGGAAGGGCTGACGCGTGTCTCCCTCACGCGAGCTGGCCTGACCTCCTACAGGTGAATGCGGGGAGACAGGGAAAACGTGCTGAGAACACTCAGCGGATCGTGAATCGCGTGTCCTCCGCAATCACGACGAGCGCGCCGTCCGTATCCGCCATTCGAGCAGCCAGCGTTGCGATTGCCAATCTTTCAGGAAGCGCGGCGCTGAACTTGAGCCCTGCCACAGCCTTGGGGCTCACGTCCGGGAGACACACGCGGTCCGCCAGGTCAGCCGTAGCTTCCTTCCACATCTCAACAGTGAGATCCTCGCGCAACCGCACGGCGAACTCATCGAAACGCTGCATCGGATCAGCCAGGTCCCCGAGCGTCGCGATCAGCGTCGCATTGGCGCGATAGCCGGCCCACGTCCACCACTGAACATCCTCGTTGGACTCCCGAATGACGAGATTCCCGCCAGGATGAGCCTTGTCCATACCCTCGTCGCGGATCTCGGCGAGCTTGTCCACCGCCCGTTTGGTCATCCGCACCGGGGGATCCTCGCCGAGAAGCACATCCCGCATGGCCCGAGCCAGGGAGAACGAGAGTCCCAAGCCGCCCATGCCGGTCCACCTGGCCTTGCCGCCCCGGTCGGCGGGCTCGACGAAGCACCGCCGTCGGGTCCAGTCGATGAAGGTCACCCGCCAGCTGTGCCCGGCTAGCAGCAGCAGACGCGGTCCCTTGACCTCCTCGGTGAGCAGCTCCGGAGAGGTCCGGCCGATCTCGGTCCGCCCCGTCAGCACCGTGAACTCAGGCGCCGCTGTGAACACTGCGGTCATGTTCATGAAGTGCCGGTGCCCGAATCGCCGCTCGGCCTCCGGGCCGATGAAGAGCATGCCCGCATCCTGGTCCAGATACCCGGCATCGACTAGATTCCTCACAATTGGGGCGGCAGCGGTGCCGAACGGATCGAGACCGTTCCACCACTCGCCCCACAGTTTGTCTCCGACCCGTCCCTCCTGGAGGCAGAGCGCGAGCATCTGTTGCGCGACGATGTGCCGGGGTTCCGGGGGCGCGGTCACGGGTTCGACCCAGTGCCGCCCCCACAACGCCAACAACCCTGCAGCCCTCAGGAGCCCATGACTGTCAAGAGCCAGGAACAGACAATTCCGGGTACTCCCGGGCCGGCGTCCCGTACGTCCCAGGCGCTGCAGGAACGACGCGACCCGGGTGGGTGCGTCGAGCTGGATGACCCGGTCGAGGTCGCCGACGTCTATCCCCAGCTCTAGGGTGCTCGTGGACACGACCACGCAGTCCTTGGCCTCAGCGAACGCCTGCTCTGACCGGCGCCGTTCTTCATAGGCGAGCGACGCGTGTGACAGGAATGTGGTGACGCCCTTGGCGCGCAGGGCCGCACCCAGCTCCTCGACCAGTTGCCGGGAGTCGCAGAACACCAGGCGTTTCTCGCCCTGGTGCAGGGCTGCGATCACCTTCGCCGCGTTGCTCACGGAGCCGACATAGTCAAGTTCGATGTCTCCCGGCGGCGGCTCGCCGGGGGTGATAACGGCGACGTCCGGGGCGATGACCGTCGCAGCTCGGACCCCCCGGCCGGAACCCTGCAGCCAGTGCAGCAGCTCCGCGGGGTTGCCTACCGTGGCGGAGAGCCCGATCCGTTGCACCGGCCGACCGATGAGGTGGGTCAGGCGTTCGAGGACGGCGAGGAGGTGCCAGCCCCGGTCGTCACCGGCGAAAGCGTGCACCTCGTCCACGACGATGGCCTGTAGTCCGGAGAAGAAGGCTCGGTGGTCGGTCTTCGCACTGACCAGCATCGCCTCGAGCGACTCCGGCGTCGTGAGTAGCACATCCGGGCGATCACGCAGGATGCGCTGCCGGGCGGAGGCGGTGACGTCGCCGTGCCAGACGGCCGCGCGGCGGCCCAACCAGTCCGTGTAGCGCTCAAGTCGGGGGAGCAGGTTGTTGAGCAACGCTTTCAACGGACACACGTACAACACCGAGGTTCCCTGCCACCGGGAGGTCTCCATCCTGGTGAGCAGCGGGAACATGGCAGCCTCGGTCTTGCCGCCCGCCGTCGGTGCGAGCAGGAGCGCGTCCTCGCCCGCCAGTACCGGTGGAATCGCCTGTTCCTGGAGCGGCCTGAGCCCGGGCCAGTTCAAGGTGTTGACGATGTGGTGCAGCACCACTGGGTGCAGGTCGTCGACGCTCACAGGTCGAGGGCGATGTCGTCAGAGCTGGCCGCGTTCCGTTCGACCTCGGTCAGTTCGCTGCTGGATACCGTCAGCTCGAAGTGTCGGCGGGGATCGAAGTCGGGGTGCAGCTCGACCGGATCAAGAACGCTGGCCACCAACTTCTTCAGGAACAGCCGGGGTGCGACACCCACCTTGCCGCCCAACCGACCGGCTACGGACCGGGCGAGGTCGGTGAGGTACTGGTCGTCGACCAGCGAGTGCAGGCGGGCCGACGCGGGGGAACCGGCAGCGTAGAGGTCCCGCACCTTGCCGCCGAGTTCGGTCAGGGAGTCGACGGAGAAGCTCGGCAACCTGATTTGCACTGCCCGCGGATTGTCGAACCGGGGCTCGGCCGAGAAGTCCGTCGCCAGCCTCTGGGCGAGCGGAGCGAGCCGCTGTACGCCCTGCTGACCGTCGTAAAAAGCGGGGGTGCCGGTGATCACCAAGTAAAGCCCGGGGAAACGGCCCGAGTGCACCTCGTCGATGAGTTGCCGGAGCGCGTTGAGTGCCTTGTCCCGGGCGTCGGAGCGCACCCTCTGCAGGGTCTCCACCTCGTCGAGGACCAGGAGCAGCCCCGGATGACCACAGTCCCTGAGCACGGTGAGCAGGCCCTGCAGGAAGCTCCAGGCTGCCCGGGTGTCGATGTCACCCTTGACGCCGGCGACCCTGCGAGCGCTCGCGGCGACGTGTGGTTGGCCGCCCAACCACGCCAGGATCGACTCGGCGACGCCGGGCTCGGCTTCGGCCACGGCCGTCCGGTAGCCGCGCAACGCGGTTGCGAAGGTGGGCGCGGACCGGCTGACCTCGGCGAGGCGCTCTGCGAGCAGGGACTCCACCGCCTTGTCGAGGGCGGGACCGTCGAGCTCGGGTTCGGCCTGCAGCGCGTCGTGCTCGAGTGTGTAGAACCAGGTGTCGACGATCTGCCGCAGCGCGCTCGGTGGGAACGAGCTCGTGGTGAGCCTTTCCGTCAGCCGTCGGTACACGGTCTCAAGCCGGTGCAGGGGGGTTTCGTTCTCGGAGATCTGGACCTCGGCGGTGGCCAGGTTCGCGCTCTTGGCCCGCTCTGCCAGCCAACGGGCGAAGAACGTCTTTCCTGATCCGTACTCGCCCCGGACCGCCTTGAACACGGCGTCTCCGGCCGCGACGGCCCGGAGATCCTCGTCGATCGCGGAACTGAACCGGCCGAGGCCCACGGCGAAGAGGTCGAGGCCGGCCTCAGGCACCGCACCTCGGCGCAGGGCGTCGATGACCTGGCGGCGCCGGACGGGGCTGACTTGAACGGTCACGTCGCCTCCCTAGATCTGGAACTGTTCGCGCAGGAGCGCGACGTCGAGCCGGACGGCGCGCCCGTTGTCTGTCCTCGACACTACGGGGTTGCCCTCGACACTGAGCAGACCTTGCAGCGTGGTCCCGAACCCGTGTGCCCTAGCGGATGTCGGGAGCGGAGGTCGTGCGTCCAGCGGCTGGAAGATCAGCCGATCACGAATCATCTCGATCTTCGCTGGAGCCAGGCCGGTGTGCACGATGAGTTCGTCCGGGGTGCTGGGACCACCGAACTCGGTCCGCTGACGGATGATCAACTCCGCCGTGTCGGGATGCAGCCCCGACTCGGACGTGAGGATGTGGGTGGGCAGGTGGTTGACGTCGACTAGACCGCCGTCGTCGTACTGCTGTGGCAGGTCCGGCCGCCCGATCCGGCCGCGACGTGCCGGTGCGGGGTGGTGCGGGACCTGAGGGGTCACTCCGAGAGTCCGAACTGTTCGATGAGCTGTTGACGGTTGAGGCTGGCGGTCCGGCCGTTGTCGATGATCTCCAGCACCGGATAGCCGTCGACGTTCATGACCCGCTGGACCATGGTCAGCAGCCCGCCGGCACGACTCGCGGCGACTCCCGCGCGCTGAGCGGCGACAACTGCGGGCAGCACACCCCCGGCCTCTAGAAGCGCCGACAGCGCGGCATGGAGCTGCTGCTCGGTCAGGCCACGGGGAAGCTGTGCGGTCAGGGCCTGGAAGAGCTCGGAGGACAGCAACGTGCCCAGGAGCAGCGGGGTACGGACGCTCTGCGGCTCCGGAGCGGGCTGGACGGAGGGAGTGACCGGCTGCTGAGCCGTTGCCGCGACGCGCGTGGCACCGGGCCCGGACCACCACACGGGCGGTTGCACATCGAGCGCCACCCAGTCCGTGGGCGCGTCGACTCCGGCGGGCATGAGGGCCAACAGCGGAATCGTCACCTCGGCGAGCGAAGCACCGCCGTGATAGCCGGCCTTACGCTTCTTGTAACGCAGCTCAGGATCCCACAGCGCGACCACCCGGTTGCCTGGTGCCATGACGCGCGTACCTGCCAATTCCACCTCGCCGTCTGCGGGCGGCTCGGAGCCGGTCCGGTGGCGCGCGGACGCACTGTCGGCGGCCGCCAGCATCCGGCCTTCACGCTGCAGAATATGGCCGTGATCGCTGGTGATTACCACGGGGCGCTGGTGCCGGCGAGCCTGCTGCAACAGGGTGTGCAACAAACCGAAGTGCGCGAGCTTCCAACTGGGATCCGCCCCTTCCCGGCCACGGTCGAGCGCGTCGTCGACCGTGTTGATGACGACGGCGACAAGCTTGCCCGAGTCGTCCAGTGCCTCGCGCAGGTCGCTGTCGAACATCTCGCCGGCTTCGCCGTACAGGCTTCCTTTGTGGAAGAGCGCGGCTTTGGGGTACCTCTTCGTGAAGGCCTTCCTCTCCGTGGAGTCGTTGCCGACGCACAACTCTCCGGCGAAGAGCGACGCGCGGGACACCGAGGTCACGGTGGGCAACGCGGCGAGGATTCCCCGCCGAGAAGCGGGACCGGTGCCGCCCAGCGGGTCGTATTCCACCCACTCCTCGGGGCGGAGTTCCTCCGCGAGTTCCACAGCAACTGCGGCACTCATGCCGTCGAGTACGACGAGCAGGGGCGCCGGGCCGCGGCGCAGAGGTGTGATGACGGTCGACAGCAGGTCCTCGACGGCGAGAGCGGCTCCGACGCCTCCACTG
The DNA here is from genome assembly GCF_040681875.1 of Longispora sp. NPDC051575. Classification (NCBI taxonomy): domain Bacteria; kingdom Bacillati; phylum Actinomycetota; class Actinomycetes; order Micromonosporales; family Micromonosporaceae; genus Longispora; species Longispora sp. NPDC051575. Next base: position 149,022 of record NZ_JBFAZP010000009.1, on the reverse strand, counting down.
GCGGACAGGCGGTCAGCGAACACCTTGTCGAGTTGCCGCCGTCGCGCGGACGCCCGCTGATAGACGTCCTTGTACGCGGCCTGCAACGCCGGCTGGGTGTTCGCGCCGGCCCACACCTGAGCGAGTGCCCGGTCGACCCAGCCCCAGTCCGAGACCTGGCGGCGGATTCCGTTCCCGACGTCCGTGGGTCCATCCTCATCGAGGAGGGTCCACCGCTGGAGCCGGACCGCCATCCGGGCACGCTGAACCCGGCCGGGGTCGCGATCCGCGAGCCGATGAGCCTCCAGCGCCAACAATGCCTGCTCTGGATCCAGGCTCTTCGTGGTCAGAGCCGCGCCCACAGCAGCGATCCTGGCCTCCAGTCCTGCGGGCAGCAGGTCGCTGAGCTCGGCCGCTGAGGGCGACTTGAACGTGCCGAGCAGGAGGTTCTCGGCGCCGTCGAGCGCGGCGCGTCCCCGCAGAAGTTCCGCCGGGACCTTGCTGTCCAGGAGCCTGTCGACGTGCGCCCGGACCAGTGCCCAGAACGCGGTGAGCGTGGGCTCGTCGAGATCACGCGTGAATTGCTCGTACCGGCCTTGGGCCCGGTCGTCGCCGACAGCGGCCAGTGCGGCGCCACTTAGTCCCAGCGCGAGTACCTGTGCCGCGTGTCCGGCCTCGACCAGGCTGAACAGCGGCCGGACAGCAGGACCGAACTCCCCGGTCAGCCAGGTCCCGAGACCGGCGCGTTCAGCGTCCCCGAGAGCCAGGAACGCGGCCACCTGACTCGGCTGGGAGCTCCAGGTGAGGAGCGCGTCCGCATCGATGTTCTGCGCGGCGATGGAGAACCGAACCCCGGCGAGCTGGCGTAGTGCCACCGAACGCGTCAACACGGTTCCCGGCAGCTTCGGCCAGCCCGAGGCGGGCTGTGCGGCGATGAGCGACTCGGCGGCCCAGTCACCGAGGTTCACCAGGTCCTGTTCGGGGCGGGTCATGCCGAAGACCTCGACCACGGCCTGCCACGGGTCGATGGGGAAGAGTTCCTGGCGGTGGATCCGGCTGATCAGCCCGTCGCCGAGTTCCGCCCGCGTACGGTCCGTGAGCACGACCAGCACCTCGTCGCCGCTGTGCCCGACCACCTGGTCCCAGAACGCCAGCGTGGAACGGCAGGGCGCCACCCGGGCAACTCTCCCATCCTCCAGCGCGAGCGTCAGGTCGGCAGGCCACGACGGGGCGGCCCGGAAGGCGAGGACCGCGCCGCCGGCGTGGTTCTTGAGCCGGCGGCGGACCTCCAGCGCCAGGGTCTCCCTCGATACAAGCGGGGCCGCGCTGCTCATGACTGCACCCGCCACGTGATGTCGAACCGTGCCCCCGGCTTCTCCTCCGCTATCGCGCGTAGCTCGTCCAATACCGCGCTCAGGCCGGCCGCGTCGACGGCCCGACTGCCCTCGGTCACCACCACTCCGGGCGGGACGGGCGGCAGCGGCGGCAATGGATCCACAGGCGGCGGGGGAGTCGTTTTCACCAGGGATCTGGCCAGCGCCCGAGCCTCGTCGCGCGCCTTGTGTAGCGCGGGCACGAGCTGCGTCACCTTCTCGTCGGCGCGTGCCGCGGCGCGGAGCCGGTCGAAGATCGCGTCGGATCCGGGCGCCCCGACGATCAGGTCGAGGGCGTTCCAGTCCATGGACTCCATTGCGGTGATCAGCCCCGGGGCCGAGGACATGCTCTTTGCCAGCCACTCGGGCGGGCAGCCCAGGTCGGTCTGGGCGAAATGCTCGATGACATCGATCTCGGAGTTCCGCGAACCCAGACCGTCGAGGAGGTCGACGGCCGCCTGCGCGGTGTGCAACCGACCTTCGCCGTGGTCGAGACCCAGGTGGGTCTTGTGAACTTCCAGTTGCAGGAGCAGCGGGTGGGTGCTGTGCCGGAGTTCAGCGGCCTTCTGCGAGAGCTCGCGGACGAAGCTGCTGACCAGGCGGGCGCTGAGCACCGGCGGCTGGTTGATGCCGAACAGCTTCGCGGCACGGTCACCTGCGGTGGCCCAGTGCCCGGCGTTCGGCAACGGCAGCAGGCGGAGCACCATTTCGGGTCGAACCGCGTCCACCTGGGCGACATCGGTCCGGGCGCCGTGGGTGTGGAACGAGTAGTTGTGCTGCTCGGCGAACGTGACGACCACCAGGTTGGCCATGAGGGGGTCGAGCCCGCGCCTGCTGCGGGGCCCCAACTCGTGGAGCAGGTCGGAAACCTGCAGCTCCGCACCGAGTCCGAGACCCCGGAAGTGCTGGATCCAGTAGTCGCCGAGGACCAGGGCCTCCAGCGGCATCTCGCCGAGCTTGAGCCCCTCGGCGAGGGTCTTGACCGTCGACTGGTCCTTGTTCTCGATGATGACCCGTCGGCCGTTCACGATGGCTTCCCGGGCGTAGCGCAGCACGGTGGCGGCGTCCCCCGGCTTGACCGGCAGCTCCCGACCGCCGCTGGTGTCCAGGTTGGGATGGTCCGGGTACTGCCACCCCAGCACCTGGTGCACGATGCTCTTCAGCGCGTCCGGGAACTTGGCCGCCTGCGGGAGTGTCGGGCTCAGCCCGGTCCGCAGGGTGAGCACGTGGTCGTCGTACACCCCGCTGATGTCGTTGGTCTTCTTCTCCGCGAGCCCGTAGGCGGCGCGCAGCACCCCACGGAGCCGCTGTCGGAGCGTCTCGGCCTGCCGCTCGAGCATCACCTTGGCCTGCTCGCGGTCATCCCGGTTGAGGTGGCTGGCCAGCGTCGCGTACCGCTTGTCGTTGACCGCGTACTCGATCCGGGCCAGCCGGCGCAGGTCCGCCCGCCGCTGGTTGGACAACTGCGCGGGTACCCAGCACACGGTGTTCGACGGCCGCGTCGTCCGCAGCGCCTCGACCCGGTTGCGGTCCTCGACCGGCCCGATCGTGCCCTCGTCGAACGGGTAGTCGATGATCAGCCGCCAGCCGGTCTCCACCAGCGGGGCGAACTCGTCGTCGCGAAGGTCTGCCTGGTCACGAACATTGCGGAACAGCACGCCGACCTTGCGGCTGCTGCCTCGCCAGACGATGGTTTTCTCGTCCTCGTAGGCTTCGGTCGGGGTGATGCCCAGCTCCGCCCACAGGAGCCGCTTGACGATGGCCTTCTGCTCACCGGGATCGTGCGCCGACGGCGGCACATTGGTGAGCACACTCTCCACGTCGACGCCGGCCAGTTCCAGGGAAACGCCCGGATCGTCGCCCTCAACGAACCGGATCTCGGGGAATTTCGAGGCCCACGCCTCCACCTTGTCGGCGACGATCCGGGTGGCCATCTGCTTGGTCGGGTCGACGATGCTGCCGTGGTTGAGCGCGGCGAGCCGGCTGGCCGTGAGCCCGTAGAGCGCCGGCACATTGGGCGCGAGCGCCTGCAGGAGCAGAGTCTTGATCAGCCGGTCGTCACCCATGAACGCCCGGATCCGGCCCTGGGTCGCGGGGTCGTCGGACACCCGGCCGTGCCGGGCGCCCTCGATCTCGTCATCGGTGAGGTCGTACTCGTCGCGCAGGTGCGGCTTGAGGTGATCGCGGTACAACTTGTCGGCGGCGTTGAACTGGTCCTTCAACTGTGTCGTGAAGGGCCGGTCGTCCCCGTCGGTCAGCACCGTGTACAGGTCACCGAGCGGGATGATCTCGCCCAGCCGCAGGTCGTCCCGGCGCTTGACCAGCAGTGACCGCATCAGCTTGAGCCCGGTCCGGGTGCGCTGCAGGGCCCCGGCGACATAGACCAGGGTGGAAAGGAAAGCAGGCGTGAACGGGTACGCCGCCCGGAAGTCGTCCACGGTCGACGCGACGCCCTTGTCCGAGCCGAGCAGCACGTCCTTGACCGCGGGCCGGAGGTTGTTGGTCCGGGTGAACGCCTCGTCGATCCGCGCGGCCGCCTCGGGGCTGACCGGCTTGAGAAGCCGCTGCCGGGTGATCTCCGGCAGGTTCTGGTCCTCGAGCGTGATGATGTCGAAGCGCGCCTTGGCCAGGTCCAGGGTCTGCTGGATCCGCTGGTCGTTGCCGCCGGTCATCGCGTCGCTGAAGAAGTCCCGCAGGTCGCGCTGCCGCGCGATGAAACTGATGATGGGCAGCGGACGGCTGGCGTTGCCACTCTCCACGAAGTTCGTGATCTTGTGCAGCTGGCTGGCGACGAAGGCGGGGTCCCCGCTGTGGTTGGCGAGCCAGAGCAGCAGTTCGTCGAGGAACAGGATCAGGCCGTCGAAGCCGAGCCCCTTGGCGTGCTCCGCGATGACGGTCAGGCCCTCGTCGAGGGAGATGAACGAGTCGGCGTTCTCCGCCGCGTACGCCAGGAAACTGCTGCCCCACGGGCTCTTCGTGAGCGCGTCGGCGAGCCGGTTGCGCTCCTCACTGTCGTGCTTGGCGGCCAGCGCGGAGTCCAGAGCCTCCGTGGTCCACGCCGTGTCGCCCCAGTCGTTCTCCCCGGGCATCGCGGCCAGGAACTGCTCGTCACCGACCCGGGCCCGAATCTCGGCAGCCTGCTTGAACAGCGCGTCGTTGCGGTGCACGGCGGGCAGGACGGCGTCCGGGAACTTCTCCTGGACGAGCCGCAGGTAGCCGCCGAGCACCTTCTGCTCGATCGACTTGGCGCCCATCATGTAGTACGGAACGAGGAGGAACTTCTTGTCCCGCAGCGTCGAGTCGTACTTCTGCAGCAGCGGGGCGAACTCTTCCCGCTTCCGCGCGGCCTCCCGGCCCTCCAGCAACGCGTGCAGCACCGCCATGAAGTGCGACTTACCGGCGCCGAACGAGCCGTGCAGATAAGCGGCCTTCGCTTCGCCCGCCGCGACTGACGACGAGATCACCTGCAGCGCCTCGTCGAAGTTCTTGTGCAGCCGGTTGGTGATCACATAATCCCGGAGCGCGGCGTCCGGGTCACTGACCCCCTGCGCGAGCTGCAGGACGAGATCGCTGTCGCTGGTGTGCTCCGGAATGTCGATGAACTCGCGGAGCAGCGGCGCCTGGCTCACGGTCACGCGTCCTTCCTGCGACGACCCCGGGCTGCCGACGGCGGCTGCCACGAGGTGAGGGCGTCCTCGGTGATGTGCTGCTGCTGGGTCTCGCCGGTGTAGAAACTCGTGTACACGTCGGCCGGGTTGTAGCCCAGCAGGGGATCGAACGTGCCGTGCCACTGCCGCAGCCACGGGAGCAGCTCCCGCAGGCCGGCGAGCAGCGGGATCATCATTTCACCGGACCAGCCGTCCTCGCTGACCCTGTGGGCGGCGAGCGTCACTAGGGCCTGGGCCTGCTCGCGGTGGTCCCAACCGGCCCAGCCGAGCAGGAGGGCCGGGTCACCGGTGCGGCCGGCGTGCGGATAAGAGATAAACCGCTCTTTGGGTACGTCGAGCTTGCCGCGCTGCTGCCAGAAACTGGTCTTACGGAAGTCCGTCGGCTTGTACTTCTCCGGCACCGGGATCGTGTCCCGAATCTTCTTCTTCGCGGGCTCGTCGGGCGCGGCGTCCTCTGAGCGCTGCAGGTCCCAGACGTGCTCCCAGCCCCGGCGCTTCTCCATGCCGGCTGCGGTGTAGCGCAACGGGGCGAGGAACGGCACGTGCTGGTCCTCGACCAGGTCGGCGACCAGCTTGTCGAGATCCTTGCCTGGGTCGTAAAGCTCGGCGACCGACACGAACTCGGGGTCACGACGCAGCTTGTCCGCCAGCTCGAACGTAGTCTGGATCTTCGGCTGCTCGATGCCGTCCTCGTCGAGCCCGAACCACAGCTCGCGGGCCTCGGCACGGTCGAGCAGCCAGTTGCGCAGCGCGGTATCGAGCATCTTGTCGAAGCCCTCGGTAGCCCAGCGCCGCTTGCACTCGGGCCGCTCGATCAGCGCGATGTTCCGGTTACTTTCGATAACCTCAATCCGCTTCAAAACCATTTCTTTGTACGCGGCGGGCCAGTGCTCAGGCAGCTCGGTGATTGGCGTGGACCCATGCCGCTCAAACCATTCGATTTCTGATTCCATTCTAGCGAGAACGATCTCGAATGCGCGTTGCCCAAGCTGCACTTCCGGAAATTCGACTATTGTGAGGTCCTCCGGAGTCAGGCCATACAAGTAATAAACTTTCCAGTCTAATTCTTCCTGGCTGGCGATCATCTGCGCTCTAGTTGAGTGCCATTCAGTGCGAGCTTTCTGGACCCGTGCTATCGACGGGGTGGCTGTTGAAACGACAAGTTCAGGGCTGGCGGCCGCAGATTGGATTGCAAAAGAGTCGATTCTGCGACTCAGTTCCAGCGGATATTCTTTTGGTAGTGGGAGCTTGCTGACGTTTGTGCTGTTGAACTGGTAGTAATGCTCCCACTCGTAGCGAGCGGTCGACCGTTCTCCGCCCCGATTTCCCTTGTCTTGACACATTTGCTTCAGCCAGAAACATGCCAGCGAGCTATTCAAGAGGCCCAGGATTTGAAGGTGATCGTCTTCAACTGAATCGGATGGCAGCTTCAATATCGGTGCGGTTCTATTGAAGACTGCTTCGTCTCGACTGAGTATGAAGTGATTGTGTGTTGTAATCTCGCTGAATGCAATGGACCATGGGTGCATTGGTTCATCTCTTGGGAGTTGGTGCCACTCCCACCATTTCTTGCCAGCGATGCTGTACGTCTGTCCTGACCCGATAGTTCGAGCCCAAAGGGTTGACCTCCAAGGCCAGAAGTGCGACTTGAATTGGTCGGGTAGAGACAGCTCATCTAAGGCACGCTTGTCCAATGAGTAAGGCATCACTGTGAGGTCGAAGCCTTGAGAATGCCAATCTCGAACCTGATCGCCACGGCTGGATCTTGTGGCGAGTAGACTTGCGTGATGTCGAGCGAATCTTCCTTCGTTGGGCAGGGTGAAGAGCTCATCCGCATGAGAATCTCCGTAGAACCCAGCACGTGCAATTCGCCCATTAAGGCGACCGGCTTGCCGTCCCTCAATCTCACTAAATAGGGCATTGGCGCCACCGCCCCCGAGATTCCATGGGTGTGTGCTGTAGTGCTCGCGCGGTAGGTCTGCTGAGCTAATCCATGCGCTCTCAGAGTCAGGTTGGTTGACTTGGCGCACGATGGCTTGCCAAACCAACCCTTGGCTCGGATTCACGGGTTCATTCGGTTCGCCGCTGACGCTAAGCAGCACTCGGATCCCGCTTCCTCGATTGCGCACCCTGTGGCGCCCGATCAGGATGACCGTCGGAGTGCCATGGCTTGGAATAAATGCGCCCGATGTATCGAGGATATGGGTCAGGTCAACTCTGTGGGCAAAATATTTCTCGATTACGAGTTTGCCGAATTCTCTTTTCATGAAAGAATTGGCTGTAATCTGACCCACGAATCCAGAATTTCTTCCATACGCGTCTTCCCGCGTGGCGAGCTCGAAGAAACGTTGCGCGAATGGAACCGACAATGCGTAAATGCCGGTGCATGAATCGTATAGAGTCCGATAAAGCTTTTTGAGGCTCTTGTCTTTTACTGTTACATACGGCGGATTGCCTACCACTGCATGATAGCGGCCTGGGTCGAGGATGCTTGGAAATTCGTGAACGTCCTCGGTGGAGTAGGAAAATTCTGCGATGCCTGCCTCGGAAATTGTCCCATCCTGTTTTACAAGTTCCATCTGGCGGTGTTTGATTAGAGAGTCGCCGATGGCGAGGTTCAAGGCGAACCGGACGCCTCGGATACGGCGTAGGTTCTCGTAGCCAGACGCTTTCATGGCGGCGATTAGGAGGCGGAAGCGGGCGATGGCGATCGCGAAGGGGTTGATGTCGACGCCGTGGACCGCGTTCAGGGCCAGGTTGACCAGTTCGTGGCGGTCGCGGGTCGGGGCCTCGTCCTCCCACACCTTCAACAACCGATGGAACGCGCCGAGGACGAAGTGGCCCGAGCCGCACGTCGGGTCGATCATCCTGACCACGTCGTGGCCGAACTCGTTGATTGCTGGGGTCAGCGTCAGATCGAGGATGAACTCCTCGACGAACTCTGGAGTCTGCAGCAGCGCATACGTCTTCCGCGCGGCCTCGGACAGATCCTGATACAGGTCGCCGAGGAACCGGGTGTCCCACTCCGGATCCGTGAAGTCGTGCACCAACCCGGAAGCGTCCTGCCGCCGCCAGAACGCGATCAGCCCCTGCGCCCCCGAGTGACTGACCCGGATCTGGTACGCCGCATTGTGCTTCTGGTCGAACAGCAGCCGCCCGGCCTGGCTCTCCCCGATCGTGTCGAACGCCTTCAACAACCACTCGGGCAGCGTGTCGGTCGGCCGCTCCTCGAAGTACCGCTGCTCCGCCTCCTGCGCCAGCACCAGCCGATCACCCTGCCCGGCCAGGAACGGCTGCTCCAGCAGCAGGTTGTCCTCACAGAACCGCACGAACACGCTACCGAGCACCCACGCCACGGCTGCCTGTGTGACCCGCTCGTCCCGCCAAGCGGCCCACGTCGAGGCGGTCCGCCCCAGCTTGAACGCCCGCTGGTACTCTTCCTCCAGGTTGGCAGGAACCTGTGTGACCAGGTCCTTCTCCAACGCGGACACCTGCTTCTTCAGATCGTTCAGCAGGGCTTTGCGGTCGATCACGCGGCGCTCCGGTGGGTGTTGTCGATCCAGCTGTTGGTGAGGACGATGCGCTCGTTCTCCATGGCCGGCACGATCGTGCCGTCGAGCCGAGGCGCCAGGGTCGGGTCGTCGGCGGGACAGAGCACCCACAGGGCGCCCGCCCCGGCCCGTGCGGCTTCGACCAGGTCGTGCAGGAGACCCATCGCCTCGTACTTGGCGAGGACCCCGGCGTCGTGCAGCAATACCGGTCCCGGGCCGTCTCCCAGGGTGTTCTGCAGCGCGGGGAGTACCCGCCGCCACGCCTCGCCGGTCAGCCGGACGAGTGGCTTCTCCTCACCGGAGCCGGGCACGTCGGCGTTGAGCACGGTCTCCCAGGTGGGCTTCGGGCGCTCGTCGACCAGCCCGTGCAGCTCCGCCATGAACAAGGTGGCCACGCTCACCGGCCGGATCCCGAACCGATCGAGTTCGGTCAACGCGACGGCGCCGTCGGACAGCCGTACCGTCAGAGCGCGGAATCCGCCGCCCTCTGCGGCCAGGAGGCGTTCCTCAGTCCGGTTGGCCTCGGCACGTTCGGGGGTGTCGTCAATCCGGTTGCGGGTGGTGACCGTGTGGTGCCGGAGACGCCGGGCGGGCGCGGAGCTCGAGTTGTGCGCGGGAGCCGCGATGTAGGAGTCCGTCGCGGGATCGTAGTCGCGCAGCGTGCTGAAACCGGCGGCCTGCAGTGCGGCTAGCAGTTTGCGGTGCTTGGGCAACTCGGGCAGCTCGGGGAACCGGGCCTGGACGCGCTGGCTGATCAGTTCCCTGGTCAACAGCTGATTCTTGGAGGGCAGTGTTCCGGCCTGGGCCAGGCGCAGTGCCCGTTCGGGCGGCAGGTCCCTCGGATACAGCTCCAGTCGGGGGGACACGGCGGCCGTTGCCGAGGCGAGCGCGGAGAACTGCACCATCTGCCGGTCGTCGACGCCGCAGGTGTTCGGCACCACGGCCAGGGCGGTCAGCACGGTGGCCGGGCTGGGCAGCGACTCCTGCCGGACGAGCCGGTCGGCGACCTGGCCCAGCTTGTCGACATAGTCGACCAGGGCGGGTCCGGCCGGCGTGTCCGGTCCGTCGTTGGGCCCGACCTCCAGAGCGAGGATCATCGGCCGGCCGTCGCTGTACCTCTTCAGCTTGAACCGCGGATCGTCGGACAGCGCGTCGAGTTCGTAGACGGCCCGCAGGGCGGCCAGGCCGAGCGCGGTCCGGAGCCGCTCGTCGGTGTGCACCGATCCGCGCCGGGGCGGCAACACCTTGGCGAGGTCGAGGACTCTGCTGACCCGGCCGGCGTCGGCCAGAAGTTCGATGACCTCTGCGCGCAGGCCGTCCTTGAGCAGCGTGTTGGCGTGCCAGCGCTTTCGCTGCTTGGTCAGGATCTGGGCGATCCGCCCCGGGGTGACGCCGAGCGCGGCGGCCACCGCAGGCTGCTGGGGCCACGCCGACAGCGCGGGAAGGTGCCCGTCCGCGTCGGGCAGACCGAGGAGCAGTCGGGTCGCCTCGATCTCGCTGGCGTTGCCGTTGCTGCCACGGCGGGGCTTGGGCAGCAGCTCGGCGACGATCGCGTCGAGACTGGCCTTCTCCGGCCCGACGGCGGGGACGACCGGGGTGAGCTTCTCCACCTCGTCGAGCCGCGACCGCCACTCGCCGATCCTGCGGAGCAGTTCCTTCCGGGTGTTCGCCCCCGTCCCAGCCTGGACCGTGACCCTGGAGCTCAGCGGAAGCAGGTCGCCGACCGTGTGCGCGTTGAGCCGCAGCGCCGCATCGAGAGCTCGCTGACTCAACCCGGAGCGGACGAGAGGCGTCTCCCGGGTGGCGGCAGCCGCCTGCTTGTCGAGTTCCGCCTCGATCCAGGCGCGTTCCTCCGGGGTGTCCTCGACGGGCTCCGGGTGCACGGACGGCGGGGTCGCGTCGGCGGCCCGGAACACCTGCTGCCAGGCATTCCGCAACTCTTTCAGCGACGGGTACCGCGCGGAGGCGTCCCGGTGCAGAGCGCGCGTGAAGAACTTCGTCAACCCTGGGCGCAACGCCTCGTCGAACGCCTCGACGGCGAGTACCGGTGGGCCCTCGGTGAGCTGGGGCTCGGTCGCGCCGTCGCCCCAGACCGGAAGCTCGGCCGAGGCCATCTCGTGCAGGGTCACAGCCAGCGCGTACCACTCGGCCGCGCTGTCGTACCGCTGTCGGTCGCTCGTACCCAGAAAGGGGTCCAGGTAGCGGGGTGTTCCGGCGGCGATCTCCGTCACCGGGCTGTTGGCCAGGGAGAAGTCGAACACGACGAGTTGCCGGGTCCGGTTCTTCCGCACCTTGATCGCGATGTTCTCGGGCTTGAGGTCCCGGTGGGTGACCGCCATGCCCTCCAGGTAGTCGAGGGCCTCGAACAGGTCCCCGCTGTACCGCTCCAGGTCGTCGATCGTCAGGCGGCCGTCCTCACGGAGCTTGCGGGCGACGGTGGTGTCACCCGCGTGCTCCAGGACGAGCACCTCCCGGTCGCCGAGCCTGATCGGTTCCGTGCGGGCGAGACCGATGACCCGTGAGTCCTTGAGATCGCGCAGCACTGACGCCTCGTGCTGGAGGCGCGGGGTCTTGTCGTCGGACAGGCCCACCTTGAGGACGTGCTGGGCGCGGCTCTCCAGGTGCTCGGCGAGGTACGCCCGACACGTCGAGCCGGTTCCCAACCGCTTGACGATCCGCCACTCGCCGATCACGTCGTCCGGGACCGCGACCAGCGGGTCGGGTTCGACCACGGAAGGTTGGACCGACGGCGCCGTCAACTCGTCCTCGACCATGGTCAGGAGATCGAGGAACTCGTCCACGGTGGCGAGGCGCTGCAGGGGTGACGGTGCCGTGGCGGCCTGGACGAGCACATCCATCGAGGAGGAGATCGAGTCCACCAGGGCGGACGGTCTCAGTCCCTGCTCCTGGCCGAGCCGCTGGACGAGTTCCGCCCTGCTCCCGGCGGGCGGCTTGCCGGTCAGGATCAGGTACGACAGGGTGCCCAGCCCGAACACGTCGAGGGCGACGGGGTCACAGTCGGCCGTCTTGAGTTCGGGTGCCAGGTACACGTGTCCCGACACGTCGAGGTGATCGTCCATGTGCGGGGTGCGGAGGACGATCGGGGCATCCGTGTTCGAGGTGTTCCGGTTCGACCCGGTGGCCGCACCGCGGGTGGCGGTCTGCCAGTCGCTGATCCGGAGCACCGGGCTGAGCCAGCCGTCCTCGGCCGCCCCTCTTCGACGGGTCGGCTCGACCAGAACGCTCCGGGCGGACAGCGCCTGGTGCCTCAGCTGCCGGCTGTGCGCGTACTTGACCGCCTCGGCGAGCTGGCGGATCAGCTCGAGCCGGGTATCGACATCCAGCAGCGCACCGTACTGCACCATGTAGTGGTCCAGCCGCATGGACTCCGGCCGGTACTGGAAGATCAGCGCGGGGCCGACCTCATGGGAGGCGTAGTCGAGCACCTGGACGATGTTCGGGTGGCTGATGCCCTTGAGCGCGCGCATCTCCCGCTGGGCGGCGCGCTCGACCACGTCGCGGTCGGCTGCGGCGATCCCGTGCTCTACCAGGTACAGCCGGATTCGTCGGTGCTCGTTTTCCAGCTCGCGGTGCGTGGCCCTGTGGTCCTGCCAGGTCGGGCCGGAGTCGAGGGGAACTCGCTCCAGGTTCCACAGCCCAACCTGGTAGTGCTTGCGGCTTCTCGCGATACCCGCCGCCTTCAACCAGTCGGGCAGCTTGCGGGAGATCTCGGGTGTGACTCGCTGTTTCTCGCTCCGCGGTGCCTCGCCGAAGACCGTGCTGATGTCAGGTAGACCCTGCGCGGTGCCGTACACCCAGTGAAGTTGGTGATCTGGCAGGTCGACCTGCATACCGGGTTTCGACAGAAAAACCACAGGCTGTATGAACGGTACCGGCAGCCTCGAGTCTTTTTTTGACCGTTGCAGCAGCGACTTGAGCCTTTTGGCTTTCGCGTCGGCCAGGTGGAGCGGATTGTCGAACACCCGGGTCTTGCCGTGCGCGGAGTAGATCCAATTGGAGCCCGAGGCGGTCAGTGCGCCCGAATAGCTCTTGATCTCGATCAGGTAGAGCCCGCTGCGGGTCGCGACCAGCAGGTCGACCTCGTAGACGTGTCCGGTGTCCGCCGTGAACGTGAAGTTGGACCAGGCGCGGTAGGGCTCGGCGTCCGGCAGGAGCTGCTGGAGGTAGCTCAGCGCCTCGCGCTCGTGTTCGAACTGGGAAGGGGTGACGGTTTTCCAGCGCCCTTCCAACATGAATGCATTACTCCTCAGTACGAGAGTTTTCCGGCCGGGCCGAATCGGATTCTATCGGGCGGGCCTGGCGGTCGCTGACCCGATGGAGTATCCCCAAAGGGTGGCTTTGTGTGCCTGGCGTCCCCCAACGGCTCATTGAGCATACTGAGGGCTGGCCTGCCCCGGAGCCAGCCGTTTGGCTGATACGCCTTGGTCAAATGCGGTCACCCAGCGTCATGTTGACTCTGCTGTTGGCTCGCGCGACAGGTAGGTCCTCGCCCGACGCACGCGGCGGGTGAGGACCGTGGAAGTACTACTTCCAGGAGCTCGGGACTCGACCGAGCCAACCCGTGGCCTGGAGATCCTCTGCCGGAGCCCTGTAGCTCGGGAAATGGCGGAGCTTGCCACCGCTAGCCGTGTACGGACGGGCGCTGCGATCGACCCGGATGTCGTTGACCACGATCAGGTCGGCGCCGTCCGGGCAGTTTCGGAAATGTCGAACCTCGTTGGGGGTGTATTCGACGTCGGCGCCAGCGCCACTGGTCCCCTTGACCTCCACGTGCTTCTCCTGCCCGCTGGAGTTGGTGCACACCAGGTCGTAGGGCTTGCCGAGTTCGACCACGTTGTGCCATCCCTGAGAGCGCATGTGGGTGATGGCCAGCTGCACCGCGTGCTTCTCGATGGTCGACCGCAACTCCGGGTCGTTTGACCGCCCTGCCCCGCGGCGGTTACGCGGTGCCGGTGAGGGCGGGAGAATGCCGAGGGTCTGGCTGAGGTCTGGCTGGTAGTCGCCGTCGTACGGCACGTTCATTTTGTCGAGCAGCAGCTCGAGGTCGCCCACTGCCAGGATGCCGCGGTTGCCAGTGGCCGCAAGGCGAAGGTTCTCCGCGAGGCTGCCGAGAACGTCGTCCTGGGACGCTGAGACATCGTCCAGCGAGGCGACTGGAGTGATTCCGAATCGGTACGGGTAGATGATCTCGCCGCTGTGCAGTTCGTCTGGCCAATGAGGAGCTTTGCCGACGTAGCGCGGGACTGTCACCTGGCAGAGGCCGATGCTGAGTCTCCCCGTCTGCCAGGGGCCGGACTTCATCCGCGGACTGCCTCCGCTGTGTCCGAAGCCGAACAGCATCCACCGGATGTCCTGAGCGTAGTCCGGATCGTCATGATTAAAACCCCAAGTCTGGGTGTCGATACCGTGCTGGAGATTGCGGCGGCCGTTCGTGGTCGACGATGACCACACGGACAGGACAAGTTCTTTCATCGGTAGCCCTACCATCTCAGGGTGCGTTAGCGTGGCACGCTAACCGTATCTCATTGATGCAAAGGGCGGTAGGGCTACGCGCTTTTGAGGTCAGGCCTTCGAGTCCTACGGCGGCAGGTGGTCGGGTCGACCGTGGAGCTGGGTCGCTGGCGGGGAGATGGCGGAACCTAGGGCTGCCTCATGTGTGGCACCTCTACTAGCTCGGCCTGAGGGCCTTGCCGGCTGCTGCGAGTACCACCGGATCTGTGCAGCCGAGCGCGTAGCCGGCGATGCGGCGGCGGATCTCCCGCCCCAGTAGCCACGACCCGATCCACTCCGCGACAGGCCTGACGAACTTCGGGTGGCACCGGAAGTTGTAGCGCCATGTGGCCAGGGTGTGCCCCGGCTCCTCGGCTGCGGTGAACCGCCAACCACCTGCGAAGACCTCGAAGAACCACGGACCCCGGACCATCTTCATGCCCACGTGGCTCGGCGGCTGGTAGGACACGTACTCGCTGACCATCGACGCGCCCAGCCGTGACCGGGTGAACGTCCGCACTCCTTTGTCGGGATGCGTCGCCCCGTCGAGGAAGTGCTGCTCGCTGATGAACCGGTCCCAGCGGTAGCGCACCGGTGCCGTGGTCTGGGACACGGCGAAGGCCAGCTCCGGCGGTACCGGAACGACGACCGTGGCTTCCACGACTGGCACCTGCCCAGTATCAGCCATCAGGGCCAGGCGAGCGCCGGCCCAGCCCGTTTCGGTTGGACAGTCAGGGGGACGTCGGCCAGGTGGCCACCAGAGTTGGCGAGCTGCCGTCGTCTGAGCGGCCCGCGCTGTCCAGGCCCGCTGGGCCGCCGAGTCCCGGGCCACCCGTGTCGCCTAGACCGCGAGGAACCTCCGTGACCACCTGTCGCCCCCACGACACCCCACCCTGACCTGACCGAGAGCCCACCGGAACCCCCGTCCGGAAGCTGATTCCAACAACTTCTCACGGAGGAATCCATGAAGCTCACCCAGCGCCTCATCGTCATGGTCGCCCTGCTGGCCTCGATGGCCGGCGTGGCCCTCGCCCCCAGCCCGGCCGTCGCCGGCGGCACCAGCGGAGTCAACCCGCTGCTCGTCTTCTGCTGGACCTACTGGGACAAGGACGGCACCCCGCACAAGTACTGCTGGGTCGCCTTCCCGGTGATCACCGCCCCGCAGTACCCGAACCAGGAGCACACCGTCCAGCTCGACACCGACCTCCCGGTCGACGGCGACGCCTTGGTCCGCAACACCGCCGACGGGATCGGCTTCACGGGAGAGGCCGCGATGACGGCCGACCCGGTGAAGAAGGCCCGCTACCAGGCCGCCGCCACGGCAGCCTTCGACCGGGCGGTCACCACGCTCGGGGCGGCGACGCCGCGGGTGGTGGCGGACAGTACCCGTCAGCCGTGGTTGACCGCTTCCGGCGAGGACATCGTGGACGGCCTGGTGCTCCTGAAGCGCGCTCAGGCCGACCCGGCGAACGCGGCCAGCTACCGGGCAGCGGCCCAGGCCCAGTTCGACGAGGCCCGCTACGAGGCCTCCCACCAGGTGGTCATCGCCGGCTGACTTGAGCGGCATGCGGACGGACACGCCACAGGCGTGTCCGTCCGTCGGCACGCCCGGATCCCTAAGCTGAGCCGGCGGGCACTCAAGGCCGGCCACGAGTCCAGGCCGGATCGTCGTCGGAGCAGGAGCAGGAGCAGGAGCAGGAGCGCGTGCGTGTGTCGTCGAGGATCGATGCTCGGCACTGAAACGCCCGGATCGAGGTCAGGTTCCTCAAACAGCGCCCGGCAGCCACTCCGCATAAGCGATCATCAGCCGGTCACGCACACCAGTGCTGCGTGTGAAGAGGTCGATTCCACCGTCATAGGGGTGGTAAACCCACGCGCAGCTGCTGTCAGTCAGAGTGACCTCGTCGGTCCCGTCGTTGGCGACGCACTCCAGGAGCTCATCGAGCGCAGGCGATCCCAGGCGCACCTCGGAAGCGAAATGGTGCTGCCACGAATGGAATCCTGGTTCTGTGGCCCGATCATCGCTGCGCCAGTGCGTCGCCTCGGGCATGATGGCGGCGACCCCGATGTCGCGCGGAGTCACCTCGGAAGTCGCTGACCAGGAGCAGGTGACTGCCACCAGTCGCTCATTCGATCGCTCGGGCCCGACCAGCTCGCCAAGAATCTCGTGGTGCCGTCGCAGAATCTCGGCCCCCTCGGCCGGTGAGCTGGCGTAGCGCGTTCCCCCGGGAAGCGTATGGAACCGGACGTGCCGTTCAGGGAACCGGCCACGTAGTAGCCGAGCGACGGGCGGACTGCCCTGCCAGAGGTCGCCCCACGCACGATCGAGTCCGGCGATGTCCACGCGCAATCCCGACACTCCCGTCGTCCTCCTGATTCGCCGTCCGCAAGACGTAGTCGAGCCAACCGTAGCCGCAGCCTGTGACGACCTCGCCACAGTTGCCGACTCAGAACCTGCACACCACCGCCGTGGCGTCATCCCGCCGCTTGTACCGGGGCCACCGCACCCCCTCCGGATCCCGGTCCTCCCACTCCCGAGTCAGGGCGATCAACTCACCAGGACCCCGCGAATACCCGAACTCCACCAGCTCCGGCCACGTCAAAACCCCGAACTCCGCAGCCAACAACGCAGCCCCGTCCGACATCAACAGAGCCCCCCGCACCCCACCCACACTCCCCACCCGAGCATGCGCGGCGGCGGCAGGATCGGTCTGCGCGATCCAGTACCCATCTGGTTGGTTGCGGATCTTCTGCTGCGCCTGGATCAGCTCGTACAAAGGCCGCCCACCCCGAGCCTGCCCCGCCGCAGCAGCCATGTCCGGAAAGAATTCCTCCACCCTCTTGTCGCACACCACCACCGGCTCATCCCCGACATCCAGCACCACGGTCGCATCCGACAACACCAGATAGTCGACCTCGTCCCCCCGCTCCCGCACCATCGCCACCGTGCACCCGGGCGACCCGGGATGCCCCAACTCACACGTGTCCCGATGCGCCGAAGCCACAGCCGCAATAGCCAACCCAAGAACTTCATCGAGGGGTACTGACTCCCCAGCCCCCAACAACCGCCACCCCAACTGCTCCACGAACCACGGCGTCCCGTGCACACACCCGGTCTCGGCAGCCTCGGTCAGCCCGTCCAACACGACAGCGACCCGAGAAGTAGCCCCGGCCCAGTCCTCGTTCCGCCCATCCACCCGCCCGGACTCACTAGCAAAACTGACCCGCACAGTCCCCCCATTCCTCGAAGAACCCATCGTGCCACCGCCCTCCGCCCGGGACGGGCGGAAGCGGTGACACGCCTCCCAGCGCGGACAGCGTGCCCACCCCGGAGATCAAGGGAGCCGCCCGACCCGCCGCCCGGAGCCACCGGCAATCCGTCCAGTCCTCAACAGACATCGAACCGACGGGGCGGCGCGATCCAGGCTGGCGGCACTAGGCTGAACCGGCGGGAAGGAGGCCGGATGGACCGCGACATCCGCGACGTCGAGGACGTGCTGAGACTGCTGGACGGGCTGCTCGCGCCCGGTGCCGACCGGTGGACGCCCCACGGCGGCGCCGACTGGTGGGACGGCTTCTACGCGGACCGCGACCGCCCCGTGCCGTTCTTCGCGGACAAGCCCGACGAGAACCTGGTGTCGTACCTCGACCGAGGGCTGATCACCCCCGGCCGCGCCCTGGACCTCGGCTGCGGCCCCGGCCGTAACGCGCTGCACCTGGCCGCCCGGGGCTTCCAGGTCGATGCCGTCGACCTGTCTCCCGCCGCGATCTCCTGGGCCCGCGACCGGGCCACCGCCGCCGGGCTCGACATCGCGTTCCACTGCGGCGACGCGTTCGCCGGGACGGCCCCGTCCGGGCCGTACGACCTGATCTACGACTCCGGCTGCTTCCACCACTTGCCGCCGCACCGCCGCGTCAGCTACCGCGCACTGCTCGCCCGGTCGCTGGCCCCCGGCGCCCACTTCGGGCTCAGCTGCTTCGCCGCCGGTGCGATGGGCTCCGAACTGCCCGACGCCGAGCTCTACCGGCACGGCGGCCTACAGGGCGGCGTCGCGTACACCCCGGAGGCCCTGCGCTGGATCTTCGCCGACCTGACCGAGGTCGAACTGCGCCGCATGCACGACGAGCCCGCCGACTCGCCCCGGTTCGGCGAACAGTTCCTGTGGACCGCCCTCTTCCGCCACGACGCCTGACCCCGGCACACCCGACACACCCACACCGCGACAACTCCCCGACCCCTGGACCAGTACGGGCCGGTGGGGTTGGGTTCGGAGGGAGTCAAAGGCTCTTCTCCCTCCGAACCCAACCCCACCGGCCGCCCCACGTAGACCCCAACAACCCGCGACGTACCCGTCAGATCGCTGTCCTGCTCCGCACGTCAGCACCACCAAAGGCCGGTAGCGCCCCGTCAGCTCCGCCCCGACAACTCCACGAACCCCCGGCCGACCGCCTCCAACGCGAACGCCGCCCCCAACTCCGGCCACCGGCTCAGAGCCAGCTCGGCCACGGCGGACACGTCCGCCCCGTCGGCGTGCCCCTCCCGGATCGTCCAGTCCAGCCCCGCGAGGTCCTTGCGCTGCTCCTCGACGAACTCGCGCCCCACCACGTCCCCGTGCCCCGGCACCACCGGACCGTCCGCGCACAGCTCCAGCAGGGCGCCGAGCGCGTCGGGCCACGACAGCGGGTACGCGTCCGCGAACGACGGCGGCGCGCCCTCCTCCACCAGGTCCCCGGCGATCACGACCCCGTCCACGGCCACCACCAGGTCGCCGGGGCTGTGCCCGAGGCCGAGGTGCCGCAGGTGCACGGACCGGTCGCCGAGGTCGAGGGTGTGCGAGGTGCGCACCCGGTGGGTCGGGGGCGTGACGACGACGTCGAGCAGGCCGTCGAGGCCCGGGGTGGTGCCCCAGCTCTCGTACACCCGGCGGGTCAGGGTCTCGGAGTTCTCCGCCAACCGGTCGGCGGTGGCCTCGTGCGCCCAGATGTCGCAGTTGGCGAAGGCGGCGTTGCCGAAGCAGTGGTCGAAGTGCGCGTGGGTGTTGACGACGGTCAGCGGCAGGTCGGTGACGGCCCGCACGGCCACCTCCAGCTCGGCGGCCTGTCGGGGGGTGGACAGGGTGTCCACGAGCACCGCGCCGTCCGCGCCGAGGATCAGGGAGATGTTGACGTCGAGCACCGGGTACCGCCACACCAGAATGCCCGGGGCGATCTCACGAAATCCCATGCGCCTTCTCCACGAATCGGTGCCGGTCGACGACGAGCCGTTCGATCCGGCCCTCGGCGACGAGCGTGTCGGCGTCGTGCAGGGTCACTGTGAAGATCAGCCTACGGCCCTGGACGTCGGCGAGAATGGCTTCGCAGACGACGGTGTGCCCGATGATGGACGGCGCGAGGTGCGAGAACTCGACGAGTACCCCCACGGTCGTGCTGCCGCTGTTGATCTTCCTGGCGGTCGCGGCCACCGTCGCGGCCTCCGCGAGGGCCAGCGCGCGGGGCGTGCCCAGCACGGGAACGTCCCCCGAACCCAGCGCCTGGGCGGTGTCGGCGTCCGTCACGGTCATCTCGAGACGGGCTGACAGGCCCGGCAGCAGCTCCATGTGCTCAGCCTAACGGTGGAAGGCCCTCGGGCACCCGATAGGCTGGGCCGGCTATGACAGCCGAGGAAACCGACACCGCAGGTGCGTCCCGCCGTCGCCGGATCATCGGGATGGGCGTGTGGGCGGCCGCTTTCGTCGTCGGTTGGCTGGTCATCGGCCTGCCGACCGACCCGATCTACGCCTTCGGCTGGCTGTGGGCGGCCACGATCGCCTGGAACAACAACCGGCCGTGGCGCTACCATCTGGGTTTCGTTCGCGACTGGCTGCCGATCGTCTCGCTGCTGGTGATCTACAACCTGTCCCGCGGCTTCGCCGGCAAGGGCATCCCGCACGTGTACGAGCTGGTCGAGTTCGACACCTGGATGTTCGGCTGGGCGATGGACGGCCTGACCCCGACGGTGTGGCTGCAACGGGAGCTCTACGACCCGGCCACCATCCACTGGTGGGACGTCGCCGGCAGTTGGGTCTACTTCTCGCACTTCGCCGCCGCCCTGGTCGTGGCCGTCGTGCTCTGGCTGCGCAGCCGTGAGCTGTGGGCGCGGTTCATCCGGCGCTGGTTCTTCCTGTCCTTCATCGGCCTGATCACGTACTTCGCCTACCCGGCCGCCCCGCCGTGGTGGGCCGGCAAGTACGGGGTCGTCGACGAGGTCGCCCGGATCTCCACCCGGGGCTGGCAGGCGATGGGCCTGCACGGGGCCGGCAACATGCTCAACGCCGCCCAGGTCAACGTCGCCAACCCGGTCGCGGCGATGCCCAGCCTGCACACCGCGTTCGCGCTGCTGGTGGTGGCGTTCTTCTTCACCCGGGTCCGGAAGCGCTGGATCCCGCTGCTGCTGCTCTACCCGCTGGCCATGACGTTCACCCTGGTCTACTCGGGCGAGCACTGGATCATCGACGTGCTCGTCGGCTGGCTGTACGTCGGCGTCACCTTCGCCGCCTGCGCCCTCGCGGAGAAGGGCTGGGCGCGTTGGCGGGCCCGGCGGGTGACCGGGGCGAAGGAACCGGTCCCGGTTCCGTGAGGCCGGAAGCCGCCGATTCCGCCCTGCCGCACGCCACCGCCTCCGGTTCCGCGCGGCCGGATCCCACCGGTCCCGCGCGGTTCGACGACGCCTTCCGGGCCGGGTTCGACACCCTGCTGCGCTGGCGGCGCGACGTGCGGCACTTCTCGCCCGAACCCCTGCCCGCCCCGCTCGTCGAGGAGCTGCTGGACGCCGCGTGCCTCGCGCCGAGCGTCGGCAACGCCCGGCCGTGGCGGTTCGTGTCCGTGGACTCCCCGGACCGCCGCGCCGCGATCGGGGCCAACTTCGCCGCCGCGAACCACGCCGCCCTCGCCGGGTACACCGGGGACCGGGCCAGGACCTACGCGACCCTGAAACTGGCCGGGCTCCGCGAGGCGCCGCAGCAGTTCGCCGTGTTCTGCGAGGAACAACCCGTCGAGGGGTACGGGCTGGGCCGGGCCACCATGCCCGAGACCCTGCGCTACTCGGCCGTCCTCGCCGTGCACACCCTGTGGCTGGCGGCCCGGGCGCACGGGGTGGGGGTCGGCTGGGTGTCGATCCTCGACCCGGTGGCAGCCGCCGCGACCCTGGAGGTGCCGCCGACGTGGCGCCTCGTCGCGTACCTGTGCCTGGGGTATCCGCTCGCCGAGTCCGAGACGCCCGAACTGGAACGGCTGGGGTGGCAGGCGCGGACGGGCGCGTGCCGCGAGGTGCTGCGCCGCTAGCCCGGGACGCCGCCGGGCGGGCCGCGAGGTGCCGCGTCGCCGGCCCGGGACGCGGCCGGGCGGGCGGCGGGGTGCCGCGCCGCTAGTTCCGGGAGGCCGCCGCGCGCGCGTGCAGCTCGGCGGCGAGCCAGTTCGCCTCGGCCACGGTGCGGTAGTCGGCCGTCACCCGCGACCCGCCCGCCGTGTGCACCCGCACCGACGCGAGCCCGAGCCGGCGCTGCCAGGGGCCCTGTTCGAGGCTGACGGCCTGGATCCGGGTGTACGGCACGACCGTCACCCGGGGACTGAACAGCCCCGACCGGGTCACGAACAGCTCGGGGGTGAGCCCGAAGCCCAATGTCCGGGCCCGCACGGGAGCCCGCCAGCGCGCCCGCTCCGGGGCCGGGGCCAGCGGCATGGTCGCCGCCACGGCCGCGCCCGGCAGCGCGCGTTCCAGGATCGGCCACGCGGTGCCCGGGTCGGCGACGGGCAGCAGGGTGTCGCCGGTGATCGCCTCGCCCTCGCCGGTCCGCACCCCGGCGACGTGCAGCTCGCAGGCCACCCAGCCCTGCGAGCGCCACAGCAGCGGCCGGACCACGGCCACGGACTGCACCCGCTCCGCCGGGACCGTCTGGTGCCGG
This sequence comes from Longispora sp. NPDC051575, assembly GCF_040681875.1. Lineage (NCBI taxonomy): Bacteria > Bacillati > Actinomycetota > Actinomycetes > Micromonosporales > Micromonosporaceae > Longispora > Longispora sp. NPDC051575. Next base: position 127,000 of record NZ_JBFAZP010000009.1, on the reverse strand, counting down.
GTCTCGGTCGCGCCGTGGCTGATCCGCAGCCCCTCGGGCACCGCCGCGACGGTGAAGTTGTAGAACCGCAGGAACCGCCGGATCGGGGTACCGAGGGTGCCCAGCGCGGCGGTCACCGTACCGGCGATCCCGACGAACGACAGCTCCGGGTTGAACGAGAACAGGACGATCGGGACGGCGAGCGCGAACGGAGACAGCAGCGCCGACCAGGTGAGCGCCTGGGACACGGCCAGATCCCGCAACGCCACTTGGTGCAGCACCTCGGGGGCCGGTTCGTCCTCGACGGCGCGTGTCCGACCGTCGGAGGGAGCCGCACCCGTCGCCGGTGTCGTGCCGGGGTGGCCCGCGCCCACGTCGCTGTCCGAGCCCGTGCCCGCCTCCTGCCCGGGGCCGGAGGGCAGACCCGCGTCCCAGTGGTCTTCGCCCGCGTCGGGCGTCGGCACGGCGGCCGGTCCGCGCTTCAGGGCCAGCAGCTCCACCCGGAGCCGTTCGGCGTCGACCACCGGCAGGTACGCCAGCCGCGCCTCCGACTTGTCCCCGCCGACCACCTCGATCCTCAGCTCCGCGAGCCCGGTCAGCTGGGCCAGCAGCGGCCGGATCACCTCGATGGACTGCATCCGCTCCAGCGGCACCGACCGGTTGCGCCGGACGAGGAGCCCCTCCTGGATCCGCAGTTCCCGGTCCACGACCTCGAAGTTGCTGACCCGCCAGGCCACGAACGAATACGCGAGCGCGCCCGCGCCGCCGATCGCCACGATCAGCGCGCCCTGCTGGAGCCCGAACCGGGCGAAGCCCTGCCAGGACAGGGCGGCGATCACCACCCAGAACGCCCGGACGCCCTTGAGCAGCGGGGTCAGCGGGTGCAGCCGCTGGCTCACAGGCCCTCGGTCCCGTGCCGGCCGAGCGCGGCGAGCCGGTCCCGCAGCCGCACGGCCTCGGCGGGCGCGAGGCCCGGCACCGTGGCGTCGGCCCCCACGGCGGCGGTGTGCATCTGCACCGTGGCCAGCCCGAACAGCCTCTCCACGGGCCCGACGGCCACATCCACGAACTGCATCCGGGCGTACGGCACGATGGACAGTCGACGGATCAGCAGCCCGTGCCGGACGAGCAGGTCGGCGTCGCGTTCCGCGTACCCCCAGGACCGGATCTGCCGGACGAGGAACGGGGCGCGCACGAGGCCGTAGACCACGACGGCGACGGCCCCGGCGAGGGCGGGCCACCAGTCGGTCACCAGCCAGCCGACCAGCCCGGCGACGGCGAACGCGAGCGTCCCGGTGGCCAGCGAGATCAGCCGCACCAGCACGTACCGCGGCGAGAGTTTCTGCCAGGTGACGTCGGGCAGCGGGTCCAGCGGGCTCGTGCTCGGGTCCGTCATGACTCCACGGTAGCGTCCGGCGCACCCGGATCCCCGGCAAGCGCCGCGCGCCCGTCACCGCCGGGCGTCGTGCCCAGGTCCCCGCCACCGGGCGTCGCGCCCGGGCTCCCGTCGGCGCCGCCCGGCGTACCCGTCAACGGCTCTGTGCCGAGGAGGAACCCGCGCGCGTCCAGGAAGGCGGAGAGCGAACCCCGGTGCTCGTCGCAGGCGACCCACACCTTGCGCCGGTCGGGCGCGTGCAGTTTCGGATTTCGCCACACGACGGACCAGGTGGCGGGGGATTTGCATCGTTTCGCGGAGCAGATGATGGACTCGGCGGAGCTGATTGTCTCGCTCATGACGCCCAAGTCTGAAGGATGAGGAGCGCCGGGCAGCCACGGGGGAAGCTGCCCGGCGTCGATGCCAATGCTACACGCGGCCCCGGGGGCGATGTCCAGCACAGGTTGCGGCCCGGGGCGAGAATTTACCGGGGCCGAACGGAGCCGGTCGCGGTGCGCACGGCCGGGTGGTGCCGGCGTGTAATGCTGGGGGTCGACAAGCTCACCATCACCGTGGAGGTTCCGTGTCGACCCAGCAGACCACGCCCGCCCAGGACGCGACGCTCCTGGAGAAGGCGTTGTTCGAGGTCAAGCGCGTGATCGTCGGTCAGGACCGGATGATCGAGCGGATGTTCGTCGCGCTGCTGGCCCGGGGACACTGCCTGTTGGAGGGCGTGCCGGGCGTGGCGAAGACCCTCGCGGTGGAGACGATCGCGAAGGTCGTCGGCGGTTCGTTCGCCCGGGTCCAGTTCACCCCGGACCTGGTCCCGGCGGACCTGGTCGGCACCCGGATCTTCCGGCAGTCCAGCGAGAGCTTCGATGTCGAGCTCGGCCCGGTGTTCGCCAACTTCCTGCTCGCCGACGAGATCAACCGCGCGCCCGCGAAGGTGCAGTCGGCGCTGCTGGAGGTCATGGCGGAGCAGCAGGTGACGATCGGGGGCAAGGCGTACAAGGTGCCGCTGCCGTTCCTCGTGATGGCCACCCAGAACCCGATCGAGCAGGAAGGCGTCTACCCGCTCCCGGAGGCGCAGCGCGACCGGTTCCTGCTCAAGATCCAGGTGGGCTACCCGACGGACGCCGAGGAGCGCGAGATCGTCTACCGGGTCGGCGTCGCCATCCCCGAGCCGAACGTCGTGTTCGCCCCGGAGGACCTGACCACCCTGCAGAAGAAGGCCGACGAGGTCTTCGTGCACAACGCGCTCGTCGACTACGCGGTCCGGCTCGTGCTGGCCACCCGGTCGCCGGCCGACGCGGGGCTGCCGGAGATCGCCCCCCTGATCCAGTACGGGGCGAGTCCCCGCGCCTCGCTCGGCATCGTCCGGGCGACCCGGGCGCTGGCCCTGCTCCGGGGCCGCGACTACGCCCTGCCGCAGGACGTGCAGGACATCGCCCCCGACATCCTCCGCCACCGGCTCGTGCTGTCCTACGACGCGCTCGCCGACAACATCCCGGCGGAGCAGATCGTCGAGCGGGTGCTCCAGGTCGTGCCGGTGCCCACGGTGGCGCCCCGGCAGCAGGCCGCCGCGCACCCGGCCCCGACCGGCGGGCCCGCCCCGGTGTACGCGCCGGCGCCCCAGCCCGCCCCGGCCAGCCCGGGCGCCTGGTGACCGGGCGGCCCGCCACCAGGCCGCTCGCCGCCGGGCCGCTGACGACGGAGCGGGCGGAGGTCGTCCTCTCCAAGCTCCAGCTCCTGATCACCCGCAAGCTCGACGGCCTGCTCCAGGGCGACTACCTGGGGCTGCTGCCCGGGCCGGGTTCGGAGCCGGGGGAGTCCCGGGAGTACCGGCCCGGTGACGACGTGCGCCGGATGGACTGGCCGGTCACGGCCCGGACCACGGTGCCGCACGTCCGGCAGACCGTGGCCGACCGGGAGCTGGAGACGTGGATGGCCGTGGACCTGTCGGCCTCGCTGGACTACGGCACCGCCAACTGCCTCAAGCGCGACCTGGTGGTGGCGGCCTCGGCGGCGATCTCGCACCTGACGGTGCGCGGCGGCAACCGGATCGGCGCGGTCGTCGGCACGGGCGAGGGCGTGACCCGGCTGCCGGCCCGGCCGGGCCGCAAGGAGGCCGACGGGCTGCTCCGCCAGCTCGCCCGGACCCCGATCCGCCCGGGCCGCGCCGACCTGGGCACCCTGATCGACAAGCTGAACTCGCCGCCGCGCCGCCGGGGGATGGCCGTGGTGATCTCCGACTTCATGACCCCGACCGGTTGGGAGCGTCCGCTGCGCAAGCTGGCCGTCCGGCACGAGGTGCTGGCCATCGAGGTGGTCGACCCGACGGAGCTGGAGCTGCCCGACGCGGGCGTGCTCACCCTGGTCGACCCGGAGACCGGCTACTCGCACGAGGTGCAGACCGGCGACGCCCGGCTGCGGGCCCGCTACGCCGCCGCGGCGGCCGAGCAGCGCGCTACGATCGCGCGGGAGATCCGGCGTGCCGGCGCGGCCCAGCTGCGGCTGCGCACCGACTCCGACTGGCTACTCGACATCGTGCGCTTCGTCGCCGCCCAACGGCACGCGCGTACCAGGGGGACCACCCGATGATCCGTTTTCTCGAGCCGTGGTGGCTGCTGGCGGTGCTGCCGGTGCTGGTGCTGGCGGGCGCGTACGTGTGGCGCCAGCTCCACCGCCAGGCGTACGCGCTGCGGTTCACCAATGTGGACCTGCTCAAGACCCTGGCCCCCCGCGGCCTGGGCTGGCGGCGGCACGCGGCGGCCGTGGCGTTGCTGTTGAGCCTGCTGGTGCTGTCCACGGCGATGGCCCGGCCCTCGACGGACGCGCGGACGCCGATGGAGCGGGCGACGGTGATGATCGCGCTGGACGTGTCGCTGTCGATGCAGTCCAGGGACGTGGCGCCGAGCCGGATCCAGGCCGCCAAGGACGCGGCGAAGGACTTCGTGAAGCAGCTGCCGAAGTCGTTCAACATCGGGCTGGTGTCGTTCGCGAAGAGCGCGAACGTGCTGGTGTCCCCGGTGAAGGACAAGGAGGCGGTGGTGGCGGCGATCGACGGCCTGCAGCTCGCCGAGTCCACGGCCACCGGCGAGGCGGTGTTCACGTCGTTGCAGGCCATCCAGTCGGTGCCCGCCGACGGGGCCCAGGGCGCGCCGCCGGCCCGGATCGTGCTGATCTCCGACGGTTTCCGGACGTTCGGCCGGTCGATCGAGGAGGCGGGCCAGGCGGCCGCCGCCGCGAACGTGCCGGTGTCGACCATCGCGTTCGGGACGGACGAGGGCACGGTGGACATCAACGGACAGACCACCCGGGTGCCGGTGGACCGGGTGTCGCTGGAGAAGCTGGCCACGTCGACCAAGGGCCACTACTACCAGGCGGTCACGAGCGAGCAGCTCAAGCAGGTGTACCAGGACATGGGCCACTCGATCGGGTACCGCACGATGTCCCGGGAGATCAGCCAGTGGTTCATCGCCCTGGGGCTGTTGTTCGCCTTCGCGGCGGCGGGGATGAGTCTGCTCTGGACGTCCAGGCTCCCGTAACACATCGAATGTCGGTAGCGGGTAGGTTTTACAACTTTCACAAACAAATGTCCGCTATATAGTACGTTTTCGCGCATGGTGATGAAGCGTGCTGCTCGGTGGCTTGCGCTGACTGTCGTCGCGTCTGGCCTGGTGGTTCTTCCGGGGCTCCCGGCTCAGGCGGCGGTCATCGCGCCGCTGACGCTGTCGTACGACCAGAAGGTCTACGGCCGCTTCATCACGAACGGCAACGGGGTGATGCAGTGCCCGCCGGACGGTACGCCACAGATCGGGACGTTCTCGTGCCCGGGCGGGGCGAACCGCACCGACCCGAACGCGCCGAACGACTACTTCTCGATGCGCTACACCGACGTCGACGCCGACGCGCTGACGTTCAACTCCAGCCGGGCGCTCATCCCGATCCCGCCGGGGTCGACCGTCGACTACGCCAAGCTCGGCTGGGCCGGCAACACCGGCGTCGTCGGCGGCATCGGCGAGCCGGCCTGCGGGGCCAACGCGGCCCCGACCGGCGCGGTGCGGGCGACCAATCCGGCGGGTACGCCGGCCACCCAGCAGGTCCGGGTCACGGTCGGCGGGGGCTCGACCACCTCCGTCGCCCCGACGCCGTTCATCGCCGAGCCCGCCCCGGCGGCCAGCGCGCCGCAGTACTACAGCGGGCAGGCCGACATCACCTCGATGTTCGCCGGGGTGAACGGCGACACGACGGTGACGGTCGGCAACGTGTGGACGCCGACCGGCTACGGCTGCTTCGGCGGCTGGTCGCTGACCGTGGTGTACAAGTTCGCGGCCCCGGACCCGACGTACGCGCCCGAGCTGCGCGAGATCTTCATCTACGACGGGCACGTCCGCCAGGGCGCCGCCGACACCCCGACCGACGTGACGATCTCCGGCTTCAAGAACGCCGGCGGCCTGGTCCGCTCCGGCGTCACCGCCTACGAGGGCGACTACTCGATCACCGGGGACCAGTTCCTCATCAACAACCAGCCGATGGCGGAGCCCGCGATCGGCGGCACGACCAACTTCTTCATCAGCAACGCCGAGCACCAGTCGAGTCCGAACCCGCTCAACAACTACTCGGTGGACGCCAAGTCGTTCCAGCTGCCGGCGGGGGTGGTGAACGCCGGCGACACCTCCGTGAAGCTGACCCTGTCCACGATGGGCGACTCCTACATGGCCACCCAGGTCGTGTTCTCGGTGCCGATCGCCGAGCTGCGGGTACTCAAGGAGGTCTGCCAGTCGAAGGTGGTGGCCGACTGCACGTCCCCGACCGGCCCGTGGGCCCCATCGGTGAACCTGCTGCCCGGCGACACCGCGTACTGGCGGATCACGGTCTCCAACATGAGCGCCGGTGACGCCAACAACGTGGTCCTCAACGACCCGAACGAGGCCTCCTGCGTCGCCGCCGCCGGCACGTTCATGGTGCCCGCGAACTCGTCGAAGGTGTTCTACTGCTCGACGGCGAACGTGACCGACACGAAGGCCAACACGGTGACCAGCCGGTTCCCGGCCCCCGACGACCCGCCCGGCTCCCCGCCCCGGGAGTCGCCGCCGTCCACGGCCACGGCCAACGTCGCGCGGATGACGCTGCTCAAGCAGGTCTGCCAGTCCGCGGTGGTCGCCGACTGCCAGACCGGCGGGGTCGGCCCGTGGGTGACGAGCACGAACATCCCGTACAACTCGACGGCGTACTGGCGGATCGCGGCCACGAACACCGGGCAGGTGGCGCTGACCAACGTGGCGATCGCCGACGCGGACGAGCCGACCTGCGCGGCGACCGTGAACCTGGCGGTGGGCGAGACGAAGTACGTGCACTGTTCGACGGCCGGGGTGACCGGGAACAAGACGAACACCGCCAGTGCCGTGTTCCCGCCCCCGCCGGGCTCGCCGCCGGGTACCCCCTCGACGAACGTCCCGCCGACCAGCGCGAGCGTCGGCACCTACGAGGTCACGCTCGTGAAGGAGGTCTGCGCCTCCACCACCGTGGCCGACTGCCAGAGCCCGACGGGCCCGTGGGTGGACGACACCAACGGCGCGGTCGGCTCCACGGCCTACTGGCGGCTGCGCCTCACCCACCGGGGCACGGTGCCGGTCACGGGGATCACCGTCACCGACCCGGGCGAGGCGACCTGCGCGCCGCCGGGCACGGTGAACCTGGCCGTGGGCGAGACGAAGACGTACTACTGCAACACGGCGAACGTCACCACGGACAAGGTGAACACGGCCACGGCCAGCTACGCCCCGCCCGGCAAACCGGCGGGCACCCCGCCGACGACGGTCACCGACTCGGCGACCTACCGGGTGTACGGCCTGACGGTCCTCAAGGAGGTCTGCACCTCGACCACCCCGGCCGACTGCCAGGGCCCGACGGGTCCGTGGGCGGCGGCGGCCAACGGCCCGGTCGGCTCCACCGCCTACTGGCGGATCACGGCCACCAACACCGGCACCCTGACCCTGACCGGCGTGACGATCGGCGACCCGGGCCAGCCGGCCTGCGCGGCGGCGGCGGGCACGTTCGACCTGGCGGGCGGCGCGTCGAAGCAGGTGTACTGCTCGACGGCGAACGTCACGGACAACACGACGAACACGGCCACGGGTACGTTCACGCCGCCCGGGAGCCAGACGCCGGTGACGACGCCCCCGTCGAGCGCGACGTACTCCGTCTACGCGCTGACCCTCAACAAGGAGGTCTGCACGTCGGCGACGGCGTCCGACTGCGGGGTCGGCGGCGCGGGCCCGTGGGCGAAGGAGACCACGGTCCCGGTCGGCACCGCCGCCTACTGGCGGATCACGGTGACGAACACCGGCAAGGTGCAGCTGACCGGGATCACGGTCGCCGACGCCACCGAGGCGACCTGTCAGACGGCCGCTGACGCCGCGGGGTCGTTCACCCTCGCCGCGGGAGCGAGCCGGGTGTTGCACTGCTCCACGGCCGCCGTGACGGGCGACAAGGCCAACACGGCCACGGCCACGTTCACGCCGCCCGGCTCGAACACCCCGCAGACGTCCACCTCGACCGCGACGGCGCACACCCACGGCCTGACGATCGTGAAGAACGTCTGCACGGGTACGGGGGCCGACTGCGCCGGACCGACCGGCCCGTGGGCCCCGACCGCCACCGGACCGGTGGGCTCGACGGCCTACTGGCAGATCACGGTCACCAACACGGGCTCGGTGAACCTGACCGGGGTGCAGGTCGCCGACCCGCTCGTCCCGGGCTGCGTGAAGACCCTGGACGTGCCGGTCGGTACCCCGCAGGTGTTCTACTGCTCCAGCGCGGACGTCCGCAACAACCTGACCAACGTCGCGAAGGCCACCTACACGGTCGACGGGCGCAGCACCACCACCCCGGACGCCTCGGCCACCTACAAGGTGTACGCGATGACCGTGGTCAAGGAGGTCTGCCAGTCCTCGACGGCCGCCGACTGCCAGTCCGGCGGGGCGGGCCCGTGGGCGGCGAGCGCGAACGTGCCGAAGGGCGGCACCGCGTACTGGCGGATCACGGCCACCAACACCGGTGACGAGACCATCACCGCGATCACGCTGACCGACAGCGCCGAGCCGGCGTGCGCGACCGCGATCGGCGGCCCGTTCGACCTGGCCAAGGGCGCGTCCCGCCAGGTGTACTGCTCGACCTCGCCGGTGAACGGCGACACCACCAACACGGTCACCGGCACGTTCACCCCGCCGGACAAGCCGCCGGTCACGGTGCCGCCGACAACGGCCGAGGTGCACGTCTACGCGCTGACCCTGCTCAAGGAGGTCTGCACGTCGACCACCCCGGCGGACTGCGGACCGGGCGGGACCGGCCCCTGGGCCGCGACGGCGAACGGCCCGGTCGGCTCCACGGCGTACTGGCGGCTGACCGCCACGAACACCGGCACCGTGGCCCTCACCGGGATCACGGTCACCGACAGCGCTGAGCCGGCCTGTGCGGCGGCGGCGGGCACGTTCGGCCTGACGGCGGGGGAGACGAAGTACTTCCACTGCTCGACGGCGGCGGTGACCGGGGCGAAGGCGAACACGGCCACGGCCACGTTCACCCCGCCGGGCGGGCCGCCGACCACCACCCCGCCGACCACGGCCACGTACGGCGTGTTCGGGCTGACCCTGCTCAAGGAGGTCTGCACCGGCACCGACTGCACGGGCACCGGCCCGTGGGCGGCGGCGGTCACCCTGCCGGCCGGCACGACCGCGTACTGGCGGATCACGGCCACCAACACCGGTTCCGTGGCCCTGACCGGGGTCGTGATCAGCGACCCGAACGAGCCGACCTGCGCGAAGACGGTCGACGTCCCGGCCGGCGGCACCGCCACGGTGTACTGCTCCACCGCGAACGTGACCGCGAACCGGGCCAACACGGCGACGGCCACGTTCACGCCGCCGGGCGGCCCGCCGACCACGACCCCGCCGACCACGGCCACGGTGTCGGTGTACGCGGTGACGATCGTCAAGGAGGTGTGCGGCTCGACGCTCGACGCGGACTGCGCGCCGGGCGGGGCCGGCCCGTGGGGCCCGACCGCCAACCTGCCGCTCGGCTCCACGGTGCACTGGCGGATCACGGTCACCAACACCGGCGGCGTGGCCCTGACCGGGCTGACCCTCGCCGACGCCGGTGAGCCGTCCTGCGCCGTGACCACCGGGTTCGCCCTCGCGGTCGGGGAGGCCAAGCCGTTCTACTGCGCGACGGCGAACCTGGCCACGGACAGGTCGAACACGGCCACGGTGACGGTGCCCCCGCCGCCCGGCACCCCGCCGGGCACCCCGCCCGGGACCGTGACGACCCCGCCGGCCACGGCGCACCCGTACGGGCTGACGCTGCTCAAGGAGGTCTGCACCTCGACCTCGGCGACGGACTGCGCGGGACCGGGGCCGTGGGCCGCGACCGAGGTGGGCCCGACGGGCTCCACGGCGTACTGGCGGATCAGCGCCACCAACACCGGCACGCTCGCCCTGACCGGGGTCGCGATCAGTGACCCGAACGAGCCGACGTGCGCGGGCACGGTCGACGTACCCGCCGGCCAGACCCGGTACGTGTACTGCTCGACGGCGAACGTGACGGCCGACCGGTCCAACACGGCGACGGCCACGTTCACCCCGCCGGGCGGGCCGCCGACCACCACGCCGCCCACCACGGCGACGTTCACGGTGATCGGGTTCACCCTGGTCAAGGAGGTCTGCCAGTCGGCCTCGGCGGCGGACTGCGGCGTCGGCGGCGTGGGCCCGTGGGGTCCGAAGACGTCGGTGCCCACCGGCTCCACGGCGTACTGGCGGATCACCGCCACCAACACCGGCACCGGCCCGCTGACGGCGGTCACGCTCACCGACACCGGGGAGGCGAGCTGCGGCACGGCGATCGGCGGACCGTTCGACCTGGCCGGGGGCGCGTCGAAGGTGTTCCACTGCTCGACTACCCGGGCGACCGGGAGCACGACGAACACGGTCACCGGCACGTACACCCCGCCGGGCAAGCCGCCGGTCACGGTCCCGCCGACCACGGCGACGGTCGAGACCCACGGCCTGACCGTGCTCAAGGAGGTGTGCCCGACGAACGGTTCCTGCTCGGCCTCGGCGACCGGGGACTACGGCTCGGCGGCGCGCTGGCGGATCACGGTCACCAACACCGGCAGCCTGGCGCTGACCGGCGTGACCGTGGCCGACCCGGACGAGCCGACCTGCGCGGCCACCATGGACCTCGCCCCCGGGCAGGTCAGGGTGATCGAGTGCTCGACGGCCAACGTCACGGGGCGCAAGACCAACACCGCGACGGGTACGTACACGCCGCCGAGCTGCCAGGAGAAGACGGAGGCGACCTGCGCGCCGGTGAGCACTCCGCCGTCCACGGCCACCTACGACGTGTCCCCGCCCCCGCCGACCCCGATGCCGGTGACCGGTTCCTCGACGGCCCCGCTGCTGCCCCTGGGCGGGCTGCTGCTGGGTGCCGGTGCCGCGCTGGTCTGGTTCTTCCGACGGAGGAGGTCCGCGTGAGTCTGCTCCTGGTGGCCGCGCTGCACGCGGTGACCCCGTTGCCGGCGGTCGCCCCGCTGCGGGAACCACCGCTGCCCAGGGTCGCGGTCGAGATCAGTGACGGGGCCGACCGCGCGGCCCCCGGCGACCTGCGGGTGTACCGGATCACGGTGCGCAGCTACGAACCGGCCGGCCCGGTCGCCGTGACTGTGGTGGCCCGGCTACCGGTCGGCGCCCGGGTCCGCGACCCGGGGCCCGCCGCGGTCTCCGCCGACGGCACGGTGTCCTGGACCACGGGCGTACCGCCCGGCGGTAGTTGGGAGACGACGGTGGCGGTCCGGATGCCGGCCCGGCAGCCGGACGGCCCGGCGCGGCTGGCCGGGGTGGCGTGCGTCGTGCCGGACGGCTTCGACCGCCCGGCGGTGTGCGCGTCCGACCTCGACGAGGCGGTACCGGGTCCGGTCGTGGCGGACCCGGGGGACGGCGGTGCCGGCGCGGTGGTGGCGGTGGCCGGCGGGCTGCCGGCACTGGCCACTGTGGGCGCGGCCGGGCAGCTGTGGTGGTGGCGCAGGCGGGTCGGCGCCTAGCGGGTGTGGTCGATGAGGATCACGAGGAAGACGACCCAGACGGACGCCAGCGCGAACCCGAGACGGGGGAGAAAACGGAGCATGGCAGTGACCTTCCAGCGGGAAGAATGGGAAAGGAACGCTGGAGGCACGGTCGAGAACTGACCGACGTGCGTCGTCGGTCGTCACAGGGTGTGAGGAAAACCCAGCTCAGGCTCGACCGCGACTAGGAGGATCGCTATCTCGCACAGCGATCACCTCCTAGGGTCAGGGCACACACTCAGGGCCGGCAACATCGTACACGCAACCCCGGTGTTTCCGGTACTTGGCGGTAGCGCCTAGTCTCCTTGGCGACTGTGCAGAAGGCTTGGGAGGACGCGTGGCGCGTACGGTACTGGTCACTGGCGGTAATCGTGGCATCGGGCTGGCGATCGCTCAGGCGTTCGCCAAGCAGGGCGACCGGGTCGCCATCACCCACCGGGGCAGCGGCGCGCCGGACGGGATCTTCGGGGTGCAGTGCGACATCACCGTCCCCGAACAGGTCGACGCGGCGTTCGCGGCGATCGAGGCCGAACTCGGCCCCGTCGAGGTGCTGGTGGCCAACGCCGGCATCACGGCCGACACGCTGCTGATGCGCATGAGCGAGGAGCAGTTCGGCAGCGTCGTCGACACCAACCTGGGCGGCGCGTGGCGGGTCGCCAAGCGCGCGTCGAGCAAGATGCTCCGCGCCCGCTGGGGCCGCATGATCTTCATCTCGTCCGTCGTCGGGCTGTACGGCGGCGCGGGTCAGACGAACTACGCCGCCTCCAAGGCCGGCCTCGTCGGTCTCGCCCGTTCCATCACCCGCGAACTGGGCGCGCGCAACATCACCGCCAACGTCGTCGCGCCCGGCTTCATCGAGACGGACATGACGGCGGAGCTGCCGGCGAACCTGCGCGAGCAGTACGTCAAGGCGATCCCGGCCGGCCGGATGGCCACCTCCGAGGAGGTCGCCAGCGTCGTCACCTGGCTCGCGAGCGACAACTCGGCGTACGTCACCGGGGCGGTCATCCCGGTCGACGGCGGCCTCGGCATGGGTCACTAGAGGGAGTACACGAAAAATGTCTGGACTGCTCGCCGGCAAGCGCATCCTGATCACCGGCATCATCACCGACGCGTCGATCGCGTTCGCCACGGCCAAGTTCGCCCAGGAACAGGGCGCGGAGATCGTCGTCACCGGCTACGGCCGGCTGTCCCTCGTGGAGCGGATCGTCAAGCGGCTGCCGAAGCCGGTCGGCGCGGTCATCGAGCTCGACGCGACCAACCCGGAGCACCTCGCCGGCCTCGCGGACGAGGTCCGCAAGCAGGTCGACGGGCTCGACGGCGTCGTGCACTCGATCGCGTTCGGCCCGCAGGGCGCCCTCGGCGGCGGGTTCATGACCGCCTCCTGGGAGGACGTCAGCACCGCCCTGCACGCCTCGACGTACTCCTACAAGGCCCTCGCCGTCGCGTGCGCGCCGCTGATGGGCCGGGGCGGCTCGATCGTCGGCCTCACCTTCGACGGCTCCTTCGCGTGGCCGGTGTACGACTGGATGGGCGTCGCCAAGGGCGGCTTGGAGTCCACGTCGCGCTACCTCGCCCAGTACCTGGGGGAGAAGGGCATCCGGAGCAACCTCGTCTCCGCCGGCCCGCTGCGCACCATGGCGGCCAAGTCGATCCCCGGTTTCGAGAAGTTCGAGCAGGCGTGGGTCGACCGTTCCCCGCTCGGCTGGGACCTCACCGACTGCGAGCCGGCCGGCAAGGCCGTGTGCGCGCTGCTGTCCGATCTGTTCCCCGCGACGACCGGCGAGATCGTGCACGTCGATGGCGGCTTCCACGCGATCGGCGCTTGAGAGCACAAATTTACGGTACCCGCCGGCCCCTGATGTCCCTGTTTTGTGGGATATCGGGGGCCGGAAAACCGTGATCCGCGAAATTGAGAGATCAACCCGCGCTTCCCAGTGGTGCGAAGCGCGCCGAGATCGGACAGGATGTCGGAGTGACCTACGACGCCTTCCTCCTCGTCTCCTTTGGCGGCCCCGAAGGGCCTGACGACGTGGCGCCGTTCCTGGCGAACGTGACGCGCGGCCGAGGAGTTCCCCCGGAGAGGCTCGCCGAGGTGGCCGAGCACTACCGCCACTTCGGTGGCGTGTCCCCGATCAACGACCAGTGCCGGGCGTTGATGGCCGGGCTCCGCGACCGGATCGACCTCCCGATCTACTGGGGCAACCGCAACTGGCGGCCGTACCTGGTCGACGCGCTGCGGGACATGCGCGACGCGGGGATCCACCGGGTGCTGGCCTTCGTCACGAGCCCCTACGGCTCCTACTCCTCCTGCCGGCAGTACCTGGACGACATCGCCGCCGCCCGCGCCGCCCTGGGCGAGCGCGCCCCCGAGGTGGACAAGCTCCGGCACTTCCACGACCACCCGCTGTTCGTCGCCGCGCACGCCGACGCGGTCAAGGCGGCCCTGGCCACCCTGCCCGACCCGGCCAACGCCCGGCTCGCGTTCACCGCGCACAGCATCCCGGTGTCCATGGCGGACACCGCCGGCCCGGTGCGCAACGGCGGCCGGTACGTGGCCCAGCTGCGCGAGACCGCCCGGCTGGTCGCCGAGGCCGCCGCCCCCGGCCTGCCCTACGAGCTGGTGTGGCAGTCGCGGTCCGGCCCGCCGGTCGTGCCGTGGCTGGAGCCCGACGTCAACGACCACCTCGCGGCGCTGTCCGCCGAGGGGGTCACCGGGGTCGTGGTCAGCCCCATCGGCTTCATCTCCGACCACATCGAGGTGCTCTGGGACCTCGACCACGAGGCCGCCGAGACCGCCGAGAAGCTCGGGCTCGCCTACGCCCGGGCCGCCACGCCCACCGACGACCCGCGGTTCATCGACATGCTCGTCGAGCTGATCGAGGAGCGCCGCAACCCGGGCGCCGACCGCGCGGCCCTCGGCGAGATCCCCACGTGGGACCGGTGCGCCCCCGGGTGCTGTCCCGCGCCGCCGAAACGTCGATAATCGATGCCATGACCTCCGTCCACCGTCGCGCCGCCGACCGCACCCGGCACGCAGCCCGGTTCGTGGCCTGGGCCCGCGCGTGGCGGGCCGGGTTCGTCTCGTACGACGAGGTGGGCCCCGCCGTCACCGGCGGCGAGGAGCACCTGGTCACCGACCTGCCCGGCCAGGACTGGGAGGTGCCCCTCGGCACGGCGCTCGCCGCGCTGTCCCGGCTGCGCGCCGACGACCTGCGCCTCGTGCTGCCGGCCCCCGGCGACCCGCGCGGCCTGCCCGGACCCGGCGCGTTCAGCAGCGCGGCGCTCGGTGCCGGCGAGGGCGTCATCGCGGGGGAACTGGGGCTGGTGCCCGCGATCCGGGAGCACGTGTCCGGCTCGGGGGACACCTGGCACACCGTGCGCTGGCAGGTGCTGCCGGTGCAGGCCGGGGCGCACCCGGAGTACATCGCGCCGGGGGAGGCCGAGCTGGACCTGGCCCGGGAGCTCAACGGCGCCGCCGACGCGCTGATCCGGCTCGACGTGGCCCGCTGGCAGCCCGAACTCGCCGGGGCGCTCGCCGCACTCCGCCGGCCCGGCTCCGGGGCCGACCTGCCGCCCGGCTTCGACCCCCGCTGCCGCCGGCTGTACGCGCGCGCCGCCATGCTCGACGGGGTGCTGGTGCTCGCCGACCACAACGCGCCGGGCGGGGCCGTGACGGCGCACGAGGCGCACCAGCGCTCGGAGGTGCTGCGGCCACTGCGGACGGCGTGCCGGCGGGCGCTGATGGCGGCCTGCAACGCGCCGCTGAGCGCCTGAGGGTGCCGCCGGTACAGCGTGCGGCGGTCACCGGCTCGGCAGTGCCTCCGGAAGCCGGGTCGGGGCCCACCGTAACCATCTGATGGGTTTGACCTGGTCTTATTCCGTGATGACGATGCCCAGGGCGTCGGCGAGGGTGTAGGACAGCGCCACCAGGTCCTGGCCCTCGACCCGCGCGCCGGCGAAGCTCGTCACCCCGCCCAGCTCCGCCAGGTCACAGCGGCTGAACACCGTGCCGTCCATCAGCGCGTTGTGGAACTGCGCCCCGGTCAGGTCGCAGCCCGCGAACCGCGCGCCGCGCAGGTCCGCGTTGGTGAAGTCGGCCCGGGACAGGTTGCAGTCCGTGAACACGACGTCCTTGAACTTCGAGAACCGGAACGTGCACAGGTCGAACCGACACTCGGTGAGCGCGACGTCCTGCAGCACCCCGTCGATCCACTGCAGGCCGGTGGCCCGGCTGGCCGAGAGCTCCACCCGGCGCAGCGTCGAACCGGTGGTGCGCAGGTTCGCCAGGTTGGAACGCTCGACGACGCAGTCGGTGAGGCGGGCCCGGTCGAGGCTGGTGCCCGACAGGTCCACGGACGTGAGACGGCACTGCTCGAACTCCACCAGCTCGGCGACCCGGCGCGACAGGTCCTGGTCGGTGAAGGAGAGTTGCCAGTAGGACGCCTCGCTGTCGAACACGCCACTGTCCGGCCCGGCGGGGGTGATCCCGCCCGGTACGGCCGGTTGCTGGGGGCTCTGGGAGACGCGGGTCTTCGGCGGCATGGATGAACACTAGCTGTCCGAGGCGTGATGAGGCTCTACCCTGTTTCGCATGGACGTCTTGGCGGGAGACTGGCGACGGCGGCGCGAGGTGCCGACCGTGGAGGCTGAGCTGGACCTCGTCGTGGAGGACGCCACCGGCGACTTCTGCGGCGCCGTGGTCGGCTACGAGGCCGACGGGGTGGTCCTGGAGGACCGGCGCGGCCGACGACGGGTGTTTCCGCTGCTGCCGGCCGCGTTCCTGCTCGACGGGGAGGTGGTGACCCTGCGCCGGCCGGCCCCCGGCCCCGTGACCCCGCAGAAGCGCCGTACCGCCTCGGGTTCCGTGGCCGTGCCCGGCGCGCCCGCCCGGGTGGCCCGCGCCGGCCGGATCTGGGTGGAGGGCATCCACGACGCGGCCCTGGTCGAACGGATCTGGGGCGACGACCTGCGGGTCGAGGGCGTGGTCGTCGAGCCGCTGGACGGGGTGGACGACCTGCCGGAGGCGGTCCGGGCCTTCGATCCCGCCCCGGGCGCGCGGTTGGGCGTCCTGGTCGACCATCTGGTACCGGGGAGCAAGGAGTCCAGGATCGTCGCCTCGGTGACGAACCCGCACGTCCTGGTCACCGGCCATCCCTATGTGGACATCTGGCAGGCCGTGAAGCCCGCCCGGCTGGGGATCGCGGCGTGGCCGGTCGTGCCGCGCGGCCAGCCGTGGAAGGAGGGGGTGTGCGCGGCGCTCGGGGTCGCCGAGCCGTACGAGCTGTGGCGGCGCATCCTGACCAGCGTGCGCGACTTCCGGGACGTCGAGGCGCCGCTGCTGGGGGCGGTCGAGCACCTGATCGACTTCGTGACGGAGCCGGGGGAGCGCTAGCCGGTTCGTGACCGGGCCGGGGAACGCGAGCCGTTTTGTGACCGGGCCGGGGGAGCGCTAGCCGGCGAGGACCGCCTGGCTCTCGCGCTGTGGCGGGACCACCGGCTCCGGGGTCTCTCTCCGGGTGGTCAGCCGGCGGCCGAGGGCGATCATCGGCTGCTCGACCCAGCGGTACATCAGGTCGGCCATGCCGAGGGCGACCAGCGCCACCAGGGCCGCGTGCCGGGTACCGCCCGGATCGGGCACCAGGCCGCTGGCGACCAGCCCGGCGAGCGGCTGGAGCAGGTACAGCGAGTAGGACCGGTCGCCGATCGCGGTCAGCGGGCGGCGGGACAGCAGCCACACGGCCGGGCCGGTACCGAGCAGCGCCGGCAGGCCGAGGGCGAACAGCACCCCGTAGCCGGCGATCACCGGCACCTCCGAGCCCGCCCACCCGACCAGCGGACGCACCGCGAGCTGCAACCCGACCAGGGCCATGGCGACGACGGTGGCCGGCACCGGGTGGGTCAGGGGCCGCAGCAGGGCGAAGCCGCGCGGGTGGTGCAGGACCACGGCCAGCAGGGCGCCGGTGAGCATCACGAGGTAGTGCACGGGCCAGTTCGCGCCGGTCAGCGGGAAGAGGCAGAGCACGGCGACCGTGGTGGCGACCGTCACCGCCAGCCGGGCCCCGAACCGCCACGCCGCGGCGAAGGCCAGCACCGGCCAGAGCAGGTAGAACTTCTGCTCGATGCCCAGCGACCAGGAGACCACGAAGACCGTGTGCTCGGCGAAGTCGTTGAAGAACGTCAGGTAGTACGGCATCGCGCCGCGCAGCCCGCTCGACGTGTACTGGCCGCGCAGGCCGAACACGGCCACCACGGCGGCCAGGGTGACCACGTAGACCGGGACGATCCGGAAGAACCGCCGCAGATAGAAGTTCCGGAACGAGATCCGGCCGCCCCGGTCCTGTTCCCGGAGCAGCAGCGTCGTGATCAGATAACCGGACAGCACGAAGAAGACGTGCACCCCGGCCCAGCCCGACAGCCACGCCCAGCGGTCGCCGCCGAAATGGAAGAACACCACCATGAGGGCGGCGACGGCACGCAGTCCGTCCAGGGCGGGGAACCGGCGCAGGGACAGGTATTCGCGGTGGTCGAGGGCGCGCACGACGGCCTTCCTGTTGGGCAAGCCGTCGGAGGCTACCAGTTCGCCTCGGCGTGCCGGGGCGGCAGCGGCGCGTCCGGGCGGTGGATCACGTACACGATTCCGCCGCTCGCCCCGAGCCAGGCCCGCTCCAGCTGGGCCCGCCGGTACACCCGGCGGACCGACGCGCTGTCCGGGGCCGCCGGGTCGTGGCACACCACGTCGCCGCCCGCCGTGAAGCCCGCGATCACCAGCAGGTGGCCGCTCGCCGTGTAGCCCGCGCCGTCCAGTTCCCCGGCCACCACCCGGATCGACGCGACCAGCGGGATGCCGGCCGCGACGAACTCCTCGGCCTCGGTCAGGTCCCGCAGCCGGGTCACGAACGCGTCCAGGCCGTACCGGGCCGCGTACGCCGTGTTGAAGGACCAGTTGCCGGCCCCGTCGTAGGAGTAGTCGAAGCAGTGCCGGACCGCGTGGTGCACGTGCCGGTCCACGTAGTCCGGTTCGACCCAGGCGAACTCGTGCTCGTAGGGGCCGTCCGTCCAGTACCGCATCACCATGCTCGTCGAGGTCGGCGAGCACCACGAGTCACCGCCGCCGTCCCAGTGCGGGTACTGCCCCGCGTGCAGCCGCTGCGAGTACGACGGCACGTCCAGCACCCGGCCCACGGTCGGCCCCGGGACGCTCGGCCCGGCCGGTTCCGCCGGCAGCGCGGACACCATCGCGCCCAGGTAGCCCAGGGTGGGCGACAGCGCGGTGCCGGCCGGGCGCAGCAGGGTGACCCGCAGCCGCCACGCCAGGCCCTCGTTGCCGTCGGCGGCCAGCCACGCGTCGGTGGACACCCGGCCGGTGGCCTCCCGCTGGCCGGGCACCGAGGTCGGGTGCACGGTCGAGTCGTCCCCGGACCACCGGGCCAGGGTCAGCCAGCTCGACGGGCCGGCCGTGCCGCGCACCTGGGCGGCGATCTCGATCCAGGTGCCCTCGGGGGTCGACGCCGCCCACGACGCGATCAGGTCCGTGAAGCCGAACGGGACGGTGACCTCCGCCGTCGTCCACTGCCCGTACTCGAACTCCTGCGCCGCCGCGTGCGCCACGAACGGGTCCGTGTAGGACACCGTGCCGACCGGCCTGGTGAGGACGACCCCGCTCCGGGTGTGCCGCGCGCCGTCGCCGTGGCCCTCGGCGAGATCCGCCGCCCGGTACGCGACGTGCCGGGGCGCGCCCTGTGGTTCGACGGGCACGACGGTCTCCGAATACGTGGCGTACGACATCCGCGGCTTCTCCCCAAAGGCCGGCCCAACCGGGCAATTTTCTAGCGGCACACTAGCAACTTCACCTGGACGTACCCCCAAACGCCTCGACGACTCGCAGTCGTCCCGCAAACCTGTCACGATCGAGGCGTGGAGTCGGCGGTGGTATGGATCGTCATCGGGATCGCTCTGGCGGTCGCCGAGGTGTTCACCATGACGTTCGTTCTTCTGATGTTCGGCCTCGGGGCGCTCCTCGCGGCCGGCGCGGCGGCCGTCGGGGCGCCCGTCTGGGCCCAACTGATCGCGTTCGGGATCGGTTCCGGCCTGTCCCTCCTCCTGCTCCGCCCGGTGCTCACGAAGCACCGGCTGGGCAGGGCCGGCGCGATCGCGGTCGGGGTGGAGGCGATCGAGGGATCCGACGCGATGGTTCTCCGGACCGTCACGGCGGACACGGGCATGATCAAAATCGGGGGCGAGATCTGGACCGCACGGGCCTATGACGCCACGCAGGTGATCGAGGCCGGAGAGCACGTCCAGGTCATGAAAATCGATGGCGCCACGGCGCTGGTGTGGAGGAACTGATGGGCAACCTGGTCCTGGTGTTGGTCGCCGCCCTGGTATTCCTGGTGGTGGTGATCCTCGCGCGCTCGGTCCGGATCGTCCCGCAGCAGCGGCACGACATCGTCGAGCGGCTCGGCAAATACAACCGGACGCTCACCCCGGGTCTGAATCTCCTGATCCCGGTGATCGAGTCGGTGCGGGCCAAGGTCGACATGCGCGAGCAGGTCGTCAGCTTCCCGCCGCAGCCCGTGATCACCTCGGACAACCTGGTCGTCTCCATCGACACGGTGCTGTACTTCAAGGTGATCGACCCGGGCCGCGCCACCTACGAGATCGCCAGCTTCCTCCAGGCGATCGAGCAGCTCACGGTCACCACGCTGCGTAACGTCATCGGCTCGCTGGACCTGGAGAAGGCCCTGACCAGCCGGGACCAGATCAACCAGCACCTCAGCGTCGTCCTGGACGAGGCGACCGGCCGGTGGGGCATCAAGGTCACCCGGGTCGAGATCAAGGCCATCGAGCCGCCGCCGAGCATCCGCGACTCCATGGAGAAGCAGATGCGCGCCGAGCGGGACCGCCGGGCCGCGATCCTGACCGCCGAGGGCGTCAAGCAGTCCCAGATCCTCACCGCCGAGGGTGACCGCCAGGGCCAGGTCCTGCGGGCCCGGGGCGACCGGGAGGCCCGGATGCTGCGCGCCGAGGGTGAGGCGAAGGCCATCCAGACGGTGTTCAACGCGATCCACGCCGCGAACCCGGACCCGAAGCTGCTGGCGTACCAGTACCTGCAGACCCTGCCGCAGATCGCCAACGGCCAGGCCAACAAGGTGTGGATCATCCCGGCGGAGCTGACCCAGGCGCTCGGCGGCATCGGGCAGGCGCTCGGCGGCGCGTTCGGCGACCTGAGCAACCCGAGCCCGACCCCGATCACGTCTCCCGCCGAGGACGTGGACCCGGAGATCGCGGAGATCGAGAAGGCCGCGGCGGCCGAGGTCGCCGCGATCGAGGAATCGGGCAAGACCCTCTAAAACCATAATTTAGTTACGATATGTGACCGGCCCGCCGTCTGACGGCGCGCCGGTCACGTCTCTTCGTCCGGGGTACCGACGGGGATCGCCGGCCCGGTCGGCCGGCGGCTCGCGCCGGTACCGCCGAGGCGTGCCGTGGTGGGGGTGTGCACCGGAACGGGGGGAGTCGCTTTTCCCTCGCGACAGGCACGAATCGGTCGCCTGAGCAGGTAACCCATGTTTCCGGGCGTCGCGCGCGAGCTGGTCGACACGGCCGGGTCGGCGCACGGGCGCGGGCGCGCCGACCACGCACCGTCAGGGACAATGGGTCGGTGCCTATCGTGATCACCGACCCCGACGACCCGCGGCTCGCCGACTACCGGGCGCTGACCGACGTCTCCCTCCGGACGGTCTTCGAGCCGCCGAACGGGCTGTTCGTCGCGGAGGGTGAGCTCGTGCTGCGCCGGGCGCTGCGGGCCGGCTACCGGCCCCGGTCGTTCCTCGTCGACGCCAAGCGGGTCGACCAGCTCCCGGAGACCGACGCGCCGGTGTACGCGGCCGACCAGGAGGTCCTGGAGCAGATCACGGGCTTCCACGTGCACCGCGGCGTCCTGGCCTCGTTCCACCGCAAGGAGCCCCTCGACGCCGCCGACCTGCTGACCACCGCCCGGCGGGTCGCGATCCTGGAGGACGTCAACAACCACACCAACCTGGGCGCGATCTTCCGGGGCGCGGCCGGGCTCGGCGTCGACGCGGTGCTGCTGTCCCCGTCGTGCGCCGACCCGCTGTACCGGCGGGCGGTCCGGGTGAGCATGGGCGAGGTGTTCGCGGTGCCGTACGCGACGCTGTCGCCGTGGCCCCGGGCGCTCGCCGACGTCCGCGCGCACGGGTTCGCGGTACTGGCGATGACCCCGGGCCCGGAGGCCGTCCCGCTGCACCGGGCCGTCAAGACCGACCGGACGGCCATCCTGCTCGGCGCGGAGGGCCCGGGGCTGTCCCGGCACGCCATCGAGGCCAGCGACACCCCGGTCCGGATCCCGATGCGCCGGGGCGTCGACTCGTTGAACGTCGCCGCCGCCGCGGCCGTGGCGTTCTACGAACTCGGCCGTGAAGACGACTGACATGTTCCCCACCGTCCGAGACGTGCTGGTCCTCGACCCGGTCCGGTACGGTGCGCCGCGCGTCGTGGCGGGGCACGCCGGCCTCGAACGGCCGGTCCGTTGGGTGCACTCCGCCGAGGTGCCCGACATCGCCGGCCTGCTCAAGGGCGGCGAGCTGGTCCTGACCACCGGGATCGGCATGCCGGCCAGCGACACCGGCCTGCGGACGTTCATCGCGGAGCTGGCCGAGGTCGGCTGCGCGGGGCTCGTGGTGGAACTGGGGCGGCGGTACACGAGCGGGGTGCCCAAGTCGATGGCCATCGCCGCCGAGCGCGCCGGGCTGCCGCTGATCGAGCTGCACCGGGCCACGCCGTTCGTCCCGATCACGGAGGCCGTGCACGCGCTGATCCTCGACGCCCAGCTCGCCGAACTCACCGCCACCGAGGCGATCCACCAGCGGTTCACGGAGCTGACGGTGGAGGGCGCCGACCCGGCCGAGGTGGTCCGCGAGGTGGCCCAGCTCGCCCACAACCCGGTCGTCCTGGAGAACCTGGCCCGCCAGGTGCTCAGCTACGACGCGGCCGGCGACCGGCCGGAGATGCTGCTCGACGGCTGGGAGGCGTTCAGCCGGGGCCTGCGGGTCGACGGCCGGACCGGTTTCGACCCGGCCACCGGCTGGCTGGCCACCGTCGTCGGCGCCCGGGGGCACGACTGGGGCCGGCTGCTGCTGCGCTGCGGGGGTGAGGGCCCGCCGCCGTCCCGCCTGATCATCCTGCTCGAACGGGCGGCCTCGACCCTGGCCCTGGACCGGCTGGTCCGCCGGGACGAGGAGGGCCTGGAACGCCAGGTGCACCGGACCCTGCTGACCGGCCTGCTGGAGCACTCCCGGTCGGCCGCCGAGATCGCGCTGCGGGCCAAGGCGCTCGGCGTACCCCTGGAGCGCCGCCGGCTGGTCGGCATCGTGTTCCGCAGCCGGGAGGACGAACGGGGCCCCGTCGCCGCGCACCTGCAACTCCGCGAGCTCACGGACAGTGTCGGCGCGGCGCTCCGCGAGACCCGGCTGTCGGGGCTGTGCGGGGCGCTCGACGAGCACGCGGTGGGCGTTCTGCTGGCCCTGCCGGGGGCCGACAAGGAGCCGGCGGCGCTGGCCACCTTCGCCGAGTGCGTGCACCGGATGAGTACAAGGGCGGTGCTGATCGGGGTCGGCTCCGGGGTGGACGAGATCCGGGAGGCGCGCCGGAGCCTGCTGGAGGCCGGCCAGGTGGCCCAGGTGGCCCGGCACGCCACCCGTCCCGCCCCGTACTACCAGCTCACCGATGTGGGCCTGCGCGGGCTGCTGCACCTGTTGCGGGGCGACGCGCGGCTCCAGACGTACGTGGAGCGCGAACTGGGGCCGCTGCTGGCGTCCCGGGGCGGGGTGCCGGGGGAGGAGTTGCTCGGCGCGCTCCGGGCGTACCTGGCCCACGGAAGGAACAAGTCGGCGGCGGCGACGGCGCTGCACCTGTCCCGGCCGGCGTTCTACGAGCGGCTGAACCGGATCGGCCGGCTCCTCAAGGTCGACCTGGAGTCGGCGGAGGACTGCCTGTCACTCCACGTGGCCATCCTGGCCCTGGACGCCCTCCGCGACTGACCCCTCCGCCCCGGAGCCGAACGCCTCCGCCCGGGGAGTTCCGACCCCCCAGGCCCGCGAGGCCACCGCCCTCCGATGCCGAGCACCTGTCACCGGCCACGAAACTCCTCCCACCCCGGCCCGCCGACCCCTCCGGCCCCCGAAGAGCCCCGGCCCCCGATGCCGAGCACCTGTCACCCTCCGCCCACCACGGCAGCAGGATGCGGCGCCCCCGGATCCAGGCTCAGCGCCGCCAACCAGGCCGCCCCCGCCGCCCCGTCGAGCGCCGACGCCACCTCGGCCCCCGGCCACCGGGCACCCATCTCCTCCCGTACCCGTCGGGCCAGTGGTGTCGAAACGGTCAGGAGCGAACCGGCCAGGACGATCGGGCTGGTCTCCTCCGGCCCCCGGACGGCGGCGGTCGAACGGAGCAGGTGGCCGGCGGCTTCGGCGATAAGGTTTTTCGCCACCGGGTCGCCCGCCGTGGCAGCTTCAAGAACTAATGGTGCGAATCTGGATAAAGTGACCGGTGGCCCGGTGTGCGCAGCCGTGATCAGAGCGCTCACCAGCCCGCGACGGGTCGCGAACACCGATTGTCCGACGAGTCTGTCCCTGATCATGGCGGTAAGGGAGGTTCCGATGCCCTCCTCTATGTCGGCGAGGGCTGCCCGAACGGCGTGCAGTCCTAACCAGAATCCCGACCCCCGGTCGCCGAGCAGCCAGCCGTGGCCGTCGGAGATCAGGCCCAGCCGGCGCGCCGTGATCTGTCCGGCGATCGCCCCGGTGCCGGCGATCAGCACCGTGCCGTCGGGGCTCGCGGTGCCGGCGGCGAACGCCACCACGGCGTCCCCGATCTGCCGGACCGGGCAGGTGATGCCGTGGTCAGGCCATACTTGGTCGAGGGCCCGGCGTTCCATGGAGCCCCCGGCGAGTCCGATCACCGCGGCCCGGACCCTGCCGGGGTCGATCCCCGCCAGGGCGGCGTCGAGGGCGGCCCCGACGGCCGCCGCCGCGGCCTGCGCACCGTGGGCGACGGGGTTCCCCCCGCCCCCGCGACCGGTGCCGAACCGGACACCGTTCAGGTCGGTGACCACTACGCGGGACGAGGTACCCCCGACATCCAACCCAATGACCAACGGATCGGACACGATCAACCCCTCACTGTGGCGTGGCGCACGTTCATGTCATATTGTGCGCGGTAGAAGCAACGAGCAAGCAGTAATGGGCATCGAGCCGGGACTGTTAAGTAACAGTTTGAAAACATGAACCACAGGCTTGACTTGATGGTCGCTTCGGTAATAATTTTCGCCACAGGGCACGAGGTCGAGGAAAGGGGTGAGGATCATGGCCGAGCAGGTCCCGAGCTACGCGACGGAACTGGCCGTCGGCGAGAACGTCCTCATCCGGATCCGTTCTCTGCTGCCGGAGCTGACGGGCGCGCTCCAGAGGGTGGCCGAGCAGGTGCTCGCCGACCCGCTGCGCGCCGCCCGGGCCACGATCGTCGAGCTCGCCGAGCGCAGCGGCACCTCCCCGGCCACCGTCACCCGGTTCTGTAGGGCCCTCGGCTTCGAGGGGTACGCGGAGCTGAGGCTCGCGGTCGCCGCCGAAGCCGGGGCCGCCACCCGCGCCGCCGGTTGGAGCGTCGACATCGGCCGGGAGATCCTGCCGACCGACCCGCTGGACCGGGTCCTCAACCAGATCATCGTCGCCGACGCCCGCGCGATCGAGAGCACCGCCGCCCTGCTGGACCTCGACGCGGTCGACGCGGCGGCCACGGCCATCGCCAACGCCAACCGGGTCGACATCTACGGCATCGGCGGCAGCGCCCTCGTCGGCGCGGAACTCCAGATCTGCCTGCACCGGATCGGCGTCGCCTCCTGGGCCTGGACCGAGGTGCACCTGGGCCTCGCGAGCTCCGCGCTGCTCGGCCCCGGCGACGTGGCCCTCGGGGTGTCGCACTCCGGCGGGGCCCGCGAGACGATCGAGATGCTCGCCGAGGCCGGCAGCCACGGCGCGACCACCGTCGCCCTTACCAGTTTCCCCCGGTCGCCGCTCGGCGAACTCGCCGACATCGTGCTCACCACGGCGGCCACCGAGATCGCGTTCCGTCCCGACGCGCTGTCCGCGCGGCACTCGCAGCTGGTCGTCCTCGACCTGGTGTACGTGGCCGTCGCGCAGCGCACCCACGACCGCAGCCACGCGGCGTTCCAGCGCACGGCGCACGCCGTCGCCGGGCACCGCGACGAGCAGACCGCCAGCCGGCGGCGCGGCCGGGCCGTCCCCACGGTCGGGGGCGAGTGATGACCGATTTTCTCGCAGGAGTGCACGAGACCCTCGACAAGGTCGCGTCCACCCAGGCGGACAGTGTCCAGCGCGCGGCGACGGCCATCGTCGACGCGTTGGCGGCAGGCGGAGTGGTGCAGGCATTCGGTGCCGGTCATTCCGAGGGCCTCGCGATGGAGATCGCGGGCCGGGCGGGCGGGCTTGTGCCCACCAACCGGATCGCACTCCGGGACATCGTCATCTACGGGGGAGAACCCCCCGAGGTGCTGTTCGACGCCTTGCTCGAACGTCAGCCGGGGATCGCGCACCGGTTGTACG
The DNA here is from genome assembly GCF_040681875.1 of Longispora sp. NPDC051575. Classification (NCBI taxonomy): domain Bacteria; kingdom Bacillati; phylum Actinomycetota; class Actinomycetes; order Micromonosporales; family Micromonosporaceae; genus Longispora; species Longispora sp. NPDC051575. Next base: position 100,884 of record NZ_JBFAZP010000009.1, on the reverse strand, counting down.
AGCTGGCGGCTCCGCGTCCCGAGGACGTGTTCGTGCTCGCCTCGCAGTCCGGCATCAACGGCAGCGTGGTCGAGTTGGCGTTACTGATCAAGGAACGCGGTCACCCGTTGATCGCGATCACGTCCGTGGAGCATTCCTCCGCCGTCCCGCCGCGTCACCCTTCGGGGCTGAAGCTGGCGGAGCTCGCGGACGTGGTGCTCGACAATGGCGCGCCGTACGGCGACGCGGTGCTGCCGCTGGAAGGCGGCGGTGCGGTCGGCGCGGTCTCGGCCATCACGGGTGCGCTGCTGGCGCAACTCGTGACGATCGAGGTCGTCCGACAGATCCAGGCTGCGGGCAACACACCCCCCGTGTACCTGTCCGCGAACGTCCCCGGTGGGGACGAACACAACACTGCCCTCGAGTCGCGGTACGCCGGACGTATCCGGCGCACCGCCTGACCCGAACCGAGGAGACACACAATGTCCAAGACCCCTGACCTGCCTGGTGAGGTTTCCCGTCGCACGGTGATCACCCGGGCCGCTGCCATCGGTGCCGCGATTCCGGCCGCCGGCCTGCTCGGCGCCTGCGCCGGCGGTGGCACCGAGGAGAAGAAGAGCGAGACCGGTAACACCGGTGACGCCAAGAACCCGTTCGGCGTGAAGGATGGTGACCCGTTGGAGGTCGTCATCTTCAACGGTGGCTACGGCGAGAAGTACGCCAAGGACATCCACGAGCCGATGTACAAGGCCGCCTTCCCGAAGTCGGAGATCAAGCACTCGGCCCCGACCGAGATCTCCACGACGATCCAGCCGCGGTTCGCCGGTGGCAACCCGCCGGACTTCCTGAACAACTCGGGCGCCAAGGCGATCGACATCGGCTCCCTGGTCGGCGACGGCCAGCTGCTGACGCTCGACAAGCTGTGGTCGGCCCCGTCCTACGACGACCCGAAGAAGACGGTCAAGGACACCCTGATCCCGGGCACCATCGAGTCCGGTGAGTTCGACGGCAAGTCCGTCCAGCTCAACTACGTGTTCACCGTCTACGGCATCTGGTACAACTCGGCCCTGTTCTCGAAGAACAGCTGGGTCGCGCCGAAGACGTGGGACGAGACCACCGCGCTGTTCGACAAGATCAAGGCCGCCGGCATCACGCCGTACGCCTACGCGGGCGCCAACGCCGCGTACTACCAGTTCGAGGTCATCCTCTCCAACGCCGCCAAGATCGGTGGCGCCGAGGTGCTCAAGAACATCGACAACCTCGAGGACGGCGCCTGGCAGGTGCCCGCGATCAAGGACTCGCTCGAGTTCTGGGCCGGCATCGGCGCGAAGTACATGGACAAGGCGCACGAGGGTCTCAAGCACACCGAGGTCCAGCTCCAGCAGAACCAGGGCAAGGTCGCGTTCTACCCGTCCGGCTCCTGGCTCGAGAACGAGCAGGCCAAGGAGACCCCGGCCGACTTCAAGTACGCGATGACCCTCGTGCCGAGCAAGGGCGCCAGCGACAAGATCGGCTTCACCGGCATCCACGCGACCGCCGGCGAGCCGTACGTCATCCCGGCCAAGGCCAAGAACCAGGCCGGCGCGCTGGAGTACATGCGCATCATGCTCTCCAAGAAGGGCGCCAACGAGTTCGTCAAGCTGAACGGCTCGCTGACCTCGGTCATCGGCTCCTCGGACGGCGCGACGCTGACCCCGGGCACCGCCTCGGCGAAGACCGCGCTCGACGCCGCCGGCAAGGACGTCTTCACGTTCCACATCAACGACTGGTACGCGGACATGAACACCGAGATGAAGGCGGCCACCAACGCCCTCATGTTCGGTCACCAGAACGTGGCCCAGTTCGTCGAGCGGGTCCAGAAGGCCGCGGACAAGCTGAAGAAGGACTCCAGCATCAAGAAGAACAAGGTCAAGTAGTAACGCGCAAGCGTCGCTTCCTACAAGACCGAGTGGAGAGCACAGGTCATGCGGCACGGTAGAAATCCGTTTATCGTCGGCTTCCTGGCCGCGCCAGTAGTGTTGTACGTGTTCTTTGTGATCCTGCCTTACGTTGAGGCATTCTATTACTCGTTCACGAACTGGCGCGGTTTCCAGAAGGCCGAATGGGTCGGCCTCGACAACTACAAGAAGATGCTCGACGACGACACCTTCTGGAAAGCTGTCTCACACAACGGGATCATTCTGCTGCTCCTGCCGCTGGCCGCTCTTGTCATCGCCCTGTTCTTCGCCTTCCTCCTGAACGTCGGGGGGAAGGCGAAGGCGGGGGTCTCGCAGGGGGTCCGGGGGTCGAAGTTCTACCGCCTGGTGTTCTTCTTCCCCCAGCTCCTGGCGGTCCCGATCGTCGCGGTGCTGTTCCAGTCGGTGTACCGGCCGGACAAGTCCGGCGTGCTCAACGGCATCCTCGGCTGGTTCGGGATCGAGCCGGTCGGCTGGCTGATCGAACCGAAGATCGCGCTGCTCATGCTCATCGCCGTGATGGTCTGGCAGGCGATCGGCTTCTACGTGGTGCTGTTCTCCGCGGGCATGTCCTCCATCCCGGCCGAGATCTACGAGGCGGCCGAGCTGGACGGGTCGTCCCCGGCCACCACGTTCCGCCGGATCACGCTGCCCCTGCTGTGGGGCAACATCCAGACCGCGTGGGTGTACCTGGGCGTCGCGGCCTTCGACGCCTTCGCCATCGTCGACGTGCTCTCCAACAACCAGGGTGGCCCCGACTTCAGCACCACGGTGCTGTCGGAGGAGATCTACAAGGCCACGAGCGCCGGTAAGTACGGCTACGCGACCACGCTCGGCGTCGCGCTCTTCTTCCTCACCGCCACCTTCGCCGTGATCGCGTTCACGTCGACCAAGCGGGAAAGCGTCGAGTACTGATGGGAACCCAGATGACCAAGAAGCCGCGCGGAAAGTCCAGCGCCTTCATGAGCCTCGGTCACATCGCGCTCGCGGGCTTCGCCGTGATGGTCGTGCTGCCGATGCTGTGGGCGTTCGTCTCCTCGTTCAAGAACAACACGGAGATCTTCGACCACGCGTTCACCTGGCCGGCCGAGTTCCGGTGGAGCAACTGGATCGACGCGTGGAACACCGCGCACATCGGCACGTACTTCTTCAACACCGTGATCGTCGTGTTCTTCGGTGTCGCCGGCACGATGCTGCTCGGCTCGATGGCCGCCTACGTGCTCGCCCGGTACGAGTTCCGGGGCAACCGGTTCATCTACTACGCCATCATCGGCGGACTCGGCTTCCCGGTCTTCCTCGGCTTCGGACCGCTGTTCAAGATCGTGCAGATGACGGGTGACGTGCCGGTCATCGGGCAGTTCCTCGGCCTGAACTCCTACGTCAGCCTCGTCCTGGTCTACATCGCCTACTCGCTGCCGTTCACCGTGTTCTTCCTGGCGTCGTTCTTCAAGACGCTGCCCGGGTCGGTGGCCGAGGCCGCGATGATCGACGGCTGCTCGCACACCCGGCTGTTCTTCCGGGTCATGCTGCCGATGGCCAAGCCGGGCCTCGTCGGCATCACGATCTTCAACGTGATCGGGCAGTGGAACCAGTACATGTTCCCGACCCTGCTGATCAGCGACCCGGACAAGTGGCAGCTCACCCAGGGCATCGCCCGGATCTCCACCAACGCCGGGTACGAGGCCAAGTGGGGCCCGCTGTTCGCCGGCATCTGCATGGCGATCATCCCGATGATCTTCGTGTACGCCTTCTTCCAGCGCCAGATCCAGTCGGGTCTCACCCAGGGCGCCGTGAAGTAACCACAGACTGCGCGGCCCCGTACTGCCCACAGGCGTACGGGGCCGCTGCATGTCCGGGGCCGGGCGCTCCGGGGCCGCGATGGCCGCCGGGCCGCCCGCGGGTGGGCGTGGCACCCGCCGCCGGCGACGGTTCAGGTGGCCGCGAAGTACGCCGCCGCGACCGCCGTGTGGTTCGGGAACGCCAGCTCGGCGGGGCCGAAGATCACCTCGTACCCGCTGGTCTCCTCGGTCAGTTCCGTCGGCGCCGCCGCGATCTCCGGCACCAGCCCGAACACCAGGATGTGCCACTGGCTGCTCTGCACCGTGTGCAGCCGCACCTGCTCCGCCGCGAACTCGATCGTGGTCTCCTCCCGCAGCTCCCGGACCACCGACTCCTGCCACGACTCGCCGAACTCCATGAACCCGCCCGGCAGGCACAGGTGGCCGCGCTGCGGCTCGATGTCCCGGCGCACGGTCAGCAGCCCGCCGCCCTTGACCGGGACGACCGCGAGGGCCACGGGCAGCGGGTTGCGGTAGGTGAACTCGCCGCAGCCCTGGCAGTGCCGGGGCCACAGATCATTGGTGTACTTGGTGCCGCAGTGGGTGCAGAAGATCGCCATGGACAGATCCTGTCAGAGGGCTGTGGCACAGTCAGTGCCGTGGAGCGGATCGCGGTGGTGGAGACCCCGGAGGGGGGCTTCCGGCTGCGCGCGCTCGACCGGCCCGGCGCGCCGACCGAGCAGGTCACCGACCCCACGGCGCTGGACAGGCCCGGGGTCCGCTGGGTGTGGGCCGACACGTCCGCGATCTACCCGAAGCTGCTCGCCGCCGGGGTGCGCGTCACCGCCTGCCACGACGCCGCCCTCACCGAGGCCCTGCTGTCCGGGCACGCCGGGCGGTGGGGCGAGCCGCGCGCGCTGCGGGCCGCCTGGGCGCGGCTGACCGGCGGGCCGGTGCCCAAGGACCCGCCGCCCCGGGAGCGCGACGCCCAGCCGACCCTGTTCGACCCGTTCGACGACGGGATGCCCGCCGGGGTCGACGCCCTCGACGCGCTGACCGCCGTGCACGCCGCCCAGGTCGAGCGGATCCCCGACGCCGCGTTCCGGCTGCTGGTGGCCGTGGAGTCCGCGGGTGCCCTCGCCGCCGCCGAGATGGGCCACGTCGGGCTGCCCTGGCGGGCCGACGTGCACGACGCGCTGCTGGTGGACATGCTCGGCGAGCGGGCCGGCCCGGGCATGCCGCCCCGCCGGCTCACCGAGCTGGCCGCCGAGGTGGTCGCCGCGCTCGGCGGGCCCGTGTTCCACGTCGACTCGCCGGCCGAGGTGGTCCGGGCCTTCGCCCGGGTCGGGGTCCGGCTGCCGTCGACCCGGAGCTGGGTGCTGAAGGAGGTGGACCATCCGGCCGTCGCGCCGTTGCTGGCCCACAAGGAGCTCTACCGGTTGTACGTGGCGCACGGCTGGAACTGGCTCGACGCGTGGGTGCGCAAGGGCCGCTTCCACGCGGAGTACGTGGCGGGCGGGGTCGTCACCGGCCGGTGGGCCACCCGGGGCGGGGCGGCGCTCCAGATCCCCAAGGTGGTGCGCCGCGCGGTGATGGCCGACCCGGGGTATGTGCTGGTGTGCGCCGACGCGGGGCAGCTGGAGCCGCGCATCCTGGCCGCGATGGCGGGGGACCGCCGGCTCGCCGAGGCCGCCCGCGACGCCGACCTGTACGCGGCACTGGCCGCCGAGGCGTTCGGGGGCGACCGGCAGCGCGCGAAGATCGGCATGCTCGCCGCGATGTACGGGCAGACGTCCGGCGAGGCCGCCGCCCCGTTGGCGACGTTGCGCCGCCGGTTCCCCGTGGCGCTGGACTGCGTGGAGCAGGCCGCCCGGGCGGGGGAGGAGGGCCGGCTGGTCCGGTCGCGGCTGGGGCGGACCTGCCCGTCGCCGTCGGTGGGCTGGTGGGGGGCCTTCGAGGGCTCGGGGCTCGACGGGCCGGGGGCCGGGGAGGGCGGCTCGGCGGAGGGCGGTTGGCCGGGCGGCGGGACCGGGGGCGGTCGGTGGGCGGCCGGGGGCGGTGGTTCCGGCGGAGGCCTGGGTCCGAGCGGTGGACAGAGCACGGAGCAGGGCGCTGCTGGCCGGGGCGGCGGTATCGGCGGGGACCCGGCCGGCTCCGGTGTCGGCTGGGGCGGAGCGGGACAGGCGCCGGGCTGGGGCGGTGCGCCCGGCGGGTCGGACGGCTCCGGCGGCGGTCGGCGGGACGCCGGGTCTCGGGCGCGGGCCCGGGGGCGGTTCACCCGGAACTTCATCGTGCAGGCCACGGCGGCCGAGTGGGCGTTGGCGCTGGTCGCGGGTCTGCGCCGGGAGCTGATGGCGATCGACGGGGCGGAGCTGGTCTTCTTCCAGCACGACGAGGTGATCGTGCACTGCCCGGCCGGGGTCGCCGGACAGGTCACGGCGGCGGTCACGGACGCGGCCCGGCGGGCGGGGGAGTTGCTGTTCGGGGACACCCCGGTGCTGTTCCCGGTGGGCGCGGCGGTCGTGGACTCCTACGCGGACGCGAAGTAGCCGGAACGGACCGCCGCACACCGGGTCGGTGACGCTTCGTAATCATATGGCGATCTTGATCTTAGGGAGCCGTGTGGCTCACCCCGGTGAGCAGCACCCAGACCCGGCAGCTGTTCGCCGCCGAGCCGGCCAGGGGCGGGCCCGCCGTCGTGCAGGTCGTGCGCAGCGTGACGGTCTTGCCGGCCGGCACGTCCACGGGGGTGGCCACGTGGTGGTCGATGTCGCGGATGTTCGCCAGGGAGAAGACGAGGAGCACCTGCCCGTCGACCAGCAGTTCGACCTTGCCCGTGTCGCCCTGCGGCGCCTGGAAGAGCAGGTCGGTGATGCTCAGCGACGTCTTCGCGCCGAGCGTCAGCGGCGAGCCCGACGTGGTGCCGCCGTTGGCGACGGTGTTCTCCAGCCGGAACCGGTAGTTGGCGTGCACGGCGGCCGGGGGCTGCACGGGCGGCGGGGGCGGCGGCGGGGAGCCCTCGGCCTTCGCCTTGGCCTCCTTGGCGAGCTGCTCGGCGTTGGCGGCCTTCTCCGCGACCTGGGTGAGCGGCTCCTTCACCGACTCCTTCGCCGTGGACCGCACGGCAGGCTTGAGCAGCAGGAACCAGGCGGCGATCGCGGCGAGGACCAGGGCGAGCACGCCGGCGACGACCCGGGCCAGGGTCGGGGAGAGCACCGGGGACTGCACGATCGCGCCGTCCAGGGTGATCGGCCGGGCACCGTCGTCGGGGGTGACCGTGACCTGGAACGGGTGCGTGACCGGCTGCCCCCGCCACAGCCGCTGGTTCGCCCGCACCACGACGGTCGTGAACACGGCCTGGCCGGGCGGCACGGTGACGATCGACGGCCGGGGCGAGACGAGCAGACGGCCGTCCGGGTCGCCGCCGTCCACCTGCACCGTGACCGGCAGGTTGCCCCGGTTGTCGAGGGCCAGTTCGTGCTTGGCGCGCCGGCCCCGCGAGGTGCGCGGGGTCAGTTCGGCACCCGTGTCCGTGAACGCCAGGACCCGCACCACCCCCTCGGGCGCGGCGGCGGACTCCGGATGCTCCGTGGGCAGCACCCGGACGGCGAACGGCACCTCACCCGCCGGGACGGCCGCCGAGCGGGGCGGATGGAAGGAGACCACGACGACGGTCTCCGCGCCGGGGTACAGGCTCACCACCCCGGGTTCGACGGTGGCCCAGGGCGCGGCGTCGCCGACGACCTGGAACCGGTACTCCTCGACGACGTCGCCGTTGTTGCGCAACGTCAGTTCGCAGGCGGACTGCGAGCCAGGGGCTACTTCGAGCACAGCGGAGGTCAGAGCGGCCAGGGTCGTCATGATCACGAGGTTATGAAGGGGTTTGGCATGTCGGTACGGGCGGGCGGGAACACTTTCGGGCAAGAGTTCTGCCCGTTGACCCCACGTTGACTGGATGCTGAGGGGCATCGGTCATGCTCTCCTCAGATGTCCCTCTGGCACGGGGAGCAATTCATGTTGATCAGTAGAATCCCGGTGTACCTGCACGCCGCCGACCCGATCTCGCACGCGGGCGTCGCCGGCCAGTTGCGCCCCCGCCCGGAGATCCAGATCCTGGGCGAGGCGGAACTGGACCTCGCGAAAGTCGCCCTGATGGTGGTCGACACCGTAGACGACGAGGTGTTGCGCCTGCTGCGCAGCCTCCGGTGCGGCGGGGTCCACCAGCTCGTCGTCGTCGCCCGCCAACTCGCCGACTCCGACCTCGTCGCGCTCGTCGAGGTGGGCGTCGGCGGCCTGATCCGCCGCTCCGAGGCCACCTCCGACCGCCTCGTCTCCGTGATCATGAGCGCGGCGGCCGGCGAGGGGGTCATCCCGCCCGACCTGCTCGGCCGGCTGCTGTCGCAGGTCGGACAGGTGCAGCGCCAGGTCCTCGGGCCGCGCGGCCTGACGTTCTCCGGCCTCGCCGAGCGCGAGATCCAGGTGCTCAAGCTCGTGGCCGAGGGCCTGGACACGGCCGAGATCGCCCTGAAACTGTCGTACTCGCAGCGCACGGTCAAGAACGTCCTGCACGACATCACCAGCCGGCTGCACCTGCGCAACCGGTCGCACGCGGTCGCGTACGCGCTCCGGCACGGGCTGATCTGATGATCCACGAGGTCGACGACGGACTGCGCCGACTGCTCCGCGAGGAGGCGCTCCGGGGCACCGAGGTCGAGATCGCCCTCGACGCGCCCACCAAGGACTGGGCGGCCCGGCGCAACGCGCCCACCGTCAACATGTACCTCTACGACATCCGCGAGGACATGCGGCGCAAACAGCGGGGCATGCTCAACGAGTACGGCGGGGACGGGACGGTGGCCGCCCGGCACTCCCCGCCCCGGTACCTGAAACTGTCCTATCTCATCACCGCCTGGACCCAGCGGCCCGAGGACGAGCACCGGCTGCTGTCGGACCTGCTCGTCACGCTGCTGCGGCACGACGCGCTGCCGGTCGGGCTGCTCAGCGGTTCCCTGGCCGGGTTCGGGCTGCCCGTGCCGCTGACGTGCGCGCTGCCGCCGCCGGAGGACCGGGCGTTCGCCGACGTGTGGACCGCGTTGGGCGGGGAGCTGAAGCCCTCGTTGGACGTCGTGGTCAGCGCGCCGGTGGATCCGGGCCGGCGGATCCCCGTCGGGCCGCCGGTCGAGGGCGGGATGCTGCTGAAGATGGGCGGGGAGAGTGTGGCGCACGACGTGGCCGTCGACGCGGTGCCCGGGGAGCCACGGGTGGCGATGATGCGGTCGCGGGCCGGGCGGGGGGAGGGGTGACGGCCGGGGGGCGTGGGCAGGGGTCGCCGTTGCGGGCCGGGTTCGGGCCGGATCGGACAGAAGGTGTCGGGGAGGACGGTGCCGGGGCGGACGACGGGCTCGGGCGGCTGCTCGGGCTGCTCGCCGACCTCGAACGACGGGTCCGGGTGGCCGTCGCCGGCCGGCGCGCCGCCGACCCGGCCCCCGACGACCCGTTCCGGGGGCTGTACCTGTCCGACGAGGCGATCGACGCGCTGCTCGACGCGCGGCGTGATCCCTGGCCGGTCGGCGGGTCCGGCCCCGACCGCTCCGCCGCCCCCGGACCCGCCGTCGTTCCGCCCACCGGACCCGACCTCCGCGGCGCGCCCGGGCCGGATGCCGGAAACGACCGCCTCGCCCGCCTGGTCGACGCCGCCCGCCTCGACCCGCTCGACGTGCGACTCCTCCTCGTCGCGCTCGCCCCCGACGTGGACAGCAGATTCGAACAGTTCTACGGGTACCTGAACGACGACGTCACCCGCCGCCGGGCCAGCGTCGGCCTGGCGCTCCGCCTCGCGGGGCTCCCCGAGGGCGCCGGCGCCGGCCGGGCCCGACTCGACGCGGGCGCCCCCCTGCTCGCCGCCGGGCTGCTGGCCGTCGAGGAGACCGACCGGCCCCTGCTGTCCCGGCCGCTGCGGGTACCCGACCGGGTCGTCGCGCACCTGCTCGGCGGCGACCTGCTCGCCCCGGCACTCACCGGCCTGCTCGCCGACGCGCGCCCCGAACCGTTGCTGGCGGAGCGGGCCGACGCGGTCCGGTTGGGGCGGGCGCTAGCCGGAGGGGCGCCGCTGGCGTACCTGCGGGAGCATGGCGGGGGCTCCGGGCAGGCCCTGGGCGTGGCCGGACTCGCGGCGGCCGGTCGGACGGCACTCGCCGTGGACGCCGCCCGGTACGCGGCCGGGCCCGCAGGCACCGAGCTGGTCCGGGAGGCGGTGCTGCGCGGGGCCGGAGTCGTGTTCGGACCCGTCGACGGGTACGACCCCACGGACCTCCTCGACCTGTTCGGCCGGGTCGGGGTGCCCCTGCTGCTGTACGGCACCGTCGGCTGGGACCCCCGGTGGACGCACCGCCCGCCCCTGAACGTCACGGCCGAACCGGTACCGGCGGACCTCCGCGCCCAGCTCTGGCGCACCGCCCTCGACGGCGCGCACCTCGCCGACGGGGTCGACCCGGCCGCCGTCACCGCGCACTTCACCCTCGGCCCGCCGCAGATCCGCCGGGCGGCCCGGGCGGCGACCCTGGCCGCGTACGGCGACGACGGCGTGGTCCGCGCCGAGCACCTCCGGCACGGCGCGCGCAGCCAGAACGCCGCCGGCCTCGAACGCCTCGCCCGCCGGATCGAACCGGCCGTCGGCTGGGACGACCTGGTACTGCCGCCCGCCGTCACCGGCCAGCTCCGCGAACTCGCCGGCCGGGCCCGGTACCGCGACCGGGTGCTCGACGAGTGGCGGATGCGGCCCGGCGGCGGGCGCGGCCGGGGCGTGACCGGGCTGTTCGCGGGGGACTCCGGCACGGGCAAGACCATGTCCGCCGAGGTCATCGCCGGCTCACTGGGCCTGGACCTGTACACGGTGAACCTGGCCACGGTCGTGGACAAGTACGTCGGGGAGACCGAGAAGAACCTCGAACGCATCTTCACCGAGGCCGCCGGCGTCAACGGGGTACTCCTCTTCGACGAGGCCGACGCCATCTTCGGCAAGCGGTCCGAGGTCCGCGACGCGCACGACAGGTACGCCAACATCGAGTCCGCGTACCTGCTCCAACGGCTGGAGACCTTCGACGGCCTGGCGATCCTGGCCACCAACCTGCGCGCCAACCTCGACGACGCGTTCACCCGGCGGATCGACATCGTCGTGGACTTTCCGCTCCCGGAGTCCGAGCTGCGGCGCGCGCTGTGGGACAGCTGCCTGGGGCGCCTCGTACCCCGCGGCGACGATCTTGATCTGGGGTTCGTGGCCGGGGCGTTCGAGCTGGCCGGGGGGCATATCCGCTCGGCGGCGATCACGGCCGCGTATCTGGCGGTCGAGGCGGGGCGGCCGGTGGCCATGGTGGACCTGATCGGGGCGGTGGCGCGGGAGTACCGGAAACTGGGGCGGCTCTGCCTGGAGCGCGAGTTCGGCGGGTATCTGGGGCTGCTGGGGTCGTGAGCTGGGTGGCCGGGGTGCGCTGGCCGGGTGGTGCGTGGCCGGGAGGGCGCCGGTCGGGTGGCGTGTGGCCGGGCGCCGTGGCCCGGGGACCCGGTTGTGCCCTCTCGGGCAGTCGACTGTGCCCCGCTCGCCCGCCTGACCTGGGGCATCCTGAGTACATGCGTGGGCATGAGCATGACGTCGAGGAGGCCGCCCGGCCGAAGGGCGACCGGATCCCGCACGAGGACACCGACCTGCTGGGGCGCGCCGCCGCCGCCGGCCGCCCCGACGTGCTCGGCCCCGCCGGGCTCCTCGGGCTGCAACGGGTCGCGGGCAACGCCGCGGTGGGCGACATGGTCGGGGACGCGGCCGGGGACGCGGTCGAGTCGCCGGTGCACGGCGTGGTCAACTCCGGCGGCGGGACCGGGCTCGACCCGGACACCCGGGGGGACATGGAGTCCCGGTTCGGGCAGGACTTCGGCGACGTGCGGGTGCACACCGACGGCGCGGCGCACGAGTCGGCGACGGCGGTCGACGCGCGCGCGTACACCGTCGGCTCGAACATCGTCTTCCAACGCGGCGTGTACGACCCCGGCTCCGACCAGGGCCGACACACCCTCGCGCACGAACTGACCCATGTGGTGCAGCAGCGCAACGGCCCGGTCGACGGGACGGACGCGGGCGGCGGGGTGCGGGTCAGCGATCCGTCGGACCGGTTCGAACGCGAGGCGGTGGCCACGGCGGACCGGGTGATGTCGGGGCCGGCGCCGGCCACCGAGGTGGGGTCCGCGTCCGGGCCGGCCGCCGGTGGCGGTGCGGTGCAGCGGCACGCCGAGGACGACGCGGACGTGCAGCGGATCGAGGACGGGGTCCCGATCGCGCAGCGCGAGGAGGAGGCCGCACCCGAGGAGGACGAGGTCCCGGCCTGACCACCGCGCCCTGCCCCGAAGAACCTCAATCCTTCATCGGGTACCGGCGCCCCGGCCCACCCGGTCGGCGACGCGTCCGCGCCAGCGACAATGCCCCGGTGAGGCACGTGAGGCACGTGAGGCACGTGAGGCACGTGAGGCACGTGAGGCACGTGAGGCACGTGAGGCACGTGAGGCACGTGAGGCACGTGAGGCATGTGAGGCATGTGAGGCACGTGAGGCACGTGAGGCACGTGAGGCACTACGCCTGTGCCGGCACCGGTGGGGCCAGGGCGCGGGTCAGCGCGGCGGTGACGGGAGCCGCGTGGTCGGGGAGATACCGGGCGGCCCAGTCGGCCGCGAGCCGGAGGAAGCCGACCAGGTCCCGTTCGGCACCGTCGAGCAGGCGGCGCAGCTCGGTGACCGGCAGCTCCATCGTCGGACTGTCCACGCCCTCGTCGACGGTCAACCGGACCGTGTCGCCGTAGCGTTCGGCGAACGGAGACGGGTCGTGGCCGAAGGACGCCTGGCCGTCGCCGTCCAGGACGTCCAGCCAACTGTCGCGGTCCTCCAGCCCTTCGCAGCAGCCGGGCAGGAGAACAACGCTGGCGGTGGTGTCGGTGACCCGGAGCCCGCCTGCCGCGAACAGGTCGTCCACTGTGAGCAGCCCGTGCAGGAACGCTCCGAGCGGGTCGGTCGGCCCGGACGGTCCGGTGTCCTGCTCGGGGTCGATGTTGTTGCACACGGCTAGGCACAGCACAGCCGTGCCGACCTCTGCCGGGGAGAGGGCAGCGCTGAGCGGCAGAAAACCGAACGGTGCGCGATCCGCGACCGGCCACAGGGTGAAGCCATCGTGGATCGGAACCTCGAGGACAGCCTGGATCACGATCACCCCGCGATTCTGTCGCACCCGCTGCCCGGATCGCCTCCCCTTTACTGCCCGGCCCCGCACGCCGGCGCTGGTGGGGCCGCCGGCCGTGATCGGGAACGGCGTCTAGCGTGGGCAGTCCCGCAGGCTGGCGCGGGCCCCGGGCTGGCTTCCGCGTCGAGCGCGGGGCCGGCCCTCACGCTGTTGTGTGCACGGGCCGCGTCGAGCATGGGGCTGGCTGGCCGCCAGGCCGGTGTGCGCAAACCCCGGGGTGGCTTCCGCGTCGCGAGCGGGGATGGCTTCCGCGTCGAGCGCGGGGATGGCTTCCGCGTCGAGCGCGGGGCCGGCCCTCACGCTGTTGTGTGCACAGGCCGCGTTGAGCACGGGGCTGGCTGGCCGCCAGGCCGGGGTGCGCAAACCCCGGGATAGCTTCCGCGTCGCGCGCGGGGATGGCTTCCGCGTCGAGCGGGGCCGGCTCTCACGCTGTTGTGTACACAGGCCGCGTCGAGCATGGGGCTGGTTGGCCGCCAGGCTGGCGTGCGCAAACCCCGGGATGGCATCCACGGCAAGCTCGGGGCCGGCCCGCATGCTGGGGCGCGCACGCGTCGCCCGCAGGGCTTCCGCGTCGATATCCACGTCGGGCCCCACCGGCGCGTGTGGGACCCCACTGGCCCCGCCTAGGGGATCAGCACCCCCGGATTCAGGATCCCGGTCGGATCCAGGGTGGCCTTCACGGCGCGCAGCACCTCGACCCCCAACGGGCCGATCTCGGTCGCATACCACGGCTTGTGGTCCCGGCCGATCGCGTGGTGGTGCGTGATCGTCGCGCCGGCCGCCGCGAGCGCGTCGCTCGCCGCCCGCTTCGCGACCTCCCACTGGGCCAGCGGATCGGGGCCTTGGGCTGCGGTGACGGTGAAGTAGAGCGAGGCTCCGGTCGGGTACACGTGGGAAATGTGGCACAGCACCAACGGCGGGGTGTCCTGCTCGACGAGCGCGTCGACGAGGGCTTCGCGCACGTTCTCGTAGACCGTCGGGAGGGTGGACCAGAAGCCCGCCGTCTCCAGGGTCTCCACGAGCGCGCCCGCGTCGAGCAGCGCGTCGCGCAGATACGGGGCGGAGAACCGGCCCGCCGCCCACGCCTCGCCCGGCTCGGTGCCCAGCGGCTCGCCGCCGAGCGCGCGCAACCGGTCGGCCGCGAGTGCCTGGCGGGTCGCGACGTCGGCCGAGGTGCCCTCGAAGCCGATCAGCAGCTGGCAGCCGCCGGCGCCCGAACCGAGGCTGCCGGGGCGGGACAGGCCGATCGCGGTCTCGAACTCGTCGGACAGGCGCAGCACCGTCGGGGCGGGGCCGTCCTGGGTGATGGTTCGCATCGCCTCCGTACCCGTCGTGAAGTCCTCGAATGTCCACGCCTCGTAGTGCCGGGCCTGCGGAACCGGGCGGATCTGCACGGTGATCTCGGTGAGGACGCCGAACGCGCCCTCGGAGCCGAGCAGGAGCTGCCGCAGGTCGGGGCCGGCGGCGGAGCGGGGCGCCCGGCCCGCCTCGAGGGTGCCCGTCGGGGTGGCCGCCTTCACCGCGACCACGAGGTCGTCGAACCGGCCGTAGCCGGCGGAGGCCTGGCCGCTCGACCGGGTCGCGGCGAAGCCGCCCAGCGTCGCGTACTCGAAGCTCTGGGGGAAGTGGCCCAGCGTGAAGCCCTGCTCCGCGAGCAGCCGCTCGGCTTCCGGCCCCCGGATGCCGGGCTCGAACGTCGCGGTCCGCGACACCGGGTCGAGGCGCAGCAGCCGGGCCATCCGGGACAGGTCGACCGCGAGCACGCCGGTGAAGCCCTCCCGGTCCGCCACCAGGCCGCCGACCACGGACGTGCCGCCGCCGAAGGGCACCACGGCCAGGCGGTGTTCTGCGGCGAGGGTCAGCAGGCGCAGCACCTCGTCGTGGGTGTGGGGCCTGGCCACCGCGTCGGGGGCGTCGACGGCGTCGCCCACCCGGATCCGGAGCAGGTCAGGGGTCGACTTGCCGCGCAGGTGCGCGAGGCGGTCGGTGTGGTCGGTGCTCACCTCGCCGAGCAGCGCGAGCACGGAGCCGGGGATCCGGCAGGGCTCCAGCGGCAGGTCGGCGGGGATCGGCGGGCCGGGCCGGTCGACGCCCAGCGCCTGGCCGAGCAGGCCCCGGATGGAGTCGGACAGGGTCGCGGTGCGGTCCGGGTCTCCCCAGCCGCCCCAGCGCATGGGTGCGTCGGTCGTATTCATGAGTTACACTGTGACACATGACGTCCAGTCGTAACAACCCGACGCGCGCGGACGAGGACCTTCTCCTCGACGCCGCGCGCGACCGGATCATCGCGGTCGGCCTGCGCCGGGCCACCCTGACCGACATCGCGCGCCGCGCCGGGGTGTCCCGGATGACCATCTACCGGCGGTGGCCCGACATGGCCGCCCTGGTCGGTGACGTGATGACCCGCGAATGGGTCGGCCTGATCGGCACCGTCGGCGCGGCGGCGTCCGGGGCGCACACCCGCGAGCGCCTGGTCGGCGGCGTCGTCGAGGGGGTCCGCACCATGCGTGACCACCCGATGTTCCGCCGGATCGTCGACCTCGACCCCGAGGTCCTCCTGCCCTACCTGGTGGACCGGCGCGGCGCGAGCCAGGACGCGATGCTCACCCAGATCTCGGCGGGCGTCCTCGCCGGCCAGGCCGACGGCTCGATCCGGGCCGGGGCCGTGGACCTCCTCGCCCAGTCCGTCCTGCTCACGCTCCAGTCGTTCGCGCTGTCCGCCCCGATCATGGGCGGGCCGGTCGAGGAGCTGGACGAAGAACTCTCCACCCTCCTCCACAGGTACTTGGCCCCGCTCCCCGTCGCCGACCTCGTTCCGGGGACGGACTGGCAGGTGGAGTGGGGCCCCGGTGGCCACGAGTCCCCGCTCCGCCCGGGCCGGAACGCACCGCGCCCGGCCGACGAGGAAGCACCCGCCGACCCCGGCCGGGAAGCACCGGTCGGCGCCGGCCGGGAGGTGTCCGGCGGTGCTGAGCGTGGGGTGCCCACCCCCTCGGTGTGGGAGGTCCGGCGCGGTGCGTCCGCTGACCCCGGGCACGGGGCGAGGCCCGGTGCCGACGCTGCGGCTCAGGGCGGCAGCCGGGTGTCCGGAGAGCCCGCGTGAACACCTCGCTGAACGCCGCGCGCCGGGCCGCCGAGCTCGCCGCGCTGGACGAGGTGGACGTCCTCGTCGTCGGTCTCGGCGCGACCGGGGCCGGTGCCGCGCTCGACGCCGCCGCGCGCGGGCTGCGGGTCGCGGCGGTCGACGCCCACGACCTGGCGTTCGGCACCAGCCGGTGGAGTTCGAAGATGATCCACGGCGGCCTGCGGTACCTGGCCCAGGGCCAACTCGGCGTGGCGTACGAGAGCGCGGTCGAACGCGGCACCCTCCTCACCACCACCGCCCCGCACCTGGTCAGACCCCAGCCGTTCGTGCTGCCCCTCACCCGCGAGGTGAGCGCCGGCCGGGCCCGGATCACCCGGATCGGGCTCGGGCTCGGCGACGGGCTGCGGCTCCTGGCCGGCACCCCGGGCCGGGTGCTGCCCCCGCCCCGCCGGATCTCCGTCGCCGAGACGCTCCGCCTGGCCCCCGGCCTGCGTACGGAGGGGCTGCGCGGCGGCCTGCGGCACTGGGACGGGCATGTCGTCGACGACGCCCGGCTCGTCGTCGCCCTCGCGCGGACGGCGGCCGGGCACGGTGCGTCGATCCTCACCCGGTGCCGTGCGCTGTCCCTCGGCCCGGTCTCGGTGCTCCGCGACGAGCTCACGGGCACCACCTTCGAGGTCCGGGCCCGCGCCGTCATCAACGCCGCCGGGGTCTGGGCCGGCCAGCTCGACCCCACGCTGCGGCTCCGGCCCTCGCGCGGCGCGCACCTCGTGCTGCCGTCCGCGCTGCTGGGCGACCCGACGGCGGCCCTGAACATCCCCGTCCCCGGCGAGCGCTCCCGCTTCGTGCTCGTCCTCCCCCAGGGCGACGGCCGCACCTACGTGGGCCTGACCGACGTCCCCGTCGACGGCGAGCCCCCGGACGTGCCCCTGCCCTCCGCCGAGGAGGTCGCCTTCCTGCTCGGCGCGGTGCGGTCGGTGTTCGCGACCCCGATCCGCGAGGACGACGTGATCGGCGCGTTCGCCGGGCTGCGCCCCCTGCTCGCCGCCGACGGGCACACTTCTGACCTGTCCCGCCGGCACGCGGTGCGGGTGTCCCCGACGGGCGCGGTGACGATCGTCGGCGGCAAGCTGACGACGTACCGGCGGATGGCCTCCGACGCCGTCGACCGGGCGGTCCAACTCGCCGGGCTCCGGTGCGGCCCGTGCGTGACCCGCCGACTGCCGTTGGTGGGCGCCGAGGGTGCCACGGGCGCCGTAGTTACCGAGGGTGCCGAGGGCCCGGCGCGGGAGACGGATGTGCCAGGTGCTCCGGGCACTGCGGATGGTCACGCGGCGGCCGGCGTGGTCCCCGACCGCCTTCTCGCCCGCTACGGCACCGAGGCCGCCCTCGTGGCCCGGGGGGACCTGACCCCGGTCGCGCCGGGCCTGGACGTCACCCGGGCCGAACTGGACTGGGCGGTGCGACACGAGGGCGCACTGGACGAGGACGACCTGTTGGACCGGCGGACCCGGATCGGCCTGGTGGCCCCCGACCGGGCTGCGGCGCTGCCGGCCGCGCGCGCGGCCCTCCGCCCCTGAGCCAGGTCCGCCCAGGCCGTTACGTGCGACCTCGCCCAGGCCCACGGAGCGAGGTCGGCGGAGCCATCGGTCCCATCAAGGAGGCAGCTTCCTCTTAGGCCCGCCATTCCCGCATCGCCCACTCCGACAGCCGACGGCCGACGGCCGACGGCCGACAGCCGACGGCCGACAGCCGACGGCCGGCAGCCGACGTCGCCCGTGGCCGCCCGGCTGAACACGGGCCGCCGAGCACAGGCCGGACACCCCGAGGTCCGCCACGTACCCGTCGGAACCGGACCTCCGTTATCCCCTTGGCGCGCCTTGCGATCATGGGCACATGACATGGACAGCACCCGAGGTCACCCGTACCCGCGCCCCGCGCGTCGCCGACGAGCGCACCGCCCTCGAAGGCTGGCTCGGCTTCCACCGCCAGACCCTCCTGCACAAGTGCACGGGCCTGACGTCCGACCAGCTCAAGACCGCTTCCGTCGAGCCGTCGAACCTGACGCTGCTGGGGCTCGTCCGGCACATGGCCGAGGTGGAGCGCTGGTGGTTCCGGACCTGTTTCGCGGGGGAGACGCTCCCGGACCTGTACAACACGGACGAGTACCAGGACGGGGACTTCGACCTGGTCGCCGATGCCGACGCGGAGTCCGACCTGGCGACGTTCGTGGTCGAGTGCGACCTGGCCGACCGGACCGCCGCCGGGCGCTCGCTGGACGACACGTTCCCGAGTCCGCGCTCCCCGGAGCTGCGGATGGACCTGCGGTGGATCTACGTGCACATGATCGAGGAGTACGCCCGGCACAACGGCCACGCGGACCTCATCCGGCAGCGGATCGACGGCGCGACCGGCGAGTAGTCGGCCCGGCCCCGGACCCGGCATCCGGCCTCGGCCCATCCCGACCGGGCCGCCGCCGGGCTCCCGGGACTCGTCCGTCCGGGCTGGTCCGCCAGTATTCCCAGCCGGCCCGTCGACCCCGACCCCGGCCCGTCGACCCCGACCCCGAGCCATTGAGCTCGACCCATCGAGCCCGACTCCGAGCCCGAGCCCCACCCATCGACCCCGACCCATCGAGCCCCGGCCGACCCATCCGTCCCGAGCCGCAGCTCGACCCGGCGATCGGATGACCCGTCGGGCAACAATCCGGGCATCGGCCCACACGGGCCTCGCCTCACCCGGGCCCGGCCATGACGAGCGCCCACCAATGACCTGGGCCTCCGCCCACTCGGGCTAACCCGGACCCAGCCCACCCGGGCCAGCCCGATCCCCGGCCCGCCCGGGCAACCCCAGGCCCCGGCCCACCCAGCAAACCCACCCGGCAAACCCAGGGCCCACCCACCCACCCCAAGGGGCGACGACACCTCCGCCGCCACCCCCGGCAACCCCACCTACCAGCCAAACCCAGCCGCGTACGTCACCTCAGCCAGTACCCGCTGACCCTCGTTGTTCGGGTGGAAGTAGTCCCACCCGGACACCTGCGACAGCTGGAACGGGTAGTTGAACACGACGTTCCCGTCGAACTTGCACCGCGACCCGTACGCCGCACACGCCTGCGCGAGCTGCGTGTTGTAGTCGGCGACCCGCTGCCGCACCCGGTCGCGCCGGGCGACGTCGGCCGCGGCGGTGGAGGTCGGGTTGGCGAGCATCGACTGACACACGTTCCCGACGGACCACACGTTGCGGGCGTTGCTGTTGTCCTTGCCGATCTGCCAGAGGCGCTTGAGGTCGGGCACGCTGGCGATGAACACGGAGGAGTTGGGCAGGCCGGTCTTGATCCGGGCGAGCGCGGTGTCGAGCTGGGCCCGGTAGGTCGCGACGGAGGTCATGCCCGCCTCGGAGGACGCGCACGCGTCGTTGGCGCCCATCAGGATCGTGACGTATCCGGCGCCCTGGGACACGGCCGTTCCGGCCTGCCCGTTGAGGTCGGCCATCGTGGCGCCGGTCTTGGCGTCGTTGAAGGTGTTCCCGTCGATGCCGTCGTTGACGGCGTTGATCCGGTCGTAGTGCGACTCGATGTAGCCGTCGATGCCGGTGCTCCACGAGCGGCGGGTGCAGTCGCTGTACCAGCCGCACGCGTTGAAGCCGCGGGTGATCGAGTCGCCGAGGCTGGCGATCGAGTTGGGGGCCGGCGGGGCGGCGAAGGCGGCCGCGGGTGCCGCGACGGCGAACGTGACCGCCGCGGCGAGGACGACGAGGAAACGCGTGGATCTCACTGGGCCTCCTGGAGGGGGTCGCTCCACTGTGTTCAGTGGGGCCTCAGCACGATATGGCCTGGTGAAGATCAAAAGCGACGCCCTGGGTGGAGATTTCACCTTCCGTCCCGCGAGCATTCGACTCGCCGCCCACAGATCCGATCTTGACGGGTACGCAGCGCAGCCGGCCGAACACCCGTCCGTCCCACCGGGGCCGGCACGCCCGCCGAGCCCCCCGGGAGCCCCGGCGGGTCCGCGCGCACCCCGACAACCACGGTCGCGCACGCCGATCCGCCCGCGCGCGACCTGGCTTCGACGGCCGCCCGCCGACCCGCGCGGGAGCCCCGCCTACCAGCCGAACCCGGCCGCGTACGTCACCTGCGCCAGTACCCGCTGCCCCTCCGCGTTCGGGTGGAAGTAGTCCCAACCCGACACCTGGGAGATCTGGAACGGGTAGTTGAACACCGCGGTCCCGTCCGTCCTGCACAGCGACCCGTACGCCGCGCAGGCCTGCGCCAGTTGCGCGTTGTAGTCGACGACCCGCTGCCGGACCCGGTCGCGCCGGGCGACGTCGGCCGGCGCCGTGGAGGTCGGGTTGGCGAGCATGGACTGGCAGATCCCGCCGACGGACCAGAAGAACCGGGCGGTGCCGTTGTCCTTGCCGACCTGCCAGAGGCGCTTGATGTCGGGGACGCTGACGGCGTACACGTAGGAGGTGGGTAGTCCGCTCTTGATCTTCGCGAGGGCGGCGTCGATGTTGGCGCGGTAGGTCGCGACGGAGGTCATGCCGGCCTCGGTGGCGGCGCACGCGTCGTTGGCGCCCATCAGGATGGTCACGTAGCCGGCGCCCTGGGAGACGGCGGTGGCGGCCTGGCCGGGCAGGTCCGCGCTGGCGGCGCCGGAGACCGCGTCGTTGTAGTTCTTCCCGTTGATCGCCGGGTTGACGGCCCTGATCCGCAGGTACTGGCTGTTGACCGTCCCGTCGGTGCCCGTGGCCCAGGATTTCTCCGTGCAGTCGCTGTACCAGCCGCACGCGTTGAACCCGCGCGTGATCGAGTCGCCCAGGCTCGCCATCGAGCTCGGCGGCGGGGGCGGGGCGGCGACCGCCAGGGTCGGGGTCGTGAGGGCGACGGCGGTGGCGGCGGCGAGTGCGGCGAGGATGCGAGTGGGTTTCACTGTGCCTCCCAAGGGGTGTGACCACTGTGCGCAGTGGTTACCGCACGGTAATACTAGAGATAGATCAATGGCAATGGCTGCTGTCGCGCCTCCGACACGGTGGGTGGTGAACGGCGCATCGGGACCGTACTATGTGTTGACTGGCATCTATGGGAGGTTTCGGATGCTTGACCTGGTGCGGTTCGACGTCGGAGACGGCTCCTCGATCGTCGTGGAGGCCGAGGTGGGCGAGTCCGGATTCGGGCGCGCGGCCCTCGGCGTGGACGGCATCGGGATCGCCACGGTCTCCTTCGAGCACGCGCTCGGCCAGATCCGCAGTGTCGCCGACGCGGCCCTCGGGGAGCTGCGTCAGCTCGCCTCCTGCCCCGACGAGATCGAGTTGGAGTTCGGCGCCAGGTTCGACGGCCAGATCGGGGCGGTGCTGGCCAAGGCGTCGGCGGAGGGCCATGTCCAGGTGCGTCTCACATGGAAGAAAGCTGCGGACTGAGCCGTGCCGGGGTCGCGGAGGCGTGACGCCTGGCGGGTGCGGATCCTGGGCGCCGACGGCCGGGTGTGCGGCGGCGGAGTGCTCGTCGACCATGATCTGATCCTGACCTGCGCGCACGTGGTGACGGCCGCGCTGCGCGCCGACCCGGGGCCCGCGCTGCCCCGGACCTCGGTGCGGGTGGACTTCCCCGCGTTCAGCGGGCTGACCCGGCAGGCGTGGGTCGCGGCCGGCGGTTGGCTGCCGATCGCCGCCGACGGCTCCGGCGACCTCGCCGTCCTCAAGCTCCAGGGCCCGGTGCCCGCCCAGGCGGCGACGATCGGAGTGTGGACGGAGGTCGCCGAGGAGAGCGTCCGGGTGTACGGGCACCCGCGCCAGCTTCCCGAGGGCGTCTGGGCGCACGCCACCCTGAGCGGTACCGGGGGACCGGGCGGGGAACTGGTGCAGCTCATCGGCCGGTTGGAGGGCCGCAGGATCGAGCGCGGCTTCAGCGGCTGCGGGGTGATGGACGCCGAGACCGGCGCGGTGGTCGGGATCGTGGTCGCCGAGGACGGCTCGGAGGGTTCCCGCAACGCGTGGATGCTCCCGATGGAACTGGCCCAGCGGCTCGCGCCCCTCGCGGGACCGACGGGCGCGCTGGAGCCGGCCCGCGACTACCTGGACGAACTGCTGCACGAGCTCCAGTCGGTCCCCGGCCTCGACGACCGGGTCAACCGGGGCTACCTCGTGGACGAACTCGAGCGCGAGCTGGACCGCCGGGTCGAGTTCACCGGCAGCGACCACACGGCCCGCGACCTGCTGCAACTGCTGCGCGGCTGCCTGGAGGACCCGGACGGCGAGGCCCTCGACGCGCTGGTCCGGGCGCTGCGCCGGCTCTACCGGGGCCACCCCGGGGTCCGCCGGATCGCCGAACTCGCCCAGGAGCGGCCCCTGCTGCTCCGCCCGGAACGCCTGCGCCTGATCCGGACCCTCGGCCGGCTCGGCCCCGACCTGGTCACCCGGTCGGTGCGTAGCGCGCTGGGGCCGCTCGGCGTCGGGCACCACCTCGACCCGGCCGACGTCGGCGGCGTCGTGGACGAACTCGCCGAGCTGGGCCGGCCCCTGCTGCTGTTCCTGCTCCGGGTCGCCGAGCAGTGCGACCAGGCCACGGCCGACGAGCTGCGCGAGCACTACGCCCGGTGCGCGCGCCGCCTCGGGATGGCGGACCGCGAGATCGACCGGCTCCGGGTGTCCGAGCCCTTCCGGCCGGCCACCCCGCGCCGGACCTACGTGGTCGTCGAACTGCACGAGTACTTCCCGAACCCGGAGAAGTACCTGCTCGCGGTGTGGCTGCAGCACGACACGGGCGACGGGGACCGGCCGTTGCGCACCGGGGACGGCGAGCCGCTGAGCCTCGCGGACCTGCCCGGCAAGCTGAGCGAGCTGCTCCGCGAGCTGGCGTCGGCGAGCCTGGAGGCGCTGGGCGAGCTGACCATCGAGTTCGTGCTGCCCGACGAGTTGCTCAGCCACCCCGTCGACCAGTGGAAGGTGACCCCGATGGGTTTCCCCCGCGAACTGGGGATGGAGTACCCGGTGGTGGTGCGCAGCCTGGAACGGGTCCGCAACTCCCTCACCCGGGGCCGCTGGAGACGACGCTGGTCCTGGCTGCAGAGCAACGGTGGGCACATCTCGGCCGTGCAGTGGCTGCACCTGGGTGCCGTCGACCAGGCGATGCTCCTCGCGGACCTGCGGATCAGCGGCGACGACCACCCGGTGTGCCTGGTGCTGTGCGGGCAGCCACATACCGACGAGGCGCTGAAGAAGGCGATCGCGGCGGTCCTGGAGGCCGGGGTGCCGGCGGTGCTGTGGTGCCGCGACGACCGGACCGCGAAACGGTTCGAGGACGAGACGACCGCGATGCTCGGCGGCCGGGAGGTGCTCGACCTGCCGATGCTCGTCCTGAGGCACCGGCAGGACGCGGTGCGCCGTGGCCGGCCGACGGAGCACCTCGGGCTGCACCTGTCCCTGTTGTGGGAGGACGCCGAGCGGTTGCCGCCGGTGGGCCGCCGGTGAGAGGAGAGGGCCGATGACGGAGACAGCACGCGAGACGCCGGGGGAGTCCGAGCGGGACTGGCGGATCTACCGGGGCAACGGCCGGCCGCACACGGACATCGACCAGCTGCCGGCCCCGCCGCGCTGGCGGCAGTTCGACGGCGGTCCGCTGGTCGCCGACACCCCGCCGCTCGACGGGGCGGAGGCGGGCGAGCGGGCCCGGTCCTACCAGGCCGGCGACGAGGTCATCGAGATGGTGAACGCCGCCCTGTACCTGCGCCGGCCGCTGCTGGTCACGGGCAAGCCCGGCACGGGCAAGTCGACCCTCGCGCACAGCATCGCCTACGAACTCGGCCTCGGCCCGGTGCTGGCCTGGCCGGTCACCAGCCGCACCACCCTCTCCGACGGCCTGTACCGCTACGACGCGATCGGCCGGCTCCAGGACAGCGCCGCCGACGTCCCCGACATCGGCCGCTACCTGAGCCTGGGGGCGCTGGGCACGGCGCTCCTGCCGAGGCACCGTCCCCGGGTGCTCCTGGTGGACGAGCTGGACAAGAGCGACATCGACCTGCCCAACGACCTGCTCAACGTCTTCGAGGAGGGCCGGTACGAGATCCCCGAACTCGCCCGGCTCCCGGCCGACCACGCCGAGGTGGACGTCATGACGGCGGACGGCGGCGACCGGGTGCGGATCTCGCACGGCCGGGTCCGGTGCCGGGCGTTCCCGATCGTGGTGATCACCAGCAACGGGGAACGCGAGTTCCCGCCGGCCTTCCTGCGCCGGTGCGTGCAGCTGACGATCGCGCCGCCGGACAAGGACAAGCTGCTGCGGATCGTGACCGCCCTGCTCGGCCCCGAGGTGGCGGCCGACAGCGAGGAGCTGGTCAACGCGTTCCTGGAGCAGCGGTACCGCAGCGAGGTCGCCACCGACCAGCTCCTCAACGCGATCTACCTGGTCACCTCGGGCATCCGGCCGCCGGAGGCCACCCGCGAGCGGTTGCGGGCGGCTCTGCTGCGACCCCTCGACCAGACAGGCTCGGGATGATCGAACGCCTGCTGGCGGCGCTGGACGCCGCGTCCCTGGAGCTGACGCCCACGGAGGTCGCCGAGACCCTCTGGCTGGCCGAGTTCCTGCCGGAGGGCGCCGCCCTCTGGCGGTCCCGGCCGGCCCGGGAGGAGCCCCGGCCGGCGGTCACCGAGAAGATCAGCCACCCCGAGCCCACGGTGCCGCGCGTCCAGGTGCCCGGCGAGACTGTGCCGCGGCCCGGGCCCGTCCGGCCGAAGCGGGGCGAGCTGGGCCAGGCCGCCGGGCTGTACCCGCCCGGCGACGGCCAGTCCCCGCCGAACTCCCCGGCGCTCACCACCCGGGTGCCGGCCGTCCCCGCGCTGCCCGGCGCGTTGGACATCTCCCGCGCGCTGCGGCCCCTGCGCTGGCGGGGCTCGTCGCGGCGGGAGGGGATCCTGGACGAGGACGCGACGGCGGAGGCGAGCGCGGCGGCCGGCAACGGCAACTGGCTCCTGCGGTACGCGGCGGCGCCGAACCGGTGGCTCGACCTGGCCCTGGTCGTGGACGCCGGCCCCTCGATGGCGGTGTGGCAGCGCACGGTGGTGGAGCTGCGCCGGGTGTTCGAACGGCTGGGCGCGTTCCGGGACGTCCGGACGTGGTACGCGCACCCCGGCGGCGACGGTCTCGCCCTCGGGCCCGACTCGACGCGGGGCACGGCGGCCCGGAGCCCCGAGGAACTCGTGGACCCGACCGGCCGCCGACTGGTGCTGCTGGTCAGCGACTGCGTGGGCCCGGCGTGGCGGAGCGGCGAACTGGCCCGCTGGCTGGAACTGTGGGGCCGCTCGGGGCCGGTCGCGATCGTCCAGCCGCTGCCGCAGCGGCTGTGGGACCGGTGCGCGCCCGAGTTCTTCCGCGCGCATGTCACGGCGGACCGGGCCGGGGTCGCCAACACGGCGCTCGACGTCCGGCTGCGGGGAACGGCCGACCCGGCCCCCAGGGGGCTCGCGGTCCCGGTGCTGGAGCCGGAGGCGAGCTGGCTCGGCCCCTGGGCCGCCCTGGTGTCGGGCGCCCGCCGGGACGGCATGTGGGGGGCGGTCGTGTACACGGGCGCGCCCCTGCGCCCGGAGCAGGAGGAGCCGGGCCCGGAGCCCTCGGCGCTGGAGCGGGTCGCGGCGTTCCGGGCGACGGCGTCGCCGACCGCGTACGAGCTGATCCGGTGCCTGTCCGCCACGTCGCTGAACCTGCCGGTCATGCGGCTCGTCCAGAACCTGATGCTGCCCCGGTCCCGCCCCCAGCACCTGGCGGAGCTGCTGCTGGGCGACCTGATCCGCCCCGCGCCGGGCCTGACCGGCGGGCACCTCGCCGAGGAGGTCGGCTACGACTTCCAGCCCGGCGTCCGTGACGTGCTGCTGGAGACGCTGAACCGGCGGGACCGGCTGTACATCAACACCCGGGTCTCCGAGTACGTGATGACCCACCTGGGCTCCACGCTGGACTTCCCCGCGTTGCTGGCCGGGGCCGTGAGCCCCGGGACCATCGACGACCGCAGCCGCCCGTTCGCGACAGTGACCCACACGGTGCTGCGGAGCCTGGGCGGACGCTACACCGACATCGCCGACCAGCTGGCCAAGGCGCTGTCGGAGTCACTGAATCCCCCCATCACGGAGAACAGGGATGGCGACATGACGGAGCAGGAGCCTGCGGCGGAGCAGCCGGCGGTCTGGGGCAGCAGCATTCCGCCCCGCAACCCCAACTTCACGGGCCGGGTGGAACTGCTGGTGGGGCTGCGCGACCAGCTCACCAGCAGGACTACGGCCCTGCTGCCGCACGCGCTGCACGGCCTCGGCGGGGTCGGCAAGACCCAGCTCGCCGTGGAGTACGTCTACCGGTACGCCTCCAGCTACGACCTCGTCTGGTGGGTGTCCGCCGAGCAGCCGGCCCTGGTCCGCCAGTCCCTGGCCGCGCTCGCCCCGAAGCTGGGGGTCGCGCCGAGCGAGGACGTGACCCGCACCCTGGAGGCCGTCTACGACGCGCTGCGCACCGGCCGGCCGTACCGCAACTGGCTGCTGGTGTTCGACAACGCCGACCAGCCGACCGACCTGCAGCAGTTCCTGTCGATCCCGGGCGGGCACGTCCTGATCACCTCGCGGAACCTGAGCTGGACCGGCTTCGCGTCGACGGTCGAGGTGGACGTGTTCAGCCGGGAGGAGAGCGTCGAGCTGCTCCGCCGCCGGTTGCGCACCGTGTCGGCGGAGGACGCCGGCCGGCTCGCCGAGGCGCTCGGGGACCTGCCCCTGGCCCTGGAGCAGGCGGCCACCTGGCAGGCGGCGACGGGCACCCCGGTCGACGAGTACCTGGAGCTGCTGTCCGAACGGGTCGGCGTCCTGCTCTCGGAGGGCCTGCCCGGCAACTACCCGACCCCGGTGGCGGCGACCTGGGGCGTGGCGTTCGACCGGCTCAACGACCGGTCGCCGGCCGCCGCGCAGCTCCTCGAACTGTGCGCGTTCTTCGGTTCGGAGCCGATCTCGATCCGGCTGGTGCGCGCGGGCCGGTTCGCGAGCCTGCCGTCCCCGCTGGACGCGGTGGTCCGCGACGACATCGCCCTGCGCGGCGCGATCCGCGAGATCGGGAAGTACGGCCTGGCGAAGGTCGACGCGGGCCGCAACAGCATCCTGATCCACCGGCTCGTGCAGGCCGTGCTCCGCGACCGGCTCAGCCCGGTGGAGCGCGACGCGTACCTGGCCAGGGCGCACGAGCTGCTCGCGGCGGCGAGTCCCGGCGACCCGACCGACGACCCGTCGGACTGGCCCCGGCACGTGGAGCTGGCCCCGCACGTCATGCAGGCCGGCCTGATCGGCAGCGTGTCGGAGGAGGCCCGCCAGGTCGTGCTGGACCAGATCCGGTTCCGGTACGTGCGCGGCGACTACGAGAGCAGCCGGGTGCTGGCGGACACGGCGTACGAGGACTGGCGGGTCCGGCTGGGCCTCGACCACCAGCAGACCCTGGTCTGTGGCCGGCACCTCGCCAACGCCCTGCGTTCGGTGGGCCTGACCGGCAGGGCCCGCGAGGTGAACCGCGAGATCCACGCCCGGGCGCTCGCGGCGCTGGGACCGGACCACGAGCACACGTTGACGATCGCGACGAGCATGGGCGCCGACCTGCGGCACGCCGGTGCCTGGTCGGAGGCGCTGGCCCGCGACGAGGACACCTGGGAGCGGCATAAGCACACGTTCGGCGAGAACGACCCGAACACGCTACGCGCCGGCAACAACCTGGCCGTCGCCCTGCGCCTCCTCGGCCGGTACCGGGATTCGCTGGAGGTCGAGCAGGCGGTGGTGGACGGGCGCCGGGAGGTGCTCGGCCCCGAGCACCCCGACACCCTGTTCTCGCTGAGCTCGTTGTCGCGGAACCTGTTCGGGCTGGGCCGGTTCCAGGAGGCCCGCGACGTGCAGCAGCCGGTGCTCACCAGCCTGCGGACCCGGCTCGGCCCCGACCACGCGAACGTGCTGATCGCGACGCGGATCCACTCCGTGACCCTGCGCTGGCTCGGCTCCTACGAGGAGGCCGCGACCATCGACGAGGAGACCCTGGAGCGCTACCGCCGCAAGTACGGCGACGACCACTTCAACACGATCTCCACGATGATGTCGTACGCCAACTCCCTGTTGCTGCTCGACCGGTTGGGCGAGTCGCGGGACATGGGCGAGGACGCGCTGGCCCGGTTCCGCCGGCTGTTCGGGGAACACCATCCCTTCGTGTACGTGTCGATGACGAACCTGGCCGCGACCCTGCGCGCGTTGGGCGACTACGCGATGGGCCGCCGGTTGGACGAGCGGGCCCTGGCCGGCCTGCGGGAATCGCTGGGCGACCAGCACCCGCACACCCAGTGCGCGGCGGTCAACCACACGAACAACCTCGCGCTGAACCGGGAGTACCCGGTGGCCCGGGACCTCGGCGAGGCGACCTACGCCCGGATGCTGGCCGCGGGCGGCCCCCGGCACGCCGAGACGCTGGCCTGTGCGCAGAACCTGGCGATCGACCGGCGACTGACCGGCGACCGCAACCGGGCCCGGCAGCTCGCCGACGAGACGGCGAACCTCTACCGGGACGTGCTCGGGGCCTCGCATCCGGTCACGCAGTCGGCGGTGTCGGGCAAGCGCGCGTTCATCCTGGTGGAGCCGCCCGCGTTGTGACCCGCGGACATCCACCGCAGCAGTGCCAGGGGGTCCGGGCCCGCCCCCGCCGGTGGCCGCAGCGCGCGGTGCACCGCGAGGAGGAGCTCGGGTGTCGGGCAGGTGTGGCCCGCCGCGTGGCCCTCGGCCAGGACCAGCCCGGCCCAGTACTCGACCCGGTCCGGGTCGTCGAGCAGCAGGTCCCGGTAGCCGGCGGCGGCGGCGGGGTAGTCGGCGCGGGCGTGTGCCAGGTCCGCCGCCGTGGCGCCGGGCACGAGGCGCGCCTGTTCCGCCGGGTCGACGCTGAGCCGGACGAAGCGGTCCGGATCGGCGATCCTGAGCCCGGTCAGATCCAGACGCACATTGTGTACGAGCGCCCGCACGCTCGGCAGGGTCTCGGTGTCGACCGTGGTCAGATCGGGGAAGGCCTCGTCCCGCGCGTACCGGGCCCCGAGCATCGCCACCGCCGCGCCGTCGGGGCGCAGGTTGCGGAGCCGCCAGCCGATCTGGTGGTCCTCGGCCGCGTCCGCCGCGAGCGCCTCCGCCGCGTCGGGGACGGGTTCCTCGGACCACCACCGGCCCAGGGTCCCGCGCATCCCGGCGAGCACGGCCCGGCCGGCCTCGGTCAGCTTCCCGGTGGCCAGCACGTCCAGCACCCGGCTGACCCGTTCCCGCCACCGGGCGAACTCGAACTGGGCGTACAGTCCGCCGGTCGCCCGGCGCACCCGCCAGAAGTCGGTCACCCCGAGGAACGCGTAGGCCCCGTGCAGCAGTCTGTCGAGCGGCCGGGGGTCGTCGCGCCAGGGCGCGTAGTACAGGGCGTCGTCGGTGTCGTGCAGCGGGATCAGGTCCATCAGCGCGCCCAGCTTGGCGTGCTGGAACTCGTGCACCACCGCCACGGCGAGCGCCGCCGCGTCGGCCGGCGGGCTGAGCAGCACCGCCCCGAACGCGTCCATCGACGTCGCGTTGACCCCCCGGCTGGCCCCGTCGGCCCGCAGCGGGACGAGGACGCGCAGGCCGGCGGCGACCGCCTCGGCGTACGGCCGGTGGTCGGTGACGAGCAGTTCCCAGCCGGCGCGCAGCCGTTCCCGCCAGACGGCGACCTCGTCGCGGGTCAGCCGGGGCGCGGCCCCGAGCCCGTGCAGGTCGCGGTAGGGGTCCAGGTCGTCGAGAGCGACGTCGACGGCCAGCCCGCCGGCCCCGGCCCGCAACCGCCACAGCGCTTCGACCGGACCGGTGCCCCCGCCCTCCGCCAGTTCCGCCAGGTCGTCGGGCACGAGCACCCCGGCCGGTCGCCGGCCCAGGGTCGGCAGGAACGCGGACCCGTCGCGGCCCGGCACCGTGATCCGGAAGTCCAGCCCGGCCCGGTGCGCGGCGACGGCGGCGACAGCGGCGGCGTACCCCGCGTCGACGGGGTCCAGGTCGTGACGGCGACGGACGCAGTGCGCCGCCCAGCCGCCCACCCCGGGGTCGGCGAGCAGGTCCGCGACCGGGCCGGAGGCCGCCTCCTGCGCGGCGCCGAGCAGCTCGAACGCCTCGGCGGGCAGCAGGGGCGCGAGCACGTGCAACTGGTGCATACGCTTGCTGAGTTGTCCGGCCCGCAGGTGCCGCACGGTGCCGGCGTCGCCCTGGCCGGCGGCGAGCAGGGCGAAGTCACGGCCGGGCAGCCGGTGGGGGACGGTCATGGCAACCTCGTCAGGGCGCGCAGGTCGGCCCGGAGCCGGCCGGTGATGTGGTCGATGAGCCGGCGCATGTCGGCGCAGTACACCGAGGGGTTGCGGAAGCCGCTGCCCGCCCGGTACCGGTGCGGATAGCAGCCCCCGCCGCACACGTCCCGCACCGGGCACCGCATGCACGTCGGCGACAGGGCGGCGAGCCCGATCTGCCGGGCGACCATCGCGGGGTGCCGCAGGGCCGCGTCGAAGGGGTGGTCGAACACGGACAGCCCGGTGTCCGGCGCGCCGTGGTAGGCGGCCTTGAGCGTGTCCACCTGCTCCACCGCGCCGTCGGTGTCGACCACCACCACACCGGACGGGCTCAGTCCCACGACCTCGGTGCGGCTGGGCCGACCGCAGACGAGCCGGATGATCTCGTCGAACAGCCGGATGTCGGTCTCCCACCGGGGCGCGTCGTACCAGCGGTCGAACACCGCGATCAGCCAGTCCGCGTAGGGCGCGCTGCCGTCGGCGGGGCGGCGGGGCGGCGGGGAGCTCCACGTGCCGTGCGGCAGGAGCAGGTCCATCGCGGGCGGCCGGAACGCCAGCAGCGCCTCGTAGGTGGCCACCGGGGCGTTCTCCAGATCCACCGTGCACAGCAGCCCGGCGAACATGCCCGGCCGGGCGGCCAGCAGGTCGAGCGCGGCGACGACGGCGCGGTGGCTGCCGCGCCCGTTCGCGTACCGCCGGTGCCGGTCGTGGGCCTCCTGGTCGCCGTCGAGGCTGAGGCCCACCGTGTAGCCGTGCGTGGCGAGCGTGTCGAGGAGGGCGTCGGTGAGCAGGACCCCGTTGGTCTGGACGCTCAGCGCGAGCGTGGTGGCCGGCGGCAGCGCGGCCCGCAGCGCCGTCGCGGTCCGGGCGAGGGTGGCGGCCCCGGCGAGCAGGGGTTCGCCGCCGTGCAGCACGACCCGGACGGCGCCCAGGCCGTGGGCGCGGGCGTGCTCGCCGATCCGGGCGCAGGTGCGGTCGATGATCTCCGGTGCCATCACGGTGGGCTTCGAGCGCCAGGTGGAGTCGCCCAGTTCGTAGATGTAGCAGTAGTCGCAGGCCAGGTTGCACCGGCTGTGCACCTTCACGACGAACTGCTGGAACGGCGTCGGACGCCAGCCGCCCGCCTCCAGCGCCGCGACGTCGAGGTGTTCGGGCCATTCGGTGCTCAGCGGCATGGGTGCGTCAGAGTGCGGACTGGAACCCGGCGATCGCGTCCTGTGGTCGGTCGGCCTCGTCGAGCAGTCGGCGGAGGGACCGGGCGAGCACGGTGTCGTCCAACTGGCCCAGGTGCGCCAGGCGCACGGCTGTGAGGTCGAGCAGGTCGGACTCGCGGTCGCTCGTGGCGTCCATCGGCAGAGCACCCTTCCCCGGTCCGGAGTGCGACCGCGGCACGCATGACTAAACCCAAAGGGGGATTGTAACGCCGGCAAGGCCCATTTCCTAGCTACCGGCACTCAACACGATAGTCGCGGGTCGGATACGCCGCTGTCTGGTACAGGACTCGATCCTCAGTGGAGCCAGATGTGTGAATGACAGGTAAAATCGATCGATTCCTTTCTATTGCCTGTGAACATCGGCGTCGCTATGTTCCAACCAACCGCCAGCGTCCAGCCGACCCCCCGGCAGGTCGACAGCGGTGGAATGAGGGAGGATTCCGTGGCTAGAACAGCACTGCGCATTCTGTCCCGTCTCGGCGTCGTGGCCGTGACCGGAGCGCTCCTGGCGGGCGGCTTCACCGCACCCGGCCAGGCCGCCGACCCGACCCCCACTGTCGTTGGCGGGACCCGGGCCGCCCAGGGCGAGTTCCCCTGGATGGTCCGCCTGTCGATGGGTTGCGGCGGCGCGATGTACACCGAGCAGATCGTGCTGACTGCGGCGCACTGCGTCAACGGGACCGGCGCGAACACCAGCATCACCGCGACCTACGGCGTGGTCGACCTGCAGTCGACCAGCGCGGTCAAGGTCAACTCGAAGTACGTCCTGCAGGCCCCGGGCTACAACGGCACGGGCAAGGACTGGGCGCTGATCCAGCTGGCCTCGCCGATCACCGGCGCGTCGCTGCTCAAGCTGAACACCGACCCCGCCAACGATGCCGGCACGTTCGACATCATGGGCTGGGGCGCGGCCTCCGAGGGCGGCGCCCAGCAGCGCTACCTGCTCAAGGCCCAGGTGCCGTTCATCAACGACACGACCTGTAAGGCCGCCGGCGGCTCCTACAGCGGCCTGGTGGCCGCCGAGGAGATCTGCGCCGGCCTCACCCAGGGCGGCGTCGACACCTGTCAGGGCGACTCCGGTGGCCCGATGACCAAGGTCGTCAACGGCGTGCCGGTGCAGATCGGCATCGTCAGCTGGGGCGAGGGCTGCGCGCGGGCCGGCAAGCCGGGCGTGTACACCCAGGTCTCCTACTTCGCCGCGGCCATCAAGACCGCCGCCGACTCGCTCGGCGGAACTGTCCCGCCCGGCGGCTGTGGCAAGTCGTTCACCAACGCGACCGACGTGGCGATCGTCGACAACGCGACCGTGACCAGCTCCGTGGCGGCCACCGGCTGCACCGGCAACGCGGCGGGCGCGTCCACGGTCGCCGTCGACATCAAGCACACCTACCGGGGCGACCTGGTCATCCGGCTGCTCGCGCCGGACGGCACCAGCTACCTGCTGGAGGACATCACCAACAGCGACAGCGCCGACAACGTCATCAAGACGTACACGGTGAACCTGTCCAGCGAGGTCGCGAACGGTACCTGGAAGCTCTCCGTCCAGGACGTGGCCAGCCAGGACGTAGGCAAGATCGACAGCTGGACCATCACGGTCTAGCCCGCTCTCCCCACCCCAGGCGCCGCCGCGACCCAGGTCCTCAGGTCGCGGCGGCGCTCTGCGCGCACCCCGCGCCGACCTGACCCGCCACCGGCGCCCACGCACCGGACCCGCGACCGGCGCCCACCGGACCCCACCACCGGAACCCGACCGGCGCCCACCTCACCCCACCACCGG
Organism: Longispora sp. NPDC051575; assembly: GCF_040681875.1. Classification (NCBI taxonomy): domain Bacteria; kingdom Bacillati; phylum Actinomycetota; class Actinomycetes; order Micromonosporales; family Micromonosporaceae; genus Longispora; species Longispora sp. NPDC051575. The sequence goes on along the minus strand of NZ_JBFAZP010000009.1, from coordinate 67,489 downwards.
AACCCGACCGGTACACCCGGGACGCAACCCGGCACCCCCCTCGCAACGTCTACATACCGAGTATGTCGACTACGAGGGGAAGTACCCGCGTGCGCAGGCTTGTGTTCTTCGTGGTGATCCTGGTCCTGGCCCTCCCGGTCGACGGGGTGTTGTGGCTGGTCGACGAGACCAGGGTCCCGCCCGAACCGGACCGACCCCAGGCCTCCACGCTGTACTACTCCGACGGCGTGACCGTCCTGGCCCGGATCGGCGTCGAGGACCGCTCGGACGTCCCCCTGGAGCGGGTGCCCGAGCACCTGCGCCGGGCGGTGCTCGCGGCCGAGGACCGGGGCTTCCCCGACCATCCGGGCGTGTCGGCGCGCGGACTCGCCCGGGCCGCGTGGGTCAACGTCACGGACGGCGGCGGGGAGGGCGCGTCGACGATCACGCAGCAGTACGTGAAGAACGCGTACCTGACCCAGGCGCGGACCGCCGAGCGCAAGTCCCGGGAGGTCATCCTGGCGCTCCGGCTCGAAGGGGCGCTGTCGAAGGACCAGATCCTGGAGCGGTACCTGAACACGATCTACTTCGGCCGGGGCGCGCACGGGGTGCAGGCGGCCGCGCTGGCGTACTTCGGGAAGTCCGTGGAGCGGCTGTCCCTGGAGGAGGGCGCGGTCCTGGCGGCGGCGATCAAGGATCCGAGCGGCTTCGACCCGGCCAACGACCGCGCGGAGGCGGAGGGCCGGTGGGCGTGGGTGCTCAGGTCGATGGCGGAGCTGGGCTGGGCGCCGGCGGAGCACGGCCCGTACCCGGCGACCCTGGGGCCCACCGGCCGGCCCGCCCAGCGCACCGGGCCCGTCGGGGTGATCGTCGACCGGGTCTCCGACGAGCTGTCCGGGGCGGGGCTGAGCGCCCAGCTGGTCCGGACGGGCGGCCTGCGGATCGTCACGACCATCGACGTGGCCGCCCAGCGGGCCGCCGAGGACTCCGTGGCCGGGGCGGTCACGGGCGGGAACCGGGCGGCCGTGGTGTCGGTGGTGCCCGGTACCGGCGAGGTCCGCGCCTACTACGGCGGCCAGGACGGTTCGGGCTTCCTCGACACCGCCGCCCGGCCCCGCCCGCCGGGGGGAGCGTTCGCCCCGGTGCTGCTCGCGGCGGCCGCGCGGTCGGGGATCGGGCCGGGTTCGTTCTGGAACAGCGCGAGTCCGCGCACCTTCGCGTCCCGGGGCGTGCCGCTGGCCAACCGGGACGGCGCGACGTGCGGCCTGTGCCCGCTGGACGTGGCCGCGCGGATGGGGCTGGACACGGTGCTCTATCCCGTGGCGGAGCGGGTCGGGCCGCAGCGGATCGTGGATCTGGCCCGTGACCTGGGCGTCTCCCCGAAGTACGCGGGGGCGGCGAGCCTGGTGGACCAGCCGGGCGAGCCGATGCCGGGGCGGGCGCGCGCGGAGATCGGCCTCGGGTGGTACCCGGTCGCCCCGGCGGACCTCGCCGACGTGTACGCGACCCTGGCCGCCGACGGCACGCACGCCGACCGGCACCTGGTCAGCTCGGTGACCTCGGCGGTGGGGGAGCGGATGCTGGGCAGCGCCACGGCGATGCACCGGGTGCTCCCGGCGGAGGCGGCCCGCGCGGCGGGGGTGGTCGGTGCGCCCTGGAAGGTCGCCGGCCCCGACGTCCGCGGGCTGGGGGCCACGGCGGACCCGGAGGCCCGCAGGCGCGCGGAGCTGGCGGCCGAGGCGGTGAGGCTCGAGAAGGCCGTCCCCTGGTCGGGGGAGGTCCGGTGGCGGGAGACGGCGGACAGCTCGGACGTGTGGGCGGCCGGCGTGGCCGGCGGCCTGGCCACGGTGGTCTGGGTGGGTACGGCGGTCCCCGGCCCGGTGCGGGTCGGCACGACGCGGGCCCGGGCGGACCTGCCCGCGGGGGTGTGGCGCGCGGTGTCGGCCGGCTACCGGCCACCGACGGGCGATCTGCCGGATTTCGGCCTGCCGCAGGCCAGCCCCGGAACGAGCCCGACAAGTGTGAATATGCCCTGATGGGGGCATAGTCGCCGGCCCGCTGTCATCCGACGTCCACGCCCCCCCGACCCGGTACGGGCGAAATGTTGATCGTACTGCACCGTAGCGATCATCCGTCCCTTCTGAGTAGCGTCATCCCTACGGTCCGTGCTCCGGAAGTAGGTCGATGTTGGTCCGGTGTTGGTCAGCCGGAGTCGACCGGTCGACGAAGACGCGAGGTCCACGATGGATGGTGAGACGTTCGGCCAGGCCCTGCGCCGGCTGCGCACGCAGGCGGGGTACTCACTGCGCCAGCTCGGGGTCGCGACCAGCTTCGACTACACCTACATCGCGCACGTCGAGCACGGTCGCCAGCCCGGTTCGCTGCGGCTGGCGGAGCGCTGCGACCGGGCACTGTCGGCCAACGCGGAGTTGATCTCCATCTATCGCGGTCAAGTGGCGGGCGTGGATAGAATTCCGGGGAGCAACGTCGGCGACTGGAGTGAGATGCTGCGGCGCACGTTCGTCATCGGAACGGCGGCCACGGCCGCCGGGCTCGCCGACATCGATCCGGGGCTCGTGCGACCGGAGTCCGGGGAGCGGGTCGGAGCCGAGGCCCTCGTCCACCTGCGGGACGTGGCGGCCGGCTACCGGCGGTCGTATCGTTCGGTGCCCTCCTCGGAGCTGGTGCCCGCCGCGCGCGCCCACCTCGACCTGGCCGTGTCGCTCCGGCCGGCCGAGCAGCCGCCGGAGATCCGGGCCGCCCTGGTCCGCACGATCGGGGAGATGGCCGCGCTGACCGGGGTGCTGCTCATGATGGACCTGGGCTGGCAGGAGGCCGCCCTGCCCTATCTGGACCTGGGCTGGCGCGCCGCCCGGGCGCTCGACGACCCGGAGCTGCAGGCCGTGGTGCTCGGCGGCAAGAGCTTCGCCGTCTCCTACGGCGCGGGCCGGCACCGCGACGGCCTGGAGTACGCGACGCTGGCCTGCGAGCTGGCCGCCACGGGTGCCTCGTGGGAGACCCGGGCCTGGGTGTCGGCCGTGGCGTCGGAGCGGTGCGCCTCGCTGCGCGACGAGCTGGGCTGCCGCGAGCACCTGGCCCGGGCCCGCAACGCCCTGGACCGGGTGCCCGACGACGACACGGCCTGGCTGGGGCTGGGCGCGTTCAACCACGACAAGCTGCTCGCGTACGAGGGCGGCGACCTGGTCCGCCTCGGCCGGTACCGGGAGGCCGAGCCCCTGCTCGACTCCGCGATCGACCGGTTCGACGACTCGATGGCCCGGCACCGGTGCACCGCGCTGCTCGACCGGGCGGAGGCGCGGTTCGGGGCCGCCGAGGTCGACGGGGCCTGCGCCGACGCGCTCGCGGCCCTGGGGCTGGCGTCGCAGGTGCAGCACGCGCAGAACCTCAGCCGGCTCGACCGGCTGTCCCGCCGGGCCCTGGCCACCGGCGCGGCGTCCGGGCGTTCCCTGCGCCGGGAACTGATCGCCGTGAAGGCCGAGTCCCTCGCCGCGAAGGGCGATCCATGACCGTGCTCCCCTCAGCACTGATCCTCGACTTCGGCGGGGTCCTGACCACCGACTTCTGGGCCTGTCTCCGGGCCTTCGAGCACCGGGAGGGGCTGGCGCCGGGCGCCCTGGTCGACCTCGTCACCCGCGACCCGGCCGGCCACCGGTTGATCTGCGACCTGGAGCAGGGCGCGATCGGCCAGGCGGAGTTCGAGCGGGAGGCCGGCGCCCGGCTCGGCGTGGACCCGGACGGCCTGCTGGCCCGGATGGCCGCCGACCTGCGCCCCGACGAGCGGATGCTCGCCGCCGCCGCCGAGCTGCGGGCCGGCGGGGCGAAGCTCGCGATCCTGTCCAACTCGTGGGGTTCGGACTACTTCGACCCGTACGCGCCGTGGCATCTCGACGACCGGGCCGACGTGGTGGTGATCTCCGACCGGGTCGGCCTGCGCAAGCCCGACCCGAGGATCTTCGCGCTCACCGTGGACCGGCTGGGCCTGCCGGCCGGTTCGTGCGTGTTCGTGGACGACATCGCCGCCTACCTGGAGCCGGCCGCCGCCCTGGGCATGCGGGTCGTGCACCACACGGACGCCGACCACACGATCCCGGCGCTGCGCGCGGCCTTCAGGGCATAATCCCTTCGACGGGTACGGCGGACCCGGGCGCCCGACCAGCGCGAACACGCCCGGAACAGCCATCGCGAGACAGATCAGGAGAACCCGGCGCGCGGCGTACCCCTCGGATGGATCTGGCATTGGTCCTGCGTGGACAGCCGGTTACATTGACTCCCCAGAGGAGGCCACGTGTCCATACTGTGCGTTGAGGACTACCAGCCGATCGCCCGTGATCGGCTCACCCCCGAGGTCTGGGACTTCGTCGACGGTGGCAGCGGCGCCGAGCGCACCCTGGCCGCCAACCGGCAGGCGTTCGCGGACCTGGCGCTGCGGCCCCGGGTCCTCGTCGACGTGTCCGACCCCGACCCCCGGACCACCCTGCTGGGCGCCGCGCTGGCCACCCCGGTGGCGGTGGCCCCGACCGCCTACCACCGGCTGATGCACCCCGAGGGGGAGCTGGCCACGGCGCGGGGCGCGGGCGCGGCCGGGGCGCTGTTCGTGGTGAGCATCTTCGCCAGCCAGCCGCTGGAGGAGATCGCGAAGGAGGCGTCGGGCCCGCTGTGGCTCCAGCTGTACTGGCTGCGCCGCCGCGACGTGCTCGCCGACCTGGTCGCCCGCGCGGAGGCGGCCGGCTACGGCGCGCTCGTCCTGACGGTCGACGCCCCCCGGATCGGCCGCCGGCTCCGCGACCAGCGCAACGGATTCGCGGTGGATCCGGATGTGCGGGCCGTGAACCTGGAGGCCGAACTGATGGCGGCCACCCACGAGCGCACCGAGGGCGGCTCCGCCCTGGACAAGCACGCCGTGCAGACGTTCGACACGACCGTGACCTGGGCGGACCTGGCCTGGCTGCGCGGCCTGACCCGGCTGCCGCTGGTCCTGAAGGGCATCCTGACCGCCGAGGACGCCGCCCTGGCCTGCGAGCACGGCGTGGACGCGGTCGTGGTGTCCAACCACGGCGGCCGCCAGCTCGACACGGCGGTGGCCAGCCTGCGCGCCCTGGAGGAGGTCGTCGCCGAGGTCGCGGGCCGGATCCCGGTCCTGGTGGACGGCGGGATCCGCCGGGGCACCGACGTGTTCTGTGCCCTGGCCCTGGGCGCGGAGGCCGTCCTGCTCGGCCGTCCGGTGCTGTGGGGCCTCGCGGCCGACGGCGCCGACGGGGTGGCCGGGGTGCTCGACCTGATCACCGAGGAGCTCCGGCACACGATGGCGCTGGCCGGCCGGCCGCGCCTGGCCGACATCGACCGGACGGCGGTGACCCCGTGGAACTGAGCCGTGAAGCCCTGCACGTGTCGATCTCGGACCCGGTGTCCGCGTCGATGAACTTCCTCAACGAGGTCGCCGGCCGGTTCCCGGACGCGATCTCGCTGGCCGCCGGCCGCCCCTACGAGGGCTTCTACGACGTCTCCGACGTGCACAAGTTCCTCGACGTGTACACCGACCACCTCGCCGCCGGGGGCCGGACGCCGGACCAGGTGCGCGGCGCCCTGATGCAGTACGGCCGGACGAACGGGCAGATCCACGACCTGATCGCCCGGCTGCTCGCCACCGACGAGGGCATCGACGTGCCGGCCGAGGCGGTCGCCGTGACCGCCGGCTGCCAGGAGGCCATGGTCATCGCGCTGCGCGGGCTGTGCGCGGGCCCCGAGGACGTGCTGCTCGCCGTCGAGCCGTGCTACGTCGGGATCACCGGCGCGGCCCGGCTGCTCGGCATCGAGGTCGTGCCGGTGCCGGAGTCCCCGGAGGGCGTGGACCCGGAGGCGGTGGCGGCGGTGGCCCGGGCGGCGCGGGCGCGCGGGCTGCGGCCCCGGGCGCTGTACACGGTGCCGAACTTCTCCAACCCGTCCGGCGTCTCGGTCAGCCTCGACATCCGCCGCCGGCTGCTGGAGGTGGCCGCCGCCGAGGACCTGCTGATCCTGGAGGACGACCCGTACGGCCTGTTCGGCCTGTCGGACGCGCCCACCCCGAGCCTGAAGTCGCTGGACACCGACCAGCGGGTGATCTACCTCGGCTCGTTCGCGAAGTCGGTGTTCCCGGGCGCGCGGGTCGGCTTCCTGGTCGCCGACCAGACCGTGGTCGACGCGGCCGGCCGGCGCACCCTGCTGGCGACCGAGCTGTCGGCGATCAAGAGCATGCTGACCGTGAACACGTCCCCGATCGCGCAGGCGGTGATCGGCGGCGTACTCGTCGAATCGCACTACAGCCTGCGCACCGCGAACCGGGACAAGATAGCGTTCTACCGGCGCAATCTGGAGACGGCTCTGGCAGCGCTGGACCGGTGTTTCCCCGAACCGGCGCGCACGGAACGCGGCATTCGGTGGAATGTTCCGGATGGCGGATTCTTCGTCGTGGTCGACGTTCCGTTCCGGGTGAATGAGGATCTTGTGGAGTATTCCGCCCGGGAGTTCGGCGTGCTGTGGACCCCGATGAGTTTCTTCTACGTCGACGGCGGGCAGCGGGCCCTGCGGCTGTCGTGCAGTTGGCTGACCCCGACGGAGATCGAGGAGGGGGTCAGGCGGCTCGCCGCGCTGGTCGAACACGAACTCGCCTCTTGACGACCGTCCTGTGTGGAGCGATGCTTGTGCCTGCAGGTGCACTTTCCACAACCGAAAGGAGAGCCGTCATGGCTCGTCGTGAGGTCACCCCCGGGTCCTTCGAACTCAACTTCGAGGTCGGGGTCGGCAGCTTCGAGATCAACTTCGAGGTAGAGGTCGGCGGCGCCCGCACGCGGACGCTCTAATACATATAGCGCGAAACGAAAGGGCCCCCGGTCTCGACCGGGGGCCCTTTCGCTGTCCGTCCGACGCCTCCGTGGGCGGTTTGAATGGCTACGCCGAGCGTGTCGGGTTGGGTGTCACCGAAAGTCTCACAATGGTCCAACGTGGCCATCCACTGTTGACACGGTTCCCTTGTGGATGGATGCTGAACCGGCGACCTGGAGTTACGTGCCGGGTCGGTCGAGGCGTTTCCCGTCGTGTATCGGCATTGCAGTGATCGAGCTGTGTCACTCAGTCGCCACCCTGGCGCGGGAACGGTCGAGACCGGTCGGCAGTCGGGTCGTGTTGTGCAGTGTTCTGAAAATGACTATGAGAGGAGAGTCTCATGACTCGCTTTGAAATTGAGCCGAACATCGCCTTCGCCGAGATCGAGCCGAACGTGGCCCTGCAGTTCGAGGTCGAGCCGAACCAGGTTCTGCAGTTCGAGGTCGAGCCGGGCCAGCGCGAGCTCGCGTTCTAAGACTCGCCTCTGTGCGTTGAGAACGACCGATGGGGTCCCGCGGCTGCGGGGCCCCATCGCCTCTGCGTTGCACCCCCTGGTGGGGGCGTGGTCTCCGTGGGGCCGGCCGGTTGGGAGGCCGGCCCCACGGACTGTTCCGGGCCGGGAGGCCCCGGGGCCGGGCCCCGGGAGCCGGTCAGGCCGTGAACCAGGCGCGCAGCTGGTCGGAAGCCTGCGCCATCGCCCGCTTCCCGCCGTCGAGCGTGCCGGACATCGCGAAGAAGCCGTGCACCATCCCGTCGTACCGGGTCAGTACCGTGGGGACCCCGGCCTGCCGGAGCCGCTCGGCGTACTGTTCACCCTGGTCGCGGATGGGGTCGTACTCGGCCGTGATCACCAGCGCGGCGGGCAGCCCGCCGAGGTCCTCGGCGCGCAGCGGCGACGCGAGCGGGTCGCGGCCCTGCTCGGGGTCCGCCAGGTAGTGCTTCCAGTACCAGGACACCGACGTCTGGTTGAACAGCCACGGGTCGGTGTTCTCCCGCAGCGACGCGGTGTCGGAGAAGTAGTCGGTGTTCGGGTAGACCAGGAGCTGGCCGACCAGGGCCGGGCCGCCCCGCTCGCGGGCGAGCAGGGTAACCGCCGCCGCGAGGTTGCCGCCGGCGCTGTCGCCGCCGACGGCGATCCGGGCCGGGTCCGCGTGGATCTCCTTCGCATGGGTATCAATCCACCGGAGTGCCGCGTAACAGTCCTCGATCGCACCTGGGAACTTTGTTTCCGGTGCGAGCCGGTATCCGATTGTCACGACCATGCAGTCGGCCGCATTCGCGAGGGCCCGGCAGATACCGTCCGAGGTGTCGATGCTACCCAAAGTCCAACCGCCGCCGAAGAAATACGTCAGGGTGGGGAATGGTCCGGGGCCTTCGGGGCGGTAGATCCGGATCGGTAGCGCGCCGCCCGGACCGGGAATCGTCATGTCAATGACCTCGTGCACCGGTTCGGGATCGCCGCCGGACGCCCGGATTGAGGCGAGATCTGCCTCTCGCGCCTCTTCGAGAGACAACGTGTAGAGCTGCGGAGTACTGTTCCGCATCCTTTGGGTGCGCATGTCCTGCACTTGTGGATCGAGCGGCACGGGGGTCTCCTCCACGGGGTCGGTGGAAGGTGACAGTACACAGCGGATAGTGACCGGTAAAGCCGCATTGCCTGCCTGCTATCGGTGTACCTGGGTGGATTCGCGCACCACTCCGGCTTCCTTTACATTAATGTGGGTCGATTTGAACTGACGGATCGTAAACGAAGGCCTCGTTCATATCCACTATTGCCGGACGGAGAAATCCGTTGGTACGCTGCGCACCAATGGTGATCGGGTCCAGTTTGGATTTAGGATCTCCGGCAACGAAAGTCCAGAGTGTGCATACCGGATAAGTAGATGAATGTCACTGTGGTGCGCGGGCTGGTCAATCAAGATCAGCATTTTCTCGTGTACCCGGAGTGCGTCACGAGAGGCACGGAGTTTCGATGACCGACATGGGATCTCGGGGCGTGGAGTCCGTGGTCGGCCCCGAGTGGGTCGACGAGGACTTACTCGCCGGCGAGGACACCGAAATCTGTCTTGTTCTTGACAGTCCTATTGATCGGATCACTCTCCGCCGGCTCGTCGGCGAGCGGCAGGCCCGGCTCGCGGCCGCCGGGCTGTCCCGGGGCGGCTCCGTGGCGCTCCGTCTGCCGCCGTCACTGTCCTATGTGGTAAATCTACTCGCCGCGTGGCGAATCGGGGCACAGGTGACACTCCTGGACCACCGGTTGACCGCCCACGAGATCGACCGGGCCCTGGAGCGGGTGCTGCCCCAGGTCGTCGTCGCCCCGGAGAAGGTCGGCGGCGGCGCGCTCCGCGCGTTCGTGGACGTGGTCGAGTCGGTGCGGCCCTACCCGGGGCGGCCCGCGACCACCGACCACGCCGTGATCCAGCTCAGCTCCGGCTCGACCGGCCCGTCCAAGGTGATCGGCCGCACCGCCGCGAACCTGGTGGCCGAGATCGAGCGCTACACCCGGATCGACGGGGTGCCGCTGCCCGGCGAGCGCGTCGTGCTGCTGGCCTCGATGGTGCACGTGCTGGGCCTGGTCGGCGGCCTGCTGTACGGCCTGCACGCCGGCGTCGAGCTGGTCCTGCCCGGCCGGATGACCGTGGACGGCATCCTGAAGGCGGTCGCCGCCGGGGACGCCCCGACCACCCTGATCGGCGTGCCCTTCCACATCGAGCTGCTGGCCTCCACGAACGAGCCGCCGAAGCTGCCCCAGCTCAAGCGCATGACGACCGGCGGCGAACTCGTCCGCCCCGAGGTCTCGGCCGCGTTCGTGGACCGCTACGACGCGATCCTCGGCAACATGTACGGCATGACCGAGGTCGGGGTCATCGGCACCGACCTGTACGGCGCGCACCGCCCGTCGATCCGCCCCGCGCCCGGCATCGAGGTCGCCGAGCGCGACGGCGAACTGTGGATCGGCATGCCCGCCTCGCCCTACCTCGGCCTGTCCGACCCGACCCGGTGGGTCGACGGCTGGCTGTGCACGAAGGACGCCGGCAGCGTCGACCCGGCCACCGGCCTGGTCACGGTGCGCGGGCGCAACGACTCACAGGTGTCGGTCGGCGGCCTCAAGGTCGACCTGACCGAGGTCGAGCACACCCTCGCCGCGCTGCCCGGGGTCGCCGCCGCCGTGGTGGTGCACGCCGCCGGGATCGAGGCGTACGTGCAGCTCGGCGACCCGTCCGCCGCCGCCGGACTGGAGGGCGCCCTCGCCGAGCGACTGGCGCCGTTCAAGCGGCCCAAGACCCTGCACCTCGTCCGCGAGCTGCCCCGGACCGCGACGGGCAAGCTCGTCCGGGACGCGGCGCAGCTGCGTGGGGCGGCTCCGGCCGACGAAGCCTGATCTGCGGACCGTCCGAGATCTACCCGTACAGAAGGAAGTAGCCCAATGAGCACCGACATTCGTGAGTTCGTGGTGAAGGCCCTCGAAGAGATGAACTACGACGTCGAGGGCCTCGACGACGAGACCACGCTCGGCCCGGCCGGCGTCGACCTGGAGTCCCTGGCGCTGGCCGAGCTGGCCGTGCGGGTCGAGGAGCAGTACGGCGTCAAGTTCAACGAGGACGAGTCGGAGCGGATGGCCGTCATGACGGTCGGCGAGTTCTCCGCCTTCGTCGGTTCCCGGGTGGCGGCGTGACGCTGCCGGCCCCTGGGCGTGGCGACGTCGTCGCCATGCTCGCCACGTACGGCAACCGCCCGGTCGAGGCGGTCGCCGAGCGGATCGACTCGCTCGAACTGGCGTGGCTCGTCCACCAGGTCGAGCAGCGCTACGAGGTCGAACTCGACCTGGACGATGACAGTCTGGCCCAAATGTCCACAATAGATAGAGCGGTGGACGTCCTGCGGGACGCCCTGGCGGAGAACTGAGATGACTGACAACGAGGAGCGGGGCGGCCGGGACGTGCTGGTCACCGGCATGTCCGTGGCCAGCGGCTACGGCCGGGGCCTGGACCCGCTCCTGGCCGGCGTGCTCGCCGGCACGCCGGCCTTCGCGCCGGTCGGACGGTTCGACGTGTCGGGCCGTCGGGTGACGGTCGCGGCGGCGATGGCGGGGACGCCGTCGCTGTCGGAGGACCTGGTGTTCGCGGTGTCCGTGGCGACCGGGGAAGCCGGGCTGGCGGCGGAGTCCCTGCCCGACACCCCGCTGCTGCTCGCCGTGCACGCCGACCCCGACCAGGCCCGGATCGCGCCCGGTCGGCGGTGGGAATGGTCGGCGGCGGCCCTCGCCCGCGGCGTGGCCCGGCGCTCGGGCCTCGGCGATCCGCTCCGGGTGTACACCAGCGCGTGTGTCGCCGCGAGCACCGCCGTCGCCGACGCGGCGGCCCTGATCTCCCTCGGCCGGTACGACCGCCTCGTGGTCGCCGCCGGCTACCTGGTGGACGCCGACCAGTTCGCGTTGTTCGACGCGGGCCGGGCGCTGGCCACCGACGGCCGGGTCCGCCCGTTCAGCGCGGGCCGGACCGGGCTGCTGCTCGGCGACGGGGTGGCCGCCGTGGTCCTGGAGTCCGCCGCCGCCGCGCGGGCCCGGGGCGCCGAACCGCTGGCCAGGCTCGCGGGCTGGGGCCGGGCCGGCGACGCGTACCACGTGTGCCAGCCGCGCCCGGACGGTACGGGGATGGCCCGGGCGATCGGGGCGGCCCTCGACCGGGCCGGCGTCCCCGCGTCCGAGGTCGGCTACGTCAACGCGCACGGCTCCGGGACCGCCTTCAGCGACGTGTCCGAGACGGCGGCCCTGCGCCTCGCCGGGCTCGGGGGCACGCCGCTGAGCTCCACCAAGGCGCTGCACGGCCAGGCCCTCGAAGCCTCCGGGCTGCTGGAACTCGTCCTCACCGTCGCGGCGGTCCGGGCCGGGCAGCTGCCGACCAACGCCGGCTTCCTCGGCCCCGACGAGGAGTGCGCGCTGGACCTGATCCTCGACGCGCCCCGGCCGCCGAAGACGCCGTACGCGCTGAGTCTCAACGCGGCGTTCGGCGGCGCGAACACGGCACTGCTGGTGGAGGCGCTGTGAGGACCCTGGAAGTACTCGCCGAGGTCGTCTGGCCGGCCGACGAGAAGCCGACCCAGATCGCCGGGTTCGTGGCCTCCTCGTTCAGCCCGTTGGCGGCGGGGGCGGCGGAGCGCTGCCTGGAGCGGTACCCCCGTGAGGGTCTGGGGCGGACAGCGGTCGTGATCGTCAGCACCAGCGGTGACCTGGGCACCGCCACCGGGGTCGCGACGGCCGTGGACGCCGCGAAGCGGGTCGGCCCGCTGCTGTTCTTCCAGTCGGTGCCCAACGCCGTCGCCGGCCACATCGCGGCCCGCTGGGGTCTGACCGGCCCCGTGGTGTCCGTGTGCCCGCTGGGCGAACCGCTGGAGGACGGGCTGGAGCTCGCCGCACTGCTCATCGAGGACGGCGACGCCGACTCGGCACTGATCGTGCACGTCGAACAAGAACCGGACAGCGCGCAGGCCGTGCTCGTGCGTGGAGGAGAACAACTGTGACTGTCAAGAGCATCCGGGGCGCGCTCGCCGCCGACCCCGGCATCGGCGCCGGCAACGTCCTGTCCACGGTGCTCGCGCACGGTGTGGACCGCGACGGGCCCGGCCTGACGTTCGACACCGAGGTCGACGGCCACCCGGCCTGGCAGCAGATGAGCATCGGGCTACTGGACGAGCGGGTCGCCGCCCGGGCCGCCTGGCTGCACGCGCACGGCGTGGGCCGCCGGGACGTGGTCGCCGTCTGGACCAGCACCGCCGCGCACCACATCCTCACCTTCCTGGCCCTCAACCGGCTCGGCGCGATCCCGGCCCTGATCAACGGGAACCTGTCGGGGGAGATCGCGGCCGAGTACATCCGCCGGCTGCGGGCCAGCGGGGTGCTGACCGACGCGGCCCACCGCGAGTTGCTCGGCACAGCTGAGTTGAATGCTCCCCACCTCGGCGATCTGTCTGAGTTGGGTACCGGTGACCCTTCGGCGGCCCCCGAGCCCTACCGGCACCACCAGGACGACCCGATCGCGATCACGCACTCCTCGGGGACGACGGGTCTGCCGAAGGCCGTGGTCGCCTCGCACAGCAGCCTGTTCGCCGCCACCCGGCACCTGCTGAGCATGCCGCAGGCCCAGGGCGTCAACCGGATCCTCAACGCGCTGCCCGCCCCGCACACGGCCACGATCCTCATGGTCAACCAGGCACTCGGCAACCGGGCTGAGTTCCTGGCCCTGTCCTCGCAGGCCGGCCCGTACGTCCTCGACGCGATCGAGACCTGGAAGCCCGCCGGGGTGTTCGGGTTCGCCGTCACCTGGTCGGAGCTGAGCAAGATCGACCTGGCGAAGCACGACCTGGACTCCGTGCGGATCTGGTTCAACACCGGCGACTGCGCGCACGAGGCGCACATCCGGCCCCTGGTCGCGGTCGGCTCGCACGACACCGTGACCCGGCAGGGCAAGGTCCGGGTGCCCGGCTCCCGGTTCATCGACGGCCTCGGGTCCACCGAGATGGGGCACTCGATGTTCCACGTCACCCACGGCACGGACACCGAGAAGTACGGCCGGTGCATCGGCCGCCCCTACCTGTTCGCCGACATCGCGGTCCTCAACCTCGACGGCGACCTCCTCGGCCCCGGCGAGGTCGGCCACCTGGGCGTGAAGTCCCCGACCCTGGCCCCCGGCTACTGGAACGACTCGGTCACCACCTACCGGTCCCGGCTCAACGGCTACTACCTGACCGGCGACCTGGTGTACCGCGACGAGGCCGGCTCCTACTACCACATGGACCGGGCCGTCGACTCGGTCGAGCTGCCCGACGGCGGCTACCTGCACACCTCGATGTCGGAGGAGCGGATCCTGGCCGCGTGCCCGGACGTGCGCGACTGCACCGTGGTCGCCGTCCGCGAGGGCGACGAGGTGGTCACCGACGTGCTGGTCGTGCTCGCCGCCGACGCGGACCCGGCGGCCGACCGGACCGAGCGGGTCCGGGCCGCGCTGGGGGAGCGGGTCGGCGCGACGCTGCGGAAGGTCGTCGTGGTCCGCGAGGAGGACGTCCCGACCGGGGCGACCGGCAAGGTCCGCAAGCTCGTGCTCCGGGAGCGCCACCTCGCGGAGATGACCGCGTGACCGGGCGACAGCGTTTCGCCGAGCGAAGCGAGGTGACGGCATGAGCGAGCGCCAGCGAGCGGCCAGGAAACTCCGCCGGGTGGCGGGCGTGCTCGCCGAGCGAAGCGAGGTGACGGCATGACCGGCGTCTCCATCACCGGCATCGGCCTGGTCACGCCCGTGGGGCGCGGCCCGGACGCCGTGTTCGACGCCATGCTGTCCGGCCGGTCCGGGATCACCCGGCCGCCGGAGGGCCACCTCGTCGAGGGCTCCCTGGAGGTCGCCGGGTTCGCCCAGGCGATCGACCCGAAGTCGCTGTTCTCCGGCCCCGAGCTGCGCACCATCGACCGGGTCACCCTGCTCGCGCTGCTCACGGCCGGGGACGCCCTGGCCGACGCGGGGATCGAGGTGGGGCGCGACGTTGACCCGTACCGGATCGCCGTGATCGGGGCCGGGGTCGGCGGCATGGCCACCCTGGAGGCCACGGTCACCCAGCGGGTGGCGCGCGGCAGGGCGGCCGTGAGCCCGTACCTGCTGCCCGGGATCCTGCCGAACATGGCGGCGGCCCGGATCGCGATCAGATACGGCATCCGGGGGTACTCGTCCACGGTCGCCACCGCGTGCGCGGCCGGCGCGCAGGCGATCGCCGAGGGCATGCGCCTGATCCGCTCGGGCGACGCCGACGTGGTGGTCTGCGGGTGCAGTGAGGCCCCGCTGTTCCCGACGTTCGCGGAGACCTTCGACAACGCCCGGGCCCTCGCGCGGGGCTGGGCGGACCCGACCGAGGCGTCGCGGCCGTTCGACGCGCGCCGCAACGGGTTCGTGCTCAGCGAGGGGGCCGGGTTCCTGGTCCTCGAACGCACGGACCACGCCGACGCGCGCGGGGCCGCCGGGTACGCCGACGTGGCCGGCTGGGGCGGCACCACCGACGCGCACCACCCGACCACGCCGCGTCCCGACGGGGCCAGCGCGGCCGAGTGCATGCGCCGGGCGCTGGCGTCGGCGGGCGTATCACCGGAAGATATCGGATATCTCAACGCGCACGGCACGAGTACGAAACTCGGGGACGTCGCTGAGACCATTGCCACACACGCCGTCTTCGGCCATTCGGGGCCGCCGGTGAGTTCGACGAAATCGGTCACCGGTCACCTGTTGGGCGCCTCCGGAGTGGTGGAGGCCGCCGCCTGCGCACTGGCGATCGGGCGGGAAGTCCTGCCGCCCACCCACAATCTCGAGGATCCGGACCCCGCCTGTGACCTGGACCATGTCCACAAGGGTCCCAGGCAGGGCCGGATCTCCTACGCGCTGTCCAACTCCTTCGGGTTCGGCGGACAGAACATCAGCCTGTTGTTGGGGCGGGCTGGTACGCGGGAAATGCGGTCGCATGAACGGAGTGCGACTGTGTGACTCCATTTTGGATACCTCCACTCAGGTCGGTCCGGAGGTCGTATTGAGAAAGATTCACGACGTGGCTATCGTCTTTTTACCCGCGAATGCAGGCGCACGGGGTTCGTGCGCGCGAAACCCCAACTCGCAGCGCATGAACACTGAAAGAAGGTTGCAGTGAACATCTCTGGAATTGACCACGTAGAGTTCTATGTCGGTGATGCGAGACAAACGGCCTTTTACCTCTGCACGGCGTTCGGATTCCGGATCAGTGGTCAGGGCGGCCCGGAGACCGGGTTAGCCGGGCAGCGCTCACTGCTGCTGCGCCAGGGGGACGTGCGGATCGTCCTCACCTCCGGGCTCGTCCCGGACCACCCGGCGACCCGTTACGTGGGCCGGCACGGCGACGGCGTCGCGATCATCGCGTTCGAGGTCGACGACGTCGAGGCCGTGTACGCCGAAACCGTCCGGCGCGGCGCGGAGGCGCTCGAGGGCCCCGCGACGTACGCCGACGACGAGTCCCGGGTGGTGACCGCCACGGTCTCCGGCTTCGGGGACGTCGCGCACCGCCTGGTCGAACGGCACGGCCCGACCCGCACCTTCCTGCCGGGCGCGATCAAGATGCTCAAGGCCGACAAGGCGCCCGACGAGGGCCTGCTCGAACTGATCGACCACGCGGCGATCTGCGTGCCCGCCGGCGAACTGGCCACCACCGCCGAGTACTACGAGCGGGTCTTCGGCTTCTCCGAGATCTTCGAGGAGTACATCGAGGTCGGCGGCCAGGCCATGGACTCCAAGGTCGTGCAGAGCCCCTCCAAGGGCGTCACCTTCACGCTGATCGAGCCCGACACCACCCGCACGCCGGGGCAGATCGACGACTTCCTCCAGTGGCACGCCGGCGCGGGGGTCCAGCACCTGGCCTTCCAGACCAAGGACATCGTGCAGACCGTCGCCACGCTCGCCAGCCGGGGCGTCAAGTTCCTGTCCACCCCGGACAGCTACTACGAGACGCTGGAGAGCCGGCTCGGCCCGGTCGACCTGCCGCTCGCGGAGCTCCAGAAGCTCGGCGTGCTGGTGGACCGCGACCACTGGGGCCAGATGTTCCAGATCTTCACGCAGTCGATGCACATCCGCCGGACCCTCTTCCTGGAGGTCATCGAGCGGCACGGGGCGCTCACGTTCGGCAGCGGCAACATCAAGGCGCTGTACGAGGCCAAGGAGCGGGAACGCTCCGGCGCGGCCAGTTAACGAGGAGGACTCCCCACCATGCTGGACACTTTCGCACTGACCGACGAGGAGCGCGCGCTGCTGCCCTCCGACGAGGATGTCGCGTTCTACGCGGAACACGGCTGGTACCTGTCGAAGCAGCTCCTCACCGACGCCGAGATCGACGAGCTCGTCGCGGCCAGTGAGCGGTACTACGGCGGCGAGCGCGACCGGCTGCTGCCCGTCCGCCCGCCGAAGCTCGCCTACTGGGAGCCGGCGCACGGCCCCGTGCAGCGGCACAACGACTACGTGCACTACGAGCACGACGTCCTCGGCCGGATCCTGGGCAAGCCGCTGATCGGGGCCGTCGCGGCCCGGCTGGCGGAGGCCGAGGAGATCCGGATCTTCCAGAGCACCCTGATCATGAAGCCGCCGATCGAGGGCGAACCGTCGAACATCGTGCCCTGGCACTTCGACAAGCACTACTGGGCGTCGTCCACGTCGGAGAAGATGCTCACCGCGTTCATCCCGTTCCACGACTGCACCGTCGACATGGGCACCATCACCATGGTCGACGGCAGCCACCGGTGGAAGGAGATCGGCCTGCGCGACAGCGTCGTGCGGCACTTCGCCGAGCGGGACCGCTCGGAGCTGGAACTGATGCTGGACGAGAACGCCGCCTACAACAACGTCGAGGTCACCAAGATCCCGATCGTGATCCCCAAGGGGCACATGAACTTCCACCACTGCAAGACGTACCACGGCAGCGGCCCGAACGTCAGCGGTACGCCGCGGCGCGCGGTGTCCCTGCACCTGCAGGACGGGGCGAACGAGAACCGCCGGTACGAGCTGTCCGACGGTTCGCTCGCGATGTACAACCACGACGTCCTGGTCCGCCGGACCGCCGACGGCCGGCCGGACTACGCGGACCCCGAGTTCTGCCCGACGCTGTGGCGTCGCGGCGACCAGTAGAGGAGCAACGACGATGTCGCGCCATGCGTTCGTGGACGGCCCGTGCGGCGCCGACGAGCACGACTGGCAGGACCGCGCCGACACCGTCGACGCGGCGCTCGACGCCCGCGTCGCGCTGTGGGACGGCATTCACGCGGCCATCCAGAGCCGCTAGCGGAACCGGTCGGGGCCTGGCGACACCGCGTCGGCGCCCCGACCAACCCGCCCACAGAACCGCTGAAAGGATTCAGATGGACTCCGCTGAGCTGTACCGGACCGTGCGGCTGATCCGCCGGTTCGAGGAACGCGCGATCGAGCTGGTCCGATCCGGCGAGATCGTCGGGGGCATCCACCCGTACATCGGGCAGGAGGCCATCGCCGCCGGGGTCTGCGGCGCGCTGCGGCGCGACGACATCATCACCAGCACCCACCGGGGACACGGGCACGTCCTAGCCAAGGGCGCCGACCCGGTCCGGATGATGGCCGAGCTCGCCGGCCGGGTCACCGGGCTGAACAAGGGCCGGGGCGGCTCCATGCACGCCGCCGACTTCAGCCTCGGCATCTTCGGCGCCAACGGGATCGTCGGCGCGGGCGGGGCCATCGCGGCCGGCGCCGCGTGGGCGCGCCGGGCGCAGCGGACGGCCGACGCCGAGACCGGCGACGTGGTCGCGGTCAACTTCTTCGGCGACGGGGCCGTCAGCCAGGGCGTGCTCCTGGAGGCGTTCAACCTCGCCGGGCTGTGGAAGATCCCGGTCATCTTCGTCTGCGAGAACAACGGGTACGCCACCACGATGCCGGTCGAGGCCGGCGTCGCGGGCAGCATCACGGGCCGCGCGGAGGCGTTCGGCATCCCGGCCACCACGGTCGACGGCCAGGACCCCGAATGCGTCCAGGCGGTCTCCGAGGCGGCCGTGATCCGGGCCCGGTCCGGCGGCGGGCCCAGCCTCATCGAGTGCATGACCTACCGGTTCGACGCGCACCACACGTTCGAGCACAAGGCGCGGCTGAACTACCGTTCCGAGGACGAGCTGGCCGCAGGCCGGTCCCGCGACCCGCTGGACATCCAGGGCGCCCGGGTACCGTCGGACGCGCGGTCCCGGATCGACGCCGAGATCGAGGAGCTGCTCGCCGAGGCGGTGCGGTTCGCGGTCACGAGCCCGAAGCCGGACCCGGCCGACGCGCTCGACCACCTCTACGCCACCGGCCTGCGGGTACGCACGGGAGTGAACAACTGATGCCGAAACTCTCCTATCTCAAGGCACTCAACCGGGCGCTCGGCGACGAGATGGCCCGCGACGACTCGGTGGTCGTGCTCGGCGAGGACATCGGCGTCGGGGTCGCCGGTGTCACCACGGGTCTGCTGGCGAAGTACGGCGACCAGCGGATCGTCGACATGCCCCTGTCGGAGCAGGCGTTCACCAGCTTCGCGACCGGGGCGGCGATGGCGGGGCTGCGGCCGGTGATCGAGTTCCAGATCCCGTCGCTGCTGTTCCTCACGTTCGAGCAGATCGCCAACCAGGCGCACAAGTTCTCGCTGATGACCGGCGGGCAGACGAAGGTGCCGGTGACCTACGTCGTGCCGGGCTCGGGCAGCAGGACGGGCTGGGCGGGGCAGCACTCCGACCACCCGTACAGCCTGTTCGCGCACGTCGGGGTGAAGACCGTGCTGCCGGCGACGCCCGCCGACGCGTACGGGCTGCTGGCCTCGGCGATCCGCGACGACGACCCGGTGGTGTTCTTCGCGCCGTCGGGGGCGCTGACGGTCCGCGACGACCTGGACTTCGCGTCCCTCGCGCCGGTCCCGATCGGGGTCGGCCGGGTGGCCCGGGAGGGCACGGACCTGACGGTCGTGGCGCTCGGGCACCTCGTGCACACCGCGCTCGCGGTCGCCGAGGAGCTGGCGGGGGAGGCCTCGATCGAGGTGTTCGACCCGCGCACGGTGTACCCGTTCGACTGGGCCGGCCTGTCCGCGTCCGTGGCGAAGACGGGCCGGCTGGTCGTGATCGACGACTCGAACCGGTCCTGCGGCATCGGCGGCGAGATCATCGCGACGGTGGTCGAGGACCACCGGCTGCTGGCCCCGCCGAAGCGCGTCACCCGCCCGGACGGCGCGGTGCTGCCGTTCGCCCTGGAGCTGGACCGGGCGGTGCAGCCGACCCACGAGCAGCTGGTGGCGGCCGTCCAGGCGGTCCTGAAGTCCTGAGCGACGTCGTTCGGGGAGGTCACCGGCGACGGTGACCTCCCCGAAGGCGTTTTCTAGAGCGACACCACTTCGCCGGGTACGCGGCGCCGCGCCGCCACCTCCGCGCCCAGCCGCCGGACCGCCTCCGCCGCCGCGATGGCCGCGCACCGCGCGTTGCCGTGCAGCCCGTCCTCGCTGTACAGCGACAGGTCCGCCACCAGCGGGTGCTCGCGGAGGTTGAGGTGCAGGGTGCCCAGCCGGGCGGCGAGCGCGCCGGTGCGCTCGGCGAGGGTCCGGGTGCGGTCCCGCAGGCCCGGCCGCAGCCAGTCGGGTACCCGGGGGCTGTGCGAGATGTCGAACATGCTGACCGTCACGACGTCCGCGCCCACCCCCTGCAGGGCCACGATCATCGTCTCCAGGGCCGTGTCCACCGCGTCGGGGTCGTAGCCCCGCATGAACGCGTCGTTGCCCCCGCACACCACGAGCGCCAGGTCCGGGCGGAACGCGAGCGCCGGCTCCAGTTGGGTGCCGAGCACCTCGGCGGCCTTCAGCCCGTACTTGCCCACGTTGAGGTACTCGCGGACGTCCAGTTCGGCCGCGATCCGGTCGCACCAGAACAGTTCGCTGTAGCCCTCGACCGGGTCGCCGTAGCCCTCGGCCACGCTGTCGCCGAGCACGGCGAAGCGCTTCCACGGGTGTCCGGTCAGCAGTGCGGCGCTCTCGCCGGCGCGCAGGCAGTAGGGGTCGGTCGACTCCACGACGTTCATCGCTCCTTCGTGGACGGGACGGATAGGGTACGAGGATGGATCTTCGCCCGATGCACCTTCAGGCCGTACTCGACTGCGGCCGGATCGTCGCCCAGGTGACCGCCGACGACCTCGACCGCCCGACGCCCTGCGCGGGCTGGAACCTGGCCGACCTGTTGGCCCACATGATCGGACAGCACCGCGGGTTCGCGGCCGCCGCGCGGGGGCTGCCGGTGGACCCGGCCGTCTGGGAGGACGTGACCCTCGGCCCGGACCCGGCGGCCGACTACGCGGCGGCGTCCGCCGACCTGCTCGCCGCGTTCGGCGCCGAGGACTTCGCGGAGCGCCGGCTGGCCCTGCACGAGTTCGGCGTGGTGCCCGCGTCGACGGCCATGATGATGCACTTCGTGGACTACCTGGCGCACGGCTGGGACGTGGCCACCGCGCTCGGCGTGCCCGCCCGGCTCGACGGGGAGCTGTGCGAGCACGCGCTGCGGCTGGCGTCGCGCTGGCCGGCGGACGCCCCGACGATCTGGGGTCCGGGCGCGCCGTTCGGCCTCAAGGTGCCCGTGCCGGCCGACGCCCCGGCCGCCGACCGGTTCCTGGGCTTCCTGGGGCGTACCCCCTAGGCCGTGCACTTCCTCACGCCCTGGCCGGGGTCGGCTCGACGTCGGACTCCGGCCCGGCGTCGGGGACGGCGTCGTCCAGGGTGCTCTTCGCGGCCCCGGAACCGGCCACGGCCCCCACCTCGGCCGGGGTCCGGGCGTCCACCGCGTCGGCCTCCACCGCGTCGGTCGCCGCCCCGTCCGGCTGCGGGTGCCCCCCGGGCTTGTTGTCCAGCTGCCGCCACACCTTCGCCCCGACGATCGGGGTCAGGGTCGCGGCGAAGTACAGCGCGCCGGTGGCCACGGCCGTGAAGTGCACGCCGAACTCCTTGGCCACCAGGCCGCCGAGCAGCCCGCCGAGCGGGATGCCGCCCCAGGCCACGGCCGTGAACACCCCGTAGAGCCGGGCCTGCATGCTCGCCGGTGCTTTGTCCAGCAGCAGCGCCCCGATGATCGGGTTGATCGAGGACATCGCGAACCCGGTGACGAAGATGACCACGATCATGGTGGTCAGGTCGTCGGTGAGGGCGAAGATGAAGAACCGGGGCGAACCGCCGATCATGTACCCGAGCACGAGGGTCAGGTACTTCGGGATCTTCGTCACCAGCGCGGCCATCGTCAGGTTGCCGAGCACCGCGCCCAGCGCGAACGCCGCCCCGATGGTGCCGATCCCGGCCGCCGAGTCGAACGTCTCCTTGATCCACAGCGGGATGAGGATGTTGTGGATCTGGTTGCACAGGTTCGTGACGAACAACATCATGATCATGCCGCTGAGCAGCCGGTCCCGCCACACGTACGCGAAGCCGCCCTTGAGCGCGACGAAGTACGGCTCCTTCTTGTCCTTGGCCACCTTGTCGAGGAACCCGGGCGGGTTCCGCACGGTGATCATGAACAGGCCGCAGACGAAGTACGAGGCGGAGTTGATCAGGATCGCGGTCGGCGACCCGAGCAGCGCGATGACCAGGCCGCCGACCGGCGCGCCGACGAGGGTGATGATCCGGGAGATGGCGTCGTAGATCGAGGTGATCCGGGCGGTCGGCACCCCGGACACCTTGATCTGGGCGGTCAGCATGACCCGGCGGGAGTGGTCGGCCAGGCCGGTGGTGACCCCGACGAGCGCGATCAGGACCACGACCGGGGTGACGCCGAACGGGTACACCAGGGCGATCGCGCCGATCAGTACCCCGTTGAGCAGGTCCGAGACGATGGTGATCCGCCGGGCGCCGACCCGGTCGATGAACGGCGCGCCGAACGCGGCCGACAACACGTACGGCAGGGCGGCGGCGGTACCCATCAGACCCACCAGCAGCGGGTTCCCGGTGTCGATCAGGATGAGCCAGGTGACGGCGAACGCGGCGATCTTGCTGCCGGCCATGGAGACGGCCTCGGCGACGAGGATGCTGACCATGCCGACCTTGCTGCCGGTCACCACGATCTCGGGCGCGTCGTCCTTGTCGGCGTCCTTCCCGGCGGGGTCCTTGACCGCGGTCCCGGGTTCGTCGGCGGCACCGTCGGGCGCCGCGCCCGGGGTTCCGGTCGCGTCCGCTGTCCCCACGGCCCCGTCCCCGGCCGCCGCCTCCGAGCCGTCAGCCCTGGCCCCGTCGGCCTTCGGCACGCTGTCGCCGTCCTTCGCCCCCGGCCGCCCCGCCCCGCGCGTCATGACGCCGCCGCGAGCTGCGCGACGTACCGGGCGCGGAGCGCCTTCTTGTCCACCTTGCTGGCCCCGGTCAACGGCAGCGCGTCCACGAAGTCCACGCCGCGCGGCGACCACAGGTCGTTGAGCTTCTCGACCACCACTGCGCGCAGGTCCTCGGCGGTGACCGTCGAGCCGGGGGAGCGGACCACGAAGGCGTGCACGACCTCGCCGTACTGCTCGTGGGGCACGCCGACCACCGCCGCCGCCCGCACGTCGGGGTGCGTGGCCAGCGCGTCCTCGATCGGCCGGGCGAACACGTTCGAGGAGCCCCAGCCGGTGAGGATCATGTCCTTGACCCGGTCGACGAGGAACAGGTTGCCGTCGGGGTCGAGGTAGCCGACGTCCCCGGTGCGCAGCCAGCCGTCCACGAGGGTCTCGGCGGTGAGTTCGGGCTGGCCCCAGTAGCCGGTCATCTGCACGCCGCCGGTGACCCAGACCTCGCCGGTGCCGCCGGTGGGCAGGGCGACGCCGTCGGGGTCGCGGATCTCCAGCCGCAGGTCGCCGTAGGGCTGGCCGACGGAGGCGAGCACCGCCGGGTCGTCGGGGATGTTCTGGTACGCGGTGATGATGGGCGCCTCGCTCATCCCGTACGCGGTCCGCAGCACCGGGCCGAACCGCTCGATGGCCTGGGACAACCGGGTGGGCGTGATCGCGCTGCCGCCGATGTTGATCCGCAGCAGGCTGGAGCAGTCGGCCTTCTCGAGGACCTGGTGGTCGAGGATGTAGCCGAACAGGGGCGGCGGGATCAGGGTGTCGGTGATCCGCTCGGCGGCGATGGTGTCGAAGAACAGCGCGATGTCGAACCCGTCCTGCATGTGGAACGAGCCGCCGGTGAACAGGCTCATGTGGCCGGGCATCTGGGCGCTCACGTGCCAGTACCCGGACATGGCGAGGTGTTTCATGGGGTGCTCGCCCGCCTCGACGTACTGCTCGGCGAACAGCAGCGCCGTCTCGAAGAACCGCTGCTTGTGGTGCACGAGCTTCGGCTGCCCGGTGGTGCCCCCGGTCTGGAACAGCGCCTCGGGCTCCGTCGTCACGTCCTGCGGGCCGAACGGAAGGTCCTCGATCCGGTCGATCCGGGGCCCGGCGCCCAGGTCGGGGCCGAGGCCCTCGCCGCACAGGCAGAACACGGGCAGCGGGGCGGCGGAGCGGGCCAGGTCCTGGGCGAAGGAGGCGTAGGCGTTCGTCTCGTACACGAACGCGTCGACCTTGGCCAGGCCGAGGAACTGGTCCCGGAACGCGGCGGGCGCGTTGGGCGCGATCCAGGCGGTCCGGCCGCCGAGGAGGTGCACCGCGAACTGGAGCACGATCGTCTCGGCGGGGTTGCCGGCGAGGACGCCGACCGCGAGTCCGGGGCGCATTCCGTGCCCGTGCAGCGCGGCGGCCATGGACAGGATCTCGGCGCGCAGTTCCCGGTACGTGATCCGTCGACGTTCGTCGACAATTGCCTCCGCCTCGCCGTACCGGGCGAATATATCCAGCACCTGCCAAACGTAATTCCCGTTCGCACTCGCCTGGCTGTCCATGCCGGATCATCCTTCCCCATTGACCGTGTCCCCGCGCACCGTGGAGCCCTATTGCGCATTCCTCATTCGCGGGTACCCGAGCGCAGCATAGCGGTGCACTCAGGAGTGTGGCTACATCCACTATGGACGTCCTATTTATACCTACTATTCAAGGCCTGCCCGACATAGCAGGTGAACCTTCGGGCACGGTTGGCCACGGCGATGACCCGCATTGTTGACTGAAAGGTTGACGCACGATCGGCTGAACGGTTATTCCCCGCCCCGATTGGACAGTCGACTTTCCGATCATCTCCCCCCGCGCGGGCCCGCGGAACGGCGTCTGTCGAATCCGCTCTATGTGACCATGCGCGCATGGTGCGGAGCGGGCCGCACTCGGCGCACAAGCGCACCGCAATGGCACCCGTCCGCCCGCCGCCGCGCATTCCGCATTACGCGTCGGCCGCGCCCGGCGGGGAGTGCGGGGCCGCGACCGCCGAGGGTGACGATCTGACACGATTGGGCGGGATCCGACGTCCGTCGGGTCAACGTCGTGAAGGAGCACCGATGGCCACGAGCCGTAGCGCGAAGACGCACTGGGAAGGTTCGCTGCTGAAGGGGGGCGGCTCCGTCGAGCTGGCCTCCTCCGGCATCGGCACGTTCGAGGTGACCTGGGCGGCCCGGACCGAGCCCGACGCCAGCGGGCGGACCAGCCCGGAGGAGCTGCTCGCCGCCGCGCACTCGGCGTGCTTCTCGATGGCGTTCAGCAACATCCTGGACAAGGCCGGGCACGCGCCGGAGAGCCTGGAGACCTCGGCCGTGGTCGGTTTCCAGCCGGGCGTCGGCGTCACGGGCAGCGCGCTGCGGGTCCGGGGCGTCGTGCCGGGGCTGTCCGAGGACGAGTTCGTCGCCCTCGCGGAGCAGGCGAAGGTGAACTGCCCGGTCAGCCAGGCCCTCAGCGTCGAGATCACCCTCGACGCGGCCCTGGCCTAGTTCGGGGCGGGCGGCCCGGCGCGTTCCGGGCCGCCCCGCACCCCGATCCGGTCAGACGCATCCCCTTGTACTGATTAGGCAAAAGGTCCACACACGCTGTGACGATGTGTGAGCATCGATTCATGTGGGGGATGAATGAAGGCGCACCCGCCGAGTTCGATCTCGTGATGCGGGGCTATCACCGGCAACAGGTGGACCGCTGCTTCGCGCAGCTGGAGGGCAGGCTCATCGAGGCCCTCGCGGAACGGGAACTGATGGCGGACCTACCCGCCCGGTTCGCCACGGCCAGTCTCGAACTCGAGTCGGCCAACCGTGAACTCGAACGCATCCGCTCGCTCGGCTCGACCGGCGACGCCCGGGTGCTGAGCGTGAGGATGGAGGCCATCCTCGCGATGGCCGAACACGAGGCCGAACGGCTCCGGCAGACGGCGGCGGCCGAGCTGGCGGACGCCCGGCACCAGGCGGCCGAGATCCTGGCCGAGGCCGACGAGCGGGCACTGCAGGCCCGGCGCGACTTCGAGCTGGCGCTGCGCGCGCGGCGCGACAAGGAACGCAACGCCGACAAGGTACTCAAACACTCCGCCGAGGCCGAGGCGCACGAGATCATCGCCGCCGCCCGTCTCGACGCCGCCCGGCTCCGCGAGGAGTCCGGCGCACCCTCCCGGATCCGCAGCCCCAAACCCGCGCCCAGCTTCCTCCGCTGGGTGGCCCGACGGCGACGCACGGCCGCCTGGGCACGCTAGACAGACCATTCTCCGGGTACGGCGGGCCAGCTGGCCCGCCGTCCGCGGTTCCGGGCGGCGTGACCCGGCCGGCCCCGGCCCCGACGGCGTGGGCGCCGGGCCGAGCCGCATCCCGGAGCGTTTTGTCCCCTGACCGGGTCCCCGTGGCCCGGTCGGGCGCTTCCGGTGCCGCCTGCGACGATGGCGGGATGGAGCTGTGGAACAACCCGTCGTGCAGTAAGTGCGCCGCCGCCCGCGACACGTTGTCGGGGGCGGGCGTGGAGTTCACCCTGCGGGCGTATCTGGACGTCCCGCCGACGGTCCGCGAGTTCGACGGCGTCCTGGGCCGGCTCGGTGCGCAACCCTGGGACGTCTGCCGCACCGGTGAGGACGTGTACACGGAGCTGGGCATGGCCGACTGGGCGCGCGACGCGGGCTCCCGGGCGGCGTGGCTGGACGCGATGGTCGCGCACCCGGTGCTCATCCAGCGCCCGATCGTGCTCCTCGACGACGGCTCGGCGGTCGTGGCCCGGGACCGGGCGACCCTGGACCGGCTGACCGGCTGACCGGCTGACCGGCTGACACGCCGACTGCCTGACCGGGCGACTGCCCGACACGCCGACTGGCTGACCGGCCGGTCGGGGCTGAGCGGCCCGGCGGACCGGGTACCCGTCGAAGGGGTCTTCCGCTACCGGGCCGCGAGCCAGGCGGCATAGCGCGGCCGGGACACCGCCAGGTCGTGGTACCACCGGTCGAGCCGGTTGGCGAGGTCGTCCGCCCGGTGCGCGAGCGGCCCGTCCGCGCGCCAGCCGACGACCAGCCGCCGCCAGATCGGCGTCCCGGCGAAGGGCCGGATCGCGTGCCTCGGCCCGTCCCAGGACAGCGGGCTGGCCAGGGACACGTACCCGGAGCCGGTGATGAACTCCTTCGCGAACACCGAGTCGTTGGTCTGGTGCGAGATCCTCGGCGTGAACCCGGCCGTCGCGCACGCGGCCCGGAACAGGGCCTGCAGGCCGCTGTCGTCCGGCGGGCTCGCGACCCACCGGTCCCCGGCCAGGTCCGAGAGTGCCACCTCGTCCGTCGCGGCCAGCGGGTGGTCGGCGGCCAACCCGACGAACATGGGCTCGACGGGTACGAGCACCCGGGTGGCCAGCTCGGGCGGCGCGACGAACTCGTGCCCCGGGTACTCCCGCAGCAGCACCATGTCGAGCTGCCCGGCCCGGACCAGCTGGGCGAGGGCGTGGGTGGACGGGTCGGAGTAGCTGGTCACGTCGCCGACCCCGAGGGACACCTCGATCCCGGCGAGCGGCAGGCCCGGCGCGACCCCGATCCGCAGCTGGCGCGGCGCGGTGGGGGAGCCCTGCCGGCCCCGGTTGAGCCGGTCCAGCTCGCCGAGCACGGCGCGGGCCCGGTCGACCACGTACCGGCCGAAGGGGGTGGCGACGGCGCCCGCCGCGGTCCGGGCGAACAGTTGCGCGCCGAGCTCGCGTTCGATCCGCGCGAGTTGGGCGGTCACGGACGGCTGCGGCAGTCCCAGCCGTTGCGCCGCGCGGGAGATGCTCCCCGACTCGGCCACCGCCAGAACCACGCGCAGGTGGCGGAGTTCCAGCTGCATGTCGCGGATGCTATTCCTACCGGTGGGTAGCGATCAATATCCGAAAGTGCCGAATCGCCCCGGGGACCCGTCGGGGCCCCCGGGGCGCGCTCACGCCGCCGTGAGCCGCATGCCGTCGATCCCGGCCCCGGCCGTGTTGGCGCACCTGTAGTTCCCCTTCGCCGCCGCGCCCAGCAGGGTCAGGCACCGCGACAGCGCCTTCTGCCCGTACGCGTTCGGGTGGAACGTCTCCTGCTGGCGGCCCTCGGTCTCACTCGACCAGAACTCGCGCACCCACTCGGCCGTCAGGTCGCTGGGGGCCTTGGCGGTGGTGACCCGGATCCGGCCCTTCGCGCAGATCTCCCGGCCGTCGAGCGCGTCGCGCAGGTCGAGGAACTCCGCCCCGCCGGCCGCCGCCAGGGCCCGCAGTTCGGTGCTGAGCTGCGGGACGAGCCGGTCGCGGACCCAGGTGGCGTCGTAGTTGACCACGGGGCAGCCCATGTTCCACCGGTTCCAGCCGGAGTCGGAGTACCGGATGTTCGCCCCGCGCGGCACGGGGGAGGAGTAGGACTGCACGACGAGCCGGTAGTCGGCGTCGGCGTACCCGGCGGCGCGCATCGTGCCCCGGATCGCGGCGAGGGAGGCCGAGACCCCGCTCCGCATGGCCGGCAGCGCCGCGTCCACGTTCCGCTGCTGGTCGTCGGCGCAGTAGTCGCCCCAGAACCAGGCCTCGATGCAGCTCGCGATGATGTTCCCGAAGCCCAGGTCGTTGCCGCCGACGGACAGCACCACCAGCTTCACCCGGTTCGCGGCGGCGACCGTGGCGAGCTGGTCGACCTGCGGGGCCTCGCCCTTGTACGGCACGCCGCCCAGCGCCGCCGGCAGCACGTTCGCCGACGTGGCCCCCGAGCAGGCCAGGTTCACCAGCCGGTCGACGCCCAGCGCCGCGCCCGACAGCGGGGACACGTCCGAGCGGTGGCAGCCGGAGGAGTAGGTGGGGCCGTACACCCGGGCGGGGTCGACGTTCGTGCCGTTCCACGCCCGGTCGGTGCCGGCGGAACTGCCGCCCACCGCGTCGGTGTTGCCGAGCCAGCGCCCGGCCTCACCCGAGATGTAGCTGTCGCCGAGCGCCACCGCGACCGTGGGCGCGGCCGCCTGGGCCGCTGGCGCGTACCCGACGACCGAGGCCGCCGCGACCAGCGCGACCACCAGTGCCTTTCCCCTCATCTGAGCCTCCCTGTCCGAGTCGACCGGTGGCTACCGGCCGGTAGCCCCGAGCGTGGCGGAACGCGAACCGCCCGGACAACGCATCGGCGACAGGCAGTATGAGAGGGCATACCAATCCGGCAGGGGCGTAGCTCCGAATCAGGGGTGTCGGACCGGACTGAGCCGTGGAGGGCCGTGGTGGAAAGCGACAGCGCGCGAACCCCGCACCTGAGGGCCGCGCCCCCGCCGGACGGGAGACCCTCGGCCGACGAGCTGCTGGTCCTCGTGGCCCGCGGCGACGAGAACGCCTTCTCCGCACTGTACGAACAGGTCGCGTCGAAGGTCTACGGCCTGTGTGTCCGGGTCGTCCGCGACCCGGCCCAGGCCGAGGAGGTCGCCCAGGAGGCGCTCGTGGAGGTGTGGCGGACGGCGAGCAGGTTCGACCCCGCCCGCGGGTCCGCCAACAGCTGGGTGCTCACCCTGGCGCACCGGCGCGCGGTGGACCGGGTCCGCTCGGCCCAGGCCGCGTCGGAACGCGACCGCCGGGCGGCGGCGACCGCGACGGTCGCGCCGTACGACGAGGTGGCCGAGGAGGTGGCCGGCAACCTGGAACGCCAGGCGGTCCGGCGCTGTCTGGGCCGGCTCACGGAACTGCAGAACGAGGCCATCGGACTGGCCTACTACGGCGGGTACACCTACCGGCAGGTCTCCGATCTGCTCGGCATCGGGCTACCCACGGTGAAGACGAGGATCCGGGACGGACTCATCCGGTTGCGGGACTGTTTGGAGGTAACCGGATGAACCCCATGGACGTGCACACCCTGGTCGGGGCCTACGTGCTCGACGCCGTGGACGACCTGGAACGGGCCGCCGTGGAGCGGCATCTGACCGGTTGTGCCGAGTGCACGACCGAGGTGACGGAGCTGAGGGCCACCGCTGCGCGGCTGGGCGGCGCCGCCGCGGCCCCGCCGCCGCCCGGCCTCCGGGACCGGGTGCTCGCCGAGGCGCGCCGCACCCGGCAGCTCGCCCCGGCGGCCCGGATCGCCGAGCCCGTGTCGAGCCCGGCCGTGGTGCGCCGGTGGAAGGCGTGGACGGCGGCGGCGGTCGCGGCGGCGGTGATCGCGGTGAGCGTGGGCGCGACGACGTACGTGGTGCAGGAGCGCCGGGTGTCCACCGAACGCCAGCAGGCCGCCGACATCCGCGCGGTCCTGGCGGCGCCCGACGCCCGGGTGATCCTGGCGGACGTCACGGGCGGCGGCCGGGTCTCGGTCATCAAGTCCGACCAGCGGGGCGAGGCGGTGGTCGTGATGACCGACCTGCCCGAGGTCGGCCGGGACAGGGCCTACCAGCTCTGGACGATCGTCGGCACGAACGCGACGGCGTCGAACGTGATGGCCGGCGGGGAACGGTCCGGGGTCACCCTGCTCAAGGGCCTGTCCTCGGTGGACGCCCTGGGCCTGACCCGGGAACCGGCCGGCGGCTCGGTGGAGCCGACCAAACCGGTGCTCGCGGCGGTGCCGATCCGCCGCTGACCGCACGACGAGGATGGGCGACCTGTATGGGTCGCCCATCTTTTTTCATGGAAGACCCATCCTTGAAGTACTTGGCCCCGAATCATCCACGTGAGAAAACAACTGACCGGGGCTTGGGCCGGAGTGGGATGCGCGGCCCTCGCGCTCGGAGTGGCGGAGCTGGTCTCCCTGCTGACCGGATCCCGGACCAGCCCCCTGGTCGCCGTCGGCGGCGCTGTCGTGGACGCCACGCCCGAGTGGGCGAAGGAGTTCGCGATCCGCACGTTCGGCGAGAACGACAAACTCGCGCTCCTCATCGGTACCGGAACGATCCTGTTCGTCTTCGCTGTCGTCCTGGGCATCGTGGCCGTGCGGTGGCCACGGCTCGGGTACGCCGGGCTGGCGCTGTTCGGCCTGCTGGGGCTGGCCGCAGCGGTCACCCGGCCCGGCGCGGGCCCGGTCGCGGCGCTCCCCACCCTCGTCGGGGTCGTCGCGGCCGGGTTCGCCCTGCGCTACAGCCTCCGCACCCCCGCGGCGGACGGCGTCGGCCGCAACGTCGACCGGCGGGGCGTGCTGCTCGCCTTCGGCGCGGCGGCCGTCACCGGCGGGGCCGGGTTCACCCTGGCCCGGCGGAACTCGGGCGTGCCGAAGGTGACGCTGCCCAAGCCGGTGTCCCCGGCGGCGGTGGCCCCCGACCTGGGCATCCCCGAACTGACCACCTTCGTGACCCCGAACAAGGACTTCTACCGGGTCGACACCGCCCTCGTGGTGCCCCGGATCGACCCCGACGGCTACCGGCTGAAGATCAAGGGCCGGGTCGGCAAGCCGATGACCCTGACGTACCAGGATCTGCTCGACCGGCCGCTGGTCGAACGCGAGATCACCCTGACCTGTGTGTCCAACGAGGTCGGCGGGGAACTGGCGGGGACGGCGCGCTGGCTCGGCGTACCCCTCAACGAGCTCTTGAAGGAAGCCGGGCCGCAGGCCGGGGCGGACCAGGTGGTCAGCAGGTCCTCGGACGGCTGGACCGCCGGCACCCCGACCAGCGCCCTGATGGACGGCCGCGACGCACTCCTCGCGGTGGGCATGAACGGCGAGCCGCTGCCCCTGGAGCACGGCTTCCCGGTCCGGATGATCGTGCCGGGACTCTACGGCTACGTCTCCGCGACCAAGTGGCTCGTCGAACTGGAGCTGTCCTCCTTCACCGACTTCGACCCGTACTGGGTCAAGCGCGGCTGGGCGGAACAGGCTCCGATCAAGACTTTCTCCCGGATCGACACGCCCCGACCGCTGTCCCGCCCGAAGTCCGGGATGGTCACGGTCGCCGGGGTGGCCTGGGCCCAGCGCCGGGGCATCGACCGGGTGGAGGTGCGCGTCGACGGCGGCGCGTGGCAGGAAACGACGTTGGGGACGGTCGTCTCGACCGACACCTGGCGGCAGTGGGCGTGGCGGTGGGACGCCACCCCGGGTCGGCACACGCTCGAGGTCCGGGCGACCGACCGCACCGGGGCGGTCCAGCCCGAGGAGCGGCGCACGCCGTTCCCGGACGGGGCGACCGGTTGGCACTCGGTGGTAGTCACCGCCGGATAATCCAGTTATCAGGGAGTACACAATGTTCCGCAAATTCGTGATGGCCGCTGCCCTCGTACCGTTCGTCGTGGCCATGGCCGCCTGTTCGAACGACACCGAACCGACCTCCTCCGCGCCGACCTCGGCCGCCCCGGCACCGGTCACCAGCGCCCCGATGGCCAACGGGCCGTTCGGCGCGGCGTGCACCGCTGTCCCGAAGGACGGCGCCGGCAGCTTCGACGGCATGGCCAAGGACCCGGTCGCCACGGCGGCCAGCAACAACCCGGTGCTGTCCACCCTCGTCGCGGCGGTCAAGGCCGCCGGGCTCGTCGACACCCTCAACGGCGCCAAGGGCGTCACGGTGTTCGCGCCGACCAACGACGCGTTCGCCAAGATCCCGAAGGCGGACCTCGACGCGGTGCTCGCCGACAAGGAGAAGCTGACCAAGATCCTGACCTACCACGTGGTCGGCCAGTCGGTCACCCCGAGCCAGCTCGGCACGGCCGGCCCGTTCAAGACCCTGCAGGGTGGCGAGGTCAAGGCCAGCGGCAGCGGCGCGGACTACACGGTCAACGGCACGGCGAAGGTCGTGTGCGGCAACGTGCAGACCTCGAACGCGACCGTCTACATCATCGACACGGTGCTCATGCCGATGTAGTGGTACCGCATCGACCGGGTCGGAGGGCATTCGTGCCTTCCGACCCGATCTGTGTGTCCCACCCGGGGGTCCGGGTGGGGTGACCGGCGTGGACGTGCCGCTCGCTGGCGGGTGGTCACGCGCCGGGTTCGTCCAGGACGGCCGGGTGCACACCCCGGCCGTTTTGCTGTCCGTAGCTGTCCGTTCACCCGGCGAATTGACGGGCGTCGAGATCTTGTTCGCGTCAGTAAGGTATGACACTCTTCACCTCACGCCTCACTGTCCCCTGAGGCGTGCCGGGCATCCCGTGCCCGGCCAGCGTTGACTCCACAAAGGAGTGGTGATGCGAAAACCCCTCGCCATCTTGTGTACCGCCGCCGCGTTCGCCCTGACGGGAGCTGTGGCCTCCCCGGCCGCCGCCGTCCCGGCGAACCCGGCCCCGGTGACCGGTGGCCCCTCGGTCCCGGGCGTCAGCGCCCTGACCCCGGAGCACGAACAGAGCACCGCACTGCCGCCGAACCTGCTGCCCCCGCAGTCGTCGGCGGAGAACACCCGGAACGTCAAGAGCAGACCGCAGGCCCGGGGCGGCGCGGCCCCGAGCGCGGCGGCGGCCTCCTGCACCCCGGCTGACTTCTCCCACACGGGCGCGGCACTCGTCACGTTCGTCAAGTCCTCGACCGTGAGCTGCGTGAACTCGCTGTTCAACCTCCCGGACGCCAACGCCAACGCGGTGTTCCGCGAGGCCCAGATGGTCACGATCGCCAACGCGTTCCGCGACACGGCGGCCACGTACCCGGGCAACAACACGACCAGCACCCTCCAGCTGGTCATGTTCCTGCGCGCCGGCTACTACATCCAGTACGGCGCCCCCGAGGTCGTCGGCGACTACGGCACCGGGCTCCGGACGGCCATCCGTGGCGGCCTGGACTCGTTCTTCGCCAGCTCGCACATGATGGACGTGAACGACGCGCACGGGAACACGCTGTCCGAGGCGATGATCCTGATCGACAGCGCCGACGAGCAGGCCCGGTACATCCCGGTCGTCAAGCGCGTCCTCAACGGCTACAACAGCTCCTACGACGCCTTCTACTACATGAAGGCCTCGGTCAACAACGCGTACACCCCGCTGTTCCGGGGGCACTACCACGCGGAGTTCCTCGCGGCGGTCGTCGCGGACCCGAGCCTGCTCGACACGCTCAACTCCTTCGCGCTCAACCACCTGGACCTGCTGGACACCGACCGCTCGTACCTCGTCTCCAACGCGGGCCGGGAAATGTCGCGCTTCGTCCAGTACCCGGCGCTGCAGTCCAAGGTGCGCCCCCTGATGAAGGGGCTGCTCACCGCCACCGCGATGACCGGCCCGACGGCCCGGCTCTGGGTCGGCGTCGCCGAGATGGCCGACTACTTCGACCAGTCCCAGTGCGCGTACTACAACATCTGCGACCTGTCGACCAAGCTGGCCGCCGCCGCGCTGCCCATCACCCACAACTGCGACCCGGGGCACACCATCCGGGCCCAGTCGATGACGGCCGCCGAACTCGCCGCGACCTGCACCAGCGTCCAGAACCAGGACGCCATGTTCCACAGCGTCGTCGCGGACAACGGGCCGGTCGCCAACGACCACAACACGAACATCCAGATCAACGTGTTCGACAGCTCCGACGACTACCAGACGTACGCCGGCGCGATCTTCGGGATCAGCACCGACAACGGCGGCATGTACCTCGAGGGCGACCCGTCGGTCCAGGGCAACCAGCCGCGCTTCATCGCCTACGAGGCCGAGTGGCTGCGCCCGACGTTCGCGATCTGGAACCTCAACCACGAGTACACCCACTACCTCGACGGCCGGTACAACATGTACGGCGACTTCGACGCCGGCATGACCGTCCCGAACATCTGGTGGGTCGAGGGCTTCGCGGAGTACATCTCGTACACCTACCGGGGCGAGAACTACACCGACGCGATCAACCAGGCGGGGCTGCACACGTACCCGCTGAGCACGCTCTTCCAGACCACGTACGACAACGCCAACTCGACCCGGATCTACAACTGGGGCTACCTGGCGAGCCGCTACATGCTGGAGAAGCGCCGGCCCGTGGTCATGAGCATCCTGGCCAAGTTCCGCACCGGTGACTTCGCCGGCGGCTACGCCATCTACAACGCGCTCGGCACCAGCCTCGACGCCGACTTCGACACGTGGCTCACCGCGTGCAACGCCGGCGCCTGCACGGGCACCCCCATCCCCAACGTGCCCCCGACCGCCGCGTTCGACAGCGCCGCCACCGGCCTGAACGTCGCGTTCACCGACCGTTCCACCGACCCCGACGGCACCATCGCGTCCCGGTCCTGGAACTTCGGCGACGGCAGCAGCTCCACCGCCGCCTCCCCGTCGCACGCCTACCTGGCGTCCGGCACCTACACCATCACGCTCACCGTCACCGACGACAAGGGCGCGACGGCCAGCACCAACAAGACCGTGAGCGTCGTCGGCACCCCCGAGTGCACCGACCTCGACACCCGCGCGCTCGCCAAGGGCTGCCAGCGCAGCAACGTCTCGGCGGCCAAGGGCGGACTGGTCTACTTCTTCGTGTACGTCCCCGCCGGCACCACCAACGTGACCATCACCACCAGTGGCGGCACGGGCAACGCCGACGTGTACTACAACTCCGGCAGCTGGGCCACCCGCCAGGTGTACAGCGCGCGGTCGACTGGCGCCGGCAACGCGGAGACGTTGACGGTCCGCAACTCCGGGGCCGGGTACCGCTACGTGAGCCTGTACGCGACGGCGGCGTTCAGCGGTGTGAACATCAGCGTCACCTACTAGTACTCCGATGGCAGAGGGGCCCGGCACCCAGCCGGGCCCCTCCGTCGTCTCCCGCCGGGTGGTTGCGTGCCGGTGGCCCTGGCGGCTCCGGCGGTGCGGAGTCTCCCGGGTCTGTGGATCGTGGCCTGTGCTCAGGATCCGGGGCGGAGGGCCGCCAGCGCGTCGCGCCAGGGGAACTCGACCCCAGGGCCCGAGTTACGAGGATGCGGCGGGTCGGCGAGCAGCACCC
The DNA here is from genome assembly GCF_040681875.1 of Longispora sp. NPDC051575. Lineage (NCBI taxonomy): Bacteria > Bacillati > Actinomycetota > Actinomycetes > Micromonosporales > Micromonosporaceae > Longispora > Longispora sp. NPDC051575. The sequence continues at coordinate 31,960 of NZ_JBFAZP010000009.1, read as the reverse complement.
GGACCCCTTCGGCCCGCAACTCGTCCACCGCTCGCCGGAACGGTCGCCGGTTCGCCAGCGCGGCATTCACGAAGGGCACCACCACGACGGGTACGTCGCCCACGCACTCCGCGAGCACACCCAACGCGTAGGTGTCCGCGATCCCGGCGGCCAGCTTGTTGACGGTGTTGAACGTGGCCGGCGCGACGAGCACGGCGTCCACGGGTTCCTGGGGCGGGCGAGGTGCCCCGGCGGGGCGGTATCCGGACCGGACCGGGTGGCCGGTACTCCGCTCGATCTCGGCGGTGTCCACGAACGGCACCGCGCTCGGCGTGCAGACCACCCGGCAGGTCCAGCCCTCGGCGTGCGCGAGCGCGAGCAGGGTGCCGATGTCGGAGGCGGGGCCGGCCGCGCAGACCACGACGAGCAGGTTCACGGGGCCACTCCCAGGCGGTCGGCGAGCTGACGACTCCGCGCCCGCAGGCTCCACGGCGCCGTGGCAGCAAGGTCCCCGACGAGAACGCGGACCGAGGACCGGTTTCGTACCTCCTCCGGAGCGACCTCCTCCGCCGCGCGCACGGCCTCATAGGCCCGGTGGTGCTTGCCCCATTGCAGATACGCCCGCGCGACGTCGAGCCACAGTGCTGCCTTCCGCTCCACGAGCGCGAGCTGGTCGACCCGGACCGTTCTGGCGTGGTCGATGGCTGCCCCGGCGTCTCCGAGGCTCACCGCGACGCTCACCCGGTGCTGGACAACATTGGTCGGGCCGAACCCGGTCCAGTGCACATTGCCGTCGGACCCGGCTCGGCGTGCCACGGCAGCGGCCTCGTCCAGGAGCTGGTGTGCGGTGGCACGGTCCTCGTCGCGGGCCGCAGCGCTGGCGCCACGTAGAACGAGGGCGCCGTAGACCGCCAGCATCCGCGGCGGCGCACCGGGCGAAACGGCGCCGTTCATGACGCCGGTGACGACCTGCCGGGCGGCGCGGTGGTGCCCGTCGGACATCAGCGCGTGGGTGAGCGCACGTTTGCTGGCCATCGCCGCGACCGGCTGACCGCTCCGCTCCGCCGCCGTCAGACTGCGGTCGGCGGCCACCATCGCGAGTCCGGAGGCTCCCAGCTTGATCAGCACGCTGGTGGCGAGCTGGTAGGCGTCGGCGGCGAGAGCCCAGGTGTCGGGATCGCCGTGCCGGGTCGGGAACGCGGTCAGAAGACGAGGCAGGGCGTCAACCACTTTCGAGTACCGGCATGCCTGGTAGTCGCGTTTCGCAGCGGCAGTGCGCGCGTGTAGTAGGTCTGGTTCCATGCTGGCAGGGGGGTCGCCGGGGGCCGCGCTGGGATGGAGCGCCGCGACCAGTTCCGTGAGTTCCGGAGCCGGGGTCGGTCCAGCCTGGCCGCTGTCCGCGTGCTCCGGCGACGCCAGTCCGAGCAGGTGCCGCGCGCGTGCGGGCAAGTCCAGGCCGCCGGCGATCCGTTCCAACAGGTCGATGTCGCGGACCGTCCGACGCCCGGCCATGAAGGCGCTGACATCGGGTTGGGTGAGTCCGGCGGCGATCGCGATCCGGTTCTGGCTAGCGCCGAGTTGGCGGCGGAACAGGTGGAACACCGCGCCGAGGTCGCGTTCGGACAGCGCCGCGCGGACGTCGGGCTGGTCCCAGAACGCGTCAGGGATCACCAGGGGCGTCATCCTGTGCTCTGCCATGCGCCCAGCGTAGCCAGAGTGCGGACTGTATAGATCTGTTGGATTCACCTCGGAAGGGGGCGAACGGGACTCTGGTGTCAGCGCCGTCGGCCGGAGGTTCCGCACCCCGGCTGGCGGCTGCCCAGCCGGCATCAGGGAGGGGAACAGTGGCGTTCCATGTCGTCAGAACGCGCCGCGCGCGGGACCACGCAGATCGGGAGCAGGTGCTGGAGGTGTCCTCGCACGGGGATCTGGAAGCCGCGATGACGGTGTTCCACACGTGGCGGCGTGCCCATGCGGGGGCCATCGCCGTCGGCGACCAGCAGGTGATGGTCGTGCGCCGCGACCGGCGGTAGGTGCTTAACGGTGCCGCGAACGGTGGGAGAGAGACGGCCGGACCCGGGGGCGGGTCCGGCCGCGCTGTGCTCAGGACAGGCCGAGCAGGTCCACGACGAAGATCAGGGTCTCGCCCGGCTTGATGGCGCCGCCGGCGCCCCGGTCGCCGTACCCGAGGCGCGCCGGGATGGTCAGCTTGCGCCGGCCGCCGATCCGCATGCCCGCCACGCCCTGGTCCCAGCCCGCGATGACCCGGCCCGCGCCGAGCGGGAACTGGAACGGGGAGCCGCGGTTCCAGGACGCGTCGAACTCCTCGCCCGTGGAGTAGGCCACGCCCACGTAGTGCACGACGACCTGGTGGCCGGCCTTCGCCTCGTCCCCGTCCCCGACGACGAGGTCGACGATCTCCAGGTCCGCCGGGGCCGCGCCCTCGGGGAACTCAATTACCGGCTTTGTCAGACTCATGCGTTCGATCTTAGGCACGTCCCCGGGCGGCGTGCCCCGGTGGTCGGGTCCGCCGTGACCGAACCATGACACTCCGGGGACGGGGCGGGGACGCGGGGACCGCAGGCTGGGACGCATGGGCCGTGCGATAGTGGATGCCATGCCTCGGGTCCTGTTGATCGAAGACGACCAGGCCGTCCGCGAGGGCCTCCAGCTGGCACTCCGCCGCCAGGGGCACCTGTTGCGCTCCGCCGGGACCGGTGAACAGGGGCTCGACCTGCTCCGCGCGGAGACCCCCGACATCGTCGTCCTGGACCTGATGCTGCCCGGTATCGATGGTTTTGAGGTGTGTCGGAGGATTCGCGCGGCGGGGGACGTACCCATCGTGATGTTGACCGCGCGCAACGACGACATGGACGTCGTCGCCGGTCTGGAGGCCGGGGCCGACGACTACGTGATCAAGCCGGTGCAGCCCCGGGTGCTCGACGCCCGGATCCGCGCCGTGCTCCGCCGGATCGGCGCCGAGCGCTCCGAGCAGGAACGGCACGGCGACCTGGTGCTCGACCGGGCCGCGCTGACCGTCACCAAGGGCGGCGACGCGGTGAGCCTGGCGCCCACGGAGCTGCGGCTGCTCCTGGAACTGTCGCGCGCCCCGGGCCGGGTGCTCAGCCGGCAGCAGCTCCTGGAGGCCGTCTGGGAGCACGACTACCTGGGCGACTCCCGGCTGGTCGACGCGTGCGTGCAGCGGCTCCGGCTCAAGATCGAGGACGACCAGTCCGCCCCGGTGTTCGTGCAGACGGTGCGCGGCTTCGGCTACCGGTTCGGCCCGGTCCCGTGAGGCTCGGCCTCCGACCCCGGCTGATCCTCGCGTTCGTGCTGCTCGGCGTCGTGAGCGCCCTGGCCACGGCCGGGGCCAGCTACGTCGAGGCCCGGACCATCATTCTGCGCAACACCCAGGACCCGGCGGTCACCGCGCTGGGTACCCGGCTCGCGAACCTCGCCGGGGGCCTGCGGCTGCCGCCCACCCAGCAGGACCTCAACGACCTGTCGACGGCCCTGATGACCACCGACGCGTCCGTCGTCACGGTCTACGGCGACCTGCGCTCGGACACCGGCATGGAACTCGACGTCTTCTCCGCCGAGCTGCGCGCCCAGGTGCACGACGGCACCGACGCCGTCTGGCAGCGCCAGGTCCGCGACAACAACCCCGAGCTGGCCATCGGCATGCCGCTGCTGCTCCAGGGCGCCGACAACGAGACCAGACCCTCGGGCATCGAGGTGTACTCGCTCCAGAGCCTGCACGCGGAGAAGGCCAGCATCGAACGGCTCGCCACGGCCGCGTGGCTGACCGGCGCGCCCGCCCTGCTCTTCGCCGTGATCCTGGCGCTGGTCGCCGCCCAGGGCGTCCTCAGCCCGGTCCGGCGGCTCGGGCTGGCGACCCGGCGGTGGGGCGCGGGCGACTTCGGTACCCGGCTGGAGGTCAAGGGGTCCGACGAGCTGGCCGACCTGTCCAAGACCTTCAACGACAGCGCCGACGCGGTCGAACACCACGTCGACGAGCTGCGCCGGATGGAGGCCGACGCGCGCCGGTTCGTGGCCGACGTGTCCCACGAGCTGCGCACGCCGCTGGCAGCGATGACCGCCGTCACCGACGTGCTCGACGAGGAGGCCGAGCACCTCGACGGGGACGCCGCCGAGGCCGCCCGCCTGGTCAGCCAGGAGACCCGCAAGCTCAACCGCCTGGTCAACGACCTGATCGAGGTGTCCCGCTTCGACTCCGGCACCGCCGGCCTGGTTCTCGACGACGTCGAGCTCGCCCCCGCCGTCGCGGCCACCCTGCGGGCCCGGGGCTGGGCGGACCAGGTCGAGACGGACCTGCCGGCGGGCATCGTCACCCGGCTCGACCCGCGCCGCCTCGACGTCATCATCGCGAACCTGGTCGGCAACGCGCTCCGGCACGGCGGGCCCCCGGTCCGGGTCCGGTTGCGGTCCACCGACGCGTTCGTGGCGCTGGAGGTGTCCGACGGGGGTTCGGGGCTGGCCCCGGAGGTACTCCCGCATGTCTTCGACCGGTTCTACAAGGCCGACACCGCGCGGACCCGGTCCGACGGCAGCGGCCTCGGGCTCGCCATCGCCTGGGAGAACGCCCGCCTGCACGACGGCCGGCTGGAAGCCGCGAACGGACCCGACGGCGGGGCCGTGTTCACCCTCCGGCTGCCGAGGAGGATCCGGTGAGGCGGCTGTTCCCGCTGGTCCTGGCCGTGACCCTGCTGGCCGGGTGCGGGGTGCGGCCCAGCGCGGTGGTGCCGGCGGGGGAGGCGCCCCGGAAGTTCACCGCCGAGGTCACCGCGCTGTACTTCGTCCTCAACGGGGGGCTGTACCGCTCGGAGCGGATCGACACGCAGCCACTCTCCGTGAGCCAGAAGGTGGACCTGCTGTTCGCCGGGCCGCGTGCCGACGAGCGGGAGAAGGGGGTCACGACCGCCCTGCCGACGATCACCGGCGGCGGCTCGGAGGTGGTCCGTCAGACGCCGCAACGGTACGAGGTGCGGGTGCGCGCCGCCGTCGCCGAGCTGTCCTCGCGGGCCCTGGACCAGCTCGTCTGCACCGTACTGGCCGGGGAGGCCGCCGAGCACGCCATGGCCGTGGGGTCCCTGGTGTCGGTCGCCGGGACGAGTGGCCGGCGGGAGGACCGGGGCTGCCCGCTGGACTGATTCGCCCCTGATTAGTGGACTTTGGGGTCTTCGGTCGGGGCGTTGTGACACGACGGTGACATAGTGCGGACGCGGGCGGGACAACGGTCACGCAGCGTGGTGGGTATGCCGGTCGAGACGAGAGACATCCCCACAGCCCAGCTTCCCGCCGACGCCCGGACCGGGCGCCCGTATCTGGACCCGCACCTGGATCTGCGGTTGGCGGAATCGGTCCCCGGTGGCGCGCGCGGCGGTCCCGGTTCGGTCCCGGGCGCTCCCGGCCCCGTCGAGCCCTGGCCCGCCCGCACGCCGGTGCACCGTCGGCCGCTCGGCGTCGGCGCCCTGCTGGTCGGCGCGGCCCTCTGCCTGGGCGCGCTGGTGACCACGTACGTCCTCGCGGTGTGGACCCCGTTCGGCCAGGCCCTGGAGTACCGCAACCTGAACGAGGGCTGGGGCGACCCCGCCGGCACCTGGGCCTGGCGCCTGCTGGACCGGTTCGGCGACCCGCTCACCCTGGTCGTGCTGGTCGCCGCCGTGCTCCTCGTCGGCCTGGCCGCCCGGCGGTTCTGGGCCGGGGTCGTCGGCATCGGCATGGTCGGCGCGGCCGTCCTCGCGGCCCGCACCCTCAAGGAGGTGCTGCCCCGACCCGTCCTCGACGCCGCCGACTTCGCCACCGTGCACAACAGCTTCCCCAGCGGACACGTGACGGTCGCCGCCGGCCTGGTACTCGCCCTGGTCCTGGCCCTGCCCGCCCGGTTCCGGCTCCTGGCGCTCGTGCCGGGGACGGTCGCGGTGACAGTGGTGGCGGCGGCCACCGTGGTCGCGCAGTGGCACCGGCCGAGCGACGGAATCGGCGGGGTACTGATCGCGGGCGCGGCGTACTTCCTCGCGGCGGCGGGCCTGCACGGGTACGCGCGGCGCTGAGCGGATATCCCTGTGCGCCGCGCGCCGTCCTTTGGCAGGGTGGCACGGGTGACCACCACGGAGAACATCGACGGGTACCGGCCGGAGGACATCGACGGGTACCGGCCGGAGGACATCGACGGGTACCGGCCCGAGGACGAGCCGTCCTGGCTCCGGTGCCGGGTCCTGTCGTTCCTCGACACCGCGTACTTCGACAATGTCGTCACGGCGAAACAGGACCTGGACGCGCCGGTCCAACTGGTCGCGCGCCGGGGCTCCGAGGTGATCGGCCTGCTCGACGCCTCCCTCGACGGGTCGACCGCCACCCTGGAGACCCTCGCGGTGCACCCCGACCACCAGGGGCGCGGGATCGCCGGCGACCTGCTCGGGGAGGCGCTGGCCCGGCTCGCCCCGCTGGGCGCCCGGACACTGGTGGCGTGGACGCGGGAGGACGCCGCGGCGCTGGCCTGGTACGCGGCGCGGGGGTTCCGCGAGTCGACGCGCTACCTGCACGTCTACGCCAGCGCGTACACCGGCGATCTCGACGACGGGCTCCTCGGCGCCGTGCGGGCCGGGGCCGGGCTGCGGGCCATGGGGCTGTTCGCGCACGCCCCGATCGAACGCGAAGCCGAACTGCGTGCGCGGTTCCGCCGGGTGCACGTGTGCCGCCGCCTCGACCTCGACCTGTCCTAGCCGCGACCGGGGAACCGGCGGGCCTGGACCCGGCAGTTGACCGGTCGGAACGGTGGGGCCGGGGCCCGGCATTTGTCCGGTCGGGACGGTGGGGTGGGTGCGGGCTCGTGCGGGCCGATGAGGACTGATGTGGGCGGGCGGGTGTGGGCGGCGCCACAGGTGACAGAGTTGCCGAAGCGGGGCAAGCTGACCCCATGCTCACCTCGATCGCGTCGTTCGCCCTCGTAGCCGGGCTCCTCACCCTGATGCCGGGCCTCGACACGGCGCTCGTCCTGCGCACCGCCGTCGCCCAGGGCCGGGCCGCCGCGTTCGCCACGGCGCTGGGGATCAACGTGGGTGCGCTCATCTGGGGCGCTGCCGCCGCCGTCGGGGTGTCGGCACTGCTGGCGGCGTCGCAGCTGGCGTACACGGTGCTGAAGTTCGTCGGGGCCGCGTACCTCGTGTGGCTGGGCATCGGGATGCTGCGCCGCCGCGCCACCCCGGACGCCGAGCCGCCCGCGCCGAGCGTGCGCCGGGCCTGGCTGCGGGGCATGACCACGAACCTGCTCAACCCGAAGATCGGCGCGTTCTACGTCGCGATGCTGCCCCAGTTCATCCCGGCGGACTCCTCGCACCTGGCCATGGGGCTGCTCCTGGCCCTGGTGCACGACATCGAGGGCATGCTCTGGTTCACGCTGCTGATCTGCGGCGCGCACGCCGTACGGGGCTGGTTGGGGCGGCGGTCCGTCCGCAAGGCGTTGGACCGGGTGACCGGGGCGGCGCTGATCGGCTTCGGCGCGAAGCTGGCCCTCCTCGACTGAGGACTCCCGCGACCCTCGGTCGACTGAGGACTTCCGGAACGCTCGGCTGGCTCAGGACTGCCGCGATGCTCGGCCGGCTGAGGGGCTGAGGGGCTGAGGGGCTGAGGGGCTGCGGGGACTCCCGGCCGACCGAGGGCTCCCGCGATACTCGGCCGGGTGAGGGGCTCTTGCAGCGCTTGGCCGACCGAGGACTCCAGCGATGCTCGACCGGGTGAGGGCTCCCGCGATGCTCGGCCGTCGAGATCCTGACCCGGCCGGGACGGCGTCGTAGATCGCGCGGAGGGTGGGGCTGTGATCCAGTACCCCCCAGAAGGTTGTGGGGTTTGGTCAGGTCAGGTGGCGGCGCATCATGACCCGGGGGCCGAAGGTGTGCAGGCCCAGGGCGATCTCGCGGTCCCGGAGGGCGCGCAGTCCCGGGGGCAGCTCGCCGGTGACCGGGGCGAAACCGTGCCGGGTGTAGAACGGCCCGTTCCACGGGACCTCTACGAACGTCGACAGGGTGATCGTCGCGAAACCCTCCGCGCGGGCCCGGTCGCAGGCGGCCTCCAGCAGGCTCGCGCCCAGCCCCTGGCGGGTGTGGTCCGGATGCACCGAGAGCTGCTCCAGGAACGCCGACCCGTCGACCACCTCCAGCCGGGCGAACCCGACCGGCGGATCACCGACCACGAGCACCGCGTGCGCCGACGTGAACGCCGACGCCGGCCCCGGTGGCGGCAACGGCCAGATGCCGACCGTCGCGAACAGGGTGTCCGCGGCCCCCTCGACGGCGGACAGGATCTCCCGCTCGTCCGGCCGCGCGCTACGGATCCGCTGCATGGCACCAAGCCTGCCACGCGCGCACCGGCGCCGCATGTGCCGAAAGAGCTATCTCTTCCTCGGGGAGGGTTGGCTCAGTGGGGGCCCGCTGGCGGAGAGAGAGCTGGCTCACGGAGGGCTCGCTCATGAACGGCCGGCTCGCGGAGGGCCCGCTCACGGATGGCGGGCTCAGGGAAGGCCGGCTCGCGGATGGCTGGCTAGAGGATGGCCAGCTCACGGAGGGCCCTCTCACTGAAGGCCCGCTCACGGATGGCCGGTGAGCGCTGCCGTGATCCGGTCGTGCAGCGTCGCCCGGCCGTGCGCCCCCGGCAGCCGGAGCAGTTCACGCTCGCCGTCGAGGAGGAGGACGGTGGGCACGGAGCGGACCGCGTACCGGTCGGCGACGTCCGGCTCGTCCTCCACGTCCACGTGCACCGGGCTCACCCGGTCGGCGAACGCGACCGCCACCTGCCCGAACACCGGCCCGTACTGCCGACACGGATGGCACCACGGCGCGTGGAAGTACACCAGCGCGGGCCGCGTCCCGCCCAGCGCGCCCGCCAGGTCCGCGCCGACCACCGGATCGAGCTCGGCGGTGGTCAGCAGCTCCTCGACGATCAGACCCGGGCACCGCTCCCGCAGCGCCGCCACCGCCGCCGGACTCAACGGACTGCGCTCCCCGTCCGGATCGGTGACGGTCAGGTGCCGCAACGGGGGCACCAACGGGGGGATCGCCTCCAGCACCGCGTCGTCCCACGGGCCGATCAGGTAGAGGATCCGCAGCGCCGGGGCGCCGACCAGGCCCTCCAACGCCGCCGGGGTCAACGCGCCCGACGTGCCCAGCACCAGCCGGTCGAGCCGGGGCAACGTGGCCAGGGCGGCCAGCCCGCGCCCCGAGATCCGGTCGCCGGACACGTTCACCGCCACGACCTGGTCCTCGCCGGCCAACGCCAGCAGGGTGTCGTCGGTCAGCAGCCCCGCCGCCAGGGTCAGCTCGGCCGGCAGCGGACGCGCCAGCCGGGCCATCACGGCGTCGGTGAGCCCCTCGCTGTACAACGCGAGCGTCTCCAGGCCGGGCACCACCGGCACCGCCCAGTCCGTGAACGTGCCGAACAGCATGAGCGAACCGAGCCCGCGCAGGTCACCGAGGGCCGCCAGGTGCTCGTCGGTGACCTCGCCCGCGACCAGCTCGTCCAGCGCGCCCGGCGGCAGGTCCGTCAGCGCCCCCAGGTGCTCGCCGTCGGTGTCGAGCGTGACCCGCCAGCCGGCGGCGACGTCGACCACGCCCCGGGCCGGCGTCTCCCGCTGCTCGCCCTCGGGGGAGTCGAGGTAGAGCGTGCCCACCGAACGGTCGGCGGGGAAGGTCAACCGACGAAGATCAGCCACCGCACAATCCTGCCACGCCGAACGGACATTCGTGGATGATCCGGAGGTGAGTGATTGACGGGTTACGTCGGTGGTGTCGTTGAGGTGGTTCTGGCTTGGGTGGGAGTAGGGGCTGGGCCGAGTCGGTTCGGCGTGGGCGAGGGGGCACATCGTTTGACTTAGGTATGGCTGGTGGACCACGTTGTTCGGCGCGGGCTCGGCCGGGGCGGGTCAAGTAGGTTCGGGCTGGGCATGGCCTGGTGGGCTGGGTCGTTCGGTGTGGGCTCGGCCGGGTTGGGCCGAGTAGGTTCGGCCCGGGCATGGCCGGGCTGGGCGCGTCGTTCGGTGTGGGCTCGGCCGGCTCGGGCCAAGTCGGTTTGGCCCAGGTATGGCTGTGGGCCACGTTGTTCGGCCCTGGCTAGGCCGGGTTGGGCCAAGAAGATTCGGTCCGGGGCATGGCTGGGTTGGGTCACGTCGTTTGCCCCCGGGGCTGACCGGGCCCGGTCGGCTTGGCCTGGTCGGGCCTTGCGGGGCTGGCCGGGCCAAGTCGGTTCGGACGGGGACTGACCGCATGGGGACTGTGGCCGGCTGCGGCCGGACCGGGCCAGGTTGGGTCGCACCGGTATTCGCGGGGTCGCGGTTCACCGTGGTGTTCGGAGGGGGGTCATTCCCGGCTTCGAATGTTGGCGCTTCCGGAGGGTGCGTGTCCGGCCCCGACGGGGTATGAACAAGCGCCGGCCCTCCCCTCCGGCGCACACCATCGCGGAAGGTGACCGACGATGTCGAAGACCCCGAGCAGCCTGCGAGTCGTCCCCCGGCGTGGCCTGAGAGTCCTGTTCACAGTGGTCGTCACGGTGGTCGTCGTCCTGGCGGTGGCGGTCGTGACCAGCCTGATGGGACTGTTGCCCGGGTCGTTCGACCCGTTCGGGACGCGGACCACGGACCGCAGCCAGCCCGTCGTGCTCCGTTCCGTGCAGGACCTGAGCCGGTTCGTGGCCGCCGCCGGCAACTACGAGCTGATCGTGGACCTGGAGAAGGACGCGAAGTACATCCCCTCCTTCCTGTACGGCGGCCGCACCCTTTTCGTGGCCGCCGGCACCGTGGACGCCTACGTCGAGTTCGGCGGGCTGCACGGCGACGCCGTCAAGGTGTCCGCCGACCAGAAGACCGTCACCATCACGCTCCCGCAACCGTCGATGGGCAAACCCAACATCGACCACAACCGCAGCTATGTGTACTCCGAGGAGCGCGGCCTCGTGAACCGGCTCAAGGACTTCGGCGGCGGTGACGCGAACCGTACCCAGCAGCTCTACCTCCTCGCGGAGCAGAAGATCAGCGCGTCGGCCAACGACGGGACGTTGGCCGAACGGGCCCGGACGAACGCCCGGTCGACGCTGACGGGGCTGTTGCGGTCGCTGGGGTTCACGACGGTGACGGTGGAGTTCGCGAAGGCCCCGTGAGGGGTGTTACGGCCCGCGTCGACGTCCGGCGGGCCGCGCCGGCCGCGTGACGCGGCGCGCGGCTCTTGTCGGAGCGGACCGCCCGGACGCGAGGCCCCGATCGATCCGGATCGCGGAGATGTGACGCGACGGAAGTGGATCGTCGGGCCGCGTCGCCACGGCAGGTTTGGCCCGCCAGCCCGCGTGGTGCTGGCGGATGTAGATCGCCCGGCCGCGTCGCCACGGCGTGAGTGGATCGCCGGGCTGAGGTGCCACGGCGAGTAGCGGGGTCGGACGCCGTGCCGTGCCCGCTCCGAGGATCTGCGCGACCCTCGGAGCGGGCACGGCCGGACGGTCACCGTCAGGCGCGGACCAGGCGGAGCAGAAGCGCGGCCGACCAGCTGAAGTTCGGGGCGTTGAGCCGGGCCCCGGTCAGCGGCTGGTAGTTCTCGTGGATCGGCCCGTCCCCGAGCAGGCCGTCCGCGTTGCGCAGCAGCTTGTCGCGCACCGCGGTCGCGTCGGCGGTGAAGCCGGCCCGCCGGAGCCCCTCGATCGCGAAGTACGCCTGGTCCAGCCAGACCGGGCCGCGCCAGTACGCCTCCGGCTCGAAGAACGGGCTGTCCGCCGCCACGGTCGGGCACGGGACATGGGTACCGAACGCGGCCGGGTCGAGCAGGGTCGCCCGGACCGCCAGCGCCTGGGCGGGGGAGGCCAGGCCCGCCCACACCGGGATGACGCCCTCGATGCCCTTGCCCCGGTCGACCAGCGGGTGGCCGGAGTCGAGGGACACGTCGTAGAACCAACCGGTGGCGGGGTCGAACATCTTGTCGCGCACGTACGCCCCGATCGGCGCGGACGTGTCCTGGTACGGCTCGCGCAGCACCTTGGCGATCTTCGCCAGGTACCCCTTCTCCGCGAACAGGTACGCGTTCAGGTCCACCGACTCCTGGTCGATCGACCAGCCGGCCGCACCGTTGGAGCGCACGGCCGACGCGTCGAACCGGGGCGCGTTGTCCATCCCGGACTCCCACGCGGCGGCCTCGATGACGGCCCCGTCGGAGTCGTTGGCCGGGTCGACCGTCGCCCCGTACTCGCAGATGCCGTTGCGGTCGTGGTCCCGGGCCTTGTACCACCACTCGTGGTAGGCGACCAGGCGCGGGTAGATCCGGCGGAGGAAGTCCTTGTCGCCGCCCGCCGAGTACACCTCCCAGGCCGCCCAGGCCGCGAGCGGGGGCTTGGTGTTGCGCTCGTTCCAGTTGCCGCCGCCGTGCGCCGGGTCGTTGTAGAAGATGCAGTCGGGGATCATGCCGTCGGCGCGCTGGTAGTCGAACAGGGCCTCGATGACGGAGCTGGCGAGGGCGGGGGAGAACGCGGACACCCCGACCGCCTGCTTCCACGAGTCCCAGGACCACAGGCCGCTGAACCAGACGTAGGAGATCGACGGGGTGATCCCGCCGTGCCGGAGCGCGCCGGCCGCGCTGCGCCAGTTGGTGACCAGGGTCTGGATGGACTTGACGGCGACCCGGCGGTGCTCGGGGGCCACCCCCTCCAGGCCGCAGCGCAGGTACGTCGCCCACCGGCGGTCGGTGGCCGACGCCGGGTTGCTCGGCTTGCGCAGGGCCTCGGCCACCGTCTCGTCGTCCCGGTCGGCCGCCGTGAACGAGTAGGTCTCCGTCCAGGTCAGGGGGCGCTCGCCCTTCGGCGACACGTTCAGCGGGGTGGCCAGCAGCGTCCGGTAGGAGTCGCCGTCGACGGTCGTGGTCACCGGCGCGGCGTGCCGGACCTCGAACCGCTGGGTCGGCGTGGAGAAGAACTTCCACACCTCCCGGACCTCGGTGAAGTCCACGGCCACCCCGGTGCCGGTGGCCCGGAGCCGGGGAGCGGACCGGATCGGCTCGGACTCGTGCCGCAGCAGGGTGCCCGACCAGGACACGGCCACCCGGCGGGCCCGCGCGCCGTCGTTGCGGACGGAACCCTGGACCAGCGCGGTGCGGCCCGACACGAACCGCAGCTCCAGGGTCAGGGTGATCCCGTCGCCCGAGGAGGAGACCTGCCGGAGCAGCCCCGGCAGCGAGTCGGCGGAGACCTGGGTCAGCGGGATGGACGCGCCCGTGGTGGCGTCGGTCAACGCGACCCGGCTGAAGACCTGGGACAGCCACCAGGGGTACTCCTCGGCGATGTACAGCGGGCCCGAGAACCCGCCGGCCACCCCGAGCCCGTACCCGTGCCAGGAACCGTTGTCGGCGAACACGTTCAGCGGGTTGTCGCTCGGCGGCCGGGCCACCGTCGGGAGCCCCCGCAGGTCGAGCACGTTGCGGAACTCTTCCGTGGGGCCGGCCGCCGGGGTGGCGGACGGGTCGGCGGACGCGACCCCGGGGAGGGCTACGGCGGCCGTCGTGGCGAGGCCCGCCGCGACGAAGGTTCTCCTGCGCATGGAAACTCCAGACTGGTCGGCCCGTGGATGGGGCCGACTGGTTGAGGGGCGGTGAGTTTTCGGGGTACGGACTTGCGGGGCTGGCGTGGATCGCTGATGGTCACTCGTGGCTGGACTGGCTGGACTGGTGGGGCAGGTCTGGGGTGGACTCGGCTGGGCTGGTAGGGCTGGTAGGGCTGGTGGGGCAGGGCTGGGCGTGGCTCAGCGGGGCTGGGCTGGACTCGGCTGTGCTGGGCTGTTCGGATGTGGACGTAACGCCGTGCCGGGTCGGGCCAGCCCGTCCCGTGCGCGACCGTCTGCCCAGGTCGACTACCTGCGCAGGCGAAATCGGATGCGCTTGTTCGGCCTGGGCGAGCCCCTGTGTCGTGCGGCCGGCGCGAGCGAGCCCTGGTGGGCGGGCTACCCAGCTGACCCCGCATGTGTGGCCTCCGGCGCGACGGAACTCAGCACGGCCCCGTCCGAGCCGCCCAGGTGCAGGGTGCCGTCGATGGGCGTTCCGGTGAGCACGTCGTGTCCTGTGACCTCGACGGTCACCGGGTCGGGGGTGTGGTTGAGGACGAAAAGGAAGTCGCCGCGCCGGCACAGTTCGACCCCGGGCGGCACCGCGACGGGCGCCCCGACCGAGCCGACCTGCCCCGGGCCCCCGTCGGACCCGACCCGGGGAACGGCCGCCTCGTCGAGGATCGGACGCAGCAGGCTGTCGAGCCCGTCGGCCCCGAGGTGCGCGGACACGTACCACGCGGTGCCGTCGCCGAACCGGTTCCGGGTGATCGCGGGCCGCCCGGCGAGCGGCGCGTCCAGGTAGCTGGCCTCGACCTCCGCCGTGGTGGTGTCGAGCCACTCCCGCCACAGCGTCACCGGGTACCGGCCGTCGAGGCTGATGTCCGAGGACTCTCCGGCGGGCAGTGGCCAGAACTCGTCCACCGCGACGCCGAGCAGCTCCCGCAGCGCGCCGGGGTAGCCCCCGGGGTGCACGTGGTCGTTCCCGTCGACGAGCCCGGAGAAGAACCCGACCACGAGCCGGCCACCAGTGGCCACATAGGACTCCAGGTTGGCGCGGGTCGCGTCCGTGACCAGGTACAGGTTGGGGGCGAGCACGACCCCGTACCCGGTCAGGTCGGCGTCCACCGGCACGAAGTCGACCGAGACGTTCCCGTTCCACAGCGGCTCGTACCAGGCGCGGACGAGCTCGCGCCACCGGAGCAGCTGGGACGGGTGCTCGTCGAGTTCGAGCGCCCACCAGGAGTCCCAGTCGAGCACGATCGCCACGTGCGCGGTGCTCCGTGCGCCCACGACCGGGGACAGCCGGGCCAGCTCGGCGCCGAACGCGACCGTCCGCCGGTACCCCCGGGAGGTCTCGCCGCCGTGCGGGAGCATCGCGGAGTGCCACTTCTCGGCACCGGCGACCGAGGCGCGCCACTGGAAGTGCAGGACCCCGTCGGCGCCCCGGGCGACGGCCTGCAGGCTGCCCAGCCGGTACTGCGCGTCGGTCTTGGGGACGTTCACCTGCCGCCAGCTGACGGCGGACGGGGCCTGTTCGAGGAGCAGCCACGGTTGGCCGCCGCGCAGGGAGCGCATCAGGTCGTAGTTCATCGCGGCGGTGACGTGCGCGGTCGGGTCGGCCGGGTCCGGGTACGCGTCGTCGGAGACGATGTCCTCCTCGGCCGCCCACTTCCAGTAGTCGAGGTCGCGCATCATCGACATGAAGTTGGTGGTGACCGGGACGCCGGGCGGCAGGACCGCGCGCTCGGCCCGGTAGCAGTCCAGCAGGGTGTCCGAGCAGAACCGCCGCCAGTCGAGCCGCTGGGTCGGGTTCGTCGGGCCGGGCGCGGTGCGCGGCGGCTCGACCTCGTCCAGCGACGTGTACCGCTGGGCCCAGAAGTCCGTGCCCCACGCGTGGTTCAGCCGCTCCACGGTGCCGTACCGCTCGCCGAGCCAGCGCCGGAAGTCTGCCGCCGACGTGGGGCAGAAGCACTCGGTGACATGGTCGCCGTACTCGTTGGAGATGTGCCACATCGCCAGCGCCGGGTGGTCGGCGAACCGCTCCGCCATCCGGGTCGCGAGCGCCACGGTCGCGGCGCGGAACGCGGGCGACGAGGGACAGTAGTGCTGGCGGGAGCCGAACTCCAGCCGCACCCCGTCGGCGGTGACCGGCAGCGCGTCCGGGTACTTCCGGACGAACCAGGCGGGCGGCGAGGCCGTGCCGGTGGCCAGGTCCACGCTGATCCCGTGCGCCCACAGCAGGTCGATGATCTCGGCCAGCCAGTCCAGCTCGTACGCGCCCTCGGCGGGTTCCAGCCGGGCCCAGGAGAACACCCCGAGCGTGATCATGTTGACCCCGGCCCGTCGCATCAGCCGGACGTCCTCGCGCCACGTGTCCCGGTCCCACTGTTCGGGGTTCCAGTCGCCGCCGTACCTCATCGTCATCCCTTCACCGAGCCGCCGAGCAGGCCGGACACGAACTGCTTCTGAAACGCCAGGAACACCGCCATGATCGGCAGGGTGGCGATGAACGCCCCGAGCATCAGGCCGGAGTAGTCGACGCGCGACTGTCCGATCATGCGGGACAGGGCCACCGGGATCGTGTACTTGTCCTCGGAGTTGAGCATCAGCAGCGGCCAGATGAAGGCGCTCCACTGCGAGATGAACGTGAAGATCACCACGGCCGCGAGCTGGGGCCGGGCGGCCGGCAGCACGATCCGGTAGAAGATCCGCGCCTCCGAGCAGCCGTCGAGCCGGCCCGCCTCGATCAGCTCGTCGGGGAAGTCCAGGAACGCCTGCCGCATCAGGAAGATGCCGAACGAGTTGGCCAGGAAGGGCAGGATCACCGCCTGGTACGTGTCGATCCAGCCCACGTTCGCCATCATCTGGAACAGCGGCACGAGCAGCACCTGGAACGGGATCATCATGGTCGCCAGCAGCACGGCCAGCAGCAGCCCCCGACCACGGAACCGGAACTTGGCCAGCCCGTAGCCGCACATCGCGCTGATCACGCTGGACAGCGCCGTGTACACCACGGTCAGCCCGACGGTGTTGAGCGTGACCCGGCTGAACCCGACGGTCTCCTCCAGGCGGCGCAGGTTCTCGAACAGCTGGTCGCCGGGCAGGAACGGCGGCGGGGAGTGCAGCAGGTCCCGGGTGCGGTGGGTGGCCGCCACGATCATCCAGTAGAACGGGAACAGGCTGACCACCGCGCCGACCAGCAGCGGCAGGTGCGCGAGCCGCTTCACGACTTCGTCCGCAACGCGCGGAACTGGACGAGGGAGAGCAGGCCGGTCAGGGCGACGACGAGCCAGGCGATGGCCGCCGCGTACCCGAAGTCGAGTTGTTGGAAGCCGTTCTCGTAGAGGTACAGCACCGGGGTGAGGGTCGCGTTGTCCGGACCGCCCGAGGTGAGCACGAAACTCTCGTCGAACAGTTGCAGCGTGCCGATCGTGGACGTGATCAGGCAGAACAACAACACAGGGCGCAACTGCGGAACGATCACACTCACATAGGTACGCAACGAGCCGGCCCCGTCGATGGCCGCCGCCTCGTACTGCTCCTTCGGGATCGCCTGCAGCCCCGCCAGCAGGATGACCATGTTGTACCCCGTCCAGCGCCACGTGATCGAGCCGATCAGGGCCACCCGGGCCATCGTCGGATCGTTCAGCCAGTCGATGTGCGTGCCGAGAATCTGGTTCAGCAGCCCCGAGTCGGTGTTCAGGAGCACCCGGAACACGACCGCGTAGGCGACGAGCGTGGTGACGGCCGGCAGGAAGTACGCCACCCGGTAGCCGGAGCGGAACCTCAACCAGCTCAGGTTCAGCACCTGGGCGAGGCCGAGGGCGATCACCAGCATCAGCGGCACCTGGACGGCCAGGATCAGCGCGATGTTGACCAGGGACCGGCCGACGAGGGGATCCTGGAACAGCCTGGTGTAGTTGTCGAACCCGGCCCACACCGTCTCGCCGTCGGCGTCCGTCTGGAAGCTCTGCACGAGGCTGGCGACCAGCGGATACCCGAAGAAGACCGCGAAGAGCACGGCGGCGGGTGCCGTGAAGAACCAGCCGGCGCGCCCCCTCACGCCAGTTTCCGCTTGGTCTGACCGGCGAGTTGGGCGGCGGCGCTCTTCAGCTCCGACTTGGGGTCCTTGCCCCGGAGCAGCACCCCGGGCACCACCGAGTCGAGCAGGTCACCGGCCTTGGCGTAGTCGTCGGTGTAGGTGATCGTGGGGATCTTCGAGGTCTGCTCCCGGAACATCTGGTAGATCGGGGCGTCGCCGAAGAACTTCTGCGGGGCGTCGAAGTACGGGTCGCGCAACGCCGGCAGATACGCCGGAAACAGGCCCTCCGCCTTCATCATCGACACCTGGTTGGCCACGTCGGCGAGACAGAACCTCACGAACGCCCAGGCCGCGTCCGGGTTCTTCGACTGGCCCGGCACCGCCAGGGTGGAGCCGCCGTTGTTGGCGGTCCGGCCGCCGCCGGCGGTCACCGCGGGCAGCGGCATCACGCCCAGCTTGCCGGACAGCTCGGGCATCTCGGTGGCGAGCGTGCCCGCCCACCAGACCCCGGACGGGGCGCAGGCCACCTTGCCGTCCTTGTTGGCGCTGACCAGGGCGTCCCAGCCCTTGACGTTGAGGATCAGGCCGGCGTCGTTGAGCCGCTTCACGATGTCGATCGCGGCGAGGGTCGCCGGCGAGTCCAGGGTGATGTCGCCGGCCGCGTTGAAGTAGCCCGCTCCCTGCTGCTGCATCAGGGTCGGCACCGGACCCGCCCCGTTGGACACGTCGCTGACCAGGAGCTTCGCGCCGGTGCGCGCCAGGATGGTCTTGCCCGCCGTGATCAGGTCGTCCCACGTGGCGATGGACTTCGGGTCGATCCCGGCCGTCGCGAACAGGTCCGTCCGGTAGAAGAGGGCGGCCGTGCCCGAGTCCCACGGCAGGCTGAACAGTTTGCCGTCCTTGTCGCTCGACGCCGCCCACTTGGACGGGTCGAAGTCGGCCTTCATCGAGGAGGCGACGCTGGTCAGGTCGAGGAAACCGGTCGGGAACTGGGCGGCGTAGGTCTGCATGTGGTCGGTCTCGACCGTCAACACGTCGGCCAGGCCGCTTCCCGACTTGAGGCCGATGGTGATCTTGTCGTACGCGTTGTCGTACCCGATGTCGGTGATCTCGATCTTGACCTTCGGGTGCTTCGCGGTGAACTCCGGCCCGAGGCGCTTGAGGGCGGTCGCCGCGACGTCCCAGGACCACACCGTGACGGTGCCCGTGAGCTCCTTGCCCTCGGTGGCCTGCTTCGTGGACTTCTTGGGCGAACCGCTCGCGCACCCCGCCGCCGCACCGAGGAGCCCGAGTGCGGTGAGGGACAGGGTGTGTCGTCGGGTGAGGGTCACGGCAGCCTCCGATGGCTTGGATCGATGCTTCGATAGTGAACACGATCCAACATCCAAGTCAAGTCTTTTGAATTTTGAATACAATATGCATACTGGAGCCATGGACCACGCCCATCCCTACATCCCGAACTCCGTCCCGGGGGTCCGAGCCGCGATGCTCGCCGCCGTCGGAGCCGCCGATGTCGAGGAGTTCTACGCCGACATCCCCTCCGACCTGCGCCTCCACCGGCCCCTGCGGCTGCCGGCTCCGATGCGGAGCGAGGCCGAGCTCGTCCGGCACGTCGGCGGGCTGCTCGACCGCAACACCGACGGCCTGAGCTTCCTGGGCGGCGGCTGCTACCCGCACCACGTGCCCGCCGTCTGCGACGAGGTCAACGGGCGCGCGGAGTTCCTCACCGCCTACGCCGGCGAGCCCTACGAGGACCACGGCCGCTTCCAGGCCCTCTGGGAGTACCAGAGCCTGATGGGTGAGCTGCTCGAACTCGACGTCGTCAACGTGCCGACCTACGACGGCTACCAGGCCGCGGCGACCTCCCTGCGGATGGCCGGCCGGGTCACGGGCCGCTCGAAGGTGCTGATCAGCGGGCCGGTGTCGCCCGACAAGCTGTCGAAGATCACCGACTACCTGCGCGGCGCCATGACCTTCACGGACACCCTCGACGAGGACACCGCCTGCGTCTACCTCGAGTATCCGAACTTCCACGGCGTCATCGACGTCGACGCCCCCACGCTGGTGGCCGCCGCGCACGCCGCCGGGGCCCTCGCGGTCGTGAGCTGCAACCCGATGGCGCTCGGCGTGCTCGCCTCCCCGGCGACCTTCGGCGCGGACATCGTGTGCGGGGACATCCAACCCCTGGGCATGCACATGCAGTACGGGGGCGGTCAGGCCGGCTTCATCGCCACCCGGGACGACGAGCGCCTGGTCCTGGAGTTCCCGTCCCGCCTGTTCGGCCTGGTCCCGACCCTCGTCGAGGGGGAGTACGGGTTCGGCGACGTCGCCTACGGGCGCACCTCGTTCGGCGTCCGCGAGCAGGGCAAGGAATGGGTCGGCACCGCCGCCGCGCTCTGGGGCATCACGGCGGGCGTCTACCTGTCCCTGATGGGCCCCACCGGCATGCGCGAGATCGGCTCGACGATCATGGCCCGTACGGCGTACGCGATGCGCCTCCTCGGGGCGATTCCCGGCGTCACCGTGCCGAACGCCGACGATCCACACTTCTGTGAGTTCGTGGTGGAATTTGTGCGACCTGTCGCGGAGGTGCTGTCCGAGCTCCGCGACCGGGGCATCCTCGCCGGGCTGCCCCTCGACGGGCACCGGGCCCTGTGCTGCGTGACCGAGGTGCACACCCAGGCCGACATCGAACTCCTGGCCGCTTCCGTGAGAGAGGTGCTGGCATGAAGGCCACCGACACCGGCCCCGTCGACCCCGCCGACGCCCGGATCGGCGGGAAGCCCGCGCTGCGCCGGTTCCGCCAGGCCAGCTGGGACGAACCGCTGGTCTTCGAGCTGACCCAGCCCGGCGAGCGCGGCATCCTGCCCCCGCTGGCCGAGCAGGAGATCACCGCCCTGGTCGGGGACCCCGCGGCGGCGCTGCCGGCCGGCATCCGGCGCGCCACCCCGCCCGTGCTCCCCGAGATCTCGCAGAACCGGGTGCTGCGGCACTACCTGCGGCTCTCCCAGGAGACCCTCGGGGCCGACCTGAACGTGGACATCGGCCAGGGCACCTGCACGATGAAGTACAGCCCGAAGGTCAACGACGTGCTGATCCGCCGGATCGCCGAGCTGCACCCCGCCCGGGACCCGGCCACCGTCCAGGGCGTGCTGGCCATCATCCACTCCCTGCAGGGCATGCTCGCCGAGGTGTCCGGCATGGACGCCGTGACCGTCCAGCCCGGCGCCGGTTCGGCCGCGATCTGGACCAACGTGGCCATGATCCGGGCCTATCACGCCTCCCGGGGCGAGGCGGAGCAGCGCGACGAGATCATCACCACGATCTTCTCCCACCCGTCCAACGCCGCCTGCGCGGCCACGGCCGGCTACAAGGTCATCACGCTGTACCCGGACGCCGACGGCTACCCGGACATCGACGCGCTGAAGGCGGCCGTGTCCGACCGCACCGCCGCGCTGCTGATCACCAACCCGGAGGACACCGGCATCTTCAACCCGAGGATCGCGGAGTTCGTGGAGATCGTGCACGCCGCCGGTGGCCTCGCCAGCTACGACCAGGCCAACGCGAACGGCATCCTCGGCATCACCCGGGCCCGCGAGGCCGGCTTCGACCTGTGCCACTTCAACCTGCACAAGACGTTCTCCACCCCGCACGCGTGCGGCGGACCGGCGGCGGGCGCGTGCGGGGTGACCGCCGAGCTGGCCCCGTTCCTGCCCGGGCCGCTGGTCACCTTCGACGGCACGAACTACGACCTCACCGACCCCGGTCCGCTGTCCATCGGCAAGGTCCGGCCCTACCAGGGCGTCGCCGGCAACATCGTCCGCGCGTACTCCTGGATCATGGCCCTGGGCGCCGAGGGGCTGCGCGAGGTCGCCGAGATCGCCGTCCTCAACAACAACTACCTGCTCACCGAGATGCTCAAGATCAAGGGCGTCTCCGCGCCGTACGCCGAGGGCAAGCGCCGCATCGAACAGGTGCGGTACTCGTGGGAGCAGCTGCACGCCGACACCGGGGTGCACTCCGAGGACATCGGGCTGCGGGCCGCCGACTTCGGCGTGCACTACTGGACGAGCCACCACCCGTACCTCGTGCCCGAGCCGGCCACCCTGGAGCCCACGGAGTCGTACTCCCGGACGGACCTGGACGAGTACGTCGGGGTGATGCGCGAGGTGGCCCGAGAGGCGTACGAATCCCCGGAGACCGTCCGGACCGCACCGCACAACTCCACGGTGCACCGGAACCGTGAGGACACCCTGGACGATCCGGGGACGTGGGCGGTCACGTGGCGGGCCTATCGGCGGAAGATCGCGGATGACCGCTGAGATGGGGGGATCGGCTCGGCCTTCGGGGGCGGTGGGCGCGGTGCGCGCCGTGGACTCCGGGGTGCCGGCCGGGTCACCCGGCCAGCCTGGCCTAACTGGCCCGCCTGGCCCGCCTGGCTCGACTGGTCCGACCGGCTCGACCGGCTCGACCGGCCCGCTCGGCCCGCTCGGGTCGCCTGGCCTGCTTGGATCTCCCGGCCCGGCCGGGTCGCCCAGCCTGACTGGATTGCCTAGACCGCAAGGTTCGGCCGGACCGGCGGGTGTGTTGGGTTCGACCGGGTCGGAGAGGCCTGCGGGGGAGTCATCCCTGGCCGGACCTGCCGGATCGGGCGGGGAACTCCATCTGCGCGGGGGGCCGTTCGTCGGGTTGGTGGTCAATCCCGTCGCCGGGCTCGGTGGGCCCGGCGCCCTGCACGGCAGCGACGCGCCGGACATCAGGGGCCTGGCCTCCGGGGTCGCCCCGCGCTCGGCCGACCGGGCCGCGCTGGCGCTGTCCGCGCTGGTCGCGCACCGGCCCGATGTCCGGCTGCTCACCGTGGCCGGCGACATGGGGGAGACGGCGGCGGCTCTCGCCGGGGTGCCTTACGCGGTCGTCGTGGACCGGCCCGAGGTGACGACGGGGGGCGACACGGTCCGGGCTGTGTCGGAGCTGCTCGCGGCCGGTGTCGAGTTGCTGCTGTTCGCGGGGGGTGACGGGACGGCGCGGGATGTGCTGACGGCGTTGTCGGCGCCCGGGATTGAGGGTGAGTCCGGTTCCTGTCCCGAGCCCTGGTCCTGGACCGAGTCCGGGACTGGGGCTGGAGCTGGGTATGAGCCCAGCGCTGGGGCTCGGCCGAAGGCCGGGACGGGGGCTGTGGCGATGTCTGGGTCTGGGGCTAGGGCCGAGGCTGGGGTCGGGGCCGAGTCTCGAGCCGGGACCGAGTCCAGGGCCGAGACCGAGACCGAGTCCGGGGCCGCGGCGAATTCCGGGACCGGGAGAGGGGCCGCGACTGACTCCGGGGCCGAGGCTGAGCCTGGGACCGGGCCTGGAGTTCGGCTGACCTCCGGGACTGGGGCTGTGTCTACGTCTGGGTCTGGGGCCGAGGCTGGGGTCGGGACCGAGTCTCGGGCCGGGACCGAGTCCGGGTCCGAGGGTGGGGCTGAAAGCGAGCCCGGGACCGGGCCTGGGGCTCGGTCGGAGTTCGTGGCCGGGGCCGAGCCCGGGTCTGGGGGCGGTGTCGGGAACGAATCGGCGTTCCGCCTACCCGGGTCCCCGTTCGAGTCCCCGTCGGAGCAGAGCCCGAGGCAGGGGTCAGGGCAGGGCATGGCGCGGGGGCGAGGGCATGGCCCGGCCGTCCAGGGGTCGCCCGCAGTGCTCGGCGTCCCCACCGGTGTGAAGGTGCACTCCGCCGTCTACGCCGTGCAACCGCGCGCCGCCGGAGAGGTCGCGGCCGCGTACCTGGACGGTCGGGCTCCCGTCCGGGACTGCGAGGTCGTCGACCGGCCCGATCCGGCACAGGTGTCGGCCAGGCTGTACGGGTACCTTCCCGTGCCGTTCCTGGCCCGTCGGGTGCAGCACCGCAAGATCGGCTCTACCGTCGAGGACGGGGAGGACCTCGCCGGCATCGCCGCGTCCGTCGACCTCGCGCCCGGGGTGCTGCACGTGTTCGGGCCCGGCACGACCACCCGGGCGATCCTCCGGGGCCACGGATACGACGCCCCTGTCACGGGGGTGACGGCCGTGCTGGACCACGAGGTGCACCCCGATGTCGACGCTCGGACGGTCACGGCGCTCGCGGGCGGGGCGGTCGCCGTGCGGCTGATCCTGTCACCGGTCGGCGGCCAGGGCTTCCTGCTCGGCAGGGGTAACCAGCAGCTCCTCGACCTCGTGCCGCGCGCCGAGTTGACCGTGGTGGCCACCGAGGCCAAACTCGCGGGCCTCGGCGGCCGGCCGCTCCTCGTCGACACGGGGGACGAGGAGCTCGACGCCCGGCTGCGGGGACACCTGCCGGTCCTGACCGGCTGGCGGCGGCGCACGATGTACCGGCTGGAATGACCCGCCGGGCGCACGGACAGCACCATGATGAAGAAGACCAGGGAGCGCAGAGACATGTTGCAGGGTAAGCGGGCCATCGTCAGCGGAGCGGCGTCCGGCATTGGGCTGGCCACGGCCGAACTGTTCGCGGAGCTGGGTGCGAGGGTGGTCCTCGCCGACCTGGACCTCGACCGGGCCCGGGAGCACGCCGACCGGATCGGCGGGGTCGCGGTGCGCTGCGACGTCTCGAAGGCCGCCGACTGCGAGCGCGCCGTGGCGACCGCGGTCGAGGCGTTCGGCGGGCTGGACACAGTGTTCAACAACGCCGGCATCATCCGGCGCTCGACCGTTGAGGACATCACCGAGGACGACTGGGACCTCGTGATGGCGGTCAACATCAAGTCCATCATGCTGATGAGCCGGTACGCGGTGCCGCACCTGCGGGCGGCCGGCGGCGGGAGCATCATCAACACCGGCTCCGGGTGGGGCATGTCGGGCGGCGGGCGCGCCGTGTCCTACTGCGCGTCGAAGGGGGCCGTCGTCAACATGACCCGCGCGATGGCCATCGACCACGGGCCGGACAATATCCGGGTCAACTGCGTGTGCCCCGGCGACACCGCCACCGGGATGCTCGCCGACGAGGCCGCGCAGCTCGGCGCCACCGTGGAGAGCTTCTACGTGGACGCCGCCGACCGGCCGCTGGGGCGGATCGGGCAGCCCCGGGAGATCGCCCAGGCGGTGGCGTACCTGGCGAGTGACGCCGCGAGCTTCGTCTCGGGCGCTATCCTGCCGGTCGACGGCGGCGGTACCGCATAGATGGCCGCGAGAGCGCACACTGACGGGTGGGGGAGGCGGACCATGGCGATCGAGCGACGCCCGCTCCGGGACCAGATCAAGGCCGAAGTGCTGGCCAGGTCGAGGCGGGGCGACTTCCCGGCGGGCCACAACATCAACGAGGCACGGCTCGCGGCGGAACTGGGCGTGAGTCGTACCCCGCTGCGGGAGGCCCTGATCGCCCTGGAGATCGAGGGGCTGATCGAGAGCTCCCCGGGCAAGGGGTTCCGGTTCGCGCCGGTGACCCCCCGGGAGTACGAGGAGCTGTCCCCCGTCGTGGCCGCCCTGGAGGCGCTGGCACTGGAGTCCTCCAGCGTGGCGTACCTGCACCGGACCGCGCCGCGGCTCCTGGAACTCGCCGAGGAGTTCGCCGCCACGGAGGCCACCCAGGCCGAGGTCGAGCAGCGGGACGACGAATGGCACGAACTGCTCCTCGGCGGTTGCTCCAACGAGCGCCTGATGGACCTGATCACGACCGTGAAGGCGAGCCTGCGGCGGTACGTGCACCTCAAACTCGGCGACGAGACCCAGGTCAGCCGGTCCGCCGACGAGCACCGGCTGATCGCCCAGCGCCTGATCGACGGTGACCTGTCCGGCGCTGTGCTGGCCCTGAAGGCCAACTGGACCTCCGGCACCGACCAGGTGCTGACCCGGATCGACTCCGCCTGGCCGAACGGTGACGGCACGCCCGACGCGGTCGAGTTCACCGTCGACAGCACCCTCGGCCACCAGACGGCTCCCGGTGCCCCCCGGAATGTCGGGCGCGGCGGCACAGGTGAGCCCGGGCGCGGTGGTTCCGTGGCCTCGGTACGCGGCGGGCGCGGGGAGCCGGGGCGGGTGGGACGCGGCGGACCCCTCGGATGAGGGACCTGCGGGCACTGCCGAAAGCGCACCTGCACCTCCACCTGACCGGTTCGATGCGCCCCGACACCCTCGCCGAGTGGGCGGCCCGCGACGGCCTCCGACTACCCGAGCCGCTACCGCCCGACCGGGTGCACGGCTGGGCGGACTTCCAGGGCCGGTACGACCTGGCGCGCGCCGTGATCCGGTCCGCCGGGGACGTCGTCCGGGTGGTCCGGGAGGCGGCGACGGCGGACGCGGCGGACGGGGCCGGTTGGCTGGAGCTCCAGGTGGACCCCACGTCCTACGCGGCCCGGCTCGGTTCGCTGGAGGACGTCGTCGCGGCGGTCCTCGCCGGGGCCGCCGAAGCCCCGATCCCGGTGGGCGTGGTGGTCGCGGCGAGTTGGGGCGCCACGGCGGAGCACGCCGAGCGGTTGGCCCGGCTCGCGGCGGCGACCCCGGGTGTGATCGGGTTCGGCCTGTCCAACGACGAGCGGCTCGGTCGGGTCGGCGACTTCGTGGCCGCCTGCCGGCTCGCGGCGGACGCCGGGCTGAGGATCGTGCCGCACGCCGGGTTCTACGAGCCGGCCGCGCATGTCCGCGACTGCGTCGAACTGCTGGGCGCGCACCGGGTGGGCCATGCCGTGACCGCCGCGAGCTGCCCCGAGACCCTCGGCCTGCTGGCCGGGCGGCAGGTGGCGGTCGAGCTGTGTCCGACGTCGTACCCGCCGTTGGGGGTCGCCTGGGACCTGTCGGCGCTGCTCGACGCGGGGGTGCCGGTCGCGTTGGGTACCGATGATCCGCTGTTGTTCGGGGTGGGGCTCGCGGGGCAGTACCAGATCGCGCGGGACCTGGGGTGTGACGATGCGACGCTGGCCCGGCTGGCGCGGGACTCGATCACCCACTCGGCGGCGCCGGCCGAGGTGCGCGGCGGGCTGCTGGCGGGGGTGGATGCCTGGTGGGCGGGGGCGGGGCCGGACGAGTAGCGGATCGAAGGCACCGGCCGCTCTGCCGGCGACCGCGACAGGGCCATGCGGCCGCTACGGCTACTGCGGCGTCCTGAGCCTCGGCAGGATCGCGCTGGCCGACGGGGTGAGCGGAGTCGGCAGCTTCTCCAGGTCGTACCACTCGACGGAGGAGATCTCCACGCGATCGGGCACCGTCGGCGCACCCTCCACCGTCGTGGCGACGAACGCATGGGCCCGGAACCGCGCCCCGCCGGGATAGACCAGGTCATCGACCGAGTACCGGTCGCCCACCGTCACGATCAGCCCGGTCTCCTCGGCCACCTCGCGCACAGCCGCCTGCGCCATCGTCTCGCCCGGCTCCACCTTGCCGCCGGGCAGTCCGAACAACCGCAGCCCGTAGTTCTGGTGCACCAGCAACACCCGGCCGGTACGGTCCCTGATGATCACCACGGCGGTATCCCACACGATCGCCATTCTGCTCGAACGGCTCGCACCCGCCAGGCCCGATCGCCACGGCCACCAGACGACCAACCGGTCCCGCGACGTCGGGCCGCACCTGATCCACAACCGCCAGATCACCGGAACGAGCCGCGCGCTGAGCGACTGACCGGAGCCCCTGTGGTGCCCACCTGGCCCTGCGGGCGGGAACGCACCACAAGCCCGCCCCCTCGCCGGAACCCGGCCCGCCCCGGCGACGAGAGCACCCCCGCCCCGCCCCAGGTACCGGAACCCGGCCCGCCCCGGCCTGGCCCGGCGACGGGAGCACACCCGCCTCGCCCAGGTACCGGAACCCGGCCCGGCCGGCGGGCACCAGCACACCCGCCCCGCCACGCACCGGAATCCGATCTGATCCGACCTTGCCCGCCCCTGCGACGGGAACTCAGCCGCCTTACCCGCGCACCGGAGCAGCCCGGCCCTTCTGGCGGACGACAACTCCGTCCAACCCACCCGGGTCACGGGAACGGACCCAGCCCCCCGAGCGCGGCAACACAGTGCCAGGCCCGCCCAGAGGGCGACAACTCCGTCCAGCCCATCCGACGAACGGGACGCAGCCCACCCAGCCAGCAGACAGGACCCCCACCCGGCCAGCGGACAAGACGCCCCCACCCGGCAACGGACGGAACCACCATCTATCCGTCCACCCCACTGCGGTCCACGTCACCTTTGTTGACCTCTCCCCACCCGCTTGCCAGAATCGACGCATGTCACAGGCGGCCTCGTTCAGTTCTCGACGTCACGTCGACCTGTGCCGCCAGTCGAGCGCGATCTGTCCGGCTCCGGGCGGGTTCGCGCAGGCCGTCCCCACCGGCCCCTGACTTCGACCGACGGCACACAGGTCCAGCACCACCACGGCCACCCCGGCACTCTCCGGGCAGATCCGCCCAGGCACCGCCCGGGCAGGTCCAGCCCGGTACTCCCCGGGCAGCTCCCGGCCGGCGGGTCCGACAAACCCACCGTCCAGCTGGACGCTCCACGGTCTCCCAGGACACCCCGACTGTCCATCCGGACCTCCGGGAGCCAGTCGGGTCCCCCGGACCACCTCCGGGAGCCAGCCGGTCCCCCAGAGCACCTCAGGGAACCAGCCGGCCCCCGGACCAGTCCCGGGAGAGCCAGCCGGCCCGGCCCGGGAGAGCCATGCAGCCCGGCCCAGGGACAGGGAGAGCGCCAGCCAGCCCGGTGCCCGGGGCAGCGCCAGACCCCTGGAGCCCCGCCGTCGCGAAGAAGTAGTCAGGCCCGGTGACCAGGCCGGACCGCGTACCCGTCAGGTGTTCTCCGTTCCTTTCGGACGCCACGGCAGGGAGCCCCGCCATGCAGAAGCCCGACGGCCGCCGTTCCTCCACCGCCGCGCACGTGTTGCGCACGGTCCTCGACCACGGTCCGCTCTCCCGGACCACGATCGCCCGGCTGACCGGGTTGAGCCCCGCCGCGATCACCCGGCACTACACGGACCTGGCGGCGGTCGGCCTGCTCAGTGAGGCGCCGGAGCTGGTCCGGCCGTCGGGGGCGGGCCGGCCGCACGTGCCGGTGGACCTCGCGGACGGACCGGTCGTCTGCGGGGTGCACATCGCCGTCCCGCACGTCACGTTGGCGCTGGCCGACCTGCGCGGCCGGGTGCTGGCCCAGGAGACGTTCCCGCACGGAACGACCACCGACGGCCCGACCCACCACGCCGGCCGCAACCCACCCCCGCCCACCCAACCAACCACAACGAACACCCACCAGACCACAACGAACACCCACCCGACCCCCACCTCCGTCCTACAAGCCATCCGCGCCCGCCTCCCGCGCTTCATGGCCGGCCACGCCGTCGTCGGCATCGGCCTGGTCACCGGCGGCTGGGTCGACCCTGCCCGGGGCGTGATCGTGGAACACCCCGTCCTCGGCTGGCACGACGTGCACGCTGCCGAGGCACTCCAGGACCTGGGCATCCCCGTCCGGGTGGAGAGCCACGCCCGCGCCCTGGCCCTGGCCGAGCAGCTCTTCGGCGCGGCCCGGGGCACCAGCAGCCTGGTGCACCTGTTCGTCGGCAACGTGGTGGACGCGGCGATCGTGACCGGGGGAGCGGCGCACCACGGGCCGGGGTCGGCGGGCGGGGTCGTGGGCCATCTGCCGTTGGACGAGCTGCGGACCCCGTGCGCGTGCGGGAAGGCGGGGTGCTTCCAGGCCGCGGCGGCGGAGGGGGCGCTGGTGGCGCGGTCCGGGGAGCGGGACCTGCCCGCGCTGCTGGTCCGGGCCGAGGCGGGGGACGAGGTGGCGTTGGGGCTGTTCCGGGACCGGGCGGAGCTGGTCGGGCGGGCGGCGGCGCTGCTGTTCGACCTGATCAATCCGGAGGTACTGGTCGTCACCGAGCCCGGCGTCATCCGCTTCCCCGACTGCCTGGCGGTGCTCCGCGCCGAGGTGGCCCGGCACTCCCAGGTCTGCGAGGACCCGGACCGCACCGTCCTGCCGAGCAGCTTCCCGGGCCGGGTGCTGGGCATGGCGGCCGTGACGGCGGCCCTCGACGCGGTCTACCAACGTCCGCTGGCCCTGGAACTCGTCACACACTAGAACCTGATTTCCGGGTACCGGATTAATTCACAAGTGCATTATGTTGCGCCCCCGGGAAGGGCCCACCAGGATGGTCCTATGAGCATCTGGACCGGAACTCCGAGCGTGGGCGCGACGCCCGCCGGGTTCTGTCGTCCCAGCTCCGACTGTTGTTGTTGTCGCTGACCAGTCGATCCCACTGAGCCACTCCGGGCCGACCGGCCGTTCCGTACCGGGCTGACCGGCCACGGTTCCGGCCGGGGCTCGGCCACCCTTTCCGCGCGCCTTCGCGCATTCTTCAGACCCCTCTCGGGAGTACCCCCATGCGTGCCCGTCTTTGTGCTGCCCTTTTTCTTTTCCTACCCCTGCTGTCGGCCTGCTCCACCTCCTCGGAGGCGGCGTCCGGCCCCGTGACCCTGCGCATCGGCGACCAGGGTCGGGGCGTCGAACTGCCGCTGCGGCTGTCCGGCCAGCTGGACAACCTGCCGTACAAGGTGGAGTTCAACCAGTTCGCGAGTGGGCCGCTGGTCAACCAGGCCATCCAGGCCGGCGCGATCGACTACGGCACCATGGGCGACACCCCGGCCATGTTCGCCCAGGCCAGCGGCCTGCCGGTGAGCGTGGTCTCGGTGACCCGCACGGACGGGCCCGGCTACACGCTGGTCGCCCGGCCGGGCAGCGGCGTGAAGTCGCTGGACGACCTGCGGGGCAAGAAGGTGGCGTACTCGAAGAACACCGCCAACCACGGCTTCCTGCTGCGGGTGCTCGACAAGCAGGGGCTCGCCCAGAAGGACATCAGCCCGGTGGACGTGCCGTTGCAGAACGTCGGCAACGTGCTCGAGTCGGGGACGGTCGACGCGGCGACGGTGTCGGAGGAGACCCGGGTGAAGTACCTGAAGGAGCACCCGGACGCCGTCCAGTTGATCAACGGCAAGGCCGTGACCCCGGGGTACGGCTTCAAGCTGGCCACCAAGGCGGCGCTCGCCGACCCGAGGAAGCGCGCCGCGCTGCTGGACTTCGTGTCCCGCCAGGTGAAGGCCAACGCCTGGGTCAAGGCGCACACCGACGAGTGGATCGACGCGTACTACGTCAAGGAGCGCAAGCAGGACCCCGCCACCGGCAAGCTCGTCTACCAGGGCTCGGGCAGCGCGACGTACACGGCGGTCGACGCCGCGGTGCTGGACGCCCAGCAGTCCCAGGCGGACCTGTTCACGAAGAACGCCCAACTTCCCGCGAAGGTCGAGCTCGCCCCGCAGTTCGACCAGGCGGTCCTCTCCGAGTTCAACGCGGCAGTCGCCGCAGCCCAGAAGGGACAGTGACATGACCTCCACCCTGAACCGCGTGATCGTCCGACCCGTCGCCGGCCACATCGGCGCCGACATCTCCAATGTGGACATCTCCCGGCCGCTCGACGACGAGGCCGTCCAGTCGATCAAGGACGCGCTGCACCGGTACAAGGTGATCTTCTTCCGGGGGCAGCAGCTCGACCACGCGAGCCAGATCGCGTTCGGCCGGCAGTTCGGCGAGCTGACGTACGCGCACCCGCACGACGACACGCCGCCGGAGAACTTCCCGGAGATCTACACGGTGGACCCGAAGCGGTACGAGAAGAAGTACGGGGCGGACTTCGGGGTCGCCAGCCGCCGGAGGCGGTACAGCTACTTCACGGGTTGGCACACGGATGTCACGGCCGCCGTGAACCCGCCCGCCGGGTCGATCCTGCGCGCCGAGGTGGTGCCCGAGATCGGCGGCGACACCCAGTGGACGAACCTGGTGGCCGCCTACGAGGGCCTGTCGGAGCCGGTGAAGGCGTTCGTGGACACCCTGCGCGCCGAGCACCGCTACGGCGGGGGCTACGAGATCGCCCGCAGCTCCAGCTACGCCAAGGTCGTGCAGGACAACCTGCTGGTCGCCATCCACCCGGTGGTGCGGGTGCACCCGGTGACGGGGGAGAAGGGGCTGTTCGTGAACCCCGGCTTCACCAGCCACATCGTGGACGTGTCGGCCCGGGAGTCCAAGGCGATCCTCGACCTGCTGTACGCGGAGCTGACCCGGCCGGAGTACACGGTGCGGCTGCGCTGGGAGGCCGGCACGGTGGCGTTCTGGGACAACCGGGCGACCGCGCACCTGGCCCCGAGCGACATCGAGCACCTGGACCTGCGGCGCACCCTGCACCGGGTCACCCTCACCGGCGACCGGCCCGTCGGCCCGGACGGTCGGGAGTCGGAGCTGGTATCGGGCCAGGAGTTCGGCGCGAACCACAAGGTCGTCGTCGACGACTGACCCGACCGGGGGGGGGGGGCGGCCCGGCCCCCCCCCCCCCCCCCCCCCCCCCCCCCCCCCCCCCCCCCA